>NZ_WWNB01000030.1 GCF_012062845.1 Halomonas salinarum
TGGCGAATTCGACGTCATCGGGAATCCCAGCACGTCGACAACGCTCGCGATCCTGTGTCCAGGATTTGGGCAAGTACAAGGCGCGGTCCAGGAAGGCATGCCCTGCCTGACTGGCGTAGAGAAGAAAGACGCCGATCTGGCTATTTTCAATTCGACCGGCGGTGCCACTGTACTGGCGTTGCACGCCGGCCGAGTGCTGACCTTTCTTGACAAAGCCGGTCTCGTCCAGGACCAAGACACCGTCAGGCGCCCCCAACGTATCGATGACCCACTGGCGGAGGACATCGCGTGCCGCTTCCGCATCCCAGCGGGCACGATCCAACAGGTACTGCACCCCATCTGGGCTGGCATCGCCGAGCCACTCGGCAAGATGCCAGCTATTCTTGCGTTCGCACTGACTGAGCAGCCCCTGAATGTAGCGTAAGGCACGATCGCGCGTTTCAGAGCGCGGAAAGAGCGGGCTTAACTGACCTGCCAGGTCATCCAACAATGCTGAGACAGAGATCGAGTTCCTGCATCCTTCACCGTGTAATTGTTTCCGTATCAATCACATGCATTGCAGCTTATTCAATTACGACTGTAGTATTAGGCCAGGTCTGAAAAGTGTCTGTGCTCGGCTATACGGTGTTAAAAACCAGCTCAAAATACTCATTTACTGCCTGTAAACTCCGCTTCTTCGCTGATTTTTTGCCTTGTCTATCCTTCGCTCGTCGACTTTTCGGACAGAGCCTAGCGATGCCTGTCAAGCTTGTTGGAACCTGGAATCAGGCGGCTTCTAATCGCTGATCGCGTTGAACCAGCGGGGCTTCCTGGTCCGGATTCAGCCAGACCGTCCGGCGCGGTGTCCAGTTGCGAGTGGAGCCGCTCCACCGACCGGGATGTTGCCGTTTCGCCTCGGCATAGATGGCATCTCGCCTTGCCAGCACCTCATCATCACGGCCAGCATGCCGCTCACCCGGGGTGACGAACCGAATGGCGCTGTGACGATGTTCGTGGTTGTACCAGTGCACGAAGCGCGTCACCCACTGCTGCGCCGCTGTGAGGCACTCGTAGCCGTCCTTTGGGTAGTCGGGCCGGTACTTGCAAGTCCTGAACAGCGACTCCGAGAAGGCGTTGTCATTGGAGACTCGGGGGCGGCTGTACGACGGGGTGATGTTCAGCCGCTGCAGTGTCGCCTGGAGCGTCGATCCCTTCATGGCGGAGCCATTATCAGCATGCAACACCAACGGTTGGTTGATGCAGCCCTCGCGCAGCACGGCGCGCTGGATGACCTCGCTGCTGTTGGCCATGGACTCCTGGTCAAAGACCTCGGCATCGACGATCTTGCGGCTGTAGATGTCGACGATCATGTAGAGGTAATAGAACTGCCCACGCACCTGGGTCGGTAAGTACGTGTAGGGGGCGAGCCGGGGCGCCCTGCCAACCTTTCGGCTGGTGGGTTTCCCCGGCCCGCCCTCCGAACCGGACGTGCGACTCTCACCGCATCCGGCTCTCCACAAGGTTATGCCAGTGTTTCACTTGCCCAAGGTGTCGGGATCCGAGAGCCCCGATACCGGTATCGAGTGACCTCGACACGGCCAGGGCGGAACATCTCGGTTCGACCGTCACGTAGTACCCAACCGGGTAGGTGGCGACGGATCAGCTTTCCCCATCCCAGCTTGAGGTGCCGCTTTCGCACTCAGTTGACCACTCGCCAGAAGGCGAAGTAATCGAGGTAACTGAATGTCTTGGCGGACACACCATGCCGGAAGTACCGACACCAGCCCCGCATCACGCGATTGATGGCGTGAAGGAGGTCGGCAAGAGTCCGATGTTTGTTCCGGCGGGTCAGCGAGCGCACCTTGGCGATCACCGTCTGCAAGCTCTGCTTGGACGGATAAGTGTAGGTGACTCGTTTGCCGCCGTGACCTCGCCGGCGCCGGCGTTGAATATGCCAGCCGAGGAAGTCGAACCCTTCGTCAATATGGCAGACTCGTGTCTTCTCCGGTGAGAGCCGTAGCCCAACCGGAGCCAGTACCTCGGCCACTTCTTGCCAGAGCGCTTCGGTGTCTTGCCGGGTTCCGTGAACCAATACGACGAAGTCGTCCGCGTAGCGGACGAGCCGCATCACGGGAACTCCCATGCGGCGACGCTTGGCGCGAGTCCATGACGGCCCGAGCGCCTCCCATTTCTGGGTAAAGTGCTCGTCCAGTGCGGACAAGGCAATATTGGCAAGGACCGGTGACAGGATTCCGCCTTGGGGCGTACCGGTAATGGTCGCGCGTGCCTGGCGATCCTCTTGGAGGATGCCGGCCCGCAGGAACGCCTTGATCAACCTCAGAACGCGTTTATCGGCGATCCGGTGACGCACACGTCCCATCAGGGCCGTATGGTCGATCTCGTCGAAGCATGCCTGGATGTCGCCTTCAAACACCCACTCGTAGTTCCGCTGAGCGGTGGTGAAGAAGTGAATCTCGGCAATGGCGTCCTGGGCGCGCCGATGCGGACGGAAGCCATACGAACATGGCTTGAAATCCGCTTCGAAGATCGGCTCCAGTACCAGCTTCAGGGTGGCTTGAACCACGCGATCCTGCGTCGTCGGTATCCCCAGTCGCCGAAACTTGCCGTTGGCTTTGGGAATCCGTTTCTCGCGGACTGGCATGGGCCTGAACTGCTGTGCCTTGAGCTCGGCTCGTAGCGATTTCAGCAGGCTGGTGGCATCGTCCCCAATACTGCGAGGGGCGACACCGTCCACGCCGGCGGTTCGCGCTCCCTTGTTCCCCCTGACACGCTGCCAGGCCACCATCAGGAAGGCCGGGTCGCAAACCAGGTTAAACAGATCATCGAATTGGCGCTGGCTATCCGCCAGTGCCCACTGGTGCAGCTTCTTCTGGAATCCAAGTACCCGTGACTCTGCCACGATCAGGCTGGGCCACAGTGCATCAGTATTCACCGACGACCTCCTTGAATTCCATTAGGCATGCAACCTTGCTGGACCCCTTCGCCATGTGGACGGCTTTCCCATCCTCAGACTACTACGGGTCCTCCGCCCCCCATCGTCAGTACCGGCTGGCTACGCGCTTTCCCTACCGCCGCATGACGGTGAGGGACCGACGACGGGGTTCCCACGTTCACCTTGGAAACGCTTGTCAGGCTTGGTGCCCCGCTATGCCCCAGCGGCTTCACCATGGTTACGCCGCAGGCCTTCACCATGGCCTCGTCAACCGCCGATGTACTTCGGAGGACGAGTTCTCCCCAAACGGCCGGGATACGCACCGCAACCCCGCCCACATCTACCAGGTTAGAGCGGGTGGATGTCTCTTGAGGGGCTTTATGGCACGGATTCCTCTCGTACACCGTCCTGTCTCGCTAGCAGAGCCCGCACCGTCTGGTAGTGCCGGCACGACTCCGCGTTGTCAGGGCTGCTTGCCGCTCTTGCTCCCGTACCGGAGGTCGAGCTGCCCTCAGCTTCTATTGGTCTGCTGCGACAGACCAACGGCAGTGCTCTTTCATCACTGCACGTTTCCAAGGCGCCTCGTGGCGCACCACATCCCAGCTCCAACAGGTATTGGAACGTGTCACACGGTGCCGCTGCGGATCGCCCTTGGGGCGTGGGGCACGAGTGCGGCCACGATGGTGCTGCTCGCCATGCTCCCGGAGGATGCGGTAATAGCTGGATTCTGACGCCACGTAGCGGCCTTCCTCGTCCAGAAGCCGCGGTACAATCTGCCCGGGCGGCAGGCTGGCAAACTCGGGACGATGGCAGATTTCCAGCACCTGCAGACGCTCCTCCGGCGACAGCGCGTGGCGCGGGACAGGCCGCACGGCCTCAGGCCGTGCGGCCTGATCTCCCCGCACCCAACGACGGTAGGTGTTGGTACCAATGCCGAGCTCTGCGCAGGCGGTCTGCAGGCGGGCCCCTTCGGCGCGGGCCTCATCGATCAGCTTTACGGCGTCCTGGCGATCTGAAGTGCTGATCATTTGTCCTCGTCCCCCCAGATCGCTCGGGCTTTTTTTCTCAACGCCAGCAGCGCAGCGGTTTCCGCGAGAGCCGCCTCCTTGCGGCGGAGCTCACGTTTGAGCTCCTTGTTCTCCTGGCGCTCCGCCTTGCGGGCTTCGCTTACCTGCTTCGAGGCGGCATCGCTACGGTTGTTGGCACCTTCGCAGCTCGCCCGCCAGCGCTGGATCTGCTCGGGGTAGAGGCCGCGCTGCCGGCAGTACTCGGCGCGCTCGGCTTCACTGAGGGCCGCCGTCTCCAGGACGGCGTGGAACTTGTCCTGCGAGCTCCAGCCTTCGGGGTCATCGCTCTGGTCAGGCAGGAGGCGACCCGCTTGTCGAGCCTTCTTGCGCCAGTTGTACAGCGTCGCCGCGGAGATGCCTTCTTCCTGGGCTACCTCCGCCACCGTGCGGTTATGCGGCGGGAGCAGCTTCTTGAGGATGGCTTCTCGGCGTTCGTCGGAGTACTTCATCGGAACCTCATTACGCCCCATATGGTTCAGAGTCTAACAGCCACCGATACTCCAACTAGCGTGACAGTGGGGGACAACGCTCCAGGTGACGCTTGTCAGTTTCATCGATCATCGTGCTTTCCTCTCAGGTTTGTTAGCTATTATGTGATCTTGCCCAACAACAGTGGACATCCCGTTAAAGAAGTACACTGAACGAGGTGTCCTATGGCCAGGCAAGCTACTCCGATGAAGAAACAACGTACCCATTACTCCGATGCCTATCGCGAGGAGACGCTTTCCCTCGCTGATCGCGTAGGCGTCATCGCCGCTGCTCGTGAGCTGGGGTTACAGCCCAGCCAGCTTTACCAGTGGCGCGCCAAGGTTCAGCAGAAAAAGAGCTCGTCTGAGCGTGAGCAATCACTAGCGGAAGAAAACGCCCGGCTGAAGCGGCAACTCGCTGAAATGTCGGAGGAAATGGCCATCATAAAAAAAGCGGCGGTGTACTTCGCGAAAAACCTGAAGTGAAGTACACCTTCATCCACGGCCATAGTCATACGTTCCACATCCAGCTAATGCGCAAGGCGCTTGGCGTCGCGCGCAGTGGCTACTATGGCGGGTGTAAACGGGGTGGCACACCCTCCCTGAGGCGCCGTCAGCAGGCTGTTCTCGACCAGCGAGTGGCGGAGGTTTTCCAGCGGCGGAGAGGACGCTCAGGCGCTCCCAGGTTGGTACTGGATCTCATCGACGACGGTCTGTCCGTGAACCGCAAGTCGGTCGCCGCTAGCCTGCAACGCCAGGGACTTCGCGCCAAGGCGGCACGCAAGTTCAAGGCGACGACGAACTCGAGGCACTCTCTGCCGGTGGCCCCTAACCTGCTGGAACAAGACTTTACCGCCAAGGCGCCCAACCAGAAATGGGTCGGCGACATCACGTACTTGGCGACCTCTGAGGGATGGCGCGGTGCTGATAGATCTCTACTCGCGAAAAGTGATCGGATGGGCCATGGGTGAACGGATGACGGCGGATCTGGCTGGTGACGCCCTCAAAATGGCGTTGTCGCGGCGAAAGTCGCCCCAGGGAGTGATTACCCATTCCGATCGCGGCAGCCAATATTGCTCAACTCTGTACCAGACACTGCTCATGAAATATGAACTCACGTGCAGCATGAGCGCCAAAGGCAATTGCTACGATTGTCAGTCTTTCCGAGTCGGATTCATTATAGATCCGGAAGACCTAGCCTTGGTGGCTTGACCCTTGTTTACGATTGGCCATTGCATGCCTTTTCGTTGATCTGTCAGCCCCGGGCCGGGCACCTGATCCAGCCCGGCTGAGCTGTGACTTAATAATAGGAGCCTGGAGACTTATATCTCTTGACAGTCCTGTCCGCTTGCCGGCTCTGGATGAAATAATCCGACATATTCAGAGGCTGTCATGACTGGTCTATCATTGCCTGAGGTTGCACCTTCCGGCCATATTGTCGTCGGTGTGGATACACATAAGCATGCCCATGTTGCTGCCGTACTGGATACAACCGCAGGCCTACAATCAACACTTTCGGTCTCCGCGGATCGTAACGGATTTGAGAGATTGCTGGCCTGGGCGGGCTCATTTGGCCGGATCATTGCCTTTGGCATTGAAGGAACCGGATCATACGGGGCCTCACTGACTGACTTCCTTCGTTCGTCAGCATGATATTCCTGTCATCGAGGTCAGTCGTCCGGATCGCCGCCTCAGACGGCTTAACGGCAAATCCGATACCCTGGATGCTGAGAATGCTGCCCGTGCTGTTCTGTCTGGTGCTGCGACCGCCATACTCAAGGTAGCCAGTGGTACCGCCGAGATGGTTCGGCAGCTCAAGGTAGCATATGACACGGCCGTCAAGGCACGCACAGCGTCGATGGTGACCCTGAAAGCGATGCTGATCCACGCGCCGGATGATCTGCGAGCCAGTGCTGAGGGCAAAACGCCCGTCACCCTCGCGCGCATGCTCGCCAGGCTAAGAACCGGCTCCTTGAGGGATACGACAGGCAGCATTAGGCATGTGCTTCGAACTCTGTCTCGGCGCTGGCTCTTTCTGGATGAGGAAGCCAGATCACTGGACAGAATGATTCACAATCTTGTGCAAAAGGCTGTGCCTCAGCTCGTGGAAGCCTATGGAATCAGTACTCACATTGCAGCAGAGATATTGATTGTTGTGGGGGATAACCCCGAACGGATCAAGTCTGAAGCGGCATTGGCGAAGCTGGCAGGCGTCAGTCCCATCCCCGCCTCCTCAGGCATGACATCGGGCCGGTATAGAATTAACAGAGGCGGCCACAGGCAGCTCAATGCTGCCATGTATCGCGTAGCGATTGTGCGTATGCGAAGCCATGAACTTACCAAAGCATATGTCGCGCGAAGAACCAAACAAAACGGGATATCGTCAGGTGCCTCAAGCGTTACATCATTCGTGAGGTTTACCGGCTCCTCCAGCATGGCCCCAAGTTGGCAGAATACACGACTTGACACACATAGGAGCATCAACGCCTGTGCCGAGAGCTTCTTCCATAGCCTGAAGGTTGAGGCGATCCATGGTGAGCGTTTCGAAACCCGGAATGCCATGCGGCGGCAAGTGTTCGAGTACATCGAGATAGGCTACAACCGGCAGCGCCGGCACAGTGCGATTGGGATGATCAGCCCAGAGGCCTTCGAGGCCCAAATGATCGCTTAGATCGGTGTCCACGATTGCTGGGTAAGATCACTGCCAAGGGTGATCCTCTCATCCGGCTTCGCTGAAGGACCCCGGAAGCAATTTTCGACCAAGATACATTATTTTACAAAGTGCTTTCCCATTGGGTGCTGGCATAGCTACGCTCTTACATACCAAGGGCCTGACTAAACAGAGCTTCAAGTTGGCTTCGGCGCCTGTGCAGGTGGCCTGTGAGGTTTAGGAATAGTGGCCGTTAACCGTGCTTGTTCAGGCCGATGGTCTTGGCGGTGCGTTGGCTGCTCGCCCCGATCCGTGATGATGCTTTCGTCGCCTACGAAGCAGAGGGTGACTCATTTCTAAGGGAAAGGAGTGCTAGGGAATGACAATATTGGTCACAGGTGGGGCAGGCTACATCGGCACTCATACCGTCGTAGAGTTATTACAGGGAGGGCATGAGGTCGTTGTACTGGATAGCTTGGTCAACGGTTCCCGCGAGGCGCTGCATCGGGTAGAGGGAATTACAGGCAAGGCCATCTGCTTCATCGAAGGCGATGTGCGCGATCGGGCATTGCTAGACGAGCTATTTGTTGAGCACTCGATCGAGGCAGTGATCCACTTCGCTGGACTGAAAGCGGTGGGCGAGAGCATCGAAAAGCCGCTGGCCTATTATGACGTCAACGTGCATGGCTCACTGGTACTGTGCCAAGCCATGGCGGCAGCCGGTGTTCATCGCATGGTGTTCAGCTCTTCGGCCACTGTCTATGGTGAGGATGCTCCGGTTCCTTACATGGAGACCATGCTGCGCGGGCGCACGTCCAATCCTTATGGTAGCTCCAAGGCAATGGTCGAACAGATGCTTTCTGATCTATGTTGTGCCGACAAGCGCTGGATGGTGACATTGCTGCGTTACTTCAACCCTATCGGGGCGCACATTTCAGGTGAGATTGGTGAGGATCCCCAGGGAATCCCTAATAATCTGATGCCGTTCATTGCCCAAGTGGCGGTGGGGCGCCGTAGGGAGCTTGCGATTTTCGGGGATGATTACCCCACCCATGATGGCACCTGTGTTCGAGACTACTTACATGTAATGGATCTGGCAGCTGGGCACGTGGCAGCACTCTCGAGCCTCCAGCACGCTGGCGTGCGTATCTATAACCTGGGAACAGGACATGGCATCTCGGTGTTAGAGATGGTGAATACCTTCGAGCGCGTGACCGGACAGACGGTCCCCTTCCGCATAGCCCCACGGCGTGACGGTGATCTCGCTGCTTTCTGGGCTGATGCCGGCAAGGCCGAGCGTGAGCTTGGTTGGCGTGCTGAGCGCGGGCTAGAGGCAATGTTGCATGACACTTGGCGTTGGCAAGAGCAGAACCCTCGGGGCTACGTTCCAGGGTGACTCTTGGATTCATCTCATGGTACCAGTAGCCCGGACTTGTGCCGGGCTACTTTGTTTTTGGGCTTGATAGGCCAGTGAGAAGATATCTCGGTACTGTCTTCGTCACCGTCGACGATATGAATTTAGCGTTCGAAAGTGCGCGGGCTGTTTGGCCTGTTACCCATGTACCGTTCAAGCCGGAGGTTGATGGGATGGGGCGTTGCAAGGGATATAGAGGTTGTGCGGTCAGCAGTCTCGCATCAGGGTCACAGCTGGTGTGATCACAGCTAACGTTGGCAGCAGGTCGCTGAGAGGTAACCGGCCGGTTAACCCATCTGCCGAAAGTACCTGAATTCCATCACAGTAGGTGCCCACCTATTAATAAGTGGACACCTACCATGACTGACTTAAGCGTACCGGAAGCCCCTCGGAAGCGTCGTCGCTTCACCACCGCGTTCAAGGCAAGAATCGTTGAGGCTTGCCAGCAATCAGGTGCCTCCGTGGCCGGGGTTGCCCTGGAGCACAGCCTGAATGCCAACTTGGTCCACAAGTGGATCCGCGCCGCCCGCCAGCGAACTGTCGCGCCAGAAGCACCGGCGTTTGTGCCGGTGCCCATGGCCAGTGCCTCATTACCGGTCGCTCGCCAACATCAGGTGACGGACCGTATTCGCCTCACGATCCCGCACCCCAACGGCCCGATGGTCATCGAGTGGCCTGCCTCGGAGGCCGACGCGTGTCGATCCCTGATCCGAGAGCTGCTCGCATGATCCGCATCGACGAGATCTGGTTGGCGACGGAGCCGTTGGATATGCGCGCCGGCCCGGATACGGCGCTGGCCAGGGTAGTGAAGGTCTTCGGTGCCGCCCGACCGCACTGTGCCTATCTGTTCGCCAACCGGCGCGGCAACCGTATGAAGGTGCTGGTTCACGATGGCCTGGGCATCTGGCTGTGCGCCCGGCGTCTGAACCAGGGCAAGTTCCACTGGGCCAGCCACCGGTACGGTGATCGCGTCGAGCTCTGCCCAGAGCAGGTCACGGCGCTGGTTCAGGGCCTACCCTGGCAACGCCTTGGCGCCGGTGGCGTGATCTCGGTGGTCTGACATACCGAGCCTGGTAAGGCACAGAATCTCCCGGCCCGCTATTCGCTGAAGTGCCAATCCCACTCCCCTCGGCAGATTGGCATACTCAGCGAATGAACATGCCTCCCGACCTGTCTCAGCTCTCTCCCGATCAGCTCCGCCACCTGGCGGCAACGCTGATTACGCAGGTTGAGGAAAAGGATAAAGCGCTCCGCCACAGCGAGCAGGTCAATCAGAAGCTGACCTATGAAATGGCGCTGCTCAAGCGACACGCCTTCGGCAAGCGCAGCGAGCAGCTCAACGTTCTGCAGATCAGTCTGCTGGAGGATGGGGTGGATGCCGACATCGCCGCCATCGAGACTGAGTTGGAAGACCTGGTCACGACCGATGCGTCATCGGCGCCCAAGAAGACGCCCAAGCGCGCCCCTTTGCCTCCCGAACTGCCGCGCATCGAGATTCACCATGACCCAGAGAATGATCACTGCCCGTGTGGTTGTCAGCTGCGGCGGATCGGCGAGGAGGTCAGCGAGAAGCTCGACTACACGCCGGGCGTATTCCATGTCGAGCGCCATATCCGGGGCAAGTGGGTCTGTGATCACTGCGAGATGCTGATCCAGGCGCCGATGCCGGCGCAGATCATCGACAAGGGCATCCCCACCGCCGGCCTGCTGGCCCAGGTGTTGATCGCCAAATACGCCGATCACCTCCCGCTGTATCGCCAGGAGCAGATCTTCGCTCGTGCCGGCGTGGCGATTCCGCGCTCCACCTTGGCCGAGTGGGTCGGGATCTGTGGCATTCGACTCCAACCGCTGACCGATGCGCTGCAGGACCTACTGCGCGAAGAACCCGTGCTGCATGCCGACGAGACGCCGGTGCCGATGCTGGCCCCGGGCAAGAAGAAGACACATCGCGCTTACCTTTGGGCTTACGCCACCACGCCCTACGCCAGCCTGAAGGCCGTCGTCTACGACTTCAGCGAGGGACGCAGCGGTCAGCATGCCCGCGACTTCCTCGGCGAGTGGCGGGGCAAGCTGGTCTGCGACGACTACAGCGGCTACAAGCAAAGCTTCGCCAACGGCGTCACCAAGATCGGCTGCATGGCTCATGCGCGGCGCAAGTTCGTCGATCTGCATGTGGCCGGCAAGAGCCAGATCGCCGAGCAGGCCATCGAGCTGATCGGCCAGCTCTACCAACTAGAGCGCGAGGCCCAGTCATTGACCGAGGAAGAACGCCAGCGGTTACGCGACACTCGAGCCAGACCTCTCGCCGACACGCTGCACCGCTGGATGCTGGCTCACCGAGAAAAGGTGCCGAATGGCTCGGCGACGGCGAAAGCGCTGGACTACAGCCTGAAGCGTTGGGCGGCGTTGACGCGCTATCTGGATGACGGCCGACTACCTATTGATAACAACCGGGTCGAAAACCTGATTCGCCCTTGGGCGCTCGGTCGCTCCAACTGGCTATTCGCCGGCTCACTGCGCAGTGGCCAACGCGCCGCTACCATCATGAGCTTGATCCAGTGCGCCAAGCTCAACGGCCACGAGCCTTATGCCTACCTGAAGGACGTGCTGGAACGGCTACCGACACACAAGGTCAGCCAGATCCACAAGCTTCTGCCCCACCACTGGCAGCACAACGACTGATCACTGACAAGCGGTGTTTGGCGCTTGCTTACGCTGAGAGAGCCCTAGAATCGCTCGACCATACACAAGGAGCTGATACGTGGCTTAAGCGTAAAAAAAGCCTGATTGTTCAAGTTGAGTGGGTACCATCTCGTCAGCCTGGACTATGGTTAAAGTACATTCAGGGAGGGGGAGTGAGCTTCATGGCAGGGAGGCATATCCAGAACCAGATCAGCCCGTCGCTTCCGGTGTTTTGCCAGCAGCACGACCCGGAGGTGCCGTATCTGGCGGTCACTTTCTTGAGTCGCTTGCCGACAGCTTTTTTGTCATCAGCTTTTGGTAACACTGACGGCTACCGGGTTTCGCAAGGGCTTTTCCTATGTCATTGCTGCTGCCATCAGGCCTCACTCACTAATGTCCCCTGCTCGAATGACACGCTATTGCCGGTGTCCGCCGGATTTTCGGATATCACTCTGCTGAACGAGTGTCAGCCTAGCGTCACAGCGCTTCAGAATGTTCAGTTTCAACATGCGAGCTGCTGCACTCATACGGAGATATCACGCGATGCCCGACAGGCTGTTGAGCTTGGGAACCTGATCAGCAGTATCGGGCCTCAATTTATTAGAGGGTTTTATACCTCCGCCTGCGGCCATGAACGCTACATCAAAAGGGCTGAGCATGTCCGAATGATGTATCCAGATTTTAACTGGGGCGTTACCCCGTTAGGAAACATTAAGTGTTCAATTATCGAGATCTACCATGTCATCTGTGGGGTGCATTTCCCGTACTACCTCGTCATATTCGAGTGCCGCCTCACGCGGCATCACGACGTCAAGGCCATATTCTCGCGGTGGATGACAGTGGCAGTGCAGGTGCTATCGATACTTTACAGGCTGCCAAAGTTGGCTGAGTCATATGCGTAATCAAGAAAGGGGTGGTATGAGCTATTATCAAGATCTTATTATAAATCTTAAGGCCTATCCGCATACATGGTTGGTCTCTGGCTGCGCGGGATTTATCGGAAGTAATTTATTGGAAACGCTACTCAGGCTTGATCAGCGAGTGGTCGGCCTAGATAATTTTTCAACCGGTTTTCAGGCTAATTTGGATGAAGTGAGGACATTGGTTACAGAAGATCAGTGGAAGCGATTTCGGTTTGTAGAAGGCGATATTTGCGATTTGGCAACCTGCCGAGAAGCTATGTATATAGAAGGTGAGCCGGTTGATCATGTGCTGCATCAAGCAGCTCTAGGCTCTGTGCCCCGCTCTATTGCCGACCCCATCGCCACCAATGCTGCGAATATCACAGGCCAGCTTACCATGCTTGTTGCCGCTAAAGACGCAGGAGTTAAGAGTTTCGTCTATGCCGCTTCTAGTTCCACCTATGGCGATCACCCAGCACTACCGAAGATAGAAGAGCGTATCGGCAAGCCGCTTTCTCCATATGCAGTTACCAAAGTGGTGAATGAGATGTATGCCGATGTCTTTGCCGGTACGTATGGCTTTAAGGCGACAGGGCTGCGTTACTTTAATGTATTCGGCAAACGTCAGAATCCCAATGGCGCTTATGCGGCGGTGATACCCAAGTGGGCAGGAGCGATGATGACAGGAGATACGCTTTTTATTAACGGAGATGGTGAAACTAGTCGCGACTTTTGCTATGTAGAGAATGCAGTTCAGGCTAATCTTCTTGCGGCTGTTGCAAAAAGCAAGGGTCAGGGAGGTGTCTATAATGTGGCCGTTGGGGGGCGTACTACCTTGAACCAGTTGTTCACCTATCTAGTTGAAGTGCTATCTTCACATGGTGTTAGTTATGATAAATCACCTGTACATGGTGATTTTAGGCCGGGTGATGTGCGCCACTCACAGGCAGACATTACTAAGTCACAGCGACTTCTTGGTTATAATCCGACCTATGCTATTTTTGATGGAATAATGGAAGCCATGCCATGGTATATTAAGTATTATATGTGTAGTTAACCTAGGTTGTCATGTCAAGCTTAACCTCGTATCCTGCTTTCCGCTATTTACCCCCTCCAGCAGTAGCGGTTTGTGGCCTGACAGAAGGTTGCCTACGCTCCTATCGCTCGTCGCCGGTGCCACCTAGCCTAGCCTAGCCTAGCCAGAAGCCAGGGCTGGACTACCCACACGACAACAATCTATTGGCGAGCTTACATCAGAATACAAGCAAGTATTTGGTGGTGGCACTTAATTTTCTGCGGCCAATTTTATTTGAAAAGCCAATGCCTTCGTCAAGTATTAGATGCTCTGCTCGAAGACCACAAGCAGACCTTCATGGACCTTGAGGATGTTCCAACCTATTGCTTAGCATCTCAGTTCCATAATTAATTAATAGGTATCTAGTCATATAGTATTAGAAATCTAGTCATATAAACTAAAGGGATGACTAGATTTTAATTTTTTTAAAGTTAAAAAAATCATGATGCGTAAATCTACCAGGATTGTAAGCTTGTGAAAGTAAGTATTTATAATTGTAAGTCATGATGGGTAGGGTCGTGGCAAATGGTGGCATCATGGCCCTATGCCAAGAAAAATTAGATATTCCGTTAAGATTTTTTTAAAAATTACCGATGATAATGGCTTCAGGGACCCGCCAGTATGCACCTTGGGGCGGTAGCGTGGAAATAGGAAATCAGTCGATGAGTACATTTATGCCTGGCTGCATTTACAGTAGATAATCAGCCACTGTATCAGTGCCTCAGGAAGCGATGGGGCTCTTCTCCTTTATCTTAGATGAAGCATAAAGATGACCGAAACTACTCCTCAAGCGCCCGTGGAAAAAGAAATAGATCTTGGTCGCATGTTCGGCATGCTTGTTGAGCATAAGTGGCTGATTATCTGCCTGACGGCCGTTGCAGCAATGTACGGTATCGCTTATGGAATGCTGGCGACTCCTGTGTACCGAGCGGATGCTCTGGTCCAAGTTGAGCGCCGTTCAAACGTGAGCCCCCTGGGTGACTTGAGTAACGTGCTGGGTGTTGCTGGCGACTCAAATACGTCGGCCGAGGTCCAGATCCTCCAGTCTAGGATGGTACTAGGGCAAGCTGTTGACCGGGTTGGGCGAGACACGATAATCGAACCCGTGACGCTTCCCATTATTGGTGAGTACATTGTGCGCCGTGGCATTCCGCGCCCGGATTTCCCCATTACCCTACCGATCATCGGTGATTATGTTCTTCGCAGTGGTATTCCTGAACCAGATTTTATGGAAAGAATGCCTTATATCTGGGGAGGGGAGAGTATTGAGGTAGCACGTTTCGAAATGGCGGAGCGCCGGCGCGGGCAGAGTATTACCGTGGAGCGAAGCAATAATGATAGGTATCGCATTCTGATTGATGACGAACCTATCGGGGAGGGCGTTGTTGGTAGTGTCAGCACTTTTTTGGATGGGGAGCTTGAGCTACGCATCCAATCGTTCAATGCTCCCCCTGGTGCGCAATTTAAGCTTATCAAGCGAAACCGCGATGTCGCCGTTCGCTCGCTTGGCGGAAGGTTAATGATATCTGAAGCAGCCGGAAATGGGGCCGCAAACGGTGTGCTGCGACTTTCCCTGGTTGGAACTGATATGCGCGAGATCGTGCGCTCTCTTGATGCCGTGGCTGATACCTTCCTCACTCAGAACGTTGAGAGGCAGTCGGCCCAGGCTGACCAGAGCCTTGAATTCCTGCAAGATCAAGCACCAGAGTTGCAAAGTCAGCTATCTGCAGCCGAGGCACGCCTAAACCAATATCGGGCTGAACTCGACAGTGTAGACCTTTCCTCTGAAGCGTCGGCCACCATTGAGCGTTATATCGATATCGATCGCCGACTAAACGAACTCGAATTCCAAGAAGAGGAGCTGAGACAGCGTTTTACTTACAGGCATCCCAGTTACCAAGCGTTGTTGCGCCAGAAAGAGCATTTACGGGATGAGCGAGTTGCGCTCAATGAACGGGTGAACGAGTTGCCTGCTGCCCAGCAGGAAGTGGTGCGCCGTACACGTGACGTGGAAGTAACGCAGGCGATCTACGTTAATGTACTCAATAAAATTCAGGAACTCCAAGTGGCTAAGGCGGGTACTATCGGCAATGTACGCATCATTGATCGGGCGATGATTAGTGGCATGGTGGCCCCCAACCGCAGCCGCATCTTGATTCTGGCAACGCTTCTGGGTCTTGTGCTGAGCGTTGGCTTGGTACTATTGCGGGAGTTGATGCGTCGTGGTGTGACCTCGCCAGAGCAGATCGAATCCGCGGGCATCCCGGTCTATGCCTCAATTCCACTTTCCAGTGCCCAGGCACGCCTGAGCAAGCGGGTAAGACGCAAAGGCTTGAGGCAAGCCAAGAGTGTAATGACAGGGCTACTAGCCGAATGCGACCCTGCCGACCTGAGTGTCGAGGCGATTCGTGGGCTGCGCACCAGCCTTCATTTTGCCCTGCTGGAGGGCTGCAATAATCGCATCATGATCACAGGTTCCAGTCCTGGGGTTGGCAAAAGCTTCCTTAGTATCAACTTGGCTTCAGTGTTTGCCCAGGCTGGTAAGGCGGTCGTGCTGGTAGATGCAGATCTGCGCAAGGGGTATCTGCATCGTGCTTTCAAACTGGGAGCCAGCCTCGGGCTATCCGATTATCTGGCAGGCCAGTGCGACCTTGACGACATTATAAGACCTACCGGCATCGAGAATTACCATGTGATCAGTCGCGGCAGGGTGGCCCCCAACCCTTCCGAGCTACTTATGCAGTCGCGCCTTGTAGCGGCCATGGAGTCGCTCAGTGAAAGATTTGACCTGGTGTTGGTGGATACGCCTCCGGTTTTAGCAGTCACGGATGCTAGTGTTGTCGGGAAACTCTGTGACACTAATCTGCTGGTGGCTCGTTTCGAAAAGAACCCCGTTGGTGAAATTAAAGCTGCTAGGCGACGGCTGGAAGACAGCGGTATTCATGTTCGTGGTGCCGTTCTCAATGCAGTCGAGCTTAACCCCTCAACAGCCGGTGGATACTATGGTCACTACCAATATCAGTACCGCTGATTGGCGGTGGCAGAAACCATCACTTGGTAAATGCAAGGGCTGCTGATAATCATTGATATCCGCCCTTGTGGCGGTAGATGTTGCCCATAGTATGGCGTAGTGCACGGCCTCGCTGCTATTAAAAATCAGTCATGAAGAACCAAAGAAGTTGCTCTAAAAGGGGTAGATGCTTTGGTACTATTCCTTTAATGGGAGCATTGCCGGATCCCGGTTTTTCCGGGTTGCTCTGCGAACCTTCTCTTGCTGGTCGCACTTGATGGTGGAGATATTTCGAGTTTGCCATCGAATATGACAAGATACGTCTTCTTATACGTAGCGACTTCCAGGTCGCTCAAAACATTAAGCATATGCCTAGTTGTAGAGCTAAGTGCAAAAGATTATGCACTTAGCGGATATGGCGATGAAATTCAGCATGCCACCTATCAGCTAAAGTCGATACAGGATTATTTCTATCAGTCAGATTGAAGACTTTTATAACCCATCAAAAAATGCACGGTGGCAAGGAAGTGATAACTAAATCCATCATCAGTCCAATGGTGGTTGCGATCGAACTTTTATCTTGTCTTAAATAAAATTTTCTCTTTGCATATATAGGTATAGGCTTTTACATGCTGAAACGTGTTCGACGCCTTTGGAAGTTGCTGACAGATGAGCAACGCAAGAAACTCCTCCGTCTACAAATTCTCGTTGTATTAATGGCTTTCGCAGAAGTTGCGGGAGTGGTCGCGATTGGCCCCTTCATGGCTGTAGTGGGTGACATTAGTCACCTAGAGGATGGAGGTATTCTTGCTAAGGTCTATAAGAACAGTGGCTTGGAAAGTCCCCAGCAGTTTCTTTTCTGGCTCGGTGTTGCGGTTCTGATAGTGCTTTCAGTTGCCGCTGCGATATCTATCTATGTCACTTGGCGGCTTGCTCTCTACGCGCAGCAAGTGGGCGCGGAGCTATCCAACCGACTCTTTCGCCACTACATGCAACAACCATGGCTCTTTCACGCCAGTGGAAGCAGCAGTCAGCTGACCAATAAGATTGCTCAGGAAACTACGCGGATTACCGACAATGTCATTCAGCCATTAATGAAGATGAATGCGAAAGGAGTGCTTTCGTTTGTCATGGCAACAGCAATTTTTATATTCAATCCACTGGTTGCAATCACTGGCCTGGTGCTCTTTAGTACCGCATATTGGGCATTATTCCGAACTGTTCGACGGCGCCTTGATTATAATGGCGAAACAGTTTCAACCACTAATCGGCTGCGCTTCAAGCTGATGAATGAAGGTTTTGGTGGCATCAAGGATACTCTATTACTTGGTCGTCAGGCAGATTTTAATCGTCGATTCGAAGCCGCTAGTCTCCAGTTGGGGCGTGCTAAAGGTATGACGAACGGGCTGGCCCTGGTTCCTCGTTACGCCATGGAGTTGCTGGCCTTTGGTGCGGTTATTTCTCTAGTATTATATTTGCTTGCTGTCCATGAGGGTAACTTGGGAAACATACTACCGATTCTTTCAATCTACGCTCTAGCGGGCTTTAAATTACTGCCCGCTTTTCAGCAGATGTATGCGAGTCTGGCAAAGATAAAAGGCAATATCGCCTCATTTGATTTGATGGAGATGGATCTTGTGGCCAGCCAGCATGCCAGCCAAGGGCAGTCTGCAGCTCAAGCTGGCAAGCTTCCTCCTAAGCAGAGTATTACGCTTGATAACATCCACTTCAGTTATCCTGACAAAGATGTAAAAGCACTCGATGGTTTGACACTGGACATATCATGCAACCATATAATCGGCCTTGTCGGGGCCTCTGGATCAGGTAAGTCCACAGCTATTGATGTGTTGCTAGGGCTCTTGCTGCCACAGGAGGGTTCCCTTAAGGTGGATGGTAAAACGCTGACGGACCTGAGTTTGCGTGCTTGGCAAAATAGTGTTGGGTTTGTGCCACAGAGTATTTTCCTTGCGGATTCTAGTATCCGGGAAAATATCGCTTTTGGCTCACCGCCGGAAGAGATCGACGAGGTTGCTGTCAAACGAGCAGCCCACATGGCTTATCTGGATGAACTGCTAGAGAGTCTACCGGATGGTCTTGATACCCGCGTTGGAGAGCGTGGTGTTCAACTTTCCGGAGGGCAGCGCCAGCGCATCGGTATTGCCAGGGCCTTATATAGCGATGCCGACGTACTGGTGTTGGATGAGGCTACTAGCTCACTGGACGGTATAACAGAAAAGCTTGTGATGGATGCCATTCATGATTTCGCTGGCAAGAAAACCATCATTATTATTGCGCACCGCTTGTCTACGGTAAAACAGTGCGATCGAATTTATATCATTGAAAAGGGTAAAACTATTGTATTTGGCACCTTCGAAGAGTTAGTTGACAGTAATGAAACTTTTAGGAATATGAGCGAGCATGCTTAATTCGATAGGCGATCAGTAGGTGTTATAAATGTTTGCGTTAAATTTCGGCTTTTTAAGAGGTGTTATTTTTTTTAATGTTAATGATGAATTTAATTATTGGGTGGAGTTAATTTTTATAGGATCTATATCCCTTGGGTGATTTAAAGATAATGCAGGCTATGGTAGAGGAAATTAAGGAAAATGATTTTTTTTCCAGGAATAAGTAGAAGGTACGTAACTAGCCTAGTGGAAGGGGGGTTCTATAATTTTAAGCGGAGGTTTTTTATCGGCCGTTACGATAGCGTTACTGTGGATTTTTCAGATCTCCCTGTCGATCCATTTGGAGCTGTAGTTAGAGCTCCGGGTTGCATGATAAAAGTTAGTATCGGTGTTGACAAGCTCAGGTCTTTAAATTTGATGGCTTTTCCCTGTGGCGCCGGTACGCATCATCCTTTTTCCATAACGGCAAAAAAGATATTAGCGGGTAGTTGTCAGCATTACGGTGATTCACCTCTCAGGGATTACTATGATAGTTGCCAACCTTATTATGCTGGACAATTTCTAGGTTTGGAGTCTGTTAGTAGCCCCCGGGTTTCTAGAATGGAAGCACGCTACGTCACCTTTCCGTGGGATAAGAGTTTTGGGGAAAAAATAAATAAAAAGCGCAATAAAAATTCTTTTATTGAAAGTAGTGCAAGTGGATTTGATGTTCCTGTTAATGGTGGATGGCTAGCTGTAGGCCCTGTCTCTCTTGAAAAAGGAAAGTTTGAATTCCATAGGATATACAAACTGATTAGCTCTTTGGAGAGAGAAGGTTATAGTGAGAAAATGTGTGGTTCTGATTCTTTGTCTGGATGTTTATTAATAACCGATACTGATTATGCGATAGTGGTATCAAGCGGTGAGCATAGAGCTGCGTGTTTGAATGTTATTGGAGTTGAGCAGGTTCCAATTGTTATCAAGAAAATTGTTCATCGCACTTCCGTCGAAACCTGGCCTGCGGTTTTAAGTAATGATTTGACTGTATGTGAATCATTGCAGATATTTGATAGAGTCCTCATCGGTAAGCAGCAAAAATATTTTGACCCATTAAGCTATTGCTGAAGATAAGGATGGTTTTAGATCAATTATGGGTTTTTTATCAGTACGCAGATAGGTCGTATCATATTAAGGTGGTTTTAAGATCGTTTCATGATTTTAATATTTGTCTGTATGTTTTAATTTTAAGTTTTATGGCCTTGATCTATGATAAAAATTAGAGCTTATGTATTTTCATATAATCGATGCGATTTCCTAAAGAATTGCGTTGAATCCTTACTGAGAAACACTAAAGACTGTGAGTTGGTAGTAATTGACGATTGTAGTGAAGATCCAGAGACTGTGAGATATTTGGATGCTATTTCTACGCGATATCGTGTATTATATTCTAAAAAAAATCAAAAATGCCAAATTAATGGAGGCCTCCATGAGAATATGATGATGGCCTTTAATGATGCTAAGATTGATAGTGTTGAGTATGTTTTTTTTGTACAGGACGACATGCAGGTAACAAGAGAGTTGTCTACACGTGACTTTGATAATTTTGAAATGTTTTTTAGTAAAAATAAAAAAAGTATGCAGCTTTCATTATCTTTCTTCAAGTCTCATAAGCGGCAAGAGGTAGTGAGAAATATTTATCTTGATGATTCTGGATATGCCTATTTAAAGACCGATGGCTGTCCTGGAACTAAGAGTTTTTCAGATACCGGTGTTTTTAAAGTCGACAGGTTTTTTAATTTATACGGCCATATTCTAAAAGGGGAAGATGAAAACGAAAAGTCAGCTAGAGATAAGGGTTTGAGAATGGGGGTTTATGTGTTCCCTTTAGTTATGTGGCTACCTCTTCCTGTTGCATATAGGTTAAAGAAAAAAAGTCTTCCATTACTGTTTTTTGAGAAGCTTGGCAATGCCGGTTTTTATCCTTATTGTGATTTTAATAATAGTGACCTTCAGTCCCTGCTAAGTAGAGACTTGGAGTCTGCGCCATTCGCGGAAGAATATCTTGTGTGCCCTGGATTGCCGTCATTGAAGGTCTGGACATACGGTGGTGGTGAGTCTTTGCTATATGCCTATGGAGGTTGGAGAAGAGCGCTAGCAAGAACATATTCTTTTCTTAATAAATTAATTATTTAAACTCTGGGTTAGCTAGGATGAGTTTTGATGAATATGTTATATTTTCCGGCTTTCTATGGGTATTTCTGGCCAGGAGATTCTTCCCGTCGGTCATCATGACGACAGGGAAAACGCATGAAAAGCCGCTCTACGACGGGCTTCGTAGCGCTTTACCAGTAGGAGCTAATGTGGTCATCTAACGCCTTTTGCTCATGGATGACCCATGCTAACACCGTCTCTCATGCACCATTTATCGATCGTTCCCGACTTCCGTCAGGCTTGGAAAGTGCAGCATCAGCTATCGGATATCCTGTTTCTGACCGTCTGTGCGGTGATTTGTGGTGCCGAGGGTTGGG
>NZ_WWNB01000031.1 GCF_012062845.1 Halomonas salinarum
CGGGCACCGCCTTGGCAATGGCATCGATGGCGTTGCTGAAATGCATGGACCTTCCCGTGTCAGTGTACCTGACAGGGAAAGGTCTCATGATCAGCTTATTGAAGGTAGGCTTAACTGACTGGCATTAGGCTCAGGCCCGGTTTTTTTGTGCCCAGACTTGTGCGCGAATATGACGCCGCAGGGCATCCTGATACATACTGGCATCAGACGCATGATGTTTCAGTGGGGGAGGCTTGCGAGTGATGCGCACGACAAAGGCAGGAGAGCAGTCAGGTTTTACGCTGATCGAGATGCTGATCACCGTCGCGGTGATCGGCATCCTCGCGTCGATCGCGTACCCGAGTTATCAGGGATATGTGGAAAGCGCCAGGGTAACTGACGGACAGGCGAAGCTAATGGAATTGGCGAGTGAGTTGGAGCGTTGCTATACCGCTGACTACTCCTATTCGGGCTGTATTTCTCTGCCAGTTGATTCTGATGAAGGGTATTACAAGGTGACAGGCTCGCCCTCGTCTTCTAGCTACACACTGACGGCTACGCACAGCGGCAGCCAGGTGAAGACCGCATGCAAAACTTTAACGATTGATCAGTCTGGGCAAACTACTCCTGACGCAGAGTGCTGGTGAAGCGATGAGAGCACGTGGCTTTACGCTGATCGAATTGCTGCTAACCATGGCAGTGGCCACCATTCTGGCGACCGTCGCGGTGCCCAACTTCGTGGACATGATCAACCGCCAGCGCTTCGCGACCGAGTTTAATAGCGTGCTAATTGGCCTAAACCTGGCGCGAAGCGAAGCGATCAAGCGACGTGAAAACGTAAGCTATGTAGTAACGGAAGATGGCGACCTTGATGCAGGCACCGGGTGGCAATGGCAAGTTCAAGAGGCGGACAATACTGTGATTCGGCAGGCCTCAGGTAGTGGGGAAATCGCCTTGACCCTTGATGGCCCCTCGAACCTTACCTTCAACTCCCTCGGTCGTATTGACGGAAATGGTTGTGATGATGGTTGCCGGATCGCGCTTGAAGGAGAGGGAAAGCCCCGTTATTACGGCATCGAGGTCAGCCGCTATGGGCGTATTGCCCGGCTGGATGAGGCGCCGGATGTAGCTGACGAGGAGGGCGCTTAATTGTCTCAGCGACTCACAGGCAGCTACCACACTAGAGGCTTCACGCTTGTCGAGGCGCTGGTGGCGCTACTGGTGTTATCCATCGGCCTTCTCGGCGTGGCCAGCATGCAGTTAAAGGCGCTGCAAAGTGCCCATGCCGGCTATCAGCGTTCCATTGCCAGCCTGGCTGCAGTAGATGCCCAGGAGCGAACTTGGTCAGAATTGGCAACGTTGGGTACCTGCCCCAACGACGCTCAGATTTCAAGTGTGTCAACTGACTGGAAGGGGCAATGGTTTGGGAGCGGAACGGCGATGTCAGATGCTGGTAATAGTGACATAGAGGAAACAGATGCCTGTGAGTATAAGGTGATCGTTAACTGGAGAGAGAGTCGGCTAGAAGCTGGGAACGGAAGCTTTGAATATATTTACCGCCTGCCTAATCTCTCGGGGTCATGACGGATGCATTATGGACAGGTTATGCGCGCACGGGGCAAGCATAGTGGCTTCTCATTGGTCGAGCTGATGGTAGCCATGGTCATCGGCCTAGTAATTATTCTCGGCGCTGGCCAGCTGTTCTTAAACGGGTTTCAGAGCTTTCGACAGGTGGAAGCGCTTGGCGACAAGCAGGCTGCGTTGACATTTGTGTCGGATGTGTTGGTTCGTGAGATACGCCGCGGGGACTTCGATCCTGACCGCTATGAGTTTAGAAGCGCCGAGGATGGGGAGAGCTGTACACTTTTTGACACTGTCGATGATCAGCCCATTGTTGATGGCTTTTCGGATGAGAGTGGCTGTAGTGGGAAATTAAATGTCACGCCGGATGCGGGCGGTGTTGACGGCTTGCATCGAGTTACCTTGACCTTGCAAGGTGAGGCATCAGCGTTCGAGTTTTATGCCATGAATCGGACGGCTGCTGTTAGTGGTGGCGGATGACAGCGGCGATGATCCTATGGATGGTTCACAGACAGCGCCAGATGAAAATAACCTAGACTTCTATGAGGATGGTAGCCGTATGTATGGTGATTCTTGATATAACAGCAGCGGAAAATACAAACCGAAACAGTGCTAAAGGGCAGGGCAAGCTATGAAAAATCAAACTGGCGCGGCCCTGATAGTTGTTCTTTCCATGCTGACAGCCTCTCTAATGTTAGGATTGACCAGCATGCAGTCGTCGCAGATCGACGAGCGGTTGGCGGGGAATTATAAGGCGGCTACTCAAGCGCAGATGAATGCTGAAAAAGCTGCATCTGAGCTGTTTTTAGGTTTGGAGGGAAAAGTTTCTTTAGCTCCGCCTGAGAAGCTAGAGTGGTCCGAATTTTCTAGTTTTGCGAACGATAATATTACTGGATGTTTGGCTTCAGGTGATGAAAAGCAAGCTTGTTTCTTAGAGCTAGAAGATGGTGATTTTGGTCAAGAAGAAGGTGACTATGTTGTTGCTATGGGAGCTATTGAGGATGGCAATGTCTCTGTAAGTGAGCCGGTTTTTGTTAAAGTTAGTACCTCTTTCTTTGGTTTTGATCCCGAAGCGACCGTCAGTTGTTTGGGTACTGGCTGCAGCTTCGTACCTGGCGAAGGTAATTCGGGGCCAGTAGTTGATGGTACTGATAGAGAAGCTGAAGGGAAAGCTTCAGGCTCCAATAGACCTGATCCAGTTTATGATGAAAATGGCGATAAGATATTTGTTCCCGCAGTGATAATGGGCGATATGAATAGTTCGCCTTTTTCGTCTCAAGGTGGAGGAGTTGAAGGCCAGGAGATATATACCTCCAGTGAGTATGCTTCTTTTAAGCAGTCTGCTTTGGGAGATGAGTACGAAGAAGCAAGCGATGGGTGGGATGCTGTAAAGGATGTTATCCAAAGTGAAATTGATAAAGCCGTAGGTAAAGCATCTGAGTCAAGCGAGGTTTTCTATGCTGGCCCGGGCGAAACAGTAAGCCCTGGCTCGGCGAGTGGTGTTGTCGTGATTGACGGAGGAACACTTAGCCTGGGTGGGAAAGATAAGTTTACAGGTCTTGTCATCATGCGTGGAGGAAATATCGTTTCCAAGGGAACTCCGGCGATAGTTGGTGCAATTATAGGTAATAATTATTCGTTTATGGGTAAAGGTAATCCTGCCGTTCTGTATAGTTCTGAAGCTATAGGGAATGCACAAAATGTAGGTGGTGGTAGTGGTGGCGCTTCAGAAATAATTAGCTGGCAGTGAAGCTTTAGTTGTATCGGGTTGATTTTATGGAGGGGTCTTTAGTCTGAGTAAAGCTGGTGTTGATATTCAGCACATTGGTCTTTCAGATTCCACACGCACCCTTCCAACATTATTGACGATGACGCTGGCACCTTCTTCCAGTCGCCCGCAGAGGCGAAAGGTGCCGTTGTAGCCCGATGAGCGGCCCAGCGCCTTGTAGCGCACCGGGCGATCATCATTCCGGTAAGTCACTGCGGGTAACTGGCTCTCGCCAAAGGTGCGCAACAACTCATCTCCTGGCTCACCCCGTCCTTCGAAGATCGCCAGAGTGGCCAGCCAGGCTTCACCCTCGGCATTGTTAGTAATCTCGCACTCTTTCATGTCCTGCGAGGGGCAGAGCGTCACGGTGCTACGCTTTGTAATGGCAGCACTGCGGGTTAGCGCGAGAGCGGTCTTCAGCCGCATGACCTCGGCGGCCACTTCGTTGCGAGCGCTGAAGGACTGAAAACTGGGTACGGCGACGGTTGCCATGATCACTACCACGGCAAGGGTCACCAGCAGTTCGATCAGCGTGAAGCCGGATTCTCGAGGGCGTATTTGAAACGTTGCTCTTGAGTACATGCCGGTCTCCTTCCCTGGAGCATTCGCGCCATACGACGCCGTTCTGTTCTCGGGCAGCCCTTGCCCTGAGTCATCACTCTTCGTTCTTTATGCCCAGCTCTTTACACCCGGTTCTTTACCCCTTCCTACATTCGGTTACCCTAGCCAAATCTGCCGTAAGCCAGAGCGTATTTTATTGTGAGTGATTTCCTGATTATTGGTGGTGGCGTCATCGGCATGATGACGGCGCTGCAATTGGCCGATGCGGGCCAGTCGGTAACCCTTGTAGAGCGCGGTGAGTGTGCCCGTGAGGCCTCCTGGGCGGGAGGCGGTATCGTCTCGCCGCTTTATCCTTGGCGGCATGCCGCACCGGTATCGCGCTTGTCGCGCTGGTCCGAGGGTTTCTACCCGGAGCTCAGCCTGCGGCTTCTGGAGGAGACCGGCATCGACCCGGAGTATCGCCAGAAGGGGCTCCTGTACCTGCGGGTTGAGGATGAAGAGCAGGCGCTTGGCTGGGCCCGGAACGCTGGCAAACCGCTTGAGAGGGTGGGGCCGGAGGTGATCTATGCCAAGGAACCGGCGGCAGCGCCCGGCTGCGATCAGGCGTTGTGGATGCCCACCCTTGGCAGCATTCGCAACCCACGCCTGGGCAGCGCGCTGCGAGCGCGACTGGCGGCGATGCCGAGGGTCACGCTGCGCGAGCATGAGGCGGTAATCGGCCTTGAGCGTGACGCCAGTGGCGCGGTGGTCGGTGCCCGGACACAAGGGGGACTTGTGACGGCGCAGCGGGTGATCGTCTGCGGCGGCGCCTGGGCGGCTCAGCTATTGGAGAGCGTCGAGGTGACGCTACCGGTGCGTCCGGTAAAGGGGCAGATGATCCTCTTCAAGGCGCCGCCCGGGCTCGTCCAGCGGGTGGTGCTGATGGACGGGCGTTACGTGATTCCCCGTGGCGATGGTCGCGTGCTGGCGGGGTCGACCCTCGAAGAGACGGGCTTCGACAAGGCCACTACCCACGAGGCGCGCGAATCCCTGTGGCAGAGTGCCACCCAGATCGTGCCGGCACTGGCTGACTGTGAGGTGGAGCATCACTGGGCCGGGTTGCGCCCCGGCTCGCCGGAAGGGATTCCGTTCATCGGCGCGGTGCCGGGTGTTGAAAACCTCTGGGTCAATGCCGGCCACTATCGCAACGGTTTGGTATTGGCACCGGCCTCTTCGCGCCTGCTGGTCGATGAGTTATTGGGCCGCGAGCCTATCCTCGACCCGACCCATTACCGCTTGGAAGGCCGCCTTGGCGAATAGGAAGCGGGCGCGTGGTGGAGAGGATAATAGTGAAGGGGAGGGCACCTGGGTGAAAAGAGCCCTCCCGTGATGATCGCCCTTCAGTCGTCATAGCCCTTTATTCGGAGGGCTGCTGCTCGGCGAGGTACTTGTCACGGTGGGGCGTGCCACAGAACCATTGGCCCTGCTCGCGAAGGGCCTCGTCTTCGGGCAAGTGCACCTGGCAGTAGACGCAGCGCACCATATGGCCGCCCTCCTGGCGATCTTCAGTTTGCTGCCATTCCTCGCGTTCGAGCTTCCAGTCGCGGTACATGCGGTAGAGCTTCAGGCCGGCCCAGAACAGCACGACAAAAATGATCAGGCGAATGATCAACAGGTTCATCCTTTTATGACTCCCAGGTTGGGCCGCGTGAGAAGGTTTGTGTTTTGCTACTCGGGCGGCCATGCGGGACAATGCGGTTATCCGAGAGTTTCGAGAGATTTCCCCGACCATGCAAGACTTGACGCTGGTGATGGCCCAATTCGACCCTTTGGTCGGCGATATTCCCGGCAATGCCGAGCGCGCCATTGAAGCCGTGCGCGAAGCGCGCATCGAGCACGGCGCGGATATCGTGGTATTCCCCGAACTGTTCCTGACCGGCTATCCGCCGGAGGACCTGCTGCTGCGCCCTTCCATGGAGACGCGCTTGCGAGAGGCCCGCGCGCACATGGCGGCCAAGGTCGCCGGTGATGTGCTGGTGATTATTGGTTATCCCGGACGGCGCGAGGGACACACCTATAACCTCGCAGGGTTGCTGTATAACGGCGTATGGCTCGATGAGTACGCCAAGCAGGCATTGCCGAACTATCTGGTGTTCGATGAGCAGCGCTACTTCAGCCCCGGCACAAAGCCGCTGGTCATTGAGCACCAGGGCGCGAAGCTCGGCATCCTGATCTGCGAAGATGTCTGGAAGACCGAGCCGGTGCGTCAGGCATGCGAGGCAGGTGCGGAAATTCTGATTACCATCAATTCCTCGCCCTACCATAAGGACAAGCCTGCTGAGCGCCTTGAACTGCTGAGTGAGCGTGCCGCCGAGGCCCAGCGCCCACTGGTGTATGTGAATCAGGTGGGTGGCCAGGATGAACTGGTGTTCGACGGCGGTTCGGCCTGCTTCGGTGCTGACGGTCAGCTGAAGGTTCAGGCGCCCCACTGGGCGGTGGGGCTGATGCCGGTGCAGTTTCTGCGTGAGCAGACGCACTGGGTACCGCAGGAGGGTGAATGCGAGCCGCTGCCCGACCCCGAAGAAAACCTCTATTGCGCGCTGGTGACCGGCGTACGTGATTACGTCAACAAGAGCGGATTCAAGGGCGTGGTGATCGGCCTGTCGGGGGGCATCGACTCGGCACTGACGCTTGCCATCGCGGTGGATGCCCTTGGCCCGGACCGGGTTCATGCGGTGATGATGCCGTATCACTACACGGCGGATATCTCCAAGGCTGATGCCGCCGAACAGGCCAAGCTGCTTGGCGTCAGCTATGAAGTGATGCCCATTGCGCCGATGGTCGAAAGCTTCATGGAGACGCTCACCGAGAGTTTCGCCGGCACCGAGCGCGACACCACCGAAGAGAACCTGCAGTCGCGCTGTCGTGGTGTGCTGCTGATGGCGATCTCCAACAAGAAAGGCCTGATGGTGCTGACCACCGGCAACAAGAGCGAGATGGCGGTCGGCTACGCCACGCTCTACGGTGATATGGTCGGCGGTTATAACGCCCTGAAAGACGTCTACAAGACCTGGGTCTACCGTCTGGCGCGTTGGCGCAACGATCAGGAACCGGCTATCCCTGAGCGGGTGATCGAGCGCCCGCCGTCTGCGGAGCTGGCGCCGGATCAGCAGGACAGCGACTCGCTGCCGGGGTACGACACCCTGGACGCTATCCTGGCGCGCTATATCGAGGGTGACATGAGTGCCGAGGCGATCATCGAGGCAGGTTATGCGCGCGATGATGTCTATCAGGTGGTCAAGCTGGTCGATCGTTGCGAGTACAAGCGCCGTCAGGCGCCAGTGGGCGTGCGCGTCACGCCGCGTGGCTTTGGTCGCGACCGTCGCTATCCGATCGTCAACGGTTGGCAGCCGGGCGACTAGTGCTGGTGATCGTTCGGGCAACGCGTACTCGTGTTGTAGTGCGACAAGCCAGTACTCGCCGATAAAAAACGCCCCGTCGGCTCTGCCGGCGGGGCGTTTTCGTGTCACTTTGACGAGCCCTCATGCCATCGTTGGTGAGGGCAAGACAGGCGGGTGATGAAGGGTCAGCTACCCAGGCGCAGCGTCTCTTTGACGTGTTCGCCGCGGAAGGTTCGGCCGTCCAGATGCTCGTGGTCCGGTGCGTTCTCGATCAGAGTAGTGAGCGCTTCACGGGCACGGTCGGTCATCCCCAGGCCCAGATAGCCTTCGACCATTACCGCCAGCGCGTCGGCATTGGACGGTGCCTCAGGGTAGTGAGAGATCACCCAGCGCCCACGTTTGACGGCGGCCAGGTAGGCACCCTTGCGCAGATAGAAGTCGGCGACCTGCAGCTCATGGCGGGCCAGCACATTGCGCAGATAGACCAGGCGCTGCTCGGCGTCAGGGGCGTACTCGCTGTCCGGGTAGCGCTCGATGAGATCCCGGAAGTCACTGTAGGACTCGCGGGTCGCGCCCAGGTCACGCTTGGAAATGTCGATCAGCTTGAGCCCTTCGAGGCTGAACCGGCCGGCCTGATAGGCCGCCAGGCCTCGCATGTAGTAGGCGTAGTCAACCTGGGGATGGTCCGGCTGCAGGCGGATGAAGCGGCTGGCGGCAGCCCGTGCCGATTCCCAGTTTTCGGCCTGGTAGTAGGCGTAGATCAGCTCCAGCTGCGCCTGCTCGGCGTGCTCGCCAAAGGGGTAGCGAGCGTCGAGCGCCTCAAGACGGCTGACAGCGTTGGTGTAATTCTGAGCCTCCATCGCCGTCATCGCCTGCTGATAGAGCTCGGCTTCCGCGATCTCGTCGGGAACGGTATCGTTGCCGGCGCAACCGGCGAGCAGGGCGGCTGCCAGGGCATAGGCGCCCAGCCGTGTACCACGGGGGAAAACGCGCATCATGGTCCTCGTCTCAAACAACCCGAATGGCCGTGGTAGAATTACGCAGCGGCTCATCATAAAGCACTCACGATAAACCACTCAGGGCAGGTCGCAAAGCGCCAAGCCTTGGTGTCTGGTGAGTGCCACGTCAAAGGCACACAGCCCCCATGTCAGAAACCGTACAACGCGACGCCCGCATTCCCGAGGCCATGGCCGGCCAGCGCCTTGACCAGGTGGCGGCCGAAGTCTTCTCCGACTTCTCCCGCGAGCGCCTGAAAGCCTGGATAAAATCGGGCGACCTGACCCTCGATGGTGCCCGTGCCAAGCCCAAGGACAAGATCTACGGCGGCGAGCAGCTGGTGCTGACCGCCGTGGTCGAAGACGAACTGCGCTTCGAGCCCCAGGACATCGATCTGGATATCGTCCATGAAGACGATGCCGTACTGGTGATCAACAAGCCTTCCGGCCTGGTCGTGCATCCGGCGGCCGGCAACCCTGATGGCACGCTGCTGAATGCGGTGCTGCATCACTGCCCGGACCTGGCCAGTGTACCCAGGGCAGGCATCGTGCACCGCCTCGACAAGGACACCACCGGGTTGATGGTGGTCGCCAAGACCCTCGCCGCCCAGACGAACCTGGTCGAGCAGCTTCAGGCGCGCAGTGTCTCGCGGGAATACGATGCCATCGTGACCGGGGTCGTGACTTCCGGTGGGCGCATTGATGCGCCGATCGGGCGCCACCCCAAGGATCGCAAGCGTCAGTCGGTGACGGCATCCGGCAAACCGGCGGTCACTCACTACCGGGTCACCGAGCGCTTCCGCAATCACACCCATGTGCGCTGCAAGCTCGAGACCGGGCGCACCCACCAGATCCGCGTGCATATGGCGCATCAGCGTTTCCCGCTGATTGGCGACAGCCTCTACGGCGGCCGCCTGAAGCTGCCGCCGGGAGCCGATGATGATCTCAAGGACCTGCTGCGTGGCTTCCCGCGTCAGGCCTTGCATGCGCGCAAGCTGGCCTTCGTACATCCGCAAAGTGGGCAGCGCCTCGAGTTTCGCGCCGCGCTGCCCGACGATATGCTGATGCTGCTCGATTACCTGCGCGACGATCATGCCACCATGCGATGAGGCCATGCCTTGCAGAGGACCCCGGTGATGACGGACCCCGCTGAGACACTCCACCCCTATCCCACGCTGGTGCTGCCTGATTGGCCGGCCCCGAGTACGGTGCGGGCACTGGTGACCACCCGCGAGACAGGACCCAGTGAGGGGCCGTTCGCGGCGTTCAATACGGCCGAGCATGTCGATGACGACCCGGCCATGGTGGCGCGCTGTCGTGAGCTGTTGCAGGCCGAGGTGGGTAGCGACCGCCCGCTACTTTGGCTCGACCAGGTGCATGGTGCCAACGTGCAGCAGGTGTACGTCCCTGGGGCGCCGCAGGCGGATGCCGCGGTAGCCTTCGATGGCAGCCATGCCTGTGTGGTGCAGAGCGCCGACTGTCTGCCGGTGTTTTTCTGCGATCAGCGTGGCACTCGGGTCGGCATCGCGCATGCCGGCTGGCGCGGGCTCGCCGGCGGCGTGCTTGAGGCCACGGTGGCGGCGCTTGGCGCCGAGCCTAGCGAGTTGATGGCCTGGCTGGGCCCGGCGATCTCCAATGCCCAGTTCGAGGTGGGGCCCGAGGTGCATGACGCCTTTGTGGCCGTGCAGCCAGAAGCCAAGAGTGCCTTCGAACCAAGCCCCTATCGTCTCGGTCACTATATGGCCGATGTCTATCGCCTGGCGCGCCTGCGTCTCGAGCGGCTGGGCGTCGCGCACATCAGCGGCGGTCACTTCTGCACTGCCTGCGAACCCCGCTTCTACTCCCACCGCCGCGATGACGGCGTCACAGGCCGTATGGCCAGTGTGATCTGGCTTCGCTGAGTCAGCGCGGCGCCCAGCGTTGTATGACCGAGGCCTGAAGGCACGCGCTTCAGGGCCTGAGTTGATCTGCATCAAGTCGCCGCATCTTTCCTTGGGCAGACGCCTTGAAAGCGGGCCGCCATACCTCCATTGATACTGTCAAGAGAAGAAACAGGCTGGCGGCGTGTCTGATCACGTCGCCTCCCGATGGAGGATACCTATGCGATTCGACAAATTTACGGCCAAGTTGCAGAACGCCGTCTCCGATGCCCAGTCTCTGGCCGTGGGCCGCGGGCACAACCAGCTCGAGCCCGGCCACCTGCTGCTGGCGCTGCTGGATGCCAGCGACACTGGCGTCAAGGCGCTGGTACAGAAGGCCGGGGGTGATGTAAATCGGCTGCGCGACGGCCTCTCCGGCCATCTCGACGAACTGCCCAAGGTCGCCAACTTCGATGGCGAGGTGCAGCCGTCACGCGACCTGATCAAGCTTTTCAACCTTACCGACCGCGAAGCGCAGAAGCGCGGCGATCAGTACATCGCAAGCGAGCTGGTGCTGCTGGCTGCGTTGGAGATGGGCGGTGCGGTGACCAAGCGGCTGACTCAGGCCGGGGTGACCCGCAAGGCGCTGGAGACCGCCGTCGACGACGTACGGGGTGGCGAACGGGTCGATGACCCCAACGCCGAGGACCAGCGCGAAGCCCTGGAGAAGTACACCCTGGACCTCAATGAGCGGGCCGCTAGCGGCAAGATCGACCCGGTCATCGGCCGCGACGACGAAATTCGCCGCGCCATCCAGGTGCTGCAGCGCCGCACCAAGAACAACCCGGTGCTGATCGGTGAGCCCGGCGTTGGCAAGACGGCCATCGTCGAGGGGCTTGCCCAGCGCATCGTCGACGGTGAGGTACCGGAAGGGCTCAAGGACAAGCGCGTGCTGTCGCTGGATATGGGCGCGCTGCTCGCTGGTGCCAAGTTTCGCGGTGAATTTGAAGAGCGCCTCAAGGCAGTGCTCAAGGAGCTCGCCCAGGAAGAAGGCCGGGTGATCCTGTTCATCGACGAGCTGCACACCATGGTCGGCGCCGGCAAGGCCGAGGGTTCCATGGATGCCGGCAACATGCTCAAGCCGGCCCTGGCGCGCGGTGAGCTGCACTGTGTCGGTGCCACGACGCTCGATGAATACCGCAAGTACATCGAGAAGGATGCGGCCCTCGAACGTCGCTTCCAGAAGGTGCAGGTGGACGAGCCCTCCGAAGAGGATACCGTGGCCATCCTGCGTGGCCTCAAGGAGCGCTATGAGGTGCACCACGGGGTCGACATCACCGATGGTGCGATCATCGCCGCGGCCAAGCTGTCGACGCGCTATATCACCGATCGCCAGCTGCCTGACAAGGCCATCGACCTGATCGATGAGGCCTCCTCGCGCATCCGCATGGAGCTCGACTCCAAGCCCGAGGAGATGGATCGCCTCGACCGGCGCCTGATCCAGCTCAAGATGGAGCGCGAGCATCTCAAGAAGGAGACCGATGAGGCTTCCAAGAAGCGACTCGAGGGCCTCGAGGAGCAAATCGGCGAGCTCGAACGCGAATATGCCGATCTCGACGAGATCTGGAAGGCCGAGAAGGCCAGTATCCAGGGGGCGGCCCAGTTCAAGGACGAGCTCGATCGCGCCCGCATCGACCTGGAGCAGGCTCGTCGCCAGGGGGACCTGGCGCGCATGTCCGAGATCCAGTACGGGGTGATCCCTGATCTGGAGAAGAAGATCGCCGAGAGTGCGGAGGCCGAAGCCGATACCGACACCTCAAAGCATCGGCTGTTGCGTTCCAACGTCACCGAGGAAGAAATCGCCGAGGTCGTGTCGCGCTGGACCGGCATCCCGGTGTCCAAGATGCTCGAGGGCGAGCGTGACAAGCTGCTGCGCATGGAAGAGGCGCTGCACGAGCGGGTGATCGGTCAGGACGAGGCGGTCACCGCGGTGGCCAATGCGGTGCGTCGTTCCCGGGCCGGGCTTGCCGACCCCAACCGCCCCAATGGCTCCTTCCTGTTCCTCGGCCCGACCGGGGTGGGCAAGACCGAGCTGTGCAAGTCGCTCGCCAACTACCTCTTTGACACCGAAGAGGCCATGGTGCGCATCGACATGTCCGAGTTCATGGAGAAACACTCCGTGGCACGTCTGATCGGTGCGCCGCCGGGCTATGTCGGCTATGAAGAAGGTGGCTACTTGACCGAGGCGGTGCGTCGCAAGCCTTATTCGGTGTTGCTGCTCGACGAGGTCGAAAAGGCCCATGCCGATGTCTTCAACATCCTGCTGCAGGTGCTGGAGGATGGCCGCCTCACCGACGGACAGGGGCGTACCGTGGACTTCCGCAACACGGTGATCGTGATGACCTCCAACATGGGCTCGGACATCATCCAGCGCATGGGCGGCGAGAGCAGTGGTGATGGCGAGAAAGACTACGCGCAGATGAAAGAGAGCGTGATGGCGGTGGTCGGCGACCACTTCCGTCCCGAGCTGATCAACCGCATCGACGAAGTGGTGGTCTTCCACGCGCTCGGCCAGGAGCAGATTCAGGCCATTGCCAGCATCCAGCTCGAGCGCCTGCGTTCTCGTCTCGCCGAGCGGGACCTGTCGCTTGAAGTCAGCGATGAAGCGCTGGCTCAGCTTGCGGTGGTGGGCTTCGATCCGGTGTTTGGTGCCAGGCCTCTCAAGCGGGCGATCCAGAGCCGGATCGAAAACCCGCTGGCTCAGGACCTGCTCGCCGGCAAGTTTGCCCCGGGCGAAACCATCAAGGTGGCAAGCGAAGACGGCAAGCTGACGTTCAGTAAGCAATAACATCAACGCTTGTCCGCCGCGTAGTAGCTCGTGTGCATGAGAAAGGCCCGCCTCCCAGGAGGCGGGCCTTTTGTCGTTCAGCGTGCGTGTTGCCGCCCTCGATGGTCAGGCGAGGGCGCGAGTCGCGCTCAGCGGTTGCCGGCGGTGGCGGATTGCGCCGTGGGCGTCGGTTCGCGAACCAGGCGCTCCTGCAGGGCCTCCAGCGACACGCCCTTGGTTTCTGGCATCAGGAACTTCACGAACAGCACCTGCAGCGCCATCATCACCGCGAAGAAGGCGAACACCGGGCCGCCATTGAAGGTGCCCAGCACCCAGGGCATCACCAGGGTGATAAGGGCCGCGCAGATCCAGTGTACCGAGCTGCCGAAGGACTGGCCGCGGGCGCGCACATGGTTGGGGAAGACCTCGGCGATGAACACCCAGATGATCGCCCCCTGGCTGATCGCATGGGCCGCGATGAACAGCCCCAGCAGCAGCGGCACCTCGAGCCCGCCGAGGTTGCCAAGGTAGAAGGCCCGAGAGATCAGTACCAGCGAGACCAGGTAGCCCACCGAGCCGATATACAGCAGGGTGCGACGGCCCAGGCGGTCGATCAGGGCCATGCCGGCCATGGTGAAGACCAGGTTGACCAAGCCGATGCCGGCCGAGGAGAGCAGGGCGACGCTGCTGCCGAGCTCGGCGGCCTCGAGCACCCGCGGCGCATAGTAGATGATGAAGTTGATGCCCGAGAGCTGGTTGAAGAAGGCGATCAGGAAGGCCAGCAGGATCGGCAGACGGTAGCGGCCGGAGAAGAAAGGGGCGTGCGCCTTCTGCTCACTGGTTTCCGCGGCGCGGATCGCGGCGATCTCGGCATCCACGTCGGCGTTGGGCTCGATCATTCGGAGGACCCGAGAAGCTTCCTCAACGTCATTGCGCTTGAGGATCAGCCAGCGCGGGCTCTTCGGCACCCGACAGATCATCAGGGTATACAGCAGTGCCGGCACGGCTTCGATGCCCAGCATCCAGCGCCACGCCCCCTCGCCGAGCATCGAACCCAGCACGTAGTTGGACACGAAGGCCATCAGGATGCCGAACACGATGTTGAACTGGTACAGGCCGACCAGGGCGCCGCGATGCTTGGCCGGTGCGATCTCGGAGATGTAGGTGGGCGCTGCCACCGAGGAGATGCCCACGCCGATGCCGCCGATCAGTCGGAAGAAGGAGAACCAGAAGGGATCGGTGGCCAACGCTGAACCGAGCGCCGAGCCCAGATAGAGGATGCCGATCAGCACCAGGGTGGCCCGACGGCCCAGCTTGTCGGTCGGCCAGTTGCCGAAGATTGCGCCGAGTACGGTGCCCCACAGCGCCATCGACATGATCAGCAGGCCATGCTGCAGATCGCTCAGCCCCCAGAGGGCCTGAATGGGTTTGTCGGCGCCGGAGATGACGGCGGTATCGAAGCCGAACAGGAAGCCGGCGAGGGCTACTGTGATCGACCACTGTATGATGCGAGACATGGGAGACTCCTGGCAGAGTCGCCTTTCGTCGTCGTTTCTCGTGCGCCTGGGGTCAGGGAAGCGCGGCCCGAGAATCATGGATGAATCGATTCACTTGATGGCCAAAAAAACGCGGCGAAAGGCGCGGCTTGTGTTTGTCGACGTTTGCTGAAACGTGTCAGCAGGTCGTCATTACAGCAGCTGACCGGAATTTCCACCACTCAACGGCATTAGACATTGGTTCAATGGTCGGGCGTCGGTACCATAATGTCCCGCACCCACGAGGCACCACCGGGTGCGCGATCGCCGGTTGAGGCCGTGTGTTAGCGTCAAGTTAGCGCATGATGCCTTTTCACGGTTGACACTACCGGGGGGCTATTGGAGTCTTGACGGTTCCTGATTGCGGGCGCGGACGAATCCGGGCGATCCCCGACCGCCGCGCGAAGGGTAGGTCGCAGGACCTCTACCCGCCGAAGGACTTTCCGGGCACGGCTACCCGCCTTGCTCGGCCAACGCCCCGACACGGTAAACCGCCGTGATGTGAGTGCTGGCCCTATCCGGGCCGAATGAAGCCAGGGTTTGGCATCAGGTGCCGGCATCGACCGGCCGCGGCATACCGCCGCACTCGACTTGCGTGACCCACAGGGCATGGCAAGGCACTCGAGACCTCCAGGGGAGAAACACAGTGGAACTGCTTTCCGGCGCCGACATGATCGCCCGCTTCCTTCAGGACGAGGGCGTCGAATATATCTATGGCTATCCCGGCGGAGCGGCGTTGCATATCTATGACGCCCTGTTTCGTCAGGACAAGGTCAAACACATTCTGGTACGCCACGAGCAGGCCGCGACGCATGCCGCCGACGGCTATGCCCGAGCGTCTGGCAAGCCCGGTACCGTGCTGGTCACCTCGGGTCCCGGCGCGACCAACGCCGTGACCGGCATCGCCACCGCCTACATGGACTCGATTCCATTGGTGGTGATCTGCGGACAGGTGATGAGCCACCTGATCGGCGACGATGCCTTCCAGGAAACCGACATCATCGGCGTGACCCGTCCGGTGGTGAAGCACAGCTTCTCGATTCGGCATCCTTCGGAGATTCCCGAGGTGCTGAAGAAGGCGTATTACCTCGCCGGGACCGGTCGCCCCGGTCCGGTGGTGGTAGACGTGCCCAAGGACATGACCGCTCCTACCGAGCGTTACGAGTACGTCTACCCGAAGAAGGTCAAGCTGCGCTCCTACAATCCGGTCAGTCGCGGTCATACCGGGCAGATCAAGAAGGCCGTGGAGCTGATGCTCAAGGCCAAGCGCCCGGTGTTCTATACCGGCGGCGGTGTGGTCACCGGCAACGCGAGTGAAGGGCTGACCAATCTGGTCAAGCACTTGGGCTTTCCGATCACGACCACGCTGATGGGTATTGGCGCCTATCCGCAGAGTGATCGCCAATGTCTCGGTTGGCTGGGTATGCACGGCTCCTATGAGTCGAACATGGCCATGCACCATGCCGACCTGGTGATCGCCATCGGCGCGCGCTTCGATGACCGGGTGACCAACAACACCTCCAAGTTCTGCCCCACGGCCAAGATCGTCCACGTCGACATCGACCCAAGCTCGGTGTCCAAGACCGTGCGTGCCGACGTGCCCATCGTCGGGCCGGCGGCGAGCGTCATCAGCGAGATGATCAGCCTAGTGCAGGGCAAGGAAATCAGCCAGCCCGAGGCACTGACCGAATGGTGGCAGAAGATCGATGGCTGGCGCGACGAGCGGGCGGGCAAACTCTATGAGCCTTCCCAGCAGGGCGAGCCGCTCAAGCCGCAGGAAGTGATCGAAGCCATTTGCCGGGTAACCCGTGGCGAGGCCTTCGTGACCACCGATGTCGGCCAGCATCAGATGTTCGCCGCCCAGTACTACAAGTTCGACAAGCCCAACCGTTTCATCACCTCGGGCGGACTTGGCACCATGGGCTTCGGTTTTCCGGCGGCCATGGGGATCAAGAAGAGCTACCCGGATGATGATGTGGTCTGCATCACCGGTGAGGGCAGCTTCCAGATGATGATGCAGGAGCTTTCCACCTGTAAGCAGTACGGGGTGGGGGTGAAGATCATCAACCTGAATAACGGCTCGCTGGGCATGGTGCGCCAGTGGCAGGACCTGAACTACAAGTCCCGTCACGCCCAGTCCTACATGGAGTCGTTGCCGGACTTTCAGATGCTGATCGAGTCGTATGGCTTCACCGCCCTCAAGGTGGAACGTCACGAGGATCTCGAGCCCGCTCTCGAACGGGCCTTCGCCGACAATAACGAGCTGGTGTTCCTCGACGTCTACGTCGACCCACGCGAGCACGTTTATCCGATGCAGGTGCCCTTGGGCTCCATGCGTGACATGCTGCTTTCGAAGACGGAGCGGACCTGATGCGCCATATCATCTCTATCCTGATGGAAAACGAACCCGGCGCCTTGTCTCGTGTGGTGGGGCTGTTTTCGCAGCGTAACTACAACATCGAGTCGCTCAACGTCGCGCCGACCGAAGATCCGACACTGTCGCGGCTGACCGTGACCACTGTGGGGGATGACCGGGTGATCGAGCAGATCACCAAGCATCTCAACAAGCTGATCGACGTGGTCAAGCTGGTCGATCTGACCGAAGGCCAGCACATCGAGCGCGAGCTGATGATGGTCAAGGTCAAGGCACTGGGCGCTGCTCGTGACGAGGTCAAGCGTACCGCCGACATCTTCCGTGCTCAGGTGGTCGACGTAACGCCGAATCTTTACACGGTGCAGATCACCGGCGATGCCGGCAAGCTGGATGCCTTCCTCCAGGCCATGGCCCCGGTAGGTATTCTCGAAGTGGCGCGCACCGGTGTCTCGGGGATCGCCCGGGGCGACAAGGTGCTGAGCCTCTGACGGCTTGTCTCGATCACAAGCTTAGGCCTGCCATGAAAGCCGCTCTCCGGAGCGGCTTTTTTGTGTCTGGTCGAAGGGCCTTGGCGAGGGAAGAGGGACGCTCCTGTCATTGGTGCGACGAGACTTCGGCCCACAGGGCGCGGATCAGGGGGCTCTTCAGCCTTCGCTGGGCCACGCACAGGCCCACGTCGTAGTGAGGGAGTTCTGGCTTGACGGCCAGGGGCTGCACGCGATTGGCGAGGGGGCTATTGTCGACCACGATCTTTGGCACGACCCCAATGCCGAAACCGAGCCCGACCATGCTGACAATGGCCTCGTGCCCGGCAACCTGGGCGTAGATGCGGGGCGAAATGCCCAGTGCCTTGAACCAGGTATCACTGTACTCGCGAGACAGGCCTGATTCGGAAAGGATCATCGGCACCTCGGCCCACTGCTCGGCGGTGGGGATCTCCGGGTGGGCAGGCATCCAGTCGGCGCCATCCCGAGGCGCGATGAACACCAGTGGTGAAGTGGTCATCGGCTTGAAAGCCAGTGCATCGTGAAGGCGTCGCGGTCGTGGTGTGATCGCCATGTCTTCATCGCCGGCCAAGACCCGTGCGATGGAGTGGGCCGGGTCACCGGTATGCAGCTTGAGTTCGATGCGGGGATGGCGGATACGAAAGTTACTGAGTAGCTCGTACAGAAAACTGTAGCTTGCCGTCACCGAGCAGAAGATGCTGATCTCGCCCGAGAGCGTTGCCGTGTCTTCCATCAGGGAGTGACGCACCAGTTCCCATTGTTCCAGGGCATCTCGGGCGTAGTCCTGAAAGGTCAGGCCCTGGTGGGTCAGCGCCACATGTCGGTTATCGCGCTCGAAGAGCGTTACGCCCAGGCTCTCCTCGAGTGAGCGGATCGAGCGCGAGAGCGTCGAGGGGCTGACGTGGCAGGCATCGCTGGCGCGGCCAAAATGCAGCGTGTCGGCCAGGCTCAGGAAGTGGCGGAGGTCGCGCATGTCCATGGGCGTTATTGCACTTTTCGGGATGTGATGTTGCAAATATAGCGTTTTACGCAACGCGATGTCTGTCGTATCGTCTCTTCATCGGCACCAACACCAGAAGCGCTGCGATAGACGGCGCGGGTCGCCATCAACGCTGACACTTTTCTCTCCCGTTATCAGGAATTTTATTATGCGCGTTTATTACGACAAGGACTGCGATCTCTCCCTCATCCAGGGCAAGAAGGTCACCATCGTGGGTTACGGTTCACAGGGCCATGCCCATGCCAACAACCTGAAGGAATCCGGCGTCGACGTCACTGTCGCCCTGCGCCCGGAATCTTCCTCGGCCGCCAAGGCGGAAGCCGCCGGCCTCAAGGTGGCCTCTGTCGCCGAGGCGAGCAAGACCGCTGACGTGGTCATGCTGCTGGCGCCTGATGAGAACCAGAAGGCCATCTACGAGCAGGAAGTGGCGCCGAACCTGAAGCAAGGCGCAACACTCGCCTTCGCCCACGGCTTCAACATCCACTACAACCAGATCGAGCCGCGCAAGGATCTGGACGTGATCATGATCGCCCCCAAGGCGCCGGGTCACACCGTGCGTTCCGAGTTCGTGAAGGGCGGCGGCATTCCCGACCTGATCGCCGTTCAGCAGGACGCCACCGGTAACGCCAAGGCGCTGGCGCTCTCCTACGCGGCAGGTGTCGGCGGTGGCCGTACCGGTATCATCGAGACCACTTTCCGTGCCGAGACCGAAACGGATCTGTTCGGCGAGCAAGCCGTACTGTGTGGCGGTGCCGTCGAGCTGGTCAAGGCCGGTTTCGAGACCCTGACCGAAGCAGGCTACGAGCCGGAAATGGCCTACTTCGAGTGCCTGCATGAGCTCAAGCTGATTGTCGACCTGATGTATGAAGGCGGCATCGCCAACATGAACTACTCGATCTCCAACAACGCGGAGTTTGGCGAGTACTTCACTGGCAAGGAAGTCATCAACGACCAGTCTCGTGAAGCGATGCGCAATGCGCTCAAGCGTATTCAGAACGGCGACTATGCCAAGAGCTTCATCACCGAGAGCCAGACCAACTATCCGTCAATGACTGCGCGTCGTCGCCTCAACGCGGAACACCCGATCGAGCAGGTCGGCGAGAAGCTGCGCTCCATGATGCCCTGGATCGCCGCCAACCAGTTGGTCGACAAGTCCAAGAACTGATCGAACCATCCCGGTTGTAACGACAGCGAGGGCGCGGATTTCCGCGCCCTCGCTGTTTGCGTTGGGGGAGCCTGACTGTCGTTGAGGTAGCTAGCATGTAGAATGGTTCCCGTGTCGCTGACACATATCCCAGCAACGGAAGACCTCTATGAGTCAGGATTCGCAAAAGACCGAGTACGAGCACGAGCGCCCCGAGCATGACGAAGACGTCACCACGACGTTTTTGCGCGAGACGGAAGTCGTCGAAGAGGCAGTCGAGGATGGCAAGAAGATCCGGCGGCGTGGCATATACTTGCTGCCGAACCTGTTCACCACCTCCGCACTGTTTTCGGGATTCTTCGCCGTGGTCGCCGGTATCAATGGTGATTTCTCGGCGGCGGCCATTGCCATCTTTATCGCCATGGTGCTCGACGGCCTGGACGGCCGCGTCGCGCGCATGACCAACACTCAGAGTGCCTTCGGTGCCGAGTACGATAGCCTCGCCGACATGATTTCCTTCGGCATGGCGCCTGCCCTGGTCGCCTTCACCTGGATTCTTCAGGACATCGGCAAGATCGGTTGGGTAGTGGCCTTCCTGTATGTGGCCTGTGCCGCTCTCCGGCTGGCCCGCTTCAATGTCCAGATCGGCTCCACTGACAAGAAGTGGTTCATCGGCCTGCCCAGTCCCTCTGCCGCCGCTCTGGTGGCCGCCAGTGTCTGGACGTTCCACAGCTTCGATGCCAATGCCTTCTTCTTCAAGCTGCTCATGCTGGCGGTGGTTGCCGCATCAGGGGTGCTGATGGTCAGTAATATTCGCTACTACAGCTTCAAGGATGTCGACCTCAAGGGGCCGGTGCCTTTTGTGGTGTTGCTCGCCATCGTGCTGGGTTTCGTGGTGATCTCGGTGGAGCCGGCGGTCATGCTGCTGTTGCTCTTCGCCGTCTATGTCGCGTCCGGCCCGGTATTCGCCGTGCTGCGCAAGGTGAAGAAACAGCCGGCGAGCTGACGTGCTTCGCGTGCAAGCGCTGACAGGTAGCGGCTGTGATAGATAGCGCCTCCAAACGCCCGCCCTCGTGCGGGCGTTGTCGTGAGCGGGGCCTGGTTATCCACAGCCCCTCGCCCCTGTCATCTATCCACAACCGCTCATTCACCTTTTTGCAAGAAAGGGGTTGTGTAGCTCCGCGATAGTCCGTAGAGTACGCATCCGCTGCCGCCGACGAGCAAACGTCGGAAGCGGTGTAGGGTGTTGGAAGCACTTGTTTTCGTTAAGGTTTTTCGGTTCGCTTGAATCGATCGGCATTGACAAGACAGTCGGAAACGGTAAAATGCTCCTCCACTCGATCGG
>NZ_WWNB01000032.1 GCF_012062845.1 Halomonas salinarum
GGACAAGTCCAGCTCACCCAGCATGCGGCCGACGTAGTGGTGCACGATGCGCCACAAGCGCTTGTCGGAGATCTCCAGTTGCCGGGAGACGGCCAGCACCGGCATCTCCTTGACCAGTGACATGGCGTCCTGCTCGAACTACAGGGTGAAGTCGCTGCCGGGCCGTGCCCAGGGCACTTCGATGCGCTTGACGCCATGCTCGGGGCACTTGGTGCGAGGCACTCGCGCATGCAGGTAGCAGTGGTGCTGAAAGAAATTTAGGTGCCGCCAGGTCTTGTCGGCGAAGTCATGGGCCGGGCAGGCCTTGCCGCACTCTGGGCAAGGGTAGAGGCTTCCCCGCTCGGCCTCGACATAGAGATCCAGGCGGTGGGGTGACACGGAGGTATCCAGGTGTTGGTCCTTGAGGATCCAGGGCGCTTCCAGGCCCAGGCCGAGGGTCAGAATCTGGGTGGCGTCCATGCCATGCCTCCTGTTCAAGTGGAGGTCATATCCTGGCCCAGATCAGGGGGCGAATTCCACACCCAACGACGAAGAGCCAGTCCATGGCCAACAGCAGCGGGGTCATCCAGCGCGCCGTGCTGCGCGAGGGCTGCATCAAGCGTTACATCATTCGTGAGGTTTATCGTCTTCTGCGGTATGGCCCCCAAGTAGCTGAATACGCGACTTGACAGATATAGGAGCATCAACGCCTTCTCGGAGTCGCTGTTCAGGACCTGCAAGTACCGGCCCGACTACCCGATGGACGGCTACGAGAGCCTGTCAGCGGCGCAGCAGTGGGTGACCGGCTTCGTGCACTGGTACAACCACGAGCACCGCCACAGCGCCATTCGGTTCGTCACCCCGGGTGAGCGGCATGCCGACCAGGATGACGAGGGGCTGGCCAGGCGAGACGCCATCTATGCCGAGGTGAAACGACAACATTCCGGTCGGTGGAGCGGTGCCACCCGCAACTGGACGTCGCGCCGAACGGTCTGGCTGAACCCAGACCAGGAAGACCCGCTGGTTCAACGCGATCAGCGATTAGAAGCCGCCTGATTCCATGTTCCAACAAGCTTGACAGGCATCGCTCGTGTCAGGGACCAACGAAAGTTGGGCGGCGGTGAGCCCGAGCGGGAAGGAACGCGATCAGCAGGAGACGATCTGAAACTCCCGTAACGGTTGTCAATTCATGACAGCTTCGGTCCAATAGATGTTTTAGATTTTGACCTAGAGGCGTGTCCGTGTCCGGTGCTCTTTTTACAAACGATTCCCTGGCGTTGTTCATCGCGCTGATCCAGAGCGATTGGCAGGGCTGCTTCGATGGCGGAGCGCTGCAGCGGGGTCTCCGGTATGCCAAACAGCAGCGCGTGCTGGAAGACTTGGACCTGCAGCGCCAGAAGGAGCGGGTGGCACTGAGCGGCAACGTAGAAGGCAGCCACAAGCGGCCTTATCAGACTCGGGTCGAGATCGACGTGTTGAGTCAGGATGGAGCGTTGACGACGGACTGCAGCTGCCCCGTGGGTGTTGGCTGTAAACATGCTGTCGCACTGATCCAGACGTTTCTCGATCAACTGGGTCATGGAAAAGACACGTCATTCGAGGCGGATGCGCCATCAAGCGCGGATGAGACGAGTGTGCTCAAGCAACAGTGGGATCACTGGATTAGTCAATGGGAGCAGACCGCGACGTCACTGCCTGAGGGAAAACTCGTTGGCGCCGAGTATCGACTTGGACTGTTTTTGGATGGCGGCGGTCGATATGCCGATACCTCCACGTTGACGGTGACTCCCGTATGGCTGCGACCATCCAAGCAACGCAGCCACAGGAGTGGCTGGGTCTCTCCGCGCGCCATCGAGGTCAGTGCCTCGGGGGAGTTATTACCGGCTCCCGAGGCGGGCTGGGTGACTGAGCAGGAAGACGCGATCGATCTGTTGTTGCACGGCAAGGTCGAGATGCCCTGGACGAGCGGTCAGTCTCCAAGGGCGCTGATATCGCAACCGTTTCAGGCGCGGGCTCTATGGGCATTACTAGAGAGCGATATGCCGCCGCTATTGTTTTACGGTAAGCAGACGGGACCTCAGCTGGAGTATGGGCCAGGGTGCCGTTTGGTGCCCAGCTGGCAGGTAGATGAACAGGGCGTGCAGCAACTTCAGGCGTCGACGACGCCGTCGGACATACTCTCCTCGGAGGCGATCATCCTCAGGGCCGGTCGCGAGCTCTGCTATCTCGATCCCGAGCGCGGCCGGTTTGGCCGAATGGACGGCGATCCTGGGCTGTTGGCCATGCTACACCGGGCACCGTCGGTACCACCCGAAATCAGTGATTGGCTGGGAGAGCGGTTGCGTCAGTCGGAAAGGGTGGGGGAGTCACTTCCGGCGCCGAGCCAGGTATCTGAGCAGACGTTGGACGACGTGGCACCGCGATTGAAGGTGACCATGACAGTGGCTGAAGGCCAAATCGGTCTCCGTCATGGTGCGCGGTTGCCGCGCTGGATACAGGCAGGGGCGGCGGTCGTCGGCTTTGACTATGACGGGATCGAGGTGCCACCCGAAGAAGGCGAGGTCGCTAAGGGCTTCCGAGACGGTCAGCGGCTGACGATGACGCGCGATCCTCAAGCGGAGCGAGCCTTGGTGCGCGATCTGCCACCAGGAATGGTGACGCTGGAGCGGCTGATCGACATCGATGCGGTCCCCGACTACCTGGAGCTACCGCCCTGGACGTTGCTGCTGCCTATCGATGGCACGCCTCCGACCAGCGCCGTGGAGTGGCCGACCCACCTGGCGGCACCCGATGGTTGGTGGGATATGATCGCCCAGCTGCGTCAGGCGGGTTGCCTGGTCGTGCTGAGCGATGACTTTCCTGAGGAGCCAGTCCGCCTTGAACCGGAGAGCTGGCATGGCGAACTGGAGCCAGCGGGCAATGGGTGGTTCGATCTGGCGCTGGATATCGAGGTGGCAGGGGAGCGGCTGAACCTGCTGCCGATCCTGCGTCAGCTCCTTGCGCGTGAGGATTTTCCGCTGGAAGCAAGTGAAGGGGAAGCGGAGGATGCGACGTGGACGCTGAGCCTGCCGGATAACCGGCAGCTGGTGCTGCCGCTAGCCAAGCTGCGGACGCTGATGGCGCCAATCCTCGACTGGCTGGGGGATGAAAGCGACCCCGAGGCGGCGCTCGAGCTGCCGCTGACAGCGGCTGAACAGCTTGCGCCCTTGGCTGAACATGAACGCTGGGCAGGGCGCGAGAACGTGACCGCCTTGGCTCAACGCCTGCGTGAGCTCCCCGTCAGCTTGCCCCAGCCACCAGGCTTTGCCGGAGAGCTGCGTGACTATCAGGCCCGTGGCGTGGCCTGGCTGCGCTTCCTCTCCGAGCTCGGCACCGGTGGCATCCTCGCCGATGACATGGGGCTCGGCAAGACGGTTCAGGTGCTGGCACATGTACTCGATGAACGTGCCCGTGGTGCGCTGGAAGGGCCAGTGCTGATCGTGGCGCCGACCAGCCTGGTGGGTAACTGGTGTGCCGAAGCCGCACGTTTCGCCCCGAATTTGAAGGTGATCGCCTTGCAGGGCAGCAAGGTCCGGCGTCACCAGCTGATCGAGCAGACCCTCCCCCAGGCCGACCTGGTGGTGACCACCTACCCGTTGCTGATTCGCGATGTGGCCTTGTTGAACGAGCAGGCGTTTGGTCTGTTGGTGCTCGATGAGGCTCAGGCGATCAAGAATGCGGCGAGCCAGACAGCGCGCGCCGTGCGCGAGCTCACCGTGGAACGAGCGCTGGCGATGACAGGAACGCCGTTGGAGAACCATCTGGGCGAGCTGTGGGCCCAGCTCGATGTGGTGGCACCGGGGGCGTTGGGCAGCCAGCAGTGGTTTGGGCAGCATTTTCGCACCCCGATCGAGAAGGACGGCGACGTATCGCTGAGCCAGAGCCTTTCGCGGCGCATCGCGCCGCTGATGCTGCGCCGAACCAAGCAGCAGGTGCTGAGCGAGCTACCTGATAAGACCGAAACGCGTCGCGAGATCGCGCTGACCGGTGGCCAGCGCGATCTCTATGAGAGTCTGCGCCTGGCCCAGCACCAACGGGTGCAAGAGGCCATCGCCGAGCGTGGCCTGGCCGGTTCCGGTATCGTGATGTTGGATGCGCTGCTTAAGCTGCGTCAGGCCTGCTGTGACCCTCGCCTGGTCAAGCTGGACAGCGCGAAGGAGGTGCGCCGCTCAGCCAAGCTGGAGCAGTTGCGTGAGTTGCTGCCGCCGCTGATCGAGGACGGGCGCCGCATCCTGATCTTCTCGCAGTTCACCGAGATGCTCGGGCTGATTGGCCAGGCGCTGGAAGACAACCACATCCCCTACACGACTCTTACCGGCGACACTCCGGGCAAGACCCGCACCCAGCGGGTAGCGCTGTTCCAGCAGGGCGAGGTCCCGGTCTTCCTGATAAGCCTCAAGGCCGGCGGCACCGGTCTCAATCTCACCGCAGCAGATACCGTGATTCACTATGATCCTTGGTGGAACCCTGCGGTGGAAGCTCAGGCGACCGGACGTGCTCATCGCATGGGACAGCAGAATCCGGTGTTCGTCTACAAGCTGGTATGTGCCGGCACCGTGGAGGAGCGCATTCTCGACCTGCAGGCGCGCAAGGCGGACCTGGCCGCCTCGATCCTGGAGGGCGGTAGGGAACAGAAGAGCGATGGTCCCCTGTTCGATGAAGAGGATCTGGCGTTACTGTTCGCGCCAGTGGAATAGTTGGTGTGAGAAGTCCGTGTGAACTCTGCTCAGAGGGGCAGTCGTGACATAAGCGGTATCCGTGCCTGGCGGGTTGGTCGGGCTTAATATGCTGCTGGAAGGCCATACTAAGGCCAGCTGCGTAATTGTGACCTTCTCCCCAGAAGCCGGTCCACCGGGTGAGATCTCCGCTACGTTTACCCCGATAGCAGGAGGTCTCGCGATGACTCGAAACCGTCATTCCGAAACGCGGATCATCACCGTCCTTAAGGCCCACTTCAGGGGGGCGCCTCGATCGCCGAGCTAGCCCTGCTGAATGGCGTGACCGATTACTGGGTAAGGGCAAAACGGCAGCCCTATTCAATATCGCATAGGTGCTCGCCGCCGAGACTAGCGATCCCGATATCGCTGAATTCATCCGGGGTCTTGTGTTCTGCGTTCTGACGGGAAACGGCGATATGCACATGAAGAACTGGTCACTCATTTATCCCGAACGGCAAAACGCCTCACTCGCGCCGGCCTATGACCCTGTCTCGACTATCCTCTATATCCCCAACGACGATATGGGATTCAGGATCAGTGGGACCCGCGCATTTTCCGAATTGACCACCTGCTCAAGACCCATGTCACGACGCAGCGCCAAGGGTTGCCACCGGTGCTGCCCATCGTGCTTTACAACGGCTCGGATCGCTGGACGGTACAGCAAGATATCTACGGCATGGTACAGCCGGAACCACCAGCTTTTTTCCGGGTCTATCAGCCGCACCTGCGATACTACCTAATCGATGAGGGCCGCTATACTGCCGAGGAACTAGGGCGGCGGCAGACCCCTCTGAATGGGGTGTTCGGTATCGAAAACGCTGTGGGCAGTCGAGCTGCCCTACAACGGGCCGTCGATCGGATTGTGGCGATCATCCAGAATGATCCTCACAAGGAACGCACGGACGCCATCATTACCCGCTGGTTGAAGCGCCATCTTCAATGGCTCGGGGCTGGCGTTAACCTTGAGCAGTTCAACAGCTTGGTGGAGGATAGAGACATGCTGGCAGAAAATCTGGAAAACTGGGCGAAGAAAGAACGGCAGGAAGGTCGCTAGGAAGGTGAGCAACTTCGTGCCGAACAGACGACCTGTAACCTTATTCGGTTGGGTGTGCTGACGGACGAACAGATCGCGGAGGCGACGGGCCTTGCTCATGATCAGAGTCTCCTGGTCGGTCTGATCAGAGCTTAGCGCCTGGTCCGAATTTCGGGGGCCACTTCACTTGACGTTGGGCATGGTACTGTCTGGGTGAATGGCGATATTCGCTATATTGCCATGCAGGTCAGTGGTTTAGAAGCGTTTCAGGGGGCTGGTCTCACGGATTCAGGGTTGTGTTAAATCCTATTGCTTTTCCTTCTTGCTATCCTTGAGATCGCCATTGACATCGCTTAATACGGCTCCAGCCTTGCCACTATGCTTCTCGGCTTTACCCTTGTATTCCGTACTTTTGTCACCGCTTGCTTTGCCGGCCACTTCCTTGGCTTTTCCCTTCGCCTCGTTCGCACGGCTTTCGACTTGATCCTTATTCATAAGCTGAACTCCAGATAATGTTTTCGCTTGGGTTCTGCCTATTGCCGTGAACTCATGGCATGAACTCATGCAAAGGCAGCGTTAGGTTCACAAGTTAGTTGAAGCTCGAGGTTTGGTCTGTGCGTTATCTAACGTATGCGAAGCTCTGTTTTTTTTGGTTCATCCCAAACGGGTAAAGGCAAACAGCTCGGTCAATGGATGCGTGCGGTTTTCGATCTGCGCGCGCAGCAAGCCGGCGCCGAGCATGCTGTAGGTGATGCCGTTGCCACCGTAAGCCAGCGCGAATAGTACGCGCGGACCGTATTGAGGGTGCTGACCGAACAGCGGCAGTCCGTCGCTGGTTTCAGCAAACGTGCCCGCCCAGGCAAAGGCCGGTTGTGCGTGTAGGTGAGGAAGCAAGCGGGCGACTTTGCGCTGCAGTGTTGCCGCCTTACGGTCGACCATGCGATCCCGACGCTTCGGGATGTCCCTTTCGTCGTCTTCGCCACCGACCAGAAGCCGTCCGTCGCCGGTTGTGCGCATGTAAATATACGGCCGGGCGGACTCCCACAGCAGCGAGTTTGCCAACCATCGAAGCTCAGCTGGATCGACGGGGTCGGTAATGTAGGCGTAGCTACTGAGATTTTTCGCCACGCGCTTATGCAACCAGTATTGGGATTCATAGCCACTTGCGATCACGGCATGTTTCGCCCTGACCGTCATGCCGCTTTCGGTGGTGAGTTCTACCGCACCTGCGTGCTCCGTGAGGGCGGTTACCTCCGTGCGATCAAAAACACGTGCCCCCTTTTGCTGCATCCTTTCCAGCAGTTTTGAGGCGAGCCGGTAGGGATCAACCCGGGCGGCCTCCGAGCTGAGAATGGCAGCGGGGGCGGTCAACCCGTACTCCTCCTTGAGCGCGGCGCGACTCAACCAGCGAACCGGAAAGCCGTGCTGTTTGCGCCAGGCAAACTCCTTCGCCAGGCGTGAGTGATCAGGACGGTTGCTGGCGTAGTACAGGCTTTCGCAGGTGGCATAATCGACATCGCCGATCTCTTGAGCCAGTTCGCCGATCTCACCTATCGCGCTCAAGCTAGATTGGTAGGCCAGAAGCGCTGAGGCCTGGCCGTAACGTTTGGCGAGCTCTGTCGCGTGGGTATCGATTTCATACTGCAGCAAGGCGGTGCTGGCCGAGGTGCTGCCCCAACAGACATCGCGTTGATCGACCACGACGACATCGTGACCATGGCGAGTTAACTCATCGGCGATCAGCGCCCCGGTGATACCGGCGCCCATTACCACTACATCGCAATTCACGTCGGCATCAAGCTGTGGGAAAGCCACCATCAGGCCATTCTTGACGGCCCAAAACGGATGCCCGCTTTTTAAATCCATCGCCGACTCCTTACCTATCATGTGTGGCGTATGTGTCCGGTAGCGTCACCGTCGACAATGACCTCGGCTTCGCGCTCAAGGCGCCGGCGGTCTTGAACCAGCATCCCGTTGGCTTCCGCCAGCGCCAGGATCATCTCCACCTGACTCTCGGCTTCAGCGACGACCGCGGACGCTTCACGTTCCTCGGCTCGTGCTTCGATCTTGGCCTCGGCAATCGCCGCCAGGCGCTGTTCGCGCCGGGCAATCTCGGCAGGGATGTCCATGCCATCGGCGGCGCCTTCCTTGTCCGCCGATTCAGCCCTTTGGGTCAGCGCCTTCACCTCGGCCTTGAACTGGGCCTCCAACTTCTTGGCATGGCCATACGACAGTGCTTTGTGCTTGCTGGCGTTGGCCTTGAGCTTGGTGCCATCCAGGGCGATGGTGCCGAGCTTGAGCAGCTTCATTTCGCGGGCCAGCAGCAGCACCTGGACGAACAGCTGCTCCAGTTCGGGCAGGAAGCGCCGCCGGAAGGTCGCCAACGTATCGTGATCGGGATGAGTATTGGCGGCCAGGTAGCGGAAGGCCACCGAATCATAGGTGGCACGCTCAATCTTGCGACTGGCATACACCCCGGTGGCATAGCCGTAGACCATCAGGCCCAAGGGTGATGCGCCTTGTGTCCCCGGCCGGCATACCGACGAGTCAGAGCCGAGAGATCCAGCTGCTCGACCACCTCCACGACGAAACGTGCCAGATGGTCGTCGGGCAGCCACTCGTCCACGGAGGGTGGCAAGAGAAAGTCGGTCTGGCGGTCAACGGGAATGAAGCGGCTCATGGCGGCGTTCCAGTGATGGCGGCATGAGGGGGGATTAACCCATAACATCGAAAACCCGACAGCCTCCTAGTTTGACTGAGCACCGAGTGCTTCTGTCAGCTTCACCCGTCGGCGTTAGCCGCGTCAGTGCGCTATCGCACCAAGTGCAAGCGTTCGTTACCGAACGGACAGCGCTTACCCGTAGCGTGAAGATCCACTAGGGCTTATCGGTACGAGCAGCCTCTCGATGGTCCACATTCCCCGCTTACTCGGAGAACATCATGGCTACAGAAAAGAAAGTGCTCAGAACTAACGACGTCGTCGCGAAGCAGGGCCTGGCAAGCGATGATTTCGTCGCTGCGATGCCCCATAACCGGACGAAGGCGCTTGAACACGGTCGCGACAACGCCGTGGCGCCACCGGCCGGGGAGACGGTGAAGCCGGGCTCCAGTGAGTTGACGGCGAGCACGACAACTGAGGAGGTCGGGACGACAAAAACTGGCGGTCCAGCAGCGCTCGGCACGAACGAAACCATCGCGCCGCTCGACCAGTTCAAAGTCGACCCCAGCGACCAACCGCTGACGACCAATCAGGGGGTTCGCATTGCCGATAATCAGAACACCCTGAAAGCCGGGCTGCGTGGGCCATCGTTACTTGAAGATTTCATTCTGCGGGAAAAAATTACCCATTTTGATCACGAGCGCATCCCCGAACGTATCGTCCATGCCCGCGGTTCAGCCGCGCACGGGTACTTTGAAGCTTATGACGCGCTGACCCAATACACCCGCGCCGCGCCGTTCGCTGAGAAAGGTAAAATAACGCCCGTGTTTGCGCGTTTCTCCACCGTGGCTGGCGAACGCGGCTCAAAAGACACCGCCCGCGACGCCCGTGGCTTTGCGGTGAAGTTCTATACCGATGAAGGCAACTGGGATCTGGTCGGCAACAACATACCGGTGTTCTTTATTCAGGATGCGATGAAGTTTCCCGATCTGGTCCACGCCCTCAAACCGGAACCCCATCACGGTATGCCGCAAGCGGCGTCTGCCCATGACACCTTCTGGGATTTCGTGTCGCTCATGCCGGAATCCACTCACATGCTGATGTGGGTAATGTCGGATCGTGGTATACCGCGCAGCTATCGAATGATGCAGGGCTTTGGCGTGCATACCTTCCGCTTGGTCAACGAACAGGGCGAATCGGTATTCTGCAAGTTCCACTGGACGCCGATGCAGGGCACGTATTCACTGGTCTGGGACGAAGCGGTGAAGATATCCGGCGCGGACCCGGACTTTCATCGGCGGGATCTATGGGAAGCCATCGAAGCCGGCGAGTTCCCCGAATGGGAGCTGGGTCTGCAGATATTCACTGAGGAACAGGCCGAGAGCTTCAGCTTTGATGTGCTCGACTCGACCAAAATCGTGCCGGAGGAACTGGTGCCGGTCACGCCGGTCGGTCGTATGGTGTTGAACCGTAACCCGGACAATTTCTTTACGGAAACCGAGCAGGTTGCATTCTGCACGGCCCACGTCGTGCCTGGCATCGATTTTTCCAACGACCCTTTGCTTGCTGGTCGTATCCACTCCTATTCCGATACGCAGATCACCCGGCTCGGTGGCCCCAATTTCCACGAAATCCCCATCAACACGTCGCTTGCGCCGGTACAGAACAACCAGCGCGATGGTTTGCATCGTCAGGCGGTACATCGCGGGCGTGTTGCCTACGAACCGAATTCCTTGGCCGGTGGCTGCCCATTCCAGGGCGGAGCCAGCCAAACCGGACCCAGCGGATTCGTGTCTTTTCCCGTTACCAATGCCGAAGACAAAGTCCGTGGCAAGCCGGAAAAATTTGCCGAGCACTATGCCCAAGCTACCCTGTTCTTCAATAGTCAGTCGGCGGTCGAGCAAGCGCATATTGTGGCCGGGTTCCGCTTCGAACTGAGCAAGGTCGGCGTGCCCGCCATCCGTGAGCGAATGTTGTCCTCGCTGGTGAATGTGTCACCGGACCTGGCCGCCAAGGTCGCGGATGGTTTGGGTATGGCAGTGCCTGCTGCTATGCCGAAGGCAATGGAGAACCCCGAGCCCGCTGAAGTGAACCAATCCCCGGCCTTGTCGATGATGTCGCTACCGGGCGAAGGCGGCGTTCGAACACGCCAGATTGCCGTATTGGTCGAGGACGGCGTTCACTATGCGTCGCTTGCTAGCCTTCATAGTGCGCTTACCGTTGCGGGGGCCGTGGTGCATTTCGTGGGGCCAAAGGTAGGCTTATTTGTCGGCGTCGGTGATTCTGGCGATAAAACAGGCGAGGAAATAGAAGCGGACAAATCGATGGAGAATGCGCCGGGGTTTTTGTTCGATGCGCTCGTCATACCCGATGGCAGTGAGGCGGTCCAGGCGCTGGTGGATAACGGCGACCCAATGGAGTTCGTCAAAGATCAGTTCAAGCACTGCAAAACGATTCTTGCGCTGGGTGCCGGGCGGAAGCTGCTGGAAATGGCGGGCATCGACTCAACCGCGGGGCAAGACCCGGGCATCTTGATAGCGGATAGCGCCGATGCAGCCGGAATCGCGCCCACCTTAATCGATGCCGTGGCGGCACATCGCCACTCCTCCCGTGAAATAGGCCCACCAGCTAAATGATGCTGCCTGGCTGTCGGTCGGAATAAACAGATGCTGTTTAGTGGATGGGATAGTTTGTTCCGCACCCTGGTAGTCGGGGTGCTGGCTTACGTGGCTCTCGTGGTGTTCCTTCGTATGTCGGGGAAGCGGACACTCTCCAAGATGAACGCCTTCGATCTGGTTGTGACCGTCGCTCTTGGCTCAACCTTGGCGACCATCCTGCTGGCCAAGGATGTCGCTTTGGCCGAAGGATTGTTGGCTTTCGCCTTGCGCAGGCCTTGGCCGACCGTCGGCTGGTCTTGCCATCCAGTGCAACGACCTGTGGCGAGACGCTGGGCAAGATGCCTTCTACCCAGCGGCGGAAAGCCGCCTCAAACTCGTGTGGATCCATCAGGCCGAAGAGCCGGGCGAAGGTGTCATGCGACGGGACCCCATTGGGCAAACTGAGATATTGGCGGAGCCAGGAGAGCTTCTCCTTGGCCCAGAGTTCGATCTCTTCAAAGGTGTCGGTGCCCACGAGGACGCCGCAGACGGCGACGGTGAGCAGGTCGGGCAAGGGGTGCTGCACCTTGCTGGGACGACGCGGATCGGTAACGCTTGCGAAGATGTCCAGGATCGGCACAGCAGTCTGGGGCATTGCATCCTCCGGCCAAATGCCCAGCTATATCGAATCATCCTTTATGATTCAATTGCGAACGAATCTCGACGTGCGATTGCCCAGACGGTTCACCATGGACAGGCTGCGCTTTTTTTCAGTCGGTTTAAAGAGCGCTTGTGGGTTAAGCCGCTGGTCCTTTGCGTGCTGTCTATTGGTGGTACCTTTATCGCCTTGTTGGCTGACAATTTGGGGCTTTCCACGGTGGTGCCCGAGGGGAGAGTGTCGGCATCGGCTTCACGGATTCAGGTTCAATAATAAGGCCTCTATGAAAGCAAAACGCGCGTGGCCCGTATGGTTAGTGTTGATCGTGACATTAACCTTTTCTAGTCTCTGTACGGCGCAAACTCAAGAGGAAGAAGGCGGGGGTGAGAACCGCCAGTGGTTCAGCGTTGATTCCATCAATGCCGGGCTCGGCGAAGCCCCCGAGGAAGTGAGCCGGGTAACGCCTAGAGAGGCGGTCCGAAGCTTTCTGAATTTAAATGACCAAGAGGAGTATGAGGCGGCCGCCCATGTGCTCAACCTCGCTGAGTTCTCTGAACAGGAACAGCGCGAACAAGGCGCTGAATTAGCCCGCCAGATGGCGGAGGTTCTCAAGCGTGGCGAGTGGTTGAGTGTATCGGACCTCCCAGGGCGTGAAGACGCCATGATAGTAGACGCCTCGGGCCAATCCCCCCGGGCGGGCGAAGTACGCCGCAGCGTTGAATTGGCGTCGCTCAGTACCCGCGGCGAAACTTACGCTATTCGGCTAGGCCGATACCGTGTGGGTGAAGAGGAGCCGGTGTGGCTGATCATGCCCATCAGCGTGACGTACATTCCGTTGCTCTATGAGCGATTCGGCCCGTCGATGCTGGAAGAATATATCCCCGAGCGATTCCAGGGCTCATTTGGCCTGCTGAAAATTTGGGAGTGGATCGCCATTCCGGTGTTTCTGCTTCTCAATGTGTTTGTCGGCTGGCTGGTTTGTCGGTTCATCGGGTTGCTGGCGAAATGGCTGCCTTCCGGGGGGATAAGCATTTTTGCTGACCAGATTGGCGTACCCATGGCGCTGGTGGTGGTGTCGCTGGTCACGCAAACGTTGCTGGATTATGTGGTGTCATTTTCGGCGGTGGCGACGACGACCTTTCGTGTCGTACTGATCAGCATTTTGGCCTGGGGCATCGGGACCATCGCCTTGCGCCTTGTGGATACCCTGATGCTGGGGATGACGCGGCGTTTGGTCGGCGCAATCGATGACACCGATTCCAAGGATGATCGCAAGTTTCTCACCACGCTTTATGCCCTGCGCCGAATCATTATTCTGATCACGGTGACGGTCGTGACGGTCTATATCCTGGGGAAAATTCAGCTGTTTGAGACCCTGGGTATGTCGCTTTTGGCGTCTGCCAGCGTGTTGGCGGTACTGGTGGGTGTTGCCGGTCAGGCAGTGTTGGGCAATATTGTCTCGTCGTTTCAGTTGTCGCTTGCCAAGCCCATTCGGATTGGCGACCTGGTGATATTCGAAGGCGAATGGTGCTATGTGGAAGGTATTTTCTATACCTTTATTCGTTTGCGGGTATGGGATGATCGGCGATTGATTGTGCCGGTAACGTACTTTGTTACTCGGCCCTTCGATAACTTGTCGGTCAAGGGCATCAAGATGTACCGGTCTTTGACGCTTACCCTTCACCTAAGCGCCGACATAGAGGTATTGAGAGAAAAGTTTTTAGAGGTCGCCAAAGAGGAAGACGACATTATTGAGCACCATAAGCTGCTGTGCTATGTCACGGAGCAATCCGGAACGGCACAAACCGTGACCTGTTATTTGATGACCACTGACCCCATGTCCGGATGGACTGCGGAAATGCACGTGCGAGAAAAACTCTTGGCGTTCATCCGCGACCATCACCCCGACTGGTGGCCAAGAGAGGTGGTGGTTATCAGCCATCAGGATATTGCCCGGAGCGTAAAAACCAAGGACAAGCGCTCAGGTGAAGCCCCGAGCGACGAAGCCCCCGGCGAGAAATCTTGATGCGGCCATCTGCGGTCTGGGGTAAAGCCATTACATATATAGCAGATATAATAACCTTAAAGACCGTGTATGAAGGCAGGGACTGTTTCAGGCTCCACACTCCCTGCGGTTTGCAGCCGACAGGCGTACCAATGTCTGAAACCACTCACACACCAACTTGCAAAACGCTGAATACGATCCCGCTGGTTATCGCCTTCTGCGGCGTAAGAACGTTAAGTAAATGACTGGCAAAAGCCGGAGGACTCCATATACGTAGACAGCGAGCGAATAGGCCGTGTGATTGAGCACCGAAATTATTGTTTATGTGACCGCCGACAGTTTTGCTGCCCTGGAAGGCAACATTGACCCGCTCAACTGGCTTTGCGGGTAAAGGTCACCGGTGTCGGAGAGCAGGGCATGTTCGCACAAGGGTTTCCCAGGAACCTGGGAGGCCCGTCTTTCTCCTCCGAAGGCAAGAGAGCAGGCGGGGGCTGCCTGTCCCAAAAGCTCCAGGCCCAGTGCTGTCGTGCCTGATGGTGCTGGGATCGAAGTGTAGGCACTTAGGGGGTACGGCCAGGCGATCACAAGGAGCCAGCCGGACGGAAAGGCGGGAGTCGGAGTCGCTCATAGTACTGGGGAAGGTGGGGAACCGGCTCGACGGGACCCGCTGGAGGGAAGGGGCGACCAATCATCAGAACCGCATGGGTGTAGGGTCCCTGATAATCGAATCGCCTATAGAAGTTATCCTCTGCTAGCCGCCAGAGAGCTTCTTCAGCCATTCATTCGGGAGCAGGTTCATGGACATCAAGCTGCATAAGCAAGCCACGACAA
>NZ_WWNB01000033.1 GCF_012062845.1 Halomonas salinarum
ACACCGTCTCTCATGCACCATTTATCGATCGTTCCCGACTTCCGTCAGGCTTGGAAAGTGCAGCATCAGCTATCGGATATCCTGTTTCTGACCGTCTGTGCGGTGATTTGTGGTGCCGAGGGTTGGGACGAAATCGAGGATTTTGGTAACGCAAAGCTGGATTTTCTTAGCCAGTACGGCGATTTTGGTGCTGGGGTGCCCAGTCACGACACCTTGGCTCGGGTGATGGCCCTGGTGAGTGCCGAGCAGTTGCAGGCAGCCTTTGCCGAGTGGATGAAGGCCTGCCATGACGTCACCGATGGGGCGGTGGTGGCCATTGATGGCAAGACACTGCGCGGCTCTTATTGCCGAGGTAAGGGGAAGGGCGCCATTCACATGGTCAGCGCCTTCAGTGCGGCAAATGGGGTGGTCTTGGGACAGGTCAAGACAGCCGAGAAGTCCAACGAGATAACGGCGATTCCTGAGCTGCTCAAGCTACTGAATCTTCAGGGCTGTCTGGTAACGATCGATGCCATGGGTTGCCAAAAGAAGATCGCCACTCAGGTCCTGCAGAAGGGCGCGGATTACTTACTCTCGGTGAAGGAAAATCAGCCAGCCTTGGCAGCTGCCTTTGAGGCGGCGTTCCCCATGGCCAAGGTGGTTAACTTCGATGGGGATGCCTATGTCACAGATGAAAAGAACCTGGGGCGGCAAGAAACTCGCTACCACATCGTCAGCGAGCTTACTGATGAGTTTCAAGAGCTTAGCTACGAGTGGCCAGGTTTGAAAACGGTGGGTGTGGTCATGAGTTTTCGTCAGGAAGGTGACGAAGCCCCTGAGGTTCCGATGATTCGCTACTACATAAGCTCAGGCGAACTGAGCGCCAAAAAGCTCGCCGAAGCGTCCCGCCAGCATTGGTTTGTCGAGAATAAACTCCACTGGTCTCTGGATGTCGCTCTCCGTGAAGATGCCTGCAAAATCCACCGCGGACAGGCGGCGGAAAACCGCGCCAGGGTCCGGCATATTGCGCTGAATTACCTCAAAGGTGAGACGCGTTTCAAAGGCGGAATTCGTCGTAAACAGAAGAAAGCGGCGCTGGATGAGACGTACCTTGCTGACATTCTTGCAGTGTAGGTTTTTTTCATGCGTTTTCCCTGCTCCACGAAGATGTTGTCCCGGTAGCAACCCTTGCCGTCCATGCTGATGATTACGCTATGAGCCTCCAGAACGTCGGTGAAGGCCTGGCTGGTGAATTGGAATCCCTGATCTGTGTTGAAAATCTCCGGCGGCCCGTGACGTGCCAGTGCCTCCTCCAGCGCATCGACACAGAAGTCCGTATCCAGCGTGTTAGAGGCTCGCCAGGACAGCACTCGACGACTGTGCCAGTCCATTACGGCCACCAGATACATGAATCCACGTGCCAGCGGCACATAGCTGATGTCGGTCGTCCACACCTGATTCGGTCGATTGATCGCCAGTCCACGTAGCCGGTAGGGATAGATTCGATGCCCTTTGCCCGGCAAGCTGGTCCGCGGTCGCGGATAGATGGCCTGGAGCCCCATCTGGCGCATCAATCGCCGCACTCGCTTGCGGTTGGCCCGGTGGCCCAGTCGATTGAGATGGACGGTCATCCGGCGTGATCCGTAGACCGGTGTCAGCAGGTGCTGCTCATCAATCAGGCGCATCAGCACCAGATCCTCGGCCAGCCACTCGCGCTGCTGGTAGTACAGCGACGAACGACTGATGGCCAGTAGCTGGCACTGACGCCGCAGGCTGGGTGTATCGGGAGTCGGCGGCTCGATCATGGCCAGGCGCTGCGCCCGGCTCAACGCTCGAGCCTGCGTGATAAAAAATCCCGTTCCATCGTCAGCTTACCGATCTCGCGGTAGAGGGTGTCGATCTCCTCCTGGCTCTTCTGGGCTGGCTTACCACTGCTACCCTCAAAGAGACCGGCAGCGTTATCGAGTAGCTCACGCTTCCACTGGCTCACCATGGACGGATGGATCTCGAAGCGAGCCGCCAATGCCGAGGTGGTCTCGTCGCCCTTCAGGGCAGCGAGGGCCACCTTGGCCTTGAACTCACTGCTGTACTGCCGACGTTTTTTGCTCATGATCAGAGTCTCCTGGTCAGTCTGATCAGAGCTTAGCGCCTGGTCCGAATTTCGGGGACCACTTCAGATAAGCACCAATCTTGATTTTGTCGCCTCGCCCGCAATCGGCCTTCAACGGAAGGGCAGTTTGGTGCGTTATGGAGAGTGGTACTATAATATAGTATCATTAAAGCATGAAACGAAAACACGCCAAGACGCTGGCCGCCATCTTCAGCCGACCCACGCCGGGATCGATCCCGTGGAGCGACATTGAATCGCTGCTCGAAGGGTTGGGCGCTGAGGTCCAGGAACAGGAAGGCTCGCGTATCGCTGTTGTGCTGTTTGGTGAAGTGCGCGTTTTCCACCGCCCCCACCCTTCACCGGATACCGACAAGGGCGCGGTGGCCAGCATCCGCAAGTGGCTGGAAGAGAACGGAGAGACCCCGTGAACAACGTTATGATCATTGACGGCTATCGCGCCGTCATTCAGTACGACCCGGATATCGAGATGTTCCGCGGCGAGTTCACCGGCCTAAACGGCGGTGCCGACTTCTATGCCGACAGTGTGGCTAAGCTGCGTGAGGAAGGCCGGGTATCGCTACGCGTCTTCCTTGAGGTGTGCCGTGAGCGTGACATCGAGCCTACCAAGTCCTACTCCGGCAAGTTCCAGGTGCGCCTACCTGAAGATCTACACAAGAACGCCGTCGATGCTGCCACTGCTAAGGGGCAGAGCCTCAATCAGTTTGTGGCCACCGCCATTGAGCACGAGCTCTCGGCGTAATACGGCCTTGGCGTTGAGGAGCTGGGTGCGTCAATCGCGCATGCCCGGGCTGAGGATATTGATAGTGGTGAAGTCGTCAGTGGGGTACAAGTTGTACCACTGAAGCAACGTATTGAAGCTTACCCAGGTGAGGTGGTAGTTCGCTCTCTTAATCAGGTTCCCAACGCACAGCGCTATGCTGCGCTCGTTGCGCTTAGAGAGGAACTACGTGACCGCCCCTACGAACGCTGCACCACGCTGAGGGTATACGCCAGGAAGGCGAGGGGGAAATCCGCTCCACCAACATCTCCCCCGGGGCCATTGCCACCGAGTTGACGTCCACCATCAGCGATCCAGAGACAGCCGAAGGCGTGGATGAAATGTACGAGATGGCTATCGATGCTGATGCTATCGCCCGTGTGGTCGCCTACACCATCGAGCAGCCGGCGGATGTCGACGTCAACGAGATCATTATCCGGCCGGCTAAGAAGTCACTCTAACTCTCAGCGGAGACGCCAAGCACCCCTTTTCGGCCGGAGCACTCCAAGCATACGGCCTTCATTTCAGTGAGTGGGATTATTATGACTGTCTATCAACTGCCACCAGCCTTACGGCGGGATAGCGGCTGTCGATACTGTCGACACCAGCGATCTCAAAGCACTGCCTGATGATGGATAGCCCGACGTGGCTGTTGAGTGTGCGGCGACTGACGCGGAACTTGACGTTGGGCATGGAACTGTCTGGGTGAATGATTATGGTCGCTACATTGCCATGGAGGTCAGGGAGATAGAAGTACTAAAAGGGGCCAGGCTCACGGATTCAATGAGTGCTACCGCACAGACGATTCTTTGTCTCGTGTCCATATTGAATGGAGTTTCCACGCGAAGGGAACTGCACTCTAGACCCGAGAGGATCGTTAAAACGAGGAGAAATAATGATGAAAAAATTTCTTACTGCCGGCCTGCTCGCTAGCCTGATGATGACCGGTTCCGTCCTGGCCATGGATTCCGCAGCCATCCAGGAACACAGGGAAAAGATTCAAGAAAACTACATCCAGACGGCTGAAAAGGAGGGTAAAGTCGCGGCGCTCGAGGAGAGGGTTGAGGCAATCGAGGAAATGATCGAGATGATTGTTAAGGAAATGGAATAATAACGGCTATCAAGTCCTTGATGCCTTAAAGTGAGCCTCCGCCGCATTCGTGCCGGAGGCTCGTCGTATTCCGACCCAAAGCGGCAATCTCGACAAAGACATCGAGCATCTCGGTCCGTGTTATGCCACATGCGCTATAACTTGGTGTTAGCAGTAATATATGCCAGAAAATCAATTGGCGGATCGGAGAAAAGATGAGTAAGGCGAAAAATATTTCTGATTGGATAGGGCGTGTTGTTTATGGGCTTATCAGCTTGAGCTTGGGGGTTATAAGTCTCACAATGATGGGCGTTGCCTTATGGGATATATGGCTCTCATTACACGAAAAGACCTTGCTTATCGCAGCCCTTCTTAATGCCATCGGCTTGATCGTAATTGGAATGGCTGTTTTTGATGTGTCCAAATTCTTGTTGGAAGAAGCAGTTTTTAGCAGCAGTGCTACGAAGTCGCCTGAAAAACAGAGGCAGACTTTAATAAAATTTCTCGCCATAATTGTCATTGCTATAAGTCTGGAATCCCTAGTGTTCGTTTTTGATGCCGGGTCAAAAGATATTACTACGCTGATCTACCCCACTTTTTTGTTAATTTCAGCTATTTTATTGGTAGTCGGTCTTGGTGTATATCAAAATTTGACTCGTGATGAAGTCACGTAGTTGTAGGGTCCCTGATGATCGAATCGCCTATAGAAGTTATCCTCTGCTAGCCGCCAGAGAGCTTCTTCAGCAATTCATTCGGGAGCAGGTTCATGGACATCAAGCTGCATAAATGTCGGGTCCCGACAAGTATTCCAAATGGCAGTTTTACGTTGCTGATCTTCTTGGTAGCAATTACCCCTGAGGAGGATACTCCGCTCACCGCCGCAGTTTGCGAACATTAGATCGAGTCTTGGTGCTGTATGGCTTTAGTGCCGCCGCCGTGATCCGCACAGGATCGGCACCACTGGCCGCCGCCACTGCCGCTCGCTCGATCGCTGTGGAAAAAATCGTCGCCTTCTCCATCACCATGCCCATGGCTTCGGGGCCGGTCATCGCGCCGCTGGCCATCATCATTGTGCGACGTGCGATCACCTCACCGGCAGACAGCATCATCGTGTTGTACGAAGAGGCGACCTTCATCCACGCGGCCATCATGCTCATCGGGTTATATATCATTTCGTCTGGTACTCCTCATTCATTTGGTCTTCGACTTAGTGCTTTTTCATGAAACTTATCCTGTGGATAGCTGATATCAAGGCCTGAACCTCAACATGAAGTTATCGAGGCGCAGGGTTTGTTCATGATAACAATAGCCTTGCCTGTGATCTGTATCGGTGCGCTAACCCACACTCACCACCTCGATACTTGCAGTCATGTCATGGCAGCTGGCCACCAGGCAACTCAAGAGCTTCGGTACCACGGCGGATCCACTCAGCCAGTTCAATGGATTTGGATAATAATCAGGATATAGTTGCCCAGCCAAAGCCCATGGCAGCGGTGCTTCAACGAGAACACCAATGGGCTGTGGCAGCAGTACTTGACGAAGGGCACGGACCTATCGGTCTACAGCCTGGAAGAACTCGATAACATCGCTGACTCACCGAAAAGACGGCCACTCAGGACCATGGACTGGCGAACGCCGTTGGAAGTCTACGCCGAGGTTCTGAGGAAATCCGGCGCCGGTCCGAGCACCCTTCAATAGCGTTGCGCTTGGCACTTGAGATCGCCCTTCTTGGTCATGAATACCTTCATTGCCTCCATTCTGAGGCTTATCGGGGTGTCCGCTCCAATTGGAGCACTTCACGTTGCACTCAAGCCCCAGAAGTCAGCAATGTGACGCGTGGAAGAGATATTCACATCAAGCATGAAGGCGCCTCTCGAGCCGTAACTCTTTTTACCATGCGTTTTCAGCGGTGTGCCGTGGCCCATCCCGCTAATATTGTATTCTTCAATAAGTTCGTGACCCTCGACATCACTCCATACTCGCCGGGGATAGCCATTGATGATGTGTGTACTAGATGGCCTTTTCTCAAGATTATGAAGCGCTCGCCACTGCCCGAGGATTGCGTTGGCGTTCGAGGCATCAACCGTATGGTCACAGCTTCCATGCCAGACCGACAGTGTTGGCCAAGGCCCCTCATGCGCCGAGGCATTACGCAGCCGTGTTTCAAGCTGTTGTGCTGTCGGGGATCCGCGCCCCTTCATTCGGCGTAGTGCCGCCAGGGTTGTGTAGGCACTGCCATAAGGCAAACCGGCGATGATGGCGCCGCCAGCAAAGATTTCCGGGTAGGTCGCAAGCATGACCGACGTCATGGCGCCGCCTGCGGACAATCCTGTGATGAAGATACGCTCGGGGTCGATGCCATGATCTCTGACCACTTGTTCAACCATATGAATAATGGAGAGTGGCTCGCCAGCGCCGCGATTGCTGTCGCCAGGCTTGAACCAATTGAAACCTAGAAGCCAATTGTTAAAGCTCCGCTGCTCGGGAAAAAGCAATGCAACGCCATATTGGCCAGCAATTTCAGACCAGCCGGCACCCTCGTCGTACTTCGCTGCTGTCTGTTTACAACCATGTAGAACGACGACGAGCGGTGCACCGGCGGGCAGATCCGCCGGTATATATATCTTGGCATTCAGTCCGCCCGGGTTTGACCCGAATTCGTCCAAGTCTGCCAGATGGTTATTAATGCTAGCACCTCCGAACTCATACGCACTTAGATCCATAAGATGTGACATCACCTTCTCCTTCCGAAGGATGAAATTTCCTGTAACAGGCAGTCCCTTCACAATATTTGATGTCACTCTACGCAACCAATGGCGGCTCATCTGTTCGTAAACGAACATAATACTTTAGTCTACCGGGCCTTCTGCCGGAATGGCCGCTTACGCTGGGCATGATGCCGACGTGACCCTGCTCGACAGCGATCTCCATCCACGCCAAACCTTCATCGCCGGGCGAGGCGTCAAGCGGGGAAATCGGGGGACGTCCCTAGTACTACAGTCGTAATTGAATAAGCTACAATGCATGTGATTGATACGGAAACAATTACACGGTGAAGGATGCAGGAACTCGATCTCTCTGTCTCAGTATTGTTGGATGACCTGGCAGATCAGTTAAGCCCGCTCTTTCCGCGCTCTGAAACGCGCGATCGTGCCTTACGCTACATTCAGGGGCTGCTCAGTCAGTGCGAACGCAAGAATAGCTGGCATCTTGCCGAGTGGCTCGGCGATGCCACCCCAGATGGGGTGCAGTACCTGTTGGATCGTGCCCGCTGGGATGCGGAGGCGGCACGCGATGTCCTCCGCCAGTGGGTCATCGATACGTTGGGGTCACCTGACGGTGTCCTGGTCCTGGACGAGACCGGCTTTATCAAGAAAGGTCAGCACTCGGCCGGCGTGCAACGCCAGTACAGTGGCACCGCCGGTCGAATTGAAAATAGCCAGATCGGCGTGTTTCTTCTCTACGCCAGTCAGGCAGGGCATGCCTTCCTGGACCGCGCCTTGTACTTGCCCAAATCCTGGACACAGGATCGCGAGCGTTGTCGACGTGCTGGGATTCCCGATGACGTCGAATTCGCCA
>NZ_WWNB01000034.1 GCF_012062845.1 Halomonas salinarum
AGGGCGCTTCCAGGCCCAGGCCGAGGGTCAGAATCTGGGTGCCGTCCATGCCATGCCTCCTGTTCAAGTGGAGGTCATATCCTGGCCCAGATCAGGGGGCGAATTCCACACCCAACGACGAAGAGCCGCAAAATGGGTGTTCGTATTGAGTTTGATGACAGCGTGAGCGTTGCAACCCGCGAAGCGCTCGCAAAGATGAAAACGGGCCTGCAAGTTGACCCGTCAAATATCCTGACGGGCGATCTGATACGACTCTTCCCAGAGGGGAGTGATGAGGGTTACACATTCCGCTGCGTTGCTCGCAGGCATGACCTTACCCCTGATAACACCAGCCATGACTTAGACTCCGGCGAAGACTCAGATGCAATCCTGACCTTCATTTTAGGCGCTCCGATCCTATGATGGGCGATCTCGCCATGCCGGATTCGTTGACCGCATAGCGGGTTACTCGCTTTGCATTTCCCGCCAGGCATCATCCATTTGCAGTTTCACGGTCACAGCCTCGTCTGGCTCGGCCGGGCCAGGCTTGGCGAGGTAAGACGGGGCGCGGCTTGGTAAGGCGCGGCAAGGGTTGCAAAGCGTGCAGTGACCGTTTCGTGCGCTGTGCCATGCCTATTCACCTACAGAAAAGCTCGACACCATGCGGCGCCGGGCTTATTCATCGATCCCGTGTCACCAAGCTCAGGGGATGATCTTCTCGGCGCGAAGCCGGTCGAACAGATCAAAGAAGGCGCTGCGTGTTTCGCGGAAGTGGTCAAAACCGAAATCGCGGGACTTGGTAGTGTCGTTGACACATTCCTGTTCGCGCCCCAGGTCGGCGTCGGTGTGCCACCAGGAAGCCAGCTTACCGACGTCCGGCTCGACGAGATCGTGCTTCGCGGCGATGTCGCGCCAGGTCGATTCCGCATCAGCCATCTGGTGCTCCAGTGGCTGCGGCGTCTCGGGGCAGTCAACCACTTCAAGGTCGAAATACTCGCCAATCTCATGCCACATACGGCGCCAGCGGAAGACGTCTCCATTGACCGTGTTGAAGGCCTGATTCGCGGCACCCGGTGTGATCGCTGCCCACTCCATCTGCCGTGCCAGTACCAGTGCATCTGTCATGTCGGTCAGCGCATTCCACTGCGTCTGCGATCCTGGGAACACGAACGGCTGGCCAGTTGCCTTGCAGATCGATGCGTAGGCAGCAATCGTCGTGCCCATGTTCATGGCGTTGCCACGGGCATAACCGATCACGGTGTGCGGACGGTGTACGTTCCAGGCAAAGCCGTGACGCTCAGCGGCCTCGAACAGCACGTCTTCCAGCGCATAGTAGAAGTTATCGCCCGGTACGCGCGGCTCGGATTCGCGGAACGGGGTCTCGATGCGTCCGCTACCGTAGGCCTCGAACGATCCCAGATACTGTTTGGTCCCTGTCACTAGCGAGGCATGTTCCAGGTTATCGCTATCGAGCGCCTCGAATAAATGACGCATCATTGCACTGTTGGCCTCGATATTGGCCTTCTCGTCGTCGCGACGAATCCAGGTGCAGTAGAAAACATGTGTAATCGGTAAGCTGGCGAGCGCTTGCTCGGTGGCTGGCTTGTCTAACAGGTCAGCGGCAACGGGAATCACGCCGCTCTGCTGGGTGGCGCGGCGGGACAGGCCGTAAACGGTCCACCCACTAGCAACGAGATATGAAGCCAGATTACCGCCGGTAATGCCGGTGGCGCCCACCACGAGTGCTGTACCTTTACGCAAAATTGATCCCCTTTCCGATGAGAGCTTCAGAATCTGACGTCAACGCCAGATGAGAGCTGCAGTTTGTTAGAGAGGTTTCTTTGCTACAATCCAAAGCATCCGAAATCTTTATTGCGTAAAGTGCAACCATGTGGGGTCGGCTCTGATGGATCTTAACGCCTTACGCGTATTCGAGCGCGTCGCTGCTACCGGTAGTTTCACCGCCGCCGCACACCACTTCCATCGTGCAGTATCGTCGGTCTCGCGGCAGGTTCGCGGTTTGGAAGAATCGCTAGGTCAGCCATTGTTTTACCGGCACACTCGCGCCGTAACTCTGACCGAGGCGGGCTGGCGCTATTATGAGGAAGTGCGCGATATCCTTGAGCGTCTCGACCTAGCAACCGAAGCGTTAAGTCAACCACATATGGAAGCTCGCGGCGTATTGCGCATTAATGCGCCTGTCGCCTTTGGGCAGCGCCAGATCGTGCCCTTGCTCCACCGATTTCAACGTCGCTTTCCCGCTATACAGGCGGAACTACTGTTGAATGATCGCGTTGTTGATCCGGTTCGCGAAGGGCACGACATCACCTTTCGGGTGGGTAATCTTTCCGACTCTTCCTTGGTGGCACGACGGCTGGCGTCGATGAACTATGTCGTGGCCGCATCCCCTGAATACCTGACAAAACGAGGAAAGCCCGAGACACCCAAGGCGCTAGCAGAGCACGATTGCCTGGTGTATCAGGGCGAACTAGGCCGTCAGCGCTGGTATTTCCAGCAAAACGAGGCATCGAAAGAAGTGGTTTATGAGGTTGATGGAAGTCTTGCCAGTAACGATGCCGAGAGTCTGGTCAGAGCTGCATTGCTCGGCCAGGGCGTGGTCATGTTCCCCACCTGGCTGATCGCCGAGGAACTTATGCAAGGTACGCTGTTGCCACTGCTAGATGAATGGCGAGGAGAGGTCATGCCCGGCCACCGTGGTCTTCATGTGTTAACCCCTGAACGGCGACTTAAAACCCCCAAAGTGCGTGCCTTCATGGATTATCTGTTCGAGACAGTGCTGCCAGTGCCTCCTTGGGATCGTTGGAGAGAAAGCACTCTCTATGTGAGGCCCTCGGGTCGGCGGTGACATCGATAAAGCCCATGCGGTTAGGGCGTGAGGCGCGGTAGTCGTTGTAGGAGTCGCCGACCATCACTATGTTTGTACTTGATGAGGGCATAGCGGCGGATCCAAGGTGAGGCGACCCGCAGGAAGGCCGCAAACTCCCCGTCGCTGATATAGCGATCGGCGGGGCTCGACCTTGAACTTATCGACTGGTGTGGCCGGCTCCAGCCCCACGGGGCTAGCGGTGCGGCATCGGCCGCAGAGTGCGAGCAGGCCTGGAGCGCCGGCAAGGTATTGTGGAGTGCGTACTGTTGGGGACGCTTTTGAAGCCGACAACGAAGAAGGTTCTTTTGCTTGGTTGAGTTGGGCCAGCTAGCCCAGCCAATGCGGGAAAGAGTGTGCGTCCATGAGCAGGTATCTCTAAAGGCATCTACCTACAGGATAGCTTTCCAACACGTAACGGGGCATAGCCAAACTATTGGGATGAGTTTACTCATAGCTTTTAACCCAACTGTTGCGGCCAAGCTCTGTGGCGCGGACAACGTCTGTTCCAGGAACCAAAGATATATCTCCCAGCTCTCTGGGGTCGTAATGAAATACACACAAACGTGAAGCGAATGCTGCGAACGGTAGTGATGCTTCACCAGCACGCTCACCATGTTCTTCTGTTGAGCAGTAAACACCTTGGCCCCAATCCTGTCCGCTGTCATTGTTGGGGTTGAAAAAATAGAGGCGTACCTCACCATCGCGATCAAGGTTGACTCGGATAATGGTAATGGCATGGCGTCCAACGAGCCGCCCGCCACTATCGGTGACAGCAATACCGGCTGGCTGCGGATGAATAACGGGTATATTGCTATTGTAATAAGGGTGATAGCAGGCATAAAAGTGGCGGATAAAATTCTCGTACTCATGAATTTTTCCTGTTACCCGACTAATAGCACTAAGAAAGGCATGCCCGACCCACCAGCCATACATTTCCGGATTGATCCAGCGGTGCAGGTCGTCGTCTCGTACCCCGCATAAGCGGCCCATCTCGCCATAAATGCGATCAAGGTGAGGTATTAGAACCAATGAAACCGGATCCACATCGTTTGGTGGTTCCTTCGCAAGGCCTGGTTCTAAGTACTGAGAGGTAATATGCTGGCCCTCAAAACGCATGATGACATCGTCATCACGAGCGGCCCAGGCCACCAGTTGCAACAGATAATCAGCGTCGTTGAAGGACCACATGGAAAGCCCGATGACCGACTGACAAGTCGGGTTATTACCCTGGCCAATACCCAATGGTTGCCCCAATAGGCTCAAAACGCCGGCCAGTAAATAGACACGCGGAGGGTGTGCATCACCGAAAACCGCAGTCAATTTATCGGATGCTGACTGACACAATATCAGTTCCAACTGCCGCCATAGGCCCGACGCTACCGGCGGAGAAAAGAGAGATCCGCGTTCAAGAAACAAGGCTAGGCCATAGACAGCCTGACAGGTTTTCGGATGAACTACCTCATCAATCAGCTTGAGCACGATCTGACGGTAGCTCTGAAAGACATCGTTGCCGGTTATACTCAGGCCCAATGCTAGGGGTATAAGGTCATCTCGGTTCCCCCGCAGGTGTCTCAACAGCATCGGATGATACGCAGACACCATGCCTGTCTCATGCATGGCATTGGCATAACTCTGCGCTTCTTGTCTTAGTGCGGGTTCATCCATGGCGTTCAGACGTTCGCTGTATACCGCAAAGCCCGGGTCATCGCGACAGCCCAGCGTCGGACCAAATAACGCACTGACAAGACGTGCTGCTTTATCCATGCCCGAGGTTTCGATTGCCGGATCAAACAGACATTTAGCAATCTGACTGACCATCTGCTTTATGCTGTCCGTTTGTATCGGGCGCTGGGCCAGCAAACGCTGCACCTCATCCACCAAGCTGTCGAGAATGCTTTCATAGCCCAGGCGGTTGAGCAAAAACTGATACAGCGAATTAACAATCTCACCAAGCCTTTGCGAGCGCTGCCTATCCGCCTCGCTCATTTGGCCTGAAAGAAGATCCAGGTTCAGTGCGGTCACCTGGGTCAGAAAGTTTCTGGCCTGCTCCGCGGAAATTCCAGGATGAATATACTCCCCCATTGCTACCGCCAATAAACGAAGCTCACTCAGCACTTCGATAGACGTGTATGGCGAAGCCCCATGGCGTAGCGTTCTCACGGCAAGGGAGGGGCGCAGAATGGCGGGCTGGTCCCAATCACTGTTGGCAAATACCCCCTTGGCCTCTATTACCGATACACGGGCATATAATGCATCCAATCCACCGGGAGCTTTCATAACATGAAGTGCCGCGTCCAGCACTTGTGTATTGTAAGCCACGGTGCCGTTGAGAAGGGCAGCCCCGAGCTGTTGCAGAGCCTCGTCGAAGTTTGCAACAGCAGCGTTGGTATCTGAATTTGCATCTGAATTGGCAATCGTCGACATATTTTCCCTACCCATTCAACTTACCCAGCACCATCCGGTTCTGGAATTTTTCCTAGTTCCATAGAAACTTAACCCTCTTGCCAGTTTATTTTCGGCTAGAGCTTTGGTCTGTGCGTTACCCAACAGAAAATTTTCGTATTCCGGATCCCGGATGATCAAATCGCCTATACAGGTACGTATTATCCATCAGGCAGATGACGGTACAGGTGGCATTTTTTGAGCGGTTCGACCACGCTTATGTGCGCTAGCGTACAGAGCTTGCCTTGCGGCGTTCTAAACTAGGAGCGCCTATCACCGTGCCTTGGAATACCTGATACAAGCGTTTGACATCATGAGACAACCGTGAGCATTGCGACCAGAAATTGTGCGTCACACAGGGACAAGGATAGATTTTTAATGCTGGAACCGACAGTTTTGCAGCAAAACGCGCTGCTTGGAATGCTACCGCGTGAAGAGCTTGAAAGTCTGTTGCCATCTTTCGAAAAAGTGACGCTGACCTTGGGCCAGTCGCTGTGCGAATCCGGCCAGCAAATGAGCCATGTCTACTTTCCCATTGATGCCATCGTCTCGCTGCTGTGCGTAATGGAAGACGGCGCTTCGACTGAGATTGCCGTCGTGGGCCATGAAGGGGTCGTCGGCGTATCGCTATTCATGGGCGGCGAAACTACCCCCAGCCGCGCGATCGTGCAGAGTGCAGGAACGGCCTACCGCCTCAAGGGCCATCTGCTAAAGAACGAATTCTACCGCGCCGGGCCCATGCAGCGGCTGCTCTTGCGCTATACCCAAGCCTTGCTGACACAAATGGCGCAAACAGCGGTATGTAACCGTCACCACAGCGTCGATCAGCAGCTATGCCGCTGGCTACTGCTCAGCCTCGACCGCCTCCCAGGCGACAAGCTGGTCATGACCCAGGAGTTGATCGCCAACATGCTGGGTGTGCGCCGCGAAGGGGTCACCGAATCGGCGGGCAAACTGCAAAAAGCGGGCTTGATCTCGTACAACCGTGGCCACATTACCGTGACTGACCGCCCTGGGCTCGAAGACCGAGTCTGCGAATGCTAAGAGGTGGTCAAGCGCGAGTATGACCGACTACTCAAGTACCCGGAAGTGGTTTGAATGACTGCCCCGCCACCGCCGTCTTAACCGATTCCGTTACTACGACGTTATGTACGCTAGTACTACAGTCGTAACTACTGCCGTGATCGTTCATGCATGGCTAGTCGGGCTTGTTGCTGCCGACAGTGGCATTGCCAAGCCCGGTACTGGTGCTTTCGTCGCCAGTCCGACCAATGAAGCACATGGGACAAGGCTTGCTGCCCTTGCCATAGCCATCTCCCTATTAGTCGCCTGAGCTCGGAGAGTGTCCACTGGATCCTGCCGGCAACGGCTTTTTTTGCTGCTGGCTCGCTTGCCGAATCGCCATCAACAGGGCGTGGGCCAGCAGCGACAAGGTGATGTGGCGATGCCAACTGGCCCAGCGCCTCACCTCGTACTCATCCAGGCCGCATTCCCCCTTCGCCGTCTGAAAACCCTGCTCGATTTTCCAGCGCTGACCCGCGACCCGAACCAGTGTCT
>NZ_WWNB01000035.1 GCF_012062845.1 Halomonas salinarum
CAGGTGCGACAGCCTCGTATGCGGTTCCTGTTCGTCGGGCCAGGAGTTTGCCTACAGCTTCCTCCAGATTCCGCCTCGCGACGGACACCCTTGCTGTTCAGCTAACGGTTCCCGCTATCAGGGTCCGTAGGGGACTCTCACCCCCGAGTCATCCCGAGGCACCACCCTCGGGAACAGCACCTGTCCGGCGCTGCGCGCCATGCCTGGCGCACCAAAAAAAACGGCGCCCCAAGGGGCGCCGTCGTTGATCTAGCTAGCTAGCGCGTTCAGGCAGGAACGCTGTCGTGCGGGTCGATGACGAACTTCTTCGCTGCGCCGCCATCGAAGTCGGCGTAACCCTTGGGCGCCTCGTCCAGCGTGATCATCTGGACGTTGATCGCATCGGCGATATTGACCTTGTCAAACAGGATGGCCTGCATCAGCGGGCGGTGGTACTTCATCACCGGGCACTGACCGGTGTGGAAGCTGTGCGACTTGGCCCAGCCCAGACCGAAGCGCATGCTCAGGGCGCCCTGCTTGGCCGCCTCGTCCTCGGCACCCGGGTCTTCGGTGACGTACAAGCCCGGAATACCGATCTCGCCGCCGGCACGCGTCAGCGACATGGCCGAGTTAAGCACGGTAGCGGGGGCTTCCTTGCCGTGGTTGCAGCCACAAGCATGGGCCTCGAAACCGACACAGTCGACGAAGGCATCGACTTCGCGCTCACCAAGGATGACCTCGACCTTGTCGGCCATGTCACCCTCTTGGGTCAGGTCGATCGTCTCGCAACCGAAGCTGCGCGCCTGAGCCAGGCGGTCCTCGATCATGTCACCGACGATGACGCAGGCCGCACCGAGCAGCTGGGCAGACACGGCTGCTGCAAGACCGACGGGGCCTGCACCGGCGATGTAGACGGTAGAACCCGGGCCGACGCCAGCGGTCACACAACCGTGGAAGCCGGTCGGGAAGATGTCGGACAGCAGGGTCAGGTCCTTGATCTTATCCATCGCCTGGTCGGCATCCGGGAACTTCAGCAGGTTGAAGTCCGCGTACGGGACCATGACATATTCGGTCTGGCCACCGACCCAGCCGCCCATGTCGACGTAGCCGTAGGCCGCGCCCGGACGTGCCGGGTTGACGTTCAGGCAGATACCGGTCTGGCCGGACTTGCAGTTACGGCAGCGGCCGCAAGCGATGTTGAACGGCACCGAGACCAGGTCGCCCTGATTGATGAATTCGACGTCGCGGCCGCACTCGACCACGATGCCGGTGATCTCGTGACCCAGGACCAGGCCCGGCTCGGCGGTGGTGCGGCCACGCACCATATGTTGGTCGCTGCCGCAGATGTTGGTAGTGACGACCTTGAGGATCACGCCGTGCTCGCACTTGCGGTTGCCAAGAGCAAGCTCCGGGTAGGCGATGGATTCGACGGCGACTTCACCCGGGCCTTTATAGACGACTCCGCGGTTGGCTGCACTCATGGCTGGCTTCCTTCAACGTTGTTGTTGGCTAATGCGGCGACACCGCCGCTACTCGACCTTAGCGCCTTCAGCTTGCCGGAATGTTCCCAGCAAGTCATTGTCATGCCTATTCAAGACATCTTCGCCGCCAAAGTGGCAATGCCATATCTGGAGGTCGTTTTCGCGACAGCCCTCGCTGCGGGTCCTGCCAAGAATGTTCGCCGTCGCCGCTAGGCGATGTGACAACAACAATAGAGGACCTCGCATGACGCATGACGACGACCCCATCCTGACCCCCGGGCAGGACAACAAGCAGATACTCGGGCTGGATTTCCACAATCCCGTCTTTCCGGTTTCTGCTCTGGCCATCCTGGCCTTTATTCTCTATGCCTTGATCTATCCCGATCAGTCCAACAGCCAAATGACGGCGGCCCGTGGCTTTGCCATCGAGCACTTCGACTGGCTCTTCATGATCGCCGGCAATGTCTTCGTGATCCTGTGCCTGGCGCTGATCGTCTTGCCCTTGGGGCGTATCCGCCTGGGCGGCCCCTCCGCGCGTCCCGAGCATTCCACGATCTCCTGGTTCAGCATGCTGTTCGCCGCGGGCATGGGCATCGGCCTGATGTTCTGGAGCGTGGCCGAGCCGGTGGCCTACTACACCGACTGGTACGGCACACCGCTGAATGCCGCTCCGGGCACCCCGGAAGGCGCCAGCGCCGCCATGGGCGCCACCATGTTCCACTGGGGCCTGCATCCCTGGGCGATCTATGCGGTGGTCGGACTGTCGCTGGCTTTCTTCGCCTACAACCGGGGGCTGCCGCTGACCCTGCGCTCGGCCTTCACTCCGCTACTGGGACAGCATGTGCGTGGATGGGTCGGCCACGTGATCGACATCGTCGCCGTGCTGTCGACCATCTTCGGTCTGGCCACGTCACTGGGCTTCGGCGCGACACAAGCCGCCGGCGGCCTCAACTACCTGTTCGACATACCCAACACGCTAGGCACTCAGCTCGCCATCATCGTTGGGGTCACCGCCGTGGCGCTGTACTCGGTGTGGCGCGGAATCGACGGCGGGGTGAAGCTGTTCTCCAACATCAACATGGTGATCGCGCTAGTGCTTCTGCTCTTCGTGATCTTCACCGGTTCCACGCTGCTGTTCGCCAACGGCCTGTGGGACACCAGCGTGGCCTACCTGACGCATATCCTGCCGCTATCCAACTGGATCGGTCGCGATGACCAGACCTGGTACCACGGCTGGACGGTGTTCTACTGGGCGTGGTGGATCTCCTGGTCACCCTTCGTCGGCATGTTCATTGCCCGGGTCTCTCGTGGACGCACCGTGCGCGAGTTCCTGATGGCGGTGCTGCTGGTGCCGACACTGGTCACCGTCGTCTGGATGACCGCCTTCGGCGGCAACGCCCTCGCCCAATCCGCGAATGGCGTCGGCGCCTTAGCCAACGGCATCGGCGAGGTCTCACTGGCGATGTTCCAGATGCTCGAGCAGCTACCGCTGACCACCCTCACCTCGACCATGGCCATCATTCTGGTACTGGTGTTCTTCATCACCTCGTCCGACTCCGGGTCGCTGGTGATCGACAGCATCACCGCCGGAGGCAAGATCGACGCACCGCGCAGTCAGCGAGTCTTCTGGGCCACCCTGGAAGGGGTCATCGCCGGCATCCTGCTCTACGGCGGTGGTGACAAGGCCCTGGGGGCCCTTCAGGCAGGCGCCGTGACCACCGGCCTTCCGTTCACCTTCATCCTGCTGGTGATGTGCGTGGGCTTGGTCAAGAGCCTGAGGGAAGAGCATCGTAGCTTGTCGCGCGTAGCCACTGCCTGACCCCCGGTCGCGCGCATTAACACACAGCCCCCGGCCGCTACCGGGGGCTGTGTCGTTTTCACCACTGCCCCGTCGTGCGACACCTATGCGTCAGGGAAAATTCATCAGGGACTCGACCTCAAAGGCGCGACTGGGCATGGTAGTAGGCCGAGCGCAGACTCGGTTAGCCGCCATATACGTCGGACACAGCGAGTTGCTGATGACTCATCTTCATGATCACCGACACCGAGGAGGTACCCTACCCATGTCGTCATTTTTCACCCGCCGCCTGTGCATGACAGGTCTGCTGTCACTGCTAGCTTTTGCCCCCCACGCACTGGCCCAGCAGGGCTCAATGGGCCAACCCGGTGCCGACATCACTACCGAGCAATTCAGTGACTGGGAGGTCGTCTGCCCCAGCGAGGCCCGCCAGGGCAACTGCACCATGAACCAGGTGGTCAGCAATGCCGAGAGTAACCAGCCCTTGATGCGAGTGGTGGTCGCCTACCCGCCACAACTCGAGGGTAGCCCTGCAATGACTATCCTGCTGCCGCTGGGCGTGCGCCTTGCCCCGGGACTGCAACTGAGCGCAGGAAGCGTACAGCCCGCCCAATTCCCCTATCAGGTCTGTCAGCAGCAGGGATGTCGTGCCGACCTCCCCCTCGAGCCATCGATGTTTCAGGCACTACGCGCCGGTAGTAGCGCGACCGTGAGCTTCGTCGACCCTCGCGGCAACCGCAGGGACCTGGACATCTCCCTGATGGGCTTCACCGATGCCAGCCAGGCAATCGCCCCCTGACACCAAGGTTCATGGCACCGAAACGGAAAAGCCCCGGCACAAGGCCGTAATGCCAGTCAGTTAACGCTGACTGGCATTTCTCTTGGTCGGGTACTTCTGGGGTCGGCGCCTGACTGATCGGGGGTAAGATCGCTCGCGTCGCTCAGGCAGGACGAAGGCAGGCGCCATCTC
>NZ_WWNB01000036.1 GCF_012062845.1 Halomonas salinarum
CCTGTAAGGGCCGGGGTTTCTTCAGTGTAAGTGCCTGACGATGACCTACTCTCGCATGGAGAGACTCCACACTACCATCGGCGCTAAGCGGTTTCACTTCCGAGTTCGGCATGGGATCGGGTGGTTCACGCTCGCTATGGTCGTCAGGCGAAACGGGTTGATGAGACGCCTAAGCGGCTCATCGCAATAAGAATCATGCTGACGTGATCGTTTCATCGTATCCGTCAATTGCGCACGTCATGCGCAGACCCCTTGGGGTTATATGGTCAAGCCTCACGGGCCATTAGTACACGTTAGCTCAACGCCTCGCAGCGCTTCCACACCGTGCCTATCAACCAGCTCGTCTTGCTGGGCCCTTCAGGAGGCTTACGCCTCGGGGAAGTCTCATCTTGAAGGGGGCTTCCCGCTTAGATGCTTTCAGCGGTTATCCCGTCCGCACTTAGCTACCCGGCAATGCCACTGGCGTGACAACCGGAACACCAGAGGTGCGTCCACTCCGGTCCTCTCGTACTAGGAGCAGCACTTCTCAAACTTCCAACGCCCACGGCAGATAGGGACCGAACTGTCTCACGACGTTCTAAACCCAGCTCGCGTACCACTTTAAATGGCGAACAGCCATACCCTTGGGACCGACTTCAGCCCCAGGATGTGATGAGCCGACATCGAGGTGCCAAACACCGCCGTCGATGTGAACTCTTGGGCGGTATCAGCCTGTTATCCCCGGAGTACCTTTTATCCGTTGAGCGATGGCCCTTCCATACAGAACCACCGGATCACTAGAACCTACTTTCGTACCTGCTCGACGTGTCTGTCTCGCAGTTAAGCACCCTTATGCTCTTGCACTCAATGCACGATTTCCAACCGTGCTGAGGGTACCTTCGTGCTCCTCCGTTACTCTTTGGGAGGAGACCGCCCCAGTCAAACTACCCACCACACACTGTCCTCGATCCGGATAACGGACCGGAGTTAGAACGCCAATGATGCCAGGCTGGTATTTCAAGGTTGGCTCCACGGCCGCTAGCGCGACCGCTTCCAAGCCTCCCAGCTATCCTACACAAGCAACATCAGCGTCCAGTGTGAAGCTATAGTAAAGGTTCACGGGGTCTTTCCGTCTAGCCGCGGGTACACAGCATCTTCACTGCGATTTCAATTTCACTGAGTCTCGGGTGGAGACAGCGTGGCCATCATTACGCCATTCGTGCAGGTCGGAACTTACCCGACAAGGAATTTCGCTACCTTAGGACCGTTATAGTTACGGCCGCCGTTTACCGGGGCTTCGATCAGGAGCTTCGCTTACGCTAACACCATCAATTAACCTTCCGGCACCGGGCAGGCGTCACACCCTATACGTCCGCTTACGCGTTGGCAGAGTGCTGTGTTTTTAATAAACAGTTGCAGCCACCTGGTATCTTCGACCGCTTCGCGCTTAGGGAGCAAGTCCCATCACGCTAATGCGGCGTGCCTTCTCCCGAAGTTACGGCACCATTTTGCCTAGTTCCTTCACCCGAGTTCTCTCAAGCGCCTTGGTATTCTCTACCTGACCACCTGTGTCGGTTTGGGGTACGGTTTCACAGTATCTGAAGCTTAGAGGCTTTTCCTGGAAGCGTGGCATCAATGACTTCCAGACCGTAGTCTGTTCGTCTCGTCTCTCGGCTTTAAGGAACCGGATTTACCTGATTCCTCGGCCTACTGACTTTCACCAGGACAACCAACGCCTGGCTCACCTAGCCTTCTTCGTCCCCCCATCGCAATACTGTGAAGTACGGGAATATTGACCCGTTTCCCATCGACTACGCCTTTCGGCCTCGCCTTAGGGGCCGACTCACTCTGCTCCGATTAGCGTCGAACAGAAACCCTTGGTCTTCCGGCGGGGGAGTTTTTCACTCCCCTTGTCGTTACTCATGTCAGCATTCGCACTCGTGATACCTCCAGCATGCTTCTCAACACACCTTCATCGGCGTACACGACGCTCCTCTACCGCTCATCGTTAAGATGAACCCGTAGCTTCGGTACCTGATTTAGCCCCGTTACATCTTCCGCGCAGGCCGACTCGACTAGTGAGCTATTACGCTTTCTTTAAAGGATGGCTGCTTCTAAGCCAACCTCCTAGCTGTCTGAGCCTTCCCACATCGTTTCCCACTTAATCAGGATTTTGGGACCTTAGCTGACGGTCTGGGTTGTTTCCCTTTTCACAACGGACGTTAGCACCCGCTGTGTGTCTCCCACGCTGCACTCACCGGTATTCGGAGTTTGCCTCGGGTTGGTAAGTCGGGATGACCCCCTAGCCGAAACAGTGCTCTACCCCCGGCGGTGATACGTGAGGCGCTACCTAAATAGCTTTCGAGGAGAACCAGCTATCTCCGGGCTTGATTAGCCTTTCACTCCGATCCACAGGTCATCTCAGCATTTTTCAACATACTTGAGTTCGGTCCTCCAATTGATGTTACTCAATCTTCAACCTGCCCATGGATAGATCGCCCGGTTTCGGGTCTATTTCCAGCGACTGGTCGCCCAGTTAAGACTCGGTTTCCCTACGCCTCCCCTATACGGTTAAGCTCGCCACTGAAAATAAGTCGCTGACCCATTATACAAAAGGTACGCGGTCACCGAACACGTCGGCTCCCACTGCTTGTACGCATACGGTTTCAGGATCTATTTCACTCCCCTCTCCGGGGTTCTTTTCGCCTTTCCCTCACGGTACTGGTTCACTATCGGTCAGTCAGGAGTATTTAGCCTTGGAGGATGGTCCCCCCGTCTTCAGTCAAGGTTTCACGTGCCCCGACCTACTCGATTTCACACCAATCAGATTTCGACTACGGGGCTATCACCCTGTATCGCGTGGCTTCCCAGCCACTTCGTCTATCAGTCATGGTGCTTAAGGGCTGGTCCCCGTTCGCTCGCCGCTACTTGGGGAATCTCGGTTGATTTCTTTTCCTCAGGGTACTTAGATGTTTCAGTTCCCCTGGTTCGCCTCCCAACACCTATGTATTCAGTGTGGGATACCCAACTTACGTTGGGTGGGTTTCCCCATTCAGAAATGTCCGGGTCGCAGGTTGTTTGCCACCTCGCCGAACCTTATCGCAGGCTTCCACGTCTTTCATCGCCTCTGACTGCCTAGGCATCCACCGTATGCGCTTCATCGCTTGACCATATAACCCGAAAGGGTCTGATCCGCGATGACTCACGACAATTGCCGGATACGCTTGAAACGTATCACTGCCTTTTCCTGGGTAGGAAAAGGACTTCTTGTCAGCATGATTCATATTGTTAAAGAGCGACTGTCGAACCGACAGTCACAAGCCCGACATCAACATGTGTGATGATAAGCTTGTGACTGTGGACTCGAAGATGACTGTTGGGGATGGTGGCGCCTAGCGGGCGGTGCGACGATTCGCTCGAATCGCTGACCTCCATCGCTGATCTCTTGTCAGTAAATGGTGGAGCCTAGCGGGATCGAACCGCTGACCTCCTGCGTGCAAGGCAGGCGCTCTCCCAGCTGAGCTAAGGCCCCT
>NZ_WWNB01000037.1 GCF_012062845.1 Halomonas salinarum
TTGTCGTGGCTTGCTTATGCAGCTTGATGTCCATGAACCTGCTCCCGAATGAATGGCTGAAGAAGCTCTCTGGCGGCTAGCAGAGGATAACTTCTATAGGCGATTCGATTATCAGGGACCCTACACCTGCCAGGGCAATCGCACATGAAGAAGGCTTCTCATTCCAAGCCAAGTAGATGGGCGCGATAATCGTCTGAGGTGGCCGCAATAATTCGCTTGGTCTTGAAGCTTCCCTTGCGAGGCGCGGGATCCAAGCGAATCAGATTGAGCGTCAACCGCTTGAGAGTGGCCAGGTTATGCCCAGCGTATGCCGTTCGTGCCCGCATCTGGTCATCGGCAAAGGTGACATCCAGGCACCAGTGCACCTGATTCTCGATCTGCCAGTGTTGTCGAACTGCCTTGGCCAATTGCTCGGCGTTCGGCGCGAGGCTGCTGATGTAGTAACGGCGCTCATGTTCCGTCTTGCCTTGGCTTTCGCGTGTTGACTCGATGACGACGAAGCAGCGCAGATCCGGCCAGCGAGCCGGCTTCGGCAAGCAGTCCAGCGCATCGAACACGTAGCAGCGTCGTGTCTCCAGGCGGCCATGCGCTTTGCTGACCTCCTCCTTGACCTGATGCGGCGTCTGCGCTGCCGGCGCGGCGCAAAACTGGTCGAAGAAATCGTCGATCGCTTCCTTGAGCTGGGGTTGGTTCTCCTTGATGGCCAGCACATAGTTGGCCCGACGGTCGCGGATCGCCTGGGCAATCGAAGGCTGGGTGCCCATGGCGTCAAGGGTGACAATGCACCCTTCCAGCGCCAGTGTGGCCAGCAGGTCCGGGATGGCGGTCTTCTCGTTCGATTTGGCGGCGGTCGCCTGTTGGCCGAGAATGACGCCAGCGTCAGCAGCAAAGGCGCTGACGAGGTGCAAGGGGGCCTCGAAGGCCTTGGCCGACCGTCGGCTGGTCTTGCCATTCAGTGCAACGACCTGTGGCGAGACGCTGGGCAAGATGCCTTCTACCCAGCGGCGGAAAGCCGCCTCAAACTCGTGTGGATCCATCAGGCCAAAGAGCCGGGCGAAGGTGTCATGCGACGGGACCCCATTGGGCAAACTGAGATATTGGCGGAGCCAGGAGAGCTTCTCCTTGGCCCAGAGTTCGATCTCTTCAAAGGTGTCGGTGCCCACGAGGACGCCGCAGACGGCGACGGTGAGCAGGTCGGGCAAGGGGTGCTGCACCTTGCTGGGACGACGCGGATCGGTAACGCTGGCGAAGATGTCCAGGATCGGCACAGCAGTCTGGGGCATTGCATCCTCCGGCCAAATGCCCAGCTATATCGAATCATCCTTTATGATTCAATTGCGAACGAATCTCGACGTGCGATTGCCCTGCTACACCTGCCTGATTTCCTAACGGGTGAGCACTGCTGTGCGCCGTGTGGTCGAGCCGAACCACAAGGGTTTGTCGACGACGAACTTCATCGAACGTTTCACCAGACCTTTGCCGGGGAAGAAGCCGAGATCGAGCGACAACCGGATCGCCGCCTGAGCCTCAAGATCGATGGTCTGTTCGAACGGTACCAGGAAACCTTCGTAATCACCCGCCGGAGTCACATACCGCTCTCGAGTGATGGGCATGACTCGGTGCTGGTATTCACCCCTGTGTTCGACCTCGCGCGTCTCTATGTTAGCGACCGTAGCCTTACCAGAAGCGCTCCATGTCCGATTGGGCACGATCCTGTTGGGTAGCAGCACCACAGGCGGCTCGTACAGCACGGTCTGACCTTGCGTCAGCACATCTAGGCCGGTGAGCAGCACGCTTCCATCCCGGAGCTCGGAAAGATGGAGGATGTTGTAACCCCCAAACCGAACTTCCCAACGGCCTTCACCATCTGCTGAACTCAGTTCCAGCCGTACCTGCCGTCCCTCCCCGTCTCCGTCCACCACCTCGAACGTGCTTTCATAGGGGACAAGAGGGAAAAGTTCGGCAGCCTCAATTTCTTGAACCGTCGACGCCGGAGGCGCCGACGTGTCCGCGAGGGTGGCTCCAGCGGTGGAGAGGCCGATCAATATCGCTCGCGCGCAAGACAAATACATCACATTCTCCTGGAGTTTGTGGGCAAGTTGCGGCGCAGCACTCGTGGCAGTGAAGCGACGTCAACGGGAGAGCCGTTGCCACTGGCGAGGGATTGTGGAGACCTCTCCTAGATTGTAGAAGACGTCCGCGTCGTGGTCCTCGGCGATCCCGAGGTATTAGCTCTGTGTGTCAACCTGAATCCATACACTGGCTCAGTGAGTGAAGCTCAATATCCTGAATTCATAGAGTTATAGAAAATCGAAGGGAAACCAGCATTCAGGCACTACTGAGCTGGCTCTCACGCCAGAAAGGCGGATCCTGACGAATGATGCCGATGAAACGTAGCTTCAGACCGCCTGATCAGAGCCCTCGTGAATTAGGCGGGTTTAAGGCTTTACCCCTTTCGTGACACCTTCGAATGGGCGAGGGTTGACGCGGCTTGATGCTAAAAGCAGAGGCAGGCGGCGAGTCGTGGCACATCTGGCGGACGCTCTCGGCGGAAGCAGCTTTCGAGGTGTTATTCGAGCGGAGTGATGACATAATCCCACCCGTTCTCGTCGGCCGTTGACTCGAAGTCCGCCACACAGGCTTCACCGACGATCACCCTGTAGCCGAAAGAAATCGGTGCGGCGAGCGCACCGTCCACGCTCATTTCGAGTGTGTTCGATGAGTCGAGTGTAACTGGTTCGGCGCCGTCCAGGCAGGTCAGAATTACCGGCTCATTCGGGCTGATCTCATCGTCGGCGAGCTGAACTTCGTAGATCTGCGCACCTGCGGCGGAAGCGGTGAAGAGTACTGCAAAAAATAGCAGGGCTATGCGCATCATGTGGTATCTCCTTTATTATTTCTCCAAATGATTTGTTATTATAGAAGCAGTTTTATCATTATTTTTAATAACCATTGGTGGCAGTAATTGTCCAGATTTTGGGTTCTTCGACGTTTCATGTGGATTTGGCCTGATCCAGCAGGCGGCCCACGGGGCTACCAATCAGGTAGATCATGGCAATGACGTTGGCCTCGTTCCGGTAGCCGCGTGCGCCTGACCTGGCCGCCTGGAAGAGCCCGTTCATGCCTTCCAAGCGCGCGTTGGTCAGTCCCGATATCCAGCGCCTCACTACCTGCTCGGCATGCCGTTCAAGCGTCGTCAGGGCCTTCGCCATGGGCTTGAGCAGTGGCTGATCGGTGACCGCCTCCCGCATCACCTTG
>NZ_WWNB01000038.1 GCF_012062845.1 Halomonas salinarum
CCCAACCCTCGGCACCACAAATCACCGCACAGACGGTCAGAAACAGGATATCCGATAGCTGATGCTGCACTTTCCAAGCCTGACGGAAGTCGGGAACGATCGATAAATGGTGCATGAGAGACGGTGTCAGCATGGGTCATCCATGAGCAAAAGACGTTAGATGGCCACATTAGCTCCTACTGGTAAAGCGCTACGAAGCCCGTCGTAGAGCGGTTTTTCATGCGTTTTCCCTGTCCATGAACGGACGCCTGGGCGCGGCCGGTGCGGCCTTTACCTACCATGCCTTGCATCATCGCCTGAATGAGCTTCAACAGCTCAGCCGGCAGGGACGCGTGCTGTTGGTCTGGGATGAAAGTCACCATGCGGCCAGTCATACGGGCAACATGGCCGGGGCCAACCAATGGGGATTGGGATTACTGGCACTGGAACGGCTGGTGCGTTTTACCTTGGCGCTCTCGGGTACACCATGGCGCTCGGATGGTAGCTGCCTGCCGTTGCTTCGCTATATGGAGACCACCCGCGACGATGGCCCTTCAGAAGATGACCAGGATACAGCCACGCAGCAACATCAGCTGGTGCCGGATTTTGTCTACTCGTTGCAAGAGGCAATTGTGGATCGGGTTTGCCGCTACCCACGTGTCCATTTGATCGACAACCGCGATATTCAGCTATCGACGTTTCAGCCCAAAGAGCAGCAACGGGCGACGCATCACTACGCCAGCATCCCTCACCTGCTGCGTCACCCGGCCGTCAGTTACTCGGCATTGCTCAGGCACACCGAACCGCTGGCGCATGTGTTGTCTCTGGGTTGCCAGCGGCTGGCGCAGTTGCGTCAGCACGATCCCGATGCGGCGGGGTTGGTGGTCGCGTCAGACATTGCGCATGCCGAAGACCTAGCGGAGCACCTGGAAGACCTTGGCCAAACCGTGTGCCTGGTCACCAGCAAGTCACCGAATGCCCATGCACGGCTCAATGCCTTTCGAGACGCCCAGACCCCTTGGATTGTATCGGTTGGCATGGTCAGCGAGGGCGTCGACATCCCCCGCCTTCGCGTCTGTTGCTACTTGAGCCACGTCCGCACTGAGCAATATTTCCGTCAGGTGCTGGGACGCATCATTCGCCGAGAGGACACCGATGATGCCGACTGCTACCTCTATGCGCTCAACGAACCTTACCTACGCCGTTATGCCCGTCGTATCACGGATGATCTGCCAGATGATCTGGCCTCGGTCACGCTGAGTCAGGCGTCTCGCGGGGCGGACGCAAGGCGGGACTATCCTGGCCATCTCCCTGACGATGAGCCCGATGCCTCAGACCTCCCAGCCGTGGGTGAAAACGATAACGTCTACGCCAACCCCGAGATAACGGCCAATCCGAGTTCACCCGAGGTGCAGCTCAGCATGGGCGGTGATGCCAATCACTCCATCGCAACAGATCCCGACTTGGCATTCTCACAGGCGTTTATCGCCCGGCTCGTTGCCCTCCGGCTGCCCTCCTCTTAGCGAGGGCCATCCCGTGCCGCGTTCGACCTGGTACCTCCTGATGTAGTCAGCAGCAGGTATCCGTCATGGGCGTCAGGCGCACAGGAATCAGCCGGGCTAAAGGTTAATCCCCATGCCTGCCATGCATGAGGGAGAAGCGACGTCATCGAATAAGCAGGTAGTAGAACAGGGGGCAATATGAAACGGACATCACCGCGACATCAGACGACTGACAACCCGTACACAGCCAGCGACAAGAAAAGCATAACCGGCCATTCTGAAGGGCTGACCTCGGAAGCACGACGGTTACTGGCGGAAAGTGTGTCGCCCAATACCGTGCGTGCCATGCGCGCCGACCTGCGGATTTATCATCAAGCGGGGGGCCAACTGCCGGCCACCGAAACGCAAATCGCCAATTACCTCTCCAGCCAGAATGCATTGGGCAAAAAGCCGGCCACCCTTTCACGCTATGCCAACTCGTTGCATATGTGGCACCGCTATATGAACCTGCCATCTCCGGTTAAGACCATGGCCGTGAGAAGCGTATTGCGGGGAATCAACAAAACACGCGATCGCCGACAGGCTTCAGCCCCTGCCCTGCGGCTACGCGAGCTTCATACACTACTCGATGCACTAGACCGACATTCGCTCCATGGCCTGAGAGACAGCGCCCTGTTCGCCCTTTGCTTCTATGGTGCCTTTCGCCGCAGCGAGATCGTTGCCATGGAACTTGACGATATTGAATGGCGCCCACAAGGCATTACCATCACGCTTCATCAGAGCAAGACCAACAAAGGTGGCAGAATCGAAACCAAGAGCATCATGCGAGCACCGAGTGACACTCGCTATTGCGCCGTCACCCTGCTCGAGGAATGGCTCAGGGCATCGGGTATTCAAGGCAAAGCTGTCTTTCGCGGCATCAACATCAAGGGCGATCTGCATTCTGATGGGCTGAGCGCTCATACCGTATACCTGCGGATGAAGCAGGGTCTTGAGAAGGCGGGGTTGTTGGAGAAAGGCTATTCGCCGCACAGCTTTCGTGCAGGATTCATCACTGAGGCGCATTTGCGGGGCAAAAGCGATATTCAAATCAAGCGAATAAGTGGGCATCGCAGCCAAGAGACATTTGAACGCTATATCCGCATCGCCGACGATTTCGAAGATAGTGCCGGGGATTTCTTTTCGCTGGATAAGTAAGACGGCAATGGCGCTATCCGTGGCCGTGATGCTTTTCACTCCGGGTCAGACCAAACAAAAACGCCTGACCAATATGGCCAGGCGTTTTTGATGTCCGGGGCGGCGGTGCGCCGTCTTGGCGTGCATCAGTCGACCAACACACGCTCCAGCCACACCTGAGCATCGTGAATCAGCATATCCAGGTGATCGGCACCCCGGAAGCTCTCGGCATAGAGCTTGTATAATGGCTCGGTGCCACTGGGACGAGCGGCAAACCAACCGTGAGTGGTTTCCACCTTGACGCCGCCAATCGATGCCAGGTTACCTGGGGCTTTGGGTCAGCACAGATGTCACCGAATCCCCTGCCCTGTGTATCAACCTGAATCCATACACCGGCTCAGTGAGTTAAGCTCAATATCAGAGCCCGAGGTTCAGGAGTCCGTATCATGCCTAAACCGCCAAGCGAGCTGCCCGACCACCAGGTCACGCCC
>NZ_WWNB01000039.1 GCF_012062845.1 Halomonas salinarum
TGGTGAGTAGACCGCAGGAACCTCCCCTGCAGCCTCTCGCAGAACGGAACGTGAACCTCTCGATTCATTCCGCTCCCATCAAGCAAACGATCCACGCATACCCTGCCGCCAATGGGCAAATAAACGGGGACACTGCTCCGAAATCCTTTCCACGAATTTCGATGCCCGTGTCTTGTGTCGTCTCAAGGGCTTGAACTTCCTTCTTGCCCACCGCACCAGAGCCTTGTTGACATGCCGGAAAATGGCATAGAGCGCCGACCGATAGAAGGCTCCGTAATAGGCGAGCCAGCCATTGAGGATCGGATTCAGCCATTTTGCCATTTGGGCAATGCTCAGCTCCGTACGTAGTCGAACACGCAGCTCCCGAATCCTCCGCTTCATTCCTGTCAATGAGGACTTACTGACTGCAGGCGTAAAGCTGAGGAACAGGCTATTGCGCTTTCGATTCTTGACGACACGACGTCGAAATGTGTATCCCAGAAAGTCAAACTGAGTATGCTCATGGTTGCCTTTCCGGCTGCCATCCTTGCAGTATACGATCTTGGTCTTGACAGGGTGCAATTCCAAGCCACATTCGGCAAAGCGCTTTCGAAGAATTGCGAGCATGTGCTCTGCTTCTTCATATGAGCGGCAGTGTACAAGACCGTCATCCGCGTACCGACACCACTTCATGCCCGAATAGTGCTTATCTAGCCACTTGTCGAAGACGTAGTGAAGAAAGAGGTTTGAAAGCACCGGACTAATGACCCCGCCTTGCGGGGTGCCTTGTGCCCTGGCTATCAATTCACCGTCTTCACGTTGTAGTGGTGCCGTCAGCCAGCGTTCAACATACAGCTTTACCCACGCTGAATCTGTGTGTTTCTCCACAGCCTTCATCAGCAAGTCGTGCCGAATGTTGTCAAACAACCCCTTGATGTCAAACTCAAGCACCCAGTCGTATTGCCAGCATCGTTTACGCGTGATGGCAATCGCACCCAGTGCCGATTTCCCGGGTCTGTAACCGTAGGAGTCCGGCAAAAAGATGTTCTCCACTGAGGGCTCGAATGCAAGCTTGACGACCATCTGAGCGATTCGATCGCTGACGGTTGGTATGCCCAGAATACGCTCCCCACCCGTTTTCTTGGGAATGGCCACCGCCTTCACCGGCGGTGGGAAATAGGTACCTGAGGACATCCGATTCCAGATCTTGTACAGATTGCTTTTCAGGTTGAGGTCAAAGTCACTCAGTGACTCACCGTCCCCCCCTGCGCTGCCTTGGTTGGCTTTCACCAACTGGTAGGCTCGCAGGACATCCCATTTCGATATGGTAAAAGGTTTGGCTTCCATCAAGGCCTCCTCCTGCCGAAAGGCAGTTGGGCCGCAACACAAGCCCGCTTGACGCAACCCCTTCGCTCCATGCCCATTACAGGCACTTCCTTGCTACTACGAGTTGCTCCGTCCCAGGATCACGCATCGGTACTCTCATGCTCGCCATTTCAGTGACTTGCATTTCTCCCTTGGCATCGTGATGACTGGTTCCCGCAGTTCCCACAAAGAGCCCAGTACAGAGTCATGCCCACTATACGCCGGACACCGCTTACACAGCCTTCGGAGCTCGCCTGCAAACTGTTCCCGAAGGGTCGAAACGCCCCCGGTTTTGATGTCAGTCTCTGGATTACGACGCGTCAACATGGGTTCGGGATAACTCATCTCTCTGCACCATACCTGCCAACTCATTGGTTGACGTTTCCCCAACGCTCACGACCCGTGCTTTTAACAGGAGCCGCTTGAGGTGGTTTGAAGCCGGCTTCCGACAGCAGACTTCGGTGGGCCTACCACCATCTCTTCATGAGCTTATGCCATAGTCAGCCACCGTCCTATGCAGCTGATTTCTGTGCCTGCGGCACACTCTCGACAAACCA
>NZ_WWNB01000004.1 GCF_012062845.1 Halomonas salinarum
AAGGTGCGTGGCATGAAAGATGGTACCGGCGATGAGTGAGGTCTGGTGGTGACAGCGATGGCACTGGTAGTGCCCCCGCGACAATCGACAGCCAGTGGTGTTGCCACAGTCGGGGCACACGAACCCCCTGGGCCAGCGATGCTGAAAAAGGACCGCCTGGCACTGCGCTTCCGTGCCGTACTGCGCGAGAAATGCCGGCAACGACAGGCCGGGCTGAAACTGGATAGGATTGCGTGCCATGACGCCACCTCCTTTACTGGACATAACATCAGTATAGGAGAGGCTGGCGGGATTGTGGCTGATCAACATGAGTAATCAGGTAATTTTTTTGTTTTTCCTTCCTGATGCTTGCGCGGAATTTTCATCCTATTTCAGTAGCTTGGCAGACCACAAAGCCCGCCTCCCGTATGAGCTGCAAGATAATCCTAGTCTTCTGCAAGATAGTTACAGCGTAACTGAACGGTAACGGCGATGCTTGTTCACGTAAGCCGGTAGCACAACGCCATCGGCAAGGCTGGCCCGGCTCATCGGGCATCTCACGTGAAGACGCAAGGGAGTTCAACTCATGAACAAGCTGATGATGGGTGTGAAGCGTTTCTGGCAGGAAGAAGAAGGCACCGAGGTCGTGGAATGGGCGCTGGTAGCGGGACTTATCGTGGCGGTTGCTGCCACCATCTTCACTAATGTGGGGGATAACGTTTCAAGAATCATGGGGCTTATCAACACAAAATTAAGCGGTATTCAATAAAAAAAATAAAAAAGCGCCGATAGGTATGTCGGCGCTTTTTCCACAATTAAAAATAAGCACAGAAGGTGGCTATTATGCGCCATGAACACGTTCTGATACTGGGCTTGGTCCTGTTATTTGTTTGGATCGCAGCAGCTTGGGATCTGCGTACTCGGCACATACCCAATTTTCTTATTATGGCCGGGGCCGCGACGGGTATTCTGCTGCAGGGAGTGCTGGCAGGCCCGAGCGGTTTCCTGGCCGCCCTTTTCGGCCTGAGTGTGGGGGTGGCCGTCCTATTACCAGGCTACCTGCTGGGCTTTACCGGCGCCGGTGATGTCAAGTTGATGGCTGCCGTGGGCACCTTCCTTGGTGTGAAGGGTGTCTTAATGGCAGCGATCTTCAGTATTGGTGTGGGTGGTGTCATCGCACTGGGATTTGCCGCCAGTAGTTTGATAGCGGGCACATCGGCAGGACCTTGGGGCCGTTACTCCTTGATGTTTCGTACTCTAATAACGACCGGTAATCCGATCTATATCACCCCTGCAGAGGGCGAAGTGATGGGCAAGAAATTTCCCTTCGCCGTCTCTATCGCGCTGGGTACCTGTGGGTATCTTATCTGGGGTTATATGCATTGATAGCTAATGCACTGATATCCAGCGCAATAGGGATCTATCTTTAAGGAGAAACCCCGATGAGTCTTGTGCCAATTAATCACGGAAATGATCAGGAAGCTGATCTAAAAGCGGGTCAGGACGCTGGTCATGAAGTGATGGCGGGGCCGTCGGGGAATGCGAATGCCATGCGCCCTTCGTCGGTCGCCGAAACGGGCCTGGATCTTCTCTATATCGCCGACCTTCTATCCAAGCAGCTCTATGAAACCGGCGTGCTCGATATGCGGGAGCTAAGCCAGCGCAGTGCGCTTTCCGGCGCGGTGGTCGAAGAGGTCTGTCACTTCCTGCGCGACGAGCGGCGTATCGAGCTGAGAGGCGCGGGCGGCGGGGGAAGTTTGCGTTATGGCCTGACCGATCTTGGCCGAGCGGCGGCGCTGGAGGCCCTGGCGCGGGACGGCTACAGCGGCCCGGCGCCGGTCACTCTGGAAGACTACACCCGTCGGGTGGCCCACCAGACCATGAAGACGGTGGGCATCGATCGGGAAAGTGTCTTCGAGGCCTTCGCCGACATGGTGATTTCTCCTTCGTTGCTCGATCAGCTCGGCCCGGCGCTGGTCTCCGGACGGGCCATGTTCCTGTATGGCGATGCTGGTACCGGCAAGAGCTATATCGCTCGCCGTTTGTCGCGGTTGTTGCCGGGCCAGGTACTCATCCCTCACGCCATCCTGGTGGCGGGTAAGGCGTTGCGTTGCTTCGATGGCGGCATGCATGAGCCCGTGGTCAGTGAAGAGCCATCACCGCTGGCGAGCCTTTATCTCGAGCGCGGGCACGACCCTCGCTATGTCTGCTGTCATCGGCCCTGTGTGGTAACCGGTGGCGAGCTGACGCTTGACATGCTGGAGGTCCAGTACGACCCGGCCACCCGCATTCACCATGCGCCGATTCAGCTCAAGGCCAACAACGGCATGCTGGTGATCGATGACCTGGGCCGCCAGCGTATGGCGCCCATGGAGCTCTTCAATCGCTGGATCGTGCCGATGGAAGAGCGCATCGATTATCTGGCGCTGAGCAACGGCCAGCATTTCCGTATCCCTTTCGATGTGGCCCTGGTGTTCTCCTCGAACCTGGATCCATTGAGCCTTGCCGACCCCGCCTTTCTGCGTCGTATCGGCTACAAGATTCGCTTTTCTGCTTTGGGTCGTGATGACTACCTGACGCTTTGGCAGCAGGAGTGCCTGGCCAACGGGGTCGATTTCGACGAGCGGCTGGCCACCTTCGTGATCGAGGAGCTACACCATCGCCGCGAGGTGGCGCTGTTGCCTTGCCATCCCCGTGATCTGGTCGGACTGGCGGTGGACTATCTGCGCTATCAGGGCCAGGAGAGGCTCTCAAAGACGGCTCTCTTCTGGGCCTGGCAGAACTACTTCGTGGAACTGGGTGATCCCGGGAGGGAGGCGTCATGAAAAAGCAGGGTGTGGTGTTGATGTTGGGCGTGTCACTGGTGATGGCCTTCGGGGCCGCCATGGTGGCGAAGAACTGGATGAAGACCCAGTCGGGGGATGAAGGGGGGAGCGAGATGGCGCAGGTGGTGGTAACGACCTTGCAGATTCCCTTCGGCTCGACGGTGCAGGCCTCCGATTTGAAGATGCTGGAGTTACCCCCGAATGCGATTCCCGCGGGTAGCTTCAACAGCATCGAGAGCGTGGTGGGGCGAGTCAGCAACCAGGTCATCTATCCCGGCGAGATCGTGCTGGAAGGGCGAGTGGCCGAACATATGGGGGGCAGTGCCCTGGCGGCCGTGCTCGAGCATGGCAAACGCGCCATGAGCGTGCGAGTGGATGATGTGGTCGGCGTGGCGGGCTTCCTGCTGCCGGGCAACCGCGTGGATATCGTCTCCGCCAAGCGCGATGGCGGCAGCAACCGCAGCGTCAAGTCCGAAACCATTCTGCGCGATATCAAGGTGCTGGCCGTCGACCAGATCGCGTCACAGGAACGTGACGGCCCGGTGATCGTGCGGGCGGTGACCCTGGAGGTCGATCCGCGCCAGGCCGAGAAGCTGGTCGAGGCTACCCAGGAAGGCAAGGTGCAGCTTACGTTGCGCAATCCCATGGATAACGAAGAGGAGTCCTTCACGACCGCCCAGCTGGCGGACCCAGAGCCCGTCGCCGTTGCCGCTCCCCGTGCAACCGTGCGGGCCGTCAATCGCCGCGTCAACGTGATCCGCGGCACCGAGATGAGCTCGGTCACCGTCAGGAACTGAACGCCATGATCAAGCCCCTCGGCAGGCCCCTTTCGAGTCAGTGGGAGAGTGCAATGGATAGGCAACGGGTAATCGGGAAGTGGGTGGCCCTGGCAGTGATGATCCTGCTGGCCAGCGTCTGGACGGAAATAGCGGCTGCCCAGGCATTGGAGCGCAGTATCGCCACGCCCTATCAGGGGCGCTCGGCGGAGGTGGCGGTGTCGGTCAACAAGTCGCAGGTGCTGGAGTTTCCGCGACCGGTGAAAATCCTGTCGATCGGCAACCCCGACATCGCCGACATCGTGGTGGTGCGCTCGCGCCAGGTCTATGTACTGGGCAAGAAGCTTGGCACCACCAATGTGGTGCTGTGGGACCAGAACGAGCGGGTTCAGGGCATGTTGAACGTCACCGTGACCCATGATCTGGACAGCCTCAAGCTGCACCTTCACGACATGATGCCGCAGGAGAATATCCAGGTCCGCTCGGCACAGAGCAGCATCGTGCTGAGTGGCCAGGTATCCAGTGCCGAGCGCATGGAAACGGCCATGCGTCTTGCTCAACACTTCTCGGCTGGAGAAGAGGGCGGTGCCCAGGTCATCAACCTGATGCAGGTCGGCGGGGCCCAGCAGGTGATGCTTGAGGTCAAGGTGGCCGAGGTATCGCGCTCGCTGGTCAAGCGCCTGGAAACCGACTTCAACGTCTTCAATGTCGGTTCTTCGGCCTTGCAGGTGGGAGCCGTCAAGGGCGGTGCGAGTTTCCCGGATGCCATCTTCGAGAGTGGTGCCGTGACAGGTCGTGCTCCTGTTCTGGGCGGCGGCTCGATCGTCGGGCCTGCTGTGAGTGAGTTTGCACCAGCGACCGCCAGCATCGAAGACGCCGGTATCTTCGCCAGCTACCTGCGTGACGACTACCTGCTGAACCTGGTGCTGGATGCCGCCAACCGCGAGGGGGTCGCTAAGATCCTCGCCGAGCCCAATCTCACGACGCTGACCGGTCAGCCGGCACAGTTCCTCGCTGGCGGGGAATTCCCGATTCCCGTGCCCCAGGGCGATGGCCAGATCACCATAGAGAACAAGGAGTTCGGTGTCGGTCTGCGCTTCCTGCCGGTGGTGCTTAATTCCGGCACCATCAACCTGAAGGTGGATGTCTCGGTCTCCGAACTGACGGCAAGCAACAGCCTGGTGGTCGGCGTGGGCGAGCAGTCCTCGTCGCAGTTCTTCGTGCCAGCGCTGACCAAGCGTAGTGCGAGTTCCACGGTGGAGCTCGCCACCGGCCAGACCATCGCCATCGCCGGGATGCTCAACGAGAGCCTGCAGGAAAATATCTCGAAATTTCCGGGGCTCGGCGATGTACCGATCATCGGTGCGCTGTTCCGCAGTCAGGAATTCGTCAAGGAGCAGACCGAGCTTGTGATCTTTGTCACTCCGCGTCTGGCGCGTGCCTATGAGCCGGAACTGGCGCGGCTGCCCACCGGCTCCTTCGTGCCACCAAGCGATGTCGAGTTCTATCTCATGGGGCGCTTTCATGGCCGCGATGAGGCCGATCAGCCGACCCCACGGCGTGCGAATCGCTCAGGCATGGACCTTCAGCTGATGTCCAGCCGTCAAGAAGGCGGTACCGAAGGCCAGTTTGGCCATGACCTCTGATTCGCGCCTGGGAGAATCCACCATGTCACATTTATTCGCTGTTCTGCCCCGCGTCGCCTTGGCTGCTTTCATGCCCCTGGCGCTCGTCGGAATGCTCTCGGCTTGTGCGGCGCAGCCGGGTGCAGATTTACCGCCCTTTGGCGATACCGTGCGCCACATGATCGATACCCAGACCTATCAACCAGGCGACCCCGTGTCGCCGACCCAGGGTGACAAGGTGGCGGGTGCCTTGGAGAGCTACCGTCAGCCGGCTGCCCCGTATCCGCCGTCGACTGTGTCGATGCCCTGAGGGGCATCGCGACAGGCAAGGCGGGCTCAGGATTCGTTGCAGGAAGCGTCATATCAGAAGGGGATAAACATGCGGTATCGACTGGAGATTTTGCTGGCGGGACGCGCCCGGGACGAGCTCGAGTGCCTGGAGACGCTGCTGCGCAGCCAGGGCGACATCAAGGTCACCACCAAGGTGATCGTCAACGGTCATGCCGACCCGCTATATGGCGTTTCGCCGCTCCCGGATGCACTGATCCTGTTGGCAAGCGAGCGCTGGGAAGCCGAGCTCACCGCCCTTTGGGAGCGTCCCGTGGTCGAGCGCCCGCCGCTGCTGGTGGTCGGTCCCAAGGGCAATGTCGACCTGATTCGGCTGGCTATGAGGGCCGGGGCGCGGGACTTTTTCTCGCCGCCGATCGATGACGGGGAGATCACCCAGTTCATTCGTCAGCTGGCGCGGGACAAGGTGGTCGATCCTCAGCAGCCGCGTGCCTGCATGACGGCGGTCATCAACGCCAAGGGTGGGTCTGGTGCCAGCATGGTGGCTGCCAACCTGGCCCATATTCTCGTCAGCCAGGAACGGCGCGGCCTGTTGCTGGATCTGGACGTGCAGTTCGGGTCCCTGCCTTTGTACTTCAACATGTCACCCCAAAACGGGCTGGTACGGGCGCTCGAGGAAGCCGACAGCCTGGATGCCATGGCCCTGGAAGGTTATGTGCAGACCCATGACAGCGGTGTCGATCTTCTGGCCTCTTCACCAGACGACATGGTGACTGTCGCCGAAGTACCGGAATCCCGGGTCGAGTTGTTACTCGAGGTGCTCAGTCAGGCTTATGACGAGGTAGTCATCGACCTGCCCCGCTGGGTGGGGGGACCCACCGCAGCAGTGCTGGAGCGGGCCGACCGAATCCTGGTGGTACTTGAGCAGAGCGTGGCACACCTGCGTGACGCCCAACGGCTGCGCGATATCCTGCGCCACGAACTCAACCTGACCCAGACCCGCATGCTGCTGGTGGTCAACCGCTATGACAAGCATAACGACGTGGGCCTGTCGGCGATTCGGGATGCCCTGCCGGGCACTGCGATTATCACCCTGCCCAATGATTTCCGGCGCGTCAGCCAGAGCATCAATGTGGGCAGCCCCTTGCTCGAGATGGCGCCCAAGGCGCCAGTGACCAAGGCGCTCAAGTCGCTGGCAGAGGCACTGGATAACAAGGAGCCGGAGACGGCTCCGCGTCAAAGCAAGATGTCCTTTCTGGGCTGGGCCCTGCGCAATTGAGTGGTCACTCGCTGGCCGGTCGTCGCCCGGGCCTTGGGGAATCGTCCCTGATGGCGACCCTTATGGCGTCCCTTATGGAGAGCAATGCACATGAATTTTCGTGAACGTGTGGCCAATGATGGTGTTCAGGATGCTCCTCGCAACCAGTGGGGCCTGAAGGCATCTCGCAATGCGACCCAGGGGCTATCCGGGGCCGAGCTTGAATGCAAGCAGCAGATATTCAGGAAGCTGGTCAAGGTACTCGACCTGTCGTTGCTGGGTAGCCTCGACGAAAAGGAAGCCCGTAGCCAGATTCAGCAGGTCTGTGAAGCCTTGATGAGCGAGCAGGCATTGCCCTTCAACGCCACGGTGCGCCAGCGCATTGTCACTGAGCTACAGGATGAGGTGTTGGGTCTGGGGCCGCTGGAAGCCTTGCTTGCCGACAAGAGTGTCTCGGACATCCTGGTCAACGGTACCGCGCCGATCTTCGTCGAGCGCAATGGCAAGCTCGAGCAGACCCAGCTGCGCTTCGACAGCGATCGCCACCTGATGACGATCATCGATCGCATTGTTTCAAGCGTTGGACGGCGAATCGATGAGTCATCGCCGATGGTGGATGCGCGTCTCAAGGATGGCTCCCGGGTTAACGCGGTGATTCCGCCGCTGGCCATCGATGGACCGATGCTGTCGATCCGCCGCTTCGCCGTGGAGCGTCTGAACGCCGAGAACCTGGTGGAGATCGGTACCCTGACGCCGGTCATGGCCGAGCTTCTCGATTGCATCGTCCAGGCCCGCCTCAATGTGCTGGTCTCGGGCGGCACCGGGGCGGGCAAGACCACCTTGCTCAACATTCTCTCGGGCTTCATTCCCCATCGCGAGCGTATCGTCACCATCGAGGACTCGGCGGAGCTACAGCTTCAGCAGCCTCATGTGGTCCGGCTCGAGACCCGTCCGCCGAACATCGAGGGGCGTGGCGAAGTTGCCCAGCGCGATCTGGTCAAGAACAGCCTGCGTATGCGCCCGGACCGCATCATTCTCGGTGAGGTGCGCGGTGGCGAGGCCTTCGATATGTTGCAGGCCATGAACACCGGCCATGACGGCTCCTTGACTACCATCCACGCCAATACACCCCGCGATGCGTTGAGCCGTATCGAGAGCATGGTGGCGATGTGTGGCTTCCAGTTGCCGGCAGCGGCACTGCGCGCCCAGATCGCCTCGGCCATCGACGTGGTGGTACAGGTCGAGCGCATGGAGGATGGCAAGCGGCGTGTGGTGAGTGTGCAAGAAGTCAACGGCCAGGAGGGCGACATCATCACCATGTCGGAGATCTTCCGCTTCCAGCGTGATGGCCTCGACGAGCAGGGTAACGTCATGGGCTCCTACCAGGCTACCGGCGTGGTGCCGGGCTTCTACGACTACCTCAAGCGGCGCGGCCTGGCGCCTGATCTAAAGGTGTTCCAGGTACAGGGAGGGCAGCGCTCATGGATGTAACCCTCTCCGATGAAGTCATCGTCATTGGAATGGTCGCCATTGCCGCTTTCCTGCTGATGCAGAGCTTCCTGGTGCCGGCCTTTGGCGAGAACCGCAAGACCCGCAAGCGCCTCAAGAAGCGCCTGCGCTCCATGAAGGGCGGTGAGCGTTCTGATCAGGTATCCCTGGTGCGGCGCAAGTATCTTCGCGAGCTGTCTCCGCTTGAGCGGGCGCTGGAGGCCCTGCCGGGCATGGCGCACATCGAGCGCCTGGTGGAACAGGCCGGCAAGGAAACCCCGGCCTATCGCATCGTGCTGCTGTCGGTGTGCCTGGGCGGCATGGTCGGGGTGGTGGGGGCCTACCTGCTGCCACTGCCGGCGATGGGCGTACTGGTCGGGCTGCTGGTGGCCAGCATCCCTTTCATGCAACTGCGGATCGCACGTAACCGGCGTCTGATCAAGTTCGAGGAGCAGTTGCCGGATGCGCTGGTGATCATGGCGCGTGCCCTGAGGGCTGGTCACCCCTTCAGCGATGCCATGCACCTGGTTGCCGATGAAATGTCGGAGCCCCTGGCCGGTGAGTTTCGCATCACCTTCATGGAGATCAATTACGGCGGTGAGGTGCGCACCGCCATGCGGGGGCTTCTGGAGCGGGTCGAGAGTGTCACCGTCATGGTATTCGTGACCTCGGTGCTGATTCAGAAGGAAACCGGCGGCAACCTTGCCGAACTGCTCGATGGCCTGGCCAAGGTCATTCGCGATCGTTTCCGCTTCCATCGTAATGTGCGCACGCTTTCCGCCCAGGGGCGTATGGCCGCCTGGATTCTATCGCTGCTGCCTTTCGGGTTGGCCGGCGTGTTGTCGATCACCAGTCCGGATTTCATCCCGATGCTGACCGAGAACCCCACCGGGCGTCAGCTGGTACTGGTGGCCTTCGTGCTGATCGTGATCGGGATTTTGTGGATGCGCAGAGTCGTACGCATCGACGTTTGAGGAGGTGGTCATGGAACATGTCAATCAACTGATGGCCTGGTTCGATAAACAGATCGCCAACCCGGCCGTGATCGAGCTTGGCTTTGCCACGCTGATGGGGCTCGCCATCTTCGCCTTGTTGGTGGCGCTGGTGCTTTTGATCATCGGCCTTTCGGACCCCTTGCGGCGTCGGTTGCGTGGCCTCGAGGCTCATGCAGAGGTGGCCGCTGCCGGTCATGGTGCGGGAACGTCAGGCATCAAGACTGCGGCCGCCTCTGGGGGTGGCCTTGATACCTGGCTGGGGCCCATGGGCGAAAAGCTTGTTCCAAGCGAAGAAGAGAAACAGCACAAGCTTGCCCAGCGCCTGCGGCGCGCCGGCATGCGTTCGCCGGGGGCACTCAACGTCTTCTATGGGGCACGGATGGCGCTCACGGTACTGCCGGCCCTGGCGGTGATGGCGGTGCTAGTGCCCCTGACACGACTGCCGATCTCGACCGCTCTGTTGATCATGATGTCGGTGGCTATCGCCGGTTATGTGCTGCCGTCCTTCTGGCTGGATAAACAATTTACCAAGCGGACCCGCCTCTTGCGACGCGGCCTTCCTGATGCCCTGGATCTGCTGGTGGTCTGCACTGAAGCAGGGCTGGGGCTAGCGGCTGGCATCCAACGGGTTTCCCATGAACTCGCCGTGAGTCACCCGGAGCTTTCCGATGAACTCAACCTCTTCGGGCTACAAACGCGAGCCGGAATGGATCACAGGAGTGCTCTGCGGGACCTGGAAGAGCGTACCGGTGTCGAGGACATTCGGGGGCTGGTTACCACGCTTTTGCAGAGTATGCGTTTCGGCACCAGCATCGCCGGCACGCTTCGTATCTATGCCTCGGAATTACGGGAGAAACGTACCCAAGAGGCCGAAGAAAAGGCGGCCAAGGTCAGTACCAAGATGCTTTTCCCGCTGATCTTCTGCGTATTTCCCAGTTTCTTCGTGGTGGCCCTCGGGCCTCCACTGCTGGGAGCGATGGAAGCGCTGGCCCGTTCTGGCCATTGAGCGGGCTGTAATGCAACTGATTTTCTACCGGGGGACGTTCCCATGAAAAATATCCATCGCATGACGCGCATTGCCGCCGCTCTTTTGGTGACTGGTTTGATGGCTGGCTGTGCCAGCAGCCAGCGCAACGGTGCAGACGATACCTATGACGCCCTCTATAACGGGGAGTCGACCACGGCTTATAGCACGGCCTTTCCTGTCGCGAGTCCGCAAGAGGCCTACCGCAATGGTGATGCGGCCATGAATTCAGGTGATCAGGATCGTGCTCTGTTCGAGTACCTGCGTGGCCTTAAGATGGAAAGGTCGCCCAAGGCCGAACCGCTCTACAGGATCGGAACCATCCATCATCGCCGGGATAACCATCGCCTGGCGATGCTTGCCTACCAATGGGCGCTGGAGGTCGATGCGACCCATATCGGGGCCAGGACCGGACTCGGCATCATCTATCTTCAGCAGCGTCAGTACGACCAGGCCGAGCAGCAGCTTCAGCCGGTGGTGGATAGGGGCGGGGCCCCCTGGCAGGCTTTCAACGCGCTTGGGGTGATCGCCGATATTCAAGGGGAGTATGCCAAGGCGCAGGGCTTTTACGAGCAGGGCCTGGCCGATAATCCCAGGGTACCGAGAATGCTGAACAACCTCGGCTACTCGCACTATCTCGAAGGTGACTGGCCCGCCGCCCGTCAGGCGTTGCGTCAGGCACTGGCCCTCGATCCTGGCTATGAGCTCGCCTGGCGCAACCTCGGCCTCGTTCACGCCCGCGATGGCGACTACGATTTTGCCATCGAAGCCGTGGCGCGTAACGGTGAGCATGCCGAGGCACTCAATGATATCGGCTATATCGCCATGGTGGATGGCCGCTATGCCGAGGCGATGAATTTCTTCCAGGAGGCCATGCGACAGTCACCGGCCTATTACGTCACCGCCAGTGAGAATGCCCGACAGCTCGACCTGATGGTGCGTCGGGAAAATGGATTTTCAGCTGAGTGATCCTGATGGTGAGTAGGGAGACATTGACATGAAACCTGGACGATCGCTTCACCGGCAAAAAGGCTCCGAACTGGTCGAGTTCGCTATCTCGGCGACCCTCTTGTTCCTGCTGCTATTTGGGATCATTGAATTCAGCGTAGCGTTGTTCGACAAGGCGACGCTCACCAATGCCACCCGCGAAGGGGCACGTGAGGGGATTCTGTTTCGCACCGGGGACCGTGCGCTTGCTGACATGCCGACCACTGAAGATGTGCTCATCACTCAGGCCATCGAGGGTTATGCAGATTCCTACCTGATTTCCCTGGGAGGTCCCGCCGAACTGGCCGTCGATATCCAGCGCAATGATCGCAATGGCAATGGCAATTTTGATGCAGGAGACGACCTGACGGTCAGTGTCGACTACCCCTATCAATTTCTTGTGCTGCCGGGATTCATGGTGGGTCTGGGGGATGTGCTGACCCTTTCTTCCACTACTGTAATGCGGGCGGAATGATCATGAAGACTCGACAGGGGTGGCAACTTAGAGGAAAAGTGGCATCACCGGTCCGCCAGCGCGGTGCCTCGGTGGTGTTGATGGCGGTGTCGCTGTTCATGTTGTTGGCCTTCACGGCACTGGCGGTAGATGGCAGCAATCTCTACGTGGCACGCAATGAATTGCAGAACGCCGCGGATGCCGGTGCCTTGGCGGGAGCCCGCATGCTTTACCTGGCGGATGGCAGTGCGGTCAATCCGAATGCCAATCAGGCCGCAACAGAGGTGACGACCGCCAATGAAAGCCAGGGCAACAGTGTCGAGATCGTGAGTATCCAGCGCGGACACTGGAGCTTTACCAATGGCACCTTCACTGCAAACCCATCACTCGAGGCGGTGGATCTGTTCGGCAAGAGCACCATGGATCTGGATCTCGACCCCAACTTCATCAATGCCGTCGAGGTGGTGACCGAGCGGAGCGCGACGCCAGTGGCTGCCTTCTTTGGGGGCATATTTGGTTTCACAGGCTATGAGGTGTCGGCTCGTGCAGTAGCCTATATAGGCTTTGCCGGTACTCTCAGGCCAGGCGATGTCGACCAGCCGATCGCCATGTGCCAGGAAGCCATCACCACGCCGACCGGTGAATACTCCTGTGATGTGGGGCGTTTCATCCCCGAGGGCGATCAGACGGGAGGGTGGACCGACCTGGAACAGGGCGATGATGGGGCCAGTAATGCTAATGATCTTCGGGATTTGGTGGAGAACGGCACCGGCAATCCGGAGGAGCTGGAGTTCGGCGAGGATATATCGACCAACAATGGTCAGGTACAGGCGGCCTTCCAGGCCTTCTATGACAAGTGGGTGGTGGAGTCTGACACTAAGACGAAGCCCTGGAACATGAGCCTGCCGGTAGTTGATTGCAGCGATGGTATTGCGCCCGGCAATCCCCTGGTGGGCGCGGTCAACCTGGATGTGATCTGGGTCGTCAATCAGTCGAACAAGATTGACGATGACGCACCGACTCAGATGGCTCTGCCGCCCGACGACAGCGATGGTGTCTCTCCGGGCACATGGTCGAATGCCGATCCCAGTGGTGTGACGCGTTGGGATGACTTTGTCGGTGCCATGAATCTGCGCGGGGAAAACGATGCACTCGCCACCTATGCCAATGATGGCTGGCGGCAGAAGAGTATTTATTTCCTGCCCTCCTGTTCCTACCAGGAGCCGACCGGAGGAACGGGCGGCGAAAACTACGGCATCCTGGCGCAGATTCCCGTGCTGGTGGATTAAGTTGCTTGTAGGGTCTCTGCCTGGAAATAAGCGTAAAGCATCATGTATTGCACGGCCGCCACTTGTAAGGGTGGCCATAAGAGGGGGCGTGAAAGAGGACCGGCGCCGTTTGAACAGGTGTATTCCCATCCCTGTTGCTTGAGCGACCGGCCAGTGGAAAGTCTCGGCCGGGGAGGGTGGTAGGCGCTGTCGGTGCTCAGCGACTCAAAGACGGGGGGAGAAGGTCGCGTCGGTCAGGTCAGGATTAGTCTTGTTGATATTGTCACGATGGTTGGTCATTGGCGCCGATACCGTGGGTACGATGCCCAGTCGATAACGGGATGGGGTCTTGCCCACATAGCGCTGGAAAGTACGGGTGAAATAGGAAAGGTCACGGAAGCCGACGGTGAAACAGACATCGGTAATCGAGACCTTGGGGTTGGCGAGCAACCGCATGGCTTCGGCGATGCGTCGATGCAGCAAGTATTCCTGAAAGGTATCTCCGGTCAGGCGCTTGAACAGGCGGCTGAACTGAAAGGTGCTCAAGCCGCAGAGGCTGGCAACCTCTGCCTGGGCAATCTTTCGGTGTAGGTTCTGGTCGACGAAGGAGATGGCTCGTTCGAGCTGCGACTGATCGCTTCCCTGATTCGAGAATCGTAGTCGCGCCTCCGGCGGGATGGTGTTGCGAATATCCAGCGTCTGGCGAGATTCATTGCCGGCGCGAGCCGGAAGGCGCACGCGACGCAGGGTTGTCATGACCTCCAGCAAGCGTGTCAGGTCGACAGGATGGACAAAGTAGTCCCATACCCGCGAGCGGAAGGCCCAGACCGCGAGGTGCTCCGAATGGGCCTGCGTGATCATCAACAGCGGGATCGAGGACACCTCCTGCTTGGCCTGACGAAGATCTGCAAGTCCCTGCTGGTCGGGGAAATCATACTGGAAGATGGCGACTATGGGAGGGCGAGCCTTCATCACAGGCACAGGATCCTTGCCCGCCGACACTGACTCCAGGCGATAACCGGCATTCCGCAACGCATCCAGATAGTCCCCCTCCGATGCTTTCTGTAGGTTCCTTTCCACCACAAGTACATAGTCATGAGTATCCATGCGTAAGAACCCCTGCGGTCTGCGTTAAATGCTATTGGTTATTTTTTTATTTATATTATGAGTGTTTCATCATGTAATGTTTCTTGAGCATCATCGCTCGGATATTCTGTAAGTTGTTGGTTTTTTTAAATTTTTATTTTGTTGTGTTGCTAATGAGTTTTGTTTTTCAGTTGATAATAAAACAGCAAGGCTTCCTGTCGGCGTGATAAAAAAAACCACATTCAGGATCAAAAGAATAGACGCGACCTGAGGTTTTGCCAATCAGCTTCTAAGCCTCAGGTATGAAAGAAATGCTACCTTCGTATCGCAAGGCCGCATGGTGGCTAGCCCCTTCTCTGGTAGAATGTCTCGCACTTTTCGATGCTACCCATCCCCTCCCTGTACGGTGATCCCGATGAGTTCTCAACCCGATGTCGTCGTGATCGGTGCCGGTGCGGCCGGGCTGATGTGCGCTCTGACCGCTGGCTACGCTGGCCGGCGCGTGCTGCTGCTCGATCATGCCAACAAGGCCGGCAAGAAGATCCTGATGTCGGGGGGCGGGCGCTGCAACTTCACCAATACGGCGACGAGTCCCGGCAACTTCTTTTCTGCCAACCCGCATTTCTGCATCTCGGCACTCAAGCGTTACCGGCCGGAGCACTTTGTCGAACTCGTCGAGCGCCATGGCGTGGATTACGTTGAAAAGGCGCCTGGACAGCTGTTCTGTGCGGATTCCGCCAAGGACATCGTTCGCCTGCTGCTTACCGAGTGCGAGTGGGCTGGCGTGGAGGTCGGGCTGAAGACGCGCATCGATTCCATTGAGCGTCAGGGCGAGGGTATGCGGTTAGAGACCTCTCGCGGGCGCATCGACACGGGCGCCGTAGTAATCGCTACTGGTGGCCTGTCGATTCCCAGCATGGGGGCCAGTGGTTTTGGCTATGACATCGCCCGCCAGTTCGGTCTCGCGGTCACCGACACCCGGGCAGCACTGGTGCCCTTCACCCTGACATCGCAATGGAAGGAGCGCGTGGCGGATCTTTCCGGGGTCAGCTGCGATGTGGCGGTGACGTGTCGAGATGGCAGCTACCGTGAACCGATGCTGTTTACCCACCGCGGACTCTCCGGCCCGGCCATGCTGCAGATATCGAGCTACTGGCAAGCGGGAGATGAGCTCGAGATAGACCTGCTAGCGGGGGAAAGCGCCTTCGAGGCGATGGCCCAGGCCCGCCGGAAAACGCCTAAGCGACGTGTGTCGACCTGGCTGGGTGAGCGTTTTCCCAAGCGTTTTGCCCAGGCACTGAATGAGTGGTACGCAGAGGATGCTCCTCTGGCGGAGCTTTCCAATGCACGCCTCGAGGCGTGGCAGGGACGCCTCAACCACTGGCGCATTAAACCCGCGGGCACCGAAGGCTGGCGCACCGCTGAGGTCACCATGGGCGGCGTTGACACCCATGAGGTGTCGTCGAAGACGTTTGCAGTCAATGGGCTACCCCAGTTGCGCTTCATCGGCGAAGTGCTGGATGTGACCGGAGAACTGGGTGGCTATAATTTTCAGTGGGCATGGGCGTCGGGCGTTGCCTGCGGGCAGTCGCTCTAGTTCTGTGCCGCTAGAAAAAAGCTTGTAGCGTTGCAAGAATGTTTGTATCAATAAAAATTGGTATGGTCTGATCAGAGTTTAGCGCCTGGTCCGAATTTTGGGGGACCACTTCAGCCGGCCTCACGCTAGTGCAGTTTGGGGCCCTTGAATTTGTTCCCGAAGGCATTGCTGTAGAAGCTCCCTTGCTGCTAGCAAGGGATCACTCCTATGGCTCAATTGATCATCGGGGACCCTACGCTTGACCTCTAGACATAGAAGTCCAAATCTTCCTGGGATTTCAGCAGGTCCCGCATCTTGATGGGGTCGTCACCAAAGAAGAAGATCAGGCCCCAATGAGTTCCGAAGGCTGACCGGTCAGGAACCGTCTCTTCTGTCGGCGCGACCAATTCGTGAGACTCGAAGTAGGGATGCTCAATCGTTTCTTTGGGCATTTCCAGTTTGCTGATCACACGACGCCGCGGATACACACCGAAGCAACCAGCGTAGCCCTTCGCATCGACTACTTCCTTCGGGAAGAAGTTATCGACTTCCTCTTTGGTACTCTTGGGGTCGAACACCAACATTGAGGCCTGGTACGCGCTAAATCCATAGGCTCGCTCAATCAGCTCGAACGCCTTGAATCCGGGCGGACGATATGCAACCTCCCCAAAGTACATTTCGCCGTCAGCAGTGACGAAGTACTCGGGATGAATCAAGCCGAATTTGATGTCGAAGGTTTTGATCAGCAGCTCGATCTGCTTGGTTATCGCGTTGCGCCAACTCTCGAGTTGCTCGGTAGCCGGTACGAATACCGAGTAGCCCAGCGTTACGTATTCGGAAATATTAAGGAACTTGATTTTCCCATCGTGGATCCAGGCCTCGACAGCAAATTCCCAGCCACTCAGATGACTTTCCATTAGCAGGGGATATTCGTCATCCGGAATATTGTCGATTTCTTCTAGCGTACGAATCATTCGGTGGCCGAGGCAACCAGCTTTGTCGAATGCCTTGACGTGAATCGGGTCGTCCGGGTCACCATCAAGTTTAAGAAGTGTCTGGTTGACGCGCTTCATGAAGCGGACGATGTCATCCTTCTCGTGCGCCTCTTCGAAAATTCCGACGCGGATACCGCCAAGCTGTGCACGGCGCTTCATCAGAGCCTTGTCACGAAACAGAATAGACTGGCCGTACATGCGAGGGCTGTCGAGTAGGACAGAGTTGATGGCACCGGACCATTCAACGGTTTCCTCGAACAACGGTACGGCCACATCGACACCTTCCGCCTTCAGCCTTTCGGCAATCTCCATGGAGCGATCATTGAGACGGATAAAATCCCAAGGGATGAAAGGTATCTTGTTTGCCGTGCAGAAATCCGCGGCCCAATCTGGAGCAACCACTATATAGCGGCGGTCAAACTTCTGCGCGGCCTTGATAGCATTGACGCTCCAGCCAAGCAGGGCGATGTAGCCTTTGTTCGGATCCTTGGGCGTTTCTGTCCCACGAACCGAGTCCATGGTCGGATCGAGCCAGGCTGCTACTTCTGGAGCTAATTCAGTTTCTGACGTTGTCGGCATTTGAGCTTCTCCTTGCTGGTTGATTCAGAACTGCACCAATGGAGTGCACCAAGTGAGCGGAGCCGTTAGCCAAGGCAGGTCTCATCGGGCGGATTCAGCGGGGCAGCCCAATCTCCAACATAAGGTACAACCGGCCTGGTGACAAACTTACAACGCGCGAAGTGGACCACCGATCGTGGCAGTTCCACCATCAGACGTGGACCCCATTGTTCAGACTACCCGACAGGTCATCAAAGCTCGGATCGGGCCATTATCAGCGTCAGGCCGCCTTGTTCAGTGGTTGAGGGAAGTACAGCTCATCGGGTGTCGCTTCGTCCAGCCTCTGGTGGGGCCGACCCTGGTTGTACCAGGTGAAGTAGCGGTCCAGCTCCTCACCGTCAGCTTTCCGGTCTCGCGGTAGACGGTATCGACCTCCTCCTGGCTCTTCTGCGCTGGCTTGCCGCTGCTGCCCTCGAAGAGGCCGGCAGCGTTATCGAGTAGCTCACGCTGCCACTGGCTCACCATGGACGGATGGATCTCGAAGCGAGCCGCCAATGCCGAGGTGGTCTCGTCGCCCTTCAGCGCAGCGAGCGCCACCTTGGCCTTGAACTCACTGGTGTACTGCCGACGTTTTTTGCTCATGATCAGGCTCTCCTGATCGGTCTGATCAGAGCCTAGCGCCTGGTCCGAATTTCGGGGAACCACTTCAATCTTTAATCGGTTCAGCGCCCAAGTGAAGAAGAGCGCGAGGGCTGACAATCAGACCTACAATCAGAAGCAACGTGACAAACCGAGCAGCTCTGTCGCTGCCCGTATCGTGGAGCCGAACACAGGGAGCAATTCACTATTTTATTTCTCAAACCAGCTATATTTTTTATTGCTCAAACTTTTTTCTCGAATCACAAGTTCGTGCACTAGGCAGCTTTCGCAATAGACCGTTCTTGCAAGAGACGGGGTGCCTTTCCGATTCGCTACTGCCTTTACTAGGACCAAAGGGGAGACTGTCATGGCGTTTGCACTTCGACTGGACAAGGCCATGCAGGCCAACCTGACACGCCTCGTCGATCGCCAGCTGGGTAATGCCCTTGTCGAGCTTGCCATTGAGCCAAGTGATCCGCGGCTTGCCGGTCATGTTCATCAGGTCCGCAAACGGATGAAGATGTTGCGTGGCTTGCTGCGCCTGATGCGCGACGCCATGCCTCGCGATCTCTATCATCGGGAAAATGTCGCCTTGCGTGATACAGCGCGGGCGCTGGCGGGGGCTCGCGATGCTCAGGTATGCATTGATACCTTCGATGTGCTGGTCCCTCCGGAAACGCTGGCCGAGTCGGCCAAGCAACTCACCCCCGTTCGCGAAGCGCTGGTCGCTGCGCGGGACCAAGGACTCGCCGAAACCGGTCCCGAAGCGGGTGCGGACAACACCGCCCAGCAACTGGCGTTGGCGCATGCAACACTTGAATCGATGCGTGAGCGACTGCCGAGCTGGCGTCTCACGGCCAAGGGCTTCAAGTCCATCGCCGGGGGGCTTAAGCACGTCTATGGCAAGGGACGTAGCGCCTATGCCAAGGCCTATGCCAGTGGTGATGACGGGGATTTCCATGAATGGCGAAAGCAGGTCAAATACCACTGGTATCACGTGCGTCTGCTGAGAGCCCTATGGCCGGAGGCCATGCGTGCCCGGGCCAGGAGTCTCAAGGCTCTGGCGGAACGGCTGGGCGACGATCACGATCTGACGATGCTAGGCGCCGCCTTGCGAAAGCTTGACGGTGTCGAGGAAGGTGTCGTTGCGGAGCTTGAGTGGCGGGCGTCCCGGCGCCAAGCCACCCTGCGCGGCGAGGCCCGTCAACTCGGGGGGCTTCTTTATGCAGAATCGCCCAAGGCCTTCTGCCGTCGCTATCGGCGCTTCTGGAAAGTGGCTAGATCATGAATACGGGGATTCAGCGCCTGTTGAGGCACTGGTAGAGAGAGGCAGAGACCATACGCAGACAATGGCGGCGATCAGAGAGTGTCCTGACGGCAAGGCCCTGTAGGTAGCGATGCCTACTTGATCAGGCGGCGCAGGCGTCTTGCCGTCATGGCGAGGCCGAAAGCACGCCCGGCGAGTCGACGGAACCCTTTCGGCCGACGCAGGCTTTGCCAGGCGAGCACCCCGGCAATGCCATAGAGTGGCGCTTTCCAGCGCTTCGCCGCATGGTAGAACGCATCGATTTTCTGGGTAGCATGACGCCAGCGCTCGGCATCCACCAACACATCGATACGCTGCTGCTCGATACGGGCTTCGAGAAGAGCCTTACGGGCAGCAATGCTTGCCATGTCGGTATCTTGGCGAACAGCGATATCAGTGGTCGGTTTGGGCATGCTGTCGCTCCGCGTTCATGAGTTCGCGGTCAGTGGCGAGGTGTTTGAGCGTACTCTTGAGAAGCGTCGGCCGTTTGGCAAGACGACGCACCCATAGCGCCATGCCAAACCCACTGCCCAACAAGGCAATTGCGCAGGCGGCGATAGCTTCCAGGCGATGGGTATCCCAGAATACCACAACGACCAACAGCGTGAGCACGGCAAGCCCCAGCAGCAGCAGCAAAAAGCTAACGCCTGCCAGCAGCAGCAACGTGACCAAGCGTGCCTTTTCCTCTTCGAGCTCTACGACAGCGAGACGCAAGCGCGTCTCGCCGGTGGCGACCAGGCTGCCGATCAGTCGCCGGGTAGCCTCGAACACGCGTTCTGCCGGTCCTTGGCTATCAGCTGCCATTAGCGCCGTCCGATCAACAGGCCGACCACGACGCCGACGGCGGCACCGATGCCGACGCTCGTCCAGGGATTGTCGTTCACATACTTGTTGCAGGCATCGGCCTGTTCACGAACATTTTCCCGGGTATCGCTATAGATGCTTTCGCCTCGTGCCTCGAGGTGGGAGCGAGTGTCCTTCAGTCGCTTCTCGGCACGCTCGCGCATTTCCTTGATATTGCTACGGGAGTCATCTGCAGTAGCGTTTACCAGCTCTTCCAGCGTGTTGCTCAGGTGACTCAGGTCGCTCTTGAGCTGGTCGGTGCTGGCATCGATATTGGGCGTGCGGTTAGCCATATAAATCCTCCTTGGACTTTTTGGAACATATCCAGCATAGCAGCACAGGCGTGCGGAAAGCATCCCCCGCCATGCTGGTCGGCGGATGCCTAGCGAGTGTTGGTGAAGAAGGAGTTGAGGCTGAAGCCAATGCTAAGGCGATTGTTTTTGTGGTTGTAGTCGACCAGGCTCTCGCCATAGCCATAGTAATACTGGATGTGCCAGCGCATGCTGTCTGAGAGTGGCAGCGAATAGTCGAACTGATAACCCATATGGCCAGCACTGGGGTTGCCTCGAACCAGCAGGCTGGCTTCATGGTCCTTATTCAAACGTCGGGCCACGGTGATGTCCCCATAGCCCATGTAGCGCTCGATGTCCGGGTTATCGTCGTCCTCCGAGGATTCGGGAATCCGCCAGTAAGGTGACACATTGATGACCCAGTCACCTCGCTGGAAGACGCTATCCAGGTAGAGCCGGTTCCAGCTGCGTGAAAGCGGCTCAGATCGACCGTTGGACTGGTGGTTAAAGGCGACCCGGTTCTGGATATTGGTCCAGCCCATCAACGATAGGTCATTGTCGAAACTCAAGAAAAGTTCGGGTTCGAAGTTGGTTTCCCGGAAAGGCGAGGAGGCTTCTGAGTTATAGGCCTGCCACCAGTTTCGCTGAGTATAAGCGAAGTAAAAATCGCCATTATTGACGAGGATATCATCGGCCAACTTGAACTTTACACTAAACTGGAATTTGACCTCGGCATTGCCTACTGCCACATCACTGACGCTACGGAAGGCTTCCTGGTTAGGTGAGGTGTTGTAGCTCCAGGGGAACAGGTAGTTGCGGCGATAGGTGGTGATCGCGAAAGGATTGTTCTCGGATTCACTCTCTAGCTCACGCCGCTGCTCGGCTTCTTCCAGGGTACGCTGAGCGGCCAACTGCTCGGTCATGTTTTCCTGAGTCAGCGGCTGGTTGGCCGATGATTTGTTGGTCTCTACATCGTGTGCGATGGCGCCGCTGGCCATTGAGGTCATACTCACGGCCAGGACGATGACCGTGAGTGGCTTGGGCATGGCCATGTGCTGATTCCTGTCGGTCGTCTATCGAGTCCTGTTTCTACCATGCCGTCAGGCCAAGTCAATCGTTGTCGATGACACCTGGGGATTTCATGGATCAATTGAGCCGCGTTTTCCAGCGCCACCTAGCAACTGATACCTGAAGCAGCTAGATGGAAAAAGCGATGAGAGGGTGGCTGTCGAGCGCTGTGTACCCGGATTGTTATCGCGCTAGCCCAGCATAGTGTGCGGGGAACGTGGAGGACATGCGGTGTGGGAAAAAGATGAGGGGCGCTTTTTGCGGTGCCATGAGCCACGGTGGGTAGCCACCAGCTGTTGGTGGCTAATGCGGTGGATGCTGCTGGTCACGCTGATGGTGAGTGGGCATGCGCTGGCTCAGGAGACGCAACCCCCTGACTTGCCGGATATCGATACCCTGGAAACGCGCATTCAGGCGTTGGAGCCTGCAGAGGGGGCTACGCTTGATGATGCCGCCAAGCGTGATCTCGAGGCGCTCAAGTCGACCCTGCAGCTACTCGAGAGAATTAAGGATCTGCAGGCTGCTATGGCGACGCTTGAGCAGCGTATTGCCGATGCGCCGGCGGAGATCGCAGACCTTCAGCAAGAGCTCAAGGGTGATGGGTTCGTTGCCCCTGATTTGAGCCTTGATGAGCTTGAGGGACTGTCCGTGGATAAGCTGGACGCTCGTCTGAAGGCGTCAATGGAGACCCTGAAGGAGTATCAGGATCGCCTGAGCGAGGTTAATACCCGACTGACCAATACTCAGACGCTACCGGAGCGGGCCCAACAGAGTATTGCCGAGGCCATGCAGGCGCTTGAGAAGGGGCGTCAGGCGCTGGAAGGACTCCCCGAAGGTCCCACACGGCTTGAGCGCCGTGCAAAATCACGTCTGGCTGATCTGACCGTGCGTTATCAACAGCGCGCCTTGAGTGCCAACTCAAGGCTCCGGGAGCTCGCTCAGCTGCGACAGGAGCAACTCAACCGGCAAATTGATCGTCAGGAAGCCCGCCTCGCCAAGTTGCAGGCAGTGCTTGATCGGAAGCGACGTGCTCAGTCTGAGCAGGCAATCAAGGCGGCATCGGCCGACACCTCGATAGTGGAAAGCGAACACCCTGTGGTTCGCCAAGCGCGAGAGGTCAATAACACCTTGAGCCTGGAGCTTTTGAAAGCCACGGAGCTTGCCAATACCTTGGCGCGTGATGGACTGGACGTCAGTCGTCGGCTCGACCGGGTTCGCCAGCTACAGCAGACCCTCAATGAGCAGATCGATGCCATTCGAGGCAGCCTGTTGTTGTCGCGGATTCTGCGCGAACAAAAGCGCTTGCTGCCGCAAGTAGAGCAGCGTCGCAACCTTCAAGACGATATCGCCGATCTGCGACTCAAGCAGTTCGAGCTGGGTCGTCAGCGCGACTCGCTACGGGATATCACCGCTCTGGCCCGAGAGCGGCTGGAGACGGCCGGTGCCGAGCCAACGGAGGCGTTACTTACCGCCCTGGAGAATCTTTTTACGTCGCGTCGCGAGCTGGTCGACCAGCTAGAGCAGGCCTACGGCGAGCAACTGAGCGCAGCCATTGATCTGCAGGTCAACCAGCAGCAGCTAATGACCCTAAGCCAGCAACTGCGTGAGACCCTCGATGAACAGCTGTTCTGGGTCGCCAACAGCCGCCATCTGGGTCTGGGATGGCTGCGTCAGGTGCCGGAACGGGTGGTCGAGACCTGGACGGAAGACGCGTGGCGTTCGCTATTGCCATTGAAATGGCCGAATTCAGGCGCTCTGGTGGGCCTGTTACCGATGCTGGTGGCCATTGGGCTATTTCTGTGGCGTCCTCGCATCAAGATGCGCCTGGTCCTGCTCAACGACAGGATTGGCCACCTCAAGCATGATACCCAGGCGCTGACACCGCTGGCGATTGCACTCAATGCACTCCTGGCAAGCCCTGGACCGCTGTTGATGGCATCGCTGGGCCTTGCCCTGGTGGTTGGGACGGAAGGTATGATGACGCGCCTGGGAATGGCGCTGGTGCAGTTGTCGCTGGCTTGGGCCAGTATCGCTTGGGCGAGACGACTGCTCGTAAGGGATGGAGTAGCGGTGCGTCATTTTCTCTGGCCGCCTGCCTACGCGCAGAGGCTCTCCAGGCTATTACGCTGGCTCGGGCTGTCACTGGTGCCGGTGCTGTTGATCACCAGCCTGGCCCGCGGCAGCGAGACCACCCTGGCCGAGCACCCGCTGGCCTTGCTGCTGATGCTGGCAGGCCTTGCCAGCATGGCCGTGATTCAGAGCAAGTTGATCACTGCCCATACGCCGCATTTTGGCATCTTGCTGTTGCGTCTGCTTATTGGCCTGACGCTGGCCGCCGTGCCATTGCTGCTGATCGGATTGATCGTGCTGGGGTATGAATACACGGCCTTGAGCCTGGTATCACGCTATGTGATGACGCTTTATCTGCTGGCCATCTGGATTGTGGTGGAGGCCTCCGTGGTCCGGGGATTGGCGGTGGCCGCGAGGCGGCTGGCTTATCGGCGGGCGTTAGCACGTCGCCACGCCTTGAAGCGCGATGAGCTTGAGAACGGCATGGACGTGGTTGAGGAGCCACCGCTGGACATGAATCAGGTCAATCAGCAGTCGCTACGTCTGTCCAAGCTCATTCTGGTGCTGGGACTTGGCCTGTTGCTGTACCTGGTGTGGGCCGATCTGCTATCCGTGCTCGGCTACCTGGATAGGGTTGCGCCCTGGGCCGCAGATGCCAGCGCACCGGGAGAAGGCGGTGTCGCCAGCGGGGCGAGCGTTATGGATATTGCTATCGCCTTGCTGATAGTCGTCTTGACAATGATGCTGGCGCGTAACCTGCCGGGCCTGCTCGAGGTGATGGTGTTATCGAAGCTGACCCTAAAGCAGGGCAGTGCTTACGCCATTACCTCATTGCTGTCTTATGCGATCGCCGGGGGCGGCCTGGTCATGGCGCTTGGGACGCTCGGCGTGACCTGGGATAAGTTGCAGTGGCTGGTAGCAGCGCTGGGCGTGGGGTTGGGCTTTGGGTTGCAGGAAATATTTGCCAACTTCATTTCGGGCTTGATCATTCTCTTCGAACGGCCGGTGCGCATCGGTGACACCATTACCCTTGGCAATCTGCATGGCACCGTTAGCCGTATTCGTATTCGTGCTACCACGGTCATGGATTTTGATCGCAAGGAGATCATCATTCCCAACAAGACCTTTGTCACCGATCAGCTGATCAACTGGTCGTTGTCCGATAGCATCACACGGGTAGTGCTTACCTATGGTGTGGCCTATGGATCGGATCTGGCACTGGTGCATCGCTTGTTGCACGAGACGGCAACCCGTAATGAGCGCGTGCTGAAAGATCCGGAACCACAGGTGTTCTTCCTGCGATACGCGGCCAGTAGCCTGGAGTTTGAACTGCGAATTTTCGTTAACTCCCTGCTCGATCGGCTACATGCAGCTGATGAAATCAACGTCGAGATTGCCTCGCGTTTTGAGGAGCATGGTGTCGAAATCGCCTTCAATCAGCTCGATGTGCATCTGCACGATGAGAAGGGTGGGCCCGTCGAGTGGGTGGCCCCGACACGCCACCGCGAGGCGCCATCCGCGAAGCGGGATGATGAAAAGGGCAGAGACGCACAGTGAAGCGGGGGAGAAGGCGGTGAGGAGGGCGAAAACAACGAATAATGGCGCTCCGTCAGGGGCTTTTAGCCGCGACGGGCATGGAGCAGAAACTCACGGTTACCGTCGCCGCCGCGGATCGGGCTGTCCTGCCAGCCAAGCACCGTGAACCCCTGTTCGGTGCAACAGGCGCGGATACGTGACTCGACATCGGCAAGCAGGCCCTCATCGGTGACGATACCGCGCTCGTTGACCTTGCCGGGACCGACCTCGAATTGGGGCTTGACCAGTGACAGCAACTCCGCGCCCGGCGACAGCAACTGGCTAAGCTGCGGAAGGATCAAGGTCTGCGAGATGAAGGAGACATCCATCACGGCGATGGACAGACCATCCGACGCGTGCTGCTCCAAGGCCTTTTGCAGCTCCGGAGAGGCCGCCATTGCCCTAGCATTGAGGCCTTCCAGGCAACTGACGCGAGGATCGTCACGAAGCGTGGGGTCGAGCTGGTGGTGGCCAACCTCTACGCCAATAACATGCGCCGCGCCGAAGGTCAGGGCGCAATCGGTGAACCCGCCGGTTGACTGACCAACATCGAGTACCACACGGCCCTCCAGGCACACGCCGCGCGCTTCAAGCAATGCCTCAAGTTTGAGGCCGGCCCGCGAGGCATAGCGTTCTTCCGGGTCCTCGTCGATGATCAACGCGCTGTCTTCCGGCAGCTTTTCAGAGGGCTTGGTCAGAGGTCGTGGTTGACCGGCCAGGCTTACCCGGCCATGGCGAATCAAGCGCTGGGCACGTGAGCGGCTGCGCACCAGGCCCAGGGAGACAAGCAGTTGGTCGAGTCGAATCATGCGGCCTCTGGCCTAAAGGAAGGGAAGTATAGGCAGAGGATTATACGCAAGGCGGCCACCGGTAGAGAATCCCGGCGGCCGCACTATTGAAGTGGATGGATAATGGTGAGGCTGGTTAGGTCGCTGGTGCCAGCTATCAGATCTCTGGCGGCACCTGACCACTGCTTGCCTGCAGCTCGGCATTGGGAATGCGATCCTTGCCCCAGCTTCGATGAATATAGCCTGTCACCCGGTCGAGTTCCTCCTGGGTGATCTTGGCAAGCTCACCTGGCTCCAGCGGATCAAAGTGATAGATGTACAGGCGCGACACGAACTGCTCGAAGGGCAGTGAAGACTCGCCGAAGCGCTCACCATGATCCGAGGTGCTCACCTTGATGCCGTCGCCCCAATCCTGACCGCTGTCGTTATTGGGATTGAAGAAATAGACCCGCATCTCATCGTTGGGATCGAGATTGGCGCGCAGGATCGTGATGGCATGCCAGCCAATGAAACGTGCCGACGTATCGGTCACGGCGATGCCGGCCGGTTGTGGATGAATCAGTGGCTGATTGCCGTTGTAGAACGGGTGATAACTGGCATAGAAGTGGCGCAGAAAGTCATCCAGATCCTGCAGTTTCCCGGTTGCCACATCAACGTTGATGCGAAAGCCTCGGCCCGACCACCAGCCGTGGAATTCCGGGTTGACCCAGCGGTGCGGGTCGCCCTCACGGCCGATGCAGCGACGGCCCATTTCCGCATAGATACGGTCCAGATGCGGCACGACGATCAACGACACCGGGTCGAGGTCGGTGGGCAATGTCTGGGCCACACCGGAGAGGCTCGCCATGGAGGATAGAGGCATACCTTCAAAGTGCATGATGATGTCGTCATCACGCGCGCCCCAGGCAACCATTTGCAGCAGATAATCCGGGTCGTTGTAGGCCCACATCGACAGCGCACGCGCCGACTGACAGGTCGGATTATTGCCCTGTCCCACACCCAGCGGCAGGCCGAGCATGCACAAGACGCCTTCCAATAGCCGGGCTCTGGGCGAGACACCTTCCCCGAAGGCCAGGTTCAGGCGGGCCTGAGACCAGTCGGACAGCGTCAGGCTCAGCTGGCGCCACATGGCGGGTGCTACCGGGGGTTGGTAGAAAATACCGCGCTCAAGCGTTAGCGCCAGGCCGTAGACGGCTTGAGAGGTTTCCGGATAGATGCCGCCACGAATCAGCGCGTGGACGAGTTCGTGGTAGCACAGCAGGCAGTCGCGGCCGGTGGACGACAGTCCCAGCGCTTCCGCCAGCAGGTGGTCGCTATGCTCAAGCAGATAGCGCAGTAGCACCGGGTGATAGGCCGATACCAGGCCCGTATCGTGCATGGCACGCGCAAAGCCGGTGGCTTCCCCCTGCAGGGCCGCGCTGTCCATGCTGCTGAGTCGCTCACGGTATACCTCAAGCCCCGGGTCTTCGCGAGACGCTCGGGTAGGGCCAAATAGCGAGCTGACCAGGCGGTCTGCCCCCTGGCCGCTGCCCCCCAGATCAATATCCGGGTTGGCCTGGCACAGGGCGATCTGCGTGATCATCTGCTTGATGGAATCCACCTGAATAGGACGCTGTTCCAGCATCCGCCAGATTTCCTCGATCAGATGATCGATAATGTGTTCGTAGCCGATGCGCTCGGACATATGCCGAAACAGATGGCGTGGAATCTCGGCCAAGCGGCCCTGCGTTTCTCGCTCGGCTTCGGTAGGGGCGCCAAACAATAACCTGAGATTCAGTGCCATCGTCTGGGTCAGGTAGTGATGCGCCTGCTCCAGAGAAATCAGTGGGTGAAGGTAATCACCCTTGGCCACGGCCAGCAGCCGAAGCTCGCTAAGCGATTCGATCACCACCATGTTGGGATCGGGACTCGTTAGCGCATGGGTTGTGAGTGACGGGACCAGGTGCTGAGGTGTTTCCCAGTCAGACCCTACAAAGACGCCCGCCTCTTCGAGAGCACGGCCGCGCTGTTCGATGGCCGCACAGCCGCCTTCCTGCAACATCACCCGCCGGGCAGTATCAAGCACTCTGGGGAGTTTGCCCGGCTTGGCGAAGTCGCGTGCGTTGTTGAGCAGTGTGATGGCGTCATCCAGATTCTTTAAAAGACCAGCGAGCTTGTCGCTGGCCTCCAACGCATCACTGCTAGTTGTCGTGTCACGTGGCGTTGTCACGCAGACTCCTTGTATCAGACTTGCATGCTTTCTATGTCCTTGGTGTTAGACATAGAAATCAAGATCTTCCATATGTTTGAGCAGATCTTTCATGCGTGCTGCCTCGTCACCCTTGAAGTAAACAAGGCCCCAGTGCGTGCCGAAGGCGGTACGCTTGGTGACTGTCTCTTCCATGGGCGAGGTCAGCTCGTGAGACTCGAAGTAGGGGTGATCCTCGACCTCTTCGGGAATCTCCAGCTTGCTGACCACACGGCGGCGCGGATAGACACCGAAGCAGCCGGCAAAGCCGTCGGCATCGACCACTTCCTTCGGGAAGAAGGCCTTGACCTCTTCTTCGGTGGTATTGGGGTCGAAGACCAGCATGGAGGCCTGGTAGGCATTGAACCCATAGACGCGTTCGAGCAGTTCGAAGACTTTGAAGCCCGGCGGACGATAGGCGACTTCGCCGAAGTACATCTCGCCATCGTTGGTCACGAAGTACTCGGGATGGATGATGCCGAACTCGATGTCGAAGGCCTTGATCAGCTTCTCGATCTGCGTCGTGATCTGCTCACGGTATCTTTCGAGTTCCGGAGAGGCCGGGACGAACACCGAATACCCAAGCGTTACATACTCGGAAATGTTGAGGAAGGCGATCTTGCCTTTGTGAATCCAGGCTTCGACCGCGAATTCCCAGCCATCCAGGTGTGATTCCATCAGTACCGGGAATTCTTCGTCGGGAATCGTATCAATCTCGTCCGGGGTACGGATCACGCGGTGACCCAGGCAACCAGCCTTGTCGAAGGCCTTGAGATGGATGGGGTCGTTGGGATCGCCGTCGAGTTTGAGCAGCGTCTGGTTGACGCGCTTGAGGAAGCGAATCACATCTTCCTTGTCGTGAGCTTCCTCGAAGATGCCCACACGGATGCCGCCCAGCTGAGCGCGGCGCTTCATCAGCGCCTTGTCACGCAGCAGCAGTGACTGGCCATACAGACGCGGGCTGTCGAGCAGTACGGAGTTGATCGCACCCGCCCACTCTACGGTCTCTTCGAACAGCGGAATGGAAACGTCGACGCCCATGTCTCTCAGGGTTTCGGCGATTTCCATGGAGCGATCATTCAGACGCTCGAAGTTCCAGGAAACATAGGGGATATCGTGCTTTTTGCAATAATCCTCAGCCCAGTCCGGCGCGACCACCACATAGCGGCGATCAAAGCTTTCGGCGGCCTCAATGGCGCTAAGGCTCCAGCCGAGCAGTGCGATATAGCCCTTGTTGGAATCCTTCTGCATAACGCTCCCTTACCATTGGTACGTGATCTTGTTGGTTATCACCAAGCTACACCTCTAAGCCTAGACGAGAAAGGCGTTGTCTGACTTCACGGTGGCGAAGCCCCTGCATCCTTGCGGACACGCTAAGCGACTGTTACAGTACGTCCCGCTCGACACAACAGTGCATGTATAAGCTTAAAAGTTATGTTTGCATCCAGTGGTAAGTGCTCGAGTCGTTATGGTGGCCCCGTCGGTCCTCCCGCAACGTTAAATCGCGAACCCCGCCAGGCCCGGAAGGGAGCAACGGTAGCGATGGATGCGTGTGCCGGGATGTGGCTGTCGGGGCCGCCTCCATTTCAGGGGCTAAATCCCTGTCTCCTCGCATGCACTCCCTCCTTGTCTTTCGGCCGTGAGCTCCAGCGGCTAGAATACTGACCGATTCAGGCAATGCGCCTGGCCTTGCGTCGTGCGTTGAACGGCGTCGTCTATTTTCGATGAAAGGATCCCGCGCTGCATGAGCTATCAGGTCTTGGCCCGCAAATGGCGCCCCCACACCTTCCATGAGCTGGTGGGGCAGGAGCACGTGCAGCGTGCGCTGGTCAACGCTCTGGATCAGGGGCGCTTGCACCACGCCTATCTGTTCACCGGAACCCGTGGCGTCGGCAAGACGACCCTGGCGCGCATCCTGGCCAAGTGCCTGAACTGCACCGCCAAGGGCGATGACGATAGCGGCGTCACATCGACACCCTGTGGTCAGTGTGAAAACTGCCGATCCATCGACGATGGTCGATTCGTCGACCTGCTTGAGGTCGACGCTGCTTCTCGCACCAAGGTCGAAGATACGCGCGAGCTGCTCGACAATGTGCAGTACGCGCCCACCCAGGGACGTTACAAGGTGTACCTCATTGACGAGGTACACATGCTCTCGACCCACAGTTTCAACGCGCTGCTCAAGACACTCGAAGAGCCGCCGCCGCATGTGAAATTCCTGCTTGCCACGACCGACCCGCAGAAACTCCCGGTCACGGTGCTGTCGCGCTGCCTGCAGTTTACGCTCAAGAACATGCCGCCAGAGCGCATTGTCGAGCATCTGAGCAAGGTGCTTGAGGTCGAAGGCGTGCCTTTCGATGAAAGCGCCCTGTGGCTGCTTGGCAAGGCAGCCGATGGCTCAATGCGCGATGCCATGAGTCTGACCGATCAGGCCATTGCCTTCGGCCAGGGCCAGGTGCGCCAAGGCGACGTCGCCGCCATGCTAGGCACCTTGGATCAACGCCATGTGCTGACATTGCTTGAGGCATTGGCTGAAGTCGATGCTGCTCGTGTGCTGAGCGAAGTCGCGTCGCTGGCCGAACAGGGGCCGGATTTTGCCGGCGTGCTCGATGATTTGCTTGGTGTCCTGCACCGCTTGGCGGTAGCCCAGATGGTGCCCGGCGCCCTCGATAACGGCCACGGTGACCGCGAGGTCTTGCTGACGCTGGCATCGCGCTTCACCGCTGAGGATGTTCAGCTCTATTATCAGATTGGCTTGCAGGGCCGTGGCGATATGGACCAGGCGCCGGAGCCGCGCACGGCGCTCGAGATGACGTTGCTGCGCATGCTGGCCTTCCGCCCCCAGGGCGTTCCCAAGCCGGCCCAGACGCCCTTGCCGATGACCGGCGACGCGGTCCCGGAGAAGGCGCCTGAGCCAGCCGCCGAGAGTACGCCAGCGACAAGCCAGAGCGCGCCACCTTCCCAGGAACCTGCTTCTGGCGCTGGTGCTGCTGGTGCGCCAGATGCGCTGCCTCATGCGTCGCCCATGCAGGCCAGGACGGAAGAGTCTCAGGACACGCTGTCGTCCTCCGCCCCTGCGGGACCAGGCACACCGACGTCAGTCGATACGTCTGACCCGTCGGCGGCTGAAAATACGCGGTCAGCCAGCGAGTTGCCGCCTCCCTGGGAAGCCTTGCCGGACGACATGGCAAGCGATCAGGCAGCTCAGCCGGCGGATTCCCAGCAAGGCGCTGAAGCGGCCACCTGGGAGGACGCCGAGGAAGACGCCATGGCAGCGGTTTCTGACGCCAGGGAAGCAGGTAGTCCGTCGTCACCTCATGTTCCCGAGCCCGAGCACGAGCCTTCAATGGCGCCCGCGACCCCGGAACCTGTGGCGCCAGGCACGTCGGCCTCCGCGTCGTTGGCTTCCCCGTCAGCAGCCGATGAGGATGAGGGGGCTCAGCCCCCTGAGCCGCCAGATGCCTCTTCGAGAGCTGCCGAGAGCGTGCCGGCGCCTTCGCATACCGAAGCCGATGCTCGCTTGAACCAGGCGGCCTGGCTTGGTCTTTTCGAGCAGTTGGGGCTTGGTGGCTTGACGCGCAACCTGGCGGCCCATTGCGTTGTCGAACAGGACGATGGCGATCAGCTGGATCTGCGTCTGGCGCCTTCCCAGTCGGCCATGAATGCCGAGGTTCACGTCAAGCGCATCCAACAGGCGTTGGCTGATGCGGGCGTCAATCGGAAGGTGCGCATCGAGGTCGGCGAGATTCCCGAAACGGTGGAAACGCCCCGAGGCCAGTCAGAGCGCATCGCTACAGAACGTCATGCGGTTGCGGTTGAAGCGCTCAAGGCTGACCCGCATATTCAGAAACTCCAGTCGACCTTTGGGGCTCGGCTGGTGGAAACCAGCGTCGAACCCCGACAGAATCCCGATTCGGCCTGACGTCTCTGGTTCACGACCCAATACGACTCAAGAGGAATCTCACCATGATGAAAGGTGGCATGGACAACCTGATGAAGCAGGCTCAGGAAATGCAGGAAAAAATGCAGCACGCTCAGGAAGAGGCCGCCAAGGCCGAAGTCCAGGGTGAAGCCGGTGCTGGCATGATCAAGATCACCATGAATGGCCGCCATGATGTCAGCAATGTCGATATCGACCCGAGCATCATGGAAGAAGACAAGGAGCTTCTCGAAGACCTGCTGGCCGCTGCGGTCAACGATGCCGTACGTAAGGTCGAGGCGGCTTCCAAGGCGCAGATGGAAGAGGCGACTGCTGGCTTGAACCTGCCGCCCGGCTTCAAGATGCCGTTCTGATGAGCTTCTCGCCCCTCGTTGACCGATTGCTGGAATCGTTACGTGTGTTGCCGGGGGTGGGGCCCAAGACCGCACAGCGCATGGCCTTGCACCTGCTTGAGCGCGAACGGCAGGGCGGTGAGCGTCTGGCTGCCGTGCTCTCCCAGGCATTGGCGGAAGTCGGCTATTGTCGGCGTTGCCGCACCCTGACCGAAGAAGAGCTGTGTGGTCTCTGCAGCAGCACGCGTCGCGATGAGCGGCTCTTGTGTGTGGTGGAATCGCCCGCGGACATGCTGGCGATCGAGGAGGCCGGTGGTTATCACGGCCAGTATTTTGTCCTGCATGGCCACCTATCCCCTCTCGATGGCATAGGCCCTGATGATATCGGCCTCGATCAACTCGACGCGCGTCTCGCCGAAGAAGGTGTGGATGAGGTGATTCTGGCCACCAATCCCACCGTGGAAGGCGAAGCCACGGCGCATTACATTGCCAACCAGCTCATCGGTCGCGAGATTCGACTGTCGCGCCTTGCCTATGGCGTTCCCATGGGCGGAGAGCTGGAATATGTCGACGGCGGCACCTTGAGCCGCGCCTTCAATGGTCGCTTGCCCTTTTCCGGAGAGTGAGTCGACGCCTGTCGTACTACTTGGAAATACTATGTCCCTGGCACCCGAAAATCTCGATCTCGATATTCGCTGGATCGATACCCCGCAGGCGCTCGATGAGGCCTGCGAGGCGCTTTCAAGCGCCGATACGCTGGCACTGGATACCGAGTTCTTTCGCGAGTCGACATTCTATCCCGTGCCGGCGTTGGTGCAGCTTTGTGCCGGCGAGACGGCCTATCTGGTCGATCCTCAGGCGGTTGAGGCGACTCCCGCCTTAAAGACCCTGCTTTCCGAGGGGCCGCTCAAGCTTCTGCATGCCAGCAGTGAAGATCTCGAAGTGCTGGCCAGCTGGGCAGGGGTAAGCGTATGGCCGTTGGTCGATACGCAGGTCGCTCAGGCGCTGCTCAGCGAAGACCCGGCGATGGGCTATCAGCGGCTGGTAGAACACTGGACGGGCCATGTTCTACCCAAGGACGAGACCCGCTCCGATTGGCTTGAGCGTCCGCTGTCTGAGTCCCAGTGCCGCTATGCGGCTCTGGACGTGATTTATCTGCTGGAAGTCTGGGAAGCTCAGCGGGCAGCACTGGAAATGCACGGACGGCTCGACTGGCTCGAAGCGGACTGTGCGGCGATCGTTGGTCAGGCGGGACGCAGCATTGATGCCGATGGCCAGTGGTACCTGCGGCATCGCCAGCTGTGGCGTCTCGAACGCCCTCAGATCGAGGCTTACCGCCGCTTGACCACCTGGCGAGAAGGCGAGGCGCGTGCCCGCAACCTGCCCCGGGGCTGGCTAGTCAACGACAAGCTGCTTTATGCGATTGCAGAGCGCATGCCCAAGGACCGTCATGGTCTGGCGCAGATCGAGGGGCTAAAACCTGGCGTGATCAAACGTGAAGGGGATACTCTGCTGGCGCTGGTGCGCGAGGCGCGCCATTGCGATGAGGCCGAGCTTGCTGAAGCCTTGCCGTCTCCGCTTACCGGCCCCTTCAAGAAACGCTACAAGGCGCTTAAACAGGTGATCACGGCGCAGGCTGAAGCGCTGGGCATCGCTCCTGAGGTGCTGATGCGTCGTCGCGACATTGAGGCGCTGGTGGCCGCAAGCCTGCTGCATCGCCCCTTGATCCTGCCAAATGGCTGGCGTGGTCAGTGCCTGGCCGATGATTTGGCCGCTGCCCTCAATCAGGTGAATACTTAATGAGTGACGCAACTGCTCGCAAGTTACTTTGTGAAATCTTCAAGAGTTCACGTCAGGACGAGATGTATCTCTACGTCGATAAACGTAACGGAATGAAGGATGTACCCGAAGAATTGCTTGAGCATTTCGGCAAGCCTGAGCCCGTGCTTACCATGATCCTGACGCCCGGCAAGAACCTGTCCCGTGCCAAGGCCTGCGATGTGATGGCCGCTATCGATGAAAAGGGCTTCTACTTGCAGATGCCGCCTGCCAAAGAGTCCTATCTGCTGGATCTCTATCATACACCGATTCGGCCAAGCTACTGACGCCTTGGCGTCGCCTCGTCATCTGCGCCCGTTGCGCATCAAGGAGTCTCTATGCGAGAGCGTTTCTGGGAGCGCTACCCCCTCGAAGAGTTGAGTGACACAGAGTGGGAAGCGCTGTGCGATGGTTGCGGTCAATGTTGCCTGCTCAAGATCGAGGATGAGGTCAGTGGTGATGTGGCCGTGCTCAATGTGGCCTGCGAACTGCTGGATATTTCGTCCTGTCGATGCAGCGATTACGAGAACCGTTTTGCCCGCGTGCCCGACTGCACCCAGCTGACGGTAGCAAGAGTCGATGACTTTCGCTGGCTGCCGCATTCCTGTGCCTACCGACGCCTTCATGAAGGTCGCAAGCTGGCCGGCTGGCATCCGCTGATTTCCGGTGACCCCGCCAGGGTGCATCGCAAGGGCATCAGTGTGGCAAGCTTTGCCGTGTCCCAGAAAGAGGTGCCTGAAGAGGCCCTTGAAGACCATATCATCGCTATCCTGCCCATCGATGGTTAATGGTTTCCTCCCCCCAAGCATGACGACTCTAGTGCATCCTTGAACATTTTGATTGCTGATCTTGCTGCTGAAGAACCATGCCCTTTTCCGATGGTGAATGAAGTGGCAGGTAACCATGCTATGCAGGTGTGTAACAAAATGTTTTGCGCAGGCCGAGAGGCGATGCGTCAGGCAAGCGACAGCAGCAAGGGGGCAGGCAATGCACAAGTTCAAATTGACGGCCTTGGTGGTGGCAATCGGTTGTTTGTCATCGTCAGGTGTCCTGGCGCAATCGTCATCGGAAGAGAGTTTCGCGCGTCCGTTGCCAGAGGATGCGATGTCAGAGATCGGCAATGACACGCTGACGGAGAGGGAGCTGGATGCCCTGATCGATGATTTCGAGGCGCCGGCGGCAGGTGGCGGGGGCTGCGGCAGTGGCTTTGAGGAAGGCTGTAGCGGCTTCATCCTGGAAGTGGCAGCAGTGGATCCGCCGCCTGGAACACCCGGCCTTGAGCCACCCGTAACCGATCCAACTGATCCAACTGATCCAACCGATCCAACCGATCCAACCGATCCAACCGATCCAACCGATCCAACCGATCCTGGTAATGGTGGCAACGGTGGTTCCGGTGGTGGTGGTTCTGGCGGTGGCGGTAACGGCGGTGCCGGTGGTGGTGCTGGCGGCGGTTCCGGTGGTGGTGGTTCTGGCGGTGGCGGTTCTGGCGGTTCTGGCGGTGGTGGTTCTGGCGGTTCTGGCGGTGGTGGTTCTGGCGGTTCCGGTGGTGGTGGTTCTGGCGGTTCCGGTGGTGGTGGTTCTGGCGGCTCCGGTGGTGGTGGTTCTGGCGGCTCCGGTGGCGGCAGCGGTGGTTCTGGTGGGGGTGGCAGCGGCGCCGGCGGCAATGGCGGTAGCGGGGGTAGCGGCGGCGGTGCCGGTGGCACTGGCTCCGGAGCTGGTGGTTCTCCGCTCTAAGTTGCTGACGCTAACTAGACGACCAGCCTCAGGGCGTCAGTGAAAAAAGGCCTCGCTCGGTCAATACCGGGCGAGGCCTTGTCATAAGCGGGCAGGGAATCAGTCGTGCTTGATGAGCCCTAGTGCCCAGAGGATGTAGGCATCCTGTCGCGCGTTGTCGCGCCAGGCCTTGAAGCGACCAGAAGCGCCACCGTGACCGGCTCCCATGTCGGTACGCAGGATCACGGGGCCACGGGCGCTACCCAGCTCCTGCAGGCGGGCATAGAGCTTGGCAGGCTCCCAGTAAGGCACCCGGGCATCGTGCCAGCTGCCCTGCAGAAATACGCTGGGGTAGGGATGGGCCTGGAGGTTGTCCAGCGGTGAATAGTCCTTGATGCGCTGATGGACGATGGGGTCTCCAGGGTTACCCCATTCGGTGTACTCGGCAATGGTCAACGGCAGGTCAGGGTTTTCCATGGTGCGCAGCACGTCCACGAAGGGAACATCGAGCACCGCGGCGCAGAAGGCCTCGGGCGCTAGGTTCAGGCTAGCGCCCACCAGCAGCCCACCGGCACTGGCGCCGTAGGCCACGACCCGGTCTTCATCACTCAGCCCCATGTCGACCAGGCGGTCACGGGCCGCCAGAAAGTCGCGGAAGCTGTTTTCCTTGTGTTCGAGCTTGCCGGCCAGGTACCAGGGCTCGCCGCGATCACCGCCACCCCGCACATGGGCCACGGCAAAGGCGACGCCTCGTTCCAGAAGCTCGAGCCTTGCCACCGAGAACCAGGGGTCGAGCACTTCTCCGTAGGCGCCGTAGCCGTAAAGCAGGGTCGGCATGGGTGCCTGGCCGAGACAATCAGCACGGCCAACGATAGACACCGGCACCCGATCGCCATCATGGGCCTCGGCCCACACCCGCTGGCACGTCAGCTGCGATGGCTTGAGGGTGCCATGTACCGGTTGCTCCTTCAGCAAGGTGCGCTCACCCGTGTCCAGGTCGTGGGCAAGCCAGCGAATCGGCAGCGTGAAGGATTCTTCCCGCAGCAACAGCCGACGCTCGTTAAAGTGCGGGGTATCACCCAGCGCCAGGCTGCAGGGTTCTTCGGGCAGTGGCAGGCGTTCATCACGCTGTATACCGTGCTGGGCGTCAAGCTCCACTACCCGCAGATAGACCTGAGCCTTGTCATGGTCGCGTTCGGTGATCACAAGTCCCCAATCGAAGGCGTCAACGCCCTCGAGGGTTTGATCATCGCGATGCGCAATCAGAGGTTGCCAGGCGTTGTGGCTGGTTTCGGGGCAGATATCCAGGCGGAAGTGCGGCGCCTCGCGATTATTGAGCACGTAAAAGTGGCCGGGGCGGTGCTCGATCGCATATTCGACGCCGGTTTCGCGAGGATGGAAGCAGTGGGGCTCAGTGGCCGGCAGGTTAGCCGGCACCAGGTAGCATTCGCTGGTGTCCTTTGAAGCGCTTTCCAGTACCAGCCACGTCCGTGAGCGGGTCTTGCCGATGCCGAGCCAGAACTCCGGGTCGTCCTCACGCAGGATCAGCTCGGCTGCCTGCTCGGGCATCGCCGTGTCCAGCCTCCAGATACTCTCCGGGCGCTGGATGTCATCGTAACGGGTGAACAGCAGGGTACGATCATCTTCAGCCCAGCAAAGCTCCGGGCCGATGCCTTCCAGCAAGAGCTTGGGGACCCCGTCAGGCAATGACTTGAGATAGAGCGCGAACATCTCGTCGCCATTGGTATCTTCGGTCCAGGCCAACCAGGCTTCATTGGGTGATAGCGCCATGTCGCCGATCTCGAGGAAATCCAGCGAAGCGGCGCGCGCTTCAAGATCGAGAAAGCATTCGCGCTGGGATGGCGCATCTAGCGGATGGCGCCACCAGCGCGGGTAGTCGGCGTCGGCGGCGGTCTCACTCCAGTAGGTGAAGTGATCCAGCGGCGCCGGCAGACCGGTCACGGCCAGTTCGCGGCGAGCCAGGTGACCCTGGTAGAGCGCTTCGACGACGGGCTCTAGTGGCGCAAACCAGGCGCTGCTTTCGGCGTTGGTGGCCTCGAGGAAGTCGCTAACGGATGAATCATCGCGGTTTTCCAGCCAGTGCCAGTCAGGGTCGTCCGGGCGGCGGAAGCGAGCGATGGGCGAGGTAGACGGCTGTGCTTTCATTGGGTGCGGTGTACCATATGGGCAATTACTAGTGGATGCGCGCGCCAGAAGGCGTTTGCTTGGAGAGAAATGATGCTGTTGTCCAATTCGCTGCCACAACTGTGGCTGATCTATGCTCTATTGTCGCTGGTCGTGCTGGTGACTGGCCACCTGGGAATTCGCTTCCTCCCCCGGTTGCCTCGTTGGATCGTCACCGGGGTAGTGGCCGGCATCATCTGGATGCCCGCAAGCTACGCGCTGCCGACGCTGGAGCAAGCCGAGCCTCATTCAGGCATTGCGCCAGCTATCGTGGTGGCCGCGGTGGCCATGCTTCAGGGCAAAGGTGGCGCTATGCTTGGCGCCTCGCTGCTGTTGGTTGTGGGGATGGTGCTGGGCGCCTTGCTGGGGTTTGGTGTCTGGTCCCTCGGACGCCGGCCGGTGGTGGCAAAGGCCAGTGATGTCAAGCAGCCGAAGGCTTCAAGCCATGAACGTCAGGAGCCGGTGATCGGTTAAGGGGAAGGGCCTATGCGCGTCATCCTGGGTGCCGTGCTGGGTTGCCTGCTGTGGTCGACCGCCGTTTTTGCCCAGCAGGCGACAGAGGACGTCAAGTCACAGAACGGTAAACCAGAGGCGGCGCTCGCCTCGGACGTGCGCGTGATCTTCGATGTTTCAGGCAGCATGCAAGACAATGACCCTGAACGCTTGAGTGCCAGTGCACTGGAGCTTCTGGCCGCACTGCTTCCCTCGAGTTCTCGCGGTGGTCTTTGGACCTTCGGCGAGCGCGTCGACAATCCTCTACCGGTAAGTTCAGTGGATCAGGACTGGCGTGAGAAGGCCCGCTCACTGGCCCCCCGGCTGGTTGATTATCAGCAGTACACGGATATCGAGGCGGCCATCCGTCAGGCAAGTGAGGCGCCGGGTAACGGACGGCATCTGGTGCTGCTCACCGATGGTGTGATCGATCTGGCCCCGGGTGGCGGCAACAAGGCGTCAAGAGATGCCCGCTCACGCCGGGTGCTGCTCGAGGAGCTCGTCCCCTCGCTTGCTGAGCGGGGCGTGACGATTCACGCCATTGCCTTTTCCCAACAGGCTGACCTTGCCTTGGTCGAGAGCCTGGCTCAGTCGAGTCAGGGGCTGGCGGCGCTCGCTCAGAGTCCTGAGGATCTGCTGCGCGGCTTCCTCGATATCTTCGAGCGCATTTTTCCCACCGACCAGGTGCCACTGAGCGATAACCGCTTTCCTATCGACCCGGAGGTAGAGTCCTTCTCTGCACTGCTGTTCCATGAGCCGGACGCAGCGCCGCCGGTACTTGTCGGTCCCGATGGTCGTCGCTATTCACCCAAGGATCTTCCGGCAGGGGCCAGCTGGCAGCGTGAGCCGCGCTTTGATCTGATCACGGTTCCTTCGCCAGAGGAGGGCGAGTGGCGGATCGAAGGAGCGCTCGACCGAGACAGTCGTGTGAGCGTGGTATCGCCGCTTGCGATGAATACCTCAGAACTCCCTGCGACGCTCTACCAGGGATTTGACCTGCCGCTGGACGTCTGGTTCGAGAGGACAGATGGTGACTCCCTTGCTGCGAACGTTCGACAGGACATGCGGGTCACGGTTGAACTCCAGACGATCGATGGGGCATTGGCAGCCAGACGTTCGCTGACGCGCGTCGCACCCGACGATGCCCGTTTCAGGGGCGTGCTGCCCGCACCGACCCTGACCGGTAACGCGCGTCTGGTCATTGATGCACAAGGCGAGCACATTCATCGCCAACGGGTCCAGGCGGTCAATGTGTTACCCGCTATCAGTGCCCGTCGAGAAGACGGTCACGTGTGGCTTGAGGCCGAGCACCCCGAGCTTGATACCACCAACACACGTCTCAGCGCGACGCTTCAGGGTGAGCCCCTCCCCATTGAGGCCACCGACGAGCGTCGCTGGCGCGTGACGCTGCCCGAGCTTTCAGACGAGATAGGACTGCCATTGCAGATTGATGGCGATGTCGAGCTGGGCGGTGAGTCGCGGGCGCTAAATCTGCCACGTTTGCTCCTCAACGCTGACGGTCGCATCCTGGTCGATCAGGCACGCCTGGACGGCGCCAAGATGACCAGTCGTGACCTGCATCGGCAACCGGAGGATGCCTCGAACTCGCCGAGTGGTGAGGCCTCAAGTGAAGAGTCGGCCGCTGATCGAATCGTCAACGCCATCAATGCGCTTCCCGCCAAGGCCGGGCGTCTGGTCCATCGCCTTAACGACCAGCCCCGCTCGTGGTTTGTCTGGGCCGCGCTGGCCGCTGTCGTTCTGGTGATAATACTCTGGGCGCTTTTCGCGCGTAGGCGTCGTGCGCGCAACGTGTCTCAACCCCACACGCAGCAGCGCAGAGAGGATCCTCATGTGTGAATTGCTCGGCATGAGCGCCAATGTGCCCACCGATATCTGCTTCAGTTTCGCGGGATTTCTGCATCGTGGTGGTGGCACCGGGCCGCACCGTGATGGCTGGGGCATTGCCTTCTACGAGGAGGGCGGATACCGCGAGTTTCGCGACCCGCATCCCTCGGTCGATTCGCCGATCGCCAGCCTGATTCGCGATTATCCGATCAAGTCGCATATCGTGATCAGTCATATCCGCCAGGCCAATGTCGGCCATGTGAGCCTTGCCAATACCCATCCATTCACTCGTGAGATGTGGGGGCGGCCCTGGTGCTATGCCCATAACGGTCAGCTCGAGGGCTGGCAGGATCTGCCACTGGGTGTCTCGCGACCGATAGGAGGCACTGACAGTGAACACGCCTTCTGCTATCTGATGGGGGAGCTTCGCCACCATTTCCCCACCCCTCCCAAGGACCCTCAGGCGCTTTGGGCGTTGGTTCATCGCTGCTGTGAGCGGCTGCGCGGCAAGGGCGTCTTCAACCTGCTGCTCTCCGACGGCATTTACCTCTACAGCTTCTGCTCCACCAAGCTTGCCCATATCACGCGCCGGGCGCCTTTTGGTGAGGCCAACCTGTCGGATGCCGAACTGAACGTGAATTTCGCCGAGCATACCACTGAGCATGATGTGGTCTCGGTGATAGCGACCGAGCCACTGACCGATAACGAGAACTGGGTACGGATGGCGCCTGGAGAGCTTCTGGTATGGCATGACGGAGAGATACAGGCGCGTTTTCTGCCAGATTCAACTCAAGCTCAAGCGTTATAGACACAACCCTGGGTAAGCAGACAGCCTTGAGGAGCATCTGTCTCCATCGGCTATCCTGTTGTTAAGTCCTTATGTTAGGTACTTGTGTTAGGTACGTAGATTTTTCGTTAGCCCTGATGACCAAAGTGCCATGGCGTCAGTGATCCATTAGTGGCAAATTCTGATCGATGTTTAACGCTTGTTTCAATCATGTGTTTGAATGGGGTGTCCCGGCTGCCAGCCGTCAGTTTTCAACAACAATGATCAGTGCGCCGGCGGTGTCGGCGCTTTTGGGGAGATCCGCCCATGAGTGAGCATGTCAGTGCAGCGACCCTCACAGGTCCAGTCCTCGAAGGGCTCGACGATTACACGTCGGTCATGGATATCTTCCACCGCTCGGTCGAGCGCTTCGCCGATAAGCCGGCTTTCAGCTGCATGGGCCAGGTTCTGACCTATGCCGACCTTGACCGCTTGTCGGGCGATTTCGCCGCCTGGCTCCAACACGAGACGAGCCTGGAGCCCGGGGATCACATCGCCATCCAGCTCCCCAATGTGTTGCAGTTTCCGGTAGCGGTATTCGGTGCCTTGCGTGCCGGACTGGTGGTAGTGAACACCAATCCACTCTATACCGAGCGGGAGATGGTCCACCAGTTCAAGGACTCCGGTGCCAAGGCGATCCTGATTCTGGCCAATATGGCCGATAAACTCGAGAACGTGCTCGACAAGACGGATATCGAACACGTGGTGGTAACCGAGCTTGGTGACCTGCATCGCTTCCCCAAGCGATTGTTAATCAATGCAGTCGTCAAGTACGTGAAGAAGCTGGTCCCGCATTACAGCTTGCCGACGGCGGTAGGGTTTCGCTCGGCACTGAGCAAAGGGCGCAGGCTGATTCACGAAGAGGTGGCACGTGGCCCCGAAGATATGGCCGCCTTGCAGTACACGGGAGGAACCACGGGTCGCGCCAAAGGGACAATGCTTACCCACCGCAACCTGATCGCCAATATGCTCCAGGCGCGAGAGGCCATTGGGCCGGCGTTGGACGACGGCGCTGAAACCATCATTGCGCCCTTGCCGGTCTACCATATCTACACCTTCACGGTGAATTGCCTGTTCATGGTCGAGACCGGCAATCATTCGGTGTTGATCACCAATCCCCGGGATCTGGACGATTTCGTCAAGCTGCTCAAGAAGACGCCCTTCACCGGCTTCATTGGTCTCAACACCCTGTTCAATGCGCTCTGTCAGCGCAAGGATTTCCAGTCACTCGACTTCTCGCCGCTCAAGCTGACCATCTCGGGTGGGATGGCGCTGACACGCGCGGCGGCAGAGCGCTGGGAAAGTCTGACCGGCTGCGCCATCGCCGAGGGCTACGGCATGACCGAGACCTCGCCGATCGTCTCCTTCAATCCGGTCGATGCCATTCAGCTCGGCAGTATCGGCAAACCGGTGGCGGGTACTAAGGTGCGGGTCATCGACGATGAGGGCGAGGTCCTGGCCCTGGGCGAGCCCGGTGAGCTCTGCGTGAAGGGGCCGCAGGTGATGAAGGGCTACTGGAACCTGCCGGAGGAAACTGCCAAGACGCTCGATGATGAAGGGTGGATCCGTACCGGCGATATCGCCGTACTGCAGGAAGATGGCTACATTCGCATCGTCGATCGCAAGAAGGACATGATCATCGTCTCGGGGTTCAATGTGTACCCCAACGAGATCGAGGACATCGTGACCGGTCATCAGGATGTGATCGAGGCAGCGGCGGTGGGCATCGAAGATGCCAACAGCGGTGAGGCCATCAAGCTGTTCGTGGTCAGCCGCAACCCGGATCTCGATGCCGATGCGGTGCGTGCCTATTGCCGCAAGCAGCTTTCCGCCTACAAGGTGCCGCGTTTCGTCGAGTTCCGCGATGAGCTGCCAAAGACCAACGTCGGCAAGGTGTTGCGCCGCGAGCTACGTGATACCCCTTCGTGATGGCCGGGGGCTGTGGTTGAGGCGAAGGCCCGGCCATGAGTAGGCACCATCGCCGGGCGGGCGGTACAATGACGGACCCGCCTCGGCATGGCCGTCGCGGGTCGCTGACTTATAGCCAATGAGGTTGCCTTGAGCACCACGACGTCCCGCTCCCCGACTGCCGCCGACACGACTCGCCTCAACGCCTTGGAGCAGCAGCTTGATGACTGCCTGCTGAGCGATGCCCAGCGCCTGGGCAAGCGCCTGGCCGGGCTCAAACGCCGGGCCAGGCAAGGCCAGCCCATTGATCGCGGCCTCACCGAGGTCGAGCAGCAGCTGGCAAAATCCAAGCAACGTCTTGCCAAGCGTCGTGGCCAGGCAGTCAGCCTCAATTATCCGTCTGAGCTGCCGGTGGTCGAGCACCGGGATGACATCCTCGAGGCGCTTCGCGACCACCAGGTGGTGGTGGTGGCCGGCGAGACCGGTTCCGGCAAGACCACCCAGCTGCCCAAGCTGTGCCTGGAGTTGGGGCTTGGGCGCCGTGGCCTGATCGGCCACACCCAGCCGCGGCGGCTGGCGGCACGTTCTGTGGCCACGCGGCTTGCCGAGGAGCTCGAGGTCAATCTGGGTGAGCAGGTCGGTTATCAGGTGCGTTTCACCGACCAGACCAACGACGCCACCCTGATCAAGCTGATGACCGACGGCATTCTGCTTGCCGAGACGCAGCATGACCCGGACCTCTCTCGCTACGATGCCATCATCATTGACGAGGCCCACGAGCGCAGCCTCAATATCGATTTCCTGCTGGGCTATCTCAAGCGCCTGACCGCGCGGCGCCCGGATCTCAAGATCATCATTACCTCGGCGACCATCGACGTGGAGCGCTTCGCCGAGCACTTTGCCGACGAGCGCCGCCCTCAGGAAGACGGCGGCGCCACTCCGGCGCCGGTGGTGCAGGTCTCCGGGCGCACCTACCCGGTGGAAGTGCGCTATCGGCCGCTGCTGCGTTCGGAAGATGACGAAGAGGATCGCACGCTGCAGGAAGGCATCCTGCATGCCGTCGAGGAGATCGAGGCTATCGAGCGCGAGAAGGGCTGGTGGCATGGCCCGCGTGATGTGCTGATCTTCCTGCCGGGCGAACGCGAGATCCGCGAGACCGCCGATACCCTGCGCCGGGCCGATCTGAAGGGCACCGAGGTGCTGCCACTCTACGCACGGCTCTCCAACGCCGAACAGAACCGGGTCTTTCAGTCGCATGCCGGACGACGCATCGTGCTCTCGACCAACGTCGCCGAGACCTCGCTGACCGTGCCGGGCATCCGCTATGTGATCGATCCAGGCCTTGTACGCATCAGCCGTTACAGCTACCGCGCCAAGGTGCAGCGGCTGCCCATCGAGCCGATCAGTCAGGCCAGTGCGGATCAGCGCAAGGGCCGCTGCGGACGCATCAGCGAGGGCGTATGTATTCGCCTCTACGACGAGGAAGATTACCTCTCGCGGCCCGCCTTCACCGAACCCGAGATCCAACGCACCAACCTGGCGTCGGTGATCCTGTCGATGCTGTCGCTGAAACTCGGCGAGATAGAAGCCTTTCCGTTCGTCGATGCTCCTGATTCACGCTTCATCAAGGACGGTTTCCGGCTGCTCTTCGAGCTTGGCGCCGTCGATGAGAACAACCGCCTGAGTGACATGGGGCGCCGCCTGGCGCGCTTGCCTATCGATCCAAGGCTTGCCCGCATGGTGCTGACCGGCGCCGAATCGGGCTGTCTGCGTGAGACCTTGATCGTGGTCTCGGCGTTGGCGATTCAGGACCCCAGAGACCGCCCGGCCGACAAGCGCCAGGCCGCCGATCAGGCTCATGCGCGCTGGAAGGATCCGGATTCTGACTTCGTCGCCTGGCTGAACCTGTGGAATGGCTTCGAGGCCGCCCGGGAAGAGCTTTCCGGCAACCAGCTGCGCCGCTGGTGTCGCGAGCATTACCTGAGTTACCTGCGGCTTCGCGAGTGGCACGATACCTTCCGCCAGCTGCGTCAGCTGCTCGGTGACATGGATATCAAGGTGCCTTCCCCCGAGCCATTGCCCGAGGACGATGAGGCGCGAGCCAAGCGCCGCCGCGAAAACGCCACGACGCTTCACCAGGCACTCTTGACCGGGCTGCTATCGAACATCGGCCAGCTTCTGGAGACCCGCGAGTACCTGGGTGCTCGCAATCGCAAGTTCCAGATTCACCCGAGCTCCGGGCTTGGCCGCAAGCGCCCCAAATGGGTCATGGCCGGCGAGCTGGTCGAGACATCGAAGCTGTTTGCCCGTGAGGTGGCGCGCATCGAGCCGCAGTGGATCGAGCCACTGGCGGGCCATCTGGTCAAGCGCACCTATAGCGAGCCTCACTGGGAAATGAAACGTGCCCAGGTGGTGGCCTTCGAGCAGGTGACGCTGTTTGGCCTGCCGATCGTCAGCCGTCGCCGGGTTCACTACGGACCCATCGCCCCGGCCGAAGCCAGAGAGCTTTTCATCCGTCGCGCCCTGGTCGAGGGCGAATACCAGACCAAGGCCGATTTCTTCGCGCATAACCGCTCGATGATCGAAGAGGTCGAGGAACTCGAGGACCGTGCCCGTAAGCGGGATATCCTGGTCGACGAGGAGACGCTGTTCGATTTCTACGACCAGCGTCTGCCCGCCGATATCATCAATGGCAAGGGCTTCGAGGCCTGGCGCAAGAAGGCCGAAGCCGAGGATCCCGGCATCCTCAAGTTCGACCGTGAGGCATTGATGGCCCGCGGGGCCGAGGATGTCACCGAGCAGCAGTATCCTCACGAGCTCACGCTTGGCGGGGTGCGTTACCCGCTTCACTATCATTTCGAGCCGGGGGCTAGCGACGATGGCGTGACCATGACGGTACCGGCGGCGATGCTTTCCCAGTTGCCCGTCGAGCGGCTCGAATGGCTGGTGCCGGGGCTTCTGCGTGAGAAATGCATTGCGTTGATGAAATCGCTGCCCAAGTCAGTGCGCCGGCAGGTAGTTCCCATTCCTGATTGGGTGGACGCGGCTCTTGCCACCCTGACACCGGATGATATCTCGTTGACCGCCGCCCTTGGCGACTTCCTGCGGGTCAAGACCGGCCTGCGTCTCGACCCCGATGATTGGCAGGTCGATCAGCTGGAGCCGCACCTGCGCATGAACCTGAGCGTGGTGGATCACCAGGGCAATGTGCTGGGCGAGGGCCGCGATCCGGCAGACCTTGAGCAGCGCTTCGCCAAGGCGGCAAGCGAGGGCGCTCGTGCGCTTGCCGAGCAGGCCACCGATCAGCAGCAGGCCCTTGAGGATCTGCCCGAAACGGCGCTACCTGAATCACGGGTGACCACCCAGGCGGGGATTCGCGTCGAGGCCTTCCCGGCGTTGGTCGAGGCCTCAAAGGGGCTTGCCGTCGAGCTCTTCGAACACCCCGTCAAGGCGCGGGAAGCGCATCGTCATGGCATCAAGCGCCTGGCGATGCAGCGAGCCCCCGACGCGGTGCGCGAGCTCAAGCGCCTCAAGGGACTCGACAAGTGTGCGCTCCTGTTTACCAAGGTGGGTAGCAAGGCCCAACTCGTCGACGATCTGGTCGAAGCGGTCTTTCTGCAGGTGGTGGCGGTTGATCCGCTGCCCCGTTCGCGAGATGAACTCGAGACGCGTCTTTCTGAGACGCATGAACAGCTGCTGCCTCATGGTGAGCATCTGGTTAACGTACTGGAGCGCGCCTTGAACGGCCACCTGGCGGTGACCAAGGCGTTGAAGGGCAATCTCAGCTTTGCCCTGGCACTGGTGTACAGTGACCTTAAGGCACAGATGCAGCGGCTGGTGCACCCGGGGTTCGTGGTCGAGGCCGGGGCCTGGCTTGAACAGTATCCACGCTATATGGAAGCGGCACAGATTCGTCTCGAGAAGGCCCCGCGAGAACGCAACCGTGATCAGATGCTGATGCAGGAAGTTCAGGACTTCGAGGCACGTCTTACCAAGCGTCGTGAGGCGGGGCGGCGTCACGGACCGGAAGACCCGGAGCTGACCGAGTTTGGCTGGTGGATAGAAGAACTGCGCGTTTCGCTATTTGCCCAACAGCTGGGCACCTTGGTGCCGATTTCCACCAAGCGCCTCGAGAAGCGCTGGGCAGAAATTACAGGGAGAACCTCATGACCACCGCAGTGATCACCGGCAGCGGGCTCTACACACCGCCCCATGCCATCGATAATGCCGCCCTGGTCGAGGCCTTCAATGCCTGGGTGGATGCCGACAATGCCCAGCACGCCGACGCCATCGCGGCCGGTGAGCACGAGGCCCTTGCGTACTCCAGCAGCGAGTTCATCGAGAAGGCCTCGGGCATCTTGAGTCGCTACGTGCTGGATGCCGAGGGGATTCTGGATCCGCAGCGCATGCGCCCGGCTCTGCCCCAGCGCGGAAATGACGAGCTGTCGCTTCAGGCAGAGATGGGCCTCGCCGCGGCTCGCCAGGCACTGGATGCGGCGAGCGTCCAGGCCGATGAGATCGACCTGGTGATCGTCGCCTGCTCCAATCTGGAGCGGGCGTACCCCGCGGTGGCGGTGGAGCTTCAGGCGGCGCTGGGAGCCGGCGGGCACGCCTACGACATGAATGTGGCCTGCAGTTCGGCGACCTTCGCTCTCGATGCCGCCCGCAATGCGATCCTCGCCGGCAGCGCCAGGCGGGTGCTGGTGGTCAGCCCCGAGATCTGCTCGGCGCATCTCAACTTTCGCGATCGCGACAGTCACTTCATCTTTGGCGATGCCTGCACGGCGCTTCTCGTCGAAGACGATGCCGTGGCGCGTACCGAGGAGCGCTTCGAGATCCTCGGTACGCGTCTGGTCACGCAGTTCTCCAATGCCATCCGCAACAACGCCGGTTTCCTCAATCGCGTCACCGACGCCGATCCCCAGGCGCTCGACAAGCTCTTCGTGCAGGAAGGGCGGCGCGTTTTCAAGGAAGTGTGCCCACTGGTGGCCTCGCTCATACGCGGCCATCTGGATGACATGGGACAAACGCCCGCTGATGTGTCGCGTCTCTGGTTGCACCAGGCCAACCGGCACATGAACGATCTGATCGCGCGCCGGGTGCTGGGCCAGGCGCCACGCGAGGATCAGGCGCCGATCATTCTGGATCGCTATGCCAACACCAGCTCGGCGGGCTCTATTATCGCCTTCCATCTGCACCGGGATGATTTGCCATCGGGTGCGCTGGGGGTGGTGTGTTCCTTCGGGGCCGGCTACAGTGCCGGCTGCGTTATGGTGCGCCGTGTATGACGACCGTAAGATGATGCCAAGGACTGCCAAGGGAACGTCGATGAGAGATAACGCGCGTAGGCCGAAGGGCCGTGCAGCTCGGGGGATAATGGCCAGGGCCATCCTGCTTGGTGCAGTGATGAGCATGGCTGGCTGTGCCAGTACCCAGACCGCCGAGAGTAATCCGGATGATCCCTGGGAAGGCTTCAACCGTAAGGTCTTCGTCTTCAACGACACTCTTGATCGCTATGCCCTTAAGCCGATCGCCCAGGGATATGACTATGTGACACCGTCGCCGGTACAGACGGGGGTGGGCAATTTCTTCGCCAATCTCGGTGAGGTGGGCACAGCCTTCAACAGCGTGCTGCAGTGGAAATGGGGCAATGCAGGCATCGCTTCCGGTCGTTTCATGATCAACTCGACCCTGGGGCTTGCCGGGTTGGTGGATATCGCCACCGATATGGGTATCACCGGGCGCGAGGAAGACTTTGGCCAGACACTCGCCGTATGGGGCGTGGGCGAGGGGCCCTATCTGGTGCTGCCCTTGTTAGGCCCAAGTACGGTGCGTGATACCGCTGGGCGCCCGGTCGACATGTATACCGACCCGGTGACCTACGTCGAAGATGACGAGGTCGCCTATGGATTGACCTTCCTGCGCATCGTCGACAAGCGTGCCGCCTTGCTCGATCAGGAACGCCTGATTCGGGGTGACCGCTACAGCTTTATCCGTGATGCCTGGCTGCAGCAGCGACGTTTCGAGGTCAACGACGGCGATATGGGCGATGATCCGTTTGCCAGCGATGATTTCGACTTTGACGATAGTGATTTTGCCTTCGATGAACAGCCGGATGCCGATGAGGCAGACGGTGAGGACAGCGAGGCGGCTCCGACGCCGTAACGACCGCCGGATGGCGGCCTGAAAGGAATCCGCGTGAGGGTTCGCCCTCCCGCGGTCATCTGTCTAGGGACGAGGGGACGGAGTGCATGGCCAGCCCAAGAATACTGATCGGTGTGCTCGACCTGCCTGGAAAGGCGCGTGACGATCTGGCCGAGGTGGTCGCAAAGGGCGCTTTTGCGGTGATAGCGGCCGAGCGGGCCGAGGAGTTGCCGGCGGATACGGCCCTGGTGGTCGCCCATGTGCGTTCGGTACCGACTCGCGACTGGCCCTCCTTGACCGCCCGATTGCCGACGCTGGTCGTCACCGAGAGCCGGCTGGACAGCGATCTGCTCAAGGCGGTTGATGCCGGTGTGGTGGATTACATTATCGAGCCGCTTCTGCATGGCGACATTCTGCGACGAATGATTGCCAAGGTGGTCGAGAACCATCGTCTGGCGCAGGAGCATCAGCGCGACCGTGATCGCCTCGCCGAGCTCAACGAAAGCCTGGAGACGCATCTGGCAATGCTGCGCCTCGATCAGCAGGCTGGCGGTCACATCCAGCGCAAGCTGTTGCCGCCCCGTCCGCTGGTGCTCGATGGGGTGACGTGCGATTACTGGCTGGCGCCGTCGCTCTATCTGTCGGGTGATTTTCTCGATTACCAGCGCTTTGATGCGCGTTTCAGCGTCTTTTATTTTGCCGATGTCTCCGGCCACGGCGCTTCATCTGCCTTTGTCACCGTATTGCTCAAGTACCTGTGCAACCGTTGGCTGGGCGAGTGGGATGGTACCCATCCCGAGTGTTTGGCCGCGGACTGGTTGGCGAATCTGAATCGCGAGCTGCTGGATACAGGCATCGGAAAGCATATGGCCATGTTTGTGGGCGTCATCGACCACAAGACCCATCGACTTCACTATTCGCTGGGGGCGCAGCTGCCGATGCCGCTATTGGTCAGTGAGGGCGGCGTCGCCCCACTAGAGGGTGAGGGCATGCCGGTTGGCCTCTTCCCGAATGTGGAATATCCTCAGTTGAGTTGTGCGTTGCCGCAAAACTTCCGACTATGGTTATGTTCAGATGGAGTGCTGGAGTATTTGTCAGGCAGGACGCTTGAAGGACGGCTCAAGGAACTCGAGCGACTGGTGCTTGAAAGCGACGACCTGTCGGCACTGCGGGAGAGCCTGGCCATTGATGGCCTGCCCGTGGACGACGAGGGCACTATCAGTGGGCAAGCGCCGGAGTACGAGGAGCTGCCTGACGATCTGACGATCATGACCTTGAGCGGTTTTGACAATGATGAAGAATGAAGGGCGATTGCAGGCGGCCATTGATTCCGGCGTCTTTATACTCAAGCTATCCGGTGATGTCCGCTTGACCTTGAGTGCCACCCTGGATACCCAGGCGCAGCGGCTGGCCGAGATGCCGGGTCTGGAAACCGTCATGGTCGATTTGCGCGAGGCCACCAATGTGGACTCCACGGCGCTGGGCTTCCTGGCCAAGGTAGCGCTCGCCGTGCGTGACCGGCTCGAGCAGCCGCCGACCATCGTCGTCGACAACCCGGATGTTAGGCGCATGCTCGATGTGATGGGCTTCGGCGATTATTTCACCCTGGTCGAGTCGCCCATCCGGGAGCCCGCCGAGCTCGCTGACCTGCCGCTGGTCAACGCCGACGAGCTGGTGCTTCAGGAACGCATTCTCGAAGCGCATCGCATCCTGATGCACATGAGCGAGCATAATCGCGAAGAATTCCAGCCGCTGGTGGAACTGCTCGAGGAGCAATACCGGCAGCCAAGCGAATAGGCGGCCTGGTTCGGCGTCCACGAGTAGCTTGGCGTCTGGCGGCACGCAACGCTTGTGCTTATCCCGTTAGATGATTCGCTTTCATGTCATGCATCGTGACGGTGAATAATCACGTGAATCACGTATAAACGAAGAGGGCCGGTCGATATCGACCGGCCCTCTTTTCGTGGTGGTTCTTTTCTTTGCGACCTGTTGCCAAGGCGCTTGGTCGCGCGAATGGTCCCCAACCGACTGCCCGTGCGCTATCCGGGCTTACTTGCGCAGTTCGCCCAGCAGGGCTTCCAGCTTGCGCTGATCGTCCATGAACTTGCGAATACCTTCGGCAAGCTTCTCGGTGGCCATGGCATCTTCGTTCATCGCCCAGCGGAATTCGCCTTCGTCCAGCGGCTCGGGCATGGAGCTTTCAGCGTCCTGCGGCCTCAGGGCCCGCGGTAACTCTGCGTTGTCTTCCGCAAGCTCGCCAAGCAGCTTCGGGGAAATGGTCAGGCGATCACAGCCCGACAGCGCCTCGATCTCGCCGGTATTGCGGAAGCTCGCCCCCATGACCACTGTCTTGTAGCCGTGTCCCTTGTAGTGCTCGTATATCGCGCGCACTGAACGGACACCGGGATCGTTGGCGCCTGCGAAGTCTGCTTCGGGGTCGCGGGCCTTGTGCCAGTCGAGGATGCGGCCCACGAAGGGCGAGACCAGCGTCACGCCAGCGTCGGCACAGGCCTGAGCCTGGGCAAAGTTGAAAAGCAGCGTCAGGTTGGTGCGAATGCCTTCGCGCTCGAGTTGCTTGGCGGCGCGAATGCCTTCCCAGGTTGAGGCGACCTTGATCAGAATACGCTCGCGGCCGACACCCCGCCGCTCGTAGCGCTCGATCAGCGAATGGGCGCGGGCCAGGGTGGCGTCGGTGTCGAAAGACAGCCGTGCACTGACTTCGGTGGACACATAGCCCGGAACCAGCGCACTGATCTCGCTGCCGACCTCGACCGCCACCGCATCCAGCGCATCGTCGATGTCGGTGCTCTGGCGGGCCAGCTCAGCCATCCGGGCGCGGCGGCCTTCCTGTTGTGCCGCCTGCAGGATCAGCGAGGGGTTAGTGGTGGCATCGGTGGGTTGGAAACGCTTGATGGCGTCCAGGTCACCGGTATCGGCGACCACCGTGGTCATAGCTTTCAGCTGTGTCAGCTTGTCCTGTGTCATGGTCATCCTGAATGATCGAGTGAGTCAGATCCTCACTGTAGCAAGGCCGCGTCGCGCTGGGTATACGTGCTTGGTTCCTGGCAGCTGTCATCGCCAGGGGCCCGGCGCGGGCAGTACTGCCACATAGCGGCGCTTTGCCGAGGCAACGGCGGAGAAGGGCGGCAGTCAGAAGGTAAATGGGTTATCATTAGCCGGCTACTTTTTCACCCGTTTCTTTCAGGAGCATCCTTTTGTCACTGAGTACTCGAAGAGTGGCCCTATTGGTGGCGGCCAACACGGCCCTGGCACCTTTCGCCATCGATGCCTACCTGCCGGCGATGCCGGCATTGGCCGAGGCCGTGGGCGCCAGTATTCATCACACCGAACTGTCGATCAGCGTCTTTCTGTTCGGCTTCGCGATCGGCCAGCTGACCGGTGGTCCGTTGTCCGATCGCGTGGGTCGCAAGCCGGTCCTGCTGACAGGGCTCTTGGTGTTCTGCCTGGCGAGCCTTGCCATCACCCAGGTGAGTTCACTGGAAACGCTATGGGCCTTTCGCTTCGTCCAGGCGCTGGGCGGGGGGGCCTGCGTGGTCAACTCGGCGGCCATCGTGCGCGATTGCTTCAGCGGCCGGGAGGCCGCCAAGGTGATGTCGACCATGGCCATGATCATGATGCTGGCACCATTGGTCGCCCCGGCGGTAGGTAGTGGCCTTTTGTACCTGGCCGATTGGTGGCTGATATTCGTGTTCCTTGCAACCTATGCCGGCTTCCTCGCCTGGCTGCTGGGCACTCGCTTGCCCGAGACGCGTTCGCCCGATCAGCCAACGGCGTCCTTCCGTCAGGTACTGGGTAACTATGCAAGCGTCTTCCGCCAGCGCGAGGCGATGGGCTATATCTGTGCGGTGGCGATGTCCTTCGCCGGCATGTTCGCCTTCATCACTGCCTCACCCTTCCTGTATATGGATTACTACGGCCTTACGCCTGCGATGTACCCGGTGGTGTTCGGCGCCAATGTGGTGGTGATGGCATCGTCGAACCGGCTCAACATTCGCCTCCTGCGACATCGCTCTCCTCAACAGAACCTGCGTCTGGGGCTCGGCATGCAACTGCTGTCGGCCATCAGCCTGGTGCTGTTGGTGGCGATGGGTAAGGACTCTCTCTACACGGTGGTGCCGCTGATCATGCTGTTCATGGGCCAGATTGGCCTGATAACCCCCAACGCGATGAGCTCGTTGCTGGAGACGTTCAGCCACATGAGTGCGACCGCCACGGCGCTGATGGGCAGCATCCAGTTTTCCTGCGGCGCTTTGGCCGGCGTGCTGGTCGGTGCCTTCGAGGTCGAGAATCCCTGGCCGATGGTGCTGACCATGCTTGGCGTTGCCATCATCGGGAACATTGGCGTGAGGGTGCTGGTGGGGCGACATGCCCGTACCTGACCACGCGCATACTGGAAAGAGAGATTGTCCCGCTGCATGACATGTCGCGGCTATACCGCCAAGGCGCTCGGAAACGGGCGCCTTGTTGCTATGCAGCCTGGCGTTAGAGGGTGGGCTGGTCTAGCGTGTCGGTGGATGTGTCACTTGTCACGAAGCTGTCATCTTGTTGCGTCATCTTGTGTCTCGCGAAGGTTGAATACCCTCATCGACAGGAGTTACCTGCATGAACCGCATCCTCAAGACTACCGCTATTGCCGCCGCCGTCATGGGCTTCGCTACCGCCGCCCAGGCCCGTGATCAAGTTCGCATCGTCGGCTCCAGCACCGTGTACCCGTTTTCCAGTTACGTGGCTGAAGAATTCGGTGCTACCACCGACTTTCCGACGCCAGTCATCGAGTCCACCGGTTCCGGCGGCGGCGCACGCCTGTTCTGCAACGGCCTCGGTGAGGGAACGCCGGACATCACCAACGCGTCGCGCCGCATGAAGCCTTCCGAGTTCGAGCGCTGCGTCGAGAATGGCGTCACCGACATCACCGAGGCTTTTATCGGCTATGACGGTATCGCCTTTGCTCAGTCCAGCAAGAATGACGAAATGGATGTGACCCGCGAACAGCTCTTCATGGCCTTGGCCGCCCAGGTGCCGGTCGATGGCGAGCTGGTCGACAACCCCTACACCCAGTGGAGCGAGATTGACTCCTCGCTGCCGGATCGCGAGATCGCCGTCTACGGTCCGCCCACTACCTCCGGCACCCGTGATGCCTTTGAAGAGCTGGTGATGGAAGCCGCCTCCGAGGACATGGAAGCCTATGGTGGTGAAGGCTACACCGATATCCGCACCGACGGCGCCTTCATCGATGCCGGCGAGAACGACAATCTGATCGTTCAGCGCCTGTCCGAGAATACCGATGCGTTTGGCATCTTCGGCTACTCCTTCCTGGAAGAGAATGCCGACACCCTGATGGGCTCCAGCATCGACGGCGTCGAGCCGACCCCCGATGCCATCGGCAGTGGCGAGTACCCGGTGTCGCGTTCCATGTTCTTCTATGTGAAGAATCAGCATGCCGATGAGGTTCCGGCCATGTATGAGTATGCCAACCTGTTCATGAGCGAGAAGATGATCGGTGATATCGGCTATCTCAAGGGGATGGGCTTGATCCCGGCGCCGAAGGACATGCGCGCCGACGCCCGCGAGGACGTGGCCAACCACGAGACACTGGAACTGTCTGATCTCAAGTGATTGAAGACGTACTTGATGCTTGAATTGGCCGGCAGCTTGGCGCTGCCGGCCGACTTACGTTCCGGCAAGTCGATGCTGCCGGGCCCCGTTGACTGAGAGCTTCCCATGCAGACCAACCAATTGATCCTGCTATTCAGTGGCGCCTTGCTGGTGCTGGGGCTGATAGCCTTCTTCATGGGCCGTGCCAAGGCGGCCAAGGTACGTGCCGCCGGCACCGCCATGTATGCACAGCCCGACCAGTACGCCTGGTTTGCTGCACTGGCCACGGCCGGGCCTGCCGTGGCCGTTGGCGCCATCGGTTCCTTCGCCCTGCTGCTGATGGGGGCCGAGATCCCCACCCTCTATCTGTTGGCCGGCAGCCTGGTCGTGGCCGCCGCCGGCATGATGGTCGCCATGATGCAGGTACGTCCCGATTTCCATGCGCGCAAGGCCATTGAAAAGACCATCCGCTGGATCCTGGCCGGCGCGGCGATGATCTCGATCTTCACGACGTTCGGTATCCTGTTCTCTATCATCACCGAGGCGCTGCGTTTCTTCCAGATGGAAGGCTTCTGGGACTTCATTACCGGAACCACCTGGAATCCCGGCGCCAGCTTCCTGGCCGCTGCCGGCCGCGCCGAGGAAGGCGCCACGGCTGCCGAATTCGGTTCTGTACCGCTGTTCGCGGGTACCTTCATGATCACCCTGGTGGCCATGCTGGTGGCCATTCCGGTGGGCCTGATGTCGGCGATCTACATGTCCGAGTTCGCTCCCGCTCGGGTGCGTACCATCGCCAAGCCGGTACTCGAGGTTCTGGCGGGCATCCCCACGGTCGTCTATGGCTTCTTCGCCGCCATCACCGTGGCGCCGATCATCGTCGATGTCGCCGGTGCGTTCGGTCTGGAGGCCTCCTTCAACAACGCCCTGGCCCCCGGCATCGTGATGGGCATCATGATCATCCCGTTCATCTCTTCGCTTTCCGATGACGTCATCAATGCGGTACCGGACAGCATGCGCCAGGGCTCGCTGGCGCTTGGCATGACCCGCGCCGAAACCATCAAGGATGTGGTCGTGCCCGCGGCTCTGCCGGGGATTATCTCCGCCTCGCTGCTGGCCATGTCGCGGGCGCTGGGCGAGACCATGATCGTGGTCATGGCCGCCGGCATGCGGCCCAACCTGACCGCCAACCCGCTGGAGGACATGACCACGGTGACCGTGCGCATCGTGGCGGCGTTGACCGGTGACCAGGAGTTCGCCAGCGCCGAGACGCTGTCGGCCTTCGCGCTGGGTCTGGTGCTTTTCGTGGTAACGCTGGCGTTGAACATGGTCTCGGTGATCATGATCCGCCGCTTCCGCGAAAAGTATCGCTCCAACAACCTGTGATCGATTGAGGCTAACCGGATAATGAGACAATCCTTCGATGAGATCAGCGCCCAGCTCAAGCGCCGCCATCGCAAGTCTGCTCGCCTGAAGTGGATGTCGATGGGGGCCCTGGGCCTTGCCGGGGTTTTCCTGGTGTTCTTCTTCACCGACATGCTGATCAAGGGCCTGCCGGCCTTCCAGCAGGCACAGATCCAGGTGCAGGTCGACTACAACGAGATGGCCCAGGAGATTCCCCTGGCGGCGGTCGAGGAAGAGGTGCGCCCACTGGTCAGCCGCGGCTATCTGCGCCTGATTCCCGGGCGCATGGAAGACAACGCCGACTTGCTGGGCACTACCCGCATGGAGTGGGTGCTGGCAGATGGCCAGGTCGACCAGTACCTCAAGGGGCATCACAACAACCTGAGCGCCAGCGAGCAGGCGGTGGTCGATGAGCTCGCCGCCAATGGGCGCGCCGAGCTCAAGTTCAATACCACCTTCTTCAGCCGTGGCGATTCGAAGATGCCCGAACTCGCCGGTATCGCCTCGGCCGCCATGGGCACGGTGATGACACTCCTGGTGACCCTGGTGGTGGCTTTCCCGATCGGGGTGATGACGGCGGTGTATCTCGAGGAGTTCGCCCCCGACAACCGCTTCACTCAGATCATCGAGATCAATATCAACAACCTGGCGGCGATCCCCTCGATTCTGTTCGGTCTGCTGGGTCTTGCGATCTTCATCAACTTCTTCGGCGTGCCACGCTCCTCGCCGCTGGTGGGTGGCCTGACTCTGGCGCTGATGACGCTGCCGGTGATCATCATCTCCACCCGCACGGCGCTGCGCAGCGTGCCGGAAGATATCCGTCATGCCGCCTTCGGTGTGGGCTGCTCGCGCTGGCAGGTGGTGCGTGACCATGTGCTGCCGGTCAGCATGCCGGGCATCATGACCGGCTCGATCATCGGTCTGGCGCAGGCCATGGGCGAGACCGCGCCGCTGATCATCGTCGGCATGGTGGCCTTCATCCCGGATGTCTCGGCGACCATCACCGAGGCCGCCACGGTGCTGCCCGCTCAGATCTTTACCTGGGCCGGCGAGCCGGATCGCGCCTTCACCGAGAAGACCGCCGGCGGCATCCTGGTGTTGTTGACCATCTTGATTACCCTCAACGCAACGGCCGTGGTGTTGCGCAAGAAATTCGAACGTCGCTGGTAACCGACCGGCACTTGCAACAGGATACGTCACTATGGATATGAAAGTTGCCGACCGTGGAGTCACCATGTCAGGTCACGAAACCGGGCAGCCAGTCACCCGCAATGAACAGGCCAACCATGAGCTGAGCATTCGCGTGCGCGATCTCAACCTGTGGTATGGCGAGACGCAGGCGCTGAAGAACATCAATATCGATGTCTTCCAGAAGGATATCACTGCGCTGATCGGCCCCTCGGGCTGTGGTAAATCGACCTTCCTGCGCTGCCTCAACCGCATGAATGATCTGATCCCGAGCGTGAAGCTCGAGGGGCTGATCGAGATGGATGGGCGTAATGTCAATGAGGTCAAGATGGACGAGGTCGCGTTGCGGCGTCGGGTAGGGATGGTGTTCCAGAAGCCCAATCCCTTTCCCAAGTCCATCTACGAGAATGTCGCCTACGCACCACGCATGCACGACCTGGTCAGTCGCAAAGCTGACCAGGATGAGCTGGTCGAGCGGGCCCTGCGTGATGCCGGCCTGTGGAACGAGGTCAAGGACAAGCTGCATGAGCCGGGTACCTCGCTCTCCGGTGGTCAGCAGCAGCGTCTGTGCATCGCCCGCGCGATCGCCGTGCAGCCCGATGTGATCCTGATGGACGAGCCGACCTCGGCACTTGACCCGATCTCCACGGCAACCATCGAAGACCTGATGGACAAGCTCAAGCAGCAGTTCACCATCATCACGGTGACACACAACATGCAGCAGGCGGCGCGTGTGGCGGATTACACGGCGTTTTTCCACCTGGGAGAGATTGTCGAGTACAACGACACCAAGACCATGTTCGCCAACCCGCATACCAAGAAGGCCGAGGACTACATCACTGGCCGCTACGGCTAAGCGGGCTGTACCGACCTTCGCACATGCAACGGGGAAGCCATCAGGCTTCCCCGTTGTCGTTTGCATGGACGTCGGCGTTTACGTGGACGTTGTCGTTGGAGGGGCTGGGGCTGCCGGGTGTGCAGCCGGATGCCGTCAGGCTACATTGATCGTGCATCCCTCATGCAAGGATCATCATGCCAAGAGACAACGTCACCCCTTCCTCCCGCCAGCATCGTCTGCGGATAGGCGCGCTGGGCCTTGCCGGTGTCTTGCTGCTGGTAATCGGTTATCTGGTTGGCACGCACTGGCTGCTCAACAGCGGCTGGTTGGAAAAGCGCCTGTCACAGGTCCCCGGGGTGACGGTGAGTTGGTCGGCGGCCAGCAGTCACGTCCCCGGACAGCTCAGGGTGCATGACCTCAAGCTGCAACGTGAGGGCAGCGATCTGTCGCTGGGGCTGGAACTCGAGACGGCCGAACTCGACGTATCGTTATGGGCATTGCTCATGCGCCGAGTCGAGATCCTGGTACTCAAGGCCGACGGGCTTCGCTCGTTGTCGCTTGGCGAGCACCGTCTGTCGGGGCAGGGCGGAGTGGCATTGAGCGGCCTGAGGCTTTATGACCAGCACCTTTCTCTCTCGCGCTTTCGGCTGTCGCTTCAGGAGGCCGAGGTCTGGCGCGATGACAAACGACTGGCCCGTGACATTCGTCTCGACGCCGATCTGAGTCTGGCGGCCTTGCGTGCCGATCAGCTGGCGGGTCGAGGCGCCGCACGCGCCGTCTCCGGCAGCTTGTCACTGGCCGCCCAGGCCGATGCCTGGGATGTCTTTGCCCCTTACCTGGGTGGTCTCGACGGGCTGAGCCTGGCCGGTCGAGGTCGCCTGGTGGGCGATCTCACCCTCGAACGGGGCCGACTGGTTCCCGGCAGTGAATTGGCACTCACATCCTCCCATCTGCAACTGACGCTCAAGGAAGGCGCCTGGTTCGAGGCCGCGGCGAGTGATGATGCTTCCGTGGCACTTGTGGATGCCGCTGGCCAGCACGTTCGACTGGACGGGCGTGGCAGCGTCGGCGTGCGGGTCGAGGCAGGGGGCGAGCCCCGCCTGACGGTAACCCTTGATGACATGCTGATGCGAAACCCCCAGGCCGCGGCCCTTTTCATGACCAGCCGTCACTTCCGGCTGGAGGCTCGCCTTGAGGATGCTGATTTGGCTGTGCCGCCCCGACCGCCGACTGCCGCCACCCTGGTGTGGGAGGGCGCCCGGCTACCCGATGTCGGCGTCCTGTCGCGTTACCTACCCAAGCCGCTGCCATTCGCCTTGCACGATGGCAACGCGACGCTCGAGGGACGCCTCGACTACCGTGACGGCGTGCTCGAGGGTGCCTTGACCCTGGCCGGCGAGGCGGTGAACCTGACGCTGCTCGACAATCGTGTCGGCGGCGAGCTACGACTCGACCTGGCCATCAAGGAGCTCGACTTTCTCGAGCAGCGTCTGGACCTTTCCGGCACGCGATTGCGGGTGGGCGTGGGGCAGGCAGAGGAGGGCGCTATGCCGGTCACCGAGCTGGTCCTTGAAGAGGCGGTACTCAGCGGGACGCGTCCACTGGGCGAGCGCCGACAGGCCCAGGATGATCTGCCTGTAGAGGGGCGGTTGGTGATCAGCGGTCGGGTGAGCCAGCTGCACTTTCTTGATGCCTTCCTGGAGTCGGCACTCGACGGCCGCGGGCTGGCGCTGGAAGGCGAGGGTGAGCTTGCCGCGACGCTTGAAATCCGCGAAGGACGGCTGGCGCCGGCCAGCCAACTGACCATCAATGCCGGACGACTGGGCGCCCGCTTCCTGGATGTTCGTGCCCGCGGAGAGGGAATGTTGGTTGCTCGCTGGCCCACCGATGAGCCGGCACGGCTGCGGGTATCGCTCACCGATGCTTGGCTCGAGCGCAAGGCCGATGGACAACGCCTGTTGCAGGCCGAGCGCCTGAGCCTGGAGGCGGTGAGCGAGGGAGGCGCCTCCCTCGCGGCGGTCGATGACCTGAGTCTCGAACTCGCCTGGCAGGACGCCAAGGTGCCGGACGTTTCCGTGTTGAACGCCTACTTGCCCTCCGCGGCCCCCTTCACCTTGCTGGGTGGTCAGGCGACGTCTGCCGGGCAGCTGAGCTTCTCGGGCGCCGTGGGGCGAGGCCGATTTTCGCTGAATGGCGAGGCCATCCGCGGCCGGCTTTGGGGAGAGACGCTGGAAGGCGAGCTGGCCCTGACGCTTGAGATGCCCGAGGCACACCTTGATGGCAGCCGGCTCGACCTGTCCGGGACCCGGCTCGAGATGCAGGCGGCGAGTAAGCACGATGCGATGCAGGCGGCCGGCGACGAGGCGCGCTTGCGCAGCACCCTGATCGCCCGCCAGGCACGTTTCGACCATGTCTGGCCGGTCGAGGCGACGACGGCCCCGCTAAGCGGCCAACTGATGCTGGACGGGTTGGTCGCCAACCTGGGCTTCCTCGATACCTTCCTGCCCGAGGCGCACGGACTGGCGGTGCAAGGAAAGGGGCGGCTTAGCGCCGAGCTTGAGTTTTCCGACGCCACCCTCTTGCCCGGCAGCCAACTGGCGATCGGTGCAGATTCGCTTACGGTAGGCTTCCTCGACCATCAGGCCCGTGGTGACGGTCGCCTGGAGGCCTGGGTCGAGGGCGAGCCAGCCGCTCCCGATCTGCGCTGGCGCATTTCGCTACCAAGCGTCGCCTTGGAGCGTCAGGGTGAGGCCAATGATCAGATCACCGGGCGCCACTTCTCGCTGGAGTCCACGCTGCCGATGGGCCTGATAGGAGGTGATGGTGAGGCGCTCGAGCGCCAGACCACTCGTATCCAATTACCGATCGCCGAGGTAGACGACCTGGTCATGTTCAACGCCTACCTGCCGGCGGGTGCCGGGCTCGAGTGGCTGTCGGGGCAGGCCAGCATGTCGATGGATCTGTCCCTTGAAGGCGTGCAGGCGCAGGGGGAGCTGACCCTCAAGGCCTTCGATGCCGGTGTGCGACTCGGCGAGCAGCGGGTGAGGGGGGATCTGCAACTGGAGGCGCGACTGCGGGATGGCGACCTGGCGAGCATGAGCTTCGATGCCTCCGGCTCGCGCCTGCGCCTCGATAACGTCTCGCGCGAGGCCGCCAATGGCGAAAATGATCAGGCGTGGTGGGTCCAGCTCGACCTCGATGAGGGGCGGCTTCTTTGGGCGCGCCCCCTTGAGCTGGATGCACGCTTGTCGATGGCCATGCGCGACAGTGGCCTGCCGGCCCGGCTGCTTCTGGCCTCGGCCCGTGAGCGCCGCTGGCTTGGTCGGCTGCTGGATGTGTCGGGCATTTTGGGTACTGCCCGGGTGCAGCTCGGCCCCGAAGGCCTGAGGATCAGCGAAGCGCGACTGACCGGGCAGAAGCTTGAGCTTCTGGCCGATCTGGTGAGGCGCAATGAGACCCTGACGGGAGCCCTCTACGCGGGCTTTGGCGCCCTGAGCCTTGGTGTGGCCCTGCAGGATGGCGAAAGCCGGCTGCGTTTCGTAACGCCACGACAATGGTACGAGGCGTCCCGCGATGGTGCCGTGATCTGGCCCGAGACAACGCCGCAGGAGGAGCGGGACTGGCGACAATCATTGCCGATGTCGCCGGCGATGGCGCCGTAACGCCATCGCCAAAACGGAGTGTTCAGTCACATAGCTCCACGGCCAGGGCGGTGGCCTCGCCGCCGCCGATACACAGGCTGGCGATGCCGCGCTTGCCGCCGGTCACGCGCAGGGCATTGATCAGGGTGGCGATGATCCGCGAGCCGGTTGATCCGATCGGATGCCCCTGGGCGCAGGCGCCACCGAAGATGTTGACCTTGTCGTGGGGAATGTCGAGCCCATCCATGGCCAGCAGGGTGACCACCGCGAAGGCTTCGTTGATCTCGAACAGATCGACGTCATCCACCTTCCAATCGAGGCGTTTCAGCAGCGTGTCGATGGCACCCACCGGGGCGATGGTGAACTCGCTTGGGTGCTGGGAGTGGGTGCTGTGATCGAGAATCCGGGCCAGCGGGCGGGCGCCGTGGGCCTTGGCGGCCTCGCGGCTGGAAATTACCAGCCCTGAAGCGCCATCGGAGATCGAGCTGGCGTTGGCGGCGGTGATAGTGCCGTCCTTGGTGAAGGCCGGGCGAAGGTCGCGGATCTTGTCGGGCCTTGCCTGGAAGGGCTGCTCATCGCGATCCACCAGGCTCTCGCCACCGCGACCGCTGACCGTGACCGGCGCCAGCTCACCATGCAGGTGGCCGGCCTCGTGGGCGGTCATGGCGCGTTCCAGAGAGGCGATCGCGAAGTCGTCCATGCGCTCGCGGCTGTAGCCGCGCTGGTCGGCGATGTTCTGCGCGAACGCGCCCATCAGCTGGCCGGTCTCGGCATCCTCAAGGCCATCCAGAAACATGTGATCCTTGAGTTCGCCATGGCCCAGACGATAGCCACGGCGAGCCTTGGTCAGCACGTGGGGCGCATTGGACATCGACTCCATTCCGCCTGCCAGCACCAGCTCGCCGCTGCCGGCGTGTATCAGGTCGTGGGCCAGCATGGCGGCCTTCATGCCGGAGCCACACAGCTTGTTGATAGTGGTGGCTCCGACACCGTCGGGCACGCCCGCCTGACGCATCGCCTGGCGCGCGGGGCCTTGCTTGACCCCCGCCGGCAACACGCAGCCGAAGAGGCCTTCGTCGACAGCCGCGGCATCGACGCCGGCACGCTCCAGCGCCGCCCGGATGGCGGTGGCGCCAAGCTCCGGTGCGGTGAGGCTCGACAAGCTGCCGAGCATGCCACCCATCGGCGTGCGAGTGGCGGCCAGGATCACGATCTCGTGGGAAGATGACATGGTAAGACTCCTTGGCGATCGCCGGCCATGGCCGTTGACCGCAGATGGGGGCTATGGTCTTCTCAAGGCTAACCAAGCAAGCGCTAGTGTAAATGCGATGAACGTAGTGAATGACTCGCCGCGGCGCCAGGAACTGATTCGCGTCGCCGCCCAGCTCTTCGTGCAGGAGGGCTTCGATCGCACCACCGTGCGCATGCTGGCGCAGCAGATGGGCATCAAGTCGGGCAGCCTCTTCCATCACTTCCGCGACAAGCAGGAGATCCTCTGCGCGGTGATCGAAGAGGGCACCCAAAACGCCCTCGCCATGGCTCGCGAGGCCCTTGCCCAATGCGATAACGATGCACAAATGCGCCTGCATGCCATGGCGCGGGCTCACCTCCAGACCCTGCTGACCGACCGTAACGCCCACGTCGTCGCCCTCTACGAGTGGCGTCGACTGGACGGCGACTCTCGCGATCATCTTGGCCACCTGCGCGATGCCTACGAGCAGATCTGGCAGGAGGTGATCGGCGAGGCGCTCGAAGCGGGGCTTATCCGCGGCGACAAGTTGCTGCTCTCGCGCTTCGTGCTTGGGGCGCTGAACTGGACGGTGCGCTGGTACGACCCCGACGGTGTCCAATCGCCGGAGACGCTGGCAAGCGAACTGATCGGCATGCTGGGCGCGCCAGCAAAGACTCCCGCCTGATTCGCCGCGCTGATACCTTCCACCGATACCTTCCTATGCGACCCCTTGCGGATAGACAAAGGTGCACAAGCATTTGCTTGGGCTGGCTCTGCTGCTAACTTATCTTTTGACGTTAACGTTAACTAGAAATGGTCGGGAAGAGCAACCATTGGGGGAGATACCATGCAGGTTAATCAACGCACCTTTCTGATCACCGGCGCCGCCTCGGGGCTGGGGGCTGCTACCGCCGAGCGCCTAGTCGCCGGCGGCGCGCGGGTTGTGCTGTGCGACCTGAACGAGGCCGTGGAGGAATTGGCCGGTCGCCTTGGGGATTCGGCAACGGCCTGTCGCGGCGATGTAACCAAAGAGGCCGATATCCAGGCTGCCGTCGATCTTGGCGTGTCCATGGGGGGGCTGCACGGCGTTGTGCACTGCGCCGGCGTGGTCAGCGTGGCCAAGCTGCTCGACCGCGAGGGTAACCCGGCCGATCTCGCCGCCTATGCCCGCACCGTCGAGATCAACCTGGTCGGCACCTTTAACGTCATGCGCCTGGCCGCCTCGGCCATGGCAGAAAACACCCCGGGCGAGGACGGCGAGCGTGGCGTGATCGTCACCACCGCCTCGGTGGCCGCCTTCGATGGCCAGGTGGGCCAAGCCGCCTACAGCGCCTCCAAGGCAGGCGTCGTGGGCATGACATTGCCACTGGCGCGCGAGCTCTCGCGTCACGGCATTCGTGTGATGAGTATCGCTCCCGGGGTCTTCGAGACGCCGATGATGAGTGGCATACCCGAGGATGCCGTGGCGTCGCTCTCCGCCGCCGTGCCCTTCCCCAAACGCCTGGGCAAACCCGCAGAGTTCGCGAGCCTCGCCGAGCAGATCATCACCAACGTGATGCTCAACGGTGAGGTGATCCGCCTCGACGGCGGTATCCGCATGCAATAGGGCTCTCGCTTCGGGTCGGCTGACGGCTCTATCGTCTCGTGCTAGCTGACGGCTCTGTCTGGTGTCGGGTGCCTACGCATCTGACGTTGTCTCCTCTTGCGTTTGCCGTAAGTCACGCTTATTTATGCCTTCTTCTACGGAGTGAGACCATGGTGGTGAGCGATAATAAAACGAACGCTTGACTGTTGGTGGGCGGCTGGGTATTTTCAAACACATGTTTGAAGTCCCGCGGCAGTGGTCGCGCGGACGCCCCCTTCAGGAGTATTCGAGATGCCCGACTATCAGGCCCCCCTGCGCGATCTGCGCTTCGTGATGGACGAACTGCTGGACTTCCCCGGCCACTACGCGCGGCTGCCGGGCGGCGAGGACGCCACCCCTGATGTCGTCGGCGCGATTCTCGAGGAGGGCGCGCGCTTCTCCCGCGAGGTGCTGCTGCCGATCAACCAGAGTGGCGATCGCGAGGGCTGTCTGCTGGAAGGCGGCGAGGTCAAGGCACCCGGAGGCTTCAAGGAAGCCTATCGTCAGTATGTCGAGGGTGGCTGGCCGGGTCTTGCCGCCGAGCCGGAGTTCGGCGGCCAGGGCTTGCCGCATTCGCTGGGCATGGCACTTTCCGAGATGACCTGCGCCACCAACCTGGCCTGGGGCATGTACCCGGGGCTTTCCCACGGCGCTGCCGATGCCTTGCGCCATCATGGCAGTGACGAGCAGAAGGCCACCTACCTGACCAAGCTGGTCGAAGGTGTCTGGACCGGGACCATGTGCCTGACCGAGTCTCACTGCGGTACCGATCTCGGCCTGATCAAGACCCGGGCGGTACCGGCCGACGATGGCGGCTATGACATCACCGGCACCAAGATCTTCATCTCGGCGGGCGATCACAACCTGGCCGAGAACATCGTGCATCTGGTGCTTGCCAAACTGCCCGACGCCCCGGAAGGGTCCAAGGGCATCTCCTTGTTCGTGGTGCCGAAGTACTTGCCAGAGGACATGCCGGATGAAAACGGCAATCCTGGCGCGCGCAATGGTGTCACCTGTGGGTCGCTTGAGCACAAGATGGGCATTCACGGCAACGCGACCTGTGTGATGAACTTCGACGGCGCTCGGGGCTACCTGGTGGGCCGGCCCCACAAGGGGCTTTCCTGCATGTTCACGATGATGAACGTGGCGCGCATCGGCGTGGGCATCCAGGGCCTCGGCCTCATGGAGGCGAGCTTCCAGAATTCGCTGGGCTATGCCCGCGATCGCTTGCAGATGCGGGCGCTGTCCGGCGCCAAGGCCGAAGACAAGCCCGCCGACCCGATCATCGTGCACCCGGATGTGCGCCGCATGCTGCTGACCCAGAAGGCCTTCGCCGAGGGCGGCCGGATGCTGGTGATGTACACCGCCCAGATGGTCGATTTGGTCGAGCAAGCAACAGACCCGGCCGAGCGCGAGCGGGCCGAGACGCTGCTCGGCCTGCTGACCCCCATCGTCAAGGCCTTCCTCACTGAGGTCGGCTTCGAGGCGACTAACGAAGGTGTGCAGGTGTTCGGCGGTCATGGCTTCATTCAGGAATGGGGCATGGAGCAGCTGGTGCGCGACGCGCGCATCACTCGCCTCTACGAGGGCACCACCGGCATCCAGGCGCTCGATCTGTTGGGCCGCAAGGTACTGATGAGCCAGGGCGAGACGCTCAAGGTCTTCACCAAGGAGATTCATCAGTTCTGCAAGGCCGAGGCCGGCAACCCGGCGCTGGCTGAATTCATCGAACCGCTTGCCAGGCTCAACGCCGAATGGGGCGAGCTGACCATGGGCGTGGGCATGAAGGCGATGAGTGATCGCGAAGAGGTGGGCGCGGCAAGCGTCGATTACCTGATGTACTCGGGCTACGTGACCCTTGCTTACCTGTTCGCCCGCGCCGCCAAGCAGGCAAGCCAGGCGCTCGGCGGCGAGGAGGATGCCTTCTACCGGGCCAAGCTCGGTACCGCGCGCTTCTTCTATCAGCGCCTGCTGCCCCGTACCCGCGCCCATGCCGAGATGATCAAGGCCGGTGGTGCCTCGCTGATGGCGATCTCCGCTGCGGACTTCGGCCTCGGCTTCGAGATCTGAGCGGCGTCGCAACAGCCTACTACTGTCTCTCTCGGTCAGGCGCTCTGACCCTTTCACGGCGAACCTATCACGACGAAATAGGTTCGCCGTTTTTTTGACTATCCTCACGGATATTGCTTTCGGGGAGTATCATCAAGTGCACTATCTACGGCATGGCGCCGCAGAGATGTAGTGAGGAGAGTTCATCATGTACCACTCAGTTATGGCGCTCTTTATGGCGCTCTGCTTGGCGATGCTGGTAGTAGCGGGCCCGGTCATGGCGGCCGATCTTGAAAAGCGTGCTGAAATTGCTGAGGAAAAGGCCGAGCAACTTGAGCAGGGCATTGTCGACGGTGGTGATGAGATGCCTGCCGTTACCATCACGCGACCGGGGATCGACGCCGTGGACCCAACCGGGGCCGCCCCCCTGGACGATACGATTACCTGCTTCGCGCGGGCCATCTACTGGGAAGCGAAGGGAGAAACGCCCAAAGACATGGCGGCTGTGGCGCATGTGGTGATGAATCGGTTAGGCAATTCCGGCTTTCCGGACACCATCTGCGGTGTGGTCAAGCAGGGCGGCGAGCAGGGCTACTGCCAGTTCTCATGGTGGTGCGACGGCCGAGGGGATTATGTCCTGGAGCCGCAGCGCTACGATATCGTCAAGGAAGTCGCCCGCCAGGCGCTCAATGGTGAGCTAACCGACAACACCAATGGGGCGATGTTCTTTCACCAACGCACCATTTCGCCTTATTGGGCGGCAGAGTTCACCGAAACGGCCAGGATCGGTGATTTTGTCTTCTACAGGCCCTGAGACCCAGAGCCAATAGCCATGCGGTGGGGGTGTCTGTAGCTACGTAATGCTTGTTCGTGACGCACGAAGCCATGAGGTGCCATTGCCGTGTGGGATAAACATCCATCTGCTTCCTGGCGCTTGCTGCTAGTCTGTAGTGACCATTTGCCTCTCGCTGGCTGAATGTCTTGTGATGGCGCCTGTGGAGGGCCAAGACAACTGTGTCGCCTCGCGACGAGTGCCAATGGCCGGAACGAATACCAGCACTGGAAGTGCACACCACTCGGGCGCATGATGGCCGCACCCAGGTGGCTATCAACACGGTGGCTATGGTGATGGACCCTTTTGTCGGTCCTTTGCCATCGGGCTTTTCATAAGCCCCGTGTATCAGCCCCTTGCATCATATTTTGAGCAATCAGTCGTTGCGCTGGCGGGAATGCCAGCAACTCGAGGAGACCGACCACATGTCCCGTAAGACTCGCCTTCAGGATCTTGTCAGTTTGATGCGCCGCCATGGAGAACCGGTCAGCGGCACGACACTTGCCGAGACGCTGGGTATTTCGCTGCGGACTCTTTATCAGGATGTCGCCGTCCTGAAAGCAGTAGGCGCTGATATCGAGCATGTCCCGGGCACCGGTTATGCGCTGGCCCCCGGCGTGTTGCTGCCGGCCTTGATGCTGACCGACGACGAGCTCGATGCGCTGGCGTTGGGGCTTGGCAAGGTCGAAGACTCGGCAGGCCCATTGGCTGCCCCGGCCGCACAGCTGCGCGGCAAGATGGTCGATGCCTTGTCCGATGAGCAGGCACAGCGCCTGGCAGGCGTTGATCGGGCCGTTGCTGAGCCTGTTACGCATGCGTTCACGGACGAGCACGCGCCATCAGCCGAACTGGTCTTCTATACCAACCCCTTGTCGCGGGGAAGCATCGTCCACTGGATGCTCGAAGAGCTCGGTGTGGCGTATCGCATGGTGGTGCTGGATTACGGCACGACCATGAAGGACCCGGACTACCTGGCTTTGAACCCAATGGGCAAGGTGCCGGCGATTTGCCACGGTGATGTGGTGGTCACCGAGACCGCTGCCATCTGTGCCTATCTTGCCGACGCCTTCCCCGAGGCCGGTCTGGCGCCGCCGCCGGCGCATCGGGGTGACTACTACCGCTGGCTGTTCTTCACCGCCGGTCCCCTGGAAACTGCCTTGTCTCTCAATGGCCTGCTCGGGGTCCATCCCACCGAACAACAGCAGATGCAGCTTGGCTGCGGCAGCCTTCAGACGGTGCTCGATACGCTGGCAGGCGTTCTCGCCGGCAGGCGCTATATCGCCGGAGACACCTTCAGTGCCGCGGATATCTATGTAGGGTCTCATCTCAGCTGGGGCCTGCAGTTTGGCTCGATCCCCTGGCGTCCCGAGTTCGAAGCTTACTGTGCTGGCCTTAATGAGCGCCCAGCGCGCCAGCGCTGCGAGGCCTTTCTCCAGCAGGCCATGGCGCAGGGGGCCTGAGGCGGTAAATGATATGCCATGCGCCGGTATGGCATGGCAGGCTAGCGCTTATGGAAAAGCTACTGATCAGCGCCTGCCTGCTTGGCCAGCCGGTGCGCTACGATGGCGGCGCCAAGACGCTGCATGATGCCACCTTAGAGCGCTGGCGCCGGGAAGGGCGCCTGGTGGCCGCCTGCCCCGAAGTGCAGGCTGGCCTGAGCACACCGCGGCCTCCCGCCGAGATCCAGGACGGCGGAGGCGACGGGGTGCTGGACGGTACCGCCCGGGTGATCGACCGGGACGGCGAAGATGTCAGCCAATCCTTCCTAAGCGGTGCCAAGCAGGCGCTGGTGCTTTGCCAGCGGCATCACATCCGCGTTGCTATTCTCAGCGAAGCCAGTCCCTCCTGCGGCAGCCACACCCTCTACGACGGCAGCTTCACCGGCCACCGCGTGCCCGGCCAAGGCGTAACCGCCGCACTGCTCGAACGCCACGGCGTGCGAGTTTTAGTCAGTTCGAACTCGATCAAGCGGAGCGAGCGCTACAAGAGAGACGGGCGTGACCATCGTCGGCATTGTGCCTATATAAGCGAAGGGTTATGGTCGAATAAAGTATGGCGGCCTACGACCTAAAGATGCCCTGCTGGCAAAGGACGCGCACGCTCGTTCAAGTCAATAAACGAGCGTGCTGACTAACTATCTGTTAAACGGTCAGAGATTATGAGCAAAGTAATCGATTTTCCAAGTGCCTCGGTAAGAAACGATGCGGAAATAGAAAGAGGGCTTCGTGAGGGTCTGGCTGGCCATGGATTTTCGTCAGATGCCATTGAGGCAGCGATTTCGAGCACCATGCCCCTGTTTCAAGAGTCGAAATCTACAATTGGGCAGAACCTGCAAGTGAGCTTTACTTCTTCACTCACCGACGAGCAGGTCAAAGAAATCGAGTCTCACCTTTCGTCGGTTCTTCAGAAGCATCAACTTGAAGTTTCCAGTTTCATTCAGAAGTTGATCGTCAAAATCGCGCTGTTAGAAGCATGTGCCAATGACTTTTAACCAGTCGCAGCAGTTCGCGGCCGATGGCCGCCGGACGTCCCTGACGGGCCGCCGCTGTGCTCAACGTTAGGCATCAAGGAGAGGCATGCAACGACTTGATACTAGGCTCGAAGCAGAAGGTGCTGAGTTTCTGGTGCTAGGCCAGCTTCTATTGCACAAGATAGCTTCATACAAAACCTACACGAATATGCCAGGGTATGACTTGGTAGCGACTAATCCTGAGTCGAATAAATCAGCAATGATTCAGGTTAAAAGCAGATGGCGCACTGGTGCTGCAGCTTTTCCGATCAAAAACTTAGGCTGTGATTTTGTCGTAGTGGTTTTGCTGAATCGTGGCTCCAAGGATGGAAAAAAGGAAGTGCGACCCCCTAGTTACTATATTTTTCCCGTAGAAATTATTCGCAGCGCACCGCGGAGTAAAGGCTGGGGAAAAGTGAGTTTAAAAGACATTCCTGACTGCCGAGAATATGAAGAGAGCTGGCATTTGATTACTGAGTTCCTCGGTGATCAAAATGCCTAACCAGTCACGGAAGGCGGACGCGTGAGAAGCGACGCTTCGTTTTCGCGTTATACGAGGAGTAGGTTTAAGTAATGTCGAAGCATAGGGGAATCCGCCAAATAGTCCGCGATGTAGCAAACTATATTTTGTTAGTTGTGCTCCTCTCATCCGTTTTCTTCTTCGGATACCTTCAGCAACCAAAAGAAATGGCGCTCATGATTCTTGCGTGCGCAATTGGTGGTGCCTTCCTGAATTTAGATAAATTTAAGTGGTTTCGCGGTGCAGGGTTTGAAGCTCAGCTGGCTGAGACAGTAGAGGAAGCGTACGCGACAAAAGAAGAGCTAGACAAACTATTGGCTGATTCTGAAATGCAGACGCAGGAGCTGCTCGAGAAAATTGAGAAAGCCAAAGACGACGCAATAGCCATAAGTATTGCGATGAATTGAGTTCTCGCATGCCGCGTCAAAAATAGAGTCCTTCGTATAACAAGGTGGTCAACGGGACGCCAACTGCGCTGAGCTCCGGTGCGCCGCAAAGCCAAGGCGTTAAGCACAAGGAGGCTTCAGGCACGCGAATATCGCTCACTATGGAATAATTCTCAACACTGAAAGGTTCGAGGAGTGCGTGGCGTTCTATCGGGATCTCTTCGGTTTGCGTCAGCTGTTGGAAAAAGACGAGAACGGTTTTAGGCTTACCTGCCTTGAGTAGGCGACGGCTACTTGATGATTAAGCAAGGGGGCAAAGCAAAGGACGGCATCAAGTCACCTCAAGAGGGTAGCTTCAAGCTTCGTTTCAACGTCGAAGACCTGGAGGTTGCCTTGGCAGAAATTAGGGCATGGGGCATTCAAGCTGCCATCAAAGAGAATGCTTGGGGTCGAACTATCAATATCAGCGACCCTGACGGCATTCGAGTAGGTGTTAGAATGGTTAAGAATATTTTTGTCGGTTTTCTGCCAGTACAGATGGTCTTTCCAAGCGTTACCGGAGAAGATCAGCTTCATTCAAGAAGTTCCTTTTCCTCACCACTACCTTGCTCCAGTTCGGCAACGGATTCCAGCAAGCGGCGAGCACTTTTTGGTCCGCGCAGAAGGTAGGCAGTTTCTTGCAGTGCCTCGTAGTCCTCAAGAGAGATCATTACCACAGACTGCGACTTGCTCCGGGTGATGATCACAGGCGAGTGGTCTTCACAGACCTGCTCCATGATCTTTGCCAGATTGGTTCTGGCGGCTGTGTAGCTGATGGCATCCATAAGGTTGCTCCTGTGCAGGAGGTTGTTCATGTTCAGGATGCCGTACGGAGAGACGGTTAACAATCGGCTGCACAATGATCGATTTTCCGCCGCTTCTGGCCGATAGCCGCCAAACTCACCTAAGCGCCGCGCTGTTTTGATCTAGAAGCGCCTTTTTACTCTCAGCTTCAAGCGCCCTTTGCTTGCATTTTTACTTGATGTTCCGGTCTGTCGAGGCTTCCTGGTAGGGGTCGCGATCTGCGAGCAATATATTGGCTGGTAGGGCGCTGCCGGTCGCTGTCACACTGGCAACATCATTGTTGATCAATGGAGCGCATCATGAGCAACGGACCCTTCTACCAGGGCGGCTGTAGCTGTGGCGCGGTGTCGCTGATGGCCACTGGCACGCCGCTTGGTACAGTGAATTGCGACTGTGAGGATTGCCGCAAGGCCGATGGTTCAGCCACAGCTTTGATGTTCTGGCCGGAGGTCGCCGTGCAGTTTGCCACAGGGCTCGATGAGCTCGAGCGGCAGCATGCGAGCCACGGCGGCGACCAGTATCGATGCAGGCACTGTGAAGAATGGGTGCTTACTGTCCACGAGCAGGCCTGCATCATGGAGCTGCCGGCCGAGGTGTTGCCCGAGGTGACCGAACCTGTGGTCGATGGTACGGCCTTGCTGGTTCGGCTCGGCCACCGTCGGGGTAAGCCTGCGGTCAACTAGCCCTGTGTCGCGCCGAGGGCCTGACGTTCGAGCTCGGCGCTCATCTCGGCGTCCAGCTCCAAGGCCGCGGCCAATTGATCGAGCCAGGCGCGCTCCATGGGGTTCTGGTCATCGATGATCGCCACGCTGGCAAGGTAGATCTCCCGGGCTGCCTGGGGCGAATCGGCCTGCTGGGCCAGTGCTTCGGCATCCAGCGGGGCCTGAAACTGTCGTTCGACCCAGGCTTGCAGCTCAGCGTCGGCGCCCAGCGCTTCTATCTGTTCACTGATCTGGCTGCGTTCGGCCTCGTCGATATGACCATCGGCCCGGGCTGCCATGATCATCGCCTGCAGGATCTCCAGGCTGCGCTGTTCCTGGGCCCGGCCATCCAGGTCGTCGATGGGAGCGCCTTCTTGGGCGGCATCGCCACCGGCCTGGCGATTCTGCCACGCCTTCCAGGCGAGCACGCCGACGCCGGCAATGGCGCCGTACTTGAGTGCCTTGCCGCCCATCTTGCGGCCGCGTTTGGAACCGATCAGCGCGCCCATGGCGCCGCCACCGAGCAGGCTCTTGACGTCGAAGCCGCCGCTGGATGAGCCATCCTTGCCGCTATTGCCGCCGAACTGAGAGGACAACCCCTTCACCAGTTGCTGGGCGTCGAAGCCACTGCCGCCGCTGGCGTTGCTCTGGCCGCCGGCCTGCTTCATCAGTTGATCGAGGATTCCCTTGGCATTCATGGTCGTCTCCATTTCCGAATGGGGCCAGCTCGGCCTGTGAGGCGAGGGTATCGTCATGTCTGAGCCGCAGACAGCAAGAAAGTTCGTGGCTCAGTAGTCGATGCCGCGGCGTGCTTTTAGGCCTGCATTGAAGGCGTGGCGGGTCTCCTGCATCTCGGTAATCGTATCGGCCATGGCCACTACGTCGCGATTGGCGTTGCGACCGGTGACGATCACGGTCTGTTCCGTTGGGCGGTTCTTGAGCGCAGTGATTACCTCGGTGACATCCAGATAGCCGAACTTGAGCATGTAGGTAATCTCGTCAAGGACGACCAGATAAACCTCGGGATCCTCGAGCATGCGCTTCGCTTCCTGCCAGACTTCCTGGCAGGCCTTCGTATCACTCTCTCGGTTCTGCGTGTCCCAGGTGAAACCGGTGGCCATGATGGCGACTTCGAGGTTGGCATCGGCCTCAAGCCGCTCGCGCTCGCCACATTCCCATAGCCCCTTGATGAACTGGATCACGCCGACTTTATAGCCGTAGCCCAGCGCCCGGGTCACAGTCCCCCAGGCGGCGGTGGTCTTGCCCTTGCCGTTGCCGGTGAACACCAGCAAGAGGCCACGCTCTTCGGTCGCGCTGGCGACCTTGTCGTCCACATGGTCCTTGAGTTTCTGCATCGACTGCTGATGGCGCGTGTCGCGATCGGTCATGGGGGCTCCTGCGGTAAAGGTAAGCCCAGAAGCTTACGCGAGCACCGACATGGCGTCAGCCGTCCTCACGTGGCGGGCTCGGAGCAAGGCCATCGAGAATGACGTGTCAGCGAGGTGGAGGATGGTGTCTCACCACAATGGGTAGAGCCGGGACCCCGTGATCGGCATGGCATGAGCCGTCGTATACCCTAGAATGGAGAATCCGGTGGATGCCGGCTGTCTTCCTTCACGGTCAGGAGTGCGCATGTCCAAGGAATCTGATGTCAGCGATACGATTGTTCTGGGGGCTGGCATGGTCGGGGTCTCGATCGCCTACCATCTGGCCAAGCGGGGGCGTTCGGTGGTGCTGGTCGACCGCCGGGAGCCGGGCCATGAGACCTCGTTTGGCAATGGCGGCATCATTCAGCGTGAAGCCGTGGCGCCTTATCCCTTCCCGCGTGACGCCAGGACCCTGATGCAGGTCGTGCCCAACCGGCGCGTGGATATCCGCTATCGGCCCACCGGCATGCTGGAGTCGGCCAGCGCCCTATTTCATTACTGGAAGAACTCGGCGCCTGCGCCTTACGCTCGCATCCTGCCGGAATATGCCTCCCTGATCGGGTTGTCGACCCAGGAACATGCGCCGATGATCGCCGCGGCGGGGGCCGATTCCCTGGTCAGCCGCGATGGCTGGCTGGAGCTCTATCGCACACATGAGGCCTTCGAGACACGTCTGGCCAAGGTGGAGCCGCTAGCCCAGCGCTTTGGCCTCACCTATGAGCGGCTCGATCGGGCGGCACTCGTCGAGCAGGAGCCGGATCTTTCCCAGGATGCCATCGGGGCGATTCTGTGGCGGGATAGCTGGACCGTCGCCGACCCTGGTGGCCTGGTCGCTGCCTACGCCGAGGCCTTCAAGGCGCTGGGCGGCAAGGTCATCAAGGCAAGCGTCGAATCGGTTGAGCAGAGCACTGATGGCTGGCGGGTGGAGACTGACGCTGGCTCCCTGGAGGCCGGTGAGCTGGTGATGGCGATGGGCCCCTGGTCGGGAGATTGGCTGAGTCGCCTGGGGTATCGACTGCCGCTGTTCGTCAAGCGTGGCTACCATATGCATTACGCGCTAAAGGAAGGGCACACACTCAAGCATTGGGTCATGGATGCCGAGGTTGGTTACCTGCTGGCGCCGATGCGTGCCGGCGTGCGCCTGACCACCGGCGCCGAGTTGGCAAACCGCGATGCGCCGCCGGATCTCGACCAGCTGGATGCCGCCGAGGCCGTGGCCCGCCAGCTGGTGCCATTGGGAGAAAGGCGCGACGAGACGCCCTGGAAGGGAGCTCGCCCCTGCACCTCGGACATGAAGCCGGTGATCGGCCCGGCGCCGTCGCACAAGGGGCTGTGGTTTGCCTTCGGCCATGGGCATCAGGGCTTCACCCTGGGGCCGGCCACCGGGCGGCTGCTCGGCGAGCTGATGGATGGTGAGACACCGGCCATCGACATGTCCCCCTTCCGTGCGGATCGCTTCTAGCGGGCATCTCGGGGGCGACCGGCCGCGCAGGCGGCGGGCGGCGTCGTGGGGTGATGCCCTCCTCAGGCCACCGCCTGGTCGCCGCGATACTCCAGGGGGGCCCAGAGCGGGCCCTGAAGGATCTCGCAGCCCTCCTTGCGCAGGAACTCAGCCTGGGCGCGGGTGGCGACGCCCTGAGCGGACACCGCCAGCCCCAGTTGGCGAGCCAGCAGCAGCAGGGCGCGGATGATCGCCTGCTGGTGAGGGGCGTCGCTGCACTGCTCGGTGAGGGTGCCATCGAGCTTGACGGCATCCACCGGAAAGCGATGCAGGTGGCGGAGCAGCGGTTGGCCACTGCCGAATTCGTCGATGGTCAAGCGGATCCCCAGGGCCTTGAGCCGCGTCAGGATGTTCTCGGCATGGACCGGGTCGCTGGCCAGGACCCGTTCGGTGATCTCGATCTCGAGCCGGTCACCCGACAAGCCGGTATCGCTCAGGGCGGCGGCGATGCGCTCGACGATGTCCTCATGCAGCAGTTGGTTGGTCGAGACGTTGAAGGCGATCCGGAACTCCAGTCCCGCCTCAACCCAGGCCTGGCCCTGCCGGCAGGCCTGCTCCAGTACCCACTGACCGATGGCCGGCAGCTGGTCGGTCTGCTCGATCAGCGCCAGGAGCGGCGCGCCCGCGATCACGCCGAACTGCGGCGACTGCCAGTGCGGCGAGGCTTCGACACCGACAATCTGACCGCTGGCGGCATCGATCAGCGGCCGATAGTAGAGTGCGACCTCGCCCCTTGCCAGGGCGCCCTGCAGGGCATGGCGCTGAGCAAGGGTCTCCTCGTGGCCGGGGGGCCCCTCAGGCGCCGATGTCGTGGTGAGCGCCGCGAACTGGTCGGTGATTTCCAAGAGGAGGCCCTGCCAGCGTCGGTTGGTCTCGTCGAGGTGCGCCTCGGCCTGCTGACGTCTGCGGATCTCGTGGTCGAGGGCGTTGGCCCGCTGCTGCAACAGGGACACCTGGCGCTGGCGAGCATGAGGGCTCGTGAGACGGCGGAAGTCTTCCGCGGGCAAGACATGGGAGTGCCCATGACAGATGGCCTGGAAGACGTGGCTGTCGTCGGGTCGCTGAAAATGGTGCATGGCATAGGCGCAGAGCAGGTTCAGCGGCAATCGGCGGCAGGCCTCATCCCACAGGGCCTCGAGGTAGACCGCGGCATCCGGCTGGTCGTCTTCGCACAGCAGGTTGACCAGTTCACCGTAGGCACGCACCGGCACAGGCGCCTCGGCAGCAGCACTCGCCGGAAACAGGGTCTCCAGCACCAGAGCGTCGAAGCGTGCCCTGTCGGGCATGCCATTGCGCATGATGGCGGCCAGCAGCTGGTGGGCGTCATGCACGACCAGCTGGCCGCGCCGCTCGGCCTCCGCCACGTCCATGCCCTGCGCCTCGAGCCGCGTCTTGACCATGGTCAGGTGGGCCGGGGTGAGGGCGACGAACAGGCGCTCGCCCGCCTGGGCGCCTTCGAGGAGGTGGTCGGCGATCACCTCGGCCAGGAAGGCGTCATCGTCGTAGAACTGGACGCAATGGTCGTGGGTCGGCTCGTGAGACTGGCGCTGGGCTGTGACTGGCATGGCGTATCCGTCCACATCGAAGGCATGTATGTCATCACGTCACGCTGAGAAGACATGTATGTCATCACGTCACGTTGATTAGTATCTTGGTATTTCTGTGACTAAGCATGGCTAGCGCGATCGTCGAGACCGATGGTAAAGCCTTGATGAGCAAATCCCTGCGTCAGGCGGTCGAGCAGTGCGGGCGGGCCATGCCCCGACGCACTGCGATTGACGGCCTGATTTTTAAACGTAGGGGGAGTCCGCGTGATGCGCCAGTAATGAAAAGTCTCAGCGATTAGCATCATTCCGCTGAGGTTGGCCGGCGGGGCATTGGCCGTTCGGCAGTCTCGAAGCCAGCAGTCCTGAGGCCGGCAGGCGCCATGCCAGGGGCCAACTCGCATCAGGGATACCCCAGCGCCGTCTTGATGGCGGTTCGATGGCGCGAGATCCAGTCGGGATCGATGGCGCCCCAGTCACGGATCACGTAACGACCAATATTATGGCGCTCGCCTTCACCGGGCTCGAACTGGCAGTCAATGTCCAGTTCGGCCAGGGCCGTGATGGTGTCCTGGGCGGTTCGCCGGGGCATGCCGGTGGCCTCGGTCAGGGCGGGCACACTGGCGACGCCCTGATCGATCAGATAGGCCACGTAGAGGCGGCGATAGAAGCTGGTCTTGGTCTTGCTGAGGGGTGTGGCTGACATCGGTACTCCTGGCAACGAGTGGCTCGATTATCCTACCCGAGGCAGCAAACGCGTAAAGCGCTGCGCTCGAGGCCTTACGCTCTTCATTGATGCCACGCTTCTTCCGCTCCTCGCTACGGCATGAAATAGGTGCCCGCCACCGCCGCTTACGCGAGGGCAGGGGCTCGACGGCAGGACTCAATAGTCCTCGAGGCGTTGCATGTCCCGGGCGAGGCGGCGCACCTCGCCCTCGTGACCGGCGGCGAGGGAGGCGAAGAAGTCACGTTCCTCTTCGATGCTGGCCCGGTCGGCCCGATGCCGATAGAGATCCTGCAGCGTCTTGTGGGTGGTCAGGGCCGAGATCAGCACATCCTGAACGCTGGCACAGTCCATGCCTTCGAGCAGTCGGTCGAGCACCGGCGGGTGGGGGAAGTCAGCCGGGTCGTCGAACCAGGTGTCCAGGACCCCGCGGTGATCGCTACCGTCGGTGAGGTAGCCCGCAAGGTCAGCCTGCATCTTGCGCTCGTGCTCGGCCAGGTACCCCAGGGACATGCGCACCCGCTCGTCGACCTCGCCGGCGTCCGCCTGGGCGTCATACTGCTGCGCCATGCGCGCATGGAAATCCGCTGCCCAGCGCACCAGCTCTCTTACCTGATGAAAACGCATCGTCGTATCCTCTGTGGTGATTGCCGCCGTGCCCTCTGGCTGGGGCCTCTCTTCAGGCTAGCCGAGTCTGCGTCCCGCGAGTTGATACAGATCAGGCCCCGGGGCTGGGTGGGTTTGTCGAGAGATTCACTCGCTAGCCGGCACTCGCCTCCGTTGTGCCGTCGTCCAGCAGGTGCGGCGGCGTCTCGGGCTTGCGAGCAGACGGGCCGAGCCTGATTGCCTCTGGTAAGATGCGGGGCCCGAAAAAGGATGTCCCGGAGACGCCCCGTGAATGATCTATCGCCGCTGATCTCGCCCCCCGACACGGACTGTGCCGAGCGGGTTGGCCGCTATCTCGATACCCTCACCAAGCCCCCGGGGAGCCTTGGCCGTCTCGAGTCGCTGGCGGTCGAGCTGGCCGGCATGACCGGCGACGACTTTCCGAGCGTGACGCCACCCGGCGTGGTGGTCTTCGCCGCCGACCACGGCGTCGCGCGTGAAGGTGTCTCGGCCTTTCCGCAGTCCGTTACCGCCCAGATGGTCGCCAACTTCGTCGCAGGCGGTGCGGCCATCAATGTCTTCGCGCGGCGTATCGACGCCCGGCTCGAGATCGTCGATGTCGGGGTCGCGAGTGACGTGTCGGGCCCGGGCATCGTGCATGACAAGGTGCGCCCGGGGACCGGCAACCTGGCCCGCGAAGACGCCATGTCTCGAGACGAGGCGCTATCGGCCATCGAGATCGGCCGGCGAGCGGCCGAGCGTGCTTTCCAGAGCGGCTGTCGCTGCCTGATTGTCGGCGAGATGGGCATCGCCAACACCACCGCCAGCAGTGCCATGCTGGCAGTCCTGACCGGTTCGCCGGTGGCCGAGCTGGTGGGGCCGGGCACCGGTGTGGCAGGCAAAGCCCTGGCCCACAAGCGCTCGGTCATCGAGGCGGCGATCGCGGCGCGCGGTGCCGACCCCGACGATCCTCTGGACGTGCTGGCGCGTCTCGGCGGGCTCGAGATCGCGGCCATGATGGGCGCCTACCTGAGCGCCGCCGCCAAGCGCCTGCCGATCCTCGTTGATGGCTTTATCGCCACCGTCGCGGCCCTGACCGCCTGTCGCCTCGAGCCGGCATTGCGCCCCTACCTGATATTTGGCCACCACTCCCACGAGCCCGGGCATGCGCGGGCGCTTAAGGCACTTGACGCCGAGCCGCTGCTGGATCTTTCCTTGCGGCTGGGCGAGGGCAGCGGCGCGGCCCTGGCCTTCCCCTTGCTCGAGGCGGCGAGTGCCATGCTCTGTGAGATGGCGACCTTTTCCGATGCTGGCGTCGATAACCGTGATGGCTGCTGAGTCGATGGCGGTCCGCTACCGCTACCCCGGGTCCTGGCTGGATGACAAAAGCGGTCTCGCACCCCGAGCCATCGGGGGCTGCGTGTTGCGGGCCATTCAGGCCTCTCTGGCCATCGCAGGGGCGGAAACATGATGAGCCTGGCGCTTCCGGCGTTCGAGCCTCTATCCCTGGCGCTGCTGGCCCTTGTCATCGCGGCGGTGCTTCTCGATCTGGCGCTTGGCGACCCTGCCTGGCTGCCGCATCCGGTGGTCGGCATCGGCCGGGTGATCGCTCGGCTCGAGCGGGCCTGGAACCACGGTCCCGCCGCCGATCGCCGGCGCCGCGGCCGCTGGTTGACGGTACTGGTGGTGGGCGCCACCTGGGTGCTCGCCTGGGGCGTCCTTGCCGCTCTCTCTTGGGTCAGCCCCTGGTTGTCGGCGGCGGTGGAGCTGGTCTTGCTGGCCACCACGCTGGCGTCTCGGGGGCTTGCCGACGCCGCCCGGGCGGTGGCCGAGCCTCTGACGCGGGGCGATATGGCGGCGGCCCGCCAGGCGCTTGCCATGATCGTCGGTCGCGACACGGCCGAACTTGACGAGAGCGAGCTTGCACGGGGCGCGGTGGAGACTGTCGCCGAGAACACCGTGGATGGCATCACCGCGCCGCTGTTCTGGGCGTTGCTCGGCGGCGCGCCGCTGGCATTGGCCTACAAGGCCACCAATACGCTGGATTCCATGGTCGGCTATCGCAGCCCGCGCTTTGAAGATTTCGGCCGCGCCTCGGCGCGGTTCGACGATGCCGTCAACTGGCTGCCGGCCCGCCTGACGGTGCTGTCGTTGTGGCTGGCCGCCTGTCTGATTCCCGGCAGCCGCCTGCCCGGGGTGCTGGCGACCACGCGTCGCGAGGCGCCTCATCACCCGAGCCCCAATGCGGGCTGGCCGGAAGCCATGGTGGCCAACCTGATGGGCGTGCGGCTTGGCGGCCTCAACTACTACGCCGGTCGCCCCTCGCCGCGTGCCACCCTGGGCATGCCCCACGAGAGGCTTACCGCCGGCCATATCGAGCGGGCCATTATGTATATGCATGGCGGCTGGCTTGCCTTCCTGTTGCTGGCCCTCCCCCTGGTGCTGCTGCGGGAGTGGCTGATATGAAGGCGGCGAACCCGCAAGACTGGCCGGAGCACGGCGGCCGCCGGACGGCGTTGCTCAAGCGCTTCGGCCTGCCGCCGGATCACCCGCTGATCGACTTCAGCGCCAATCTCAATCCGCTGGGCCCGCCGGCCTGGCTGGGCGAGTGGCTGAGCGGTGCCGTCTCTCGCCTTGCCGCCTACCCGAACCCGGATGATCAGGCGCCGGCGCGGGCCATCGCCGAGCGCGAGGGGCTTACGCCCGAACAGGTGCTGGTGACCAACGGCGGCGCCGAGGCGATCTATCTGGCGGCGGCCCTGCACGCCGGTGGCCGGGCCTTGATCGTCGAGCCGACCTTCAGCGAGTACCGCCTCGCCTGTGCACACTACGGTCTTACGATCGAGCCGCTTGCGCTGCGCGGCGAGGGCTTCGCGCTCGACCTCGGCGCGGCCGAGCGCACCATGCAGGGCGCTGCGGTGCTCTTCCTGTGTCGCCCCAACAACCCGACCGGTACGCTGATGCCCCGCGAGGCCCTTGAGCGCCTGCTGGTTCGAGGCCGGGAAACGGGCACGACCCTGGTGGTCGACGAGGCCTTCATCGATTTCAGCGACGAGGCATCGCTCACCCCGTTGCTGGCCGGGGCCTCGAATCTTCTGCTGCTGCGTTCGCTGACCAAGCTCTTCGATGTGCCGGGGCTGCGGCTCGGCTATCTGCTCGGCTCGCCTGCGCTGGTCAAGCGGGCCCGAGAACGCCAGATGCCCTGGAGCGTCAATGCCCTGGCGCTGGGGCTGGTGGCCCCGCTGCTGGCCGATGTCGACTACCTGGCTCGAACCCGGGCCTGGCTCGACGGAGTACGCCCGGCCGTGCCCGAGGCGGCACGAGAAATGGGCTATGCGGTGCCGTCCACCCAGGCCAACTATTTTCTGTTGCGCAGCGGGCATGACGCGGCTGAGGCGGAGGCGTTGTTCGCCTTTCTGCTGCGCCGCGGCCTGCTGGCCCGGCATACCCACAACTTTCCCGGCCTCGACGGTCGCTGGCTGCGCCTGGCCCTGCGTGACAGCCCGGAAAATGTCCGGTTACTCGAGGCACTGGCCGCCTGGAGACGGACATGATTGCGTTTGTTTCGGGTGGTGCGCGCTCCGGCAAGAGTGCGGTGGCCGAGGAACTGGCTCGGCTATGGCGATCGCCCGAGCCCGGCGGCCTGGTCTATCTGGCCACGGCGCGGGTCGGCGACGACGAGATGGCGGCCCGCGTGGCTCGTCATCGTCGCGAGCGGGGCGCGGGCTGGCGGACGTTGGAGGCGTCCCTGGAGCTTGCCGCCGCGCTGGACCGGGTCCCCGACGGCGCCAGCGTGCTGCTCGATTGCCTGACCCTGTGGTCAAGCCAGCTGATGTTCGAGGCCGGCCTGACAGAGGCGCAGGGGCGCGCGAGGCTCCAACGACTGCTCGATTCGGCCCGCCGCCGGGGGATCACGCTGGTCGTGGTCTCCAACGATCTCAACGAGGACCTGCCGCCCTCGGATGCGCTGGTCTGGCGCTACCTGGCCTTCCTGCAGTGCCTGCACCGTGACCTGGCCGGACAGGCCGACCGGGTGATCGAGGTGGTGGTCGGCCAATCGATCGAATGGAAGCCCCTCAACGACTTCGAAGGAGAGCGTGCATGAAGGATGCGGTCTTCGGCACACTGCTGGCGATCCAGTTCCTGACCCGGCTGCCGGTGCCCGTGGCCTGTCCCTGGACGCCGGCTACCCGCCGCTGGGCGGCACGGGCCTATCCGCTGGTGGGGGCGCTGCTCGGCGGCCTGGTGGCCACGGTCGGCGTCGCCGTGCAGCCGCTGCTGCCTACTCCGATGCTGGCTCTCTTGCTGCTCAGCCTGTGGGTGGCGCTGAGTGGGGGCCTGCACCTGGATGGCCTGATGGATCTGGCCGATGCCCTGGGCAGCAACGCGCCCCTGGAACGACGCTGGGCCATCATGAAGGACGCCCAGGTCGGCAGCTTCGCCATGCTGGCGCTGATCTTTCAGCTGGCCTGGAAGGTCATGCTGTTATGGGCGCTGCTCGAGGCCGGCGCCAGCTCCTGGTGGCTGGTACCGATCGCGGGCCTGGGGCGACTGGGCGGTGTCTGCCTGCTGGTGGGCATTCCGGCGGCCCGGCCCGAGGGCCTGGCCCACGCCTGGCAACAGAGTCTCGGTGGGCGGGATCTCGCCCTGGCGGCGCTGCTGCCGCTATTGGGGATCGTCGTCACCTCGGGGATGGCCTGGCTGGTGGCGGGCCTTGTCGTCTTCATCATCATCTATGGTCTGGCGGTGCGCCGGGCCTTTGGCGGCATCAACGGCGATATCGTCGGCGCCGCCATCGAGGGAGGAGAGTTATGGCTGCTGCTGATCGCCTGGAGCTGGTGGTCGTTCGTCATGGCCTGACGAGCTGGAACCTTGAACGACGCTATCAGGGCCATCGCGACATTCCGCTGCTGCTGCCCGAGGCAGAGCCCGACCTGGACCGGCTGCGCGATGACCTGGCAGCGCTCGATTTCGATGCCGTTCATTGCAGCGACCTGACCCGCTGTCGCCAGACGCTTGCCCATCTGCGCGAGGGCCTTGCCCATGACGACCAGCGGGAGAGGCCGCGTGTCGATGCACGCCTGCGTGAGCTGAACTTCGGCGACTACGAAGGCCGTACCTGGGCCGCGCTGAAGGACGATCACGACTACCGGGCCTGGGTCGACAGCCACGGTCGCCTGGCCACCCCCGGGGGCGAGTCGGCGGACGATCTCTGGGCGCGGCTATCCGCCTGGCTCGAGGAGGTGTTGGCCGAGGCCCGCGAGGCCCGGCATCGTCGCGTGCTGGCGGTCAGCCATGGCGGTGCCATCCGCGAGCTGCGGCGTCGCCTGGAGGCGGCAGACTTCTGGGACGGTGTGGTCGGCCAGGCCCAGGGGCGCTGCTTCATTTTCACGCACGAGGAGGACGGCTGGACATGCAGCTCTTCATCGGTGGTGCCTGCGCCGGCAAAGGCGACATCGTAACGACGCGCTTTCCCGGTGCCCTATGGCTAAAGGCGGGTGAGGGAGGTGGGCTTAGCGGCTGGCGCGATCGGCTGGCGCCGGGTAGACCCCTGGTGATCAGCGGATGGAGCGGCTGTCTGTCCCGCGCCCTGGTCGATGAAGGCGATGACGACCGGATACGACGGCGGTTGGCCGATGAACTCGAGGCGATGGTCGAGGCCGAGCGTCAGGGATGCGGCGAGATCGTGCTAATTGTGCCGGAGATGGGCCGCGGCATCGTGCCCATGGCGGTCGAGGATCGCCGCCTGCGCGATCTGGCCGGTTGGCTGGCCCAGGACGCCGCCGCCCGCGCCGAGGCGGTCTGGTACGTGCGCCACGGGCTGGCACGACGCCTCTAAGTGGGGTCGGGTCTGCCCGCGAGGGACGCCGGGGACAAGCCGAAGAAGAACTCCTGCGCCATGGATGGCGTCGGGAGCTTACAAGGAAGTATTCACAGCGTTTCTTCGGAGGCTTGTCGCCGGCATAGCCCGAGCGAACCGGCAAGCGGCGGTCTCGTAGCTAATGGCCCATGCTGCGTTGACGCCCCGGTAGGCGATTGCTAGCTTACGCCGCACTCTCAGGTGACCCGCCAGTCTGCCTCGCCGGCAGACGCATCAGGCCCCGCCAAGAAGGCCAGGGTAAACGGGAAGTCGGTGATCCAGTCCGACGCTGCCCCCGCAACGGTGATCGAGTCAACCACCGCCTCACGCCACTGTGCCTCGCACGGGAAGGCGGCGGTGGAGAGGCGCGCCAGCGCCTCGCTCGTCAGCCCGGAGACCGGCCTGGGAGCCAATGCCACGACGCGAGACAGCCTCGTGGCTCGATAAAAACCGAGAAGCCGTGCGGGTGAGCACGGTGAACAAGGACACCCATGAACAAGCCCCATCCCTCCCGCGGCCTGGCCTTTGCCTTAGCCGCACTGCCGCTGGCCGTCCAGGCCCAGGGTGATGCCTCTACGACGGCCAATGACGCCGCCTCCGAGACTCTCAACCCACTGGTGGTGACCGCCACCCTGGCGCCGCGCACCGCCGATCAGAGCCTGGCCTCGGTCACGGTACTCGATGAGGCCGACCTGCGCCGTCAGGATCCCAAGGACATCACCGATCTGCTGCGGGCCCAGCCCGGCGTGGATGTCATCTCCAGCGGCGGCTTTGGCAAGAACACCAGCGTCTACCTGCGGGGTACCAGCAGCAACTCCACGGTCATGATGGTCGACGGCATCCGGTTGCGCTCGGCTACCACCGGTAGCCCGGCCTGGCAGTTCCTCGAGCCGCGCCTCTTCGAGCGGGTCGAAGTGGTGCGGGGGCCGCGCGGGAGTCTCTACGGCGCCGATGCGGTGGGCGGCGTGGTACAGCTGTTCACCCCGGAAGGGGACAGGGAGCCCACGCCTCGCATCTCACTGGGTGGTGGGAGCTTCGATACCCGGCGCGCCAGCGCCTCGCTCTCCGGCAGCGAAGGCGACACCCGCTATGCCTTCTCGGCCAGCCAGTTCAGCACAGATGGCTATGAAGTTGTCGAGGGAGAGGGCGACAAGGGTTACGACAACACCACGGGCTTTATGCGTCTCTCGCATACCTTCGCGGGCGGAGCCGAGCTGGGTGTGTTGGGGCTGCGTGCCCGGGGCAACACCGAATTCGTCGGTGGCAACACCGATTACGTCCAGCAGGTCGCCGGTATCTATGGCGAGCTGCCGGTCAGCGAACGCTGGACGAGCCGCGTGACGCTCAGCGAGGCCCGCGACGAGAGCGACAATGTCGATGATTTCGGTGATTCGGTGATTGATACCCGCACGCTGACCGCCCGCTGGGAGAATACGCTGGCCTTCGGCCGCCACGAGCTGGTAGCCGGCGCCGAGTACAGCGAGGACAAGGTCAGCGCCAGCACCGATTTTTCGGAGACCAACCGCAACAACGTCGCCGTGTTTTCTCAGGCATTGCTCGACTTCTCGCCCGTCACTGTTCAGGCTGCGCTGCGCCACGATGACAACGAGGCCTTCGGCGAAGAGCTCACGGGTAGCCTGGCACTGGGCTATGCGCTGGACCGGGTGCATACCCTGCGAGCGAGCTACGGCACCGCCTTCCGGGCGCCCACCTTCAACGACCTGTACTGGCCGTTCCAAGATTTCGGGAGCTTCGGCACCTATGAAGGCAATCCTGATCTAGAGGCGGAAACCTCCACCAGTACCGAAATTGGTGTGCGGGCGCAGTATCGGCGTTTCTTCTGGGATCTGGCGGCCTACCAGACGAATATCGAGGACATGATCAGCTCAACTACGGTGAACGGGGATACTACCCCGAGTAATGTGGATCGCGCGCGGATTCGTGGCGTCGAGTTCGGTGCCGGTGTCGAGCTCGTCTCCTGGGATCTTGGCGTAGCCATGACCTATATGGATCCCGAGAACCGTGAGACCGGCAACCAGCTGAAGCGTCGCTCCACCAAGAGCCTGCGTATGGACGCCGATCGTGTGCTTGGCGACTGGACGCTGGGTGGCTCCGTCATCGCTCAGAATCATCGCTATGACGATGAGAATAACGAAGACCGTCTGGCGGGCTATGCGACTCTGAATTTGCGTGCTGGCTGGCAGTTCGCACCGCTGTGGACCGCGCGCTTGATACTCGAGGATGTCTTCGATCGTCAATATTCAACGGCTTTGACATCAGCTGACGAGCCCTATCTGAGTCCCGGCCGGGCGGCCTTCCTCAGCGTGAACTTCGGCGAGTGATGAGCTGGCGCGCACGGCTCCTCACGCTGGCGGCCCTAGTCATCATGGGCTTGGTTGGCCCGGCCCAGGCGGCCGGCGTGGTCTGCGTCACAGACGATGTCGGCCGCGAGGTCTGCCTGGACGCCCCGGCGCAGCGCATCGTGGCGCTCTCGCCCGGCGTCACTGAGCTTTTGTATGCCGCCGGCGCCGGCGAGCGATTGGTGGGGGCGGTCGGCTTCAGCGACTATCCGGCTGCCGCCGCGTCTCTGCCTCGTGTGGGCAGCTATGATCGACTAGATCTCGAGGCGCTGCTGGCCCTCGAACCCGATCTGGTGGTGGCCTGGCAGGCCGGCAATCCTCAGGAGCAGCTCGCCCGGCTGCCGACGCTTGGGCTACCGGTGTTCTTTTCCGATGTCGACGACTTTGCCGGCATCGCCGAGAGCCTCGAGCGCTTCGGTGAGCTGGCGGATACAAGCGCCGTCGCGGATCCCGCGGCGGCGGCGCTGCGGACGGAAGTGGCGGCACTGCGCAAGCGCTACGCCGATGCCGAACCGGTGCCGGTCTTCTACGAGGTCTGGGAGCAGCCGTTGATGACCGTCAATGGCGAGCACTGGATCAGCCATTCGCTTGAGCTATGTGGTGGCGAGAACCTGTTCGCTGATGCTTCCGCCCTGGTGCCACGCATAGGCGTCGAGGCGGTGCTCGCCCGCGACCCGGAGGCGATCATCACCGGCGGCATGGGCAAGGCCGATTCCGGCTGGCTCGAGGCCTGGCGCGACTATCCTCGGCTGACGGCGGTGCAGCGGGATAACTTATTCTTCATCGATCCCAATCTGGTGCAGCGGGCCGCCCCCAGGCTGGTAGAGGGCACTCGGCGGCTCTGCGAGCACCTGGAGGTCGCCCGTGAGCGACGCTAGTGGCCAAGCGGCTAGTCGTGGGCTGCGCCTGCGCCCCCTGGGTTGGCTGGCGCTGGCCGCGCTGCTCTCGCTTGCGGTGTCGCTTGCGCTAGGCAGCGTTGCCATCGCACCCGAGGCGCTCCTGGCGGTGCTCGGCGGCGGCGGCGATTCCCTGCATCAGACGCTGGTGCTGGAGCTCAGGTTGCCGCGGGCACTGGCCGCCTTCGGTACCGGTGCCTTGCTGGCGCTGGCCGGCGCCCTGATGCAGATACTGCTGCGAAATCCCCTGGCCGATCCTTATGTACTGGGGCTCTCCGGCGGCGCCTCGGTGGCCGCACTCGCCGCGATGCTCGCCGGCCTCGGCGTGGCGCTGGTTACCGGGGCGGCCTTCGCCGGTGCCTTGCTGTCGACCCTGATCGTCTTCGGACTGGCGCACGGCACCGGTAGCTGGACGCCGACCCGCCTTCTGCTCACCGGCGTGGTAATGGCTGCCGGCTGGGGCGCGCTGATCAGCTTCCTGCTGGCGGTGAGCCCGGTGGAGCGGCTGCCTGGCATGCTCTATTGGCTGATGGGCGACATGGCCTATGCCGGTAGCCCCTGGCCGGTGTTGGGGGTGGCCGTAGTGAGCCTGGCGGTGGTCATGCCCCTTGGACGCACTCTCAATGTGCTGGCTCGCGGCGGGCTGCAGGCGGCGGCCCTGGGCGTGGCGGTGCGACCGCTGGAGTGGACGCTCTATCTGCTGGCAAGCCTGCTCACCGCGGTGGCGGTCACCACTGCCGGCAGCGTCGGCTTCGTGGGCTTGATGGTACCTCACATGCTGCGCCTGCGGCTCGGCAACGACCAGCGATTGATCTTGCCGGCAAGCCTCTTGGCCGGGGGCACCCTGCTGACGCTTGCCGACACCCTGGCGCGCACCCTGATCGCCCCCCAGCAGCTGCCGGTCGGGGTCATCACCGCGCTGCTCGGGGTCCCCAGTTTCCTCTACCTGCTCTATCGGAGTCGCTGATGGAGACCCTGGAGGCGCATCGTCTGGTCATCGATATCCCCGGACGCGGCGCGGGGCGGCCGCTGGATCTCGCCGTGGCGCCCGGCGAGCGCTGGGGGGTGCTGGGTCCCAATGGCGTCGGCAAGACGACGCTGATGCATACGCTCGCCGGCCTGCGCGCGCCGCGCCGAGGTGAGGTGCGTCTGGGTGGCGTGCGATTGTCGCGCCTCAAGCGTCGTGCCCTGGCGCGTCGGCTGGGCATCGTCTTTCAGTCACAGCATGACGACTTCCCCGCCACCGTCCGCGAGACGGCGCTGATCGGTCGCCATCCCTTCATCGCGCCCTGGCAACAGGAGGGGCCGGAGGATATCGCTCGGGCCGAGGCCGCACTTGAGCGCCTTGACCTTTCGCACCTGGCCGAGCGGGAGCTCGCCACCCTGTCGGGCGGTGAGCGTCAGCGGGTCAGCCTCGCCACGCTGCTGACTCAGTCGCCTCGGCTATGGCTGGCCGACGAACCCACCAATCACCTCGATCTTCACCACCAGGTGGCGGTCATGGAGCTGCTGACCGAGCAGGCCCAACGCGGCTGCGGGGTGATGATGTGCCTGCATGATCTCAACCTGGCCGCCCGCTGGTGCAGCCACCTGCTGCTGCTCTATCCCGACGGCGAAGCCTGCTGGGGCGCGGCGGATACCATGCTGGTGCCCGAGGCCCTCGAGCGGCTCTATGGCCAGGCCCTGACGACTGCCATGGTCGATGGTGCCCCGGTCTTCGTACCGAGGCGTTGAGCGGTAGGGCGTTCAGTCCTTGTCGAGCTTCTTTAGCCGCTGCGCCGCGCGTTGGTTGGTGGCCATGCGCTCCGGGCGCTTCATCGAGCGCCAGTGGGTGATCTCCTCGGTGGTGCGCCCGCAGCCGACGCAGAGCCCGCCCTTCAGCTTGCAGATCGAGACGCAGGGGCTTTCGATGCTCTTGGCCATTCAGTGGCGCTCCATGATCGCCAGTCGGTGCTCCCAGTCGCCGCCGTGTACGCGCCGGCATTCCTCCTCGCTGTCGGCGTCCAGATGGGCGTCGATGTCGGCAATCTTGATCTCGGCGTCGAAGAAGGCAGCTTCGGTGAGCTCGCGCATGCGTTGGCGGCCATCGCCCTTGAGGGCACGGGCAAGGTCGTCCTGAGTCTTGAATACCCAGATCACCCGCAGGCTGTCCGGAAAGCGACGGTAGTCCACCAGGTGGGTCAGCCAGGCGAAGCCGGGAAGCATCGGCTTGGCGGTCTCGCAGGCGTCGGTCAGGGCTTTTGTCAGCTGGCGCTCCATCCGGGCGCTGGCTTTCTTGTCGAGCACCGTGGCTTTCGTCGAGGTTGTCATAGGGGCTCTCCTGTCAATCTTGGTGTCAGTTAGGGCACAGCTTATGCGATCGGCTCATCTGATGGACTCATCTGATGGACTAGAGCGCGCGGCGAAAGCGCAGGATGGTGCGTCCTTCATCGGGGTCGTCGATAAAGTCGGCGTGTACGCCGAAGGTATTGCGCAGCCGCTCGAGGGTCAGCACCTCGCGGGGCGGGCCCACGGCCACCAGGAGTCCGCCGTCCATCACCCCGATGCGGTCGCAGTCCATGGCCTGGTCGAGATCGTGCAGGGCGATGACCACGGTCACCGGCAACTGCCGGACCAGTCGCAGGATCGACAGCTGGTGGCGAATATCCAGGTGATTGGTGGGCTCGTCGAGCAGCAGGGCGCGCGGTTGTTGGGCCAGGGCGCGAGCGATATGCACGCGCTGGCGCTCGCCGCCGGATAGGGTATGCCAGAGGCGACCGGCCAGGGGCTCAAGGTCGACATCGGCCAGCGCCCGGTCGACGATGGCCTCGTCCTCCTCGGACCAGGGGCTCAGCGGTGACAGGAAGGGCGTGCGCCCCAGCGCCACCGCCTGGCGTACCTCCAGACGGTCGAGGGTATCCGCCTGCTGCTCGACGAAGGCGATGGCACGGGCGATTTGCTGAGGCTTCATGGTGCGCATCGGCTGGTCGTCCGCCAGCGCGCGTCCGGTCTTCGGCCGACGCAGCCCGGCCAGCACCCGCAGCAGGGTGGTCTTGCCCGAGCCGTTGGGGCCGACCAGGCCGAAGGTCTCGCCCGCTTCCACCGTCAGGCTGACGTCCTCCAGCAGCCGGCGCCCGTGGACCCGCCAGTCGACGTGCTCGGCACAGAGCCTCATCGTGACCTCGCGCCGCGGATCAGTATCAGGGCGAAGGCCGGGGCGCCGATCAATGCCGTGACCACGCCGATGGGCAGGACCTGACCGCTGACCAGGGTACGCGAGAGCACGTCTGCGCCGATCAGGAAGACGGCGCCGGCCAGCGCCGAGGCGGGCACCAGACGGGTGTGACGGCTGCCGACGAGGAAGCGCATGGCGTGAGGGATCACCAGCCCGACGAAGCCGATGGCACCAACCATGGATACCATGGCGGCGGTGACCAGGGCCATGGTGGCGATCAGCACGCCGCGTACCCGGCGCACGGGGATGCCCAGCGAGGCGGCGCTGTCGGCGCCGAAGGTAAAGGCGTCAAGGGCGCGCCGGTACCACAGGCAGATCGCCAGGCCCGCCAGGGCGACAGGCAGCCCCAGGGCGACGTCTTCCCAGCGTACGCCGGACAGATTACCCATCAGCCAGAACATGATGCCGCGGGCCTGCTCGGCGCTCGCCGACTTGGCGATGATCAGCGCGGTGAGGGCGTTGAATAGCTGAGAGCCGGCGATGCCGGCGAGGATGATGGCTCCCGCCGCCTGAGTCGCGCGGCCACCGCCGGTGCCGCTGCCGGCGGCGTGGGCGAGCACCACCACCAGGGCGAAGGCCAGGCCGGCGCCGACGAAAGCGCCCAGCGACAGCGTCAGGGTGCCGGCGCCGACCCCAAGGACGGCGACCGAGACGGCACCGGTCGAGGCGCCGGCGGAGATACCCATCAGGAAGGGGTCGGCCAGGGGATTGCGCAGCAGTGCCTGGAGCACCACCCCGGCCAGGGCCAGTCCGGCACCGCAGCAGGCCGCGAGAATCGCCCGGCTCAGGCGGTAGCTCCAGATGATGCCGGCATCGATGCGGTCTACCGGAAACGCTGCTCCCAAGAGCTGGTTGGCCAGTACCTTTAGGATGGTAGCCAATGGAATCGCGGTCTCGCCGATGGCGGTACCTGCAAGCACCGCCAGAAACAGCAGAAGTGGGGCTAGCCAGCCCCAGTGCCAGGCGGAACGGACAGGGCGAGCGAGACGAGGAAGGCGCGGGGCCTGCGCCACTGAGCGAACGGCGTCGGTCATCGGTCGAACGACTGGGCCGACAGGGCATCGACCAGGGTTTCAAGGCCGAAGACGGTGCGCATTGTGGCGCTCATGGCGTGGGCATCCATCTCGATGATGTGGCCATTTTTTACCGCCGACATCTCGCTTGCCACGGCATCATTGCGCAGGAAGTCGAGCTTGGCTTCGACGCTATCCGCCGCATAGCGGCGGCGATCCATGCGCGCCACCACGATGATATCCGGGTCGGCACGGGCAATTGATTCCCAGCCGACGGTCGGCCATTCCTCGTCTGATTCGATGACATTGCGGATACCCAGTTTATCCATCATGTAGCCAGGCGCGCCGAGCCTTCCGGCCACATAGGGATCCGATGATCTGTCGGGAGATGAAAACCAGAAGACCGCCGAAAGATCATCCGGAAGCACGAGGTCTTGGGCCCGGGAAATGGCAGCTTTCTCGCGAGCTTCCAGCTCCTCGACCAGGGTGTTGCCGCTCGCTTTTACGTCGAAAATAGTGGCCAGTTCAAGGATGCCTTTATAGACGGAATCGGTGGTGAAGGCGGCGGTGCGAGTACCATCGCCGCCGGTGGCATTGTCCTTGGTATCGCAGTCAGCGGGCATGATGTAGGTGGCGATGCCCAGGTCATGAAATTGATCACGGGTCGCCACGCTGCCAGTGGGGCCGACATGCCACTCGTACTGGGCGGCGACCAGGTCTGGCCTGCGATTAACGACACTCTCGAAGCTGGGATCATTATTGGCAATGCGCTCGATATCGGCGTTGGCATCCTGGAATTCAGGCAGCACCGGCGTAAACCATACCGAGGTGGCGATAACCTTTTTCGCGAGGCCCAATGCATAGAGGGTTTCGGTTGCCGACTGACCGACGGTCACTACCCTCTTGGGGGGTGAATCGATGATGATATCTCTTCCACAATTGTCGATTTCTAGCGGAAATTCGGCAGCATGAGCCAAGGAAAATGATGCCGAAAAAAGCGCGACTATGGCCAATACTTGACGAGCGAGCTTCATGCGCCTGTGTCCAGGTAAGGGAGATGAGGTGGCCGACTGGCGCTGGGAGCTTGCCACGAGTTTCGATGCATTATCCACCCTTACTGACTGATGCTTGCGGCTCGCGCGCGAGGCTATATTCCCCGCTTAAAAAGAAATGATATACCATAACAATTGCGGTTGGAAATAAGGCTGGCAAGACGGTTGGGCCGCGTGCGATGCCGATTGCGCGGGACATGGCCGGTCCTTTACGATACCCATCCGAAGACAGGTGCCCCTGGTGGTCAGGGGATAATCGGGAAGTATGGTGAGGCCTCGGCCGATTCCATCGCTGCCCCCGCAACGGTAATGAAGCGCGATCTGCAAATACCACTGGCGTCCCGCCGGGAAGGTGCAGATCACGACATGGTGTTTCTGCACATGTCGCCTTCTAGCCCGGAGACCGGCCCGTCGTTTCGAGTCATCCCAGTACGGTGCGGTGGGCACCGAGAGGATCAGCATGTCTGCGTTTTCCGCTTTCCCCTCACGGTGGAGCCTCCGCCGTGGTGCATGTTTCGTGTGTGTCCGCCGCCGGCCGGCCGTGACGCCATGATGGACGTGCCCGAGTTTCCCTTCGTCGCCGTCGTCGGACAGCGGCCGCTCAAGACCGCGCTGCTGCTCAACGTTATCGATCCCCGCATCGGCGGCGTGCTGATCAGCGGCCCCAAGGGCAGCGCCAAGTCGACCCTGGCCCGGGCACTGGCAGAGATCCTGCCCGATGATGCCCATGGCCAGCGCCCGTCGCTGGTGGCCCTGCCGCTGGGCGCAAGTGAAGAGCGCCTGACCGGCAGCCTCGACCTGCAGCGGGTACTCGCCGAGGGTGAGGCCAGCTTTCAGGAGGGTCTGCTGGCCCGCGCCGATGGGGGACTCCTGTACGTCGACGAGGTCAACCTGCTGGCGGATTCGCTGGTCGACCTGCTGCTCGATGTGGCGGCGAGTGGCGTCAACCGCGTCGAACGCGACGGCATCAGCCACGCCCACCCCGCACGCTTCAGCCTGATCGGCACCATGAACCCCGACGAGGGCGAGCTGCGCCCCCAACTGCTCGACCGCTTCGGCCTGTGCGTCGAGCAGGCGGCCGGCTCCAGCGTGGCCGAGCGCGTGGCGATCATGCGCCAGCGCGAGGCCTTCGATCATGACCCCAAGGCCTTCGTCGAATCATGTCGGGCCGAGCAGGCGGCGCTGACCCGGCGCCTGAGCGAGGCACGTGCACGGCTGGGTGAGATCTCGGCGGCGTCCTGGGTCTACGAGCATATCGCCACCCAGAGCGAGGCCGCCGGCGTCGAAGGCATGCGTGCCGACGTCACCTGGCACCGCGCCGCCCGGGCCCATGCGGCCTGGCGCGGCGCGAATCAGGTGGCCCGCGAGGATATTGACGCCGTCGAACCCTGGGTATTGGCCCATCGCCGTACCGTCGAACCCGAGACATCGCCCGATGATGGCGCGAGCGGCCCTGGTTCCGACCAGAGCGGGTCGAGCCAGCATGGTCCTCGCCAGGACGGAGCGAGTCAGAACCGATCTAGCCAGAACGACGCGGATCGCGATCAGTCGGGGCACGGGCCTGGTGGCGGCGCTCAGGCCCCAGCCTCCGACACCTCACAAGCGCCGGGCTCCGGCACTTCACAAGGGCTCAATCCCCAGGGGCAGTGGGGCGCCATGCCGCCGGTGACGCAGCCGAGCGTGAGCGTGCCGATGCCGGCGCTGCCGGAGAGCGCCGCCGCATCAGCGAAGGCCGATAAGACCTCTCGTTCGCCCGCCTCGTCGAGCCGGCGACCCGGCCATCAGGCGGGACAGCGTCGCTCCCGCCGCTCACCTCAGGTTCGTCGCGACATTTCGCGCCCGGACTGGTTTGCGACCCTGGTCGAGAACCGTGGGCGCTGGCCCTGGCGGCGCCTTTGCTATCGTCGCCCCCGCACCGGCCAGCCGATGCTGCACCTCGTGCTGCTGGACACCTCGGCCTCCACTCTCGGCCGGCGTTTGCTTGGCCGCGCCAAGGGCGTGGTCGACCGGCTGGCACGCCAGGCCTATGCCGCCCGCGAGCAGATCGCGGTGCTGGGCTTCGGCAACGAGGGCGTGGCCACCATCCAGCCCAGGTGTCGCGCCCCCAAGGACCTGCTCGAGCGCCTCGATGCTGCACCCGGCGGTGGCGGCACACCGCTGCGCGAGGCCGTGCAGCGGGCGTATCGCCTGGTCTGCCAGTGGCATCGCCAGGACGCCGGCCTCAGGGTGCGTACCTACCTGATCACCGATGGCCGCACCCGTCAGTCGCTGACCGGCCTGCCGTCGCTTGGTGACTGCGTGGTCGTCGATACCGAAACCGCCGCCGTGAAGCGCGGGCGGGGACGCGATATCGCCCGTGCGCTGGGCGCCGATTACCGGCCCCTGGCCGGCCTGGAGGCCTGAGCATGATGGCATCGAACGAGACGAACGAGACGAACGAGACGAACGAGACGAGCGAGCGCGTTTCTGCCGTGAGCTGCCCGGCGGTCTTCGTCGCCGCGCCGGCCTCGGGCCAGGGCAAGACCACGGTGACCTCGGCGCTGGCGCGGATGCTACACCGCCAGGGCAAGGTGGTGCGGGTCTTCAAGACTGGTCCGGATTACCTGGACCCCCGGGTGCTGGCCCAGGCCTCGGGCCAGCCGGTCGACCAGCTCGATCTGTGGATGGCCGGCGAGGCCTACTGTCGTCAGCGGCTGTTCGAGGCCGCTAGTGAGGCCGATCTCATCCTCGTCGAGGGCGCCATGGGGCTCTTCGATGGCGAGCCCTCCAGCGCCGATCTCGCCGCACTGTTCGGCCTGCCGATGGTCATTGTCATGGACGTCAAGGGCATGGCCCAGACCGCGGCGGCGCTGGTGGCCGGCCTGGCCGGCTTTCGCGACGATGTGCGCATCGCCGGGCTGATTGCCAACGCCTGCGGATCACAGCGCCATCGCGAACTGATCGAGGCGGCACTGCCGGCGAGTGTGCCGCTGCTGGCGGCGGTGCCCCGCGATGAGGCCCTGGCGCTGCCCGAGCGTCATCTGGGGCTCGTGCAGGCCGAGGAAATCCGTGACGATCTGGAGGCGCGCTTCGATGCCGGCGCCGAGGCGCTCGCCGCCGAGGGCCTGGCCGAGGCATTGCTGTCGCTGCCGCCAGTGGCCTTCACCCCTGCACCCACTGAGGCCTCCGCGCCGCCGACCTGGCTTGCCGGTCGCACCATCGCCGTGGCGCAGGACGCCGCTTTCAGCTTCATCTATCAGGCCAACCTGGACCTGCTCGAGCGCATGGGGGCGCGGCTGTGTTTCTTCTCGCCACTGGCGGATCGCGCCCTGCCGGCCTGCGATGCCCTCTGGCTGCCGGGCGGCTACCCCGAGCTGCACGCCGCCGGCCTCGCCGCCAACACGGCGCTGCGCGACGACATCCGCCGAGCCTTCGCCGCGGATCTGCCGATCCTGGCCGAGTGCGGCGGCCTGCTCTATTGCCTGGATAGCCTGACCCACACCGACGAGCAGACCCATGCCATGCTGGGCCTGCTGCCCGGCGCAGGCGCCATGCGTGGGCGGCGGGGCTGTCAGGGCATGCAGACTGCCGAGCTACCCGAGGGGCCGGTGCGTGGCCATGCCCACCACCGGTCCCAGTCCAGCGGTACGCCCGAGCCCATCGCTCATGGTCGCCGCCAGCGCCATCCCGCGCCGGGCGAGGCGATCTTCCGGGCGCGACGCCTGACGGCTTCTTACCTGCATCTGTTCTTCCCCGACAATCCCGCCGCCGTGGCCCGCTTGTTCGGGGCGCAGGCGGTGGAGGCCGAGCGCCCCGACTCTATGAACGACATGACCGTCCAGACCAAGGAAAGCCCAGCATGAAGCTCAACAAGATCCCCGCCACGGTGGTGACCGGTTTTCTCGGCAGCGGCAAGACGACCCTGCTGGCCGGCATCCTGCGCCAGATTACCGGCAAGCGCATTGCCGTCATCGTCAACGAGTTTGGCGAACAGGATATCGATTCCAGCCTGCTGCGGGGCTGCGCCATCGGCTGTGAAGATGGCGCTGAAGAACAGGGCGCGACTGCTCCGGGGATGAAAAAAGACGAGGACGGCAGCATCTTCGAGCTGGCCAACGGCTGCATCTGCTGCACGGTAGAAGAAGAATTCCTGCCGGTGATGAAGAAGCTGGTGGCACGTCGCGACGACATCGATCATATCCTGATCGAGACCAGCGGCCTGGCGCTGCCCAAACCGCTGGTGCAGGCCTTCAACTGGCCGGAGGTGCGCCAGCACTGCACCGTCGATGCCATCATCACCGTGGTCGACGGCCCCGCGGTGGCCGCTGGCCGCTATGCAAGCAATGTCGAGCAGGTGGAGGCCCAGCGCCGTGCCGACGACAGCCTGGATCACGACCCCAGCCTGCGCGAGCTGCTCGATGACCAGCTGAGCGCGGCCGATCTGGTGCTGGTCAGCAAGAGTGACCTGCTCACGGCGGACGAAAAGCAGCGGGTCGAGGCGCTGATCGAGGCACGGGTACCGAAAGCGGTCCGCACGCTCTTCATCGATCCGAGCCTGGCCGACGATCCTGCCCGCCTGGAAGCCCTGATGGGCATCGGTGCGGCCAGCGAGGCGGGCATCGACCGCATCGATAACCACCACGACCGCCACCACGCCGAGGGCGCCCATCACGACCACGCCCACGATCACTTCGACGGCATGGTGATCCGCCTGGGCGAGGTCGACGCCGAAGCGCTGGAGACGCGACTGGCCGCGCTGCTGAAGGCCCACGAGATCTATCGCGCCAAGGGCTTTGCAGCGATTCCCGACAAGCCAATGCGCCGCGTGATCCAGGCCGTCGGCGAACGGCTGGACGGCTACTATGATCGGCTATGGGCTCAGGACGAGCCGCGTCATACCGAACTGGTCATCATCGGCCGCCGGCTCGACCGCGAGGCGCTGCACGCGGCGCTGGCGGGCGCCGAGACCGTGACGCCCGCCTGATGCACCTGTTCGCCGCCAAACCCGGGGGCTTCGTCGATGATGAAGGCATTGTCGACCTGCAGCAGGACCCCGCCGAGGTCGTGATCCTGTCGGCCGCCGACAGCAGCCTCTCGGCGCTGGCCCAGGCGGTCGACCGGCTGGGGGACGGCTACCCCTCGGTGCGGCTCGCCAACTGGATGAACCTAGTCAAGCCCGCCGCCTATGACCTCTACGAAGATAGAGTGCTGGAGCCCGCGCACCTGGTGATCGCCTCGCTGCTCGGCGGCAGCGCCTACTGGCAGTATGGCCATGAGCGCCTGCTGGCCTGGGCGGCGGCGGACTCGCGTCGCCGGCTGATCCTGGTGCCGGGCTGTGACGCCCCGGATGATGCCCTGCTGGCGGCCTCCAGCGTGTCCTTCGAGGCGGCGCATCGAGTGTGGCGCTATCTGCGCGAGGGGGGCGCCGACAACGCCGAACAGCTGCTGCGCTTCGTCGCCGCAGAATGTCTGACAGAGCGTCAGAGAGAACGTCTGAAAGAGCGTCTGGACGCTGAAAGCCTGAACGAACGTTGTGAACAGGGCCCGGCGACGCCGCTCGACTGGCGCGAACCCAAGGAGATTCCTGCGGCGCTGCTCTACGAGCCGGCGACCCTGGCGGACTGGCGCCAACGTCGTGATCCCTCACGCCCCGTCTGCCTGCTGCTCTTCTATCGCAGCCACCTGCAGGGCGCCAATACGGCGGTGCTGGACGGCCTGATCGAGGCGCTGCGTGATCGCGGCCTCGCGCCGCTGGCGGTGGCGGTGGCCTCGCTGAAGGAGGACGCCTGCATTGCCTTCGTCAACCACCTGATCGAGCAGACAGGCGCCGGCCTGGTGGTCAACACCACCGGCTTCTCGGTCAATCGCGAGCCCGACGAGGGCGAGGTCGCCGGTGACACCCAGGATGGCGCCTTCACCGGAGAGCGGAACGGCCTCTTCGTCGGCCGCCCGGTGGTCCTGCAGGCGATACTCGCCAGCAGCCCCGAAGACGACTGGCGCGACAAGGCGGCCGGCCTGCACAGCCGCGATGTGGCCATGCAGGTGGTACTGCCGGAGATGGACGGGCGCATCATCACCCGCGCGGTGGGCTTCAAGGCGGAATCTCACTACAGCGAGCGCTGCCAGCTGACGGTGACCCGCCATCGGCTGCATCCCGAGCGCGCCACCTTCGTCGCCGAGCTGGCAAGGCGCTACGCGCGGCTGCGCCACACCGCCAACGCCGACAAGCGCCTGGCCCTGGTGCTGGCCAACTATCCCACCCGGGATGGCCGTATCGGCAACGGCGTCGGCCTGGATACCCCGGCATCCACGCTCAACCTGCTGCGCGCGCTCGAGGCGGCCGGCTATCCGCTCGACGATCTGCCCGCGGACGGCGATGCATTGATTCGCCGGCTGCAGGGCAGCGTGACCAACGACCCGCAGTCGCTTGCCTGGCGCGGCAGCTGGCAGAGCCTCGGCGTCGACGACTACCTGGCCTGGTTCCGCACCCTGCCGGCGACATTGCAGGAGGCGGTCTGGCGGCGCTGGGGTGCTCCCGAAGACGACCCCAAGCATCGCCAGGGCCGGCTCTTGATCGCCGGCATCCGCCTCGGTGAGACCTTCGTCGGCATCCAGCCATCCCGGGACATCAGCGACGCTCCGGATGCCGACCCGACCAGGAGCTATCACGACACCGAGCTGGTGCCGCCCCATAGCTACCTGGCGTTCTATTTGTGGCTGCGCGAGCACTATCGGGTGGACGCGGTGATTCACGTCGGCAAGCACGGCAGCCTCGAGTGGCTGCCCGGCAAGAGTACCGCGCTTTCCGCCGAATGCTGGCCGGACGTCGCCCTGGGGCCGCTGCCGCACTTCTATCCGTTTATCGTCAACGATCCGGGTGAGGGCGCCCAGGCCAAGCGGCGCAGCCAGGCGGTGATCATCGACCATCTGATGCCGCCGCTGGCACGGGCCGAGCTCTATGGCGACCTGGCCGAGCTGGAGTCGTTGACCGATGAGTATTATCAGGCCCTGGGCATGGACCCGCGCCGCGAGGCGTTGCTGCGCGAGCGGATCCTCGCGCACCTGAGGCGTACCGGCATCGAAAGTGAGCTGAGCCAGTCGGCGGGCGTCAACGGCGATTCGGCATCAAGCTGTGAGGAGACGAGCGGTCAGAGCGACGACGAGCGACTGCTCAACGAGCTCGACACCTACCTGTGCGACATCAAGGAAGCCCAGATCCGCCACGGCCTGCATGTGCTCGGCACCCTGCCGCCGGCGGAGAAGCGGGCGGCGACGCTGGTCGCTATCCTGCGGCTGCCGCGGGGCGAGGGCCCTGAACGCCAAGGGCTGCTGCATGCCCTGGCCGACGACTTGGGCTTACGTGATGGTGAAAAGCCCCATCAGCGCTTCGATCCCCTGGCGGCTGGCGCCGAGCCCTGGCAGGGGCTGCGTCCGGCGGCCCTGGCCGAGCTGAATGACGCGCCCTGGCGCAGTGGCGCCGATACCCGCGAGCGCCTCGAAGGCCTCGCCGAGCGCCTGGTCGAAGGCTTTGTACTTGAGTCGGGTGATCTCGTTGGACTGGCCCGCGACTATCCGGCCACCGCGGCGCTGTGCCGCTACGCCCGTGACGGCCTCTGGGCCGCCATGCGCCACGGCGCCGAGCGCGAGATCGGTGCACTGCTCGATGGGCTCGATGGTCGCTTCGTGCCGCCCGGCCCGAGTGGCGCGCCGAGCCGTGGCCGGCTCGACGTACTGCCCACCGGGCGCAACTTCTTCAGCATCGATAACCGCGCCGTGCCGTCACCCGCCGCTTGGTCGCTGGGCGAGGCCTCGGCCCAGGCGTTCATCGAGCGCTACCTGCAGGACCATGGCGACTATCCGCGTCGGTTGGGGCTGTCGATATGGGGCACCGCCACCATGCGCACCGGCGGTGACGACATCGCCCAGGCCCTGGCGCTGATGGGTGTGCGGCCAATCTGGTCGCTGGGCTCCCAGCGGGTCCTCGACGTGGAGGTGATCCCCAGCACGTTGCTGGGCCGGCCCCGGGTGGATGTCACCCTGCGAGTGTCAGGCTTCTTCCGCGACGCCTTTCCCCACGTCATTCGACTGTTCGATACCGCTGTGCGGGCGGTAGCCAACTATCACGAACCGGGTAACGGCAATACCATCCGCGCGGCGGTCGAGGCGCGCCGAGACGAGCTCGAGGCCGCCGGGCTATCGCCCGAGGCGGCTGATCAGGAGGCCGGCTACCGGGTGTTCGGCAGCAAGCCCGGCGAGTACGGCACCGGCCTCGACCGGCTGGTCGACGCTTGCGCCTGGGAGAGCACTGATGACCTGGCCGAGGCGTATCTGGCGGCCAGCGCCTATGCCTACGGCCAGTTCAGCGACTCCGGTACGGGGGCGCGGCGCGCCTTCGAGTCCCAGATGGAGGGCCTGCAGGCGGTAATGCATAACCAGGACAATCGTGAGCACGACATCCTCGATTCCAGCACCTATTACGCCTTCCAGGGCGGCATGGCCAACGCCGGTCGTGCCCTGGGCGGCGAGGCGCCGGCGATCTATCACGCCGACCACGCCAATCCGGCCAGGCCGCGGATTCGCTCATTGAAGGAAGAGCTGGCGCGAGTGGTGCGCTCCCGGGTGCTCAATCCCAAGTGGATCGAGGCCATGCGCGAGCACGGTTACAAGGGCGCCTTCGAGATGGCAGCCACCGTGGACTATCTGTTCGGCTTTGATGCCACCACTGACCTGGTGGCCGATTACCAGTACGCCCAGGTAACCGATGCCCTGGTGCTCGACGAGGCCAACCAGCGCTTCCTGCGTGAGCACAACGGCGATGCCCTCGAAGAGATGGCCGAGCGGCTTCTCGAGGCGGTCCAGCGCGGCCTGTGGGAAGACGCCGGCGAGCGTGGTGAAGCCCTACAGGACCTGCTGCTCGAGTTCGACGAACGGCGAGAGGGGGCGTCCCAGGAGAGCCCTGGTCGAGAGAGTCCTGGTCAAGAGAGCCCGGCCCGAGGGGAGGCATCTTGACGACCTCGCCCCGTGTTCGTGGCTGGTGCCCCGGCGCCTGGCGGCCCATGGCCAGCAGTGATGGCCTGCTGGTACGCGTGCGCCCGCGGCTGGGGCGGCTCACCCGGGCGCAGGGGCTGGCGCTTTGTGACGCCGCCGAGACTTTCGGCAGCGGGCTGATCGAGCTCACCCGCCGCGCCAACCTGCAGCTGCGTGGCGTGAGCGAGGCCGGCTGGCCCAGCTTGATGGCGTTTCTGGTCGAGCACGGCCTGGTAGACTCGAACGCCGAGGTCGAGCGCCGCCCGGCGCTGATGCTTGCCCCGGACTGGCGCGACGGTGATGCCACCCACCGCGCGGCGAGCCTTCTCGTGGAGCGCTTAGAGACCTGGCCGACGCTGCCCGACAAGTGGGGCCTGGCGATCGACGCCGGCCCTGAGCCGGTGCTGACCGATGCCTCCGCCGACCTGCGCCTCGAGCGTTCGAGCGAGGGCGGCCTGCTGGTGCGGGTCGACGGCCGTGATCTCGGCATTCCGGTCGATGATGTCGACGACGCCGTCGCGTTGATGACGCGTCTGGCATGGTGGTTTGTCGACGTTGGCGGCCTCGAGGCCGGGCGCATGCGGCGCTTCACGGCGCCGCTGCCGGACTGGGCGGCGGCTGATGCCGCGGCCACGACGGCGCCTGCTGCGTCCGGCCCGCATCTGGTGCCGGGCGCACATCCTAGAGGCCGAGTGGTCGGGCTGCCCTTCGGCCGGGCACCGGCCTCGGTGCTTCGCTCTGCCTTCTGCGCCGAGGATGTCACCGGCGTACGCGTCACGCCCTGGCGACGCCTGCTGCTGGAAGGCGAGGGCGGCGCAGATGCCGCGCCGGTCGAGGGGCTGATCGATGACGCGCGTGACCCGCGGCTGGCCATGGACGCCTGCCCCGGCGCGCCCTATTGCACCCAGGCGAGCGTCGCGACCCTGAGGCTGGCCGATCGGTTGAAAGGGCGCCTGTCCGAACGGCTTAGCGAACAAGGTGGCGGCCGGGTGCATATCTCCGGCTGCGCCAAGGGCTGCGCCCGCGGTCGCTCGGCCGAGGTCTGCCTGACTGGGCGCGATGGCCGCTATGACCTGATTCTGGGTGGCCGTGCCGACGACACGCCGGTCGCGACCGACCTCAGCCCAGCCGATGCCATCGAGCGCATCGTCGCGGTCCTGGAAAGTACATAACACGGGAATGAGGAGGCGCGGTCTCGCGACGCCTTGTGCCCGATGACGAATCGATTGGGAGATAACGGATGCCTCACGTCTATGAAACCGACGGACCGGCGATCTACCGCGAGTCCTTCGCCACCATCCGGCGTGAGGCCGAGCTTGAGCGCTTCTCGCCTGAAGAAGAACCGGTGGCGGTGCGCATGATCCATGCCGCCGGTCTGGTGGCGCTGGCGCCGCACATTCGCTTTCGCGATGACGCGGTGAATCGAGCGCGTGCGGCCCTGGAGAATGGGGCGCCGATCCTCTGCGACGCGCGGATGGTCGCCGAGGGCATTACCCGTACGCGCCTGCCGGCGGATAACGCCGTGATCTGCACGCTGCACGACGAGCGGGTGCCGGGGCTTGCCCGGGAGATGGCCAACACCCGCTCGGCGGCGGCGCTGGAACTGTGGCGGCCCCGGCTCGAGGGCGCGGTGGTGGCGATCGGCAATGCGCCGACCGCGCTGTTTCACCTGCTGAACATGCTCGAGGACCCGGACTGCCCGCGCCCCGCGGCGATCGTCGGCTGCCCGGTGGGCTTCGTTGGTGCGGCGGAATCGAAGCAGGCGCTGTGGGAGAGCGGTGCAACACCTTGTGTGATTGTCGACGGCCGGCTCGGCGGCAGCGCGGTGACGGTGGCCGCCATCAATGCCATGGCGGATCGCCGCGAATGACGACGCTCAGCTCCCACTCCGATACCCGCTCCGGCACTATTTATGGCGTCGGCCTCGGTCCCGGCAGCCAGGATCTGATGAGCGTGCGCGCTGACCGGCTGATTCGTGGCGCCACCCATGTGGCCTTCTTCCGCAAGAAGGGGCGTCGCGGGCACGCCCGCACCATCGTCGAGGGCATGCTGGTGCCCGATGCCGTCGAACTGCCGATGGAATATCCGGTCACCACCGAGATTCCCTTCGACGACCCGCGCTACAACGCCTGGCTGGGGTCCTTCTATGAACACCAAGTGGCTCAGCTCGCCGAGATCGCAGGTGCCGGCCATGACGTAGCGGTGCTCTGCGAGGGTGATCCCTTCTTCTACGGCTCTTTCATGCACCTCTATACCCGCTTACAGGGCAAGGTGCCCGTCGAGGTAGTGCCCGGCATCACTGGCATGTCTGCTGCCTGGACGGCGACGGGCCGGCCCATCACCTGGGGCGACGATGTGCTGACCGTGCTGACCGCGACCCAGCCGGAGGCCATGTTGACTGAGCGCATCGCACACACTGATGCCCTGGTGGTGATGAAGATCGGCCGCCACCTCGACAAGCTGCGCCGTGCGCTTAAGAGCGCCGATCGCGAGGAGGAGGCCTGGCTGATCGAGTACGCCTCAATGGAGCAGCAGAGGGTGGTTCCGCTGGCCGAGGTTGGAAAGCGCGTGCCCTATTTCTCGATCCTGGTGATTCACGGCAACGGGAGGCGGCCATGAGCGGAGAAAAAGTCGAATCACGGCCTGGCGAGCTAGTGACAGACAAGGCGGCATCATCTGAGAGCGCGCAGTTTAGGGGTACTAAATGAGCATTTCGAAGACGATGGCAGCGCCGTATGACCGACGCGCAGCAGGCCGTGAAGGATGGGTGAGGATTGTCGGTCTTGGGCCTGGCAGCGAGACGCTGATCACCCCCGAGGCCTCGAGCGTGCTCGAACAGGCCACCGATGCCGTGGGCTATGTGCCCTACGTCGAGCGCCTGTCGCCGCGGCCGGGCCTGACCCGACACGGCTCGGACAACCGCGAGGAGGTCCGCCGCGCCGAGCAGGCCCTCGAGATGGCCGCCGCGGGACGTCGGGTGGTGGTGGTCTCCTCGGGAGACCCTGGCGTGTTTGCCATGGGCGCGGCGGTGTTCGAGGCGCTCGAGGCAGGCGATCCTGCCTGGCGGGCGCTGGATATCCAGGTACTGCCGGGCGTTTCGGCGATGCTGGCTGCCAGCGCACGGCTTGGTGCGCCGCTTGGCCATGACTTCTGCTGTATCAACCTCTCCGACAATTTGAAGCCCTGGGCGCTGATCGAGAAGCGCCTGCGGCTGGCCGCCGAGGCCGATTTCGCCATGGCCTTCTACAACCCACGCTCCCGGTCGCGGCCGGAAGGCTTCGCCCGCGCCCTGACGGTGCTGCGCGAGGCCTGCGGCAATGAGCGCCCGATCATGTTCGCCCGCGCCGTCTCCACGCCGGAAGAGCGCCTGATCGTGACCACGCTGGGCGAGGCGACACCCGAGATGGCCGACATGCGTACCCTGGTGATGGTGGGCTCCAGCCTGACACGGCGTATCCCGCACGGGACGAGGGCGGAAAGCGAGTGGGTCTATACGCCAAGGTCGGTGCCGTCATTTGAGGCGGCTCAATGACCCAGCCAGGCCATTACAGCCTGAACGTCGTGCGCCTCGCGACGCGGCGGCAGCGCCGGGCGGTCGATCATCAAAACCGGCAGCTTAAGCGCGCGGGCGGCCTCGAGCTTGGCCGCTGCCCCCGTGCCGCCGGCGTTCTTGCACACCAGGCGCTCGACGCCATGTTCGCGCAGCAAGGCCAGATCGCTCTCCAGCGTGAAGGGACCGCGATCGACGATCACGTGATGGCGTGGCAATGGCGGCGGCGTATCGGGATGATCGACCAGCCGCAGCAGGTAATGATGCTGGGGGCGCGCGGCAAAGGCGGCCAGGTGCATGCGCCCGATCGCCAGCAGCACCCGCTGCGGCGGGCCGGCGAGGGCCTCCACCGCCGCCTCGATGCTATCGACTCGCTGCCAGTCATCGCCCTGCTGTCCACAATCGCTATGCTGAGGCGCCCAGGGCGGGCGAGTCAGGGCGATCAGTGCGGTGTCCTTTCGCTCGGCCGCCGCCACAGCGTTGCAGCTCATGCGCTCGGCGAAGGGATGAGTGGCGTCGACCAGATGGGTGATGTGCTCTGCCCTCAGGAAGTCGACCAGGCCTTCCACACCGCCGAAGCCGCCGACGCGGGTGGGCAACGGCTGCGGCTTGGGTGCGCTGACGCGACCGGCGTAGCTGTAAAGCGCGGGGATCTCGCGCTCGGCGAGCGCGCGGGCCAGGGCGCTCGCCTCGGTGGTACCGCCGAGAATAAGGACTTTCATAAAAGCTTCTTGGGCTCTTTTAACTTTCAGATAATTGGCAGAAGGCACGCCGGGGACAAGCCGAAGCGAGGGTCCTACGCCAGGGGTGAGGAGGATCCCTCCGAACGGGTTGGCCATGGATGGCCCACACCGGCCCTGCAAGCGGAGCAGGATGCGAGAGCGCCGCAGGGCGTCGGTAGCGCCCAGGGATGGGTTCACAGCGCTCTCGCGGCGGTTTGGTGCCGGCAAAGCCCAGCTCTTTTAGCGGGACTCGGATGATGACTGACGCGGACGACGCTCCCTGGCTGACGGTGGTGGGCTGGGGCGAGAGTGGCACGGCCGGGCTCACGCCGGCAAGCCGCGAGGCGCTAGAGGCCGCCGAAGTGGTGTTTGGCGCCCGGCGCCACCTGCGGCTGCTGCCGACGCTTTCCGCCGAGGTGCGCGAGTGGCCGGTACCCTTCGCCGACGGCATTCCCGAGCTCCTGGCCGAGCGCGGCCGGCGGACGGTGATGCTGGTTTCCGGCGATCCCTTCTGGTTCGGCGCCGGCACCAGCCTGACGAGGCATCTGGCGCCTCACGAATGGCACTCGCTGCCGTCGCCCTCGACCTTCAGCCTGGCAGCTTCACGGCTCGGCTGGGCGCTGGAACGCGTCACCTGCCTGGGCCTGCATGCCCGGCCACTGACGCGCCTGCGACCGCACCTGCATCGCGGACGCCGCCTGCTGGTGCTGCTGCGCGACGGCCCGGCGGTGGGCGAGCTGGCCGCGCTGCTTGGGCGTATTGGCTTTGGCGCCAGTCGGCTGCACGTGCTGGAGGCGCTGGGGGGCCATGAGGAGCGCGTGCGCACCTTGCGCGCCGATGCCGAGGTGCCTGGTGACATCGTCCATCCGGTAGCGGTGGGGCTTGAGGTCGCGGGCGACGGGCCGGCCTTGCCGCTGACGCCCGGGCGGCCGGATCACTGGTTTGCCCACGATGGCCAGATCACCAAGCAGGCGGTGCGCGCCGCCACGCTTGCCGCCCTGGCGCCGACAGCAGGAGAGCGGCTGTGGGACCTCGGTACCGGCTCGGGCTCGGTCGCCATCGAGTGGCTGCTTTCGCACCCGGATAATCGCGCCCTGGGCATCGAGCGAGACACCGAACGGGCCGAGCGGGCACGCCGCAATGCTCGCGAACTCGGCGTCGACTGGCTCGAGGTGGTCGAAGGCGATGCCCTGGCGCTGCTGGAAGATTCCTTGGTCGACGCGCCGGCGCCGGATGCGGTCTTTATCGGCGGCGGGCTCTGCGAGGCGCTGCTGGCGGTGCTATGGCCATGCCTGCCGGCGGGCACGCGGCTGGTGGCCAATGCCGTCACCCTGGAATCCGAGGCGCTGCTGGCTCATTGGCAGCAGGAGGCCGGTGGCGAGCTGCTGCGCCTGGAGCTGTCCTCGGCGACCGCCCTCGGTAGCCGGCGCGGCTGGAAGGCCGCCTATCCCATCGTGCAGTGGCGGATAGTGAAATGAACGGTGAAATGAACGGCGCGGTGGAGGGGGCTATGGAAAGCAAAGTGCTGAGGGTCGCGGGCTTCGGCTTTCGCCGGGAAGCGACGCTTGATTCACTTGCCGACGCGCTGGAGCGGATCGAGGAACAATATGGCGCAGTCGACCGGCTGGCGGCGGCCGACAGCATGCGGCTAAAGGTTCAGGCCCTGGGCGAGGCCCGGGGGCTCGAGACGCTGACCGTGCCCGATGCGTTACTGGCCACGGCCGAGACCCTCACCCGTTCCTCGCATAGCCGCCGGGCCCGCGGTACGGGCAGCGTCGCCGAGGCCGTGGCGTTGCTGGCGGCGGGCCCGAGTGGCGAGCTGCTCGGCCCCCGGCTGATTTCCCCGGATCAAGGCGCGACCGCCGCGATGGCGAGCGCCGTTGTGACAAGAGATACCCCGGCAGGAGACACGACATGACCGTTCACTTCATCGGTGCCGGCCCCGGCGCCCCAGACCTCTTGACGCTGCGTGGACGCGACCTGATCGCCTCGAGCCCGGTGTGCCTCTATGCCGGCTCGCTGGTCCCGGAGGCGATCCTCGCCCACTGCCCGGCGGACGCCCGCGTCATCAACACCGCGCCGCTGTCCCTCGACGAGATCATCGACGAGATCGCCACGGCCCACGCGGCGGGCCAGGACGTGGCGCGGCTGCATTCCGGCGATCTGTCGGTATGGTCGGCCATGGGCGAGCAGCTGCGCCGGCTGCGCGCACTCGACATTCCCTACGCCATCACCCCCGGGGTGCCGGCCTTCGCCGCGGCGGCCGCCACCCTCGGCCAGGAGCTGACGCTGCCGGGCGTGGCCCAGTCGGTGGTGCTGACCCGCACCCCGGGCCGGGCCAGTGCCATGCCGGACGGCGAGAGCCTGGCCAACTTCGCGCGCACCGGCGCGACCCTGGCGATTCATCTGTCCATCCATAACCTTGCTCAGGTAGTGGAAGACCTGGTGCCGTTTTACGGCGACGACTGCCCGGTGGCCATCGTCTGGCGCGCCAGTTGGCCCGACCAGCAGGTGATCCGCGGCCGGCTCGACACCATCGCCGCGCGACTCGACCCGGCCATGAATCGCACCGCGCTGATCCTGGTCGGCCCGGCGCTGGCAAGCGACGACTTCGACGACAGCCGCCTCTACGCCATCGGCTACGACCGCCGTTTCCGGCCCCAGTCGGCGGACTCGCCCTTCGCCGAGGGCGACGCATGATCCATCTGTCGCTGATCGGCATCGGCACCGGCAACCCCGAGCACGTGACCCTGGCCGGGGTTCGCGCGCTGCGCGAGGCCGAGCTGATCCTGCTGCCGCGCAAGGGCGAGGCGCGTTCGGACCTGGTCGACCTGCGCCGGCTGCTGTGCCGCCAGCTGCTCGACGAGGCCGCGCACTCGCGGGTGGTGGAGTTCGACCTGCCGCGCCGCGACACGCGCGACGATTACCTGGGCGCGGTGGATGACTGGCATGCGGCGATCGCCGACGTCTGGGGCGAGCGGATGGCGCGCCACCTGCCACAGGGCGGGCGGGTCGCCATGCTGATCTGGGGCGACCCCTCGCTTTATGACAGCAGCCTGCGCATCGCCGAGCGCCTCAAGGGGCGAGAGGGAGACGCGGCGCTGGCGGTCGAGATCGTGCCCGGCATCACCAGCCTGCAGGTGCTCACCGCCGAGCACCGGATTCCCCTCAACGCCCTGGCCGAGCCGGTGCAGATCACCACCGGGCGGCGGCTGCGCGAGCGCGGCTGGCCGGACGATGCCCCGAGCGTGGCCGTGATGCTCGACGGCGGCGGCGCCTTCCAGGCGCTGTCGCCGGAGGGCCTGCACATCTGGTGGGGCGCCTATCTCGGCATGGACAAGCAGTGCCTGATCGGCGGGCCGCTGGCCGAGGTGGGGCCGTCCATCGTCGAGCGTCGCGCCGCCTTGCGCGAGCGCCACGGCTGGATCATGGACGTCTATCTGCTGGCGCGCACGCCACTGCTGTCCCGGCCGGGCGAATGAGAGATACCAGCGACAAGACGACGCGGAGACGTGATGAATACGTCTCTGTAGCTCCCGACGCCGTCCGTGGCGTAGGAGCTCCCGGCTTGTCGCCGGATTGGCATCAGAACCACAACGCTATTCCCTCGAATGTTGGAGAGCCCGATGAAGCACGTCGACCCCGAACGCCATGCGGCGCGTATGACCCACAAGCAGCGCATCATGAACGAGCGGATTGCCGCTGCCGACAAGGAACAGGGCGTGCTCCTGGTGCTTACCGGCCCCGGCAAGGGCAAGAGCAGCTCCGGCTTCGGCATGGTTTCCCGGTCCCTGGGCCATGGCATGAAGGTCGGCGTGGTGCAGTTCATCAAGGGCAAGTTCCAGACCGGGGAAGAGGCCTTCTTTCGCTCGCTGCCGGGCGTGGATTACCACGTCATGGGCGAGGGCTACACCTGGGACACCCAGGATCGTGAGCGCGACGTGCGCGCCGCCGAGGCGGCCTGGGCCGAGGCCCGGCGCATGCTGGCCGACCCGTCGTATGGCCTGGTGCTGTTCGACGAGCTCAACATCGCCCTGCGCCACGGCTACCTGGCCCTCGACCGGGTGCTCGATGATCTGCAGGCGCGCCCGGTCATGCAGCACGCGGTGGTCACCGGTCGTCACGCGCCGGAAGCCCTGATCGAGCTTGCCGACACCGTGACCGAGATGAAGGTGGTCAAGCACGCCTTCAAGGAGCAGGGGATCAAGGCTCAGAAAGGGATCGAGTTGTAGTCGGTACGCTCGACACTGCTGCCAGAGAGATGAGCGCCGGGGGCAGGGCGAAGCGAGGGTCTTTTGCCATGGGTGAGGCGGATTCCGCTGAACGGGCTGGCCATGGATGGCCAGCCCAGGTCCTGCAAGCGAAGCAGGAAGCGAGAGCGCAGCAGGGCAAAAGTAGCGCCCAGGGAGGGGTTCACAGCGCCCTCGCGGAGGTCCGGCTCCGCCGGGTAAGCTCATCATCCTGCAGTTCAGTGCTATGCCACAAACAGTATTTTCAGGAGACCGCTGCATGGCAGACCCGACCGGGCGCCCCAACCATGCCTTTCCCGAGGTGCAGCGCGAGGGCCTCTACCGGGCCATCTTCGAGCGCCGCGACGTGCGCGCCCAGTTCCGCCCGGACCCGATCCCGCCCGAGGTGCTGGCCCGCCTGCTCGAGGCCGCCCATCACGCGCCCTCGGTGGGCTTCATGCAGCCCTGGGACTTCCTGCTGATCGACGACCGCGAGGTCCGCGAGCGGGTGCACGCCATCTTCGAGCGCGAGAACGCCAAGGCGGCCGAGGCGCACACCGGTGAGCGCGGCGCCCTGTATCGCCGCCTCAAGCTGGAGGGCATCCTCGAGAGCCCGCTCAACCTGTGCATCACCTGCGACCGCAGCCGTGGCGGCGAGCACGTCCTGGGGCGCCAGAGCATCGTCGAGATGGACCTGTTCAGCACCTGCCTGGCGGTCCAGAACCTATGGCTGGCGGCCCGGGCCGAGGGCATCGGCGTGGGCTGGGTCAGCATCCTCGACCAGTTTGATCTGGCCGAGGTGCTGGGCCTGCCGGAGAACGTCTATCCGCTAGCCTACCTGTGCCTGGGCTACGTCGACGACTTTCTCGACCGGCCGGAGCTGGCCCGAGCCGGCTGGCGGCAGCGCCTGCCATTGGCCGAGCGGGTGCACGGCAACGGCTGGCAAACGCCGCCGACGGATGCAGCGCTTTCCTCGGCTATCGACGAGCTGACACCCCATTCATGAGGACACCGCCATGCCGACCCTGATGATCCAGGGCACGACCTCTGACGCCGGCAAGAGCACGGTGGTCGCGGGGCTGTGCCGGGCACTTTCCCGCCGTGGCATCTCGGTGGCACCCTTCAAGCCGCAGAACATGGCGCTGAATAGTGCCGTGACGCCAGAAGGCGGCGAGATCGGGCGTTCCACGGCCCTGCAGGCCCGCGCTGCCGGGATTGAACCGCATACCGACATGAACCCGGTATTGCTCAAGCCCGAGACCGACCGCGGCGCCCAGGTGATCCTCGATGGCCGGGTGCATGGCCACATGGACGCGCTCGACTACCACGCCTTCAAGCACCAGGCACGCGCCACGGTGCTGGCGGCCTGGCAGCGACTGTCGAGCCGCTTCGAGGTGGTCATCGCCGAGGGGGCGGGCAGTCCCGCCGAGATCAACCTGAGGGCCAATGATATCGCCAACATGGGCTTCGCCGAGGCCATCGACTGCCCGGTGCTGCTGGTCGGCGACATCGACCGCGGCGGGGTCTTCGCCCAGCTGGTCGGCACCCTGGCGCTACTCGCGGAGTCCGAGCAGGCCCGCACCAAGGGCTTCATCATCAATCGCTTTCGTGGCGATATCGCCCTGCTCGAATCCGGCCTCGACTGGCTCACCGCCTACAGCGGCAAGCCGGTGTTCGGTGTGCTGCCGCACCTCAATGGGCTGTTGCTCGACGCCGAGGACGGTGTCGGGCTCGCCACCCAGCAAACGGCGGCGCCCGAGCTGCATATCGTGGTGCCGATGCTGCCGCGCATCAGCAACCATACCGACCTCGATCCGCTGCGCCTGCATCCGCGGGTCGCGCTGACCCTGGTGGGGCCCGGGGAGACCATGCCGCCTGCCGACGTCATCCTGCTGCCGGGCAGCAAGGCGACGGCCAGTGACCTGGCTTGGCTGCGCGCCCAGGGCTGGGACCCGGTCATCCGCCGACACCTGCGCTATGGCGGCAAGGTGTTGGGTATCTGCGGCGGTTTCCAGATGCTCGGCGAGGCCATCGACGACCCCGAGGGCCTGGAGGGGCCGCCGGGAAGTGTGGCGGGGTTGGGGATTCTTGCCATGCGCACTCGCATGGTGGCGGGCAAGCAGTTGCGCAACGTGAGCGGCACCCTCGTTGGTACCCCGGCCGGCGATGAGGTGGCGGTGAGCGGCTACGAGATCCACAACGGCATCAGCGAGGGGCCGGCCCTCGACATGCCGCTGATGCATCTCGAGGGCCGCCCCGATGGGGCGGTCAGCGAGGACGGCCAGGTGCTGGGCACCTACCTGCATGGGCTCTTCGACGAGGCCGGCGCCTTGAGTGCGCTGCTCGCTCGGCTGGGGCTCGAGGCTGATGGCGCGGCGGTCGATTACGCGGCCCACCGGGAGCGTGAGCTCGACCGCCTCGCCGACACCCTGGAGGCGCACCTCGACATGGAGCAGCTGCTGTCGTTGGTGCGGCCTGCCGAGGGCTGAGGCCTCAATCGTCGTGTAGCACCAGTTCCACCCGGCGGTTGCTGGCTCGGCCCGCGGCCGTCTCGTTGCCTGCGAGCGGCTGGGTATCGGCATAGCCGATGGCACGCAGACGTGTGGCGTCGATACCCTGCTCGGTCAGGAATCTCAGCACGGCGCTGGCGCGGGCACTCGATAGCTCCCAGTTGGAGGGATAACGCGCCGTGGTAATGGGGCGACTGTCGGAGTGCCCCTCGACAGAGATACTCCCCGGGAAGGCCGCCAGCTTGTCGGTCAATTGGGCGAGGGTGGCCTTGCCTCTGGGTGTGAGCGCGGCGCTGGCACTATCGAACAGCAGGTGATCGGCGATGCGCAGCATCATGCCCTGGGCGTGGCGGGCCACGACCACGCCATCTACCGCCAGGTCGTCGAAGGCGGCATTAACACCATCACCCTGGCGCGGCAGTATGCCTGCCTGGCGCTCACCTACCTGGGCCAAGCCGGGGAAGGCGCTCTCATGGGGCGTGGTGGGGTCGCCTGCGTCACCGCCGGTCATCGAGATCAACAGCACGAACAGCGTGATCAGCAGGGTCAGCACGTCCAGGTAGCTGGTCAGCCAGCTCTCGCCGTCGCTTTCCTGGCTGGCGTTGTTACTGCCTGGCAGCAGGGGGTCCTGGATGTCAGCCATCCTGGCGCGCCTCCTGGCCGCCTGGTCCTCGTGGCCCTTGCTCGTCGCCGCTCGTATCGAGGCGTGGCGGCACGTCGCGAATCTCGTCGCGGTAGTTGGCCATGAAGGAGTTGAGGGTTTCCTCGATGAAGGAGGGCAGGCGACGCCTGCATATCAGCGAGATGCCCTCGAGCACCATGTTCATGGCGATCAGGCGTTCCTCGGTGCGGCGTTCGAGTTTCACGGCGATCGGCTTGAATACCAGGTTGGCGAGCAGAATCCCGTAGAAGGTCGTCAGCAGAGCGATCGCCATGCGCGGCCCGATCACCCCGATGTCGCCGGCCTCCATGACCTCGAGCATGTTCACCAGCCCCACCAGAGTGCCGATCATGCCGAAGGCCGGGGCATAGGTGGCCATGGTACGAAAGATCTGCGCCTCGGCGAATTCACGTGCCTTGAGCCGGGCGATTCGCCAGCGCAGCAGCTCGAGAATATCCTCTTCCTTGGTGTTGGCGATGACCAGCTGCACGCCGGTGCGCAGAAAGGGGTTGCTGGCTTTTTCCAGGGCTTCTTCCACGGCGCGCACGTCGCCCTTGAACCACAGCCGTGAGATGGCCACGAGCTCTCGGATATCGTCGTGGGCATAGGTGTTCTCACGTCGAAACACCAGGCCCACGAGGCGCACCACCCGCAGGACTTCCTTGAGCGGATAGCTGATGAAGGTGGCCGCCAAGGTGCCGGTAACGACGATGGCAAGCCCCGGCAGGTTGAGGAAACTCTGGGGCGATTCGGCGGTAAACAGCAGCACGATGCCGAGCAGGCCCATGCTGGCCAGCATGCCGATCAGCGTCGACGGGTTCATGAAAGTCTCCGATCCAGGGAAGTCATTAACTTTCATCGGCACGTGGCCAATGACCTTGATGCCTGTATCGGGTTTGATTGATTCAGATCAATTCTTGTCGGGGTCACCTCGGATCAGACAGGTTCTGTGTTTTTGGTCGATGGGTTAGGCAGGCTCGGACAGCCAGCCGGCAAAGCACCTGGGATCGTCGCTTATCGCGGCATCGACACCCCACTGCCAGAGAGGAGCAAAGGCGGCCGGGTCGTTGGCGGTATAGCAGATCAATCGATAACCGGCGGCCTTGATCGCTCGCGCTCGGGATTGGGTCAAACGCGTCCAGTCGCCATGCACACTGAAGGCGCAGACTCGACGGGCATCCTTCTCCCAGCCGTTGGGGATCTTGTCATAGAGCTGACCCAGCCTCAGGCGGCTCGGGTCTGGTTCAAGCGAGCGAGCGGCGTCCAGGGCTTGGCCCGAGAAGGAAGAGACAATCAGCCTGCTTGTGGGCAGTGCCGCCACGGCCTTTGGCACGGAGGCTTCGGCCAGCGCCTGTGGGTCACGGCCGCGGGCGAGCTTGAGTTCCAGGTTGAGGCCCATGCCAAGTTCGTCGAGCAGGGCGAGCATCTCATCAAGTGTTGCCATGCGCTCCTCGGCAAAGCCCTCCTCAAACCAGCTGCCCACATCCAGGCGCCGGGCCTCGCCGATCGTCAGCTTCGCCAGCCGTTTGCGAGCGTTTGAGCAACGCTTGACGGTGGCGTCGTGCCAGATGACCGAGGTGTTGTCGGCGAGCAGTTGCACATCGAGTTCGACCCAGTCGATCCCGGCCGCATGGGCGGCGCGCACCGCGGCCAGGGTGTTCTCCGGTGCTATCGCTGATAGGCCACGATGGGCGATCAGTCGCGGCGGTGTCTCGGCAAGTGAAGGAGAGACGGCTGACGTTGCTGATGTCTCTGATGTGGCATCGGAAGAGGCGGCCATGGCAACGGCTCCTGAACGAGATGAGAATGCCGACAGACTAAACGAGATCGGTGGTGTGCCGTAGTCTCGTTGGCGCTTATTGCTATCAAGCGCTGAGAGGGTGGCGACGCAGATGTCAGATGCCAGGCGTCATTCGCCGGCGATAGGGGAGGACGGGGCCATCGGCGCCTGACTGTGCTAGGCTGCGGCTTTTTTACATCAAGGCCCGCGTCGGCGGGCACCGCGATAGAGGTAAGTCGATGAGAGTCGTGCACGTCAAGAACGCCCAGCATCTTGAGGCCTGTCTCGCTCGGTTGTGTGCCGAGGTCTACGGTCATCAGGCAGGACTGGCGCCACTGGCCACCTTCGCCGGCACGATGGGTGTACTGGTCAAGCAGGAAGCCGCGCGCGTGTTGGCCCTGGTCGACAATCAGTCTCAGCCGGTGGCGCTGGCGCTGCTGGTGCTGGATGAGGCGGGTCAGGGAATGGAGGTCTCGCTGCTGACTTCACTCGAGGATGCAAGCGTCTCGAATGCAGCTCAGCGCCTGATCCAGGAGCTCGCGCTCAGGGCGCCACTTAAGGTCGTGGCAGCGGATGACGATCAGGAAACGATGTTTCGCGAGGCGGGTATCGAGCGCTGGTTCGACGGCGAGCAGGGGCGGCGCATCGGACTCGGTGCCCAGCATCCCGCCGAAGGGCTTGATGACCTGACACGCACACTGGCCTTCGACGAAGGCTCGGTAATCGCTTCCTTCAAGCAGGACAAGGACGCCTTCGAGAGCTACAAGTCCCGCTTCGTGCGCGGTCTGGAGTCCTTCCCGATCAACCTCTAGCGGCAAGCCGATACGCAGCATCCTTGTCTTAGGCCATGCCTGAAAAGTGTCTGCGCCCAATGACGGGCTTGATCCCCTGAGGGGCGGGCGCTTGGATGGACATGATGCTTACACTCGACTCACGCAGGTTTCTGCAGAAGGAATGTGTCATGGCCAAGCGTATTCAGTTCGCCCGCACTGGCGGCCCCGAGGTACTCGAGTTTGTCGACTTCACGCCTGCTGACCCCGACGCCGGTGAGGTTCGGGTTCGCCATCAGGCGGTAGGACTCAACTTTATCGATATTTACGTGCGTACCGGCCTCTATCCGGTACCGTCACTGCCATCGGGCCTTGGCACCGAGGGAGCGGGTGTGGTCGATGCCGTGGGCGATGGCGTGACACACCTCAAGGTCGGCGATCGGGTGGCCTATGCACAAGGGCCGCTGGGTGCCTACTCGGAGCTTCACACCCTGCCCGCCGAGAAAGTCGTCAGCCTGCCTGATGAGGTGGCTGCCGAGACTGCCGCGGCCTCGATGCTCAAGGGCCTCACGGTTCAGTACCTGCTGCGCCAGACCTACCCGCTGAAGGGCGGTGAGACCATCCTCTTCCATGCTGCTGCGGGTGGCGTCGGCTCGATCGCCTGCCAGTGGGCCAAGGCGCTGGGCGTCAGGCTGATCGGCACCGTCAGTTCCGCCGAGAAGGCCGCGCTTGCGAAGCGTAACGGCGCCTGGGCCACCATCGATTACACCCAGGAAGATGTCGTCGAGAGGGTGCGTGAACTCACGGGTGGCGAGATGGTGGATGTGGTCTACGATTCGGTGGGCAAGGATACTTGGCAGACCTCACTCGATTGCCTCAAGAAGCGTGGCCTGATGGTCAGTTTTGGCAACGCCTCCGGTCCGGTGGAGGGCGTCAATGTCGGCATCCTCAATCAGAAGGGCTCGCTGTTCTTGACCCGGCCGAGCCTCAACGGCTATGCCGATACACGCGAGCGTCTGGAAGCCATGAGCGAGGAGCTCTTCTCGATGCTTGCCAGCGGCAATATCCGCATCGACATCTCCCACCGCTACCCGCTTGCTGATGCCGGCAAGGCGCAAGAGGCCCTGGCGGGTCGCCTGACAACGGGGTCGACCATTTTGCTGCCTTGATCGGCGCTGACAATACAATGTCACACCCGACGCCCGCCTTTATATGGCGGGCGTCGGCGTTGGGGCTGGTGTTTTCCCTCACTTGCTGGTGTGCTTGGGGATATGCAAGTTGCTTATGTCGGGGTACCGCCACAGGGAGGTGAGGTTTCATGTCAGATAGCACGCAGGTATTCCTGATCATTGGCCTGACCTTGGCGGCCTTCATCTGGGGACGCTTCCGCTATGATCTGGTGGCGTTGGCGGCCTTGCTGGTCAGCACCATGGTAGGCCTGGTGCCGGCCAATGAGGCCTTTCTCGGCTTTGGTCACCCGGCGGTAATTACCGTCGTGGCGGTGCTGGTGCTAAGCCGTGGCTTCGAGCGCTCGGGGCTCGTTGATGTGATTGCCGAGCAGACACTGAAAGTCGGTGAGCAGCTGGTGTGGCAGGTGCTGGTGCTTACCGGCACGGTGCTGGTGCTCTCGGCGGTCATGAACAACGTGGGAGCCCTGGCCCTCATGCTACCGGTGGCGATGCGCATGGCCCGCAAGCATGAACGCTCGCCATCACTGCTGCTGATGCCGCTGGCCTTCGGCTCGTTGCTCGGCGGTTTGACGACCCTGATAGGTACGCCGCCTAACATCATCATTTCGAGTTATCGCGCGAGCCAGACCGGTGAGGCCTTCGGCATGTTCGCCTTCTCGCCGGTGGGTATCGGGGTCGCGCTGGCAGGACTTGCGTTCATCGTGCTTCTGGGTTGGCGGCTAAGCCCGCAACGAGAAGGGCAGTCCTCGGCGGATGAGCTTTTCGATACCGCTAACTATCTGGTCGAGGTGCGCGTCGGGGAGGACAGCAAGGCCCAGGGCTGGACCTTGCGTGATCTTCATTCGGAGCTTGAAGAAACGGTGCCAGTGCTGGCGGTGGTGCGCGGTGAGACACGCCACGCCGCTCATGACTTTATGGGGAACCTGAAAGAAGGCGACATTCTGCTGCTCGAGGCCGGTCCCGATGAGATGAAATTGCTCGAGGACAAGGCCGGGTTGCATCTGGGTGCCGAGCCGGACGATGCGAACGAAGATGACGATGAGAATGACGTCGAGGAGAGTGCGGCGGCATCGGATGATAAGGGGTCAAGCAACGCCAAGGCCGAAACGGAAAAAGAGAGCAAGCAACAACTGGATCCCGAAGGCCTGCAACTGGTCGAAGCGGTGATACGCAACGACTCGATGATGATCAATCGCACGGTGACACAGCTGCGCCTGCTCAACCAGCACGGCCTGCATTTGGTGGCGGTGGCAAGAGACGGTGCTCGCCTCAAGCAGCGCCTGAGAGATATTCGCTTCCGCGCGGGTGACGTGCTGCTGTTACAGGGTGACGAAGGCGGCTTAGGCGAGAGCCTCGCGACCCTGGGTTGCCTGCCCTTGGCTAGCCGTAACCTGACCATCGGCCAGCCTCGTATGTTGGCGCTGTCACTGGGGATCTTCGCACTGGCGATTGCCGCCATGCTGCTTGACTGGCTGCCGGCGGCCGTCGCCTTGTCGACGGCGGCATTGGCGTCCTTGCTGGTCGGCGTGCTGCCGTTACGCGAGGCCTATCAGGCCATCGACGGTCCGGTGATCGTGCTGCTGGGAGCGATGTTGCCTGTGGGCCATGCGCTGGATAGCAGTGGCGGCGCTGCGCTGATTGCTGATCAATTGTTGGCGATGGGCAGTGACTGGCCTGTTGTGGCTACGCTGGTGGGACTCTTCGTGCTGAGTATGGTGCTCTCCAATATCATCAACAATGCCGCAGCGGCGTTGCTGATGGCGCCTATCGCTGCGAGCCTCGCCGAGGGCTTCAACGCTTCGCTGGATCCCTTCCTGATGACGGTGGCAGTAAGTGCTTCCTGTGCCTTCCTAACGCCCATCGGGCATCAATCCAATACTCTGGTGATGGGACCTGGCGGTTATCGGTTTAGTGACTACTGGAAGCTGGGCTTGCCGTTGTCGCTGGTGGTGATGATGACCGCGATTCCGATGATCCTGTGGGTCTGGCCGCTTTAAACGTGGCCGTACAGGACTCAAAAACATCGCCCCGCTCAGGAGGAGCAGGGCGATGAAGACCGGCCGGCAATCGGCCGGGTGGAGCAGATGGCCGTATCTAGGCGGCGGTATCTGTGTGCCAAGTGACATTTTCCTTGGCGCTGGCGAAGGCGTCGAAGGCGAAATCATCGACACTGAGCATCGCCAGCACCTCGGCCTCATGCTCGCGCATGAACTGAGCGTCATCCTCGCTGAGCAGACCGGCAGCCAGGGCGGCCTCGATGCGCTGTTCGGGATGCAGGGCGTCGGCGGGCAGTTCGCCCTTGGCATAGGCCTTGTTGAGGCTGCGATAGATGGGCTCTGCCCGTTCCTGATCGGCGAGCAACGCGTTGTAGCGTGCCAATGGATTGTCCTGCTGCCCCTCTTCCTGAGTATCCCATGTATAGGCGAGTAGCTTGGTGCGCAACGCCGTATCCCGCGAGACGTTTTGAGCGATACCGCGTGTCAGGGTGTCTTGCGGGCGGGCCCAGCGACGCCCCAACGGCATCACGATCGGCTTCAATACTCGAGCCAGGGCACGGTTCGGCAAATTGTCGAACAACTCGACGAAGGCCTGTTCAGCGCGTTGCAGCAGGAAACGGCAGCTGTAGTGCAACAGCTCGTCCTCACCTTCGACCTTGTCACCTTCCTGCCAGCCCTTGAGCACCATGGATGCCAGGTAGAGATTGGACAATACGTCGCCGAGCCGTGCCGAGAGCATCTCGCGTAGCTTGAGGCTGGCGCCGAGACTGGCCATGGCAGCATCCGCGGCGAGCCCGAAACCGGCGGACAGACGAGCAACATCCTGCGCATAAGGCGCGGCGGTTGCATCGAAGGGTACCGGCGGACGACCGATGCCAAGCCCCAGGGTCAGGGCGCGAGCAGCGTTGCCCAGGATCAGGCCGGTATGCGAGAAGAACGCCTTGTCGAAGGCCTTGATGTCGTCGGCCTCCTTGGCGGCCAGTTCCTCGAGCACATAGGGGTGACAGCGAATCGCCCCCTGGCCGAAGATCATCAGGTTGCGCGTCATGATGTTGGCGCCTTCCACGGTGATCGCCACCGGGTTGGCCGCGTAGCCGATGCCAATATAGTTGCGAGGCCCGAGGGTCACGGCGCGTCCACCGTGGATGTCCATGGCGTCGCCAAGCAGGCTGCGCTGGAACTCGGTCAGCTGACTCTTGAGAATGGCCGAGGGTACCGCCGGCTTTTGTCCGTGGTCGATCATGTTGGCCGTCTGGCGCACGGTGGCCTGGGCGATATAGGCCATGGAGGCGATACGGGCCAGCGGCTCCTGCACACCTTCCATTTCTGCGACCGGAAGGTTGAACTGACGACGAATGCGGGCGAAGCCCCCACTCCAACCCAGCGCATAGCGTGCGGTGCCGGTCGCACCAGAGGGCAGGGTAATGCAGCGACCCACCGACAGGCATTCGACCAGCATGCGCCAACCCTCGCCTGCCATCTCGGGACCGCCGATGATGGTATCCAGCGGTACGAAGACATCCTTGCCCTTGATCGGTCCGTTCATAAAGGGGCTGCCGATGGGGTGATGGCGGCGGCCGATCTCCATGCCCTCGGTATCGCGGGGAATCAGCGCACAGGTGATGCCCAGGTTCTCTTCATCACCCAGCAGGTGGTCCGGGTCGAACATGCGAAATGCTAGGCCGACCACGCTAGCGATGGGCGCCAGGGTGATCCAGCGTTTCTCGAAGTTGAGCCTGAGGCCCAGGACTTCCTGACCATCGACTACCTGCTTGCACACCACACCGGTGTCCGGCAGAGCGGTCGCATCCGAGCCCGCTCGCGGACCGGTGAGGCCGAAGCAGGGAATCTCACGACCATCGGCGAGTCGCGGCAGGTAGTGGTCCTTCTGGGCATCGGTGCCGTACTTCAACAGTAGCTCGCCCGGGCCAAGCGAATTGGGCACGCCCACGGTGACCATCAGGGTCTCGCTGACCGAGAGCTTCTGCAGCACCAGCGATTGTGCCTTGGCCGAGAACCCCAGGCCGCCATAGGCCTCGGGGATGATCATGCCGAAGAAGCCTTCCTTCTTCAGATAGGCCCATAGCTCGGGGGGCAAGTCGGCCCGTTCCCGGGCGATATCCCAGGCGTTGCACATGCCGGCCGCCACCGAGCACTGGTGATCGAGGAAGGCCTGCTCCTTGTCGGTCAGGCCGTCATCGTTCATGTCCATCAGGTTCTGCCAGTCTGGCTTCCCGGAAAAAAGCTCGCCATCCCAGCCGACACTGCCGGCCTCGAGCGCGGTGCGCTCTGTATCAGATACCTTGGGTGCCACTTTTTTGAACATGGCGAAGAGCCGCGGGGATAGCCATCGACGACGTAGCATCGGCAGCCCGCATGCCGCCACACAGGCACCGGCAATAAGCAGCACCAGGCCAAGAAGAGGCGCGCCGAGGATAAGCCCTGCAATGCCCAGCACGGCGAGCACACCAAGGGCAGCGGGGGCACCGGCCTCGCGTCTAAGCACTGCGATAAGGCCAACCAAGGCCAGAATGATCAGTGAGAGGTGGATCATGAGTCAGGCTCCGTGACGTGTGTTACCAGTATTCTAACAAGCGTTTGAATTCTTGTAGCCTAGACCATTGATTGGTCGGTGACTAGCCCCTGAAGTGACGTGACGATGGCTTTAGTTCCTGAGCCTGTATCAATAAAAAAACCCCGCGGGTGCGGGGCTCAAGGGAGGGGGGAAGGAGCGTTTAGAGTCGACGCTTGGGCTCGGCCTGGGCCGGTGCGTCCTTGGCGACATAGTAGGGCGCCTCGGAGCGGGCCAGAGGCTCGCGGCCGCGGATCTTGTCGGCGATCTTTTCGGCCAGCATGATCGTCGGGGCGTTGAGGTTGCCGGTGGGGATCAGCGGGAACAGCGAGGCGTCTACCACCCGCAGGCCCTCGAGACCGTGCACGCGTCCGGCGCCGTCGACCACAGCATCGTCATCTTCGCCCATTCGGCAGGTGCCGCATGGGTGGTAGGCGGTCTCGGCATGCTCACGCACGAAGGCGTCGAGCTCGGCATCACTTGAAACGTCCGGCCCCGGTGAAATTTCGCGGCCGCGGTAGGGATCCATGGTCGGCTGAGCGATGATCTCACGGGTCAGGCGGATGGCATCGCGGAATTCCTGCCAGTCCTTGTCGGTGGACATGTAGTTGAACAGGATGCTCGGCGCGGCCTTGGGGTCGCGAGAGGTCAGCTGTACGCGGCCGCGGCTATCCGAGCGCATCGAACCGACGTGGGCCTGGAAGCCATGGGCCTGCACCGCGCTCTTGCCGTTGTAGCTGATGGCGATCGGCAGGAAGTGATACTGCAGGTTCGGCCACTCCTCGTCATCGTTCGAGCGGATGAAGCCTGCTGCCTCGAACTGGTTGCTGGCGCCGATGCCGGTGCCCTTGAGCATCCATTCCAGGCCGATCTTCGGCTGGTTGTACCACTTGAGTGCCGGGTAGAGAGAGATCGGCTGCTTGCACTCGTACTGGATGTACATCTCCAGGTGATCCTGGAGGTTCTCACCCACTCCCTTGAGGTCATGGACCACGGGGATGTCGAACTGCTTGAGCAGCTCGGCATTGCCGACGCCCGAGCGCTGCAGCAGTTGCGGCGAGGCGATGGCACCCGAGCAGACCAGTACCTCGCGGCGAGCGCGGCCCTCGACTTCCTGATTCTTGTGCAGGTAGCTGACCCCGACGGCGCGTTTGCCCTCGAAGAGGATGCGGTCGGTAGTGGCACGCGTGACGATGGTCAGATTGTCGCGCTGCTTGGCGGTGTCCAGATAACCGCGAGCGGTTGAGGCACGACGCCCGTTGGGGGTCACGAAACGGTCCATCGGGCCGAAGCCTTCCTGCTGGTAGCCGTTGACGTCCTCGGTGCGCGGATAGCCGGCTTCGACGCCTGCGTCGATGAAGGCCTGGTAAAGCGGGTTGTTGTCTTGCTTCGGGGTGGTTACCGAGACCGGGCCGTCACCGCCGTGGTAATCGTTGGCACCGATGTCACGAGTCTCGGCCTTACGGAAGTAGGGCAGACAGTCGGCATAGGTCCAGTCCTCGAGTCCGGTACCCTTGGCCCAGTTGTCGTAGTCCAGGGCGTTGCCGCGGATATAGCACATGCCGTTGATCAGCGAAGAACCGCCGAGGCCCTTGCCGCGGCCACATTCCATGCGCCGGTTGTCCATGTGCGGTTCAGGGTCGGTCTCGAAGGCCCAGTTGTAGCGCTTGCCCTGCAGGGGGTAGGCCAGTGCCGCTGGCATTTGGGTGCGGAAGTCAAAACGGTGGTCGCGGCCACCGGCTTCGAGCAACAGTACCGAGACGTCAGCGTCTTCGGTCAGTCGGGTGGCGAGCACATTGCCGGCAGATCCGGCGCCAACGATGATGTAATCGAACTCTTGAGCCTGTGTCATCGACAAGCCCTCCTGATTCAGTGAATAGGGGTGACGAAGGTCATGCTGAGATGGTACGAGGCAACAACGGTCAATGAGACGCAGGGCGCCTTGCCATGCCCAATGGGGCATGGCAGGCGAGGGTCGTGCCGTTGTCGGAATTAGGTCAGGCTTAAATCAGAACACGGATTCGAAGGGCGCCATCTCGATCTGTACGGACTTGATCTGGGTATAGTGAGCCAGGGTCGAGATGCCGTTCTCGCGGCCTACACCGGACTGCTTGTAACCGCCCACCGGCATTTCGGAAGGAGAGTCGCCCCAGGTGTTGACCCAGCAGATACCCGCTTCGAGACGGTGAATGCTGCGATGCGCGCGGTTCAGGTTCTCGGTGAAGACGCCTGCGGCCAAGCCGTACTCGGTGTCGTTGGCGCGGCGGATCACTTCGTCCTCGTCGTCGAAGGAAAGCACCGACATCACCGGTCCGAAGATTTCCTCACGCACGATGCGCATCTCGTCGGTGCAGTCGGTGAACACGGTCGGGGCTGCCCAGGCGCCTTTAGCGTATTCGCCCTGGTTCCAGGCTTCGCCGCCGACCAGCACGCGCGCGCCTTCTTCCTTGCCCAGGGCAATGTAGGCAAGGACCTTTTCCTGATGTTCAAAGCTGACCAGCGGACCAAAGTTGACCGTCGGGTCCAGCGGGTCTCCTGCCTTGATGCGGGCGACACGCTCGGTGAGCTTGGCCTCGAAGCTTTCCTTGACGCTTGAATGCACGAATACCCGCGTACCGTTGGTGCAGATCTGGCCGCTGGAATAGAAGTTGGCCATCATCGCGGCGTCGGCGGCGCGGTCAAGGTCGGCATCCTCGAAGACGATGAGCGGTGATTTGCCGCCGAGCTCCATGGTGACGTCCTTGAGGGTCGAGCCTGCCGAGGCGGACATGACTTTCTTGCCGGTCTCGGCTTCGCCGGTGAAGGAGACCTTGTCGATGCCCTGGTGCGCGGTCAGCATCTGGCCGACACGGCCATCGCCCTGCACCACATTGAAAACGCCATCGGGCAGGCCAGCTTCGGTGAAGATCTCGGCAAGCTTCAGGGTGGTCAGCGGGGTCACTTCACTGGGCTTGAAGACGATAGCGTTGCCGGTCGCCAGGGCCGGAGCCGCCTTCCAGCAGGCGATCTGGATCGGGTAGTTCCAGGCGCCAATCGAGCCGATCACCCCCAGCGGCTCGCGGCGGGTGTAGACGAAGGAATCCTCACGCAAGGGGATCTGGGTACCTTCAACGGCAGGCGCCAGACCGGCGAAGTACTCGAGCGCGTCGGCGCCGGTGACGATATCGACCGCCGCGGTCTCGCTGATCGGCTTGCCCGTGTTGCGAGTCTCGAGCTCAGCCAGTTCATCATTGCGCTCTCTCAGGAGTGCCACGGCCTTGAGCATGATGCGTGAACGCTCCATGCCGCTCATGGCTGCCCACACTATCTGTCCTTCGCGGGCAGCCGCGACGGCGGAATCCACGTCGGACTGGGACGCCTGCTGAATGGTGGCGAGGAGCGAGCCGTCAACCGGGTTGGTGACGGTAAAGGTTTCGCCAGAGGTGGCGTCGGTCAGCTGACCGTTGATATAGAGTTGCTGAAGGGGAAGCGTCTTCATGAGAACCTCCTTGAAGTGTTCGTTAGGCGTTGCGCAGGGCAGTGTGCTCGGCGCTATGGGCGAGTTTTTCGTCCAGATAGTCGTAGGCCAGCTTGCAAGCGCGGTCCACGTCGAGGCCTTCGGGCGCAAGGGCGCCGCGCAGCCAGAGTCCGTCGATCATGGCTGCAAGTCCGCCAGCGGCCTCACGTGCTTGCTGCTTGGGCAAGCATTGACGAAATTGGTGGCAAAGATTGGAGTATAGACGGCGGTCGTTGACATGCTGGAGCCGGTGCAGCGAGCGACGGTGCATGCTGCTGGCCCAGAAGGCCAACCAGGTCTTTACCACCGCTCTATGGACCTGACTGCGATCAAAGTTGCCGTCGATAATGGCCCGCATATGATCCCGAGGCGCATGTTCGGGCAGGACTTTGCGGCGCTCATGTACCGCCTGGCCCAGGTCTTTCAGAATCTGGCGCATGGTCGCTTCCAGCAGGCCGTCCTTGCCGCCGAAATAGTGGCTGATGATGCCTGCTGATACTCCCGCCAGACGTGCGATGCGCACGACAGTGGCATCGGCCAAGCCGGCTTCGTCAATCGCTTCCATGGTGGCCTGGATCAGCTGACGGCGGCGGATGGGTTCCATTCCAACTTTCGGCACCGTGTCGACTCCTGTTCTGAGGCCTTCTCGTGCCAGATGGGCCGGAGGAGGCAAATGTTCTATGGTGTTAAGTATGCATCTTTTTTATTGAACGTTCAATCAACAAAAAGATGTCGGCCGACTGGCCCTATTATCCGGAGTATCCAGCTTGCGGCTGCAGGGAGCATTTCACCCGCTATTGCACGTACTGGTTACTCCATGTCAAAGATCAACAAGAGGTTCGCCCCCATGACCAAGACGATTCCTGCGTTCAAGATGTCCATGATGACCCTGAGTGCCGGCGTGCTGACCCTGGCCGTGACTCACAGTCAGGCAGCGGTTCCAGAGTCTTGTCAGAACGTGCGTTTCGCCGAAGTTGGCTGGACCGATATCACCGCGACGACCGCTTTGACCACTGAGGTGCTCGAGGCGCTGGGCTATGACACCCGTATCGATACGGTGTCGGTGCCGATCGCCTATTCCGGCATGAAGAACGGCGACTTCGATGTATTCCTGGGTAACTGGATGCCATCCATGGCATCGATCAGCGACCCCTACGTTGAGCAGGGCACCGTGGATCGCCTGGCTGCGAACCTCGAGGGCGCCAAGTACACCCTGGCGGTGCCGCAGTATGTTCATGACGCTGGCGTCACCAGCGTCACCGACCTGGTCGAGCATGCTGAGAAGTTCGATAGTGAGATATACGGTATTGAGGCCGGTAATGACGGCAACATGCTGATTCAGGACATGATTGATGACGAGGCCTTTGGTCTTGGCGAGTGGGAGCTGATTGATTCCAGTGAGGCGGGCATGCTGGCTGAGTTGCGCTCGCGTTCCAGCCGTGATGAGTGGATGGTGTTCCTGGGCTGGGAGCCGCACCCGATGAACACCAACTTCGACATCGCCTACCTGGAAGGGGCCGATGATTATTTCGGTCCTAACCTGGGGGGCGCCACCGTCTATACCAATACGCGTGCTGATTTTGCTCAGGAGTGCGCGAATGTGGGGACACTTCTCAACAATCTGACCTTTACCCTCGAGATGGAAAATCAGTTGATGAGCACCATCATGGATGATGGAGAGCGTCCGAGTGATGCAGCGCGCGCTTATCTGCAGGCGAACCCGGAAGTGCTCGAGGGCTGGCTTGAAGGCGTCACCACCGTTGAGGGTGAGCCCGGTATCGCTGCTGTGAAGAATGAACTGGAGATTTAACTCAGTTCTCTGTCACGTAAGGCTTGCCAGCTTTAACGGGGGTGTGCATAATACGCCCCCGTTACCGAGCGCTAAGTCGTTCAGCGGCAGCGTGGCTACGTAGCTCAGCTGGTTAGAGCACATCACTCATAATGATGGGGTCCCCTGTTCGAATCAGGGCGTAGCCACCAGAATCAAGATAACAGGCCCGCATCCATGATGCGGGCCTGTTTTTGTTTGAGGGGCTGACTTCCTGCTGGTGGGGCTGGAGCGAGAGGCCTTCTGACCTTGATTCGCCGCCACTCTCCTCATGATGATGTCAGTGATGGTGTCAGGTAGTTGATTCATCATGGGTTATGGCGAGAATTTGCAGGCTGGCCTTGACCTTGCGCCATCAATCCTTATACTACGTCGCGTGTTCCGGTCATTCCCCGATAGCTCAGTTGGTAGAGCAAATGACTGTTAATCATTGGGTCACAGGTTCGAGTCCTGTTCGGGGAGCCACACGGAACATCACGATCGATAGGGTCATTCCCCGATAGCTCAGTTGGTAGAGCAAATGACTGTTAATCATTGGGTCACAGGTTCGAGTCCTGTTCGGGGAGCCATCCCTACCCTGATCGATCAATGACGTAAAGCGTCATGTTAGCCCGATACGGCCACGTATCGCACGGCAGGCATATAGCAGTAAGTACATCGTTGTTCCCCGATAGCTCAGTTGGTAGAGCAAATGACTGTTAATCATTGGGTCACAGGTTCGAGTCCTGTTCGGGGAGCCAATATGTTTCTTGATTGTCGCTAGTCCCCGTCTCCTTCCTGTTTTTTCCTTTCTACATCTTTTTTTCTATCTAGTGCCTGGTCATGGGTGCGAATTCTTGTGTCCGATTTTCAATGACCGAGCTGTATGTCTTCTGCCCATTCGCTTGCGCTTGCCTGCATGGCTGTCGACGGCAGATGTCCCGTATGCATCACTCCATCACTCCATCGGTGTTGCCAGCATTGATTCTTGTGTCGCCTAGGCCTGTCAGCAGCCGCTGAATCTCTGGATGGTGAAAGAAGTCATGGAGTGCTTGCGCAGTCACGGGGCCGATGCCATCGACTGTTTGCCAGTCACCTATCGTTCTCGCTTGTAGAGTCGCTAGGTCCATACTTGGTGTCAGGCTGTCGTCAGCGGCGGGAGGCATGCCCAAGGCCTTGAGCCAAGTGCCAAGCCGCCAGTCCTCGGTTGGATGAAAGGCATTGCGCCACTGAGCGGCGCGCGCTTTGCCTACCCCCGGAAGTTGGCGTAGCTGCTCCTTGTCGAGATCCTGCCAGTCACTGAGGCCTTGAATCAGGCCGGCGTCGAGAAGCGTTTCCCAACTGCCCTCGCCGATGCCGGCCATGTCGAGTCCCTTATCGCTGGATAGCCATGTCAACCTGGCCAGGAATTGCTGGTGGCATCCGTCACTAAGCCTGAGGCAGCTCAGGGCGTCGTAGTCTCTCGGATTCGGGGGTGACACGGGAGGGCGTGGCTGAATGCGTACTAGCATTCGCTCGAATTGAGGAATGATGCCGCCGGCCAGGCGGACGATGACTTGATCACCCGGGCGTATGTCGGCGGCTTGCCAAGTCTCCAGTGAGCCGAGGCTTACACGACTGACTTGTCGGTCGTCCAGCTCGAAGGGCTTCAGGATGAGAACTGGAGTGATGCGCCCGGTACGCCCGATAGAGAACTCGATCCCCGTTACCAGGGCGTGAGCGCTGCGTGAGGGATGTTTCCAGGCGACAGCCCAGTCAGGAGGTGTGGTGGGTGGCTCGATGGACGATGCCCCGGCAGCCAAGCGATGCGACTGACGAATCACCACGCCGTCGGTGGCGAAGGGGGCGGGCTTGCGATACCAGCGCTGCCTGGCTTTGGCGACGTCCGGGGCAGTGTCGATGCGCTCGCTGAAACGCTGGCTGTCAGAGAAACCCCAGGCGTCGAGTTGGCGTAGCCGTGCTTCCATATCCCTCGGGCCATCCGGCCAATCCCAGATAAAGAGTCCTATATCCGCGCCAGCCTCGCTACTCAGATCATGGCGTGCCATCAGGCCAGCGATTTGGCTGCGGGCACCAGCGCTGCCGGATTCGGCCTGCACGTGATTTTCAAGGCGAAGATAGAGCTCGCCTTGCAGGCTGATGAGTCCCCTTGTTGGCGAGGGGAGTCGTTGTGGGATGCTCGGGATGGAGTCCGCCTTGCCTCGCCAATTCTGCCCACTGATGTCATTGCCACGACTGATCACCCGCGTGAGCTTGCCGGCCTCATAGACCAGTGTGACGGCGACGCCGTCGACCTTGGGTTGAACCCATAGCGACTGTTCGCTGCGAAGAGTCATCCAGTCACGTAGCGCGTTTTCGTCCTCGAGCTTGTTGAGTCCCGTCAGGGGGAACGGGTGGCGAATGGTCGAGCTGTCGGTGGGGGCGGGCAGTGCTGAGGGGGCGCGAATGTTGAAGCAGGACTGCCATTGGTGGTAGTGCCGGCGAGCCTGATCATAGGTGGCATCATCGACCAGGCGTTTACCCTCGCGATAATACGCATCGCTCCACTCGGCAAGTCGCTCTCCAAGTGAGTCAATGGCGCTCGCGGCGGCTTCTTCGGACCAGTTCGGGCAGTCGTCTGCCGCCGATATAGGTGCTGCCAGCCATAGCAGGCAAAGCAGAAGTGATAAGCGCCACCGGCTGCGCATGCAATTGGGCATCTGAGGCCTCCCTGGCATTAAGCGAACACTCGATCCGTGAGTGTCCTGTCAGCATAGCCTCTTATATCAGTAACTGGCGATGCTTAGAGGGTCAGCATCGATCAGATCCAGCGCGAGGCGCGAAGGCAGTATGGATGCCCCGATTGAGGTAAAACAAAGCAGGAGTCAGGGAAGGGTGGAGCTTTAGAGTATCAGGCGCGTGAAGAAAGCTGGCTGCGGCGGGGTTTAGCCTGACCGTCAGGTCCATAGAGGCTGTTGCCGGATGCTTCGCGGAGCGCATTGAGCATGCGCTGATTCTGTTCGAGACGCTGGCGGATCATGTCACCATTCATGGCATTGAGGCGTGCTGTGCGCTGGGCGTCCTCGAGTAGCGCCTGCCAGATAGCCAGGCAGTCGGCATCGGCGGCAGCCTTGGAGGCTCCAGCAAGGCCTGCCTCATAGCCCAGACGTTGCTGTACCTGGCTGCGCTGCGTCTCGAAGCGCTCGATTTGAGCCAGCATTTCCTGCTTATCGGCGGCAATGCGATTAAGCAGCTCGCCGTCGACGCGTCCCTCGAAGAGCGCTTGCCTCTCATGGTTCAAGAGCGTTTCCAGCGACGCGATCCGTTGCCGCTGGCGCTCTAGGGATGCTCCCAGACTCATGAAGGTTCGCCGTCCAGAATATCTTGTACGCTGGCGATGAGTCCGTCGGCGATCTTGTTGGCGTCGATTTCCATGCGGCCCTCGCTGATGGCGAGTCGTAGTTCCTCTACGCGCGCGGTATCAATGTCACCGCTGGCGTTCTGGTTGCCCTGGTTCAGATGGGCAACCGAGGCAGAACTCGGTGCTGCCGATGTCTGTGTGTTGTCAGCAGGTGTGGCTTTGGCTGATGTCGTCTGATCCGACGGTTGGAGTCGGGTCAGGGATTGTGAGCTGTCGATTTTCAAGGGAGCGGCCTCGTCAGTGGTGCTTGCCCAAGGTATCGGCCAGTTGGGCGGTATCTTTAATCGTAGAAGGCATTTTCTGTTAGTGCAGAAGGTGGCCTTAGAAATCGATGGCCACGCGACCGGCGCCAACGACACGGGCAGTGATGATCTCACGCCGTGACAGCCGAATTCTAACATCTTCGCCAAGACCGCCATCTTCCAGTGCCTCGCCCTCCCGAGAGACCCGAAATCCTGTGCCTTGCGCCTCGACCGACACCGTCTGGCGACGCTCTACCAGTGGGAGGGTGCGCAGTTGGTGCTCTCGCAGCGTCGACCCTGCCGTTATCGTACGCCGGGCGAGCATGCCCACCGCCTCACTGGACTTTCGAATCGTGCTTGACGGAAGGCGATCCAGATTTCCCTCGCGAAGGGTCAGCATGCCTTGGTCGATAACGGTATTGGCCTCAATTCGCTCTGCAGCCGTGACGTAGGTGCCGATCGCATTTACCTCGGCCTGAAGATAGCGATCCTGTGACCCCGCGCACTCGACTCCTACCGATACTCGCCCCCACTGGCGCTGGTGTCCGTTACGCAGGAAGGGCCGCGGTGACAGGCAGTCACCAAATTGTGCTGAGGGCGGAAATACCTCGACGCTGACATTCTGAGCGTCACTGGGTGCCTGCTCCAGTAAAAAACGCTCGACTGCGTCTACCAGCGCCTGATCCTGTGCAAGAGCCGGCGCCGTTGTCATGGCGGACCACACCATGAAACAAAGCGACAGGAAGTAGCGAAGGCTGTGGCCACGAATCAGGGAGGTACTGCTCGCGTAGCGGGCTCCTGATGGAGTGGCGGGTGTGCGGGGCGCTGTAGGCATGACATTCACTGACTCAAGGAGGCGGGGTGTCGGTTCCTTGATAATTCTACTCGGCTGCCTGGCAGGTCAATAACGGAATTGGGTGTGAAATGCGGGTCTGTTTGATCCTTTGAGATGACGGGTGCATGGCTATTCTTCACTCTCAACATTTCCCCATTTCGCGACTGTGGGTGCTCGAATGATCGATAAGCTTGGGGCGGCGCTGAACTTCCAGCAAGAAGTCCTCAGTCTTCGCCAGCAACGTCATGAGGTCTTGGCAAGCAACGTAGCCAACGCCGATACCCCTAATTACAAGGCCCGTGATTTTGATTTTTCCCAGGAGCTGTCACGCGCCATGGATCGTGGCCCAGCAGGGCAGGGCGGGCTTTCTCTGGCGACAACAGCCTCTGGCCACATAGCGGGCCATGGCGGTTCCGGTAGCAAGGTGCATGACCTCATGTATCGCGTACCGGCCCAGCCTAGCCTGGATGGCAATACGGTCGATATGGATCGTGAGCGGGCGGAGTTCGCCGATAATGCGGTCCGCTATCAAGCCTCCCTGACGATGCTGAATAGCCGCATTCAGGGCCTCAAGTCAGCCATGCAACCGGAATGACCCGCTAGTTGATGGTCTGCCCCGAGCCTAAGGAGTGAGCTTAGCATGTCGATGTTCTCGATCTTTGATATATCCGCCTCCGCCATGAGCGCTCAGGCGCAGCGGATGAACGTAACCGCCAGCAACCTTGCCAACGCCGATAGTGTGGCGGGCCCTGACGGTGAGGCATATCGCGCCAAGCAGGTCTGGTTCGAAGCCCAACAGCAGGGTGGTTCGCAAGTTGGAGGCGTGCGCGTATCCCGCGTCGTTGATGACCCGTCGCCAATGCGCATGGAATATCGCCCGGAACATGAACTAGCGGATGACGATGGCTATGTGACGATGCCCAACGTGGACCCGACCAGTGAGATGGTCAACATGATCTCGGCATCACGTTCGTACCAGGCGAATATCGAAGTGATGAATACCAGCAAACAGCTGATGACCAAAACGCTGACGCTTGGGGAGAACTGATTACATGGCTAGCGGCATCGATTCCAGTGTCTTGAGTGGTATCAACGGCACCATTGGACAAACCGGCAAGACGGCGAAGACCCAGTCTGCCGAAATGAACGACCAGTTCATGACCCTGCTGGTGACGCAATTGAAGAACCAGGATCCCATGAACCCCATGGAAAACGCCGAGATGACCTCGCAGCTGGCGCAGATCAATACCGTCAGCGGCATCGAGAAGCTCAACTCGACGCTTTCCTCTATCACCGATCAGATCAACCAGGGGCAAGCGCTCGAGGCGGCGGGCCTGGTGGGCTCTGGGGTGATGGTGCCAGGCAACAAGGTGCTGGCGAGCCAGGTGGATGGCGATGTCAGCACCACGCCGTTCGGCATTGAGCTTGATCAGCCGGCAGATAACGTGCGCGTCACCATCACCAATGGCGCCGGCCAGGTGGTCAATCAGTATGATGCTGGCTCTGTCAGCGCAGGGGTGTCTTCGTTCAGCTGGAATGGTCAGTTGACCTCGGGTGAGAAGGCCCCGGACGGTGCCTACACCGTGTCCATGCAAGCAACGCGAGATGAAAAGCCCATCGATTTCCAGTCTCTTAACTATGCACAGGTGGGGGCGGTGACACCTCAGCAAAACGGTAGTGTTCTGCTCGACCTCGGCGCCGTCTACGGACAGATCGGCATGAATGACGTCAAGCAGATTCTCTGAGCCAACCGGGGCTGAGTCGGCTCTATTCAGTCTGGAACCGGCTTTATTCAGTCCCCATCAGCTCTATTGAATTTGAATGAGTTTGAATGAGTTTGAATGAGCTTGAATAAGTACCCGTCTCTCATAACGCATCTTTACATCGCATAAAGGAAATGAACCATGGGCTTTTCACAAGCGTTGAGCGGCCTTAACGCGGCCAAGGCCAACCTCGACACTCTGGGCAATAACATCGCCAACTCCCAGACTGTCGGCTTTAAATCATCCAATACGCTGTTCGCGGATGTCTTTGCCAATGCCGACGTGGGTCTCGGCACCCAGGTCTCCTCAGTTCTGCAGGACTTCAGTGAGGGTAACCTTGAAGCCACCAATCGCGAGCTTGACCTGGCTGTCAGCGGTGAAGGCTTCTTCCGCCTGCAGCAGAACGGCGAAACCGTCTATTCACGCAACGGCCAGCTGACCATGGACGCCGAAGGCTACCTAGTCAACGCACAGGGCGCGAGGCTGATGGGGTATGGGCTGAACGACGCCAATAACCCCTTTTCGGAGGTCGTGGCCGGTGGTCAGCCTGAAGTACTGCGTGTACCTTCTGCGGCCATGCCCGCCCAGGCGACCAACGAGATCAATGCCGTCTATAACCTTGATGCCAGCATCGACGAGACGAATCCAGCTCTGTTGGAAACGGCCACCGTTGATACGGGAGTGGCCGCGCCGAATGACGCTCTGGATATCGATTATCACTATTCCAACAGCTTTACGACCTTTGACTCCCTAGGCAATTCACGCAATGTGACCGTCTATTACCAAAAGACCGGCGCTAACCAATGGCAGGGCAATGTCGCGGTTGATGGACAAATCAATGGGGCTGCCCCGATAGCTCCTGCCACTGAGCCTTCAGATGTCAACGAGTTCACACTTAATTTCAATAACAGCGGTGCCTTGAATGCGGCGGATGAAACGAAAAACTTTACGTTCACCGCCGGTCAGCTGGGGGGCGAAGCCGCGCCTTTGACTACGGAGTTTAACCTCGCCGGCACGACGCAGTTCGCCAATGACTCGACCGCCAGTTCCTTGACTCAAAACGGCTATCGCTCCGGCACGCTGATCGGCATCGAAATCGAGGATGACGGCAGCATCGTCCGTAATTTCTCCAACGAGCAGTCTCAGGCGGCAGGCCAGATTGCACTGGCCAACTTCCGCAATCCTGAAGGTCTGAAGTCTGCCGGTGACAACGCCTGGACCGAAACGGCGGCCTCTGGCGGTGAGCTGGTCGGGGCGCCGGGTACCGGCGTGTTGGGGGGGATTACAGCGGGGGCCGTCGAAACCTCCAACGTTGATATGGCCTCGGAACTGGTCGACATGATCGTCGCGCAGCGGGCCTATCAGGCCAACTCCCAGACCATCAAGGTCGAAGACGAGATTCTGCAGAGTGCCGTTAACCTGCGTTAACGGATGAGGGGAAGCCGATAATGGATCGCATGCTTTATACCGCCATGAGCGGTGCCAGCCAGAGCCTCAAGCAGCAGGCAGTGGTCAGCAATAACCTGGCCAATGCCTCGACGTCGGGTTTTCGTGCCCAGCTTCACGCCATGCGTGCGGTGCCGGTTCAGGGCGATGGTGTTCTCGATACCCGCGCCTCGGTAGCCGCGAGTACGCCGGGCTCTGATTTCAGCCCGGGGCCGATCAACGCTACCGGGCGTGATCTCGACGTGGCCATGCATGGCGATGGCTGGCTTGCGGTGCAGGATGCCGGTGGCAATGAAGCCTATACCCGCCGGGGTGATCTGCAAGTGGATGGCAATGGCGTACTGACCAGTGGCGGACGGCCGGTACTCGGCGATGGAGGCCCCATTGCGGTACCGATGGAAGCCAAGCTGGCGGTGGGCGCCGATGGCACGATCAGTGCCATCGGCGCCGGCCAAGGTCCCGATGCCATCGTCAATGTTGCCCGCTTGAAGCTCGTGACTCCCGGTGAGGCTGGCATGACGCGTGGCGAAGATGGCCTCTTTCGTTCAGGCCCCATCGGCCAGCCGCAAGTGCTCGGTCGCGACGAGGCCGTCCGCGTTGCCTCCGGTGCATTGGAAGGCAGTAACGTCAGCGCCATCGAGTCGATGGTGTCGATGATCGACACAGCGCGTCGTTTTGAAATGCAGATGAAAGTCATCAGCAGCGCCGACGAGAATGCCCAGCGAGCCACGAGTCTACTGTCGCTCAGTTGATAACGGCTTAGTAGATAGCGAAATATCTCAGGAGAGAACACCATGATTCGATCGTTGTGGACCGCCAAGACGGGGCTCGAGGCTCAACAGGTCCAGATGGACGTCATCTCGAACAACCTGGCTAACGTCAGCACCAACGGCTTCAAGAAATCCCGCGCCGTGTTCGAAGACCTCATGTACCAGAATCTGCGTCAGCCGGGTGCCCAGAACGATGCCCAGAATGCCTTGCCCTCAGGCATGCAGGTGGGTAGCGGTGTGCGTCCCGTTGCCAACGAGCGGCTGCATAGCCAGGGCGGGCTGGAACAGACCGAGAACTCCCGTGACCTGGCCATCAACGGCAATGGGTTTTTCAACGTCCTGCGTCCCGACGGCAGTACGGCGTATACCCGCGATGGCAGCTTCCAGCTTGATGCCAACGGCCAGATGGTGACCTCAAGCGGTTATCCCGTCGAGCCGGCAATCGTCGTTCCAGACAATGCGCTCTCCGTGAGTATCGGTCAGGACGGGATTGTCTCGATTACCGAGCCGGGTGTGGCAGGCAACCGTGAAATAGGTCAGTTGACCCTATCCAGTTTCGTCAATCCCGCGGGCCTGGAAAGCATCGGCGAAAACCAGTATCTCGAGACGGCATCCTCTGGGCCGCGCAACGAGAATATTCCCGGTGCCAATGGCCTGGGCACGATCTATCAGGGCTATGTGGAAACCTCCAACGTCAATGTGGTTGAAGAAATGGTCAGCATGATTCAGACCCAGCGGGCCTATGAAATCAACAGCAAGGCGGTCTCTACCTCCGATGAAATGCTGAGCCGACTGGCGCAGCTGTAACCAAGGGGCGGTCATGATGCTAAAGGGGTGTATGCCGGTTCGGCATGGGGTGCTTGCGGGGGTGCTGTGTCTGCTGGTATCCGGCTGTGCTCAGCTGCCACGAGCTTCGGTCGTCGGCGAGCAGGAACAGATCAACATCGCCGAGCCGCGCCATCCGGTGCCGAATGGCTCTATCTACCAGAGTGAGGCCGGATACGCCTATCAGCCGCTTTTTGAAGATCGCAGGCCGCGTGCAATTGGCGACATTCTGACCATCGTGGTCGATGAAGAAGTCAGTGCCAGCAAGAGTTCACAGAGCAATGCCGACCGTTCCGGCTCCGCGGGACTGACCGTTGATAGCGTACCCGATGCGCTTGAGCAGTTGGCAGAGTATGGGTTCGATCTCTCCGGGAACAGCGATTTTTCCGGTGGTGGCGGCTCCGAGGCCAACAATAGCTTCACCGGGACCATTACCGTCTCGGTGTTGGACGTCATGTCCAACGGCAACCTGCGGGTGAGAGGGGAGAAGCAGATCGCTATCAACCAGGGAACCGAGTTCATTCGCTTCTCCGGGGTGGTCAATCCTCGCACCATTACCGGCCAGAACACCGTGCCGTCGACGCAGGTCGCTGATGCGCGAATCGAGTATGTGGGCGATGGCTATATCAATGAGGCGCAGCATATGGGTTGGCTGCAACGCTTTTTCCTCAATATTTCGCCCTTCTAATGGTTATCCGGTCTCCTTGGCCAAGGTCTGAATGATGCGCGCATTTTTCGTTTCTCGAGAGTTTTGTAGTCTCCGGCAAGGCCTGATGCTCGTCCTGCTGTTGCTGTGGTCGTTGTCTGCTCGTGGCGAGCAGCTGCGGGAACTGGCTGATTTTGCCGGCGTGCGGGATAACGCGCTGGTTGGCTACGGCTTGGTCGTGGGCCTGGATGGCTCCGGCGACCAGACGACACAGGCACCGTTCACCAGCCAGAGCCTGACGAACATGCTGTCGCAGTTGGGCATCACGGTGCCCCAGGGGACCAACCTGCAGTTGCGCAATGTGGCGGCCGTCATGGTCACCGCCAATTTGCCGGCCTTCGCACGCCCGGGTCAGGAGCTGGATATCGTGGTGTCCTCGGTCGGTAATGCGCAGAGCCTGCGAGGTGGCACGCTCTTGATGACACCCCTGAAAGGCGCTGATGGGCAGACCTATGCCATGGCGCAGGGCAACTTACTGGTGTCCGGCGTGGGTGCACAAGCCGGCGGTAGCAGCGTACAGATCAACCAGCAGGCCGCGGGTCGTATCACCGGCGGCGCGACCGTCGAGAGGCAGGTGCCGCTCGAGCTTGGCCGCCAGGGCGGCATGCTGGAGCTTTTGCTCAAGCAAACGGATTTTGGCACCGCGCAGCGAGCGGTGACGGCAATCAACATGGAATTTGGTCGGCCGGTAGCCGCCGCCCTCAACGGACGAGTCATCCAGCTGCAGGGGCCCTACAACGATAATGCGCGCGTCAGCTTCATGGCGCGGGTCGAGAATATCGATATCAACCCGCGCGAAGCGGCTGCCAAGGTCATACTCAATGCGCGAACCGGCTCGGTCGTCATGAACAGTCGCGTCACGCTGCGCCAGGCGGCGGTGGCCCATGGCAATCTGTCGATCATCATTGATACCGACTTCCAGGTCAGCCAGCCCAACGCCTTTAGTGAGGGTGGCGAGACCGCAGTGGTACCGGACACGGATATTGGTATCCAGCAGCAGGAAGCCTATCTACGTGTCGTCGAGGGGGCGGAGCTGACTGAAGTCGTCGATGCGCTGAATGCGTTGGGGGCTTCGCCGCAGGATCTGATGTCTATCCTTCAGGCACTGAAGGCGGCCGGCTCCCTGCGTGCTGAACTGGAGATCATCTGATGGCGATCGACGATTTGAGCGGTCGGTTTGCCCTCGACATGCAAGGCCTGCAGCGCCTCAAGCATACGGCGCGGGTAGACGAGAATGCCGGCAAGCAGGCAGCCGCCAAGCAGTTCGAGGCACTGTTCCTGCAAAAGATGATGACCAGCATGCGGGATGCCATTCCCAAGGGTGATCTCTTGAACAGCAAGCAAACCGAGATGTTTACCTCCATGCTCGATCAGCAGTGGTCACAGCACCTTGCCGGACAGGGCGTGGGGCTTGCTGAATTGCTGGTCGAGCAATTGGGTGGCACTCAGGGGCGTCGCGTGGAAGCGCGTAGCGATAGCCTGATATCAGGGATTCCGCGAGGCGAGCCTCAGCCCTTGGTGGCCAAAGAGTCCGCTCAGCATGCAGCGAGCATGCCGGGTGCCGAACCCAGCGCAATGCCGCAGGACTTCCTGGATGCCCTGGACGCCAGGCTGCCGGCTGAGGCCTTGCCAGAGCGTGTACAGGAGAAGGTTAACAATCCGCTGGAACAGCGTCGTGAGCCGTCTCGCCTGTCGCATGTGGAGGCATTCCGTGCCGAGCTTCAGGAACCTGCTCAGCGGGCTAGCCGTGCGACCGGGGTGCCAGCCGAGTTGATTCTTTCTCAGGCGGCCCTTGAAACCGGGTGGGGACGTTATTCGATCCCGACGGCAACAGGCGACAATAGCCACAACCTTTTCGGCATCAAGGCGGGAAGCGGTTGGCAGGGTGAGACGACGAATGTGAGAACGCACGAGGTGATCGATGGCAAGCGTGTGGCGATCAACGACCGCTTCCGGGTATACGATTCCTTCGAGGCCGCTTTCACCGATTATGCGCGCCTGATTGGTGACAACCCGCGTTATGCGGGTGTATTGACCGCCCCGAATGCCGCCCAGGCTGCCCAGGCACTGCAGGAAGGCGGCTATGCCACTGATCCTCGCTATGCCGATAAGTTGATTGCGGTCATGGATACCCTGGGCCCTCTGGCGTCCCCGGGTCAGCGCGCGGTAGCAGCGGGTTCTGGTAGTGAACGCTAGCGCGATTGCCCTGCGCTTTGATATTGCGCATCACCGCTATCAAGTCTCTGGTCCCTTGGCCGATATGTTGGTTATTGATGTAAAGGATCCCCGTCATGAGCATGTTTTCGATCGGCCTTAGCGGCCTGAATGCCGCGCAGAATGCCCTGAATACGACCAGTAATAACATCAGCAATGTCTACACGCCGGGGTACAACCGGGAGCTGACGATCCTTTCCGAAGGCAACGCCTCTGGCGGCGTCGACGTCGACGATATTCAGCGCCAGTTCGATCGTTATGTGGCCGATCAGCTTAACGATGCGACCAGCACCTCGACCGCGCTTGAGGCCTATCAGACCCAGATCAGCCAGATCGATAATCTACTCGCTGATGACGGCGCGGGTCTTTCGCCCCTGATGCAGGACTTCTTCTCCTCTGTGAGTGATCTTGCCGGTGCCCCGTCCGATCCGGCGGCGCGTCAGGGAGTGCTGGGTAATGCCGACACCTTGAGTGCTCAGGTGCGCTCTTTTGATACCTACCTTCAGGATATGCAAAAGGGCATCAACGCGCAGATCGGCGATGAAGTCACCCAGATCAATAACACCTCCAAGCAGCTCGCCACCCTCAATCGCGAGATCGTGCTCGCCGAAGCCAAGAACGGTGAAGCGCCCAACAGCTTGCTGAACCAGCGAGACAAGTTGGTGAATGATCTTAGCGGTCGACTGAATATTGAGCTCAATATTCAGGACGGCAGCACCTACAACGTCACGCTCTCCAACGGCCAGCCGCTGGTAGCGGGTACCAGGAACTTCCAGCTGCAGGCCATCGACTCAAGCGCCGACCCGCAGCGCACCGTGGTGGGGTATAAGGATTCCGGTGGCAACCTGATCGAGTTCAGTGAAGATCGGATTAGTGGTGGTAGCCTGGGGGGGTTGATGAACTTTCGCAGCGAAACCCTGGACAAGACGCAGAACCAGATCGGCCAGATCGCCGTGTCTATGGCGGCGGGTTTCAATGAACAGCATGCGGCCGGTGTCGATCTCGATGGCAATGCCGGCGAGGCATTCTTCAGCATCGGTGCGCCGCGTGCCTATGCCCATGGCAATAACGACGGCACTGCAGAGATCGCCTCGACGTCCTTTGGTGATATCGACAACCTGCGTGCCACCGATTATGAAATTCGCGTGGAGACCTCGTCTCCTACCACGGCCAGTGATTTCACCATCACGCGTCGGGATTCCGGCGAGGAACTCGCGGCAGGCAGTGACTTCACCTTCAATGGCTCTGATGAGCTGACGTTTGGTGGTGTCGTGATCGCTTTCGATGGGGGATCGCTTGATCAAGGCGATCGTTTTGAGGTGCAGCCGGTGCGCCGTGCGGGCCGCGAGATGCAGACCGCCATCAGCGACCTGGACAAGATCGCGGCGGGCAGCCTGGTTCACGGCGATACCGAGGCGATTACCTCTTTCAGGGCCGAGCCTGGTAACGCCCTTGCTTCAGGGGATGCCCCCTGGTCGCTAAGCGTTAGCGACACCGGTGGAGGCAACTTCGATATCGTGGCCACTGACGATACCGGTGCCGATCAGACCTTCAGCGTGCAGTCGGGTGACGAGATTACCGTTGATGGCGTGACGCTGACCCTCGGCACGCTTGAAGATGGACAGACCCTGAGGCTTGACCTCAATGGGGCCGGGGCCGGCGATAACCGCAATGCGCTTGCCCTGCAGGACCTGCAGCGCAGTGAACTGGTCGGGGGCTCAGCAAGCTTGAATGAGGCCTATGCATCGATGGTCAGCGATGTGGGTAATCGCACCAATATCACACAGGTCAACCTCGAGGCGCAGAATGGCCTGACCGAGCAGTTGCGTGGCGTACAGCAGTCGGAATCCGGGGTGAACCTCGATGAGGAAGCCGCCAACCTGATTCGCTACCAGCAGTTCTATCAGGCCAATACCAAGGTCATTCAAACGGCGTCTACCGTGTTCGACACCATTCTCGGCTTGCGGACCTGATCATAGGAGTCCTGCATCATGCGTATCAGTACCGTGACAATGTTCGAGCAGAGCGTGACCAGCTTGAACCGCCAACAGAGCGACTTCACCAACGTCGGCCAGCAGATTGCCAGCGGTCGTCGGGTGGTCAATCCCTCGGATGACCCTCAGGCGGCCTCCCAGGCGGTAGGTGTCTCTCAGTCGCTTTCTATTACTGAGCAATATACCGATTCCCGCGTCAGCGCTCGTAACTCGCTGTCCCAGGAAGAGAGTGTGCTGAACAGCGCCAGCCAGGCGATCAGCAGTGCCAAGACGCTGTTGGTGCAGGCCGCCAACGGCACCCTGAGCGATGCCGACAGGCAGTCGGTCGCCAGTGAGCTTGAGGGCATCTATAACACCATGCTTGGCCAGGCCAATGCCACGGATGGCAACGGGTCCTATCTGTTCGGGGGCTCTCGGGATGACGCGCCGCCTTTCGTGCAGAACGCGAATGGCGACGTTACCTATATCGGTGACAGCAATAACCGCGAACAGCGCATCGACTCCTCGCGTCAGATGCCTGTGTCAGATAGTGGCGATGCCATTTTCAACAGCGTGCCCAGCGGTGCGGGCTATGTGGCCACTGCCGCCCGTGATGCGGCGGGTGATGGAAATGTCACATTTTCAGGCCCTAGCCGGCTGGATTCTTCGGCTCCGGGCTATGGCGAAAACGCTTATCGTATTGAGTTTGTAAGCGACAGTGAGTATCAGGTCGTGACCACTGCCCCTGATGGAACGAACAGCACGGGGCCGGTAGAAACCTACACCAGCGGTGAAAGCATCGAGGTGGGGGGTGGTGCTTTGTCGATCACCCTGGAGGGCACGCCTGATGCGGCGGGGGGAGATAGTATCGAGATCAACCCCGCCGATGGATCGGCCGGCAATCAGGATGTCTTTGCCACGCTCAAGTCGGCCATTGATGTGCTGAAGGCACCGGTCGATGGCGATCCTGGTCGTCAGGCGGATCTCGAGAACACCATCGCCACATCGATGCGCGAACTCGATAACAGCCTGGACAACGTGCTTACCGTGCGAGCGTCAGTCGGCGCGCGTCTCAATGAGCTGGATGTGGTCGATCAGGTCAGCAACAACCGCATGCTCAGCTACGAACAGACGCGCTCGGATCTGGTCGATCTGGATTACGTCGAAGCCATTTCTGAGTACAGCCTTCGTCAGGTCGGGCTACAGGCGGCCCAGAAATCCTTTGCCGATATTCAGGGCATGTCGTTGTTCGACCAGATCTAGTCAGGAACTCAGGCGACCCAAGAAAGCCATGGCGCTGTCATCGCTACGGGTATCGCGACACTAATCAAGCCCCTCTCGGAAGCGATTCCGGCAGAGGCTTGATGGTTGATATAACCGTGATGGTGGCATGGCGATCCTGGCGCCACGCAAGCGATGACAGCCGGTGACCTTTCCCCAGTCCTTTCCCCAGCATTCAGCGCTTCTGGGCGGTGCCTAACTGAGGGGAACCATGGCCGTGACCAGGCTCTCCATGAAGCCGAGCCCCATTTCGAAAAGATGCTTGAGAAAGCGGCCCAGATCGGTCATCAGCACCATCAGCAGAAAGACCCCTGCCGTGAGTGACATCGGAAAGCCGATATTGAAGACGGTCAGCTGAGGCGCCGAACGATTGAGGATGCCAAGCGACAGGTTGATGATCAAAAGGGCCGCTACCACAGGCAGTGCCAGCAACAGACCGGCCTCGAAGATGGTGCTTCCAAAGCGTGCCAGCATGTCGAATGCATCGAGATTGAGCCCTCCCATGCCGATCGGTAGTGTCACGAAGCTATCGGCGAGTATCTCGATGGCAATCAGGTGTCCGTCTACGGCGAGAAACATCAGCAGCGTGATCATGTAGAGGATGCGCGCCAGAATCATGGTGTTGGCCCCGGTGTCCGGGGAGAAGAAGGTCGCGAAGCCAAGTCCCATCTGCAGGGCGATAAAGTCACCTGCCGCCTGAACGGTGGCAAGGATCACATGCATGACAACGCCGAGTGCGGCGCCGATCAATAGCTGCTCGATCATGATGCCAAACCCCGCCCAGGACATGATGGGCACATCGGGCATGGGGGGCAGGGTGGGAGAAATCACCACACAGATGAGCACCACCAGACCCAGTTTTGCCTGGCGGGGAACACTGGAGTGCCCCCAGAGCGGCGATGCCATGATAAAGGCGGAGAGGCGCATGAAGGGCCATAGAAAGGCGACCAGCCAGCCATGCAGTTGTGCGAAGGTGACCTCGACCATGGCTAGCTCACCATGAGCGGAATATTCTGGATCAGCTCACGGGTGAAATCGGTGATCAGCTTGAGCAGCCAGGGGCCGGCCAACACCAATACGCTGAACACGCCGAGAATCTTGGGGATGAAGGACAGCGTCATCTCGTTGATCTGGGTGGCGGCCTGGAAGAGGCTGACCAGCAGACCGATGAGCAGTGCCGTCAGCAGCAGCGGGGCCGCCATGAACAGTGTCACGCGCATGCCCTGATAGGCCATGCTCATTACCATTTCAGGACTCATGGACGTTTCTCCTCAAGCTGAGCGGCCTTGCCGGCACCGCCGATTGGCATTAATGATGCCGGTGTCATAGGTAAAAGCTTTGCGCCAATGAGCCCATCAGCAGTTGCCAGCCATCAACCAGCACGAACAGCATCAGCTTGAAGGGCAGTGAGATCGTTGCCGGGGGCACCATCATCATGCCCAAGGCCATCAGGACACTGGCGACGACCAGGTCGATGATCAGGAAAGGAATAAACAGCGTGAAGCCGATCTGAAAAGCGGTCTTCAGCTCGCTGGTAACGAAAGACGGCAGCAGCACCCGCATCGGCACATCTTCGGGGCCTTGCATGGGGCCGACTTCAGCAAGCCTTGCAAACAACGCCAGATCAGGCTCACGGGTCTGACCCATCATGAACTCGCGAAGCGGTTGGCTTGCCAGTTCGAAGAAGCGCGGGAAGGCGATGTCATCATTGGCCATCGGTAGCCAGGCGGTCTGGTAAATATCGTTGATCACCGGCGACATCACGAAGAAGGTAAGAAACAGGGCAAGACCGAGCAACACCTGGTTAGGGGGCGCTGATTGGGTGCCCATGGCGGTACGTAAAAGCCCCAGCACGATGATGATGCGCGTGAAACAGGTCATCATCAGCAAGGCAGCCGGCAGAAAGGCCATGCTGCTCAACAGCAGCAGTGTCTGCAACTTGATGGACCACTGCTGGCCGCCATCCTGCGTCGGCCGCGACACGATGCCAGGAATGGATTGTGCCCAGGCCGTATCGGGCACCAGCATTGCCATCAGCGCCAACAGGCACAAGGCCGCTGCGATGAGTGGGCGGCTGCGTTGCGCTGAGCTGCTCAATGGCGATCCATCGTGATGAAGCGGTTTCATGAGTCGCCTCGTCCGCCACGGCCTTTCAGCATGCTACCGGTATTGTGTCGCAGGGCACTGGCAAAGCGCTCGGCAAATCCTTGATCCCCATCGCGTGATGAAGCCACGTCAGACGTCGCCGGTGTACCAGCGCCGGAAGAGGCCTTGTCCGCAGAGGGGGTCGGCGCAGTCGATGGCGCCTTGAGGTCATGCAACTTGTTGACTTGGCCACCGCCGACTCCGAGTACGAGCCAGGTATCCTCGACCTCGACGATAACCACCCGCTCACGCTGCCCAACCGCTGCAGAGCTGATCACCTTCACGCCCCGTCCCGCACGGGTGCTGTTCGGCCCCAGGCGGCGTATCAGCCAGCTACCCAGCACGATGACCCCGAGGATCAGCGCAAGCGCCAGGCCGACCTTGCCGACAGCCGCGAGACCGATAAGGCTATCGCTGCTGGGCGTCAAGGTATCGAAGCCGGTCGTTGAAACGTCGGCAACCGAGTTGCTGGTAGGGGCTTGCTCGCTCATCGGTTGAGTTTCTGCACCCGCTCTGACGGCGTGATGATCTCGGTGATACGGATACCATACTTGTCATCGACGACCACGACTTCGCCCTGAGCGATGAGATAGCCGTTGATCAGGATATCCATGGGTTCACCGGCCAATCCATCCAGCTCGATGACCGAGCCCTGTGCGAGTTCCAGCAGCTGCTTGATGGTGATCTTGGTGCGGCCAAGCTCTACGCTCAGCTTGACCGGGATATCCATGATCATTTCGAGATCACGGGCTGCACCACCGTCTCCGCCACCATCCAGTGGACGAAAGACTTTCTCGCTGGCCGAGGGCGCTTGCTTGGCTTCTGGTGCTACTTCCTCGCTATCCGCCTGCTCGGCGAGCGCAGCCGCCCACGGATCGTCATCGGCCGCGGTATCGCTACCCGAAGCGTCGGCATCTTCCTGCTCGGCCATGGCGTCGGCCCAATCATCGGGGAGCGAGTTCTGATCGGGATTCTTCGGGTCACTCATCGTTACTTTCCTTGGATGTCTTGGATCCCTTGACGAAGGCACCCGTAGTGTTGCTGGACATTGAGGCGTGGTCGATCAGGCGCAGAATGCGTAGCGCGCGTTGTTCGTGCTGGCTGCCGTAATCGCACTCCATGACGGGCACGCCATCCACACTGGCGGTCACGGTTTGCGGCAGTTCCATGGGTAGCACATCGCCCACCTGGAGGCTCATGACGCGAGCAATGCGCGACGGAATATCCACAAACTGGGCGACAAGCTCGACTTCAGACTGGCGTATCTCGCCGGCCATGCGTTTGGTCCAGGTCTTGTCACCGCTATCAAAACTGTCGTTGTGGGGGTTGGTCAGCGTATCCCGCAGCGGCTCGATCATCGAGTAGGGCATGCAGATCTGGAAATCGCTCGCCAGATTACCCACTTCCAGGTGGAAGGTGGTATTCACCACGATCTCGTTTGGCGAGTTGGTGATATTGGCAAACTTCGCTTGCAGCTCGGAGCGCAAGTAGCTGATTTCAAGTGGGTAGACCGATTTCCAAGACTCCTGATAGGCCTCGAGTGCCAGATCGAGGACGCGCTGGATGATGCGTTGCTCGGTGTTGGTGAACTCACGTCCCTCGGACTTGGTCACGAAGCGTCCATCACCGCCAAACAGATTATCGACGACCATGAACACCAGGCTCGGTGGGAATACCACGAGTGCAGAACCGCGTAGCGGCTTCATGGTGATCATGTTGATGTTGGTTGGTACCGGCACATTGCGGATGAAGTCGCTATAGCTTTGATAACGAACAGAATCGACGGTGATATCGGCGCTGCGCCTGATCAGGTTGAAGAGGCTCATGCGGAAGTGCCGCGCGAAGCGTTCATTGATGATGTCCAGGGCATGCAGGCGTTCACGAATGACCCTGTGCTGGGTAGCCGGGTCGTAGGGCTTTATCCGTGATTCACTGCTGGTGTCGGGCGCGCTATCTTCCTCGCCGCTGACTCCCTTCAGTAGGGCATCGATTTCTTCCTGCGATAGCAGATCATCTTGAGACATGGCGATTGGGCACTATGAGTTATTGCACAATGAAATCGGTGAACAGTACATCACTGATCGCCAGCTCGGGTTGTGGGTCGGCCAGAGGGACATCAAACAGCCCCATGACCTGGGCTGCCAGCCGGGACTTGCCGTCGGGAGAGGTCAGCTCCTGGGCGCTCTGGTCAGCAAACAGCATCAGCATGCGGCTGCGTACTTGAGGCATATGGCTGGTCAGCAGCTTGCGTGTCTGCTCATTGTCAACGCGCAGGGTAAGGCCGACGTAAAGCAGGCGGTTGCCATATTCATCGCCACTAATGTTCACCGTGAACGGATCTATCTTGACGAAAATGGGCTCGGGGGCGGCGACGGGCTCTGGTTCAGCGGCCTCTGCCTGGCTGCTGCGATCCAGCAAAAGGTATACGCCGGCCGCTGTGGCGGATGATACAAGAACCATCAGCAACACGATCAGCAGCCATTTTTTTCCTGAAGAGGTCGAAGAGTTCGCCATTTAGTCCGCCGTTTTCGTAATGAGGCCTGATGGGCAAGAAGTATGAAGGCTACAGAAACAAAACAGTGGCCTGAATAGGCCACCGTAACGTGCGTATCTCACTATTTTGTCGCCCGGCAGTCGCCAGGTGCAGCACCCGTTGTGTGTTGCATCTTGGAACGGGGCGTCACTATCGGTTTATCATGACCGGCGATTTATCATGACCGGCTTATCGTTACCGCTTCATCAAGGCTGGCTCATGTCAGCGGTTTACGTAGGGTAACGATGAGTCGTCATTCAAGCAGCTTTAGACCGCCCATTGTCGCAGGTGTGTTCAGGGCGTGATCAGGCGTAAAGATCCACGCGCCCATCCAGCAGCGAGGCATCCTGTGAGCCTTGCGTGCTCAGCACCGAAGAGGTCTCCATGCCGCTGTCATCGATCTCACCAAGACCATTGGCCGAGGGTTGGCGCCCGGCGAAGCCCTGCTCCTGAGACTGTCCGGAGGCGTGATGCCCGACCGAGGTATCACCAAGGGTGATGCCCTGCTGCGCAAGCGCTTCGCGAAGCTGGGGGATGGCTTGCTCGAGCGCGCTGCGAACCTGTGAATGAGCCGACAGGAACTGAGCCTGGGCACCATTCTCAGCGACCTTGAGAGTCACCGACAGCGGGCCGAGATCGGTCGGGTGCAGTTTCAATTCCATCTGCTGCTCACCGCGCTGCGCCATGCCGATCAGCTGCTGGCCAAGTTGCTGCTGCCACTGCTGGGTGGCAACCGGAGCCGTTAGTGCGCCACCGCCAGCCTGGGCTTGAGCAGCGCTGGCGATGGCTGATGAGCTCGGTGCTGCGGCGGCGATACCATTGAGGCGATCACTTGCCGATAGTGCCAGCGTATCCGTAGCCGTTGAGGGTGAGTTAAGCAAAGCCCCGCGCGCCTCGCTTCCTTCTGCCAACAGCGCCGCTGCGGCATTATCCGCCATCACGGCGGGTGCACCTTGACGGCTGGCAGACGCCGACTCATTGACGGCTTGTGCCATGGCGTTGCGACTCAGCCAGTCTGCATTCATTGAGGCTTGATGAAGCGCGGTCTGTTCCCGTCGTGCGTTGCCCGCCGTCAAACCGTCACCGACGACAGGTATTCTGTCACCTTGACCCGTGGTGCCTGTCGAGTGGCCGGCCTGGTCGATGAGGTTCATCCGCTCAGCAATCATCGACAAAGCGAGCGGGGCATCGCCACCGTCGGGCGCCTGCGTGGTATCGCCGGGGGCGATAGCGTCGGCCGCATTGAACCAATCTTTCGGCGCTTCAGGTGCCTTGGCAAGCGGGCTGTCTGCATCCTGTGGTATCGAGCCGAGAGCCGAGAGCGCGGCGTTCAGCTCCTGCGCGGCCTCATCACTCAGTGATTGCGCCTCGAGCAGAGAGACCAGTGCCTCCTGTTGTGATGAGCTCAGGCGTTCAAGTGCAGCCGGGTCCTGCTCGAGTTGATCGCTCAGGGCCTCTTTCTGCTTGGCGCCCAACGTCGATAGGGCTTCTTTCAAGCCTTCCAGAGGTGTCTGTTGCGACGTCTTGGTGCCTGGACTTGCGCTACTAGAGGCGACATCGCCCTGGCTTTGACGCTTGGCGAGCAGCGTGCCGAAGTCCTGCGATCCGCCTTGTTGAGTGTCGTTGGCCTGCCGTCCTGCGAGCTTGCCCGAACTGGGCGCAGACGTGGGGATAAAATCGATGATACCCATATGGTCTCCTATGAGCGCTCGTCGTCGGATGCGCGGCGCAGCAGGCTATTGTTGCTCATTTCATCGTTGTGACGTTGTTCTTGGCGCTGCTCGTTCCGCCGAGCCGTTTCCTGGCGACGGCTCGCCAGGGTGTCGTAGGACGACAAGCGTTGCTGTTCCTTTCGCCAATGTTGCTGGCAGCCCTCAACCCGCTGAGCGTGATTGTCCACAGCGGAGCGGGCCCGCTCGATGGCATCGTCGAGTGACAGCAGGAAGCGCTGATAGTTATGCAGCGTGGCGGGGTCGATCCCCTTGCGCATCGCGTCCTGTAACCGTGTCGCGTACTCCAGGCGATAATGGCGAAGCGTATCCAGCTGAGTCGCGGCCTGCTGCTGTGAGCGACGCTCGTTGGCAAGCGTCTGGCCGGCGGCATCACGGGCCTCCTTGGCCAGCTCGGTCAACGTATCTAGCGGTAAGGATGCGCTCATTTTCCACCTCCCACGATGGCCGACAGTGACTGCCTGGCCTGTGTCACGTCAGCACGTTCTTCGACTTGTTGCTGCAGGAACTGCTCCAGATGCGGGAACAGCTGAACAGAGTGATCCAGTTGAGGATCATGCCCTGGGCTGTAGGCCCCGACGCTGATCAGGTCACGGTTACGCTGGTAGCGCGAAAAGTGCTGCTTGAAGTGTCGCGCCTGCTGCTGTTGCGCCGTATCAGTGATGGCGCTCATGGCACGACTGATAGAAGCCTCGATGTCGATGGCGGGGTAATGACCCGCCTCGGCCAGGGCACGGGACAACACGATGTGGCCATCCAGAATCGCCCGGGCGGAATCCGCAATGGGGTCCTGCTGATCGTCGCCCTCGGTCAATACCGTATAGAAGGCGGTGATCGAGCCGCCACCACGTTTGCCATTGCCGGCCCGTTCGACCAGCCCGGGTAGCTTGGCAAAGACCGAAGCGGGGTAGCCCTTGGTCGCCGGCGGCTCACCGATCGCCAGGGCGATTTCGCGTTGTGCCATGGCATAGCGGGTGAGGGAGTCCATGATCAGCAGCACATCCTTGCCTTCGTCACGAAAGCCTTCGGCCAGGCGAGTCGCGTAAGACGCCCCCTGCAAGCGTTGCAGGGGCGAGGTGTCGGCGGGGGCGGCCACCACGACGGATCTTTTACGCCCTTCCTCACCGAGAATGTTATCGATGAAGTCCTGCACCTCCCGGCCACGCTCGCCAATCAAGCCGACGACGATCACGTCAGCCTTGGTATAACGCGCCATCATGCCCAGCAGAACCGACTTGCCGACGCCCGAGCCGGCAAAAAGGCCCATGCGCTGCCCGCGCCCGACACTGAGCAGGGCATTGATGGCGCGGATACCGACATCGATCTGGGTATCGATGGGGGCGCGGGACAGCGGGTTCAGCGGTGGCGTGGCAAGCGGCGCATGCGGAACATCCTGAAGCGGTCTGGCGTCATCGAGTGGCTTGCCGTTGCCATCGACCACGCGTCCCAGCAAGGACTCGCCCAGCGGGAAGCGCCTGGCACTTCGTGCGCCACCATCACCGAGGGGCAGCACACGGGCACCCGGTGTCAGGCCGCTGATTTCTGCCAAGGGCATCAGGAAGAGTTTTTCGCCAGAAAACCCGACGACTTCGGCCTCGGCGTAGCGGGACTTGGTCTGCGGGTTTTCCGCGCCCAGCTCGATACGACAGGCGCTGCCCAGGGGCACGCGAAGCCCCACGGCCTCGAGAACCAGGCCCGTGGCACGAATGATACGACCGCTGGCACGATAGTTCGGCAATGCCTCAACGCGCGCCACGACCCGGTCGAGGGTCTCTCGCCAACGGGCCTGGTGCGTGGTCACGCGCGAAGCGGTATTCATGCGTCGGACTCCTGTGCCTTGTCTGGCTCCTGCGGGGAGGCCGGATGACCAGGCAACCGGTGGCGAATCTGCTCGGCGATGGCCTCGAAGCGGGTCTCCCAGCTGGCATCCAGCTCGCCACTTTGGCTGGTCACGCGGCAGCCACCGCGGCTGAGCTGGTCGTCAGGCTGCAGTTTCCAGCCCGCGCTCTCCAGCTCGTTGCCCAGCTGCTCTTCTACCAGGGGTACATCATCCGGGTGCAGCCACAGCCTGGGCTTGCCGGAAAGCGCCGGTTCAACGTGGATCAACTCACGCACGATCTCGAGAATCTGTTCAGGCGAGGCCTTCAAGGCATCGCCCGCCAGCTGACGGCCGGTCGCGAGTGCCAGATTGACCAGCGCATCGGCGATCTCTTCATCCAGTTGCGCGATCGCCTCCCCGAACCGGGATGCCAGAGGCGCCAACGGCGCAATGACCTCTCGGGTCTGCTTGCTAAGCTCTTCTTCGCCCTGTGCACGGCCTTCCTCTAGCCCTTGGGCATGGCCTTCCGTGCGACCGGCTTCGAAACCTTCGCGGTAGCCTTCTTCCTGGGCTTGTTGGCGAACGCGCTGATGCTCGGCCTCGAGGGCCGCCTGATGTTCCTGGGCACGTCGGCGAATTCTTGCCTGGCGTTCAAGCTCAGCCGACGAGGCGCCTGAGCTGGAGCGAGCCTGCTCGCGGAGCTCATCCATCTGCCAGGTTCGCCATTGATTGTCCTGACGGCGATCAGGATCAGACATAGCTGTCGTCTCCTCCGCTCAGTACCAGCTCGCCATTGTCCGCGAGGCGCCTGACGACCTGCAGGATGGCTTTCTGTTCGGTTTCGACCTGAGAAAGCCGGATCGGGCCACGGGCTTCCATATCCTCGCGCATCAACTGGGCTGCACGCTGGGACATATTGCGCATGAACTTTTCCATGAGGGTGTCTGGCGCGCCCTTGAGTGCCACCACCAGGGAGTTGGTTTCGACTTCCTTGAGTAGCATCTGGATGCCGCGATCGTCGAGATCCTCGAGGTTCTCGAACAGGAACATTTCGTCGATGATGCGCTGAGCAAGATCTTCGCTGTGCGCACGCACTGTCTCGATGACGGTCTCTTCCTGGCTGGAGTTCATCAGATTGAGAATCTCGGCGGCCGTTCTCACGCCGCCCATCTTGCTGCGCTTGAGGTTCTGGCCGTCGAGCATATTGCCGAGCACTTCCGTCAGCTCCTGGAGGGCTGCTGGCTGAACGCCGCTGAAGGTGGCGATACGCAGCACCACGTCATTACGCAGCTTGTCATCGAGCAGTTCCAGGATGTCGGCCGCCTGGGGCCGCTCGAGGTGCACGAGGATGGTGGCAATGATCTGCGGATGTTCGTCACGGATCATTTCGGATACCACCGAGGCCTCCATCAGGTTCAGGGCATCGATGCCGGAAGTGGTGCCTTTGGATTCCAGCACATCCTCGATCAGGCTGGTGGCCCGCTCGCTACCCAGCGCCTTGGTCAGCACCGAGCGAATATGATCGCTGGAATTCATGTTGACGGAGGCGAACTCATCGATTTCCTTCTGGAAGTCGTTGAGCACCCGACGCATATCCTCATGCGAGATCTGGCCCAGGTTGGCCATCTCCTGGCTGATGTCCTGGATCTCACGGGCCGAATAGTACTTGAAGACCTCGGCGGCGCTGTCTTCATCCAGTGACAGCATCAGGATGGCGCCACGGCGGGCGCCGCTCATTGTGCTCGCGGTGCTGTTACTCATCGTTTTTCATCCAGCTGCGTACGATCATCGCGACCAGGCGGGGGTCTTCCTGTGCCAACTCACGAAGCTCCTGAAGGTTGCTTTCATAGCTCGAAGACTTGCGCGGACGCCTGGGAGCCGAGTAGGTCTCTGCTGGGCTTTCTTCAACGTCTGCGACTGCTCCGGTATCGCCATCGTCACTATCCTGACCCACGGCGGTGCTGATGGTGGAGCCCGGTCCTTGCAGCGTCGGCTGTGCCGTCTGGCGCTTGATCAGCGGGCGCAGAATCAGCAGGTACAGCAACAGGATGGCGAGGCCTACCAGCAGGTAGCGTCCCAGGCTGAACGCCAGCTGCTGAAGATCCGGCTGCTGCCACCAAGCAAGCTCAACGGTTTCATTCCTCTGCTGGGTGAAGGGGCTGTTGACCACTTCGATCGCATCACCACGGGCCTGCGAGAAGCCCATGGACTGGCGTACCAGGCGCTCGATCTGGGCAATTTCGTCGTCGCTTAGCGCCACCATCTCCATATTGCCTTCGTCATTCATTTGCTGGCGATAGTTGACCACCACCGCCACATTCAAGCGCTCGATCTGGCCGCGCTGATGCTGGATATGGGCGACGTTACGATCAACTTCGTAGTTGATGACGTTGTCCTGACTCAAGCGGCTGGGGGGATCGCCTTCTTCGGTATTGGCACCGGCCTCAGCGTCGGCCTGATCGATTGGTGATGCTTCGGCGCCCGGCGGGGTGTTGGTGAGCGCCCCCGGCACCCCCTGAGCGAGTTGGTTGCCACCGGTATAGGTGCCGCTGGTCTGCGCACTGCGAATGGCGGCTTCATTGGGCGCCTGGTTAGGCCCGTAGCGCTCGGCAGTTTCTTCGCGACGCGAAAAGTCGATCTGTGCGGCGACCTGCGCATGAATATTCTGGCTCCCCAGAATCGGGTTGAGGATGCTCTCTATGCGACGCTGATAGGAGTTTTCCACCTCGGCGATATAGTCAAGTTGCGTGCCGTTAAGATCGCTGCTGGAGCCACCGGGTTGTGACAGCAGGCGACCGTCCTGGTCGACAACAGTGACATTCTCGGTGGCAAGGTCCGGCACGCTGCTGGACACCATGTGCATGATCGCCGTGATCTGACCTTCACCGAGTACGCGGCCGGGTTGCAGCGTCAGCACCACCGAGGCCTTGGCCGGCTGCTCCTCGCGGACGAACACCGAAGGCTTGGCCATGGCCAGATGGATACGGGCCTTGGACACGGGGCCCAGCGCTTCCATGGAACTTGCCAGCTCACCTTCCAGGCCGCGCTGGAAGTTGACCTGTTCGGCGAACTGGCTGATACCAAAGGCTTGGTTGTCCATGATCTCGAAGCCGACATTGCCCCCCTGAGGAAGTCCCTGTTCGGCCAGTTGCAGGCGCAACATATGGACCTTGTCGCTGGGCACCAGCAGGGCGCTTCCGCCTGCACCAAATTCGTAGGGTACCTGGCGGCTGTCGAGCTCGCTGATGATGCGACCCCCATCGGCTTCGCTCAGGTTGCTATAAAGCACCCGATAGTTGGGGGACTGGGCCCACATCAGCAAGGCGATAACGATTGCGATCACCGCGGCAAGGGCGATCAACAGCGGGATCATGGGATTGCTCTTCAGCTGATCCTTGATCCGGTCAACCGCAGGTTGAGACGCACTGTCTGAGGTCTTGGACCCCGAGGCCTTGGAAGAGGGCGTGTTGCCCTGGCGTGCGGAATCGGTGGCCGTGGCCCCGTTGCTCATGAAGGCCTCCGGCAGCGATCGGCAGTGCTTGTCGTGATGTGCTCAATGATGTGGGCAGAAGGCATGTCAGGATCCGTTCATCGCGGGTGTCCGTCCCGAATCGGGCGGTGCTATTTCGGGCAGCGCTATCTCGCTAAGACTGTTTTCGTCAGTACTGCTCTCGCCAACAGCGTTTTGGTTGGTACTTTGATGAACGCTATTATCCGCAGCTATGGCCACTACAAAGGTCAGAAAAGCCCCTGCTTTTATCGCCAATTGCCCGCATGGACCCACAAGGTGGGCTGCTAGAGTAGCGGCACCACTACCAAGGCGAGGCTATGTCCATGAGTTCCCCCTCGATTCAGTCGATGCTGCAACAGATGCACAGCCTGTCCGCTGAGGCCAGCGGTCAACAGCTCAAGGGTCAGTCCGTGTCCACCTCTGTTGGCCAGGGCGGTTTTGCCGACGAGCTGAATTCATCGCTTCAGCGCATCAACGAGATGCAGCAGGCGGCCGCCAGCAAGCGCACGGCCTTCCTGTCCGGTGACAGCAACGTTGCGTTGAATGACGTGATGGTCGATATGCAGAAGGCAAGCGTCGCCTTTGATATGGGCGTGCAGGTGCGAAACCGCCTTGTGACGGCCTACAAGGACGTGATGAACATGCAGGTCTAATAGTCGGCTCTTGTCGTAAGGTCTATTAGGCCGCGTTCATCAGCCAGGCGGTAATGGAGTAGGTTGGCAGGGGGCGCTCGAACTGATTGTTTAACGCCTATAGCCGAGCGCAGGCTCTTTGCTGATCTAGCCTAGGCCTCCAGGTTGATAAGCCGCCCCTGCATTTCATTCAGGCGCTTGGCAATCTGCAGCACCTCTTCAGAGGGAATCTGGCGGATCACATCGCCACTGGCCCGATCGACGATACGGGTCACCACGCGAGACGGATGCTCGTTCAGGGTGAATTCGAGCCCGTAGCTGCGCATGACCTCATTGATGCGCTGAAGCGGTGCGATGAGCTCGCCGGCACCGGGAGGCATTGATGTTCCCGCGCTTGGTGTGATGCCGCTGTCACTGTCACTGTCACTGTCACTGTCTTGGCCAAGCAGTGAGAGGTGGGCAAGCGCACCGTCTATGCGCTGCCCGGGCGTGAGTTCATCAAGCGCCGATGAGGGGGTGAGGGCCGATGAGGAAGTGGCCGATAGTGAACCTGATTCATTGATCGGTGACGTCATGGCGAAGCGTCCTTCATGTGCTGTGGTTATTCTTGTACTCAACGACATGTATCGGCGTGACAGGCGAAACCTTTAGCGAGAACCCCTTAGCAAGAGCCCTTTAGCAAGAGCCTTTTAGTAATAGCCGGAAGCGGGCAAGCCAAGCTCGAAGGCATGTGGCCTCTCCGGCGCGCTGAATTCAAGCGTCTCATTTCCTTATTAGCGACCCAGGCGGATACACAGACCATGAACCCCTCCACCCTGATTGGTATTGCGGCCAGCCTGATGATGCTGGCCAGTGTGCTGCTGCTGAGTGCCGAGGCACCGTCAAGCTTCATCAACCTGCCTGGGCTTGCCATCGTGCTGACGGGCACGCTGGCCGCGACCTTTATCAGCTATCCGCTGCGCGAAGTCGTCAGGGTCGTGCGCTTGGTAGGCTTGGTATTTCGCCGTGAGAACAGCCGCGTTGAAGAGGATCTTCAGGAGCTGGTCAGCCTCGCCAAGCTCTGGTTCTCGGGGAACGTACGCGGGGTCGAAAAGCGCCTGGATACCCTGCGCAACCCTTTCATGCGCACCGGTATTCAGCTTGTCATCGACAATACCCGTGAAGAAGAGATCATCGACCTGTTGAGTTGGCGAATCGCTCGGCTCAAGGCCCGCGAGCGGGCCGAGGCGCAGATTTTTCGCACCATGGCACTCTACGCCCCAGCCTTTGGCATGATCGGTACCCTGGTCGGGCTGGTGAATATGCTGGAAGGCATGGACGCCGCCCAGATCGGCGTGATTGGCGAGCGCATGGCCGTGGCCCTGCTGACGACCTTTTACGGCATCGTATTGGCCAACCTGATCTTCAAGCCCATTGCCGTGAAGCTCGAGCGTCGTACCGAAGAACGTTTGATCGCGATGAACATGATTCTCGAAGGTGTCTCCTTGATGTCGCGTCGCCGCCTGCCTTCATTCATTGAAGAAACCCTCAAGTCATTGATGGCCACCCACCGCGATGAACTGCGCGACGGCCTGGGGGATGACTTAGGTGATGAGCTTGAGGCCGGCGTTACAGCGGGCAAGCCTCGCCGACGCATGCCGAAGATGCTCATGCCGAAGACACTAAGGAAGGCGCAAAAGCATGCGTGAAGCAAAGCGCAGTAGGGTCAACAAGCACGAGATTCTCGAGGATGGCGTGGCGGAAGATACCAGCGGCGTCTGGATGCTTAGCTATATCGATGTCATGACCCTGCTGGTCGCACTATTTGCGTTGCTGCTGGCGGTTGCGGCGGCCAACAGCGCAGAAAGCAAGCCGGAGCCGGCGCTCGCCGAGCGTGTGGCGCCCGAGGCAATCGTGGTCGCCCTGGGTATCAACAGCCAACGAGCCGCAGCGACGGATGCACCGCGAGTGCACACCGAAGGCGCGCTGATGCTTGCTGGCGCCATCCAGTCCTGGCGTCATCAAGAGGCAGCGAGTGAGGCGGGCGTCTCTGGCGAAGCAGCGGGCAATATCTATGAGCCCTTGGCGCTGCTTGACCATCTACCGGCCCCGCTCAAGCGGGTCGATCACAGCGGTGCTTTAGCGCTGCGCCCGCTTCCGGCAGGCAAGACCTTGCGCGCTTCACTGCCTGACGTGATGCTCGATCAGCGGCTGGACCTGGCAGCACTGGGCGACATGGAACTGGTCGTTACCCCCGCTGCACCGGCTAATACCGTGCGACTGTCGTCGGTGGCGGTGGCAGCAGCCACTGACCTGAGTGACGCCATTGAATCGCAGCTTGCTGACGCCAAAGTATTACCAAGCCTTGAGGGCGTTGAAGTCTCAAACGTCTCCGAGGGCATCAATCTGCGCATTCAGGACCGCTTGGTGTTTGAGTCCGCCGCGGCTGATCTGACGGAAGTCGGCGAAGACGTCGTCAATCGGCTGGTGAGTATCATCCAGCGCTACGATGGCACCGTCTCGGTGGAGGGGCATACCGATAGCCGTGACATCAATACCGAGCGTTATCCGTCCAACTGGGAGCTGTCCGCGGCTCGTGCTACCGCCATTCTGCGCCAGCTACAGGCAGCCGGTGTCGACGGTGCGCGGCTAAGAGCGATTGGCTATGGCGATACCCAGCCATTGGCAAGTAACGCCTCGCAAGAGGGGCGTTCGGCGAATCGGCGGGTCGAAGTGATCGTACACTTGTAGGCTTTCGCTTTTGTGTAGCGTTGTGGCGGCAAGAGGATAACTTCTATAGGCGATTCGATCATCGGGGACCCGACAGGTAGAGAAAGGGGTGGAGACGGAAGGGCGGGTCACTGAAGGGAAAGAGGCACTGAACGTCACGTTTGCGCCAAGGCGTAGTCCTTAGAAAGATGTACAAGGCTTACTCTTTCAGCATCGCCTGAGTGTAGTGGGTCTGATCCTTTATTGCCTGGTCATAAATGGTCAGCAGTTTGTCGTAGTCTTCCTGCATTTCTTCATCCATGCCGGTGCTGTCGAAGCGCTCGATTAGCTGCTTGGTGTCCTGGATAAGCTTTTCTAGCTTATCAATCACTCGCTGATAATCGCTTTCCTGCATGGGAGCATGGGACGTTTCCTCTTTAGTATCTGGCATGCTATCTCCAATTATTTGGAAAACATTAAAGCACTATGAATCGGCGTATAGCGTGCGAATGCGCTGGTGCAGTCGCTTTAAATGCTCGATGGCAGCCGCTTCATACTTGTCGATGTCAATCTCGGGGCCGCTGGCTTGGCGGCTAACGCCCAGTCGAGAGATTGTTGGTTCATGTCGTTTGGTGAGGTTATCGATATTCATGCGGATGATGGTGAGTTCCATTTCAAGCTCTGCTTTCAGGTTTTCCTCTCGCTTGCGCTCATTGGCATTGTCTTGACGCTGAATGCTTGCCGACAGAGTGTGATCGACGAAGCTCTGAATGGATGTCAGCTTAGGTAAGATATCGTCGACGATATCGCGTGCCGGAATGGTGCCGTTCGGCCGCGTCATTAATCCGGATCCTTCCTCAACGAGTCCCTAAAAAACAGGCCTCCAATGGAGGCCTGTTCGTTGTCATGCATGTTGCTAGCGCTTGGTTTAGCCCAGCAGGGACAGCACGGACTGCGGCAGCTGGTTGGCCTGGGCCAGTACGGAGGTACCGGCCTGCTGCAGGATCTGGTTCTTGGTCATGTCGGCCACTTCGGTCGCATAGTCGGCATCTTCGATGCGCGAACGAGCCGCTGAGAGGTTAGTCTCGGTGGTGCTCAGGTTGGTGATGGCAGACTCGAAGCGATTCTGAATGGCGCCGAGGTCTGACCGCTGTTGGTCCACGCTTTTAAGTGCATTATCCAATGCTGCTAAAGGGTCTGCTGTGGCTGGGGTGTCGGCGAGTTCATTGCCGCGAGTTACTGTCCCATCTTCCGCAATCTCAGCTTCATAATAAGCGGTCTCGGCACCACTCGTATCTTGAATCACATACGCTGGTGCTCCAGATTCAGTGCCGCTATAAGCATAAACATTGCCTGAGTCACTGCCCGTAAAAGTTTCATCAGCTTGTACAGTGGTAAGTGCGCTGGATGTGTCAACATCCCCGGCAGCTACAGCGGCAGTTGCGCTGTCCCAAGCGACGTCAACGTTACCATTTCCGGTGTCATCAGTGAGCGTTGCCGTATGATAAGTGCCATCTGTTGTATTCTCGACAACATAGCCACTGCCGTCAGCCAAGGCGTAAAGGCCTCCTGCTGCATCTCCTGCACCATCAGTATCTGCCCCGACGACGACGTTTAGATCTTCACCCACCCTTGCGCTTGCAGTTGCTGAGGCGGCGACTTGAGCAGTGTCAATGCCTTTTGCCACACTGAAATCCCCAAGGCCAAGTGTTGATGAGTTGGTTGTTTGCAAATCAATGCTGATAGACTCTCCATCGTTGGCACCTACTTGAATGGAAAGTGACTCTCCGTCAGATAAGACTTTCACACCATTAAAGTCGGTTTCCTCGGAAATACGATCAATTTCGCTCAGGCGTTGACCAATCTCATCCTGAATGGACTGAAGGTCTGCATCTGAGTTGGTGCCATTCTGTGCCTGCACGGTTAGTTCACGGACGCGCTGCAGGTTGTCGTTGACCTGATTCAGTGCGCCTTCAGCGGTTTGTGCGACGGAGATGCCGTCGTTGGCGTTACGCTGAGCCTGACCAAGACCAGTTATCTGAGAAGTCATGCGGTTGGCGATGGCCTGGCCGGCGGCATCGTCCTTGGCGCTGTTGATACGCAGGCCGGAGGACAGGCGCTCCATGGAGGTGGTCAGAGCGCTCTTGGATTCGCTGAGGTTCTGCTGACCGATCATCGCGGTGATGTTGGTGTTAATTCCCATTGACATAATGATGTCCTTCCTATTTTTGAGGGCTCCATTGGCTGGCCGCGGTGTCGGCTGATCGAGTCATGCCGGGCCTGCCACAACGGCGCCGTTGGCCGTTACCTTAGTTATCGGAAGGGGGTGAGAAAGCTTTAGGGCCGAATACAGATTTTTTGATAATGGTTCAGGCAGAAGCTGCAGGTCGGGCTGCCAGGGTTGTTGCGTCAGCCTATCGCGGCTCGTTGGTCGATCGTCTAGCGGCTCGTTAGCAGCAGCCCCGCGGGTTTCGTCCATTTCGTGTTGTTGCATGGCGAGTTCAAGACGCGCGGCCATTAGAATCAGATGGTGCTACGCTAGTGCGCTATTTAAGGCGTGTCTGCCAGGTGGGGCGATGCTTGAAGAGTGGAATACCCAACCTGAAGTCAGGCAATTAAGGAGAGATGGGTGCCGAGTGTTGATATCTGGCTGAGCCTTAGCTACAAGCAGTGCCTTGATTACTACCAGGGGCAGGTGCAGCAGGTATATGCCCAGGCGCTGGATGGGCGCCGCGTGGCATTTCCGGCTAGTGCCCTGAGCAGGGTAGTGGGCAAGGAGGGCGTGGAAGGCTATTACCGGCTGAGCTTTTCCTCTGAGGGGCGGTTCGAATCGCTTATAAAAGTCGCGGCCCCGCGGCGTTAACCAATAAAGTTTCGTGACATCAAGCCGATATGACGCACATGGACGTTTCTGCACGCGCCATGAGCTTAGCGCGGGCAGTGCAATCGATAAGATGAGGATGGGATGGCAGAAGCAGGTGGCGATTACAAGCCGGTAAGCAATGCACGCGAGATGCAGGAACTTCTGGAGGTATTAAGCGAGCCGGGAGGCGCTTCGCTGATGCTGGATAGGCCCGGGAGCGAGCCGCTGCCCGTGTTGTTGATGGATGTTCGCGCGGATGAGTCGCTGGTGCTTGATATCAGTGCGATTCGCGAAGTGGCGGGGGAGCTCAAGCGAGGGCTGGGTTTTCGGTTGCTGGGGCAGGCAAGAGCGAAGCTCGTACGTACGCCGGTATTGGCGGTTACACAGACCTACGAAGTCGAAGGGCGGCTTTTATGTGAAGTGCCTTACCCTGAGCACCTGGAGGTGTTGCAGCGTCGGGATAATTTTCGCGCCGAGCTGAGTGCCAGCATGGATGCAAAGGTGATGCTGCACCATGAGAAAGCCCCAAAGCCTTTGCAGGGAGCCCTCAAGAACCTGTCGCTTGAGGGGGCGTTGGTGGTTCTGCCGCTGGGTAAGGGCTCGCTGCTGGCATCGGCGCCATCGACCATCGAGCTGAAACTGGTCTTTCCCAATAACAGCCAGTTGGTGGTCAGTGGCGCATTGCGCCATGACGCTTCAGATATGGAGCGGCAGGTTCTGTTTGCAGGCTTCGAGTTCGTGGCGCGCAATGCCGAGCAAGAGCGGCAGCTATGGTTTTTCGTGCGTGAGATCGAGCGTGAAACGGCCCGACGCGCAAGAGCGGTTCAGGACGGAAGGCATCCCGACAAAGCGCCTTCTCCGTTGTTCCAGGCCGCTGAGCGGCGCCCCGCACCCACCACGGCGAGCCAGGAGGTGGAGTATGCCACGCCCATGGCCCAGCGATTGGCACGACTGGCCGCCTATCTTGATAACCAGCTCTTTGCGATAAAGCAGGGGCGTCGCATCGATTCCGTGCAGTTGTCACGCCATGCTGATCGCTTATTGGCGCTGCTCGATGAGGATCGCGAGGCCATGCTGTTTGCGCTGGTGTGCATGCAGCGTGACTCAGCGCTGGTTCAGCATGGGTTGGCTGTTGCTGTGCGCTTGGCCGATATTGCCGGGCAACAGGCGATGCCACATGAAATACGCAAGGCACTGCTGGCGAGCGCCATGGTGCATGATCTTGGCAAGTCGCTGCTGCCTGATGCGTTGCGTGAAGCGACGTCGCTGGATGCTGATCAGTACCGTGAACTGCATGTTCACGTGGGGCGCGTGATGGAGGCTCTTGCGGGTTGTACCTGGCTTTCTCGGGCGGTCATGCAGGCGGTTGTCACCGGTGCCAATGAGCGCCTGGATGGCAGCGGTTACCCAAGGGGCTTGCAGGGCGATAAGCTGCACGAGCTGTCACGGCTGATGGCGGTCGTTGATGTTATCGATGCGATGGGCCGTGATCGCGCTGACCGTGAGGCCTGGTCGATTGATGCCATCTACAAACACCTGCTTGGTCACCCGCATCAGTTCGATCAGCGTTGGGTGAAGCGCTATATTCGACACTTTGGCATTGCGCCGGTCGGCTCGCTGGTGCGCTATGCGGGAGGCGAGCTTGCCTGGGTGTTAAGCCTTGATGAGCGAGGCCAGCCTGCCCGTGTGCAGTTGACCGATAGCCCGACTGCGCCCACCAGGAAGATGGGCGCCGTGATTGAGAAGCGAGCGCTTACGTTGCTGGGCAGGCCAGTCGAGACGCTCGCCGTGCCTTCCGCCAGTATCCCTTTATAGATCAAGCTCTTTTAAATAACCATGACGATAGCCAGCAACGTTCCTAAAGTTCTCGGGCTGGGTGTCGATATTTGAATTAACGGTAATTAGACAGGCTATTCGCTCCCTTGCGGTGACGCTGTAGTTGGCAGAATGGCTCGTAACAGGAGGCACCGGCATGGCGTCAATTTCATCACTGGGCATTGGCTCGGGGCTCGACCTCAATGGGCTTTTGGATCAGCTCAGAAGCGCCGAGCGTGAAAAGCTCGCGCCCATCACACAGCAGCAGCGTAGTTATCAATCGAAGATATCGGCCTATGGTCAGCTGGAAAGTTCGCTGTCGCAGTTTCAGGATGCCGCCGCCAAGCTGAATAACGCTGAGTTCTTTCAGGGCGTGACCAGCGAGGTGACCGGCAGCGCCGTAACGGCAGCGGGTGGCAGCGATGCGGCGCCTGGTCGCTACGATATCGAAGTGACTCAGCTCGCCAGAGCTCAGAGCCTGGCCGCCGATGGTATTGATGATGCTACTCGATCATTGAATTCCGCCGGGACGCTAACCTTGAGCGTAGGGACTGGTGCCGACACGACGATCGATATCGCGGCCGATAGCTCTTTGGAGGATGTGCGAGACAGCATCAATGCCTCTGGCGCGGGTATACAGGCCTCAATCGTCAATGATGGTGATGCGGCCAACCCCTATCGACTGGTGCTGACATCTGAAGCGACGGGTACAGAGTCGGAAATGAACGTGTCGTTCAGTGATACGACCAGTGATCTTGGCGCGCTGCTGAGCTATGACAGTGCCGGCGGCACGGGCGGCAGCATGACGCAATCGGTCGCGGCCAAAGATGCCGCCCTTAGCGTTAATGGTATCGCTATCTCCAGCCAGTCCAACACCGTCGAGGGCGCAGTACAGGGCGTGACGCTGTCGCTTACCGAAACCGGTACCGCGACCCTTGCGGTCGAGCGAGATAACGGTGCCGTGGAATCTGCGGTAAAAGGTTTCGTCGATAGCTACAACAAGCTACAGACGAAAATGGCAGATCTGACCCGCTTCAATGCAGAAACCGGCGATGCGGGCGAATTGCTGGGGGATAGCACGCTTCGCAGTGTCGAGTCTCAGCTTCGCAATGTCTTGGGCGGCGATACCGGAGACGGCACCTTCCAGATGCTCTCGGATGTCGGCATCAGCCTGCAGGTCGATGGCTCGCTTGAACTCGATGAAGAAGCGCTTGGGGATGCTGTCAGCAATGACCTGGCGGCCCTCAGTGAATTTTTCACCGGTGCCGATGAGGCCGGCGGTATGGCCGGCCAGGTCGATAGTGTGTTGGGGCGCATGCTCGAAGAAGGTGGCGTGGTAGCCAATTCGACTCAGGGTCTTGAAGACACTATCGAGCGCTTGGGTGAGCGCTACACGCGCACCGAGGAAAATATCAACGACACGATTGCTCGCTACCGTACTCAGTTTGCCCAGCTTGACAGCATGATCGCCAACATGAATTCGACGAGCAGTTATCTGACCCAGCAGTTCGACAATATGAACGCTCAGCTGGGCAGAAAATAGCCGTCTGAGCAGCACCGACAACATCAGCCATCCCAGATGCTGGATATGAGGAACTACCTATGAGTGCCATGAGAGGGGCCGCTGCCTACGGCAAGGGAGCCAAGGCCTATGCTCGCGTCGGCGTGGAAAGCAGCGTGATGTCGGCGTCGCCGCATCAGCTCATCAGCATGCTCTTTGACGGTGCTCAGGCATCGATTCGCAAGGCGCGCATCCATATGCAGGACGGCAATGTGGCGGAGAAGGGCCTTGCCATTTCCAAGGCATTGGACATCGTCTATAACGGTTTGCAGTCTTCGCTTGATGCCGAAAAGGGCGGCGAGATTGCCGAGCGACTCTGGTCCCTCTATGACTATGTTGCCCGGCTGCTGATAGAAGCCAACCTGCGCAATGATCCAGAGCGCCTGGATGAAGCCTCGGTGTTGCTTGAAAGTATTGGTTCCGCCTGGCGTGATATCGGTGCCCGGCCGAGCGAGGTATGACATGAAAGAGCGGCGGATCATGGAAGACAGCAGCGCTTACGCCATTATTGCCGGTTATGAAGCGCTATGGGAGCGTTCGAGCCGGATGCTGGCTTTTGCCTGCGAAGAAGACTGGAACCGCCTGCTCGAAGAGGAGGCAGACTACGTCGTCGACGTCGAGCGGTTGTCGAAACTGGAAGGCGGCCAAGCGCTGGATGCCAATCAAAGCGAGCGCAAGGCGCTGCTGCTTGAAGGCATTCTGGAGAACGATCTGGACATCCGCCGTCGTCTAGAAAAACGACGCGAAGAGCTTGCTGCCTTGCTGAACACCAGTCAGCGCAAGCGCTCGGTTGATAGTGCATATCGCGCTACCTCGGGGTCTCGGGTTCTCGGTGGTCCGGCGCGGTTCCAGAAGGGTGATGCTTGAGCGGCATTACGCCTTTGATCGACACGCTTCTCCATCAAGTGCTGGGGAAGCGGGTCGATATTCAGGTGCCGAAAGACCTCAATGCGCCGGTGAAGCCTACAAGCCCGGGAGAGTCCGTTCAGGCATTGCGCAGTGATTCGCGGCTCGACCCTCGCCAAACAACCGGCCAGGCGCCCTTAGTCGGTCGTTCGCTAGATCAGGCGTTGCCTGGCACAGCGGAACCCCGCTCGCCTAGCCAACTTCCGGCCTCTACGCAAACGCATTTCAGTGCATCGGCGCAAACGATCGCCAATGTTCTTGATCGCTTCCCCGCTCCGCTCTCTACCCTGCGCGCTCAAGCGCCGCTGATGGTGGCCGCGCCCAACATGGGGGATGCATCTCAGTTGGCGTCGCGCCTTCAGCAAAGCATCGAGACTAGTGGCCTCTTCTACGAATCGCATGTGTCAAAATGGTATCGCGGCGAAATGCCTCGCCAGCAGCTGATGCTGGAACCACAGATGCAGCGCTTCAATACCGGTAGTGCTTTTCAGCCACTGACGCCTATCACGTCAGCGCCCATGCTGTTGACCTTCCCGCCGCCCCAGGCGAATAGCAGTTTGCTGAATATCCTCTTTGGGTCCGCATCGTTCGCCGGCTCAGATGCGGGTGCTGGCGCCCCCTTGGCAGGAAGTGTGCCATCCGCAGGGGCTTCATCGGTTAGCCAAGGTGCCCATATGTCGCCGCTTACGCAGCCGGTAGCCGGGCAATCTGCGCCAGCGGGGGCCGGGCAGCTAGCATTGGCGGCGCAGGGCGCTGGTGCAGAGAGGGGCGATACTCAGCCCCTTGGCGCGGCAGAGCGTGCGATTCAGGCATCGGGGCAAGCCCCAGCCAATGCCGATGGGTTGGACGAGGCGCAACAGAATGTGGTTCGCCATCAGCTGGAAATGTTGGCCGCGCCGTCGCCGGTGTTGCGCTGGGAAGGTGATGTCTGGTCTGGCGTTTTCATGGCGCTTATCGTGCAGATGCCAGCTGGCAAGCAGGGTGACAGTGATCAGCCGGGCTCCGGTGAGTCTGAAGAAGACGCAGGCCAGGGCGCTTGGCGGACCCAGATGTCGTTGCAGGTAGCGGGGCTTGGCAAGTTGGAGGTGGAATTGAGTATTGTCCCAAGGCAACTCGATATCACGTTAAGGGCTGAAGACGAGGCTGTATTAACAAGGCTCAAGGAAGGAGATGCCTCATTGCGGTCGCGCTTGCAGGCCTGCGGTTTCGATACCATTCATCTCAATATGGACAAGCGGCCCCAGCAGGGTGAAGGAGCTCTAGCGTGAGCGAGACATTCCCTGGTGGTCGACGCCAGGCGGTGGCACTGGCGTACCGCCAAGGAGAAAAGGCGCCCCAGCTCGTCGCCAAGGGGTATGGCGACATGGCAGAGCGCATCATCGAGGCGGCTCGAGAGCATGACATTTTCATTCATGATGCGCCGGCCCTGGTGGGCATGCTCATGCAGCTGGACCTCGACGAAAAAATTCCCCCGGAACTCTATCAGGTGATCGCTGAGCTACTGATCTGGGTTCGTGATCTTGTACCCGCCTCGGATGAGTCGCGTTAGCGCTACTGTCGTCCATTGTTGGCGCGCCTTCTGCTGTGCTGTGCACCTTTCTGTCGATGCGTTTCATGCCCTTTGGTTAACAAATAGGCAGGCATTCGTGTAACTTCCTGAAAATTTTTGTTTCAGATGGAGATTATCAAGGCGCTTTGCCGTCGCCTTTCAGCGACTGGAGATGGCTGAATGCTTAATTTACGGCCACTTCCTGCCGTATTTCTTTCGTATCACCCTTTGTAACGCTTGCCATGGAAGCATCAGACGCTGGTTGCAAAAGTAATCCTAAAGCACTAAAAATGGCCTGCATAAAGACCAGACGTCTAATTATAAAAGCCGACAGATGATGTCAGGTATTGTCATGGTTTATTAATAATTCCAAATAATTGCAGGGGCCGGCATGATTAATCAGCAGTTACTGGATGAAATCCAGGACTTGAACCTTTCGTATTTACTGTTAGCGCAGCGCTTGCTGGCTGATGACCGCTCAATGGCGATGTTTCGGCTCAAGGTCGATGAGGAGATGGCGGATCTTCTCGTCTCGCTGTCGGCGCGCCAGCTCGGCCAGCTGTCTCGCACCAATCAGTTGTTGTGTCAGCTAAGCCTCAATGATGCCGATCAACTGCAGGCCTTGGTTCAGCAGCGGCGGGAACACGGGCTTGCGCAGACCCATACGTCGATGTTGCTGTCGCAGGCTGAGACTACATCAGCCGGGCAATCTGGGGGCATGGCATGAGCGAAAAAAGCCTAGTGATGGAGATGCAGCAAGTCCAGATGGCGGTTGAGCTTATCGAGCTCGGCGCTCGCCTCCAGGTGCTGGAAACCGAGACGAACTTAAGTCGCGGACGCTTGATCAGGCTTTACAAGGAAGTAAGGGGTATGTCGCCCCCTAAAGGCATGTTGCCGTTCTCGACGGACTGGTTTATTACTTGGCTACCTAATATTCATTCATCACTCTTCTACAATTCCTATCAGCGGCTACGCGTAGATTGTCACTGTGATCGTATGGAGGCCTTCGTCAAGGCGTACCGGCTGTACCTGGAGCAGATCAGTATTGATGGTGTTGAGCCTGCTCTAGGGCTGACCCGGGCCTGGACGCTGGTGCGTTTCTTTGAGAGCGAACTGCTCGAGCTTGCCACCTGCACGGCCTGCAAGGGGCACTTTGTGGCCCATGCCCATACCCCGGCCCAAGAGTTCGTATGCGGTATCTGCCAGCCACCCTCTCGCGCTGGCAAGACACGCAAGCGTATCGCCCAGGCCAGCGGTGAGAGCTGTGTGTCGGCTTCTCACTAGCACTGCACGTCGCGAAACGGTATATCGAAACGACGTATTGCAGCGCTCTTGGGTGCTCTCCATGCTGTGATACCTAGCCTTACTTACTGATGCCCCGGCCCATTGGTCGGGGCATTTCGTTGCGGCCAGATGGCGCAACCCGCTGGTTTTTGCTCCTTGACCCTCAAGGCCTGGCGAATATTGCCGATAGTGGTTTTAGACGCCATTCGCCGAAGTGAAGGACACAGCCAGTGTTTATACCCCTCGGATTCATCATTGTGACGCTGTCGGTTTTCGGCGGTTTTGCCCTGGCCGGCGGTAAGCTGGGCCCTCTCTATCAGCCAACCGAGATCTTGATGATCTGCGGCGGCGCCTTTGGTGCTTTCGTCGCTGCCAATAACGGCAAGGCAATGAAGGCCACCATCAAGAGTTTCTCCAAGCTCAAACGCACCGCCAAGTACGACAAGCAGACCTACATGGAGGTCATGGCGGTGATGTACAAGCTGCTCACCAAGGTGCGCCGCGAAGGCATGCTGGGCATCGAGCGTGACATAGACTCGCCCGAAGATAGCCCGATTTTTTCTGACCACCCCAAGGTCATCAATGACGCCATGATCATGGGGTTCATCACGGACTACCTGCGTTTGATGGTCAGTGGTGGCATGGATCCTCATCAGCTGGATGAGCTGATGCTTCATGAGATCGAAGCCTTCGAGCACGAGGCGCACATTCCAGCCGACGCCTTGGCAAAAGTCGGTGATGGCCTGCCGGCATTCGGCATCGTGGCGGCGGTAATGGGGGTCGTGAAGGCCTTGAGTTCTGCTGATGCTGGCCCGGAACAAATGGGGGTCATGATCGCCCATGCCCTGGTCGGCACCTTCCTCGGCATCCTGCTCGGCTATGGGTTTTTCAACCCGTTAGCGAGCCGCATTGATCGTCAGGTGCAGGAAGGCGTCAAGATGCTTCAGTGCATTCGCGTGACGTTGCTTGCCAGCCTCAATGGCTATGCCCCGCAGCTTGCAGTGGAGTTTGGTCGCAAGGCGCTGCATAGCGATGAGCGACCGGGTTTCGCTGAACTCGAAGAACATGTGCGCTCGGCCAAGGCTACCGGTACGGGAGGCGCATGAGTACCAAGGGTCCCCCTATCATCATCCGGCGCAAGAAGGTGGTTCACAGACATCATGGCGGCAGCTGGAAAATTGCCCTCGCTGACTTCATGACGGCCTTGATGGCGCTTTTCCTTGTGTTGTGGATTCTCTCGTCCGCGACGCCTCAGCAGCGTCAAGGCGTCGCAGAGTACTTCAGCACGCCGCTGTTGACGGCTATTGCCGGCGGCGAGAAGCAGGCCAGCAGCCCCAATGTCATTCCTGGAGGTGGGCCAGACCCTACCTCTATCGAGGGTGAGCGAGAGCGTATCGATCGGCGTGTTGATTCACGGCCAAGCAACGTGCCGCAGCGGCTCAGAGAGTTGCGTCGCCGGATCGAGAATGCCGTCCAGGCCGATCCCGTGTTGCGTGATTTGCGCAACCAGCTTCGCTTCGACATGACGCGCGAAGGCCTGCGTATCCAGCTTATCGATACCGACAAGCGCCCCATGTTCGAGTTGGGTAGCGATCAGGTTGCGCCCTACATGCGGCGTTTGCTGCGCACGTTGGCGCCGCTTCTCAATGAGGTATCAAACCCCATCAGCATTAGTGGCCACACCGATAACCTGCGCTATGTGGGCGGGCTTCAGGGCTATAGCAATTGGGAATTATCGTCGGATCGCGCCAATGCCTCACGGCGAGAGTTAATCGCCGGAGGGCTCGAGCCTGACCATCTACTCCGAGTGGCGGGGATGGGGGATCAAGTGCCGATTCCGGATAGTGAGCCCGGTGATGCGATAAATCGACGCATTGCCCTGGTGGTGTTGTATCAAGAGATTGCCGATCACATTCGTACGCAAGGGTCGCGTGGAGAAAGATTCGAGGTGCCATCGGCGATGTCGCCGAGTGACGACTTGCCTGCTGAAGAATTCGTAGAAGGCATTCGCGAGACGCTGGGCGGGCAATGATCCCGGTCGGCTCGTTAGATGATCAGTTCGGGGACGAGCATGGATATCAGTGAATTTTATGAAACATTCTTCGAGGAAGCCGAAGAACTGCTGGGTGACATGGAACGGCATCTGCTTGAGCTTGATGTCGACGCGCCTGACGCTGAGCAGCTGAATGCGATTTTTCGTGCGGCCCATTCCATCAAGGGGGGGGCGGGCACCTTCGGATTTGATGTTCTCCAGCACACGACGCATTTGCTCGAGAACCTGCTCGACTACACGCGCCACGGTGAGTTGGCGTTACGCAGAGATATCGTCAACACCTTTCTGGAAACCAAGGATATGCTGCACGATCAACTTGACGCCTATCGGCAGGGTACTGAACCCGATCCGGCTGCCTTTGAGCGGATCTGCCAGACCCTGAAGCAGCTCGCCCTCGATGAGATTGGCAAGAAGGTCGATGATGATGCGCCTGGCGCAGGCCCGTCATCGACGGATGCTCCTGCCGCCGCATCGCCAGCGCCCGCGGAGAAAGCATCGGCGGGAGGTGATGAAAGCGGAGCAGAAGGCCGTTTGAGCATCGCCTTGCTGGGTATCGCCGAGAAAGACAGAGAGCTACTAGTTGAAGAGTTGGCCAACTTCGGTGAGGTCATCGAGCGTAGCGGTGATGTTGCTCGGTATGAGGTGCTGTTGGAGACATCGACCAGTAGTGACGATATCGAGATGGTGATGTGCTTCATTATCGAACCCGACCAACTCGAGATACGTGCGGCAGGCGTTCCTGCGGCAGGCGGCTCTGCGGCAGGCGAATCGGCAGTCGGTGGCGATGCTCAGCAGCAAGCTTCGGCACCTGCTGCGGCGCCGGAAGCCCCCGCTCAGTCGGCGGATAAGCCCGCCAAGGCCGAGTCAGCGCCTGCTGCGAGCCAACCTGAAGCCAAGGCACCTGCCAAGCCGAAACCCAAGGCCGGCGCTAGCGGTGAGTCCTCGATCCGTGTGCCGGTCAACAAGGTCGACCAGATCATCAATCTGGTGGGTGAACTGATCATTACGCAATCGATGCTGGACCAGACGGTCAGCGAAATGGAAACCACTCAGGGCGGTGCTCTGGTGACGGGCATGAGCCTTTTGCAACGCAATGCCCGCGATCTGCAAGAAGCAGTGATGTCGATTCGCATGGTGCCAATGGATTACGTGTTCAGCCGCTTCCCGCGGTTGGTGCGTGATCTTGCTGCCAAGCTCGATAAAGATGTCGAGCTGGTCACCGAGGGTGAGTCCACTGAGCTCGACAAGAGCCTCACCGAGCGCATCATCGACCCGCTGACCCATCTGGTGCGCAATAGCCTGGATCATGGTATTGAATCCCCGGATAAGCGCGAAGCGGCGGGCAAGTCACGTACCGGTCGCTTGACGCTTTCAGCACAACACCAGGGCGGTAATATCCTGATTGAAGTGATCGATGATGGCGCCGGTCTGAATCGCGAAAAACTGTTGGCCAAGGCGCAGTCCAGCGGGATTCAAACGTCCGACAGCATGAGCGATGACGAGGTGTGGCAGCTGATTTTTGCCCCCGGATTCTCGACAGCGGATGAGGTCAGTGATGTGTCCGGGCGGGGCGTCGGCATGGACGTGGTCAAGCGCAATATTCAGGCCATGGGTGGGCACGTCGAGATCAAGTCAAAAATGGGGCAGGGGACAAACACGCGCATCGTACTGCCGCTGACACTCGCGATCCTTGATGGCATGTCGATCAGGGTCGGTGAGGAAATGTTCATATTGCCTCTCGGCACCGTGCTTGAGTCGCTACAGCCGCGCAAGGAGGATCTCTTTGCCATGGCCGGCGATGACGTGGTCATGAAGGTGCGGGACGAGTACTTGCCCGTTGTTGCCGTGCATCAGGCGCTGGACGTTGCCGGTGCCAATACCGAGATGACCAAGTGCATTGCCGTGATTGTTCAAAGCGAAGGTCGGCGCTATGCCCTGCTGGTCGATGACCTGATCGGTCAGCAACAGGTGGTCGTCAAGAACCTGGAAACCAACTATCGCAAGGTGCCCGGTGTATCGGCGGCCACTATTCTTGGTGATGGTAGCGTGGCCTTGATCCTTGATGTCACCGATTTGCATCGCCTGAGTCGTACCAAGAGAGAGGCGCAGAGCGCCCGTCGTCAGAACACGCCTGCCAAGGAGGTAGAAGCATCATGACCGACCTGAATGCCGCCAGTGCGGCCGCCGTAGAAGCGCATAGCCGCGAATTCCTAGTGTTCTCGCTGGGTGAGGAAGAATATGCCATCGATATCCTCAAGGTGCAGGAAATTCGTGGCTACGAGAACGTCACGCGCATCGCCAATGCGCCGGACTTCATCAAGGGAGTCACAAACCTTCGCGGTGTGATCGTGCCGATCGTCGATCTGCGCATCAAGTTCCACCTGGATAACGTCGAGTATGGCGGTCAAACAGTAGTTATTGTCGTCAATGTCGGTGATCGGGTCGTTGGCATTGTCGTGGATGGCGTATCGGATGTCATGACACTCACGCCTGAGCAGATCAAGCCGGCGCCCGAGTTTGGCGTCACGCTCTCTTCTGATTATTTGAGCGGTCTGGGTAGCCTTGAAGATCGCATGCTGGTGCTGGTTGATATCGACAAGCTGTTGACCAGTGATGAAATGGCGTTGGTCGATACCGTCGGCGCCTGACAATCCCTGGTAAGGCCTCTAGTAACGCCCCTTGAATCGCCCGGCTACTGTCGGGCGATTTTTTTTGATGCAGGTCATGTCTTAAAGCTTTTGATTAAAGCTCCACCTTTGGCGGCCGATAGGTTTTTATGTGCCGCAATAGCTCTGGATGGCAGTTGTCGACTCAGGTCGGGCCATTCAAGACATAAAAAGAAGTACGGCAAATTTTATTACCAAAAGACACAACATCATCTCGCCCTGACGAACGCGAGTGGGACATCGGTTGCTGCTGTCGGTAACGGTGCCCGGTCAAGGACGGCGAAAGTTGATCGACTTCGCCAACAATAGGAAAGGGGTTCCAGTGAAGTTTATCGACAATATGACGGTGCGAGTGAGCTGGGGACTGGTGCTGGGAATGTTTTCCGGTTTGATCTTGCTGCTCAGTGCCCTGGGGCTCTATGCCGTTAGCGATCCGGCGTCGGTGGCCGAAAAAGTGGCGTTGGTGAAGCTTGGTATTCTGCTGGTGCTGGTCGTCACGCTAGTTAGCGTGCTGCTAGTGGTATGGGGGGTGACGGTGAATGTCATCCGCCCGCTGGAGCGAGCCGTCGGGCATTTTGAGCGCATGGCAAAGGGAGACTTGTCGGGAGACGTCGAGCAGCGGGGCGACAACGAGATTGGACGCCTTTTTTCTGCGATGACGCATATGCAGAAGAGTCTCGGCAGTACCGTAGGATCCGTTCGCCAGGGCGGTCAGACGATCTATCAGCATGCTCAGGAAATCTCGCGGGGGAACACCGACCTTTCCTCTCGCACTGAACAACAGGCCGCCTCGCTACAAGAAACCGCGTCAAGCATGGAGGAGCTGACCTCCACGGTCAGCCAGAATGCCGATAATGCCCGCCAGGCCAGTCAGTTGGCCGGAGAAGCGTCTCAGACGGCGCGTCGCGGTGGTGAGGTGGTGAATGACGTGGTCGGCACCATGCGCGAAATCAACGACAGTTCCCACCGTGTCAGCGAGATCATCAAGGTGATCGATTCGATTGCCTTTCAGACCAATATCCTAGCGCTCAATGCGTCTGTCGAGGCCGCGCGTGCCGGTGAACACGGACGCGGATTTGCCGTTGTGGCTGAAGAAGTCCGGAATCTTGCCGGTCGCAGTGGTGCCGCTTCCAAGGAGATCCGCGGCTTGATAGAGGCCTCGGTCGAGCGTGTCGAAAACGGCACGGCGCTGGTGGATCGCGCCGGCCAGACCATGGAGGCGATCGTCGCAGCGGTACAGCGCGTAAGCGACATCATGGACGAAATAGCCTCCGCCTCGGTAGAGCAGAGTAATGGCATCAGTCAGGTCAATCAGGCGGTTGCTCAGATGGATCAGGTGACACAGCAAAATGCCGCCCTGGTCGAGCAGGCCGCGAATGCGACAGTCGAGCTGGAACGAGAAGCGGAAGAGCTACGGTCTGCCGTTGCCATTTTCCGCTTGGCACAGCAGTCAAACGAAGCCTCGACGTCTCCCTCGCCTATGCAAACGCCAACGGCGCATCAGCAGAGCGATGATGATGCCCAGCTGGCCCGCTGGATGCCTCAGCTCATGGGTAAGCAGGCCGGGACGTCACAGCAAGCGGGTCGCCGCTCGTCCTCCCATGATGAAAACGACTGGTCGTCCTTCTAAGTGAAGTATCGCGCCTCGCGTTGCGCTTGCGAGGTTGATGTAAAAAACAATCAAGTCTGCCGGGGCTCGTTAGGGGCCTACGTAAGGGGGAATAATGCGCAACAATCAACCAGTCACGCAGCGGGAGTATCAGCTCAAGGATGATGACTTCCTGATTTCGAGGACCGATCTCAAGGGGCGGATTACCTATGCCAACCCGGCCTTCATCGAAGTCAGTGGTTTTTCCAAGGAAGAGTTGATTGGGGCGCCGCACAATCTTGTTCGCCATCCCGACATGCCGACGGCAGCCTTCGCCAATATGTGGGAGACCCTCAAGGCAGGCGAGGGCTGGTCGGGGCTTGTCAAGAATCGGCGCAAGGGTGGAGATCATTACTGGGTCAATGCCAGCGTCACGCCGATTATCGAAGACGGCAACGTGGTGGGCTATGCGTCACTGCGGGTCAAGGCCGACCGCGCAGCCATCGAAAAGGCCGATCAAAGCTATGCACTGATCCGTGAAGGGCGTGGCAAGCACCTGATGCTTGAACGGGGTGCTTTGTGCCGACGGGGTCTATGGGGACGACTTCGCCGCATTAATCCGACAAGCATGCGCTCTCGCCTGACAACCATGATCGGTGTCGCCATGGTATTGCTGGTGGTCAGTGGTGGCCTGGGGCTTTTCGGTCTCAACGTTGCCGGTGAGCGCATTCTCGAGATCAAACAGGATGGTCTTGAAGACGTGGCGCGCCTGCAGCGGATTGAACAGTTGATGACACAAGGGCGGGATCGACTCGATGGGCCTATCAGTAACCCCATGTCTGCCGATGTCGAGAGTCTCTCGGCTGATGTCGGTACCTTGATATCCAGTCTTGAAACGGCATGGGCGGGCTACATCGGTGATGGTGTCAACATTACCGACGCTGAACAGTCGTTCGCCGATGGTCTCGATGCCTATATCGATGAAGGCATGAATACCGCGGTGAGTGCCCTCGACTCGGGTGACTTCTATCAAGCGTATGTCGCCTTCAATGAGGTGCTGAAGCCCCAGGGCACCGAACTGTCGGCCACCATCAACGAGTTGGTCGGGCAAAAGCAGGAGGCCGCCACGAACCTGGCTGAGCAAGCGAGTGCGGATCAGCAAAAGATGCTCATTCTCCAGGGGGCCTTGCTCAGTGTCGGGTTACTGCTGCTCCTGTTGCTCGGGGCCCTGACGGTGCGTTCATTGACCAAGCCGCTGCGTGAGTCGATGCAGTTCACCCTGCAGATCGCTGCGGGCAACCTTGCCGCCAGCATACCCGCACATCGTAACGATGAGGCAGGCCGTTTGATGGCGGCGCTAGATGTCATGCGCAAGAGCCTCGGCAGTATCGTCAGTGACGTCAACGGCAGTGTGAAGGTGGTCGAGCCGGCGGCACGTGATATCGCCCAGGGTAATGAAGATCTGTCGTCACGCACCGAACAGCAGGCGGCTTCACTGCAAGAAACGGCCTCCAGCATGGAGGAGATGACCACCACGGTGCAGCAGAACGCCGATAATGCCCGTCAGGCCAGCAGTCTGGCTGTCGACAATGCGACACAGGTGGGAAATGCCGGCGAACTGATGAATCAGGTCGTCACCACCATGGAGAGTATTACCGCGAGTTCGCGCAAGATGACCGAGATCATCGACGTCATCGACTCCATCGCCTTCCAGACCAATATCCTGGCACTCAATGCGTCTGTTGAGGCTGCCCGCGCCGGTGAGCATGGGCGAGGCTTCGCGGTGGTTGCCGAGGAAGTGCGAAGCCTGGCGGGACGCAGCAGCTCTGCCTCCAAGGAAATTCGCGATCTGATTTCCGGTTCAGCCAAGGAGATCGACACCGGTGCTGGTCTGGTCAAGTCGGCAGAAACTGCCATCGGGGAGGTGGTGTCGGCGGCAACCCGTGTCAACGACATCATGAGTGAGATAACGGCTGCTTCCGAGGAGCAGAGCAGCGGTATTACGCAGATCAATCAGGCCATTGCTCAAATGGATGAGGTGACGCAGCAAAACGCTACACGGGTGCAGTCCTCGGCACATGCGGCCTACCAGCTTGAGCAGCAGACCCGTCACCTGAGCACGGCAATTGCCGCCTTCCGCCTGCGCGGTGAAGGTGCCGAGACGGTGAATAGCCGCCCTCAAAAGGAAGGCAGCAGTCCGGCGCTCAAGCAGCCTGCAGGGCGTGGTGAGCGGTCAGCATCGCAGCCGAGTCAGCAAGGACAGCGTGCGCTACATCAAGACCGGCAGTTGGCCAGTGTCAATGACGAGTGGGAGGAATTTTGAACAGTCATGTTCCCCAAGAGATGAGCGGTCCGGGAGGTTGGTCGACCTCCCAGGCCGACCGGGACCTTGTCCTCACCGCACAGGATTTCTCCCGTATCCGTGAGCTGATCTACCAGCGTGCCGGCATTGTGCTCGCCGAGCACAAGCGCGAGATGGTCTACAGCCGGCTGGCAAAGCGGTTGCGTCATCATGGCCTTACCCATTTCGGTGATTATCTGGCGCGCCTCGAGCGCCAGCCCGAGGCGAAAGAGTGGGAGGCATTCACGAATGCACTGACCACCAACCTCACGGCCTTTTTCAGGGAAGCTCACCACTTCCCGCTGCTGTCCAAACACGTTGCTGATCGGAAGGATCGCGTGAGGGTCTGGAGTGCAGCAGCCTCTACCGGCGAGGAGCCCTATTCGATTGCCATGACGCTGCGTGAGGCATTGGGGACCCGCGCCGATCAGGCGCAGGTAGTGGCGACCGACATCGATACCGATGCCTTGGCGCGTGCACGGGAAGGCATTTATGCCATGGAGCAGGTCACCAAGCTGGATGAGGCGCGAATCAAGCGTTTCTTCCAGAAGGGGAGTGGTCGGCGTGCGGGCTTCGCTCGAGTGCGGCCCGAGGTGGCCTCCATGGTAGAATACAAGTCACTTAACCTGCTGGCGCCGGGGTGGCCCATTGAAGGGCCTTTCGATGCGATTTTCTGTCGCAACGTGATGATTTATTTCGATAAATCGACTCAGGCGAAAATTCTGCAGCGGTTTGCGCCGCTCTTGAAGCCAGATGGGCTGCTGTTTGCCGGGCATTCGGAGAATTTTTCCTACATCAGCGAGGCGTTTCGCCTGCGTGGACAAACGGTTTACACCCTGGCGGCCCGACCCTGATGCGCCCTCACGCGTCAGGCTCTTTCCTCTTTCCGGAACGCTAAATATCAGGCCCTGGGGTAAAGCTCGCCCAGTGGCGGCCGATAAAGCTATTGATGCCCTGCTGCGAGTCTCTCTCCGCGGTTGGCCCCTCACATAGGAGATTTGCCTTGACTTCAGCAAGGATCAAGGTGCTTTGCGTCGATGATTCGGCGCTGATACGCGACCTGCTCAGCGAAATCATCAACGCCCAGCCGGACATGGAAGTAGTGGCGGTAGCGCCGGATCCTATCGTGGCACGCGATCTGATCAAGCAGCATAACCCTGATGTGTTGACCCTGGACGTGGAAATGCCGCGCATGGATGGCCTCGATTTTCTCGAGCGTCTGATGCGTTTGCGCCCCATGCCGGTGTTGATGGTCTCCTCGCTTACGCAGTCCGGTTCAGAGGTGACATTGCGGGCCCTGGAGCTTGGTGCCCTGGACTTTCTGGCCAAGCCTTCGATGGGCATCCGCAATGGGATGATGGAATACGGTGACCTGATCGCCGAGAAACTGCGCGCCGCTGCCCGCTCCCGTCCTCGCCAGGCGCGCGCCAAGGATCGCCCGGCTCCCCAGACACTCCAGGCGCCATTGGTGTCCAGCGAAAAGCTCTTGATCATCGGCGCCTCGACCGGTGGCACCGAGGCGATTCGCAATGTCCTGGAGCCTCTGCCATCCAATGCCCCGGCCATTCTGATTACTCAGCACATGCCGGGTGGCTTCACGCGCTCCTTTGCCGAGCGTCTCGACAAGCTGTGTCGGATTCGCGTCAAGGAGGCCAGTGACGGTGAGCGTGTGCTGCCGGGACACGCCTATATTGCGCCCGGCGACCAGCACCTGAAGCTGGCCCGCAGCGGTGCCAACTATGTGGTGCGCCTCGACGATGGCCCGCCGGTCAACCGTCATCGTCCGTCGGTGGACGTACTTTTTGATTCTGCTGCCCAGCAGGCCGGTCGCAACGCCATCGGCGTACTGCTGACCGGCATGGGCAAGGATGGTGCCGCTGGCCTTTTGGCCATGCGCAAGGCTGGTGCCGCGACAGTGGCTCAGGATGAAGCCAGTTGCGTCGTCTTTGGCATGCCGCGTGAGGCTATTGCTCTGGGGGCCGCCGATGAGGTGCTGCCGCTTGAGGATATTGCCCCCCGGTTGATGAAACTGGTAGCAGCCTCAGGCCGCGCGCAACGCGTCTAGTAACGGACACGCGGTTAGGAAACAGCAATAACACAACGTCATCGCACGACAGGGAGTCCACGACCATGCATCTGTTTCGCAACCTGAGCATTCATGCCGCCATCACCACGGTATTAGGTGTCTTTGCCGTATTGATCGGCTTGATCGCTTTCCTGGGAGAGCTTGCCAACTACAAGGCGGGGGAGACGTTCTCGACAGTCGATCAGATCAATGTCCAGCAGCTCAATGAGCTCAATCGGGCCGATGCGCTGCTGACCGGCGCGCGATTGGAGCTGATGGCGGCGTCCAAGAAATTGCTGGTAGGACGCACCGACGAGGCATCGACGTTGGTGGCCAACGGCCTGAATCAGATCGATCGCGCCGAGGAGCGTTACCGGAGTTTCGAGTCGGTCCCGGTGAGCGAGCAGGGCCGTGAAGCCGTGGGCGGGGTCAAGGAACAGTTTCCTCACGTATTGGAATTTGCTCGCGCCCAGCATGAGGCGCTAAGCAACCGCAATGTGATGGCGTTTGATAGCCTAGAAGATGAGATGGTGGCGTCAAGTAATGCGCTGGATGAGGCACTTACCGGCTTCGTGCATTACGCCGAGGAGCGTGGCGCTACGCTGATCGATGACTACCATGACAGCGCTGTGACATTCGAGCTTATCGGTCTGGCGGCGTTAATCGTCACGGCGATTATTCTGGTGCTGATCTATGTGGGCTTGCGTCGGGTCCTGATCAAGCCGCTGAACGAGGCGGTGGCGACCCTTGAGCGTATCGCCAAGGCAGACCTTTCTGAAGACATCCGCGCCACGACTCGCAATGAGATTGGCAAGCTGTTTGCTGCCATGCGCGACATGCAGCAGGGGCTTTCTAAGACCGTGGGAACCGTGCGTGACAGCAGTAGCTCGATCCATGTCGGCACACGCGAGATCGCCAGCGGCAACGCCGATTTGTCTTCGCGCACCGAAGAGCAGGCGGCGTCTCTGCAGCAGACGGCCTCGAGCATGGAAGAGCTGACCACCACCGTGAAGCAGAACGCCGAAAATGCGCGTCAGGCCAGCGGTCTGGCCTTCGAGGCATCGAGCACGGCCGGCCGAGGCGGTGAGGTGGTCGATCGCGTTATCACCACGATGCACGGTATTTCGCAAAGCTCGCAGAAGATTGCCGATATCACGGGGGTGATCGATTCCATCGCCTTCCAGACCAATATCTTGGCACTCAACGCATCCGTTGAGGCGGCAAGGGCGGGAGAGCAGGGTCGCGGCTTTGCCGTGGTGGCGGGCGAGGTGCGTAATCTGGCCGGACGAAGTGCTTCGGCCGCCAAGGAAATCAAGACGCTGATCGATGATTCCGTCGGCCAGGTCAAGCAGGGCTCTACCCTGGTCGAACAGGCCGGTCAGACCATGCAGGAAGTTGTGGATTCCGTTAAGCGGGTGACCGATATCATGGATGAGATCTCGGCTGCTTCACAGGAGCAAAGTGATGGGATCGAGCAGGTGACGCAGGCGGTTGGCCAAATGGATCAAGTGACGCAACAGAATGCCTCCCTGGTGCAACAGGCTTCGGCGGCGGCTGCCTCTCTTGAAGAACAGGCGAGCCGTCTTGAGCAGGCGGTAGCGGTCTTCCGCCTGGCGGACGGCGCCACTCAGGCACAGCCCGCTGAGAGCGCCTCCTTACCATCTAATCGTACGGTAGAGCGTCGCTCAGGCCTGACTCGCTCGGCGACCTCGCACCAGGTGCCGGCAACGCGTAAGTCGGTAACGACCGAGGATGATTGGGAAGAATTCTAACCACGGGTCGGCGCTTGCCGGCCTTGATATCGACGACACAAGCAGGAGGTTGAAATGGCCAACAAGGACATGAGGATTCTCGTGGTAGACGATTTTCCTACCATGCGTCGCATCGTGCGCAGTCTGCTCAAGGAGCTGGGCTTTACCAATGTGGAAGAGGCAGAAGACGGTCAGGATGGTCTCAACAAGCTCAAGCAAGGCGGCTTCGAGTTTGTGGTGTCAGACTGGAACATGCCCAACCTCGATGGCCTTGAGATGCTCAAGCAGATTCGCGCTGACGATAACCTGAAAGCACTGCCGGTGCTGATGGTGACGGCCGAAGCCAAGAAGGAAAATATCATCGCCGCCGCTCAGGCTGGCGCCAATGGCTATGTGGTCAAGCCGTTCACCGCCGCGACGCTCGATGAAAAGCTGAACAAGATCTTCGAAAAGCTCGGCATGTAATCAGGACGAGGGCCTACCTCGGCAGGAGAAGCGATCATGAGTGAACAGGCTCAACAGGCGTCTACCGAGGTTGGTGGCGGCGAAGACCTGGTGAAGCGCATCGGGCAGTTGACGCGCATGTTGCGTGAAAACATGCGCGAGCTTGGGCTTGACCAGGAAATCGAGAAGGCCGCGGAGGCGATTCCCGATGCCCGCGACCGCCTCAACTATGTAGCGTCGATGACCGAGCAGGCGGCGGATCGAGCGCTTAACGCCATCGACCGGGCCCAGCCGCTGCAAGACGATCTCGAGTCTCGCGCGGCGGCGCTCGACAAGCGGTGGTCGGAGTGGTTCGAAGCGCCGAAGGAGTTGGATGAGGCCCGCGAATTGGTCATCGACACGCGCAGCTACTTGGGTGAGGTGCCGGAAAAGACGCAAGGGACTCAGAAAGAGTTGATGGAAATCATGATGGCCCAGGACTTTCAGGATCTGACGGGCCAGGTGATCAAGAAGATGATGGATGTCATCCGTGAAATAGAGCATCAGCTGGTTCAAGTGTTGCTCGATAGCGTGCCGGCCGAGCAGGGCCGCGACGAGATGAAGCGACGCGCCGAGGGCCAGTGGGAGGCCGATGCCAAGCGAGAAGCCTCGCTGCTCAATGGCCCCCAGGTGAAAACGGATGCCCATGATGTAGTCAGTAGTCAGGATCAGGTCGACGACTTGCTCGACGAGCTGGGTTTCTAGCGCTTGCCCCCCACCGAGCTTTTGATGCTCGGTGGGGGCGACCCTTCGTGCGATGCCATATCTCTTTTCCCCCCTTCCGCACCCTCATTCGACAGGGTGCTAACGCGCGTGTCCTGAATAAGGCCTAATACCTCTCGCTATTTGACGTATCGGCTCTTCCCCGCTTTATCGACAATGACCAGCATCCAAATGCCCTCTCCGTAAAGGCCCGCTGGTTATAGCTTATGGCCGATGAAAGCAGTGATGACGAAAAGACAGAAGAGGCCACGCCACGACGAGAACAAAAAGCGCGTGACGATGGTCAGGTAGCGCGATCTCGGGAACTGGCGACCTTCATGCTCCTGCTGGCCGGCGTTATCGGCTTGTGGTCGATGGGCAATACCCTGTATGACCAGCTCGGGACGATGATGGAGCAGTCGTTCCTGTTCGAGCGTCGTCAGGCCTTCGAGGTCATGCCCATGTTGACGCATGCCTGGACCCTGGGAGAAAGCGCCTTTTATGCCTTGTTACCGCTGTTTCTGATGCTGGTCGTGGTGGCGCTGGTCTCGCCGGCGCTACTGGGCGGCTGGATGATCTCGGCCAAATCACTACAGCCCCAGCTTTCCAAGATGAACCCCGTCAAGGGGCTGAAGCGGATCTTCTCGACTCAGGCCTTGGCGGAGCTCGCCAAGGCGATCGCCAAGTCGGTGCTGGTGGGGGGCGTCGGTGCCTGGTTCCTGGTGACCCATGTCGGTGAATTCATGGCGCTGATGGACCAACCCATCAAGCAGGCTTTGGCCAAGGCCATGAGTCTTGCGGCGACCGCCAGTGGCCTTATGGTGCTGACCTTGATCGTCGCGGTGCTGATCGATGTGCCCTTCCAGCTATGGAGCCATGCCAAGAAGCTGCGCATGAGCAAGGACGAGGTCAAGCGCGAGCACAAGGAGTCCGAGGGTGACCCGCAAGTAAAAGGGCGTATTCGTCAGCAGCAGCAGGCCATGGCGCGCAATCGCATGATGAGCAAGGTGCCTGAAGCCGATGTGATCGTGACCAACCCGACCCATTATGCGGTAGCGCTGCGCTACGACCAGAGCAAGATGGCCGCACCGCGAGTGGTAGCCAAGGGCGCGGATGAAGTCGCCAAGCGAATCAGGGAAGTGGCGGAGGAGCACAAGATTCCGTTGCTTGAGGCGCCTCCTCTGGCTCGCGCACTACATGGCCATGTCGATCTCGACGCTGAGGTTCCCATGGCGCTCTATACCGCTGTCGCTGAGGTCCTGGCTTGGGCGATGCGCCTCAAAAGCGTTCGCGAGGAGGGTGGCGAGATGCCCGATACGCCACGTGATCTGCCGGTTCCCAGCGAGCTGGATGATAAGTCTGCGCCTTCCCCCCCGCGCGATGACACCACCGAGGAGCCTCGATGAGAGCGCTGACGAATTATCTGAACCGCATGGATATGCTGGGCGACATGCGGATGAAGCTCCTGGCGGGCCCGCTGCTGATCATCATGATCTTGTCGATGATGATCCTGCCATTGCCGCCCTTTGCGCTGGATTTGTTCTTCACCTTCAATATCGCCTTGGCGGTGATGGTGCTGCTGGTCAGCATGTTCACGCAGAAACCGCTCGATTTCGCGGCGTTCCCCGCGGTGCTGCTATTTACGACGCTGCTACGCCTCTCGCTGAACGTCGCCTCGACCCGTGTCGTCTTGATGGAAGGGCATAATGGCGGCGATGCAGCGGGCAAGGTGATCGAGGCCTTTGGTCAGTTCCTGGTGGGGGGTAACTTCGCCGTCGGCCTGGTGGTGTTCCTGATCCTGGTCATTATCAACTTCATGGTGATCACTAAGGGCGCGGGGCGTATTGCCGAAGTGGGCGCTCGCTTCATGCTGGACGCCATGCCCGGCAAGCAGATGGCCATCGACGCCGATCTAAATGCCGGCCTGATCGGCGAAGACGAGGCTCGCCAGCGGCGCTCCGATGTGTCTCAGGAAGCCGACTTCTACGGCTCCATGGACGGTGCCAGCAAGTTCGTGCGTGGTGACGCCATGGCGGGGCTTGTCATCATGGTGGTCAACATCATTGGTGGGCTCTTGATCGGCATGATGCAGCACGATCTCGATTTCGGCACGGCGGCCAAGACCTACACATTGCTGACCATCGGTGATGGTCTGGTCGCACAGATTCCGGCGCTGGTGATCTCGACCGCTGCCGGTGTGACCGTATCTCGCGTCACCACCGACCAGGACGTCGGTCAGCAGATGATCAGCCAGCTATTCATCAACCCCCAGGTGTTGTGGTTGTCAGCCGGCGTCATGGGGCTTCTGGGGCTGGTGCCGGGCATGCCTAACCTGGTGTTCATTATTTTCACTGTCTTGCTTGGAGGGCTTGCGTGGTGGCTACAGCGAAACGAGCAGAATCGCGTGGCCGAGGAAACGATCAGTGCGGCACCGCCTCCCACACAGGAGGCACCCGAAGCGAGCTGGGATGATGTCCAGCTGGTCGACACCCTGGGCCTGGAAGTGGGTCACCGGCTCATTCCGCTGGTCGATCATCGCCAGCAGGGTGAGCTTCTGGGGCGCATCAAGAGTGTGCGCAAGAAGTATGCTCAGGATGTGGGGTTCCTGCCGCCCGTCGTGCATATCCGCGATAATCTCGAGCTGGGCGCCAACAGCTATGTGATTACCCTCAAGGGAGTGGAAGTCGGTCATGCCGAGGCGTATCCCGGTAAATGGCTTGCGATCGACCCCGGCCAGGTGTCGGGTCAGCTCGAGGGGACGCGAACCGAGGACCCCGCCTTTGGACTACCGGCGGTCTGGATCGAGTCCTCCCAGCGCGAGCATGCCCAGGTATACGGTTACACCGTGGTCGATGCCGGCACCGTGGTCGCGACCCACCTCAACCATCTCCTGCATCAGCATGCCGGTGAGATGCTGGGGCGTCAGGAAGTGCAGCGGTTGCTGGACAAGCTGGGTGAGGAAGACAAAGCCCTGGTCGATGACGTAGTGCCTAAGGTCGTCAACCTGACGCAACTCCAGCGGCTCTTGCAGCAGTTGCTGGAAGAAGATGTCTCGATTCGTGACATGCGCACCATCCTCGATACCCTGGCCGAGCATGGTGGAGGACAGGCAGATGTCGCTGACCTGGTCGCCATGGTGCGTGTGGCCTTGGGGCGGGCGATTACCCAGCAATGGTTCCCGGCCCAGGGAGATCTGCACGTGATCGGTCTGGATGCCAAGCTCGAGCAGGTGCTGATGCAGGCCATGAACAGCGGTGGGGCACTGGAGCCAGGGCTTGCTGAAACACTGATGGATCAAGCCGCCAAGGCGCTAGAGCGTCAGGAACAAAGCGGGGAGCCGCCGGTGCTGGTGGTCCAGCACAGCCTGCGGCCTCAGCTGGCACGTTTCCTGCGTCGTCGTCTGCGCCAGTTGGTGGTGATGTCTCAGGCCGAGATTCCGGATGACCGTACTCTCAGGATTACCAGCATGGTAGGAGGTGACCGGTGAGCGTGAAGCGCTTTTTAGGCGCCAACAGTCGTGAGGCCATGCGTCAGGTGCGGGCCCTGTTCGGCGATGATGCCCTGATTCTCGCCAATCGTCCCGTCGAGGACGGCGTCGAAATTCTGGCCATGGCCGATGATGCCGCTGACCCGGCCGTCGGTGAATCAGGCAGTGCCAAGGGGGCGGTGTCGATCTCTGGCGAGGCGTCACCTGTGGCCAGGCCTTCCGCCCAGACAGCCGCTCGGCCCTCGCGCTCTTCCGACAGTGAAGCCGATCAGGCGTGGCGAGTCGCTCACCGTGCGTCGACTGGGCGTGCTCATTCCACAGCACAGCCCACTGTTACGAGCCCTCAAGCCGCTGTTGCAAGCCAGCCCCCGTCGGCGCCATCCGCCGCCCAGGACTTCGCTGCGCTGAGCCAGCAACTGCTCGGTGAGATGCAGGAAATGCGCGAGCTGCTGGGTAAGCAGGATCGCGCCAAGCCGAGCTCAGCGTCGGATATGCACCGTCGCTTGCTGGCATCAGGCTTCGGCCATGAGCTGGTCGGTGATCTGCTGGCGTCATTGCCTGCGGATCTTGCGGGTGCCTCACCCGAAGATGAGCGAGCCTGGCTTGAGCGTCAGCTGGTGGCCAGGCTCAAGGTCGCGCCGGAAGCTGAGGCGATGCTCGATGAGGGCGGTGTCATTGCGCTCGTGGGGCCCACTGGCGTTGGCAAGACCACTACCACGGCCAAGCTTGCCGCGCGCTATGTGATGCGTCATGGCCCTGAGCGGGCGGTGCTGGTCACGACAGATGCCTACCGCATTGGCGCTCAGGATCAGTTGCGTATCTATGCCGACTTGATGGGCATCGAAATGCACGCCCTCGAAGCGGACCGCCCACTGGAAAGCCTGTTGCCGCGGCTGGTCGACAAGCACCTGGTGATCGTTGATACCGTCGGCATGAGTCAGCGTGATCGACGCCTCCTTGAGCAGATCGCCCACCTTCGAGGCGACAGTCGCGCCGTGCGTCTGGTGTTACTGCTCAACGCGGCGAGCCAAGGCGAAACTATCGATGAGGTGGTGACCACTTACTTACAGGCTGCTCGCGCAGTCGGCGGTCGCCTCGATGATGCCATTCTCACCAAACACGATGAGGCCGCCAGACTAGGCGGTGCGCTGGACACGCTGATCCGCCATGGGCTGACGCTACATTTCGTGTCACATGGTCAGCAGGTACCCGAGGATTTGGCGTTGGCCGATTCACGAGCCTTGGTCCGGGAAGCCCTGGAGGCCGGTGTGCCATCGCCCTTTGCTATGTCTCAGCTCGATGAGCCTCAGACCCGTGCCAGTGGTGCCCCGGCGCTGCTTGGCCAGGGCAGGGCGCTGGGTAGCCTCTGGGAGATGTTGCGTACCCAGGTTCCCGGCTTCGAGATACTGTCTGACGCTTGGGCCATCAGTTCATTACCGCCAAGCCTGCATCCTGTGCGCCTTACGTCGCTCCATGAGCGGATGCCGGCACAGGGGACCACCCTCCTGTGGGCACGCTCATCGTCGCTGCCGGGCGAGGATTGGATGCTGCCTCATCTGGCACTCGATAGTGTTGGGCGCCCGGTCGTGCAGCCTTTTCCCGAACATCGGCTGGTGGCTGGCCATCGTGAACGCATTGACTGGGCCGAGTCGGCACTCAGTGTGAGTGCTCATTTACTGCCCAGGATTCCCGATGCCGCCACCAGGGCCTGGCTCCGGGAGCGCGGCAGCGGCTGGCTGAGCCAGGCGCAGGGCAATAGCCGCGTGCTGTATCGCGGTGAGCGTTCGACCCTGACAAGCCTGGTGGATGAGGCACAGGCGATTGAGCCAGCGCTGATTCGCTATCGTGGTCAGGCAGCCAAGGTCACGCTTGGAAGGCTTGAGGCCTTGAGCTGTGGTGCCGGTGATACCCATGGCGATGCGCTCTGGGTCTGGTTTGCTGAAGTCCGTGATCGTGACAGTGGCTCACTGCTGTCACGACGCTATGCCCTGTCGCCTGAGTGGTGGCCAACGGCGTGTGGACGAGCGGCACTGCTCGAGCAGCTTCGCAATGATGAGTTGCCCACCCTGGCTCGACACGCCTCGCGTCAGCTCTGTGGCCAAGGGCCCCTCGCTCTGGATAGCGAACTCAGAGTGTTCATGGCAACCGGTATCGCCGCCTTGGCATTGCATCTTGAACACGCGGAAGAGGATTGGGCCATGGATGCAAGGGCGAACCTGATGAGGCTGCAGTCGGGTCGTCGTCCGCGCCGCGCCAAGAATCTGCTGGAGGGCTTGATCCAAGTCCTGGATGCTCGCGAAGCGATTCGCCACTTCAGTGAGCAGGCCGGACGGTCAGTATGAGCGATCAGGCTGCCGGTCTGCGGCGCTGGGCTCAGTCGCGTCAGGCCTCGGAAGAGGCCGCCTCCGGTGAGGCAGCGGTAACATCGGACGCGTCGGATATCGATGCAGCGATTGTCGATAACGCCTATCGCGAAGGCCACGAGCAAGCGCAGGAGCGAGCCTTGGGCTCTGCGTCATTTGCCGATCGCGCCGACTCCGCAGAAGCTACTGATCCACAAGCCTCTGAGCCAGCGGTCCCTGAGCGGGCGAGTTCTGAAGGGAAGAGTGGCGAGATCACTTGCGCAGGCGATGAACCCGAGCCGAGGTCTGAGCCGGCTGCTGTCATTCCGCTTATGGTGCTGGGGCTTCCCAGGAAAGGGGGGGGTGAGCGTGCTCAGGCAGCGCTTGTCAGCTGGTCACGCCAGGGGAAACGTTGGGTCGGTGACCCCGCGGCCTGGCAGGTCGTTGCCTGCGATGCGCATAGTCCTCACTTGGCTCAGTTGGCCAGGCAGGAGAAACGTTGGGCGCTATGGGTCGATACCGATGGTGATGGCTTCCGCCAGGCCTTCAAGGTCATGCAGGCGATCCGTCGTGGCGGTGGCCCACGGCGGCTATTGGCGCTGCATCCGCCGGTGGCCTCACGGCGAGGCTTGCTCAACAACCTGCAACAGATGGCCCGCGAGGCCTTCGAGATCGACCTGCTGGTGTTGGCCCCATGAGGCGGCAGTGGGGGGTGAGTCTCCTCGCCGTGATACTGCTGGGCATGGCGCCAGTATGTCTATCGGCGGGTAGCTGGGTGGCCAATGCGCCTGCGGTGAACGTGGCCGTGCCGGGGCGTGTAACACACTCCGAGGCACTCGAGGCCAGCCAGTCGGCTCGCTTGGCAGGACGCCAGGTTCGGGACATAAGCTGGCAGTTTCGTTTACCTCCCGGGAAGGCAGTGCGAGCCTGGTTATGTCAGGGCAGCGTGTGCATGCGGTTGACCACGCAAAGCGGCAGGCGTAATGCGCCTGCCTCATGGCAGGCCGGCGGCGCCATCCACTTTCGCTTCCTGCTGCCGAATGGCCAGCGTCGAGCGGTCAGGGTCGATAACCTGCAGGTCATCGTCAACTATAGAAGCCAAACCGCCTTACCAGAGAAATAACCGCCATGATTAGGGGTTATTTTACCCTTCTGCGCAGACTGACAGGCTGAATAATAGAGTACACCGACCTCCGGTTCTCTCGGAGTCTCGTCCGAATCACGCTTTCCGGCTCCATGTCGGTTCTAGAGGCAACTGGATGTACACGGCACAGGGCAAGATCGACCAAAATGCGCTTCTTGAACAATACCTGCCTGTCGTCCGGCGACAGGCTCTGTCGCTGCAGGTCAAACTGCCGGCGGCGGTAGAGCTGGATGATCTTATCCAGGCCGGCATGGTGGGGTTGTTGGATGCACTGGGGCGCTTTGATGCGAAAGCGGGCGCTACCTTTACCACGTTCGCGAGTCAGCGTATTCGCGGTGCCATGATCGATGAGCTGCGAACCCGTGACTGGATGCCGCGCAGCGTGCGTCGTAATGCCCGCAGCGTGGATGCCAGCGTTCGCCGCCTGGAGCAGCAGTTGGGTCGGCCGCCAGAAGAGCGGGAGATTGCCGCCGATCTGGATATGCCGATGGATGTCTACCGTCAACTGTTGAGCGATACCAATAACGGCCATCTGCTGCCGTTCGAGGAAATGGTGGAAGAGGGTGGCGAACCCCAGGCAGGAGCAGGGGGCCCTCAGTCGCCTTTTGCGGCCTTGGCTGACGGCCAGCAGCGCGAACAGTTGGTAGCGGCCATCGCTGACTTGCCGGAGCGGGAAAAATTGCTGATGGCGCTCTATTATCAGGAAGAGCTGAACCTCAAGGAAATCGGCGCCGTGCTTGGGGTAACCGAGTCCCGCGTCTGTCAGCTGCATAGCCAGGCGGTAAGCCGACTTCGGGCGCGCATGGCGTCTGAAGACTGAAGGTGAGTACTTGTGGCTCTCGCTTGGTGAGCTTTCAGCACTCTGTTAGCGGCCGCCTTTCAGCCGTACTCCTTTGGCCAAGCACCTCTTCACCGAAAGCTTTCACGCGCCCGCCATGCATTACGCTAAGTGAGCGCCTTTTCTTCGGCGCTTAATATGAAAGAGTGACGTGTTGTGGTGACTGCGTCAGTTATCAGCGCCGCCGCCATCACAATACCCACTATCACACGACTCGCTATCACGTTATAAGCACCTTAATGGCCTGCCTGCCGTCCCTTGTCGCATGCCACTGCCTTTTTTCCACTGCTTACCTTCTGTTGCTCTCAACTTCATCATCGAACGGCCATGTTCGTAGCGTGACCATTGGATGGTCGAAGGCGCAACGCGCCGCGCAATGCGAAAAGTGGGCAAGGCGTGGTGGGCCTAAGCGGCTGACGTGGACAAGGACAGGATAGGTGAGGAACGAACGAGGCTGGCAGGGGAGTGGGCGCGCCCCGCGAGAGGCGCGCCCGTTACGTAATGTCTGCGTCAATCCGTGCTGGTAACCTGGCGGCCATCAGCACTGAATTGCGCGTAGTCGAGCAGGATCTCGGCGCTTTCGATTACCTGAGCGCGATCGATGGGCGCGGCCGACTCGTCTTCCAGTTGCGCCGAGGGAACGGCGTCTTCGGCAGCGCCGCGTGCCTGGCTCCAGTCTTCCAGCTCTTCGAGGCCCAGCGCGCGACGGCGCTGGTTTTCGAGCGATAGCTGTTCGGCCTCCTGGGCCTGCATTTCCCGCTTTCGCTGCTCTCGATTCAGGCTGACGCTGGTCCGTTGATCGCGCAGCTTGCGCGAGAGGTCGGCCTGTTTCTCCAGATAGACAAAATTGGGGTGCGAGGCGATGCGCTCGCGGTGCGCCGCGGACAGGGCTTCCAGGTGACGCCAGGGCGTGCCGTAAAGGCGATATTGCACGGCTCGTACCGTGTCCCAGGGCAGTGCGTTATCAAGGCTGCTCTCGCCGATTACGTCCGGATCAATCATGCTTGGAAAGGCGATGTCGGGTTCAACGCCGCGGTGCTGGGTGCTTTCACCGGAGATGCGATAGAACTTCGCCCGGGTAAGTTTTACCTCGCCATGGCTAAGCTCGTTGAGGGTCTGCACGGTGCCCTTGCCAAAGGTGCGACTGCCAACGACCAAGCCGCGGCCATAGTCCTGAATCGCGCCCGCCAGGATTTCGGATGCAGAGGCTGAGAGGCGATTGACCAGCACTGTCAGCGGTCCGTCATAGAGGGTGCCGCTGTCGGTATCGCCATAGAGGCTGATGCGTCCGCGGGCGTCTTGTACCTGAACGGTGGGGCCCCGGTCGATGAACAGGCCGATCAGTGAGTTGGCTTCCTGGAGAGCGCCGCCGCCGTTATTACGCAGGTCGAGGACAATGCCTTCGACATCCTGCGCCTTCAGAGAACGGATCTCCTTGGCCACGTCGCGGGTCGTGCTGCGGTAATCTTCTTCACCGGCCTGCCAGGCATCGAAGTCGACATAGAAGGTGGGAATGTCGATGACCCCGATGCGGTGGGTACCGTCCTCACGTTTGATCTCAATGACCTCGCTGCTGGCTGCCTGGTCCTCGAGATTGACGGTATCGCGCACAATCTCGACGACATGTGAGCGGGTCATGTCCACCGATTGTGCCGGCACGACCTCGAGCAGCACCGTCGATCCCTTCGGGCCCCGAATCAGGTCGACCACGTCATCGAGACGCATGCCGACCACGTTGGTTATCTCGCCGTCATCGCCTTGGCCGACGCCGACAATGCGGTCGGCGGGCTCAAGAACCCCGGCCTTCTCGGCAGGGCCACCCGCCACCAGGCTCGACACCTTGACGTATTCTCCATCGGCCTGCAGCAGCGCGCCGATGCCCTCAAGCGATAAGCGCATCTGAATGTCGAAGGACTCGCCCTGGCGCGGCGACAGATATTCGGTGTGAGGATCGATGGTGCCGCTAATGGCGGCCATGAACAGGCCGAAGATATCTTCGGCGTTGGTCTGGCGTATGCGGTTCAGCTGGCCTTCGTAACGCTCACGCAGGGTCTTGGTGACCTCGTCCTCGTCCTGATCACTGAGTTGCATGGTCAGGGCAGAATTCTTGAGACGCTTTTCCCACAAGTGATCAAGGGCCGCTTGGCTCTCGGCCCAGGGAGCGTCCTCGCGCTCCAGTGCCAGCCGCTCGTCGGTATCGTAGCGGTAGTCGAGACCGTCATCGAGCTTGGCAAGGATCCACTCCAGTCGCGCCTCGAGGCGTTGCTGGTAGCGCTCGTAGAGGGCGAAGGCGGGGTCAAGGTCTCCGTCGTAGAGTACATCGACGATCTGCCCACCTAATTTAGTGCGAAACTCGCTGACGTCTCGTCGGGTCAGATAGGCACGCTGCGGGTCAAGGATGTCGAGATAGCGCTGAAAGGCGCGCTTCGACCAGTCATCCGTCAGGCTAATGTCCGCGTAGTGACCGTAGCGAAGGGAGTCGGCGATTTCTGGCGCGACCTGTCGCTGAGCCTCGCTGGGATGGGGCTGGGCCGTCGCCATGGCGCTCAGCGTCATCAGCATCAGGGTGATGGCGCCTAACCGCCCAATGGCTGCAATCCGTCTCATCAATGAAGCACTCCCGGTTTCATGTACACTTCTGTCCCTAGCTGAGCCTGGCTCGTCACGCGCCTCTCGACAGCCGAGAGGCCATTGTAGCAGCCTGTGTCGCCAGACACAGACCCTCCATGAGGATGAAAATGCATCACGCTCCCCCCCTGGATCGCCTACTCGACTTTCTCGAGCATTCGCCAACGCCGTGGCATGCCGTAAGCAACATGGCCACTCGCCTTGAAGCGGCGGGGTATCGGCGCCTGGACGAGTCGCAGCCCTGGACGCTTTCCGCCGGTGAACGCGTCTATGTGACCCGCAACGATTCTTCGATCATCGCCCTGCAGCTGCCCAAGGGGCGGCTCGATGCGCTGCGCATGATCGGGGCGCATACCGATAGCCCCGGCCTTCACTTGAAGCCCCACGCCGCCCAGCGTAGTGCCGGCTGGCTGCAGCTGGGGGTCCAGGTCTATGGGGGGGCGCTCTTGGCGCCATGGTTCGATCGCGATCTGGGGCTTGCCGGTCGTGTTCACCTGCGCCACCCGGATGGCCGCATCGAAGGCGTGTTGCTTGACGTTGACTGGCCGGTAGCCACGGTACCCAGCCTTGCCATCCACCTTGATCGTGACGCCAACTCGAACCGTTCCATCAATCCTCAGACCGAGATGGCGGCGGTTTTGTTGCAGGGTGGCGACAGCGATGATTTCAATGACCTGTTACGGGAATGGCTCAAGGCGCAGCACGGCATTCAGCACGCCGAGCCGCTGGACTTCGAGTTGGCGCTTTATGATACCCAGCCACCGGCGCGTGTAGGCGCTCGCGGTGAGCTTATTGCCAGTGCGAGGCTCGATAACCTCTTGTCGTGCTTTATCGGCATGGAGGCGTTGCTTGACTGCGACGGCGAGCAGGGTGCGGTGCTGGTCGCCAATGACCACGAAGAAGTGGGTAGTGCGAGTGCCTGCGGTGCCCAGGGGCCTTTCCTGGGTGATGTACTGCGCCGCGTCAATGCCCAGCTCGGCGAAGCCGGCGACGAGGGCTTTATCCGCCTCGTCCAGGCATCGAGGATGATCTCCTGTGACAATGCGCATGCGATACACCCCAACTTCAAGGACAAGCACGATGCCGGTCACGGCCCTACCATTAACGGTGGCCCGGTGATCAAGGTCAACGCCAGCCAGCGCTATGCGACCAATAGCGCGACATCGGCGCTGTTTCGTGACATCTGCCAGGAGGTTGACGTCCCGGTGCAGACGTTCGTGACGCGTTCCGACATGGGCTGCGGAAGCACCATCGGGCCGATCACCGCCACCGAGCTTGGCGTGCCGACCCTCGATGTGGGCGTGGCTCAGTGGGGCATGCACTCGATTCGCGAGACCGCCGGCAGTCAGGATGCCGAGCGGTTGATCCGGGTACTGACCGCCTATCTGAATCGCGCCGAACTCGTTTGATCCTGTTGGCGCCCTGGCTGAACCGGGCGCTATATAGGGTCAGGCCTGCTCAGGGTCAGAGTGCTTGACGCTCGGCTGGCGGGCAGGGCTGGGTCTATCGAGAGCGAGACCCGCCACCACCAGGGCGGCGCCCAGAATCATGGGAGCCGTCCACTGCTCGTCGAACAGCAGCCAGGCCATCACGGCGGCACAGGGCGGCACCAGGAAGAAGGTGCGCGCGACCTGATGGGCTTCGCCGCGCTCGATCATCACCATCAGTAGCCAGATGGCCCCTACCGAAATTGCGCCGACCAGCCAGGCCAAGGTCAATAGCAGTCGCGGGGTGGGGTTAAAGGTAAAGGTCCCGATCCAGCTGGCGGCGATACTGAACACCAGTGCCGCCCCCAGATACTGAAAGACGAGCCCTTCGACCATTCCCATGTCCCCGCTCAGCCGTTTCTGCCACAGGGTGGCGCTTGAAATCCCCGCAAGCGCGACCAGGCACCAGACCAGACCCACCACGGGCCACCCATGAGAGAGCTCGAGGCCACTTCCCAGGACGAGGCTTGCCCCCATTGCGCCTAGTGTCAGGCCGCCCCATTGCCTTGGACCCAGTCTCACCCCGAGCAGCGGCAACGACAGCGCTGCGGTCGCCAGCGGGTGAAGGCTGACCAGCAGAGCGGTGAGGCCTGCCGGCAGGCCTGCCTTGACGGCGGCGAACACGCCCCCTAGATAGGCGCCATGAAGTAGCATGCCAACGCCCATTTGGCAGCCTCGCTGGGCGCGGTTCCCCCATTGGTTTGGCGCTTTGCGTAGCCACAGGATTATCGCCAGTACCGGCAGTACCAGCAGGCTGCGCACGAGCAGCAGGGTAAAGGGTTCGGCGTCCATCGTGCCCAGGCGGGCACAGATGAAACCAGTCGAGAACAGCAGCACAAAGACCAGCGAAATCCACATCGTCACAATCCTTTGAATCGGCTCGCTTGCCAGCCATGGCCTGCATGAGGAGTGAGGGAGCCGTGTCGGGCGGGGTATATTGATGTCACGTATATCGGACAGGGTCAAAAAACGGGGAACAAAAAAACGCCCGAACGGGAGGCCGTTCGGGCGTTTGTACTGTCTTGGTGGCTACACCCTGATTTGAACAGGGGACCCCATCATTATGAGTGATGTGCTCTAACCAGCTGAGCTATGTAGCCAACGGCGATAGATACTACGCAAGAGGATGTGATCAGTCAACCATAAGAGCATGATACATCGGCTTTTTTCCATCGCTTAGTGCTACGGATCTTATGAGGCACTAGACGTTGAAGCGGAAGTGCACCACATCGCCATCCTTAAGGATGTATTCCTTGCCTTCCAGCCGCCACTTGCCGGCATCCTTGGCGCCTTGTTCACCGCCAAGGGATACGAAGTCATCATAGGCGACGACTTCGGCGCGGATGAAGCCCTTCTGGAAGTCGGTGTGGATCACACCGGCGCCTTCCGGTGCGGTAGCACCGACCTTGACGGTCCAGGCGCGGACTTCCTTCACCCCGGCGGTGAAATAGGTCTGCAGGCCCAGCAGCTCATAGCCGGCGCGAATCACGCGATCAAGGCCCGGCTCGTCCATGCCCAGCTCATCGAGGAACATGGCGCGCTCCTCGTCCTCGAGTTCGGCGATCTCGGCTTCGATCTGGTTGCATACCGGCACCACCATGGCACCTTCGGCGGCGGCGATCTCGCGAACCTTGTCGAGGTAGGGGTTGTCCTCGAAACCATCGTCGTTGACGTTGGCGATATACATGGTCGGCTTCAGGGTCAGAAAGCCGAAGCTCTTGAGTTGCTGCTTGTCATCGTCATTGAGGCCGAAGCTGCGCAGGGGTTGGCCCTCGGCCAGGTGCGGCTGGATGCGTTCGAGGATCGCCTTGGTGGCGATGGCTTCCTTGTCGCCGCCCTTGGCGACGCGCACCAGGCGCTGGATGGCACGCTCGACGGTATCGAGATCCGCCAGCGCCAGTTCCATGTTGATGATCTCGATATCCGCTTCGGGATCGACCTGGTTGGCCACGTGGATGACGTTGTCGTTGTCGAAGCAGCGCACCACGTGGGCGATGGCCTCGGTTTCGCGGATGTTGGCCAGGAACTTGTTGCCCAAGCCTTCCCCCTTGGAGGCGCCTGCCACCAGGCCCGCGATATCGACGAACTCCATGGTGGTAGGCAGCACCTTCTGGGGTTTGACGATCTCGGCCAGCTTGTCGAGGCGCGGGTCCGGCATCGGCACGATGCCCACGTTGGGCTCGATGGTGCAGAAGGGGAAGTTTTCAGCGTCGATGCCCGACTTGGTCAGGGCATTGAAGAGGGTGGACTTGCCGACGTTGGGCAGGCCGACGATACCGCAGTTGAAACCCATGGTGTGTTCCTGGCATTCGGTGAAAAAACGATGGCGGGGATTCTACGCCACACGGCAGGCCTTCTCTAGCCGTTAGCAGTGCCGTGCCCAGCGCATCAGTGGGGAGATGATCGGGCTAGGCAAGCATTGCCCGGGACGTCGTTACCCCTTGAAACTGTGTAAACGGTTCATGGCACGCGGCCAGTCACCGGCGACGGCATCCGGCAGGGTGCGCTCTATCTCGTCCAGAGCGGCGTCGATGGCGGCGCGCTCGGGCTTGCCCGGGCGCGAGAGCACATAATTGACGACCCGATGGGCCTCGCCCGGGTGGCCGATGCCGATACGCAAGCGGTGAAAATCCTTGGCGTTGCCCAGGGAGGCGATGATGTCGCGCAGGCCATTGTGCCCGCCGTGGCCACCGCCTTGCTTGTAACGCGCGGTGCCGGGGGCAATGTCCAGCTCGTCGTGAGCGATCAGCATTTCTTCCGGGGCAAGCTTGAAAAACTTGGCCAGGGCAGCCACAGAGCCACCGCTCTTGTTCATGAAGGTCTGAGGGTAGAGGAGATGCAGGTCCTGGCCGGCCAGGGTGATCTTGGCATAGAGCCCCAGAAACTTGCGCTCAGACCGCAGGGGAACGTGATGATCGCGTGCCAGAGATTCCACCAGCCAGGCGCCGGCATTGTGCCGGGTGGCATCGTAGTCGGCTCCAGGGTTGCCTAGACCGATGATCGCTTTCAGCTGACTCATGCCGGTGACCTCGCGAAAGTTATGGGCGTGTGATCGAAACGCTACTGTCAGCGCTTGGGACAGGCAAAAAAAATCAAGCGCCGGGGCGCTTGATTTTCAGAAGATAGCGCGGGCATGCCGGCTGGCCGGCCTGCCCGCAGGCGTCGCCGATTACTCGGTATCGCCTTTGCTTTCGTCTTCGCCTTCGCTCTCGTCTTCGCTATCAGCCGCCTTTTCTTCTGGCGCTTCAGCTTCCTCTTCCTCATCAGTTTGCTCGGCCATAACCTTGGCCTTGGTGATGTTGAGGATGGCGTTGTCGTGATCTTCACCGTGGGTCAGCGCCACAATGGTCACGCCAGCCGGTACGGTCAGGTCGGACAGGTGCAGGGTGGTGCCCAGCTCAAGCTCGCTGATGTCCACTTCCAGATACTCGGGGAGATCCTTCGGCAGGCAGCTGATCTCGACGTCGGACGCCAGCTGGTGCAGCTCGCCGTCCTCATCCTTGATCGCCTTGCTGGCGTCTTCGCCGACGACGTGCAGCGGGACGTGCAGTGTCAGCTCGTGAGTCGCATCAACGCGCAGAAAGTCAGCGTGAGTGACCAGCGGCTTGTACGGGTGACGCTGCAGGTCACGAACCACGACCTGCTCCTGCTTGCCTTCCACGTTCAGCGTGATCACAGACGCGAAGAAGGACTCATCTTCGATGGCCTTGTAGAACGGGGCCTTCTCGATGGCGATAGACTGGGGCGTCTTTTCACCGCCGTAGATGATCGCCGGGATGGAGAGGTCCGCACGACGCAGGCGGCGGCTCGCACCTTTCCCCAGGTCGTGGCGAACGCTGGCATTAAGATTGAAATCGGACATTGAATGAAACCTCAGTGGTTTGATGAGGAGAACGCCAAGCTCGCGACCAAACATTGGCGTTTCCATGGGCGCCTGACGGCGCGCGTATCCTGCGCGGTGTTAAAGCGGCCTTATGGCGGCCTCAGTGGAACATCGCGCTGACGGATTCTTCGTTGCTGACGCGGCGGATTGCCTCGGCGATCAGGCCGGCCACCGACAGCTGGCGGATCTTGCCGCTGCGGCGGGCTGCGTCTGACAGCGGGATAGTGTCGGCCACCACGACTTCATCAAGCACCGACCCGGAAATATTGTCGACGGCCGGGCCGGACAGGATCGGGTGGGTGGCGTAGGCGACGACGCGGCGTGCGCCGCGGGCCTTGAGCGCCTCGCCGGCTTTGCACAGCGTGCCGGCGGTATCGATCATGTCATCCACCACCACGCAGGTGCGGTTTTCGATCTCGCCGATGATGTGCATGACCTGCGCCTGGTTGGCCTGGGGGCGACGCTTGTCGATGATGGCCAGGTCGGCATTGAGTTGCTTGGCGATGGCGCGAGCACGCACCACGCCGCCGACGTCCGGGGAGACAACGACCAGGTCGTCGTAGTTCTGGCGTTCGATGTCGTCGAGCAGGATCGGCGAACCATAGACGTTGTCGACGGGAACGTCGAAGAAGCCTTGGATCTGATCGGCGTGCAGGTCCATGGTCATCACCCGGTCTACACCGGCCTTGACCATCATGTCGGCGACAATCTTGGCGGAGATCGGCACACGGGCCGAGCGGACGCGGCGATCCTGGCGGGCATAACCGAAGTAAGGAACCACTGCCGTGATGCGGGCAGCGGAGGCGCGACGCAACGCATCAATCATCAGGACCATTTCCATGATGTTGTCGTTGGTGGGCGCGCAGGTGGACTGCAGCACGAAAACGTCCTTGCCGCGGACGTTCTCGTTGATTTCGACCGCGATTTCGCCGTCGCTGAACTGACCGACTGTAGCGTGGCCGAGGCGATTGTCGAGTCCTTCGGCAATCTTGCGGGCAAGTTCGGGATTGGCGTTCCCGGCGAAAACCATCAATTTAGACACGCGCAGCCACCTTTGGAGTCTTGGGAATCTCTATGAGGGATGTTGACGGCCAGCCGACGCGGGAGGAAATGGCTGGGGTAGCAGGACTCGAACCTGCGAATGCCGGTATCAGAAACCGGTGCCTTACCACTTGGCGATACCCCAGCAACCTTGCCTGTCGACTCCGCTCATGCTCTCGTCTGGTTTAATTGACCAGCTATCGAGAGCCGCCATGCAAGCAATCTACATCAGGCAGATTGCCTCACCCCAGAGCCTTGTGCAGAGGGGAGACGTTCAAGCCTTGCGCCGTGAAGGCGTGCCAGCGAGGGTCGACTTGGCGCGCAATGTTATCGGCCTCTTCGACGTTAGTCAAACGCCCGAACAGGCAAGCGCCGGTACCCGTCAGCATGGTCGGTGCCCGCTGGGCCAGCCATCTTATGGCTTCATCGACCTGCGGGTACAGCCTGCACACCGTCGCTTCGCAGTCGTTACGCCAACGCGTTGCGCCCCCCTCAAGTGCGCGCGAGAGTCTAATGGCCGGGGTGTCGCGTGTCAATTCTGGCGCCTGGAAGACCCGGGCGGTGGCGACCGAAACACCTGGATGGATCACCACGAAATAGGGGGTATCGAGCGTGACGGGTGTCAGCTGTTCGCCGACTCCCTCGGCCCAGGCGGCGCGCCCACGCACGAAAACGGGAACATCGGCCCCCAGCGACAGGCCAAGCGCGGCCAGGCGCTCCTCATCAAGGTTGAGATTCCATAGCCGGTTCAGGGCAAGCAGGGTGGTAGCCGCGTTGGAACTGCCGCCGCCCAGGCCGCCCCCCATTGGCAGGCGCTTGTCGAGCTGGATGTCGACGCCGCGGCGAGAGCCGGTCTGTGCTTGCAGCAGGCGGGCCGCGCGGACAACCAGATTATCCTCGGCGGTGACGCCCTCGAGGGTTGGTGTCAGCCGGATGGCATCATCATCGCGGAGCGTGAAGTGCAGCGTGTCACCGACGTCCAGAAACTGGAACAGGGTTTGCAGCTCATGATAACCATCATCGCGACGTCCGGTGATATGCAGCATGCGGTTCAGCTTGGCCGGCGCCGGCAGGCTCAGCGTCGGCCGATGAGTGTCTCGAGATAGCGGGGCCTGGCTGGGTTGGGGCGCTCTATCAGTCACGAGAGGGCTCCGGCCGCCAGGTGTTGATCAGCAGGGTGGCCTCGATGCCCGTGCGTTGCATGTCCAGGCGACGCGGCAGCCATAGCTCGCCTGCTGGCATCCAGCCGCTGTAGTCGATGGTCCAGCCGGATTGGGTCAGGCGAGTAGGGTAGCCCAGGGCGTCGGTCTCGCGTTCAAAGTTGCCGCCCGGGGCGGGCAGGCCACGGATCCAGTGATCCAGCGAAGACACCGGCAATGACCAGCCCAGCTCCTTCTCGAGCAGTGCCTCGGCGCTTTCGGCGCTGACGCGCCCTTCGCTTGTGGTCAGGGTCACAGTCTGAGCGGTGCCCTCGAGGGTGCTGCGTCCGGCGCCGAAGGGGCCGCTGATCAGTAGCCGATAGTAGTTGGGGGTCTGGCGCCAGTCCAGGTTGGCGCTGGTGCTTTCCTGGGGCGTGCGCAACCCTACCTTGCCGGCCAGCGTCCAGCTGCTGAGGGCCTTTACGCGAGTGACCTGATCCTGCCAGGGGCCGCGTTCGGTGCTGTCGGTGGAGACAGGGCCACGAGAAGCACAACCGGCCAGCAGGGCCAGGACAATAATAAGGACGAAGCGTCGGGTCATGGAGTTATCTCGATCTCGAGTATCAGCCAGAGGATGAAGTGGCGCTCTCAGGGCGCCATGGCGGGAATTCGCTGGATCAATTCATCGAGCTTGGGATGGTCCTCGAAGCGGGCGAGGCCGCGTTCGACCAAGCGACGCGCATCTTCAGTGCGACCAAGCGACCACAGTACCTCGGCGAGGTGAGCAGCGATTTCCTGATCCGGCATCAGGGCGAACGCCCGCTCCAGGTATGGCAGGGCGCGAGCATTCTTGCCCTGCTTGTGCAGTACCCAGCCGAGGCTGTCGAGAATGGCGGGGCTGTCGGGTGCCAGGTCATGGGCACGCTCGATCAGCTCGCGCGCCTCTTCGTAACGCGTGGTCATGTCGGCCAGGGTATAGCCGAGCGCATTCATGGCCATGGCGTTGTCTGGCCGGCGCTCGATCAGCTCACGCAGATCGGTCTCCATGCCGTCCAGGTTGCCAGCATTGAATTTGCGCATGGCCTGCATATATAGAAGGTCCTCGTTATCAGGGTGGCGGTCGCGGGCCTCGGCGAGGACTTCATCGGCGGCGCTACGTTCATCCACCTGATCGAGCAATTCGACCTCCAGGGCGGCGATATCCGCGGCCTGAGCGTCATGGCGGAGCCGTTCAATGCGCAGGAACTCCAGCGCATCCGGCAAGCGGTCTGCATCAATCAGCATGCGTGCCGCTTGAAGACGTGCGTTAAGGAACTGCTCGCCTTCTGGAACCTGCCGGTAATAGAGAAAGGCGTTGTCGATTTCACCTTGCTGCTCGGCAATGTTGCCAAGCAATAGGAAGGCCTGCGGTGGCGTCGTGTCTTCGTCAATCAGCGGCAGCAGAAGCCGGCGGGCCGGAGAGGGTTCTTGTGCTTCGAGGAACAGGCGGGCCAGTGCCATTCGCAGTTCCGGTTGCTCGCCGTGCTGGGCCAGCAGTTGGTCGGTCTGGCGCTCTGCGGCGGCGACCCGCCCAAGGGCCAGCTGGCTGCGGGCCATGAGTAGCAGGAAGCGGGAGTCGCCGGGTGATGTCTCCAGACCGCGCTTGGCGGCACTCAGGGTGGCAGTGGGATCATCTTCTTCGATGGCAATACGAGCACGGGTCAGCCACAGAGCGGGGAGCTCGGGATGTGTGCGTGCAAGGGCCGAGAGGCGTGCTTTGGCGCGCTCGACTTCTCCCCCGGCTGCTTCGAGCAAGGCGGTGGCCAAGATGGCGTCGTAGGCATAGGGGGCGTCACCATCGGCGACCACCAGGTGGCGGCGCAGCCGGGCGGCTAGGGGGGCCGGGTCAGCCCCTTGCGTGAGGGCCTGGTCGGCGAAGCTGGCCAACTCCCCAGGCTTGCCCTGTTCGATCAGTGAAAGGCGTGCGTCGAGGGCGGCCAGCCAGTCCCCGCGCTGCTGGGCGAGGCTAGATAGTATGCGAAGTGCAGGTTCGGCACCCGGCGAGCGCTCAAGCCATTGACGGGCTGAGGTTTCCATCAGCGCTGGCTTGTCACTGAAACGCGCCGCCAGGGTGGCGCGCTCGCTCAGCGCCTCTGAATCGTAGCGTTCGGCGGCATCCAGGTAGCCCTTTGCGGCGCGTTCGTACTGACCGCGCCGACCGGCCAGTTCTGCCAAGAGCAGTGTTTGCAGGCCCTTTGCATCGAGGCCCTGTGTAATCGGTGGCGCTCCCCGCATGGGGTCGGTGGTGCTGGCATCATGGGATTTGGGCATGCCCTGGCAAGCCGTAACCAGCGCGAGGGTCGCCGTAATGAGGGCCGTCTTGAGCAGGCGTGCGCGCATGATCGTCTCGTCAAGGAAGTCAGCGTTCAGCATAACGGCTTGACGGGCACGGGCAAAGTCATGGGGGCGTGTGCGAGGGGTCGGCTGTGATAGAATGCCCGGCTTCGGACGATCCGGCGACCACATCACATCTGTTGGCGCGTGTTTCAGGCAGTCTTGCCTGCTGTCGCGCTGCATCTGGTGGTTTTCGCCGTGATTCGCACCACTCCCCCTTGAGCGAAGACTCTGATTGCATGACGCTTTTGGCCCTTGGCATCAATCATAAGACGGCTGCGGTCGAGGTGCGTGAGCAAGTCGCCTTTACCCCGTTGCAGCTGGAAGCGGCGCTGACCGAGCTACGTGCTCTGCCCGAGGTGGAAGAAGCTGCGCTGCTCTCGACCTGCAACCGCACCGAACTCTATTGCGTGATGGAGCGCGATGGAGAAGCGGCGATTCTTGACTGGTTGAGTCGCTTTCATACCCTCAGCGTCGAACAGTTGTCGGCGGCGGCCTACCATTATCTGGACGGCGACGCGGCACGTCACCTGATGCGCGTCGCTGTCGGACTCGATTCCATGGTGCTCGGTGAGCCGCAGATCCTTGGCCAGCTCAAGGATGCCTACCAGGCGGCGCGCAGCCACAAAGGCTTGGGCGGTGAGCTCGAACGGCTGTTCCAGCACACCTTTGCGGTTGCCAAGCAGGTCCGCACCGAGACCGGTATCGGCGAGAATCCGGTGTCGGTGGCCTATGCCGCGGTGAGCATGGCCAGTCGTATCTTCGATAACTTTCGGCGCTCCACGGCACTGCTGATCGGCGCCGGAGAAACGATCGAGCTGGTCGCCCGTCACTTGCAGGAGGCCGGCGTCCGAAAGCTGATCGTGGCCAACCGCACGCGTGAGCGGGCCGCACAGTTGGCCGACCGCATCGGTGGTGAAGCGATCTCTCTCAACGAGATTCCCAATGCCCTGGCACGAGCCGATATCGTGATTTCCTCGACGGCGGCGCCCTTGCCGATTCTCGGCAAGGGCATGGTCGAGCGGGCGATCAAGCTGCGTCGTCACCGGCCGGTCTTCATGGTCGATATTGCCGTGCCCCGGGACATCGAACCGCAGGTCGGCGAACTGGATGATGTCTTTCTTTATACCGTCGATGACCTGCACGAAGTCATTGAAGAGAACCGCCGACATCGCAAGGTGGCCGCCGACAAGGCCGAGGTGCTGATCGAGCACGGCGTCACGAGCTGGCAGCACGAGCGCCGGGTGCGCGGCGCCGGCGACCTCATTCGCCGCTATCGACAGCAGGGCGAGCAGATGCGCGCCGATTCCGAAGAGCAGGCGCTCGCACAGCTGGCTCGCGGCGAAGACCCGGAGAAGGTGGTTGCCCGTCTCGCTCGCCAGCTGACCAACAAGCTCATGCATGCCCCGACCCTTGGTCTGCGCGAAGCCTCTGGGGCCGAGCGTCAGGACCTGATCGAGGCCGCCGAAGCCTTGCTCTTCGATTCTGACAGCGATCCCGAGGCTCCCCCGATGACCGGCACCAGACAACAGGACCCTTCATGAAAGCTACACTGCGTCAGCGCCTAGATACCTTTGCCGAGCGCTTCGAGGAGCTCTCGGCTCTGCTGGCCGAGCCCGATGTCATCGCCGATCAGCCCCGCTTTCGTGATTATTCTCGGGAATATGCGGAGCTCGAAGAACTGGTGGCGACCTGGCAGGCGTTTCGCGATACCGAGAACAACATCGAGGCTGCCCAGGCACTGCTCGAAGACAGCGACGCCGAGATGCGCGAGCTTGCTGAGCTTGAACAGGCGGAGGGGCAGGAGCGGCTGGCCGCTCTCGAGGAGGCGCTCAAGCGCCTGCTGGTGCCCAAGGACCCGGACGATGGCCGCAGCGTGTATCTCGAGGTGCGCGCCGGTACGGGGGGCGATGAGGCGGCACTGTTCGCCGGTGATCTGTTTCGCATGTATTCGCGTTACGCCGAGAAGCATGGCTGGAAGGTCGAAGTGGTCAGCGCCAGTCATGGCGAGCAGGGCGGCTACAAGGAACTGATTTCGCGGATCAAGGGCGAGGGTGTCTATGCCCGGCTCAAGTTCGAGTCCGGCGCTCATCGGGTACAGCGGGTTCCCGCTACCGAGTCTCAGGGCCGCATCCATACCTCGGCCTGCACCGTGGCGGTGATGCCTGAGGCCGACCAGGTCGGTGATATCGACATCAACAGCAATGACCTGCGCATCGATACCTTTCGTTCCAGCGGGGCCGGTGGCCAGCACGTCAACACCACCGATTCCGCGATTCGCATTACTCACCTGCCCAGTGGCGTGGTGGTCGAGTGTCAGGAAGAGCGCAGCCAGCACAAGAACCGTGCCAAGGCCATGTCGCTGTTGGCCGCGCGCCTCAAGCAGAGCGCTCTGGAAAGCCAGCGCCAGCAGCAGGCCGACGAGCGTCGTTCGCTGGTCGGCTCCGGTGATCGCAGCGAGCGCATCCGTACCTACAATTTTCCTCAGGGGCGGGTCACCGATCACCGCATCAATCTGACGCTCTACAAGCTCAACGAGGTGATGACCGGTGAGCTTGGCGAGATCATCGAGCCGCTGCTCCACGAGTATCAGGCCGAGCAGCTCGCGGCCCTGCAGCAGGAAGCCTGATGCGTAAGGAAATCGCCTGATGCGTCTCGATGTGCTGCTGGCTCGCGCCGCCAAGCGGTTGCAGGCGGCGGGGTCGCCAAGCCCGAGGCTTGATGCCGAGGTGCTGCTGTGCCATGTGCTCGAGGTCGATCGCACCTGGCTCTATACCTGGGGCGATCGCGAGGCCGACTGCTGGTCGCGTGCGCGCTTCGACGCGCTCATTGCCGCCAGAGGGCAGGGCGCTCCGGTGGCCTACCTGACCGGAGAGCGGGAGTTCTGGGGGCTATCGCTCAGGACCCACGATGCCACGCTTATTCCGCGTCCTGACACCGAGAGCCTGGTCGAAGCGGCGCTCGCGCGAGGCGACGCCGAAGAAGGGACGTTTCTTGACCTGGGGACCGGCACCGGCGCCATTGCGCTTGCGTTTGCCAGCGAGCGCCCCGGTTGGCAGGTAACGGGTGTCGATCTGTCACCGCAGGCGGTGGCGCTTGCACGCGGCAATGCTGTGCATTTGGGGTTGGAGCACGTTCGATTCCTCGAGAGTGACTGGTTTGCCTCGCTTGAGGGCGAGCGCTTTGCGCTGGTTGTCGCGAACCCTCCCTACCTTGCCGATGACGATCCTCACCTCGCACAGGGCGATGTGCGCTTCGAGCCCCGTTCGGCGCTGGTGGCCGGTGACGATGGCCTGGCCGATCTTTACGCACTGGTTCAAGAGGCGCGCCGCCATCTGTTGGCGGGTGGCTGGCTCTTGCTCGAGCATGGCCTCGAGCAGGGAGTGGCGGTGCGTCAGGCGTTCGAGCAGGCGGGTTATGATGAGGTAACGACGCTTCAGGATTTGGGCGCACGGGAGCGGGTCAGCCTGGGGCGTTGGAAAGCCTGACGTGAGCGGCGGGACTCGCGCCGTCCAGAGCGTATATGGTAATTGTTAGGGTGACATGGGCGAGAAGGGCGAACCTCACTGATACGGCTGCATTTGGCCAGACCAATCACTGAGGTTTTCGTCGTTCACCCCTTCCAATAACTATGGAAGCCATGATGCTCAGTCGATCCGGCGGTGATGCCTCCGCTGTTCGACCGCGTATTGAGCTTGGACTCTGGATGACCATGAAAGCCAAGAACCGCTCGCTTGACCGTATCGATCTCAAAATCCTGCGTGCCCTCCAGGATAATGCCCGTATTTCCTACGTTGACCTGGCCGCTCAGGTCGGGCTTTCCACCACTCCTTGTCTGGAGCGGGTCAAGCGCCTGGAGCGTTCGGGCATTATTCGTGGCTACAAGGCGATACTCGACCCCAAGGCACTCAAGGCCAATCTGTTGGTGTTTGTCGAGATCAGTCTCGAGACCCAATCACCCGCCGTGTTCGACGAGTTCCGACGCGCCGTGAGCCAGTTGCCGCAAATTCAGGAGTGTCACCTGGTCTCGGGGCAGTTCGACTATATCCTCAAGTGCCGGATTCCCGAGATGTCGGCGTACCGTCAGCTCCTTGGTGAGGTAGTGTTGACCCTGCCCGGGGTCAAGGAGTCGAAGAGCTATGTCGTCATGGAAGAGGTAAAGGAAGAATTTACCCTGCATGTGCCAGACGTCGAGCAACTCGAAGAGCACTAACAAGCGTACCGATGAGAGAGCGGCGACAGGTGCCTGATGGAAAGGCAGCGGGCGCCCGGGAAAGATAGTCCCAGTAGCGATAAGCCCGGAAATGATAAGCCCCGACATCGATCAGTCCGACAATCGAGAGCCAAGAGAGATACGTGACGATGAACGACCAGGCGCTGTTGCGCTATAGCCGCCAGATCATGCTCGAGTCGATCGAGATCGAAGGCCAGGAGCGCCTTCTTGCGAGTCATGCGCTGGTGATTGGCGCTGGCGGGCTTGGTTCGCCCGTCGCGCTCTATCTGGCGGCGGCAGGTGTCGGCCGGTTGACGCTCGTCGACGACGACACGGTCGAGCTTTCCAACCTTCAGCGCCAGATCGCCCACGGCGAGGCGGATATCGGTCGTGCCAAGGCTGATTCGGCTCGAGAGGCCGCATTGGCGCTCAATCCTCACTGTCAGATTACAAGCCTGAGTGAGCGCCTGGTCGGTGCATCTCTTGAGCGCGCCGTCCAGACGGCAGACGTGGTGCTCGACTGTACCGACCGCTTCGCCTCGCGCTATGCCATCAATGCGGCCTGCCAGTCGGCGGGACGGCCACTGGTCTCCGGGGCGGCTATCCGCTTTGGCGGTCAGCTCGCTGTTTTCGATCCTCGAGATGCCAAGAGTCCCTGTTATGCCTGCCTCTATCCGCCTGGTGACCCCGGTGAAGATGAGCAGCTGAGCTGCGCCGAAAACGGTGTGGTGGCACCACTGGTTGGGCTGATTGGCAGCTTCCAGGCGTTGGAGGCGGTCAAGATGCTCAGCGGTGCCGGTAGTACGCATCAAGGGCTTTCCACCTTCGACGGGCTTTCCGGTGAGTGGCGACGCTTCAGCGTGCCTCGTGACCCGGCATGTCCTGTCTGCGGGTCGCGTTGATCGCTTTGGGCGTCGGCGGTTGGCGACAGCGCGACGCCAAGTGTGGAAAGATCGCACAGTCGCCGTGAGCGCGATATCTCGCCCCCACTCCCTGGACTATACTCGCCTCGTCTACCTGGCTCGTCCGCGACGGGATGTCGCCCGAGCCCTAGTCTCATTGCTGTTTGTCACCTCGCCTGGTGCTTCGCGTGCCCAAGGGTGTGCGTCCGATTCCCGGATTCCCCCGAGCCGGCCCTATGTTGTCGACGCCCCTGTCGTCGACCCCGATGTCGTGTGTGAGGAGCGAGTCATGAACAAGTCCATTGTGATCGGTACCACCCTGTCAGTCTTTGGCCTGGGTGGCCTTGCGGTCGGTGCCTATCAGGTCAGCAGTTATTCCCAGCCGCCTGAGCCGGTCTATGCCGATATCCTGCAGGTCGAGGCGGCGACCCGGACCATCGAGACCCCTCGGGAGGTCTGCGAGAATGTGGTCGTTAGCCAGCAGGCCCCAAGCCGTGATCCGAACCGCATCATCGGCACTGCCGCGGGCGCTATCGTCGGTGGTTTGCTTGGCAATCAGGTCGGTGGCGGTAGCGGCAAGAAAATCGCCACCGTGGCGGGCGCCGTGGGCGGTGGCCTGGCGGGTCGTGAGGTGCAGGGCCGCATCGAGTCCGGCCAGACCACCACGTCCACCCGGCGTGAATGTCATACCGTGACCGATACCCGCCAGGAACAGCTGGGCTATGACGTCGAGTATCGGGTCGATGGCCAGGTGTATAGCGCTCGGCTCGACGAGGCGCCTCAGGGCAACCGGGTGCTGATGCAGAACGGCCAGCCCCAGTGGCATGCCGGCCAGTCGACGTCACAGACCGAGCCCCAGGGCTAAGCTGTCTGAGTATCATGTCGCAGCCGCGCTATCGCTTCCTGGTAGCGAGGTTTTGTTAGTAGCCCGTCTTCACGGGACTGCACTCCTGCGGGCTACCGAGTCGTCGTTTCTCCAGGTGAATGGTCGAAGAGCGGCATGATTCAGCATCTGAACAATGTCGTGTATAGTTTTTGTCTAGTATTGGTATGGGGTGTCGCGTAGTCTGAGATCACTTACCTCAGGAGAGACACCCATGTTCGGTATCTTCAAAAGCGATCCCACCAAGAAGTTACAGAAGGCCTATGAGCGCAAGCTCGAGCAGGCGATGGAAGCCGCCCGCAATGGTGACATGCATGCCAATGCCACCTTGACCACTGAGGCCGAGGCGCTGCGCGAAGAGATTGAGTCACATAAGCATGCCGGATAGGGCCGGATGAGCTGGGGAGTGGGGTAGCCTCATCTTCCAGGCGCTAGATACGACGACGCCCCCTGAAAAGGGGGCGTCTTTCGTGTCAGCACCAGGTGCGGTGCCTCTCATCGATGCCTCAACACAGCGCGTCGAGCTTCTCCTTTAGCAGGCCATTGACCTGCTGAGGATTGGCGGTGCCGCGAGACGCCTTCATGACCTGGCCGACGAAGTAGCCGATCATCTTGCCACGCTTGTCCGGCTCGGCGTCGCGATACTGGGCAACCTGAACCGGGCTGTCAGCGATCACCTGATCGATCATCGCCTCGATGGCGCCGGTGTCGGTGACCTGCTTGAGGCCACGGGCCTCGATGACTTCATCGGCACTATTGCCTTCACCGGCCCACAGCGCGGCGAAGACCTGCTTGGCAGCCTTGCCGTTGATGGTCTCGTCCTTGACGCGGGCCACCAGCTCGCCGAGCTGAAGGGCCGAGACCGGGCTTGAGGCGATAGTCAGGCCTTCCTTGTTGAGATGGCCGGCAAACTCGCCTTGCACCCAGTTGGCGGCCAGCTTGGCGTCGCCGCAAACCTCCTTCACGCCCTCGAAGAAATCGGCCATGGCGCGAGTCGCCGACAGCACGCCGGCGTCGTAGGCCGAGAGGCCAAGCTCGTTCTGGAAGCGTGCCCGCTTCTCGGCCGGCAGTTCCGGCAAAGAGCTGCGCAGATGATCCACGTAGGCCGCATCCAGCACTACCGGCAAGAGATCAGGGCAGGGGAAGTAACGGTAGTCGTTGGCCTCTTCCTTGGTACGCATGCTGCGGGTTTCGTCGGCTTCCGGGTCGTATAGGCGCGTTTCCTGGACCACCTTGCCGCCATCCTCGATCAGCTCGATCTGGCGCTCGACCTCGAAGGCGATGGCGCGTTCGACGAAGCGGAAGGAGTTGACGTTCTTGATCTCGGCGCGGGTGCCGAAGGCTTCCTGGCCCTTGGGGCGAACCGAGACGTTGACGTCACAGCGCATCGAGCCCTCGGCCATGTTGCCGTCCGAGATGCCAAGGTAAGTGACGATGGAGTGCATTGCCTTCAGGTAGGCCACGGCTTCCTTGGCGGAGCGCATATCCGGCTCGGAGACGATCTCCAGTAGCGGCGTGCCGGCGCGGTTCAGGTCGACCCCGGTCATGCTGTGGAAGTCCTCGTGGAGGGACTTGCCGGCGTCTTCCTCGAGGTGGGCATGATGGACCCGAATGCGCTTGGTCTCGCCATCCTCGAGGGTGATCTCGACTTCACCTTGCCCGACGATCGGATGATACATTTGGCTGGTCTGGTAGCCCTTGGGCAGGTCCGGATAGAAGTAGTTCTTGCGATCGAAGATCGAGACTTCAGGAATCTCGGCATTGATGCCCAGGCCGAACTGCACCGCCATGGCCACGGCGGACTCGTTGAGTACCGGCAGCACCCCCGGCAGGCCCAGATCAACGGCACACGCCTGGCTATTGGGCTCGGCGCCAAAGGCCGTGGAGGCACCGGAGAAGATCTTGGATTGGGTAGCCAGCTGGGCGTGGACCTCAAGGCCGATCACGGTTTCCCATTGCATTATGTGTTCTCCTTGCCGAAGGCCGGGCGTTGCTGGTGCCAGTCGGTGACCTGCTGGAACTGGTGGGCGACGTTGAGCAGCTGGGTTTCGGCGAAGTGCGGCCCGAGGATCTGCAGACCCACCGGGCGGCCATTGATGTTGCCGGCCGGCACGCTAATGCCGGGGATGCCCGCCAGGTTGATGGCAATGGTGTAAATGTCCTGCAGGTACATCGAGACCGGGTCCTTGTTGGCCCCCAGATCAAACGCCGTGGTTGGCGTCGACGGTCCCATCAGCACGTCGACTTCCTCGAAGGCATCCATGAAGTCCTGGCGGATCAACCGGCGGACCTGTTGAGCCTTCTTGTAGTAGGCATCAAAGAAGCCTTCGGAGAGGGTGTGAGTGCCGATCAGGATGCGGCGCTTGACCTCGTCGCCGAAGCCTTCTGCCCGCGAGCGCTTGTAAAGATCCTCGAGATCCGCCGGTGCGTCGCAACGATAGCCGAAGCGCACCCCGTCATAGCGCGACAGGTTGGAGGAGGCCTCGGCCGGGGCGATGACGTAATAGGCCGGAATGGCGTGATGGGTGTGCGGCAGACTGACTTCCTGCACGGTCGCGCCAAGGGATTCGTAGACCTTGACCGCTTCGCGAATAGCTGTTTCCACCTCCGGGTCCAGGCCGTCGCCGAAATATTCCTTGGGCAGGCCGATTCTGAGGCCGGACAGCGAGGCGCCCAGTTCGGCACGGTAGTCGGGTACGCCACGGGCCACGCTGGTGGAATCGCGCAGGTCGTGGCCGGCGATGGCGCTCAACAGCAGTGCGCAGTCCTCGGCGGTGCGGGCCATGGGGCCGGCCTGATCGAGGCTCGACGCGTAAGCCACCATGCCGTAGCGAGAGACACGACCATAGGTGGGCTTCAGGCCGGTGATGCCGCAGAAGGCGGCCGGCTGACGAATCGAGCCACCGGTGTCGGTGCCAAGCGCTGCCGGCACCAGGCCGGCGGCCACGGCGGCGGCGCTGCCACCGGAGCTGCCACCGGGCACAGCGGTGAGATCCCAGGGATTCTTCACCGGGCCATAGTGGCTGTTCTCGTTGGAGGAGCCCATGGCGAACTCGTCCATGTTGGTCTTGCCCAGGCTCACGGTACCGGCATGCTTGAGCTTCTCGACCACATGCGCGTCATAGGGCGCAATGAAATTGTCGAGCATCTTCGAGCCGCAACTGGTCTTCACATCCTGGGTGCAGAAGATGTCTTTCAGGGCCAATGGCAGGCCGGTTAGTGGTCCTGCTTCGCCGCGGGCGCGGGCGGCATCGGCGGCATCGGCGGCGGCCAGTGCCTGCTCGGCGGTCACGCTGATGAAACTGTTGAGCTCACCGTCGAAGCGCTCGATACGCGCGAGCAGCGATTCGGTCAATTGGCGGCTGGTGAACTTGCCGGCCTCGAGGGCGCGGGCGAGCTCGGTCAGGGTCATGTCATGCATTGAGGCTTGGCTCCAGATGAGGCATTCGGTCAGCGATCAGGGCTCATTCGACGACGCGGGGCACCAGATAGAGGCCATTCTCCACCGCTGGGGCGTTGCGCTGGAATCGCTCGCGCTGGTCGGTCTCGGTGACCTCGTCGGCGCGTAGGCGCTGAGTGGCATCCAGCGGGTGGGCCAAGGGGGCCACGCCATCGGTATTGACCGTCTGAAGGTGATCGGCCATCTCGAGGATCCGTGTCAGGTCGTCGACATAGCGGTCGGCGTCGGTCTCATCGAGGCCCAAGCGGGCCAGATGTGCTGCGCGCCGCACATCTTTAGGTTCAAGCGCCATGGTGAATATCCCTTGAGCGTGGATCGTGGCGGCGGCGCCAGGCAGGCGTCATCCGCAGTAAATAACCGTAAAATGTACCATATCCTGGGCCGACTGGCAGGACTTGACTCACGGGGCCGCAACCCCAATGTAGCTTGCTGCATCAAGGCCGCGATGGTACCGTTTGCGTCCGCACAGGGTTCCGGTCTGCACTAGGTGAAAGACTTCCATGTTTAAACGTTTACGTGGGCTGTTCTCCAGCGATCTCTCGATCGATCTGGGTACGGCCAACACGCTGATCTATGTTCGCGGACGGGGTATCGTGCTCGACGAGCCTTCCGTGGTGGCCATTCGCCAATCGGGTAACATGCGCAGCGTGGCTGCCGTGGGTATCGACGCCAAGCGCATGCTGGGTCGTACGCCGGGCAATATCACCGCCATCCGGCCGATGAAGGACGGCGTCATCGCCGATTTCACCGTGACCGAGCAGATGCTTCAGCACTTCATTCGCAAGGTGCATCAGAGCACTTTCCTGACGCCGAGTCCGCGGGTGCTGGTCTGTGTGCCCTGCATGTCGACTCAGGTCGAGCGACGTGCGATCAAGGAATCTGCCGAGGGCGCTGGCGCTCGCGAGGTGTTCCTGATCGAGGAACCGATGGCCGCGGCCATCGGTGCCGGCCTGCCGGTCGAAGAGGCTCAAGGCTCGATGGTCGTCGACATCGGCGGCGGTACCAGCGAAATCGCGATCATCTCGCTCAACGGCGTTGTCTACTCGGAGTCGATCCGGGTCGGTGGTGATCGTTTCGACGAAGCCATTACCGCCTATGTGCGCCGCCACTATGGCAGCCTGATCGGTGAGGCCACTGCCGAGCGCATCAAGGAAGAGATTGGCTGTGCCTACCCAGGTGGTGAGCTGCGCGAGATCGATGTGCGCGGCCGCAACCTCGCCGAGGGCATTCCCCGCAGCTTTACGCTGAACTCACACGAGATTCTTGATGCGCTGCAGGAGACGCTCGCCGCGATCGTGACGGCGGTGAAGAGCGCGCTTGAGCAATCTCCACCCGAGCTCGCTTCCGACATCGCTGAGCGCGGCCTTGTGATCACTGGCGGCGGTGCCTTGTTGCGTGATCTGGACAAGCTCATTTCCGAAGAAACCGGCCTGCCGGTGATTGTTGCCGAGGATCCGCTGACCTGCGTGGCTCGCGGTGGCGGCAAAGCGCTGGAAATGATCGATCAGCATACCTTCGAGCTACTCTCCAGCGACTGACCTGTTCGCTAGACCGTGACCCGGGGGATTGCTTATTAAACCGCTGTTCACGCACGCGTCAGTGCCCGGTTACCGCATGCTGCTGTGTGCGATACTGGCACTGACGTTGATGTTCGCGGAACATCAACTGACGCGGGTCGAAAACCTGCGCGCGCAGCTGTCGACCGTGGTCGCCCCCATCCAGTGGTTGGTCAGCCTCCCAAGTGATGCCCTTACATGGGGCTCGCTTGTCGTCTCTGACCAGAGCGCTCTGGTCGACGAAAACCGCAAGCTTCGCCAGCAACTGCTGACCCTGTCTCATCGCGTGCAGCGCATGGCCAGCCTGACGGCCGAAAATGTGCGCTTGCGCGAACTCCTGAATGCCACTCGGCGCGATGAGATGCCTTTTCTCACCGCTGAACTGCTGTCGCTGGATTCCGACCCCTTCACCCATCAGATGGTCATCGATCGTGGGCGTCGCAATGGTGTCTATGTGGGGCAGCCGGTGATGGATGCATCGGGGCTTGTCGGGCAGGTCACGTCAGTCTCGGCCTATTCCAGTCGGGTCTTGATGGTGGCAGATGCCAACCATGCGATGCCGGTGCAGGTGAACCGCAACGGCCTGCGCTTCATCGTTCAGGGCACCGGGCGTTTCGATGCCATGAGTGTGCTCCATGTGGCCGATACCGCTGATATCCGAGAGGGGGATCTGCTGGTGTCCTCGGGGCTCGCCGGTCGTTTTCCTGTCGGCTACCCGGTAGCACGCGTCAGCGAGGTGACTCATGACCCGGGCGAACCCTTCGCCACGGTGATGGCGGAACCGGTAGCGAAGCTGCAGCGCGCGCGACACTTCCTGTTGCTGTTTCCACCGGATGTCGATGTCGCGGCCGGTGATGCGTTGTGGACGGATGACTTTGACCTTGATCCTCTGCCCAAGGAGCTGACGCCCTGATGGTTGCCATGGGACTTCGCGGATACCTGCTGGTATGGACGACCCTGCTGCTGGCGCTGTGCCTGCAGGTCATGCCGCTGGCCGACAAATGGCTGATGTGGCGTCCCGACTGGTTAGGACTGATGCTGATTTACTGGTGCATGGTCATGCCTCAGCGCGTCGGGGTCTTTTACGGCTTTATACTGGGGATCCTGCTTGATCTGATCGAGGGCTCACCGCTTGGGTTGAATGCCCTGGCCCTGTCGCTGCTGGCCTTTCTGATCGCCTTGGTCTATCAGCGCATGCGCGCCTATTCACTGGTTCAGCAAGCGGTGCTGATCGTTGTGCTGCTGGGCATCGTGCAATTGGTCGAGCAATGGTTGATGACCCTCTTTGGTCCCTTTTCGATTCACCTGGCCTTCCTGTTGCCGTCATTGATCGGCGCCCTCCTGTGGCCCTGGCTGTTCACCATGCTGCAGGCCTTGCGCCGTCGCTTTGCCGTATCCTGACCAAGGCCTTACTCAAAGGAGGCGTGCATGCCTCACCTGTGCCTGGCGTCGGCATCCCCGCGCCGTCTGGAACTCTTGACCTCGATCGACGTCGACTGCGACGTGCGCCCCGTCGATATCGACGAGACACCGCTACCGGGGGAGAATCCTCGTGACTACGTCTGCCGGCTGGCGCGAGAGAAGGCGCTTGCTGGTGCGACTTTTTCTGACCTTCCTGTCCTCGGGTCGGACACGGCGGTAGTGCTGGATGGCGAGATCCTGGGCAAGCCCCGTGATCGTGCCCATGCGCTCGAGATGCTGTCGGCCCTGTCTGATACCACCCATGAGGTGCTGACCGGCGTGGCGGTGAGCGGCCCACAGGGGCTCTTGGAAGCCTGCGTGACGACACGGGTGACGCTTCGCGCGATCACCCCCCGTGAGGCGGCTGCCTACTGGGAGACGGGTGAGCCTTGTGACAAGGCCGGCGGCTTCGGCATTCAGGGGCGGGCGGCGGTGTTCGTGTCGCATATCGAGGGCAGTCATAGCGCGGTGGTTGGCCTGCCGCTTTACGAGACCGCGGAGCTGCTCGAACGCCAGGGTGTGGCGCTGTGGATGAGTGATCGGGCAGCTGTGTCATAATATTCGTAAGAGCAAATGATTAAGGAAGCCCGCATGAGCGGTGAAGTACTGATCAATCTGACGCCCATGGAAACGCGCGTGGCGGTGGTCGAGAACGGCGTCCTGCAGGAGGCTTTCATCGAGCGCAGCGGGCGGAGAGGTATTGTCGGCAATATCTATCGCGGCAAGGTGGTGAGGGTGTTGCCCGGCATGCAGGCCGCTTTCGTCGATATCGGCATCGAGCGCGCCGCCTTCATTCATGCTCATGAAGTCATGGCGCCCAACACACCACCTGATGAGCAGGCGTCGATCAGTCAATTGCTTCAGGAAGGGCAGCCGCTGGTCGTCCAGGCCACCAAGGACCCGATCGGTTCCAAGGGGGCGAGACTGACCACGCATCTTTCTGTTCCTTCGCGCTACCTGGTTTACATGCCGGACTCACCGCATAACGGCGTTTCCCAGCGAATTGAAGACGAGGCTGAACGGGAGCGCCTGCGTCAGCTGACACTGGCCTGCCAGGCGGAGCAGGATATCGAGATCACCGGCGGCTTCATCATTCGAACCGCTGCCGAAGGCGTGACGCGCGAAGAGCTCTATGCCGACATGAATTTTCTGCTGCGTCTATGGCGCAGGGTTAGCGAGCGAAAGCATACGGCCGGCATCCCTAGCGTGATCTACGACGATCTGCCGCTGTTCATCCGCACCCTGCGTGATGTGATGCGAGACGAGATCGAACGGGTACGCATCGACTCCCGTGAAAATTTCCAGAAGCTGATCGAGTTTGCCCGGGAATTCATGCCCGGCACCGAGTCACGCATCGAGTACTATCCGGGTGAGCGACCGATCTTCGATCTCTACAGCGTCGAGGACGAGATTCAGAAGGCCCTGGGACGCAAGGTGCAGCTCAAATCCGGGGGATATCTAGTGATTGACCCCACCGAAGCGATGACCACCATTGACGTCAACACCGGGGGCTATGTCGGTCACCGCAACCTCGAGGAGACGATCTTCAAGACCAACCTCGAGGCCGCCACGGCGATCGTCCGCCAGCTCAGGCTGCGCAATCTCGGTGGTATTATCATCATCGACTTCATCGACATGGACGACCCCGAGCACCAGCGCCAGGTGCTACGCATGCTCGAGAAGTTGCTGGAGCGTGATCATGCCAAGACCAAGTGTACCGGCGTCACCGAACTTGGCCTTGTTCAGCTGACGCGCAAACGTACTCGGGAGAGCCTCGAGCAGACCCTCTGTGAGGCCTGCTCGGTGTGTCATGGTCGTGGCACCCTCAAGACACCGGAATCGGTATGCTATGAGATATTTCGCGAGATTCTTCGCGAGGATCGCGCCTATAGCGCCGAGACCTATATGGTGCTGGCCGCGCAGGCAGTGGTCGATCGCCTGCTCGATGAGGAATCGTCCTCCGTTGCCGATCTGGAAGCCTTTATCGGCAAGACCATACGCTTCCAGGTGGAAGCCCACTATTCCCAAGAGCAGTACGATATCGTACTGATGTAGGAGGCGTGACATGAGCCTGTTTCGCCTCCTGCTGCGCTGGGCACTGACCACTTTCGCCGTCCTGCTGGCCTTGCTCGCCGTGCTGGTACTTACCTTGCGGTTGGCCGCCGGCGAGCTGGACCGCTTTCGCCCCGAACTCGAGTCCCTGCTTTCGGCGCGGTTTAACGCCGAACTCAGCATGGAGAAGATTACCGGTAGCTTTCACGGCCTTGACCCTGCGCTGACCCTTGAAGATCTTACCCTCGTCTCGCGTACCGAGCCTTCGCATCCGCTGATTGAAATTGATAGGGCCGGCTTACGTGTCGACAGCATGGCGAGCCTTTGGGGGGGCATGCCCGAACTCGATGACGCCAGCATTCGCGGCGTTACCGTGCATCTTTACCAGAGGCCTGATCTCAGCTGGCAATGGCCGCAACCTGCCGAGCTACCCCCCGAAATCATCCCCGATGGGCGCTTTACACTCGATCGACTCGATTACTGGGTCGGCGTTCTGTTGCGTCAGCGTCTTGCGGTCGAGAACGTGCGTGTGGTGCTGCATGGACTCGATCGACAGCTGGCGTTTGAGGCGCCTCGCCTGCTCATGGCCGGCGATGCCGGGCGTGCCCATATCGAGGGTCAGCTGCATGTAGCGGGGAATCCTGACGCCACCCTGACGACCGTGCTTGAGGTATTGCCGGGACAACGCGGGCTTGCCGATTTCAACGCCGCGCTTCAGGCACGAATGAAGCTTGAACATCTGGTCGAACTGACTGAGGTGCTCAGTCGCAATGATCCGTTGAAAGTCGAGGAAGCGCGTGGCGAAGCAAAACTCTGGGGACGCTGGCGGCATGGTGCGCTGGAAGATGTGCGCCTGGATGTGAACGTCCCCAAGTTGCAACTGAGCCATGAACGGCAACCGCTGGATCTTAAGGACATCCGGCTCACCGGGCAGTGGTTGCGAGGAGAGGATGGATGGCAAGCCTGGCTAGGCACTCAAGGCGATGCCAAGCGGACTGCGACATCCACAGATGCAGCAGCCAGTGCCCTGGAAGTAAGCGACGGGCCCGATGGGCAGTCGAGTAAGCTCGCCGAGGAGAGCGGTCAGGCACGCGAAGAGGGGGCTGATAAAAGCACTGTCGGCCGACCGCTGCCCAGGCACTGGCAGGCCAGCGGGGATGATGATGGCTGGTGGATGACGACGAGTGAATTCGATTTGGCCGCCCTGGCGGCCTGGCGTGAACGGGCCCCCTTGCCCGAAGGACTTCAACGTGTGTTGGCAAGGCTTGCGCCCAGGGGGCAGGTCGGTGGGCTCAAGGTGGGGCATCGTGACGGCCATTGGCTCGCTTTCGCCGAGCTCTATGATGTGGCTGTCGACCCTTGGCAGGGAGCGCCTGGGGGCGGCCCCCTGGACGCCTGGGTCGAAGCCAAGGATCTGGCCGGCAAGATTGTGTTCGCCGACAGTAAGAGTGAGGCTACTAGCCTCGATTTCCCCCAGCTTTTTGCGGCGCCGATGGCGCTGTCGTCTGCGTCCGGCGAAGTGAATTGGGACTACCACAGCAAGGGGGTCAGCGTGACCGGCCAAGACCTCGCGGTGACCTGGCGCGGCGCATCGGTGGCGGGTGGCTTCGATCTCGATGTGGGGCGCGGCACGCCTGGCAACCTGGGTCTCGACCTTTCCTTTGCCGATGTGGATGCCGCCGATGTCGATCTTCTCGACTGGCTGCCGATCAAGACGCTTCCCCCTGCGCTCAGCGAGTGGTTGGGGCGCGGGGTGGCAGGCTACGTCGATGACGGACAGCTGTCGCTCGATCTTCCGCTACGCGAGAATATCCGCATTGATGATGTAGGGCTCTCGCTGGCACTGGATATCCGCGACGCTACCCTGCCTTTTTCGCCCGATTGGCCGGTACTCGAGGATGTGAAAGGCCAACTGCGGTTCGATAATCAGCAGCTGTCGGCCGATGTCGAGTCGGCCAGTCTGGTCGGTTTGCAGGCAAAGGACGCGACGGTCAGTTTGATCGACCAGCGTCTCGAGGTGAAAGGCCAGGCCGAAGGCAGCACAGACGAACTGCTGGATTTGCTGGCCGCCATCCCCGACCTGGAGGTCGGCCGAGACGATATCAGCAGCCAGGGAACGGTCATCGGAAGCGTGGATCTGGCCATGAACCTCGATGCGCCCGACGCGATGGCGCTTTATGTTGACGCGCGTGTCGACGCGCCACGTTTGCGCCTTGAGGGTGCGGCGCTTAATGCCCACAACGTAAATGGTAGCCTGCAGTATCGACGCCGCGACGGCCAGGGCGGGCTCTTTGGTGAGCTGGGGGCCCGGGTCTTCGATGGGCCTGTGCTGGCGCGTTTCGAGGGCGATGAACAGACCATAACCGTGAACGGTCGGGCCTTGGCGCGAGGGTTGCTTGATTGGGCTGATCAGCCGAGCCTGGCGCCGCTGGTCGATGGTTATCTGCCCTATACGCTGCGCATCCCCCTTGATGATCAGGCCTCGCCAGTGACGCTTGATAGCCGACTCGAAGGGCTTGCGCTCAACCTGCCAGCTCCCTTTGGCAAGATGGCCAATGAGGTGGTGCCGCTGAGACTCACCGTCGACCGGGCGGGTGAGCGGGGCGAGATAACCCTGCGGGATCGAGCAAGAATGCGCTGGCGTAATACATCGGTGGGTCGCCAGGGACAGCTGTGGTTGGAGAATTGGCCGCAGGAGCCTTCGTGGCCGCGACGTTCCGGGTGGTCGGTGCAGTGGCAGACGAATCGCCTGGCGGTATCTCCCTGGGCCAGAGCGCTTGCTGATCTGTCCTGGCAGGGTCTTGCCTCCGAGAATCAGCAGGAAAGCGCGCCAGACAATCCGCTGGATGCCATTGAGCTTTCTGTGGCCTGCCTGTCATTTCGCGATCATTGCCAGGGTACCCTGCAGGCCAACGCCGATTCGCTTGCCGGCGGCAATTGGCGTGTGTCGCTGGATGGCAGTATCGCCAAGGGCCAGGCTGACTACCGTCCGGGCGATGTGAGACCGATCACCATCGATCTGTCGCGGCTGTCTCTCGATGGTCTATGGCCGGCACCCGAGCCTCCCTCCCAAGTACTCGAAGAAGTGGATGCTGCCCAGGCGGCAGTGCCGTTGCCGAACTGGCTAGCATCGGTGCCCGATGGTCGGCTGCGGGTGGCAGAAATGACCCGCCTGGGCAGTACGCTGGGGCCCTTGAACCTGGGTTGGCAGGCCTCACCTTCTCAGCTTGTGCTTGCTCCGTTTGGCCTGACACTGGGCCAGGTGAGCGCGCGTGGCGAGCTGATCTGGGAGGCCGCGGGATCCGGTTCGAGCTTGACGCGCTCTCGATTGCGCCTGGATGGCGGTGACCTGGGAACGGCGCTTGCCACGCTCGCTCAGGACGTGCCGATCCGTAATTCAGAGACCCATGTCGAGTCCCGGCTGGCCTGGCCGGGGGCCCCCTGGCAGTTTGCGTTGGCGCGCTCCCGCGGCAGTCTCGATGTCAGCCTTCGCGACGGGCGATTCCTCAATTTGCAATCGGGTTCGGCCAAGCTGGTGGGCCTGCTCAATTTCGACAATCTGTTGCGCCGCCTGCGACTCGATTTCTCCGATGTCACCGGGCAGGGAACCGCCTTTGATCGTGTCAACGGCAGTGCGACGCTGTATGGTGGGATCCTCGAGACTCACGGTCCTGTGCAGATCGACGCGCCGGCAACCCAATTCAGTCTCGAGGGGCAAGTCGATCTGGTGCAGCGTGAACTCGATCAGCGTTTAGCGATCACAGTTCCTGTGACACAGGCGTTACCGGTCGCGGCGTTGTTGGCCGGCGGACCGGTCGTTGGCGGAGCGGTTTTCCTCGCTCAGCGCCTGTTCGGTCGTGCTATCGACCGTGTGACCCGAATCCACTACCGCGTACAAGGTCCTTGGACCGATCCGCGGATTTCTCTGGAAAGTGCCGAATGATGCTCAAGTCCTCCGAACTCTCTTCCCAGGACATGCTGGACACTGCCGTCAGCACCCTGCTGGCCCCGGGCGGCCTCGATTTGGCGTCGCTCGACACTGGGCTCGGTCATGCCCTGGGGTCGGGCGTCGACTTTGCTGACCTCTACTTTCAGCGCAGCTGGCAGGAAAGCTGGGTGCTGGAAGATGGTGAGGTCAAGGACGCCAGTTACAACATCGATGGCGGCGTCGGCGTTCGTGCCATGGCCGGTGAAAAGACGGGCTTTGCCTATTCCAATCAGATCAGTGCCGATGCGCTGAAAGAGACCGGCCGCACCGCGTCCGGCATCTCGCGCAGTGGCTCACGGTTGACGCAGTCTTCCATACAGCTGACCACGGCGTCTCAGCGCTATGCGGGCATCGACCCGCTGTCCGGCCTCTCGGCCGAAGACAAGGTCGCGATGCTCAAGGAAGCGGACCGGGTTGCCCGTGCGGCAGACCCGGCGGTCAGCCAGGTCAGTGCGTCATTGACCGGTGTTCACGAAGTCGTATTGGTGCGCGCCAGTGACGGCACGCTGGGTGCGGACATCCGCCCGCTGGTGCGCATGAACGTCAATGTAATCGCCGTGCGCGATGGGCGGCGTGAGCGCGGCAGCGCCGGGGGCGGTGGTCGCTACCCGATGGCGCGTCTACGTGAAGAAGGCGCACCCAAGCGTTTCGCCAAGGAAGCGGTGCGCCAGGCGCTGGTCAACCTTGAGGCCATCGATGCGCCGGCCGGCCAGATGCCGGTGGTGCTCGGCGCCGGTTGGCCCGGTATCCTGCTCCACGAAGCGGTGGGTCACGGCCTCGAGGGCGATTTCAACCGCAAGGGCAGCTCGGCCTTTGCCGGCCGCATGGGCGAGCGTGTCGCTTCACCCGGTGTGACGGTCGTTGATGACGCCACCTTGAGCGACCGTCGCGGCTCCATGAGCATCGACGACGAAGGCACGCCTGGGCAATACACGCCGTTGATCGAGGACGGCGTGCTCACCGGTTATATGCAGGACAAGCTGAATGCGCGGCTGATGGGCATGGCGCCGACGGGTAATGCGCGTCGCGAATCCTATGCGCATATGCCGATGCCGCGTATGACCAACACCTACATGCTGGCCGGAAAGGACGAACCTGCCGATATCATCAAGAGCGTCAAGCGGGGTATTTACGCCGTCAGCTTTGGTGGTGGCCAGGTGGATATTACCTCGGGCAAGTTCGTGTTCTCGGCGAGTGAGGCCTATCTGATTGAGGACGGCAAGATCACCGCGCCGGTCAAGGGGGCGACCCTGATCGGCAATGGTCCTGAGGCCATGAGTCGCGTGTCGATGATTGGTCATGACCTTGAGCTTGATACCGGTGTCGGCGTCTGTGGCAAGGAAGGGCAGGGGGTGCCGGTCGGGGTCGGGCAGCCGACCCTGAAGCTTGATGAGCTGACCGTCGGTGGTACTGATTAGTGAGTGATGAGTGAGTGACAAGCCTGGCGCCGTGGCCGCACTGGCCAGCGGCTCGGCTATATACTGACGGTATAGGGTTGCCGCGATAGCCGAGCCGACGGGAGCGTTGAGCGGCCCCAGCCAGGCGATAACAATGCGCTCGACGACAAATCCTGGAGATGTCGCCGATATACGTCTGGCGAGGCTATTTTATCGTTAAAGGCCTGCTGTATCGCGGATCAGTTTGAATAGCTTGCGGGCGCTGGTCGGCGGTTTCTCCTGATCCCGCTCGCGGCGCGCGTTGCGAATCAATTGGCGCAGCGCTTGGCGATCGACATCGGGATGTTCGACGATAAAGGGTTCAAGGGCGTCATCATCCTCGATCAGGCGGTCGCGCAGGCCTTCGAGCCGGTGGAAGGCGTGGTCACGGCGCAGCGTTTCCTGTTCGAACTCGTCGAACACCGCCTGTATACCAGCGACATCCTCGCGGCGCATCAGTTTGCCGACATACTGCATGTGCCGGCGACGCCCCTCGTGGGAACGGATGCGGGCCGTCTCTTCGACGGCCGCCAGCATTTCGTCGGAAAGCGGCAGCCGAGCGCGCCACGCGTCGGAGAGGGCGATAATCTTTTCGCCCAGCGCCTGCAGGGACTGCATTTCCTGTTTGCGCTGGGTCTTGCTTTGCCGACCGTCGTGGTCGGCGGGCGATTCAATTGACATGCCATTACCATCAGCATTGGGAGGTTGGTGCAGTATACCAGCCAGCCTCGCGACAAGGAGACCAAGATGACTCAGGCTTTTGATGCCGCCGCCCAGCAGGCATTGCTGGAGTCCCGGGCCCAGGCCGCACTTGACCAGGCGCGTTCTCTGGGGGCCGATGCCTGTGAGGTGGGAGCCAGTGTCGATCAGGGGCTTGGCGTCAGCGTACGCCTTGGCGAGGTGGAAACCGTCGAGCTGTCCCGTGACCAAGGGATCGCCGTGACTGTCTACGTGGGCAAGCGCAAGGGCACGGCGTCTTCATCGGATGCAGGCGAAGCCTCCATTCGTTCAGCCGTCGATCAGGCCATGGCCATCGCACGCTACACCGGTGAAGACGATTTTGCCGGCTTGGCACCCGCCGAGCTGATGGCCCGCGAGCTGCCGGATCTCGATGTTCACCACCCATGGGCGCTTACCACTGATGAAGCCATTGAGCGGGCCTTGGCCTGTGAAGCGGCTGGCCGGGCGGTAGCGGGAATCAGCAAGTCCGAGGGGGCGGAAATCTCCAGTGGGGAAGGCGTGCGGGTCTATGCCAACAGTCACGGGTTTCTGGGTAGCCAGCGCGGCAGCCAGCATTCGTTGTCCTGCATGCTGATTGCCGAGGATGAGAATGGCATGCAGCGCGACTATGACTACACCAGCGAACGCGATCCTCACAAGCTCGCCAGTGCCGAGGCGATCGGTCGTTCCGCAGCCGAGCGCACCCTGCGGCGTCTGGGCGCTCAGCGCCCGGTCACGGGCCGTTTTCCGGTCATGTTCGACCCAAGCCTTGCCAGTGGTTTGATCAGCCACCTGATGGGGGCGCTTGCCGGCGGTGCGCTGTATCGCGAGTCCTCCTTTCTCTGCGACCGGCTCGGCGACAGCCTCTTCCCTGAGTGGTTCAGTCTCTACGAGCGGCCTCGGGAACCGGGGGCCATGGCCAGCAGTCCCTTCGACGGTGACGGCGTCTACACGCGGGACAATGTCTTTATCGACCAGGGTCGCCTGGCAAGCTACATGCTGTCGGCCTACAGCGCCCGTCGCCTTGGCATGACGACCACCGGCAATGCCGGCGGCGCGCGCAACCTGCGCCTGGATGCACCACTGGAGAGTCGCGATTCGCTGCTTGCGAAGATGGATCGCGGTGTACTGGTCACTGAGCTGATGGGGCAGGGGGTCAATGGGGTAACCGGCGACTATTCTCGCGGTGCCGCCGGTTTCTGGGTCGAGAATGGCCGTATTCAGTACCCCGTTGAGGAGTTCACCATCGCCGGCAGCTTGCAGAAGATGTTCGCAGGCCTGGTGGGTGTCGGTGACGATATCGATACCCGCGGTAGCGTGCATAGCGGCAGTTGGTTAATCGATGAGATGACCATCGCTGGCGGTTAGCGCCTTAGCAAGTGCCGTGTGGGGAGGTCACCGCGCCATGGTCTGGGGCGGTGCCATCTTGCTAGCAGGCCGGTGCCGCTAAGAACACCACCCGAATAAAAACGCCACCCTTCAAGGTAATGCCAGTCAGTTAACGCTGACTGGCATTTCTCTTGGTCGGGTACTTCTGGGGTCGGCGCCTGACTGATCGGGGGTAAGATCGCTCGCGTCGCTCAGGCAGGACGAAGGCAGGCGCCATCTCCAGCATCGACTGAATCACACCGGGCACACGCCCCGGCGAGACCCAGGGGAGGACCGTTAACTCCTTGATGATCCAGTGGGCGGCCTGGTGGAAGCTGAGTTGGTTCGGGTGCACCGCTTCTAGGCTATAGGCCATGCGGGCCATCTGGAAGCGAATCAGGTTATAGGCCAGCAAGGTGCCCCAGAGCTCCTGGAAGACCATCTCCGGCGTCCGGCTACGCAACGTCAGGCGATTACCCAACAGGGATTGCTTCATTTCCCGGTAGCCCAGTTCGATTTCCCAGCGATGGCTGTAGAGATCGACAATATCTGCCGCCGGAAAGCGCAGCGGGTCGGTCATCGAGGTCAGGATCTGGACCTCCTTGCCGTTCACCTTGCG
>NZ_WWNB01000040.1 GCF_012062845.1 Halomonas salinarum
CACGGACCTGCTGGATCCAGGGCAACATGGTGTCCGGTCCTCTGAAGCAATTCAGGCCGACCACGCTGGCTCCCTGCTGCTCAAGCGCGACACAGGTCTCCACGATGCCGGGGCCATCGATCATGCGATTCTCGGCCATCGGCGCCAGGGTGACGACGGCAGGCAATCCTTTGGCCTTGATCGCTTCCAGGGCCGCTTCGGCTTCTCCGGCATAGTAGAAGGTTTCCGCGATGATGAAGTCCGCGCCTTCCTCAACGGCCCATTGCACCATCTCATCGAACATGGCGCGTACGCTCTCCTGGGAGGCCGGATCTTCAGGGTCCCAGACGTTGCTGTTGGAAATATTGCCGGCCATCAGGTTACCGGGCTTTTCATTGGCCACCTTGCGCGCAATCTTCAGGGCAGCCCGGTTCAGCGGTTCCAGCAGATCTTCCTTGCCGATCACCCTCATTTTTTCGCGGTGGCCGTTGTAGGTGAAGGCCTGAACAATATCTGACCCCGCATGCTGGAAATCGCGGTGTAGCGCTTCCAATGCGTCCGGGCGCAGCAGCGCTACTTCGGGCACAAACTCACCGGCAGAGAGATAGCCGCGCCGTTCAAGCTCGAACAGAAAACCCTCGGCGCAAATGAGGGGACCCTGGTCGAGTCGTTGGGTAATCAGATCGTGTGGCATGAATGCCTCCTAGGTGGTGTTTAGCTTCAGTTGGCTGCATTTTGACAGCACCTTAGCCTCCACCACCAATGAAGAATCCCCTTCAAGCAGATGAATCAAATTCATTCAAAATCGAATCTCTAGCAGAAAAATGAATAGCTGCCAGGTGTTTAACGCGTAAAAAGTGGCGGCATCAGTTGGCTTTTCTTCCATAAGCCGGACCACCACAGATATGGAATATCCCTGATCGGTCACCAGGCTCACCGCATCCGCCTTGAATTCACCGGAATACCGACGCTATCGGATCCCGCATGATTGACCACCCGCTTGGTAAATAACTCAGGTCGCTTGGCCTGCCATTCTTTCATCACCGCAATCGGTGACTGATGGTGCAGCGCCTTCTGCGGGATGTGGTGATTGTACAACCATATGTAGCGTTTCAGCGTCTGCTCCAGATCCTCGCCTGAGGTATAGCGTCGAGTCGCCAGCACGTCACTGATGCGGCCATTGAAACGTTCAACCATGCCATTCGTCTGCGGCCTTCCCGGCTTGATCAGGCGATGCTCGATGCCATGGACCTGGCACTCCTGGTCGAATGCATGGTTGCCGCTGGGCTTACGCTCACCGGCCCGAGTGAAGCGATCGGTAAAGGATTTTCCGTAGTACCTACGGAACAATCTGGTGGGCGGCAGCCATCGTGACCTAAAGATTCTTGTGTGACCCACATCATCACAAGGAGACCGACGATTGAAGTGGACCCCGCCGTCAAGACAGAAAGTGCACGAGTTTAAGCAATGTCCTGAGCCTCACTCGCAGCTGAACAGCGCTGCCCTGGTTCCGCTGATTCACCAGGCAGTATTGCCTACCGGCTGGCTCATGCAGGGATACCGGTGCATCTTGCCTCATCCTTGGCGGGCGCTCGGGTTCGAGAGGCCTTGTATACCTCGTGGGACAAGCATGATCGAAATGATTTTCCTTGCTGATGTCTGAGCTATGCTGACATCGGCAGGGATCTTTTTGTCCATGATGCCACTTCAACCGCAGGTAGCCCGTTGTCTGTGAGCACCGTCTGGATCTTGAAGGGGGCCTTCTCTTTCACCTGCTTCATGAACGCACGCGCATCCTTCGCTGACTGACTGCGCCTGACCTCCAGATAGACCCAACGCGTGGCACGGTCGATGGCGA
>NZ_WWNB01000041.1 GCF_012062845.1 Halomonas salinarum
ACCCAAACAGTCTTATGCTCTGGCCGATCAGATAATTCATTGTGGACACTTGCCGAGAAGAGGCGAGTCGTCGATTAAGGAGGTGATCCAGCCGCAGGTTCCCCTACGGCTACCTTGTTACGACTTCACCCCAGTCATGAACCACACCGTGGTGATCGCTCCCCCGAGGGTTAAGCTAACCACTTCTGGTGCAGTCCACTCCCATGGTGTGACGGGCGGTGTGTACAAGGCCCGGGAACGTATTCACCGTGCCATTCTGATGCACGATTACTAGCGATTCCGACTTCACGGAGTCGAGTTGCAGACTCCGATCCGGACTGAGGCAGGCTTTCTGGGATTAGCTCCACGTCGCCGTCTTGCAACCCTTTGTACCTGCCATTGTAGCACGTGTGTAGCCCTACTCGTAAGGGCCATGATGACTTGACGTCATCCCCACCTTCCTCCGGTTTGTCACCGGCAGTCTCCTTAGAGTTCCCGACATGACTCGCTGGCAAATAAGGATAGGGGTTGCGCTCGTTACGGGACTTAACCCAACATTTCACAACACGAGCTGACGACAGCCATGCAGCACCTGTCTGTGCGCTCCCGAAGGCACCAATCCATCTCTGGAAAGTTCGCACGATGTCAAGAGTAGGTAAGGTTCTTCGCGTTGCATCGAATTAAACCACATGCTCCACCGCTTGTGCGGGCCCCCGTCAATTCATTTGAGTTTTAACCTTGCGGCCGTACTCCCCAGGCGGTCGACTTATTGCGTTAGCTGCGCCACTAAGAACTCAAGGCTCCCAACGGCTAGTCGACATCGTTTACGGCGTGGACTACCAGGGTATCTAATCCTGTTTGCTACCCACGCTTTCGCACCTCAGTGTCAGTGTCAGTCCAGAAGGCCGCCTTCGCCACTGGTATTCCTCCCGATCTCTACGCATTTCACCGCTACACCGGGAATTCTACCTTCCTCTCCTGCACTCTAGCCTAACAGTTCCGGATGCAGTTCCCAGGTTGAGCCCGGGGCTTTCACAACCGGCTTATCAAGCCACCTACGCGCGCTTTACGCCCAGTAATTCCGATTAACGCTTGCACCCTCCGTATTACCGCGGCTGCTGGCACGGAGTTAGCCGGTGCTTCTTCTGCGAGTGATGTCCTTCCTGGCAGGTATTAGCCGCCAAGCCTTCTTCCTCGCTGAAAGTGCTTTACAACCCGAAAGCCTTCTTCACACACGCGGCATGGCTGGATCAGGCTTTCGCCCATTGTCCAATATTCCCCACTGCTGCCTCCCGTAGGAGTCTGGGCCGTGTCTCAGTCCCAGTGTGGCTGATCATCCTCTCAGACCAGCTACGGATCGTCGCCTTGGTAAGCCGTTACCTTACCAACTAGCTAATCCGACATAGGCTCATCCGATAGCGCAAGGTCCGAAGATCCCCTGCTTTCCCCCTTGGGGCGTATGCGGTATTAGCTTGAGTTTCCCCAAGTTATCCCCCACTACCGGGCAGATTCCTATGCATTACTCACCCGTCCGCCGCTCGACGCCTCCTAGCAAGCTAGGTTCGTTTCCGCTCGACTTGCATGTGTTAGGCCTGCCGCCAGCGTTCAATCTGAGCCATGATCAAACTCTTCAGTTTAAAATCATACGGTCTTGCCTTCCCGAAGGAAGAAGTAGACCAAACTTGGCTCAAGGTTCAAACGTCTCAAAAAATCAGCCGATATGGCTTCTTTTGACGAGTCGCTTGCCTTGAAGTATCGGTGACTGACCACCCCTTCATCGACAAGCGCCCACATGAATTATCTGATCGATTGTTAAAGAGCAGCTCCGGGCTCTATAAAGAGTGGAGCATCCCGCATC
>NZ_WWNB01000042.1 GCF_012062845.1 Halomonas salinarum
TTGGTGCGCCAGGCATGGCGCGCAGCGCCGGACAGGTGCTGTTCCCGAGGGTGGTGCCTCGGGATGACTCGGGGGTGAGAGTCCCCTACGGACCCTGATAGCGGGAACCGTTAGCTGAACAGCAAGGGTGTCCGTCGCGAGGCGGAATCTGGAGGAAGCTGTAGGCAAACTCCTGGCCCGACGAACAGGAACCGCATACGAGGCTGTCGCACCTGGGCGAGAGGGCCAAGAAACTCGAAGCCCAATAGCTATCCGGAAGGGGCGGTAGTAGATGCGGCGGGCATATGGGAGGAAGGTCGCGCGTCTTACCCTGGGAGGTCTGGTGGTCTGCCACGGTGCTACCGGCGTCGAGAGGCGACGGGATGGGCCACCAGACGTCAGCAGAGGCCATAGTAAGTGCCGATTCACCGCGGCACCAAGGGCCGAACATGAAGAACTGCGAGTAGGCGATGACGTCTCGAGGACCGATCATGAAGACAGACCCTGGCGCTAATACCGTCACTCACCCAGAGGGGCAGGGGCGGAATCCCGAGTCCCGGCCGGTGAGCGTCGAGACGGTCCCGGCGTCGTCATCGTGGACGAAAGCGGAGCCCGCCTCGCTCATGGAAGCCGTGGTAGATAAGGCCAACATGCAGCAGGCTTACCGTAAGGTGGTCGCCAACAAAGGGGCACCGGGTGCCGACGGCATGACGGTGCAACAGTTGGCGGACCACCTGAAACAGCACTGGCCGACGCTGCGCGAGCGGCTGCTGGCCGGTGAGTACCACCCCAGCCCGATTCGAGCCGTCGAGATTCCCAAGCCCAAGGGCGGGACCCGACAGCTCGGCATCCCCACGGTTACCGACCGGCTGATCCAGCAGGCGCTGTTGCAAGTGCTGACGCCGACCTTCGATCCGAGCTTTTCCGCATCGAGTTACGGCTACCGTCCGGGACGCAGCGCCCAGCAGGCCGTCTCGGCCATGAAGGCCCACGTCACCGCCGGCCACCGCTGGGTGGTCGACCTTGATCTGGAAGCCTTCTTCGACCGAGTGAACCACGACCTGCTGATGGCGCGGGTCGCGCGCCGCGTTCGCGACAAGCGAGTGCTGCGTCTGATCCGTCGCTACCTGGAAGCCGGGATGTTCCAGCACGGCCTGGCCACGCCACGTCGTCAGGGAACGCCCCAGGGCGGACCGCTGAGTCCGCTGCTGGCCAATATCCTGCTGGACGACGTGGACAAGGAACTGGAACGCCGTGGCCACTGCTTCTGCCGCTACGCCGACGACATGCAAATTTATGTACGAAGTCGGCGAGCGGGTGAGCGCGTTATGGCCAGCCTGAGTGATTTTCTCGAGAGCTCGCTCAGGCTTACGGTCAATCGCGACAAGAGTGCGGTGGACCGGCCCTGGCGCCGGGGATACCTGGGCTACACGTTGACCCGGCACACACGGCCGAAGCTGACACTGGCCAAGGGCAGTCTGCAGCGCGTGATGCAGCGTGTCCGGGAGCTCCTGAAGCGCGGGAAGGGGCAGAACATCCGACGCATCACCGAGGAACTGGCCCCGATCCTGCGGGGCTGGGCCAGCTACTTCAGTCTCGTCGACGTGAAGCGTCCCTTGGAAGCGCTGGATGGCTGGATACGTCGCCGACTGCGTTGCGTGGCGTGGCGGCAGTGGAAACGGCCCAGAACCCGACGTCGGAAACTACAGGCGCTGGGTCTGGGCGACCAGCACGCCAGGATGTCAACGGGAAATGGGCGAGGCCCTTGGTGGAATGCCGGTGCCTCGCACATGAATCAGGCCCTGCCGCGGAGGTGGCTTGAGCAGCAAGGCCTGATCTCGGTACTTGATACGGTAA
>NZ_WWNB01000043.1 GCF_012062845.1 Halomonas salinarum
ACCAGCGTGCTGGAGGGCATGAACAACCGGATCAAGGTCATCAAGCGGATGGCCTATGGGTACCGCGACACGGCGTACTTTTTTCTGAAGATCCGTGCCGCTTTTCCCGGCAAAGTGCGGTGAACCTAATTTTTTTCGATTTATCTGAAACCCGGCGCAACCTCCTTGCGTATCTACCAGCACACCCACTCAAGCCACTGGGCTTTTGTGGGATGTGCCCAAATATCAAGGAGAGAAAGATGATGAACAAGCTAATGGCAAGTGCATGTGTATCCATTTCTCTACTCGCCGGCGCCGGTTTCGCACAGGCGGCCGACCATTCAGACATGCACCCGCAGGTCTGGGCCGATGATCAGTCCGTATCGGGCGGTACCGTGACGGCAGAGAAAGTCACGGCTGACCAGAACGGCTGGCTGGTCGTTCACCGCACTGGCGAAGACATGAAGCCCGGCCCGGTGGTCGGCTATGCCCCGCTCAAGGAAGGCGAAAACATGGACGTCACCGCCATCCTTACTGAAAACGTCATGCCCGGCGACCACCTCATGCTGATGGTGCACAGCGAAGAAGGCGGCATGAAAACCGGCGGCTTCGAATACACTCTAGGCGCCAAGGAAGACGGCCCGATCAAGATGGATGGCAACCTGGTGATGAAGGTTGTTACCGCCGAATAATTCCATCGTTTCATCGCGATACCTCGGGGCCGCCTTTAGCGGCCCTTTTTTTGTTTACCGCTTCTGACCTTGCTCCCCATTTCTACTTCCCCCATCTAATACAGATCCGGCGCGACATCTTCATTGAAGTGCTCTGACTCTGGCGATCTTCACAGCATAATCACCGCACCGCATTGTCTTTGGTGATATAGACCATGAAGATTCAGAAGTCATATATAGAAACCGCCACCTGCTAGCACAATACGCATTGGCTTAAAAAAAGCTGAAGTTATAGCGGAGAGAGGAAAAATAAGAAGGGAAGAACATAACTGTATTTTTGGTGGGCCCAGCAAAGCTCGAACCAGCGACCAAAGGATTATGAGTTAATCCCAAAACATGCCAACACCCAATAAAACCTGAAAAATCATGGCCTTAATAATCTTGCAAGTTGCCTTTAATGGCCATTATCTGCCTTCCACGTGGACACAATGTGGACGCTAGGGCAGCTTACTTTCAATCATTCCCAATAAATAATTACTAGTACTAACGACTATAAAACCAGACTCTCACCTTCACCTAAAGCCTAACTATTTATTCTCTGCATCTCACAAACCCAGTTAATATTTTCTTAATCATTACTCACTGATTGAACACCTTACTTTCTTTCTCGAAGTGTCATAAAGAGACCCCATGATCCACATTTTTAATACAGACCTCTTCTAAAGAAAATTTAGACTCGAATCAAACACCATTAAAAACCCATCCATAAAATAACCTGATTACTCATGTTGATCAGCCGCGATCCCGCCAGCCTCTCCTATACTGATGTTATGTCCAGTAGAGGAGGTGGCGTCATGGCACGCAATCCTATCCAGTTTCAGCCCGGCCTGTCGTTGCCGGCATTTCTCGCGCAGTACGGCACGGAAGCGCAGTGCCAGGCGGCCCTTTTTCAGCATCGCTGGCCCAAGGGGTTCGTGTGCCCCGACTGTGGCAACACCACTGGCTGTCGATTGTCGCGGGGGCACTACCAGTGCCATCGCTGTCACCACCAGACCTCACTCATCGCCGGTACCATCTTTCATGCCACGCACCTT
>NZ_WWNB01000044.1 GCF_012062845.1 Halomonas salinarum
ACCAGCGTGCTGGAGGGCATGAACAACCGGATCAAGGTCATCAAGCGGATGGCCTATGGGTACCGCGACACGGCGTACTTTTTTCTGAAGATCCGTGCCGCTTTTCCCGGCAAAGTGCGGTGAACCTTATTAAAGAAGTCCCGCCGCCAGGAATGCAGTACTCATGATAGCCGCGATAGTCGACTTCATGTTTGATCAAGGAATGCGTCACTCGTGCCATCTTCACCGCCACGGCCGTTAGCGCTTTCCTCTTGAGATCGCCATCGGTCGGGTCTTTGCCGACGTAGCGATCGAATTTGGTGCGGAAGCTGTTGTCTCGCATCCTCACAGCAACCGTGGCTGCGAGCCAGTAGGCATAGCGCAGCCGGGCATTCCCCCGCTTGGCCAATCGATAGCGGCTGCACGTGTTACCGCTCTGTGACGCGGCGAGGTTGAAACCACAAAACTTCACCTGATTACGCATAAAACTCAGCCAGCTTCAGGAACCGGTACGGCATCGGCGGCGTTCTCGCCGCCACCGTCAGAAAGCGCGGGATCATGGCCTTGAGGTCGTAGCCGATTGAAGCGGTACTCGAACTCGGCCAGGTAACGTGGAGCATGCTGCCCGCGGATGGCATGGTAAGTGCCAGTGATGGCGTTTTTCACGTTACCCAGCAGGGTGTTGACCCAGTTGAACGCGGGATTCTCCACGCTGGCACGCCCACCGCCGGTAATGTGGCGCTCATGGACGTAGGTGGGGATATCGAAGGCTCGGAAACACCCCAGGCCATCACTGATGACCTGGCTGCCGGGCGCAATGGCCTGTTGGGCGTAGCGACATATCTCGGCCAGGGTGAAGCCGCTCACGCGGCGAAGCTGAACCCGCTGCGGATGGCCCTCCTCATCGGTTTGCACGGCCGCCACAAACGGGAACTTGTGCTTGGCGCCGCGACCGCGCTTTCCTGGCCGTTCACCCCCCAGGTAGGCGTCATCCAGCTCGATGCGTCCAGAGAGCTTCTCTCCCTGGTTACGCTCGTGCATGATCTGCAGTAGCTTGTGTTTGAGCTTCCAGGCGGGGTTGTAGGCGACGCCGAGCTCCCGGGACAGTTGCAACGCTGAGATGCCGTTCTTGCGCTGAGTCAGCAGGTAGATAGATCGCCAGAAACCACGTCGTCAGAGGAAGGTGCGTGGCATGAAAGATGGTACCGGCGATGAGTGAGGTCTGGTGGTGACAGCGATGGCACTGGTAGTGACCCCGCGACAATCGACAGCTAGTGGTGTTGCCACAGTCGGGGCACACGAACCCCCTTGGGCCAGCGATGCTGAAAAAGGGCCGCCTGGCACTGCGCTTCCGTGCCGTACTGCGCGAGAAGTGCCGGCAACGACAGGCCGGGCTGAAACTGGATAGGATTGCGTGCCATGACGCCACCTCCTCTACTGGACATAACATCAGTATAGGAGAGGCTGGCGGGATTGCGGCTGATCAACATGAGTAATCAGGAAAGGTTTTCTCTGTTCACCAAGCGAGTCAATCAGGCTCTTCGTCGTTGGGTGTGGAATTCGCCCCCTGATCTGGGCCAGGATATGACCTCCACTTGAACAGGAGGCATGGCATGGACGGCACCCAGATTCTGACCCTCGGCCTGGGCCTGGAAGCGCCCT
>NZ_WWNB01000045.1 GCF_012062845.1 Halomonas salinarum
CGGAACCTGTCAACCTGATTCGGACAGCTCGTTAAAAATTAATGTCGATTTCGTCGCGGTGTCGATTGCCACCGATAGTGTCGGGAAGTTCACCACGCTGTAGGGGGCCGGGTCGTCGTCATCGGGCTGTACCGGATTGATCGAGACACTGGCTGGTGGCATTGCCACCTTGGGGCGTCCGCGTATGAACCGCTCGGGGTGCGCCTCGAAGCTGTCATCAAGTGCTCGCTGGCGAACCTCCGCGATCTCGTGATATCGGCCCGTGAAGACCTGCTCCGGCGTGAAGCCAGCCAGCCCGCTGTGATGGTGCTGCAGGTTGTACCAGTCGACATAGGCGCTGTACCACTGCCGGGCATGGACAATGCTCTCGAAGCGCCCGGGATAATCGGGCTGGTACTTGCTGGTCTTGAACTGGCTTTCACTGAAGGGGTTGTCATTACTCACTCGCGGGCGGCTATGGCTGCACGTCACCCCCAGCTCTCCCATGAGGTCCAGGTAGCTGCGAGCGATCATCGGCGAGCCTCTGTCCTGGTGGAGCGTCAGCGCTCCATGCGGGATTCCGTAGCGATCCACGGCCTCCTGGAAGAGTTGCTGGGCCAACGCTGCATTCTCCTTGTGGGAAACCATCCAGGCCACGATGAAGCGGCTGTATAGGTCCAGCACCACGTAGAGATTGAGGTAGACGCCGCGTCGCCGCGTGGGCAGTTTGCTTATGTCCCACGTCCACGCCTCATTGGCGGCCCTTGCCGTGATGCGTGGCACGGCATGGTGTTGAGGCGCACGTTGAGGGCGGCGGTCACCGCTTTCCTTGGCCTCACGCAGCTGTCGGTACCAGGTACTGAGCGAGCCGAGATAGATCCCTTGCTGCAGCAGGTCGTGGTAGATTTCATACACCGGCTGATCCCGGTAGGGCTCGCTATGCGCGATCTCGAGGATTTGCGCTCGCTCCTCGGCCGATAACGCTCTGGGCTGCGGACAGTGCCGGCGCGATGTGGGTGCCTTTGTCGGGGGCTCATGTCGCCGTTGTCGCCAGGCATACACCGTGCTTCGGTTGATGCCCAGAACTCGGCAAGCCCTGGTCAATGGGAGATGCGCCGGGCGCGCTTCGAGCACCGTGATCATGGTTCGCTCCCATTGTTCATGCGATCGAGCATCGATAATGCTTTTTTTTGGAGCGATAGGCAGTCTTCGGCAGTCGAGAGCTTCTGCTGAAGACGGGCGTTCTCACGCTCCAGTGCCTCGATCTGCTTCTGCTCCGGGGTCTTGCTCGGGTTCGGCCCCGGGGCGGTCTTGTGGAGCTTCTCCACGCCGTTCTCGGCAAGCTCCTTGCGCCATGTGGTCAGCTGGCTGCTGTACAGTTTTTCTCGGCGCAATAGCTCCCCGAGTTCGCCATGTTGACAGGCATCGGCTTCAGCCAGGATGCGCAGCTTGTACTCAGTCGAGAACTGGCGACGTGTGCGCTTCTCCAGCTTGGGGTTGGGCGTGACCTGGTGGTCGGGCAGCTCGCTTGGCGGTTTAGGCATGATACGGACTCCTGAACCTCGGGCTCTGATATTGAGCTTAACTCACTGAGCCGGTGTATGGATTCAGGTTGATACACAGGGC
>NZ_WWNB01000046.1 GCF_012062845.1 Halomonas salinarum
AGGTTCACCGCACTTTGCCGGGAAAAGCGGCACGGATCTTCAGAAAAAAGTACGCCGTGTCGCGGTACCCATAGGCCATCCGCTTGATGACCTTGATCCGGTTGTTCATGCCCTCCAGCACGCTGGTGTTCAGTCGATGCTGGGCGCTGGAAACGATTCCCTCCAGGTAGGGCTCCAACTTCCTGGTGAAGCGCACCAGCGCGTCAATGCCACTGCCTAGGGCCATACCAGCCCACTCCTGCCAGGCACCGCGCGCGGCGGCCTCATCGTCGGCAAACCACAGCGTCTTGAGTTGGTCCTTGAGCAGGTACACCGTGGTCAGTGAGGCATTGACCGCCAGCAGCTCGTCCAGCTTCACCGCCTGCTCGGGCTTGAGGTTGTCGGCATTACGCAGCAACAGCCAGCGGCTGCCCTTGATGACCTTGCGGCCGGCCTTGTCGCCACGCAGTTGGTTGGCCTGATCGACGCGCACCCGATCCATCACCTCGCGCCCGTACTTGGCCACCACATGAAACCGGTCGTAGACCACTGCCGCGCTGGGGAACTGGGCCTTCACCTCGAGATCGAAGGCCGAGTTCATGTCCATGGCGACTGCCTCGATATGCTCTCGGGCATCGCCCAGCCACTCGAAGAACGGGCGTATCGCCTCTCGTGAGCGGCCCTCGCCGATCCAGACCACCTGTTGGGTGTCGGCGCAGGCGACGACCGTGGCGTAGCGGTGCCCCTTGTGCAGGGCGAACTCGTCCATCATCAGGCGGCGCAGTCGTGTCGGGTCCGGCACGGGCAGATCGCGCTGCAGACGCTGCTTGTCGATGGTCTTGACGGTATGCCAGTGCAGCCCCACCAGGTCGGCGACATGCCGGATCGGCAGCAGTGTGACCAGGCGCTCCACCCACTGGCGCAGCGTGGTGGTGACCGGCGAACGCCCCGGTAGCCAATCAATGCGCTCTCGGGTCGGACCACAGGCGGGGCAGCGAAGGCGCCGTACCGGTACTTCCAGCTCGACTCGGTAGATCAGCAACGGCGCTTCCCGGACCCGTCGGCGGTGGACGTCGTGCACCAGGAAACAGGCATGGTCGCAGCCGCTACAGACAGGGAGTATCCGGTCATCGGGCTCCAACTGGAGCCGTAGCGTCTGGGGGTCCAGGAACTCGTGGTGAGCGACGGTGAAACCTTTCCAGAACAGGCAGAGCGGGGTAGCATCCATGGCAACGGCGGTATCCGTGAGCAGACGTTTGTGGTGAACATCAGCTTACTCGGATTTACCGTCGTTTCTCTATCCCGTCTCTACCTAAGACCACTTCGCTTTCACGCCAGTCTGCGATGAACC
>NZ_WWNB01000047.1 GCF_012062845.1 Halomonas salinarum
CTGGAGATGGCGCCTGCCTTCGTCCTGCCTGAGCGACGCGAGCGATCTTACCCCCGATCAGTCAGGCGCCGACCCCAGAAGTACCCGACCAAGAGAAATGCCAGTCAGCGTTAACTGACTGGCATTAGGGCGATTGCCCGGCCTTTTTTGGTTAATGCCTCGCTCGATCGAAGCTCGAGCCATCACTCGGCATCAGCTCAACTGATTCAGTACTCGGACTGCGCCTCATCGGCGGCTTCTTCGACGCTCTCACCGGCGTCTTCGATCGCTTCGCCCGTGTCCTCCATGGCGTTATCGATCTCCTCACCGGCTTGTTCCGCCGGGCCTTCTTCCTCACAACCAGTGATGGCAACAGCCATCATGGCTACCAGCAGCATGATGCCAAACTTGCCCTTCAGCTTTTCCGTAAGCTTCACGTTCATGATGTTGCCCTCCTGAATCATGGTTGCCATACCTGACGAGTGTCAGTCTACCCACCATAGCCGTCCTGGCGCTGTGACTCTACCCATAGCGCCTTCACTCCAAGCGCCTGCGCCGTACAGGCGCATATGACCCACCTGTAAGGCTAATGCACTGAGTCATCATATAAGAATGCTGCATAAGAGCTCTGGCCGCGTCAGCGACCGGAGTAGGCGGAAAGGACGGAGAAGGCGCAGAGAAGCGCCCGGGATGAGCACCGTCGCTTCTTACGTCGCTTCTGGGGAGAAGTCGCTGGTGGTCGTCGTCGCCGGCTAGGCCCGCCAAGATAGGGTGCCCGGCCGGCAAGGCGGCCGCGAACACGCCGCCCCGATCTACCCAGTGCCATCTTCCTGATGCCATGCATCCGGCGCCATTAGCGGGGCTGTGGCCGGTCTTTCGTCCAGCCATAAAAAAACCCCGGCCTGTAAGGGCCGGGGTTTCTTCAGTGTAAGTGCCTGACGATGACCTACTCTCGCATGGAGAGACTCCACACTACCATCGGCGCTAAGCGGTTTCACTTCCGAGTTCGGCATGGGATCGGGTGGTTC
>NZ_WWNB01000048.1 GCF_012062845.1 Halomonas salinarum
TCAAGAAAGGTCAGCACTCGGCCGGCGTGCAACGCCAGTACAGTGGCACCGCCGGTCGAATTGAAAATAGCCAGATCGGCGTCTTTCTTCTCTACGCCAGTCAGGCAGGGCATGCCTTCCTGGACCGCGCCTTGTACTTGCCCAAATCCTGGACACAGGATCGCGAGCGTTGTCGACGTGCTGGGATTCCCGATGACGTCGAATTCGCCAGCAAACCTGAGCTCGCTCGCCGGATGCTGGAGCGTGCGCTGGACCAGGGGGTTCCGGCCTCCTGGGTGACGGGAGATAGTGTCTATGGCGGCAACCGCAGCCTGCGCCTATGGCTGGAGGAGCGGTCGCAACCTTTTGTCTTAGAAGTGGCTTGTAACGAACCCTTGTGGTGGCAGAGCTTTCAGTACACGCGAGCTGACGAGATCGCAGCGGCCCTGCCGGATGATGCATGGCAGACCTTGTCCGCCGGCTCAGGCAGCAAGGGCGAACGCTGGTACGACTGGGCGTTGACGCCTCTGACAAGGCTGCAGCCTACGGAAGAGGCACGACATTGGGGACATTATCTCCTGATCCGGCGCAGCCTCTCGAAACCGGATGAGCAGGCCTATTATGTGGTCCATGCGCCCAAGGAATGGGTATCGATTGAGACACTGGTTCGGGTCGCGGGTCAGCGCTGGAAAATCGAGCAGGGTTTTCAGACGGCGAAGGGGGAATGCGGCCTGGATGAGTACGAGGTGAGGTGCTGGGCCAGTTGGCATCGCCACATCACCTTGTCGCTGCTGGCCCACGCCCTGTTGATGGCGATTCGGCAAGCGAGCCAGCAGCAAAAAAAGCCGTTGCCGGCAGGATCCAGTGGACACTCTCCGAGCTCAGGCGACTAATAGGGAGATGGCTATGGCAAGGGCAGCAAGCCTTGTCCCATGTGCTTCATTGGTCGGACTGGCGACGAAAGCACCAGTACCGGGCTTGGCAATGCCACTGTCGGCAGCAACAAGCCCGACTAG
>NZ_WWNB01000049.1 GCF_012062845.1 Halomonas salinarum
GCGCGCGTTGGTCAGTCCCGATATCCAGCGCCTCACTACCTGCTCGGCATGCCGTTCAAGCGTCGTCAGGGCCTTCGCCATGGGCTTGAGCAGTGGCTGATCGGTGACCGCCTCCCGCATCACCTTGAGGTAATTTGTGATGCGCCATCGGGCGGCACGCGGCGTCGCCGCCTTCTGGATCCAGCGCAGCTTTTCCTTGATCACCCAGGCATCAGCGGTGGCGCCTCGATCGGCCACCAGCTCGTGCAGGGCGGCCAGTTGCTTGGCCGTCTGGTTGCCGTTATCCAGGTTCTTCAAGACCGCCCACCGGAGGGCTTTGGGATGCTCCCTCTCACGGCGTTCCTTCTTGCGAACCTCGTCCAGCGCTTTGGTGAAGGTCTGCACGATGTGGAACCAGTCGACCGTCACTTCGGCGTTGGGTAGGTGCTCGGCAACGCCGCTCAGGAAGGCCTGAGACATGTCGCAGACTACCTCGACCACGTTATCCGGGTCGCCGCCATGTTCCGCCAGGAAGGCGCTGAAGGCCTTGATGGCGGCCTTACCATGCCCGGACACGGCGAAGAGCACCGGCTCCTGCTTGCGCTGCATATCGAGAAACACCGTGACATAGCGCTGACCACGCCGAGACGCGGTCTCATCCACGCCGACGGTGGCTACGCGGGACAAGTCCAGCTCACCCAGCATGCGGCCGACGTAGTGGTGCACGATGCGCCACAAGCGCTTGTCGGAGATCTCCAGTTGCCGGGAGACGGCCAGCACCGGCATCTCCTTGACCAGTGACATGGCGGCCTGCTCGAACAACAGGGTGAAGTCGCTGCCGGGCCGTGCCCAGGGCACTTCGATGCGCTTGACGCCATGCTCGGGGCACTTGGTGCGAGGCAC
>NZ_WWNB01000005.1 GCF_012062845.1 Halomonas salinarum
CAGGTGCGACAGCCTCGTATGCGGTTCCTGTTCGTCGGGCCAGGAGTTTGCCTACAGCTTCCTCCAGATTCCGCCTCGCGACGGACACCCTTGCTGTTCAGCTAACGGTTCCCGCTATCAGGGTCCGTAGGGGACTCTCACCCCCGAGTCATCCCGAGGCACCACCCTCGGGAACAGCACCTGTCCGGCGCTGCGCGCCATGCCTGGCGCACCAAGAAAGGGCCGCCCTGTGAGGGCGGCCCTTTTTGCCTCTTGAATAGCGCCGGTACTCGCTATCCGGCGGACCTTGATACGCACGCTAGACGCCAAGGCACGCCGACGACGGCTAAAGAATCGGCGCTCGATGCCTCAATTAGCCAGCGCCTTTTCCACCACTTCATAGACGTTGGGCGAGAGATCCTCTGCGCGGATGCGCTCAAGCTCGGCTTTCATCAATGCCTGACGCGCCTCATCGAAACGCTGCCAACGGGTCAGTGGCGTGACCATGCGCGCAGCAATTTCTGGATTGAGGCGATTGAGTTCGATCACCACGTCGGCCAGCAACTTGTAACCTTCACCATCAAGGCGGTGGAAGTTGACCCGATTGCCGGTGAAGGCGCCGATCAGCGCGCGAACCTTGTTGGGGTTCTTCAGCGAGAATTTCGGATGTTCCATGAGGAACTTGACGCGCTCCAGGGCGTCCGCCTGAGGCCTTGTGACCTGCAGGCTGAACCACTGATCCATCACCAACGGATCGCGGGCCCACTTCTCGCCGAAGGCTCGCAATGCCGGGTCGGCCAGGTCGCTGCGCGTGCTATGCGTCAACAGTGTCAGCGCCGTACGCACATCGGTCATATTGTGATCAGCGTCGAACTGCGCCTGAGCAAGCGCCAAGGCTTCCTCGTCCTCAATCGCCACAAGGTAGGACAGCGCCACGTTCTTGAGGCTGCGCGCGGCAATCTGCTCGGGCTCCGGCGCATAGGGCGCATCAAGCTGGTTGGCACGATACACCGACATGAACTCGTCACGCAGTGCTACCGCCAGCGACTGCTTGACGAAGGTGCGGGCCGAATGAATGGCATCGACATCGACCATCGGCTGCTGCTCGGCGATATAGGCTTCCGAGGGCAGCGTCAGCATCTCGGCGAGTACGGCTTTATCATCGGTCTCGCCGGTCAGCAGCGTGCGGAAGGCGTCGGTGACGCGGACATCCATGACCTTCTCGACACCGTTGCGATGCGCGGCGATCAGGTCGTCGAGTGCCAACATCGCTAACCGCTGGCCGGCATCCCAACGGTTGAATCCGTCGGAATCATGCTGCAACAGGAAGGCCAGCTCTTCGCGGCTGTAAGGATAGCGGAGCTTGACCGGCGCCGAGAAACCCCGCAGCAGCGATGGCACTGGCGCCTCGGCCAGGTCGGTAAAGACGAAATGCTGCTCGAACTCGCGCAGATGGATCACGGTGTCGGTTCCCACCGACTCGCCGTCGAGGGTCATCTTGAGATCCTGGCCGGACTTGGTGCCGACCAACCCCATGCGAATCGGAATATGCAGCGCTACCTTGTCCGGCTGGCCTGGGGTCGGCGCAGTGCGCTGGCGCAGGGTCAGGTGGTACTCGGAATTGGCGTAGTCGTACTCGCCATGGGCATCGATCTCCGGTGTCCCGGCCTGGGAATACCAGTGCATGAACTGTGTCAGGTCGAGACCCGATACGTCGCTCATGCAGCCAACGAAGTCCTCGATGGTGGCGGCCTGGCCGTCGAGGCGCTCGAAATACAGATCCGAGCCACGGCGGAATAGCTCCCAGCCCAGCAGGTTCCGCAACATGCGTACCACTTCTGCGCCCTTCTCATAGATGGTCAGGGTGTAGAAGTTGCCGATCTCGATGTAGTGATCCGGACGAATCGGATGAGCGGTCGGCCCGGCATCCTCGGCAAACTGAGCGGTACGGAACATCGAGACATCCTCGATGCGCTTGACCGGCGCCGAGTTGGTATCCGCCGAGAAGCTCTGGTCACGAAAGACCGTGAAGCCTTCCTTGAGCGACAGCTGGAACCAGTCGCGGCAGGTCACACGGTTACCCGACCAGTTATGGAAGTACTCGTGCGCAACGATGCTCTCGACGCGCTGGAACGCCGCATCGGTGGCGGTATGCGGATGGGTCAGCACCGCTGCCGAGTTGAAGATGTTGAGCCCTTTGTTCTCCATGGCGCCCATGTTGAAGTCATTGACGGCCACGATCATGAACAGATCAAGGTCGTACTCACGCCCATAGGTCTCTTCGTCCCACTTCATGGCGCGCTTCAACGACGCCATGGCGTGATCGGTCTTGGAAAGGTTCTCTTCTTCGACCCATACCTGCAGGGTGACATCACGGCCGCTCTGGGTGGTGAAGTGATCCTCGACCTTCTTCAGGTCACCGGCCACCAGGGCAAACAGGTAGCAGGGCTTGGGATGCGGATCTTCCCAGGTCACGAAGTGACGTCCACCAGGCAGTTCGCCGGATTCCACCGGGTTACCGTTGGACAGCAGTACCGGAGACGACTCCTGATCGCCAATCACTGTGGTCGAGAACGTCGCCATTACATCCGGGCGGTCCGGGTAGAAGGTGATCCGGCGAAAGCCTTCCGCCTCGCACTGAGTGCAGAACATGCCATTGGACTGGTAGAGGCCTGCCAGTGCGGTATTACCCGCCGGATTGATCTCAACCTCGGTGTCGAGGAGGAAACGCGCCGGCACACGATGAACGGTGAGGAAGCCATCGTCTTGCGAGTACTCATCAGCGTCGAGGTCCTGACCGTCGATCGCAATACGCTTCAGGTCAAGCTGTTCGCCATTGAGAACCAGCGGCTGCTCAACGGCATCCTGATGAGCTGGGTGACGTTCCACATGCAGACGAGCGCTGACACGGGTCGCCGACGACGACAGGTCGAACTTCAGCTCGGTATGCGTAACGCGATAGGCGGGTGGTTGATAATCATGCAGGTAGGTCGGCTGCATTGCAGACATCAAGGAAGGCTCCTGTTCTGAAATCGCCGATCATTGTACGGCGCCAGTGGCAGCCATCTCAAAGTCGGCGCTGAAACGAGTTCATGGCTCGGGGCGATAGAGCCTGGGAGGTAAAGGTAAATATCGGGAAAGCACGTGGCTCGGGGCGCGTGACGATCCAGGCCGCGATGCCCAGAAGCAACACGATAACGGCCAGCTTGACGATCGGTGAAACCGGACTAAATACCAACATCCCCATAGACAGACCCAGCATCAACACAGCCAGGCGCTTGGCATGACGGGGAATCGCCCGCTCCCGCTCCCAGGCTGCCAGAGGCGGACCAAAGCGCGGATGTTGCCGAATCCAGGCGGCGAAACGTGGTGAACTCTTGGAGGCCGCCCACACCGCGACCAGCATGAAGCAGGTGGTCGGCATCAGCGGCAGAAAGGCGCCGATCACCCCGAGCGCAAAGCTCACCAGCGCCAGCAGGCGGTAGGCGGTGCGGGTCGCGGTGGTTCGAAGCATATCCGCTCTCCTGATGACGACAGCATCTTGCTTAAGCTTAGCATCCATCAAGTGATTGAACCTGATTGAGGCCATGAACGGAAATCGCTTTGCACTATATCGTATCCAGTATCACTCAATGACGTGCCTGCATAGGTCGGCATCCTGCACTCCCCCTAATCGCCCAGATACGACCGTCATGACGAAATGGCCCGATCAATCGCGGAAGTTATCGTACTGCAGCGCCAAGTCCGGCCCCTGTTCACTCTTGAGCAGAGCAATGGCCTGTTGCAAGTCGTCACGCTTCTTGCCGGTCACACGTACCTTGTCGCCCTGAATCTGCGTCTGAACCTTGAGCTTGGCATCCTTGATCTGCTTGACGATCGCCTTGCAGTCCGCCTGCTCAAGCCCTTGTTTCAGTTTGACATCCTGACGAGCCTTGACGCCACTGAGCTCCGGGGCCTGTTCTTCCATACAGCGAGCATCGATACCACGAGCGATCAGTTTCGTCCGCAGGACATCAATCATCTGCTTGAGCTGGAAATCGGCATCGGCCTCGAGCGAGACAGTATCGTCATTGAGGGTGAAGCTGGCATCGACACCCCGAAAATCAAAACGTGTCGTTACTTCACGATTGGCCTGATCCACGGCATTCATGGCTTCGTGCTTGTCGAATTCTGAGACGATATCGAAGGAGGGCATGAGACAGTCCTGACGAAGAAGGTAAAGGAGTGCGATTCTAGAGCACAGTGACGGGCATTTCACCCGTCTCGACCGCCCTTTGGCGTCAACCGCTGGCCACTTGCGCCGTGTCGGAGGCGATAAGCGCCTTCTCCATCTGCCAGGCGGCGCAGCCATCCGCATAGTAATCGTCGAGCCAACGCCGCAACCCAAAGCCCATGCGCCGGTAAAGAGCCCTGGCGCGCCGGTTATCGGCACGCACTTCAAGGATCAGCCACTCACAGTCCCGTTCGCGCGCCTCACCCTCGAGGGTATCAAGCAGCCGCCGCCCGATTCCCAGACCCTGCATATCCGGATGTACGCAGAAGGAATAGAGCCTGGCCGCGCGACTATTGCGACGCAGCAGCAGGGTGGCATAGCCGACCAGACACTTGGCTTCATTCTCGGCCACCCAGGTGACGGCATGAGCGCGTTTCAGCAGATGTGCCAGCTGACGGCGATTGAAGTGATCGGTGGCGAAACAGCATTGTTCGAGCTGGCATAGCGCTGCAAGATCACCCGGCCGAGCCGGGCGCAACAGGGCGGTCATGACGTGATGCACCTTAGGTATGTGAGAAGGATTTTGCGATGCATGTAACCCCATGTCACCGCCTGGGATCATGAATTTATTTCACCATATCCGCATATTGTCTTGATCCTCCTGCACGTGCATGCTGACCGTCGATCACTGCCCCAGGCCGCGCTCAAGGAGAGCCTGTCCATGCCCCTGCAAATCGTCGTCGACCGCCTCACTGACTGGCGCCCCTACTTTCCAACCGAAGACCTGATTACCGCCGACGATTACCTGGCCGAGACGCGGCCGGCCCAGAATCTGGAGAAAGAAAAGGAACAGGATGCGGCTACCCATGTCATCAACCTGTCCGGCGATCTCGAATACCTGGAGAGTGGCTACTATGTCTCATTGCTCGCCCAGGCGCGCGGCCAGCGCGTGCTGCCTAGTGTCGAGACGCTCAATCAACTGTCGCGCAAGGCACTGGTGGATCTGCAGCTCGACGACCTGAACACCTTGCTCAATGATCTTGCTCGACGTGGCTCGTTGACCGGCAATAGCGTCACTCTGCGGGTGATGTTCGGCGAGTGTCTCGAGCCGGCACTGTCCAAGCTGGCCCGCAGACTCTTCGAACGCTTGCCCTGCCCGCTGCTCGAGGCTCGCTTCACGCGGCGCCAGGACATGTGGCGGCTATCAAGCCTCAAGCCCCTGCGACTTACCGCGCTCACACAAGACGAACAGGATCTGTTCGCGAGTGCCTTGAACCGGCATTCGCGCAAGGTCTGGCGCAGCCCCAAGGCACGCAGGCGTTATCGCTTCGATCTGGCCATGCTGGTCGATCCACTGGAAGACCTGCCCCCAAGCAACCGCGGTGCCCTCAAGGAATTCATCCGCGCCGGTCGCAAGCTGGGCATCGATGTATCGTTGATCACCAAGCGAGATGTGGGTCGCCTGGCTGAGTTCGATGGGCTTTTCATCCGCGAAACCACGAGCCTCGATCATCACACCTATCGCATGGCCCGTCGCGCCGAGCATGAGGGGCTGGTAGTCATTGACGACCCCAGATCCATCCTGCGCTGCACCAACAAGGTGTATCTGCACACTCTGTTGCGCACGCGCGGCATAGCGGCCCCGGAAGGCATGCTGCTGAATAGACATGACCTGCCCCGGTTGGCCGAAAAAGCGGCGGGACTCAATTTTCCCATGGTGCTCAAGGTCCCCGATGGCTCCTTCTCGCGGGGCATCGTCAAGATTGCCTCCGCCGAGGCGCTATTGACCGAGGCTGAGCGATTATTCAGCTCATCGGCCCTGTTGCTGCTTCAGGAATGGCTGCCCACTGACTTCGATTGGCGGGTCGGCGTGCTCAACGGCCAGCCGCTGTTCGCCAGTCGCTACTATATGGCTCGCGGGCACTGGCAGATTTATGATCACTCCAAGGGCAAGACCAGAAGCGGCGGGTTCAGCACGCACGCGCCCGAGGACGTCCCCGCTACCGTCATCAAGACAGCACTCAAGGCGACTCGCCTGATCGGCAATGGTCTCTATGGCGTCGACCTGAAACAGATCGGTGATCGGGTGGTGGTGATCGAGATCAACGATAATCCCAACATCGACACCGGCGTGGAAGATGCCTTCCTGGGACGGGCGCTCTATACGCGTATCCTCGAGGTATTTCTCGAGCGCATGGAGGCTAATCGCCGACTCGGTGGCTGAGGCGTCGACTGCTAGGATGAGCGGCTCAAACAACCATTGTCCCTAAGCGCTGCCAGCTAGGCACGACTCGATCAAGGATCGCCCCAGATGACCGATGATGCATCCGCCAAGCTCCTGCTGCGGGACTACCTGACCCGCATCGCTCGCCAGGGAGAGACTGTCACCTACCGCCAGGTCTGTGATGCCCTGGGGCTCGTCCCGCCGCGCATGATTCAAGCGCTGGCTCGCCTCCTTGAAGACAGCATGCTTGAGGATGCTGAAGCCGGGCGGCCTTTCCTGGCGGCGTTGGTGGTCAGCCAATCCAGGGAACGCCACGCCCTGCCGGCGCCGGGTTTTTTCGACACGGCAACCCGGTTGGGTCGCTTCGACAGCGACGCTACGAATGATGGGAAAAGGGAGGCGTCAACGCAGACGGAAAGCGCAGCAGTCAGTGGGCCAGAGGGTGAAGCAGCCAGACGCTTTCACGCACAGGAATTGGCAGCGGCGCTCGCCCACTACGGATGAGACCCACCGGCGCGGACCTAGCATCAACGGCGGCCCCACGCCACCTGATCCCCATCTGCGCCGACCGGAGGAGTCGACTCATATTGTGAGCGGCGTGCGGCTGGCTATACTCAAGCATGGGCTCCTGCCGGGCCCACCCCTTGTCCGTTACAGGTCGCCCCCATGCCGCTTGCTCCCTCGCTCCCCCTGACGACATCCCTGCTGAGCGCCGTCACCCAGCCGATTCGACACGTCAGGCGCCTCGGCGCCGTGCTGCTGGGGCCCTGGCTCACTGGCGCCATACTGGCTCTCGCCATCACGCCGGCCTCGGCTCAGACCGACGCGCCGACGCTGACCATCGGCACGGCGAGCCCCAGCGGAGTTTACTACCTCACCGGTCGCGCGCTGTGCCGCGTCGTGACCCTGCCCTGCCTGGCCGTGGGCACCGGCGGTTCGGTGGCCAACCTGGAGGCCGTGCGCGCGGGTCGCCTGCCGATGGCCCTGGCGCAGTCCGATACCCAGTATCGCGCCATCAATGGGCTGGAGGAATTTGCCGCGGCGGGCCCCGACCCCGACCTGCGGGCGCTGTTCTCGCTGCACAGCGAGCCCTTCACCCTGGTGGTGCGACGCAGGGCCAGCATCGAGCACTTCGATGACCTGCCCGGGCATGTCATCAACCTTGGCAACCCAGGCTCGGGGCAACGCGGCACCATGGAGGTGGTGATGAAGGCCGTCGGCTGGACACGGGACGACTTCGCCCAGGCCAGCGGCCTGCCCGCCGATCAGCAGGCCTTCGAGCTCTGCCACGGCAACATCGAGGCCATAGTCTACACCGTGGGCCACCCCAACCGCAGCGTCGACAAGGCGGTTCGCCTCTGCGATGCCCGCCTCATCGCCGTCGAGGGTGACGCCATCGCCGCCTTGCTGGCCGCTCATCCCTACTATTCGCGCGCCACCATCCCCGCCGGTCTCTACGGCCCCGGCCAACCGGCCATCGAGACCTTCGGGGTCCGCGCCACCCTGGTCGCCTCCAGCGACACCGCTCCCGAGCTGATCTACGACACGGTCAAGGCAGTCTTCGAGCACCTGCCCCGCTTCAAGGCGCATCACCCGGCCTTTGCCGAACTCACGCCCCAGACCATGATCCAGGAGGGGCTGAGTGCGCCGCTGCATGAGGGGGCACAGCGCTACTACCGCGAACGGGGCTGGATCGACTGACATGGTGGGGAGGTGTCGGTCGGGCCAGCCAGTCTCGAGGCGAACGATCACGCGTCTTCGAGGCAGTCGACCGTTGTGGCAAGCGCAGGATCACGGCCGCCGGATAGGGGATGGGGCGCGATCAGGGGTGGAGACCAGGCCCATTCAGCCGAACTCGACCTCGTAGCCGGTAAACTTGCGCAAGTTGATGACGCCACTGTCGAGAATCAGGTACTGCCCCTTGATGCCCATCAACGTACCTGAAACCTCGGACTTCTTATCGAAATTGTGCGAGACAATCTTGCGCGGAAACTCGAGTACCGGGTAATCAAGATGTACCGGCGCAGCATCCAGTTCGCGGATGGCATCAACACCGAAACGCTCGCGCAGGTTAGCAAGCCCGCCCTGCAGCTTGGCCAAGAGGCGGTCGCGTTCAGCGACAAGGTCCATGGGGTCGACCTCGCCCTTGAGCATGGCGCGCCAGTTGGTGCGATCACTGACCTCTTCCTTGAACAACATCTCGACGAAGCCGGACTGCTGGCGGGTATCAACCTCGAGAATCGGCAAGGCCTGGATGGCCCCCTGATCGAGCCAGCGGGTCGGCACTTGAGTGCCCCGGGTGATACCGACCTTGAGTCCCGATGAATTGGCGAGATAGATCACGTGGGGCTGGAAACAATGACGCTCGGCCCACTCCGGCTCGCGACAGGTGCCCGCGAAGAAGTGGCAGGTCTCTGGCTTCATGATGCAGGTATCGCAGCTCGCCAGGCGCTTGAAGCAAGGATAGCAGTGGCCCTGGGCGAAACTCTTCTTGGTGGCACGGCCACAGTGGGTGCATGCAATGGCACCGGTCCAGGTAAGCCGCAACGGCTGGCCCAGTCGCGCACCAAGCGGCAGGCGCGAATCATCCAGGCACATTGCATAGTCCGCCGCCTCTCCCGCTCTGCCGGGCGTGATGACCATCTTGCGCAGATGGCCGCGAGCGGCGGTATCGATCAGTTCACCCACGTGAGGCTTTCCTCGGCGTCGCTGTCACCATCGACACTCCCACAGCTGGTGCGATCCAGATAGCCGACCCGCTGGTCGGGGGATACGCCATGCTCGGCCTCGTACTTGATCACCGCCTCGAGACATAGCTCGACCTGCTCGGCGCTCAATACCCGTCCATCGGGCCATTTCCGCAGTGACACCGCCTGCTTGAGGCTATCGTAGATGGCCGGCGTCATCTGTTGCACCATCTTGTCGAAGGTCATTTCGCTCATTTCAATCTTCCTTTAGTGACATGGGAGTGTCATCGCCTGTGACCCAGGGTATCACCAGCGTCCCATCAGGCCCTGCGGGCACGGCGCGCATCATACCAGCCCCAAACGAGGCCCACGATCAAGCCGCCCACATGAGCCTCGTTGGCCACGTTGCCGAAACCGACCAAGCCGGCCATATCGGTCATGGTAAACACCATCCAACCGAGCATGAACACCACCAGCATCTGGGGCACGAAGAAGCCACTGCGAGGCGCTTGTCGTGACATCAGCCATACATAGCCGAGCAGCGCATAGACCACCCCCGACATACCGCCAAACAGCACCGTTCCAGTCGAATACTGCGCCAGGTTACCGGCGATGGCGCTGACAAGGCTCAGTGCCAGTATCAACTTGCCACCCCGAAGTTCCTCGATCTGGCGACCGAAATACCAGATCCAGAGCAGGTTAAATACCAGGTGCATCCAGCCGAAGTGCAAAAGGGCCGGCGAAAAGACGCGCCACACCTGTCCGGATCCGAAGGTATCGGCTAGTGTACCGAGGGTCAGGCTACCGCCGGACACCGCCACCGGCACGATGGCAAGCATGGCCACCACGATATCGCCAAGCAGCCACATCAGTGCGAACACCACCATGCAGGCCGCCAGCAGGCTCGCCGTCACCGGCGCCAGGGCGAAGGGGCGCAGCAACGATGAATCGTTGAGCTTGGCGCGGGCGGCGTGGCCATTGGGCATCAACGAATCGCCACGCTTCCATCTTTCCAAGAGATGGGTGAGCTCGTCGAACTGAGCGGGATCAGCCAACCACAGGGTGTAACCATCTTCGTCTTCAGTGAAGCGATGACCAATTCGATGCGCCCACAGGGCCTGACGCAGATCGCGGGTATCGGTGTCTCGGGGCAGCATGAGCACCTTCAACATGCGGGGTTCCTTTTCATGCCGATGGGGAATGGGGTGTTGGCCGTAACACGGCCAGCAGGCCCAGTGTAACGAATTCCACAAAGAAAAATCCGGCGGAGGGGGCCGCCGGATAAGAGCAAGGGATCATTCAAGGGAACACACTTGAGATGCGCCACGAGCTAGGAAGTTCATGCATAACGGCTAAAATAATGTAAAACTTTGTCATCATAGCGTAACCAAACGTTCATCCTGCCCAACTTGCTCAATCAAAGTCGATTTCCCAAGGCCTGGGCATCGCCTGCTCGTCGCGAGGCACCTTGAGCCAAACGAAATGATCGGCATCCAACCTAGCCTCACCACTCCAGCGATAGGCCACCAGACGACCGAATTTTACCGCGCTGTAATCGAGACAGGCCACGTTCGGCGCTGGTAGCGCCGGGATGCCCTCGCACCAGTAGTGGCCAATGAACAGGGGGGGCTCGTCAGGCCCGTAATAGCTAAGTCGGGCGCGCTCGTTGTCGGACAGCACGCGCAGCTCCAGGTCATCCGGCAGGTTGTCTGGCTGGAAGACCACATCGCCATAGGTGGCAGGGTGCTTGGCCCAGAAGTGAGTTCGGAAACTGCGGCGTCTGAAGCCGTCTCCGGAATGCACCTCCAGGTTATTGGGCAAGGTGAGATGGCTGCCGCGCGTGAGCCGATCCAGGATCGCAAATGCTTCGGTCCCGGGAATCGCCGACTCACGCAGGAAGGCCTCATCAATTCGTCCGTCAGGATGATCACGGCGGAAGGCGTCGATCAGCGCCTGATCCCAGCAGGCGTGAACCACCCGCAGACCATCAAGCTCGAGGAACAATGGGAGTTGCATGAACCAGGCCAGCGTATCATCCCACTCGTTCAGGTGACCGCTGTACTGCTCGAGGGTTTCTTTGATGATGCGATTGCGACGCGGCGTATGGGGCCTGAGGAAGCCACCGTCGGGATCGCGCCGGCAATACGCCAGGGCATTGTACTCGTGGTTGCCCATGACGATATGCGCTTCGCCAGCCTCGACCATGCGACGCGCAATGGTCACGGCCAGGCGAATTCTGGGACCTCGATCGATAAGATCCCCCAGAAAGATCACACGCCGTCGCGGATGACGATAGACACCCCGCCGACGATGATAGCCGAGCTTTTCGAGCAATGCTGCCAGGGTGGCGCCACAGCCGTGCACGTCACCGATCAGGTCATAGCCTTCAATGTTGTCCGTCATGGCCATGTCAATCCCCCAACCGGCTGCTCCAGCCGAGCTTGCTGCGACAAACCTCGTAGAAGTTGTGACCCAATGGATGGACCAGTTTCAGACGCTCTGGTTTCTGGCGAACGTAGAGGACATCGTCAGGCTTGGACACCACCCGTGTCTGGCCGTCACAGCTGACGTGGGGATAGGCTTCGTTGGTCTCACCGATATGAATACGGATCTCGGACCTGGCATCGATGACGATGGGCCGGCTCGACAGCGTATGGGGAAACATCGGTACCAGGGTAATGGCATCAATGCTTGGGTGAACGATGGGCCCCCCGCCGGAAAGCGAATAAGCGGTGGAGCCGGTGGGGGTCGCAATGATCAGACCATCGCTGCGCTGGCTATAGACGAACTGGTCATCGATAAAGAGCTCGAACTCGATCATGCGCACCGCCTTGCCCGGGTGCATCACCACATCATTGAGGGCTTCTGCGCTGCCGACCAGTGCATCATGGCGGTAGACCTCGGCATCAAGAAGAAAGCGCTCCTCAATCGTGTAGCGCCCGGCCAGCACCTCGCCGACCTTGTCCTCGAGTTCACTGGGCGATATATCCGTCAGAAAGCCCAGTCGACCACGGTTGACGCCAAGCACCGGGGTCCCGCTTCGACACAGCGCTCGGGCCGCCCCCAACAGACTGCCATCACCGCCGATCACGATCACCAGGTCACAGATCTCACCCAGCATCCGGCGACTGGCTTCCTGCTGGCCATGATCCAGCATCACGGTGGCGGTGCGGTCCTCGAGAATGACGTGATAGCCGCCATCATCAAGAAAGCGGATCAGTCGCTTCAGGGTTTCCACCACCTTGGCACTACCCATGCGGCCGATCAGGCCAATGTTCTTGAAGGTTGTCATGCACGCTCCCGCCTCAACAAGCCGCCATTATGCGGACTCCCGTCGGGAGCGGCAAACCGCCACTCATCAGATATCAGGCCAGCGGCGAGACGGGCAGGCGGCGACGACGGACCCACCATTCATTGATGGCAAGTGACGCCACGATGATGGCCCCGCCCAGCGCCAGGCGCGACAGGTCGGCCTCCCGGTTCCAGAGCACCAGATTGACCAGGAGACCCGCCGGCACCAGGGCGTTGTTCATGATGGCAAGCGCGCCGGCATCGACCCGGGTCGCCCCCTTGTTCCACAGAAAGTAGCCGAGGCCGGAGGCGATCAGGCCCAGCCACGCCAGCACCCCCCACTGCAGGCCGGTGGTGGGGAGTTTCGCCGGGTTGCCGAACAGCGCGAAGGCGACCACCACCAGCGCCAGCGCGCCGAGGTAGAACCAACCAAAGATGCTGTATTGCGGCACTTTCTCGTCAAGACGAACAGCCAGATGACGATAGGCGACCTGCCCCAGTGCAAAGCACAGGTTAGCGCCTTGCACCACCAGGAAACCCAACCAGAAACCGCTGTCCACGCCCTTGTAGCGAATCACCGCGGCGCCGGCCACGGCAAGCGCTGCCGTGAGCAGGTAGAATGGCGTGAACCGCCGGGCCAACGCATCATCGATCAGCGTGACATAGAGTGGCGTGAAGATAGTGAACAGCAGCACCTCAGGCACCGACAACAGCAGAAATGACTGATAGAAAAAGATATACATCAGCCCCAGTTGCACGGCACCGATCGCCATCAACGCCAGCTTGTGACGATTCGCCAGCAGCCGCGGCTTGAGAAATGGCAAAAACACCAGTGCGGCGAGCACGATACGCACCAGCACCGCGAAATAGCTGTCGACCTGACCGGACAGGTACGCGCCAATCAGTGAGAAAGAGAACGCCCACAGGGCCGTGACGCCCACCAGATAGCCCATTGGTTAACCTCATGAGGAGAGAAAGTTGACGAGCATTATACGCGTGCGCGCCCTGCTACCAACCATCCGTCGACTTGAATTTTCGTCGCGCTCGGGTGACGCCTCGCAGTGTGCCTGGTCCGGCGAGGGGCATGGCACCGTCTCGGTCAGCGAAGACGGGAATGTGCTGCGCTTTCATGAGCAGGGATACTTTGCGCTGTCAGGACAGCCGAAACCGATCGCGTTTCGCAATGTCTATCGCTGGGAGGTGCAAGAAGAACGCGTGCGTCTCTTCCATGAACGGCGTGGCCAGGCAGCCGCCGTCTGGCTGTTCGATCTGATCGCGTCTTCCGATGGCAATGGCCTGGTTGCCGCCGAGGCACACCTGTGCGGCGAGGATCGCTACACGGCAAACCTTGCAATGACCCCTGAGGGTTTTACGCTCGACTGGCGTATCCAGGGCCCCCGCAAGGACGAGTCGATCGCCTATCGCTATTTCGTTCAGTAAGCCACTGACGAAGGCTTTCGCCCGCGGCCGGCATGGGATGTCCGTATGACGATTGAGTCCCCGTCGCCCTGCCCTCAAAAACAGCGATCTACTTCACGCCTGGCGGCTTGCGGATGAGCGTTATCGCCACTTGAGTGTTTCTGAGTGCGCGGGATTATTCACCTGAGAATCAGCCACCTGAGCATCAGCACTCAGCATCTCCTCCACACTCTGGGCCTGGGCGCTGTCGAGATATTCTGCCAACTTGGCGTCAGCCTGGTCGCCGAACAGGATCTCGCAGGCCTCCCGGAGACCGGGCGCGTTGCGGATCTCTTCGGCCTTCACCACCAACGAAATCTTGGAACGCCGGCGCAGGAAATCTTCGAGACGGGTGATCATCTCGCGGCGCTGGGCCTGACGAATCTCGCAACGCAGGTATTCGGTGCCCTCGATCAGCACATCAGCCTGACGCGGGTCCTCGCGGATCTCCTCGAGCATGTCCAGCGCCTGAGCGCCATAACGCCGCCACAGCCGGGTGCTCAGGGCTTCATGGTGATGAGGCGCCAGGTCGTCCAGCCCCAACAGGCGCGCCTGATGGAAGAACTCCTCGCGGACCGCGCGGTGCGGCTCGCCATACCAGACGTAATCTCCATAGGGCACCTCGACGCCAAGTTCCTTGACCGCCGCCACGATCTCATCGCCAACGTTGAGACAATCGGTGAGTTTGCCGCCAAAGATACTCAGGTGGTGAGTGGCCGTATCGGTATCAATGACGTGCTTGCGCGACAGTTGCTGGAAGTCCCGATCGCCTCCCGAGCTCGCCTTGACGGCCAACGGACGCACACCACAACGGGTCGAAATAATGTCATCACGGGTGAGCGGCGTTTCAAGCGTGAGCCGCTTGTTGATGTTGTCGAGCACGAAGCGGATATCGTCATCGGTGACCTGGACTTCCGGACTGTCGACGCGGGTATCCGTGGTACCGATGCAGGTGCGTCGCCCCATGGGAATGACGAAGAATAGCCGACCATCATCGGCGAAAAAGGCCAATACCCGCTGGTGCTCGGTGAGCTGCGGCACGATCAGGTGGATCCCTTTGGAATAGACGTGCTGGTGCTCGGTGCGCTCACCGCTAAGGGCATTGTGCTGATCCACGTAAGGTCCGGCGGCATTGACCACCACCTTGGCGCGAATCTCGTAGGTGGTACCGGTCATCACGTCGCGGGCCTGGGTAATCCAGCGCTGCCCTTCCCGCTTGGCCCCCAGCGATTCGACGTAGTTGGCTGCCGCGCAACCGCGATCCATGGCACTGCGCACGAAGTTGAAGACAAAGCGCGCGTCATTGTCATGCAGATAGGCATCGGAATACTCGAAGCCCCCGACACTGCCGGCAATATCGATGATCGGTTCACGCCCCTTGATGTCTGCCGACGAGAGGTAATGCGGGATCCTGGTAAAACCGTTACCGATAAACCAGTAGAGCCAGCTGCCGGCCCAGAGGTAGCGAGGGTGGTAGCGAAATCCGCTGGCAATGGTCGTCAGGAAGCGAATCTCCTGCACCGTCGACGGAAAGTGCTTGATGAGATGATTGCGACTCTTGCATAGCTTTCTGACCAACGGGAAATCATGACTTTCCATGTACTTGATGCCGCCCCACACCAGGTTCGAGGAGTGCATGCTAGTACTGCTGGCGAAGTCGCCACGGTCAATCAATGCCACCTTGACGCCCTTGCCGGCCAACGCGGCCGCCGACGCCGCACCATTGATACCGCCCCCGATGACCAGGACGTCGAAATCCTCTTGCTGATGACGGTCAATATTGTGCTTACGCAATTGCATGATGCCGTGCCTTTTTGAAATGACCAAGCCACTACGACGCCCTGAGACACCGCCAAGAGTCCGGCGCAATGCCAGGCGACAGAACACGAATACCGCAGTCATGAAGGGCCCGCTGTCTGTCGCTCTTGCCCCCAATGAGCGCAGGAGGTTACTCGAGAGGTGAATCCCAGGCCCTGGAGAGCGCCACCGCCCGATGCCAGCGCTGATAAAGTGCCGCACGCTCAGCCTCGGGCATGGCCGGCTGATAGCGCTGGGCCAGCTGCCACTTGGCATCTATTTCGGCACGATCCTTCCAGAACCCGGTGGCCAGCCCGGCGAGATAGGCGGCACCGAGGGCCGTGGTTTCGGTAATACGTGGCACCTTGACCGGCACACCAAGAACATCGGCCTGAAACTGCATCAGAAAGGTATTCACGGCTCCCCCGCCGTCGGCGCGCAGTTCCCTTAAAGGAATGCCGGATTCATCGACCATGACCTCGACGATGTCGCGGGCCTGGTAGGCGATGCTCTCGAGTACCGCGCGTGCGATATGGGCCTTGGTGGTGCCCCGGGTCACGCCAAGCAGAGTACCTCTCGCGTAAGGGTCCCAGTAGGGCGCGCCCAGGCCGGTCAGCGCGGGGACAAAATAGACGTTGTCGTTGCCGGACAAGGAAAGTGCCATACGTTCGGTGTCGGCGGCATCCTCGATAATGCCAAGCTCATCACGCAGCCATTGCACGGCCGCACCGGTGACGAAGATCGCTCCTTCCAGGGCATATTCCACGGGTTCGTCGCCGATGCGCCAGGCGATGGTGGTGAGCAGGCCATGTTGGCTTGCCACCGGCTGAGTGCCGGTGTTCATCAGCAGGAAGGACCCCGTGCCATAGGTGTTCTTGGCCATCCCCTCGCCGTGGCAGGCCTCACCGAACAACGCCGCCTGCTGGTCGCCGGCAATGCCGGCGACAGGCACACGTGCGCCAAAGAAGGCGTCAGGGTCGGTCTCCCCAAAAAGCGATGATGATGCCTTGACCTCGGGCAGCAGAACCGCCGGCACCTTAAGCAGATCCAGCAACGCCTCATCCCACTCAAGGGTATGGATGTTGTACATCAGGGTGCGTGACGCATTGGAGACATCGGTCGCATGCACCCGGCCGCCAGTCAGCTTGTAGACCAGCCAGCTATCGATGGTGCCAAAGGCGAGTTCACCGCGCTCGGCGCGTTCCCGTAGGCCGCTGACATTGTCGAGCAACCAGCGCACTTTGGTACCGGAAAAATAGGGGTCGCAAACCAGCCCCGTCTTGTCGCGGAAGGTGGCTTCCAGCCCCTCCTCGCGTAGCGTCTCGCAGATCCCCGCCGCACGGCGGTCCTGCCAGACAATCGCGCGATGCACCGGCTCTCCGGTCTCGCGATCCCACAACACGGTAGTCTCGCGCTGATTGGTGATGCCGATACCCACGATCTGATCAGGAAGAATGTCAGCATGGGTGAGCGCTTCACTAACGACCTGGTGTGTCACGTTCCAGATCATCTCGGCATCGTGCTCGACCCAGCCAGGCTTCGGGTAATATTGCTGGAACTCCCGGTACGCCTTTCCCCGGGCAGTGCCGTCATGGTCAAAGACCAGCACCGTCGAGCCGGTGGTGCCCTGATCGATGGCCAGGATATAGCCCTTGTTCATGCAATCACCTCGGCACCCCCTCGCCCCGCGAACGGGACGAGGCGGCGTCATGCCGGTTGATGTTGGCCTCTTGGCCAGTGCTCCTTACTGCTGCCAGGACTGGATCAGCTGGTCGTAAGGCACCGTGGTTCCCTGCGGCATTTCGTTATCAAGCTCAGCTTTCGGTGCGCCGGGCTTGCTCAGCCAATACTCAGGATCACGCTCTTCGTTGAGCTTGGGCTCGAAGGTCTCGAACACCTTGGCACGCGCCAGTCGCGCCATGATGTTGTCGAGATCGCCCGCCAGGTTGTCCAGGGCTTCCTTGGGCGTCACATCACCACTGACCGCAGGGGCCAGGTTCTGCCACCACAGCGGTGCCATGCGCGGATAATCCGGCACGTTGGTGCTCGACGGGGTCCACTTGGACTGGTCCGGGCTACGATAGAACTCCACCAGGCCACCCAGCTTGGGCGCCATCTCGGTCATCTCCTCGGACATGATGTCGGAGCGACGAATCGGCGTCAGACCGGCGATCAGCTTCTCAAGCGACACCGTCTTGGCGGTAGTGAACTGCGCGTACAGCCAGGCCGCGGTGCGACGATCCTCAGGCGTGGAGTCGAAGAAGGTCCAGGAGCCAACGTCCTGATAGCCGACCTTCATGCCTTCTTGCCAGTAGGGGCCGGTCGGTGAAGGCGCCATCCGCCACTTGGGATTGCCCTCGTCATCGGTGACCGGCACATCGGGACTGGTCATGTCGGCGGTGAAGGCGGTGTACCAGAACATCTGCTGAGCGATCTGGCCCTGGGCGGGTACCGGGCCGGCTTCACCGAAGGTCATGCCCTGGGCTTCGGGCGGCGCATAGTCACGCAGCCAGTCGACCATCTTGGTAACCGCAAACACCGAGGCCGGCGAGTTGGTCGCCCCGCCGCGGCTGACGCTGGCGCCCACCGGGCGGCTCTGTTCATCGACGCGGATGCCCCAGTCATCGACCGGGTTGCCGAAGGGCACGCCAGTGCTACCCATACCGGCCATCGACAGCCAGGAGTCATGGAAGCGCCACCCAAGCGACGGATCGCGACGCCCGTAGTCCATGTGGCCATAGACTTGCTGCCCATCGATCTCGCCCACCTCGTTGGTGAAGAACTCGGCGATGTCCTGATAGGCGGTCCAGTTGGTCGGCACCCCAAGCTCATAGCCGTATTTCTCACGGAATTGCGCCTGCAGGTCCTCGCGCTGGAACCAGTCATAGCGGAACCAGTAAAGGTTGGCGAACTGCTGATCGGGCAGCTGGTAGATATCCCCATCAGGTCCGGTGGTGTACTGGATGCCAATAAAGTCATCCAGGTCCAGGGTCGGCAGGGTGTAATCGGACCACTCGTTCTCCATCGCCTTGGACAGGTTGACGGTGGTGCCATAACGAATATGGGTGCCGATGGCATCCGAATCGTTGACGTAGCCATCATAGATGTTGCGGCCCGACTGCATCTGGGTCTGCATGTTGTTGACCACATCACCCTCGCCGATGATGTTGTGGGTGACCTCGATGCCGGTCAGTTCGGAGAAGGCCTCGGCCAGCACGTCACGCTCGTAGACGTGGGTGGTCAATCCCTCGGAGACCACGTTGATCTCCATGCCGCGGAAGGGCTCGGCGGCCTTGGCAAACCACTGAAGCTCAGCGATCTGCTCATCCCGGCTCAGGGTCGATTGTTGGAAGTGTTCCTCCAGCAAACGGTCGATGACGGCCTGAGTGTCGTGATTGTCGGCGTGCAGCGAACCGCTGGCCAGCATCACGCCAGCCGCCAGCGCAGAGAGTCGCATTCTTGTCGGTATCATAATGACCTCTTCTTATTGAAGTACTTACTTGAAGGAGTGGCTCCTTCCACCCAGATCACCCCCAACGAATCAGCACCAGCAACCACAGTGCCGAGCCAGCAAGGGCCCACCAGATACTCAGGGGCGTGAAGCCCACCACCAGCAGATGCAGGTAGGCAGCAGACAACAACCCGATAAAGAGACGATCACCGCGTGTGGTCGAGATCGGCAAAAAGCCTTTCCGCTCAACCGTCGGCTGCACCAACTCCCAGACCGTCATCCCGGCGAGCATCACCCCGATGAAGGAAAAGAAGAGTGTGGTCGGCAGCGTCCAGACCATCCATTCCATGACGCGCCCTCCTCAGGTGCGGCCCAGGGCGAAGCCCTTGGCGATGTGATTACGAACGAAGTAGACCACCAGAATGCCGGGCAGGATGGTCAATACCCCTGCGGCTGCCAGCGTTCCCCAGTCAATGCCGGAGGCCGTTGAGGTACTGGTCATCACCGAGGCGATAGGCTGGGCATTGGTGGACGTCAACGTGCTGGCCAGCAGCAGCTCGACCCACGAGAACATGAACAGGAAGAACAGCGTCACGCCGATACCGGAGCGGATCATCGGGATGAAGATGCGCACGAAGAAGCGCGGGAAGCTATAGCCATCGATGAAGGCCGTCTCGTCGATCTCCTTGGGCACACTGCTCATGAAGCCTTCAAGAATCCAGATCGCCAGCGGAATATTGAACAGACAGTGCGCCAGTGCCACCGCGATATGGGTATCGAACAGGCCCACGGTGTAATAGAGCTGGAAGTACGGCAGCAGGAAGACGGCGGGTGGGGCCATCAGGTTGGTCAGCAGCCAGAAGAAGAGGTGCTTGTCGCCGATGAAATGATAGCGGCTGAACGCATAGGCCGCCGGCAGAGCAACCAGAATGCTGATCACCATGTTCATCACCACATAGGTGATGGAGTTCACATACCCCATGTACCACGTCTCGGTGGTGAATATCTTGGTGTAGTGCTCGAGAGTGAAGTTATCCGGCCACAGGGTTAAGCCACCGAGAATCTCGGTATTCGACTGGAACGACATGTTCATCAGCCAATAGATCGGCAGTAGCACGAACAGCAGATACAGCCCCAGCAAGAGCTTGGGCCGCAGGCGCCCCGGCACGGCGCGAGACTTATGGCGCCGCCGTTTGTCTTCGACAGCTGCCCGCTGGCGGACTTCAGCAGGCGTCGTGGGTTTGGACTGGCTCATGTCAGGCGCCCCCTTCTTTGTCTTTCTGCATGTTCATGATCGCCGTGTAGAACACCCAGCTGACCAGCAGAATGATCAGGAAGTAGATCAGCGAGAAGGCGGCGGAAGGACCAAGATCCTGCTGACCGATCGCCATGGTCGTGAGCGACTGACTCAGGAAGGTGGTGGAGCTGCCTGGCCCACCGCCGGTCAATACGAAGGGCTCGGCATAGATCATGAAAGAGTGCATGAAACGCAGCAGTACGCCGATCACCAGCACGTTGGTCAGCTTGGGCAACTGGATATAGCGGAACACCGCCCAGCGCGAGGCACGATCGATACGCGCTGCCTGATAGTAGGCTTCGGGAATCGAGCGTAGGCCGCTGTAGCACAACAGCGCGATCAGCGGCGTCCAGTGCCAGACATCCATGATGATGATGGTGCCCCAGGCATCCACCGTGCTGCGGGTGATGTTGTACTCGTAGCCCAGTTCGCGAAGCCCCCAGCCCATCAGGCCGATATCACCCCGGGTGAAGATCTGCCAGATGCTGCCCACCACGTTCCAGGGGATCAGCAGCGGTAGCGTCACCAGGATCAACACCGCCGAGGCCTGCCAGCCCTTCTTCGGCATCAGCAGAGCAATACCGATGCCCAGCGGGACCTGAATGAAGAGTACCGTCAGCGAGAAGGCAAACTGACGCAGCAACGCCGACTGCAGGGTCGGGTCGTTGAGCATCTGTACGAACCATTCTGTGCCGGTAAAGAAGCGGGTATTGGCATCGAAGACGTCCTGCACCGAGTAGTTGACGACGGTCATCAACGGGATGATCGCCGAAAAGGCCACCAGCGCCAGCATCGGCAGAATCAGTAACCATGCCTTGTTGTCATAGACCTTATTCATGGTCGGTCTCCACACGATATTCGTCGATATAGACGCCCAGACGCGCCTGAGGGAAGCGGATATAGGCCTTGCCCTTGGGCGTGGGTTGATCCTCGTCGATGCGCGCCTTGAGGGTGATGTCACCAAGCGAGAGCGTCAGGATCGAATAGGTGCCCAGATCCTGGGCATTCACCACATCGACCGCCAGCGAGTCATCCTCGGGGGTCTCGAAGACCTCGACGAAATCAGGACGGATGCCCAGACGAATATTGCTTGAGACGCTGTGGGCAATGAGATCCCGCATCCTCGGCGTGACCGGAATGACCACATTGCCACAACGCACCTGGTCGTCCCGCACCGAGATATCGAGCAGGTTCATGCCGGGGCTACCAATGAAATACCCAACGAAGGTGTGGGCCGGGCGCTCGAACAGTTCACGGGGCGAGCCGAACTGCACCACCTGACCTTGATACATGACCGCGATCTTGTCAGCGAACGTCGAGGCTTCCAGCTGGTCGTGGGTGACATACACCATGGTGATGTTGAAGCGCCGGTGGATCTCCTTGAGCTTGCGGCGCAACTTCCACTTGAGCTGCGGGTCGATCACGGTCAGCGGCTCGTCGAAAAGAATCGCCGAGACGTCTTCGCGAACCAGACCGCGGCCCATGGAGACCTTCTGCTTCTCATCGGCCGTCAGGTTCTTGGCCTTGCGCTTGAGTTGAGGCGTCAACTCAAGCACCTCGGCCACCTCGAGCACTTTCTCACGAATCTTCGTCTCGGCCATGCCGGTGTTGCGCAGCGGAAAGGCCAGGTTATCGAACACCGTCATGGTGTCGTACACCACGGGGAACTGAAAAACCTGGGCAATGTTGCGCAGCTCGGGTGCCAGGGAGTTCACTCGCTCGCCATCGAAAAGCACTTCACCGCTGGACGGTTCCAGCAGCCCGGAAATGATGTTGAGCAGTGTCGACTTCCCGCAGCCGGACGGCCCCAGCAGGGCGTAGGCGCCGCCCTGGTGCCAGATGTGATCCATCTCACGAATCGCATAGTCCTCCGGTCCGGCAGGCGACGGCAGGTAGGAATGAGCGAGATGTCGCAGGGTGATTTCCGCCATCTTATAGGCCTCCCAGATGCGCCGGAATGTGCACCACACCGCCTTGCTGATCGAAGGCATAGACCTTGTGGGTGGGCACGTAGAGGGTGACGGCGGCGTCAGGATCGAACTCGTGCACCCCCTCCAGCAGCACCGTCATCTCGAAGCGCTCGTTGTGCACATGGAGAAAGGTTTCCGAGCCGCTGAGCTCGGCCAGGTCGACCCGCATCTCAAGCGCCAGATCATCACTGGCCTGAGGGCTCAGCGCGATATGCGAGGCCCGAATGCCAAAACGGTAGTCCCCGGCCCCCAGTGGGCGTAGATCATCATTGAGAGGAAACTGAATGCCGCCGTCGAGATGCACTTCGCTATCGGTAATCTGGCCTCCGACAATATTGATCGGCGGCTCCGAGAACATCTCGGCAGCGAGAATGCCTTGCGGACGGTGATATACCTCTTCCGTCGGGCCGTACTGCAGCAGTCGCCCCTCATGCAACACGGCAGTGTTGCCACCCAATGCCAGCGCCTCGCCGGGCTCCGTGGTCGCATAGACCGCGATACAGTTACGCTCGCTGAAGAGCGCACGCAGCTCGTCGCGCAACTCCTCACGCAGTTTGTAATCCAGGTTGACCAAGGGTTCATCGAAGAGGATGACATCGGCCTCCTTGACCAACGCCCGGCCCATGGCCGTGCGCTGCTGCTGACCACCGGACAATTCCAGCGGGAAGCGATCCAGCAGATGATCGATGCGCAGCATCTCGGCCGTTTCGCGTACCCGACGGTCAATATCGGTGCCAGCCACCTTGGCCAACCTGAGCGGGGAAGCGATGTTCTCAAAGACGCTCAGCGCCGGATAATTGATGAACTGCTGATACACCATCGATACGTTGCGGCGGCGCACCGAGACACCTGTCACGTCACGGCCGTCCATCATCACGCAACCCCGGGTCGGCACTTCCAATCCGGCCATCAGGCGCATCAGTGTGGTCTTGCCTGCCAGGGTGCGACCCAGCAGGACATTGAAAGACCCCGGGGCCAATTCCATGTTCACGCCATCGATATGGGTGGCGCCGTTGACCACGTGGTCGATGTTCTCAAGGATCAGGGACATGTCGTTCTCATGAGCAGCTTGGATGAGGCAGCACGGGACATCCTGTCAGCAGGCGTCGCGAAGCATGACGGCGGAAGGAAAAGCACACTGGGCGAGCTCCTGTCTTGTGGTCACTGTCTTTTATTATCAGGAAGCGATTTAGGCGAGGATGAAAACGTCAAACCCCATTAATGTTCGATTTTAAACAAACGAACACCTGGAAGTGTTCGTTTGTGCACTCAGACTAGTGCAGGGGTGGCTCTGCAGCAACGCAAATGACCTGTTTGGCGCTTATACCTTGGTCTAAAAGCCCCTAAAAACCATCTAAATGTTTGAAAAATGGCTGTGTGCGCAATCCACGCATGCCATTTTCGCTTTCGATCATTACCAGGCATGCGAAGCCATATCGGACGGCACAGGGCTGTGCCGCCGAATGCCCCACGGTGGGAGCAGGGAGGAAAACAACGGGATCAGGGAAGGGAGAAAGGTTAAGGCACCAGATTACAAGGCACGGGGGTTGAGATGGGCTTTGAGAAAGTGCTTGGTCGTGTCAGGTGTCGTCGGTTTCTTTGTCACCGGCACCCTTGGCATTCTCACCGCGAGTCAATGCCTCGCCATGGGCCTTGGGGTCGATTTTCTGTTCGAGCCGGTCGGCATCTTCAGCCAGTGACTCGTGATAGCGCGACCAGTCTTCCCAATCGTGAGGCGTGCCCGTGCGCGGACGATGGCGCCCAGCCTCAATGGCTCTGGACCAAGCCAGTTCCTCGAGGGTGTGAGGTTTCTCCTCTTCTTTGTCCAACTCAATGCCTTTCTTGGCAAGATATTCGCGAGCATCCATATGGACTCTCCTTCATTTCTCGTTAAGGTGTTTCCTCTTTCAATGCCACCCTGACGCTGAGCTTTTAGACATCCTTGATGATAAGCGAAGCAGATACCGAGGCAGTACCGAGGGAAGGTCTGCAGTAGAACACGCGCAACCAACACCACAGGGCTTTACTTGTCAGGACCTGCAATCTGTCAAGAGCGTTTCATTATTAATGACTATTGAATAGCGACTATCAATTAATTTATTCATGCCCTGACCGAACAGGAGGCTTGCAGATGTTTTCGCCAGGCCGCCTAGCTCACCGACCTATTACCCTGCGCCCTGCCCTGCCGCACCCCCGGCAGTACCACCCGTCACGTCTTCATCGCCGTGTATACCGTTGGCAGGAGTGTTTAGCGACACTTAAATGGCAGGAGTAGAGCTCAGCTATGCTGAGGGGAGACGTGCTACGGTGGAGATAATGACGTGGCCAGCAGCGAGGTATCATGTAAAGACCCAGGCCGTTCGCAAGGGGGCAAGGCAACGAGGGCCAGATGCAGGCTCATGCCGAACAGCGCAGCAGACTTTTTCTCGGTCTGAGATCTTTGGCCCTATTGTGGAGACACGGGCGCGCTTGTATACCTGAGTTTTACCTTTGCAGACAAGGCACATCAGCCGCGCAGAGGCTTGAGATAGCCTCTATCATCCAAATCATCGAAGAAGGATCGCGAACCGCCCTTCGCCATCTGAATGCCAATCTGCAGCGCGGCTCTTGACTCGTTGAGCACTGCATGGAATGTGGATCGGGGACTGACGCAACCCGGCGCCAAGCGACACAAGATGCCATAACTGTTGAAGCAAGGAGACCGACGATGCCTCGAAACGCGCCCAGTATCATACGCGACATCATGTCCCGCGATTGCTATCGAGTAACCGGCGACACGTCGATCACCCAATTGGTGAAGGGCCTGGGGCTCCATCGATTGCCCGGTGTGCCAGTCGTCGATAACAGGGATCATCTGATTGGTTTCATCTCAGAGCAAGATGTGCTCGGCAAGCTGCTCCAGAGCGCCTATCTCAACGATGAACCACCACTGGTCAAGGAACTGATGCGCCATGAGGTACTATCAGTGACACCTGCCAAGAGCATCACCGACCTGGCTCAGGAAATGCTTGGTACTAAACCCAAGGTTTATCCCGTAGTGGAACAGGAGCGGCTAGTCGGCATCGTCACTCGCCGCGACATCCTCGGCGCCATTCTGAAAATGCGTGGTGGAAATCACTAGGCACCACCAATACTGCTTCTGAACTCCTGCCCAACACCGCACCAATGGACACGGCCCGGCCCAATGAAGGCCGGGCCGTGTCCATTGGCGTATCGCTTATCGCGGCACGCTTGAGACCAAGGCACCACAGGGCAAAGCCCTGCACGATAGAGACACCACTATCCACACAAAAAAAACGCCATGTGAAAACACATGGCGGTCAAGAATCGAAACCTGAGTAATCACTCCTATCGCGACTGCTATCACTTAGGAATATGTACTCAACTTCTGTGACCGCGAGCTGTCGAAAACTATCCATGACAGCTGAAAAAAATTTGTGCCCGATGTTTCTGGGCGTCAAAGGCTGGTGGCCTGTGCTCATGTGAAGGGATAGTAGCTGCCATCTTGGGGCACCCGGCTGACGACCATCACTCAGGGCTCGCGCTTGACCTGGTGCACAGTGTCCAGCACCTCCCGCGCATCGATCAGGGTCAGGCGTCCCGACATGAAGGCGCCGGTATCGATGTAATGCACATTACCCAGAATGGTCGGGGTGCCAACAATGGTGTGTCCCACCACTACGGCATCGATGCTCGCGACAGGTGTGGTATCTCCCTCCTTGATGCGAGACCGGCCCCACACCAGGCGCTCACGGCCGGCAGGATGGTCCTCAAGCTCAAGCAATGACCAGTCTTTGGGCGGCTCAGCGTGCACGATACCGATACGCTTGCCGCCCACGCTTATCTCGCGGGCGTAAGGCAGGTAACGCATTGCCGTCTTTAGCAGACTCTTCACGTCCTCGAGGTTCTCTCTCTGTGCCCAGGTGCCACCATTGTTCATCCAGAGCTCATGCTTGAACCAATCACCCTCGGCGTCGCTCTCGTTGAACAGGGCATCCTGCGCCAGCATCTCGTGGTTGCCACGTACCCCAAAGAACCAGGGCTCGAAAGGCAGAGCCAGGCAGTCAAACGATGCTCCTCCCCGATCGATTAAATCCCCCACGCTGAAGAGCCGATCCCGAGACCTGTCGAACGCCACCCGGGCCATGGCTTCCATCAGCAAGTCGTACTGGCCGTGAATGTCGCCGACCAGGAAGTCTCGCCCTTGTGTGTTGGTATCATGCTTCTCGATTATCGTCATAGTTCCAGCTCCATCGGCTCCGCCCAAAGCCATTCACAAGGCACAAGGTCACGAAACGCCGACCTGTACATCGTGCAGGTCGATACATCTCAGTAAGAATCCTCGGCCAATTGTCTTCAAGACGCCCCTGCTCTTCATGCTGACATCAAGTAGCCACGAGAGTGCAAGCCAAGCCAACCGCTTCACTCTACCTGCCGCCCATACTCGTTGTGGTTCTCGGATAATCCCCAGCGGCAAGGCTTTTCCTTCGAGCGCAAGAGGCGCGAGACCATAGCGACGGCTATCGAAAGTGACGTACGATCAGGCTAATTAAGTAGGCGAGTTAACGTGCTTCTTTCGCTTCAGTCCGAAGGGTGTCTTGAATGCCGATGATTGAGCTGAGCACTATAGCCGCCAACACACGCTAATAGAAAAATAAGCAACGGCTGATATGGCCAACACGCTGGATGCAGGCCTTTGCAAAGGAGAATTCGAGCATGATCATTGCTGCCTTCTTGGCTGGACTCATGTTGCTAATTGTGGGGGCAGAGGGGTTGGTCCGGGGAGCATCTCGGCTGGCTTCCCGCCTTGGTATCTCATCACTGATCATAGGCTTGACGGTCGTCGCCTTCGGTACCAGCGCGCCGGAATTAGCCGTCAGCCTCAAGGCCGCAACCAGCGACCAGGCCGGTATCGCTATAGGCAACGTAGTAGGCAGCAACATCTTCAACGTGTTGTTTATCCTTGGCCTTTCGGCGCTAATCGTGCCCCTCTCGGTCGCCCAGCAACTACTACGCTTCGACATCCCGCTGATGATCGCTCTCTCGGGGCTGATTCTGCTGATGGCACTAGATGGGAGTATTTCGCGCTTAGACGGGCTAGTGCTGGTGGCCGGACTCATCAGCTATACGACGTTCCTGTTGCTTCAGGGTATGCGGACTGCCAGCTCTAATGCCTCCAGCACACCCCAAACACCCTGGGGAATCGACCTGCTGCTGGTGGCAGGTGGCTTGGGACTGCTGGTGCTCGGTTCACGTTGGTTCGTTGAGGGAGCCGTCGTCTTTGCAGCTTACCTCGGCGTGAGCGAACAGGTGATCGGCCTGACCATCATCGCCGCAGGCACGTCCCTGCCCGAGGTGGTAACTTCGATCATCGCGGCCCTGCGCGGAGAACGCGACATAGCGGTGGGCAACGTGGTCGGCAGCAATATATTCAACCTGTTGGGCGTGCTGGGGCTAACCAGTCTTCTGGCCCCCTCAGGGATAGGCCTCTCGCCCGCCATGTCCGGTTTCGACTTGCCCGTAATGATCGCTGTCGCCCTGGCGTGCCTCCCGATCTGCTTCACGGGAGGCCAGATCAGCCGCTGGGAGGGAGGCGTGTTCTTTGGCTACTATCTCGTCTATACCCTCTATCTGATTCTGGCGGCGGCACACCACGATGCCCTACCCGGATTCGGAATGGTTATGCTTTACTTCGTCCTGCCGATCACGGTACTGACCTTAACTCTAATGACCTTTCGAGAGGCACAGAGCCGGGCACGCTGACGCAGTTCCCGACTCTCCCAGCTAGGATCGACGCCACAGAATGGCTATGCGATCGTCATGCCTTACCATTGACCAATACAAATACCGAGGGGAGCCGACTCACCATGCCCGAGGTGTCCTTCTGGGCGGAGTTACTGAGCAACCGTGTCGTGAGTTCGATCGCGCTGGTGGCCGTGATTGCCACGTTGCGCATTCTCGCGGTGCGCGTCATACGTGGCCACAAAGAAATTCTGTCTGATCACCGGCGAGCATGGCTGGCTCGCATTCGGAATGCCACTGTGATTTTTGCACTGGCTGGCCTGGTACTGATTTGGCTGCCCTCCCTTCATGCCTTCGCGTTGTCCATTACGGCCTTCGCCGTAGCCTTGGTGATCGCCACCAAGGAACTGATTCTCTGCCTGTCGGGCACCGTCCTGCGTATCGTCAATCAGCCCTTCGAGATCGGTGACTGGGTCGAGATCGGCAACCTGCGCGGCGAGGTAGTCGACGAGAACATGCTGGCGACGACGCTGCAGGAAATCGGGGGGCCCGTGGGCCGCTTCGAGTATTCTGGCAAGACTATCGTAGTGCCGAACAGCATTTTTCTGACCACCCCGGTGCAGAACCAGAACTTCTTCAAGAAATGGGTATATCTCGAAGTATGCGTCGTTCTGGAGAACGACGTGAACATGCGGCGGGAGCTGGCGGCGCTGGAACAGGAGATGGCGACGCTGCATGAGCCGCATGCCGATCTCGCCCAGCGCTACAGCGCGATGATCAGGAAACGAAGCGGAATAAACATCGCTGAACCCCATCCTCGCGTGACTCTTACCACGACGGACATCGGCAAGCAGCGTATCGACGTCACGCTGTTTTGTCCCACTCCCAACGCCTTTGAGCTCGAGCGAGCCATCAACGACGCCGTCCTGCGCCGTTACTGGTCACTGCGCACGCCGGAAAGCACATCAACAAAAGCATGACGAGCAAACGAAAAACGGCAAAACAAGCACTTACAGGGTAAAAGTTGAGAAAAAAGTGAGACGGCTTGCATCAGATAAGCTCTTGGATTTACTATCAAATTTGGCTCGCGGGTGTAGCTCAATGGTAGAGCAGAAGCTTCCCAAGCTTAAGACGAGGGTTCGATCCCCTTCACCCGCTCCATAAGATGCCACGCCCCTCTGCACGATTTCGTTCCTCATCGAGCCTTGAATATGGCGATTTTTCTGCTGATTTTTGCCATTTGCTTCCTGGTTATCGGTAGCATGGTCGGCATAATGATGCTGACTCGTACGCCGCGCTACCGCACAGAAGCTCATGATCTATTAACGCTTTTCGATAAAGCACTCGCCGGCACCCTAAGCGATACCGAGTGGCATACCGTGATTGGCTACCCTGTCCGTCATGACGAGTTCCTCGAAGGTGTACGCCGCCGCGCCCAGCACCTGATGGAAGAGCACGGGCGCCCTTGGCAGGCCGCTCAGGGGGGATCGCTTTTTTCCCGCAGCGGAAGGGAAGACCTCAAGGCGCTGCGTGACCACCTAGCCGCCAGGACCGCCCTGCGAGAAGCAAGAGAGCAAGAACACTGACACCAAAGCCTTCCTCGTTACGTCGGCGTAAACAGCATGCTTAGCGGTTTACTGTGCCGGGAGAACCGAACAGATGCCCAGCGCCCTTCACCTCGTCCCGCTCGATACCACGACCAAGCATCATCATCATGACTATCACCAGATCGTCATTGGCGTTGATGGCAATGCCGAGTTCGAGATCGAAGGGCTAGGCGGCTCCATCGCCCCCCTATCGGGATGCATCGTGCCGGCGAACCACGAGCATTATTACGAAGGGGTGGGAGTCAATCGCCACCTGATCTTGAACCTGCCATCCACGTCTTACCCTCTGGCAGACCAGCACTATGCGTTTGCTCGCCTGTTCGATGCCCCACACTTCTTCACCTTAGACGCAGCGCTCACGCGCTATCTGGAATTCCTGGTGCAGGAACTAGGCCGTCAGGAGAACGGAATGCCGCAGCCGCTGGCACATCACGAGCTGATGGTGGCCACCCTTCTATCGTCCTTGAACGTGCGACAGCCGTCTGCTCGAGCGACACCCAGCGGCCAGCAGCGCATCAACCTGGCCTCACTGGATCATTACATCCAGCAGCACCTTTCCCAGCGCCTAGGTGTCGCCGACTTGGCTCGCCATGCCTGCCTGAGCGAGGCACATTTCAATGACTGTTTCCGTCAACAGACCGGCATCACCCCCTATCAATATCTGTTGACCAAGCGCCTGCGCGCTGCCCAGCACCTCCTTCTTTCAACGCGCATTCCGTTGTCGCAAATTGCTGATAAAACTGGATTTTCTTCACAAAGCTCACTGTCGCATGCCTTTCGGCGCAGCTTTGGGCACCCCCCCAGCGCCTTGCGTCGTCAAGCGTAGCCGACCATTGTTGACGTTAAGCGTTAAGATATAACCCAAACTCTACGTCTGGATACCGGCCTGCAACCTTTCCCGTTTTTTGACAAATCAAGCCGGGAAATTCACAAGACGCATGCCGCCTGCATCACTACATTCATCCAGTCATGAAACGGCCACGAACAGCTCGCGCCTGCTTCTACGTTTCTTGGGCCACGCTTCACCAGCCGGGCTCCTGCTAGCAACGCAGGCCTCTGACGTCATGTCGGCAATCCCGCCCGGTCACGTATTGTTATGGGATATTCATAATGCTCAACGCTAACAACATGCTGGATAGCACCATTTGGAAGCAGGACCTGGATACGCTATTTGCCCGCATCAGCGATCATTACATTGTTGATGAAGACACCTTTGTGGGGGAACTCGTTGATTTCTTGTCCGCCGACGAAGCCGAATTCAAGCGAACGGCCGACCAAGCCGCCGAGCTTGTGCGCGAAGTCCGGGAGATGGATACAGCGGTAGACTCGATTGATGAGCTACTCCAGCAGTACAGCCTCGATACCCACGAGGGCCTGATGCTGATGTGTCTCGCCGAGGCCATGCTGCGCATTCCCGATAAGGCCACGGCAGATGCCCTGATCGACGACAAGCTTGGCCCGGCAGACTGGAAGGCCTACGTTGGCAAGAGTGAGTCCTGGTTCGTTAATGCGTCTACCTGGGGCCTTTTGATGACCGGCCGCGTCATTAACATGGATAAGTCCAAGGAAGGCAAGCCCGCTACCTTCATCAACAAGCTCGTCAACCGTATGGGTGAGCCGGTCATCCGCCGCGCCATGTACGAAGCGATGAAGATCATGGGCAAGCAGTTCGTGCTCGGCCGCGATATCGAAGAGGCCCTGAAGCGCTCCAGGCCGCTGCTCGACAAGGGGTACACTTACTCCTATGACATGCTGGGTGAAGCCGCCCGCACCCGCCAGGATGCCAAGCGCTATTACGAATCCTATGCCGATGCCATCAAGAGCGTCGGCAAGACCAGCAAGAAGCTGTCGCCCAAGACGCCGTCACCTTCGATCTCCATCAAACTCTCGGCCCTGCACCCACGCTATGAATTTGGCCGGCGTGAACAGGTACTCGAAGAGCTTGTAGGCACCGTGCGTGAACTGGCCGCCATGGCGCGCGAGCGTGATGTCGCCATGACCATCGATGCCGAGGAAGTCGACCGTCTGGAGCTGTCGCTGGAAGTCTTCCGTGCCATCTACGAAAGCGATACCTGCCGTGGCTGGGGCAAGTTTGGCCTGGTCGTACAGGCCTATTCCAAGCGGGCACTGCCGGTACTTCACTACCTTAATCGTCTGGCCGACGAACAGGGGGATGAAATCCCGATGCGTCTGGTCAAAGGCGCCTACTGGGATACCGAGGTCAAGGAATGCCAGCAGATTGGCGTCGAGGGCTATCCAGTCTATACCCGCAAGGCAAGCACTGATGTTGCTTACCTGGTCTGCGCTAACTTCCTTCTGTCGGAAAGCACGCGGGGACGTATCTTCCCTCAGTTTGCGACACACAATGCGCACACCATCAGCACCATCCTGGAACTGGCTAACGAAACCAACCGGCCCTTCGAATTCCAGCGCCTGCACGGCATGGGCGAGGCGCTATATGACGCAGCGCTCAAGCGTGCTCCCAACGGTACGTCCTGCCGCATCTATGCGCCGGTAGGCGCACACAAGGACCTGCTGCCCTACCTGGTTCGTCGTCTGCTGGAAAACGGGGCCAATTCTTCCTTCGTTCATCAGCTGGTAGACCCGCGGGTACCGGTCGAATCACTCTGCGTGCATCCCGTGGAAACGCTCAAGCAGTTCAAGACATTCAGCAACAACCGGATTCCCTTGCCCAAGAATATCTATGGTCCCAACCGTGAGAATTCCAAGGGCGTGAACTTGAACATCAAGAGCCAGTACCAGCCCCTCATGGATGAGATGGCCACCTTTATGGACAAGGCGTACCACGCAAAACCTCTACTGGCCTTTGATGTCGCCGATGACAGCGACGCTCGACATGATGTGCTGTGCCCCTTCGACCGCAAGGTCAAAGTGGGCAGCGTCCAATGGACCAGCAAGGATCAGGCATCCAAAGCCGTAGACGCCGCCTGGGCGGCTTTCCCTCGTTGGGACAACACCCCGGTCGCCGAACGTGCCGCCATCATTCGCCGCCTGGGCGACCTGATGGAAGAAAACCTCGCCGAATTGATGACCCTTTGCTCTCGCGAGGGGGGCAAGCTGCTGACCGACGGTGTCGACGAAATCCGTGAGGCCGTGGATTTCTGCCGCTACTATGCGACACGCGCCGAGGAGCTGTTTGGCACTGCCACACCTCTGCCGGGACCGACGGGCGAATCCAATGAGCTGCTGCTTTCAGGAAAGGGCGTTTTCGCCGCCATCAGCCCCTGGAACTTCCCGATCGCCATCTTCTGCGGTCAAGTCGTGGCGGCCGCCGTGGCAGGCAACCCGGTACTGGCAAAACCAGCAGAACAGACCTCGCTAGCGGCTAACCGCATCATCGAGCTGCTCCATGAGGCCGGCATGCCGCGCAACGTGGTCCAACTGCTGCCGGGCGACGGCCCCACCGTGGGCAGCGTGCTCAGCGGCGATCCGCGCATCACCGGCGTGGTCTTCACCGGCGGCACTGACACCGCCCAGACCATCAACCGAGCGCTGGCGGCCCGGGAAGGCGCCGCCCTGCCGACGCTAATCGCCGAGACGGGCGGCATGAACGCCATGATCGTCGACTCCACCGCCCTGCCCGAGCAGGTGGTGGCAGACGTCGTACAGTCCGCCTTCCAGAGTGCCGGTCAGCGCTGCTCCGCCCTGCGCGTGCTGTACCTGCAGGATGATGTGGCTGACCGTGTCATCGAGATCCTCAAGGGTGCCATGGATGAGCTGCATGTCGGCGATCCGCGCAACCTGGGAACCGACGTAGGCCCGGTGATCGACGAAGACGCGCGCAAGGGCCTGATGGCTCACATCGAGAAGCTCAAGGGCGAAGGCCGTCTGGTCGCCGAGACCCGCCTGGACTCGTCGCACACCGACCAGGGCACGTTTGTCGCGCCGGTCGCCTTCGAGATTGATGGCATTGATGCCCTGGACCGCGAGCAGTTCGGCCCAGTGCTGCATATCGTTCGCTACAAGGCCAGCGAGATCGATCAGGTGGTACAGTCCATCAACGATCGTCGTTATGGCCTGACCTTCGGCGTGCACAGCCGCAACGAAACCTTCGCCGAAGACATTGCGCAGAAAATTCGGGTAGGCAATGTATACGTAAATCGCAATATCATTGGCGCCGTCGTCGGCGTACAGCCCTTCGGTGGTCAGGGGCTATCAGGCACCGGCCCCAAGGCGGGTGGCCCGAACTATCTGTTGCGCTTCGCCACGGAGAAAACACTGACCATCAATACGGCCGCGCTCGGCGGCAACGCGTCGCTACTCGCAATGGGTGACGAGTAACCCGGACCGAGTAGTCTGCCTGACGGGATGGCGACACCCCGTCAGGCGGGTACGTACGAAAAGACCTTGCCGATCAGCGATAAGAAAAGCAGGGTCCTTTCGGCGTTTGACAACAATAACTGCAGAAGGACGACTCAACATGATGGAAAACAATCCGACCACCGGCATCACTTTCAGGCGCAAGCTGGTAACGATGCCCAGCATCGGCATCATCGCCTAGGTACGTGAAGGGAAGAAAGCTACAAAAACAATGCGTGCCACTACCGGATTCTTCACGGTAACCGCGCTAATTGGTCGGATTGAGTTCCGTCCTAATGCACTGGAGGAATGCCCCTATGGCTATTGGTGTCTGGATTAGTCTTTTTACTTACTTTGCGCTCATGGTTGCCATCGGCATCTATGCCATGCGCAAAGCCACGTCTTCTTCTGAGGATTATATGCTGGGTGGTCGCTCTCTCAGCCCCAAAGTGGCCGCCCTATCGGCCGGCGCTTCGGATATGAGCGGCTGGTTGCTGCTGGGCTTGCCCGGCGCGATGTTTGCGTCTGGTCTGGGATCGGCCTGGATCGGCATCGGCCTGCTGGTGGGTGCTTTCTTTAACTGGACGCTGGTGGCACCCCGCCTGCGTGAACAGACGGTTCATTATGGTAATGCGATCACCATTCCGTCTTTCCTGGCAAACCGGTTCCCGACGCGGGCGATGTCGCTGAGGACGGTATCGGCTATCGTCATCGTGATCTTCTTTGCGGTTTACACAGCTTCTGGCCTGGTGGCTGGCGGCAAGCTATTCGAAAGTGCGTTTGCCGGAATCTTCACTTTCGGTGGCCTGAGCGACTACGCCGCTGGCATCATCATCACCCTTGGCGTGGTGTTGGTCTATACGGTAGTCGGCGGCTTCCTGGCCGTTAGCATGACGGACTTCGTGCAAGGCTGCATCATGATGCTCGCACTGGTGATCATGCCGGCGGTGGTACTCTTCGGCGAAGGTGGCGGCGGTTTCGCCCAGGCGTCACAGACCCTGAATGACGTCGATCCCACGCTACTCTCGTGGACAGAGGGCCTGACCTTTATCGGCTGGCTGTCTGCCGTTACCTGGGGGCTGGGGTATTTCGGTCAGCCGCACATCATCGTGCGCTTCATGGCTATCCGGACGCTGCGGGAGGTTCCGGTCGCCCGTAACATTGGCATGAGCTGGATGCTGATCTCCCTGATCGGCGCGATTTCTCTGGGCATCTTTGGTCGGGCTTACGCAGTACGCAACGGCTTGAATGTTGAAGACCCAGAAACCATCTTCATCATCCTGGCGAACCTGCTGTTCCATCCGCTGATCACTGGCTTCCTCTTCGCGGCTCTTCTGGCGGCGATCATGAGCACCATCTCCAGTCAGTTGCTGGTGTCCTCTTCGTCACTGACCGAGGATTTCTACCGTCTTTTCCTGCGTAAGGAAGCGACCGAGCGTGAATGCGTCTTGGTAGGCCGTATCTCAGTCGTACTGGTGGGCCTGGTAGCCGTCGTCATTGCCTCCGATCCAGATTCTCAAGTACTGGGTCTGGTCAGTAACGCCTGGGCAGGCTTCGGCGCGGCCTTTGGTCCTCTGATCATTCTGTCACTGATGTGGCCACGCACTAATGGTGCTGGGGCTATCGCCGGAATGGTCGTGGGTGCCGCCACCGTCATGATCTGGATTACGCTGGGCTGGAACGCCTCGTTCATGGGTGGCCCGGGTGTCTACGAGATCATTCCTGGCTTCATCGCTTCCTTGATTGCCATCCTCGTGGTCAGCAGTGCGACTGCCGATGCCGGTGAATACCAGGTCATTGAGCGGTAACAGAACGCGCACCGCGCACATAACGTAGTAAACGCAGCAAAAGGGCTCCTTCGGGAGCCCTTTTTATTGCCGGCGTCATGAGGTGCTTTAATGCCACCGCAGACCAGTTCCCAAGAACCTTTTCACACGCATTACCACCAAGCGCTGCCACACCCTAGGATAGCTTTCGTTGGACTCTCTCAACCGACGACTAGCCTAGCCAGCACGAACATGGCGAAACCTAGAAGCACCCACCAACAAGTGGGCCCTGCCATCAACTTTTGCCCCCACCGCTGATGTGCCGTCAACCCCACGCCGTGCATGAAACCAGCGCCCAATGCCCAAACCCCCAATACCACCATCGGCAAGCGCCATCCCCAGGACAGACCACTAAGCACTTCAGGTCGCCATAGCAGCACAACCGAGATAATCGACGACAGTATCAATGCAGCAAAGGGCAACCAGACGTGACGTACGATGCGTGAATGCATATGCCCTCCTCACCGATGCGCGCAGTGCCGAACCGTTGACTCGTGCCTTCCAGTCAAGACCAACTCACCTCATTTGGCGAGCCGCCCATCATCACAAGCAGCTAATCCTCTACAAACCCTTTTCACCACCAGGCTCAGGATAAGCGCCTACTCACACCACAACACCGATAACGTAAAGCAATCATAACTATCAAGCTCATTGGTAAAATTTCAACGCCAAAGAAAACACTGTTTCCTATAATGGTCTTGTATAAAAAGACATCGATGTTGGACATAGAGCAGTAACCATCGATCCTTTATTAGCCATTAGGAGGCTCCCATGAGCAAGGTAACGTATCTTTCAGCCGCCATTATCGCGACCACCAGCCTGATCGCGACTCAAACGGCAATCGCCTATCAGGCCGGTGACATCTTCGTGCGCGGCGGTGTCGCCCAAGTCGAACCCTCTTCGGACAATGGCAACCTTGCTGGGGCTGAGCTCGATGTGTCCGACGAGAACGGTTTCACCTACGGCTTTGGGTACCTGTTCACGGACAAGGCTGGCGTTGAGCTCAACAGCAGCGAACCCTTTGAGCATGACCTGAGCCTGGGAGGGAACGGCATTGGCAGCGTGGACCGCACGCCGGTCAACCTGCTAGCCAACTACTACCCGCTCGGTGGCACCAGTGGCAAGGTGCAGCCGTATGTTGGCGTCGGAGTCAACTACACCACCTATTCGGATGAAGAATTGAGTGGTCTGGATATCGATGACTCCTGGGGTGCCATGGGTCAGGTCGGGGTCGATCTCGCCTTGACCGATTACCTGCTGCTCAACGGCTCTGTGAGCTATGCCGATGTCGAAGCGGACGCCAACCTGAACGGAAATGGCATTGGCACCGCAGACGTTGACCCTGTCACCATCGGTGGTGGCATCACGCTGCGCTTCTAACCACTACCCTCGACCATGTGCTGCAGATCTCGTGCATAATCAAACGAAGCAACATCTCACGCCGGGCCTTTTGGCCCGGCGTTTTTTGCTGAGCCTTTGAGCCTTGGATTTGCCACCAGTTTGCTGGACGACTTGACCACCGGGAGGTGTAGCTATGCGTCATGGCGGCGTCTAGGCACAGCCCCCGACGACAGGCAGCAGCCAGATGCTGAGTTCATCCAAGGGCAGTATGGCCGGCAGCCTACTCGCCAGTATCACCAGGAGCCCTCGCCGATTGAGGAAACATGTAGCTCAAAGGCTCATACAGCCTATCAAGGCGTTAGAACGCAAGACGCCCGCTTCGAAGGAAGCGGGCGTCGTCATTCAGGCGTATCGGTCGTCTCAGAAGCGGTAACTGATACCGCCCATTACCACCACCGGGTCAATCTCGACGGTACCTACATCGCTGCCACCCACCTTGGCATCTGCATCAATGTCCAGATACCAGGCCGCTGCGTTAAGGGCCCAATGCTCATCGATCAACAGATCGACACCCACCTGGCCGGCAGCGCCCCAGGAATTCTCGAGTTCCAGCGTGCCGATGTCGAGCTGTTCGTCGGAGAAGATGGTGTAGTTGACCCCGATGCCGGCATAAGGCTGCACTCGGGCCTGGGTGCCACCCAACGGATAGTATTGAAGCGTCAGAGTCGGCGGCAGGTGCTTGGTCGAAGCCAGATTAGCACCATTCAGCTCGATGTCATGCTCGAAGCGCTCGGAAGCCAGCAGCTCGACGCCCAGCTTGTCGGTGAACCGATACCCCAAAGTGAAGGCGCCAGCAGTCTTGCTCTGTACATCCACCTCATAAGCGCCATTCGCAATAGTACCGTTGTCGCTCTTGGGCGAGACCTTGGCAACGCCAAGGCGAGTGAAGATGTCTCCGGCCCCATAACTGGCATCCGCCGCGAGCACGTCGCTTGACGAAAGGGCACTGGCAGCCACCAGACCAGAGGCGAGAACGGCGGCGAAGGCAGAATAACGCATGACTCGATTCCTTATGCTGTCGGGGGCAACCATGGCTGCCGAAAAAGACATCACGAGTCTACTCAACGAGAGCAAGGCCAATATTGACGCAGCGCAAGACCCGGCGGCACGAACCCAAGGGTGCGACAATGCGCCCCACTGCTTCTACACCACAAAACGCCAACCGGGGTATCAAAAAAAGCGAAAAACAAGAAGGAATGGGCTGGAACAACAAAAGATCAGCGCGGCGTATGTCGATGCAGCCCCAGTGCAACGAGGCTTTGCTCGTCCAAGTCATCCACGGCGTCGACCCGCGCCAGTGCGGCATGATACTCCACCGACAGAAAGGGCTGCCCCGCCAGCAAGTGCGCAAGGTACTCGCGCGCCGGCCGCAATGCGTCTCCGGTTCGCTCCGGCTGGGCAACGTACACCCAGGCCTCAATAGCACCTTCATCGGTGAGCACCGGCGCACGCACTCGGGTGTAATCATGGGGATGCCCTTCGAAGGGATCCATCAAGGTGATCTGATCAGGATGGGTCAACTCGAAGAGGGCTCCCTCGACCCGGCACCTCTTTGCCGGATGGACATTGGCATGGGCAATGCCGGGGACTTTGGACGCCTTGTCGAAGCTCAACCGGTAGCCTTCCAACACGCCGGCCAGCGCACGACGGGGCTCACCGATTCGGGCATCGACCCGCGCCACGTTCATGTTGCTGCCATAGGCAAAGTAATAGGGCATGCCGTTCTCCTGATGTTGGCGACCTCAGGAGGCCTCGTTGATCACCTGATCGACTTCCTCTATGGCCTTGACGACCAGCAGACGATCACCGGCGCGAGACTGATCCTGCTTGAGATACATGTCGGCTGCCGGCGCCACGCTGCAGCTCGCGGGGAGTACCGCTTCTTCTGCAATCATGGTATCGAGGCGAGCGATAAATACGAAGCGTAGCCATTGCGGCAATGACATGGAATCAACACAGAACGGTTGCTCGCTGGCCAATGCCTCGGCCGAGGGTTCTTCCACCCTCCAAAGATCCGTTGCCTTGAGGGTCGCTTCCAGGCGGCGAACCGCTTCGTCTAGTTGTTGATGAACACTCATAACCTCTCCCGATTCAACACCAAAACCCGCCATTATCCCGGGCAAACCTTGCCTTGGCCAGTCGTCAGGCCTCTAAGTCTCCAATAGCGCCTGACTCGACAGCACCGTGCGAAGAAAATCTCGGGTGCGTGGCTTGCGAAGCGTAGAGAAAAGCGCTGCTGTAAACCCGGCTCGAAAACGACCGGCAACGCAGGTCAGGCATTCCACCGTGCTGGCCTGTTATCACCAAGGGCTCGTCATGCACAGAAACCCTGCAAAGAACTGTGGATAACCATTGGACAAGCATGGCTTGCCGGGATGTCATGGGCGCCCAGGAGAGCTGGGTGATTTTTATACAACACCCCCCTTCTCCACTGGGCCGGGCTGCCAAGGGTCCTACCAAAAGTGATACAGTGAGCGCTTGATTAAGGGAAGGTGCCATGCAGCCAATTTTTACGCTTCACGACTTCTTCACGCGCAGCGGCGCCCAGGTACGGCTCTATCATCTCGGTCGGCGTCTGGCGCCCTGCTCGCTAGACGAGCTCGCCGCCTTCGAGGCTCAACGCCAGCCCTGGTCGATGCCGTGGCAAGGGCAGGCGCGATTCGCCTGCATCTTCACCATGGGCGATGCCGACGAACCACTTACCTGGTTCCTGTCGCTGCCGCTGGATGAGCAGGGATTCTTGATGGCGGCCCCTCGAGACGCCTTTATCCAACGCCTCCTTGAGACGCTTGGCCACAGCGTAGCGACACTTGGCGAAGAGAGCCGAGTGGACAACCTGATGAAAGACAATCCGCTGGCCTTTACCCCCTCTTTGCCATTGCAAGCGATGCTGCATGCCCGCGCCAGCCACGACCTGGACCGGCCGGCAAGCGAGCATTTGGAGCTTGTCGAAAATTACCTGACCGGCGCGCAAGACACTGCGTCAGAAAGCCAATGGCAGGCACTCGGCCTTCAGGGGCTCGCAGACTTCGCAACACGCCACGATGCCGACCAGGCTCATGCGCTTGCCAAACGTTTGCCAGCCCTACCCAAGGAAGTGTTGCACTCACTGTGCTACTGCCTTGAACATATTGAACTGGACGTCGAATTGATCATGAGCCTACGTGCACGTGGCGAGAAGGCGGCCCGCGAAGGTGATATCGAGACCTTCTGTGCTTGCGTGCGCGCGATAGGCGCCAGCCAGGACGACAGTGTCGGCCACTGGTATGGCGAGTTACTCGACGACCCTGCCGCCTGTGGCCCTGACCTGCTCGCGGCCATTGCCGCACGAGGCTGGGAGCATCTGGAAGATGCTCAGCGGCTGCCGCGCTATCTTGAACGCCTGGCTGAGCAACCATCGGTAGACTTCACGGCGATGGTGCGGGACCTGGCGCTGATTCCGAGGCTACGCCTGCCACTGCTGATGCAATTGCGCGATGCAGCGACCAACTCGCCGGTTGGACAACGGCTCGCCCACCTGCACCGCTGACCCGGAGGGATCATGAAAGCACTGCCCTATCAGGCCAAGGCGGTCATCGGCCGCCGCGAGATGGTGACGCTTCCAGACCTGGGGTTGACCCTTTGCTGCAAGGCCGACACTGGAGCACGCACATCGGCACTTCATGCCGAGGAAATCGAGACGTTCGAAGAGGACGGCCATCCTTGGGTCAGCTTCGTGACCCGCAGTGGTGGGCCAGAAAGCCCGCCCCACCCAGTGCGCCTTCACCTGCATGATCGACGACTGGTCACCAGTTCCAACGGCCAGGCCGAATGGCGATACGTAGTGCGCACACGCCTGCAAATCGGTGAGCTCGACTTCATGGCGGAGCTAAGCCTGTCTCACCGCGGCGATATGCGACATCCCATGCTGCTTGGACGCCGCGCCATGCGTCGCCTGCTAGTCGCCCCTGGCGCCGCCTTTCTTCATGGCGAGCCCTGACCCCTACAAGGATCCGATGTATGCATATCGCCCTGCTTTCCCGTAATCGCCATCTTTATTCAACTCGCCGTCTGATCGAGGCGGCAGAGCAGCGCGGCCACACTGCTCGGGTCATCGACACGCTGCGCTGTTACATGAACATCACATCGCACCGACCCTCTATCCACTATAAAGGGGAAGAACTCGAGCCCTTCGATGCGGTGATTCCGCGCATCGGCTCATCAGTGACCTTCTATGGATGTGCCGTACTACGACAGTTCGAGATGATGGGCACGTATGTGCTCAACGACAACGTGTCAATAACCCGCTCTCGGGATAAACTGCGTTCCCTGCAACTGCTATCGCGCAAGGGCGTGGGCCTGCCCGTGACCGGCTTCGCCCACTCGCCCGATGACATCCCCGACCTGATCACCATGGTCAAGGGGGCCCCCTTGGTCATCAAGCTGCTGGAAGGCACTCAAGGTATCGGCGTGGTGCTTGCCGAGACCAACCAGGCGGCGGAAAGCGTGATCCAGGCTTTCATGGGCATGAAGGCCAACATCATGGTTCAGGAGTACATCAAGGAAGCCAAAGGCGCAGACATTCGCTGCCTGGTGATTGGTGACAAGGTGGTGGCCTCAATGAAACGACAGGCCGCCGAAGGCGAGTTTCGCTCCAACTTGCACCGTGGCGGCAGCGCCAGTGTGATTCGCATCACACCGGAAGAGCGCTCCACGGCGATCCGTGCCGCCAAGGCCATGGGGCTGCGCGTGGCAGGGGTTGACCTGTTGCGCTCGAATCACGGTCCGGTGATCATGGAGGTCAACTCCTCGCCAGGCCTACAAGGCATCGAGATGGCCACCGGCAAGGACATCGCCGGTCTGATCGTCGAAAACCTGGAAAAACACGCTGCCCCCAAACGCAAGGCTCCGCCGAAGCCCAAGGGCTAGTGCGTCGCTCTCGAGCCGGGTGGCTCGAGAGTTTTCTCGCCGCGGGGTAGCAAAACACCGTTTCCCCGCGCACAATCTGCGTCACCGGAGGAGGTGACTGCTCATGTTTCTCGATAATCGCCAAGTGGCGATGGACAGCTTGCTCGAAGCGCTGGCCGATAGCCTCGACTACTTCCAAGACAACATCGAACGCCTGCGTCCGGCGTTGCGTGAAGTGCTGAAACCGCACTATGAAGCACGCCACAAAGAGATGCAGAAACTGCAGACGCTGGCCAAGCGTCATCTCAATCTGCTTCCTCGGGATGCAGATGTCGAACGTGACGACTACATGTGGCTGTGGAGTCGGCTGAAGAGCTTTGTCGGCAACGACAGTCAGGTACTTATCGGCGAACTACTCGAACAGGAGCGGGTGTTGATGCAAGCACTCGCCACGCTTCACACACACCCGCTGCCCGACTCTATCGAGCCGGTCATTGAGCGTTGCTGGAAGGGCTGCCGTAAGCTGATTCGCGAGCTTTATCAACTTCAGAAACAGAACCAGAACCGCTAGCCTCTCCTCTGGCAGGCTGCGCAGGGCTATCGCCGGAGCTCGCTGCAGGCAAGCTCCCCTCCCCACCCATATCAAGGGCCTGTGGCGAGTCTTTTCCCTCTTGCAACGCCCCTTGCAGCCGCAAGGATACGGCCACGGCCACCGGCGATACCCGCGGTGGTTTAGCGATCACCAGCGGCTCCTTGGGGCCCAGGAAGTAAGGTTCTCGCCCCCAGAGATAGAGATCGCCAAGCGTCGCCAGTCTTGCCAACCATTCCCTGGCACGCAGTCGCCAGATACCGTCAGCCGCCTCGGCTTGAACCGCACAGCCCCCGATTTTCAGACCTAACGCATCGGCAATGAACATGGCTCTGGGTAGATGCCAGGCCTGACTGATCAGTAGCGCACGCTCAACATCGAACACCGCCTGGGCACGAACCAGCGTATCGAAAGTGCTGAAACCCGCGTAATCCAGGGTCATGTCGACGTCGCGCACACGGCGATTCCTCAGCTCTCGCCACATGCTCACGGGTTCGTTGTAGTAACGCGTGCGATTGTCACCGGACAGCAGCAAATGGTCGACGCGCCGCTCGCGCATCAGATCAGCGGCTGCGTCGATACGCGCCGCAAAGTACGGGTTACGCCCCCCTTGGCGACTCCATAGGGAAGTCCCGAAAACGATGCCAACCGGCGCCTGGACACACTGCGCCAACTGATGCTCGATACGGCCACGGGTTCTCTCTACCATCCAAAGATTAGCGGCTACTCCCAGCATCACCAGGCATACCACCAAGGCGCCGAGCGCCATCAGGATGGCTCTGAGACCTCTCCCCCATTTCCGGTACATGCAAGAATACCCTTTGCTGTCCAGCGGCCCTTGGGCGCATGTCGATCGTTAAATGCCCCGATCCTGTCTCCAGAAACGGGGCATTGTCTGCGCTTCTAACAAGATGTTCTCAGCCGCTCGACATGCATGCATCTATGTCAATCGCTTCAAGGTACGCGACCCCCAACTCCCAATAGCGACAGTCGGCGAAAAACTGTCAATAGCCAGTCTCAGAAGTAGAAGATAACCTCAGAACATCCCCAGTTCGAGTCGAGCTTCCTCGCTCATCATCTCGCGACTCCAGGGTGGATCGAAGACAATTTCGACGTGCACCTTGCTGATCTGTGGAGCACCGAGAATCTTGTTGCGGGCGTCAGCAGCAATGACATCCCCCATGCCGCAGCCAGGGGCCGTAAGGGTCATGCGAATGGTGACGATGCGATCGCCATTCAGCAATCGATCGATGCGACAGCCATAGACCAAGCCCAACTCGACAATATCAACCGGAATCTCCGGATCAAAACAGGTGCGCAACTGGTCCCAGACAAACTGTTCGATCTGCTCTTCGCTAGCATCCTCGGGCAAGGTGGGACGAGGCAGTGACTCAAGACCCAAGGCATCAAGGTTAGCACCCTCGACCAAGTACAAGCGCCCATCGAAGGCCACACTGACGGTACTGCCCTTAGCCTGCATCACCGACACGATACTGTCTTCGGTCAACTTCACCGTCTTGCCGAAGGGAATGGAGATGACTTCCACATCCCGTTGCAAGGGCATTTCCTGGCCCTTATAGAGCGCTTCAACTTGTTCCATTGCCGACATTGTCTCCTCCGGGATCAGTTAGCGCACCATGCCAATCACACGCTCCAGGGATTCGACGAAGATGTCGATCTCCTCGGGGGTGTTATAGGCGGCGAAAGACGCGCGACAGGTGGCATCAACGCCGAAGTGAGAAAGTAGCGGCTGAGCGCAGTGATGGCCGGTGCGTATCGCCACGCCGAGCTGATCAATCAGCAACCCGATGTCCTGACTGTGTGCACCATCGACCACGAAGGACATGACAGCGGCCTTGCCTGGCGCGGTACCCAGAATCCGCAGGCCATCGATACGCGAAAGCTCCCTGGTGGCATGCTCGGTCAGACGGTGTTCCCAGGACCGGATCAATGGCAGACCGATGCCCGTCACCCAGTCAAGCGCCGCGCCAAGGGCGATCACTTCGGCGATCGCCGGAGTTCCGGCTTCAAACTTGTGAGGGATGTCAGCAAAGGTGCTGCCAGCCTCGAAGGAAACCGTCTTGATCATTTCGCCACCGCCCTGCCAGGGCGGCATGGCATTCAGTAGCTCTGCCTTGCCATAGAGCGCTCCGACACCGGTGGGCCCATAGACTTTGTGCCCCGAGAAGGCGTAGAAGTCGGCGTCCATGGCCACGACGTCGATCTGCTCATGCGGTGCTGCCTGAGCGCCATCGACCAGAATCAGGGCGTCATGTGCATGGGCCACTCGCGCCATTTCCGAGATCGGATTGACGGTACCAAAGGCATTGGAGACATGATTCACTGCCACCAGACGTGTCCGCTCATTAAACAGATCGCGATAAGCGTCCTGGTCGAGCACGCCACGCTCATCCACCGGGATCACCTTGATGCTGAAACCGATCTCAGCGGCCAGCAATTGCCAGGGCACGATGTTGGAATGGTGCTCGAGCTGGGAGATCAGCACCTCGTCGCCAGCCTTGAGGTTGGCACGCCCCCAGGAGTTAGCGACCAGGTTAATGGCCTCGGTAGTGCCTCGTGTGAAAATTACCTCACGGATCTCACGGGCATTGATGAAGGCTCGCACCTTGTCACGCGTGCGCTCGAAGGCCGCGGTCGCTTCATCAGCCAAGGTATGCAGGCCACGATGGATATTGGCGTTGTAGCGCCCATAGTAGTCATCGAAGACCTCAATCACCTGCCGTGGCGTCTGACAGGTGGCGGCGTTATCGAGATACACCAGCGGTTTGCCATGCACCTCCCGATCGAGGATCGGGAAGTCATTGCGCACCTTGGCCACGTCCAGCATCAGGTCACTGAAGTCGGTCATGACTCACTCCTCATCCAGGGCAGCAGCCGCTTCGACCAGTCCGGCCAGGTTGAAGCGCTCCGGCAGCTTGCCTGCCACCGTCCGCTCGACCCGCTCGGCGATGGCATCCAGGGCTACCTGGTCCATGACCTCGCCGGCAAAGGCCAGGGTCAAGAGGCCGCGTGCGGTCTCGTCACTGATCCCCCGGGCACGCAGTGCGAAGATGGCTTCTTCATCGAGCTGGCCGGTGGTTGCCCCGTGGGAGCACTTGACGTCATCCGCGTAAATCTCGAGCTCAGGCTTGGTATCAATCTCGGCGCGATCAGAGAGCAGCAGGTTGGCGTTGCTCTGGTGAGCCTCGATCTTCTGACTGTCGCGGCGCACCACCACCCGGCCATTGAAGACACCGTGGGCGCGGTCGCCGAGAATGCCCTTGTAGTTCTCGTTGGAGAAGGTGTGGGGCGCGTTATGATTGACCAGCGTATGGTTATCGACGTGCTGACGCCCCTGAGCGAAGAAGAGCCCAAAGTAGTTGGCCTCAGCGCCCTGGGCATTCATCTCGGCAACGATATCATTGCGTACCAGCGACCCACCCAGGTTCAGATTGAAGGACGTGAAGCGGCTGTCGCGCCCCTGATCGACATGCAGGCTCGAGACATGCAGGTCCGTGAGCGCGGCTTCCTGAAGCTTGTAATGCGTAAGGATCGCACCACGCTCGAGCATGACCTCGGAGACCAGATTGGAGAAGTTGGCAGCGCCCTCTTCGCCCACCTGGTGCTCGATCACCGTGGCCTGACTGCGCGAGCCAGCCTCGATCAGTACCCGCGGGTGACTCATCAAGGGCGCCTGGTTGGCGCGGGAGAGGAACTGTACCAAGATCGGCTTTTCGACCACCGTCCCCGGTGACAGCCGAATCACCGCGCCCTCTTCGGCAAAGGCGGTGTTCAGTGCCGTGAACGGCGAAAAGTCGACACCCGCGAGACGCCCAAGGGCGCCGCCCACGGCTTCATGGTTATCGGCCAGTGCTTGAGACAGCGGTTCCACGCTGACGCCTGCCGGCAGGGCCGCCAGATCAGAGAGCTCGGGGGCAAAGATACCGTCGACGAAGGTCAGCCGCAGAGCCTCGAGGGGCAGGGTCAGCGCAGCCGCCGTGGCGGGCGACAGCGGCGTCACATCCTGCGCATCCTGAGACAGGGTGAAATCGCCGCGGGCGATCGCCCGCACGTCGGTGTACTTGAACGCCTCGTCACGGCGAGTCGGGAAACCCATTGCTTCGAAGCGTGCCGCACCGGCCTGGCGACGGGCAGCAACCCAAGTGGGCTCGGCGCCTCGGCGATCGGCGCGTGCGCTCAATGCATCGAGAAAGGTCTGTTCGTCGCTCATGCCGCGGATTCCTCCAGGACCCATTCATAGCCCCGCGATTCGAGTTCATGGGCCAGCGCCTTGTCGCCGGTCTTGACGATGCGACCATCAACCAGCACGTGCACCACATCCGGCACGATATGATCAAGAAGGCGCTGGTAGTGAGTGACCATCAGGATGGCGCGATTGGCATCACGCAGCGAGTTGACGCCATCGGCGACGACCTTCATGGCGTCGATATCGAGGCCGGAGTCGATCTCATCAAGCATCGCCAGCTTCGGCTGGAGCAACAGCATCTGCAGGATCTCGTTGCGCTTCTTCTCGCCACCAGAGAAGCCTTCATTGACGGCGCGTTGCAAAAAGCTCGAATCCATCTTCATGAAGTTGATCTTTTCACGGACCAGCTTCATGAACTCCGGCGCAGGGATCTCATCTTCGCCACGCGCCGCGCGCTGAGCATTCAGTGCTGCCTTGAGCAGATAGATGTTCTTCACGCCGGGGATCTCGACCGGATACTGGAAGCCGAGCAGCATGCCGGCACAAGCACGCTCCTCAATCTCCATCTCCAGCACATCCCGACCTTCAAAAGTGATCGAGCCGCTGGTCACCTCATAGCCATCCTTGCCCGCGATCACTGCCGACAGGGTCGACTTTCCGGCGCCGTTAGGCCCCATGATGGCATGGACCTCACCCGGGTTGACCGAGAGCGAAAGGCCCTTGAGGATTTCCTTGCCTTCCACCGTGACGTGCAGATCCTTGACTTCGAGCATGTTGACACCTTGATTCGGTTCGGGCCGCCGCGCGGCCTTGTAAGATTCGATGACGGAGACGGTAATAGAGCCAGGCGGCGCTTAGCCGACAGCCCCTTCCAATGTCACATTGAGCAGCGCCTCGGCTTCGACGGCGAACTCCATGGGCAACTCCTGGAAGACGTCCTTGCAGAAGCCATTGACGATCATGCTGACCGCGTCTTCCTCGGAGATACCCCGGCTCTGGCAATAGAACAGCTGGTCCTCGCCGATTTTCGAGGTGGTCGCCTCGTGCTCGACGGTCGCTGTACTGTTACCGATCTCCTGATACGGGAAAGTGTGAGCGCCACACTGGTCACCGATCAGCAGCGAATCGCACTGAGTAAAGTTGCGCGCGCCCTTGGCCCTAGGCCCGATCTTGACCAGGCCGCGATAGGACTGGTTACTGCGACCGGCGGAGATGCCCTTGGAGATGATGCTGGAACGGGTGCCCTCACCGATGTGAATCATCTTGGTGCCGGTATCGGCCTGCTGACGACCGTTGGTCACGGCGACCGAGTAGAACTCACCGATGCTGTCTTTGCCGCGCAGCACGCAGGACGGATACTTCCAGGTGATCGCCGAGCCGGTCTCGACCTGAGTCCAGCTGATCCGCGAACGATCACCCCGGCAGTCACCGCGCTTGGTCACGAAGTTGTAGATACCGCCCTTGCCATCTTCGTCACCCGGGTACCAGTTCTGGACCGTGGAGTACTTGATATAGGCGTCTTCCAAGGCCACCAACTCGACCACTGCCGCGTGCAGCTGGTTCTCGTCACGTTGCGGCGCGGTGCAGCCTTCCAGATAGGAGACCTGAGCCTGCTTCTCGCAGATGATCAGGGTGCGCTCAAACTGCCCGGTATTGGCGGCATTGATGCGGAAATAGGTGGAGAGCTCCATCGGGCAGGTCACGCCTTCCGGCACGAAGACGAAGGAGCCATCGGTGAACACTGCCGAGTTTAGCGCCGCGAAATAGTTATCGGCAGACGGCACCACCGTGCCCAGATACTGCTTGATCAGCTCCGGATAATCGCGGATGGCTTCCGAGATAGAGCAGAAGATCACGCCTGCCTCGGCGAGCTTGTCCTTGAATGTCGTAGTCACGGACACCGAGTCGAAAACCGCGTCCACGGCCACGCCAGCAAGGGCGGCACGCTCATGCAGCGGAATGCCCAGCTTCTCGTAGGTCTCGAGCAGCTTGGGGTCGACCTCATCGAGGCTCTGCGGACGATCCTCGTCCTTCTTCGGCGCGCTGTAGTAAGAGATCGCCTGGTAGTCGATCGGCGGATAGTCCAGGTGCGCCCAGGACGGCGAGGTCATCTTCAGCCACTGATGATAGGCCTTGAGACGCCATTCGAGCATCCATTCAGGCTCGCCTTTCTTCTTCGAGATGAAGGCGATGGTGTTCTCATCGAGGCCAGGCGGCATCGTGTCGCTTTCAATGTCAGTCACGAACCCTTGGGTGTATTCGCGACGGACAAGCTGCTCCATTTCTTCACTTGCCATGGTCTATCTCCTCCCGGTCAGTTGGAATCGAGGAATCCGGGCGTTGTACGTTAGCAACCGGCCTCGCTGGCCAGGGTCACGGATTGAATGGGTAGCCTGACCGGCAACTTGATTGGCGTGGTTTCGGCTAGATGCGCGAGCGTCACGCTGTCGAGCAGCGTGCGCACGGCCAGCGACACTCGCTGCCAGTTGTCGGACACACCGCAGGTTGCCGCCAAATCACAGTCACCGTCATCTTGGCTGCACTCGGTCATCGCTACTGGGCCTTCAATGGCCGTAATAATGTCAACGGCACTGATCTGGGAGGCTGGGCGCGCCAGGCGATAACCGCCTTGGGCACCACGCTGCGACGTCAAAAGGCCAGCGCGCACCAGCATCTTCAACGTCTTGCTCACCGTGGGTTGAGGCAGCTGAACCTCCTCGGCCAAGTCCGCGGCGGCATGCGGCTGCTCCGGGTGACGAGCGATCTGCGCCATGACCACGGCAGCGTAATCGGTCAAACGGGACAGTTTCAGCATGGTGCCACTCCTTACTGAGCGCAGTGCGCATCGCGCGGTGACGGCTTGCTTGGCGAAGCGACCTCGGATTGAGGACCATTTTAGTCCTGTATAAGGACGATGTGAAGCCTTCACACCTTCCCCGACAGGCTTATCGACAAATGACGGCATAATCGATGCCAATGTCATCACAAATAGCAATCAATCGCATTGACTGCCCTCCCCTCAACCTCTTTCTCTCGAAGAATGATCTGACGACAGACCACACCCCCTCCCAAAACTAAAAAAGCATATATATATCAGAAACATAAGAATACGCAAGGATAAGGACGTCTGCTTTAGACGACACCGTAAGCCATTGAATAAAAAGATTTTTTAAAAATCCATCATTCAGCGTTGCCAACTCGCAACGCAAGCTCGCCAATCTCACACCGGCCGCCTGCCTCCATAACGACCAGAGAGACTCAAGCTATTGAAATATATGCATTAATATATAAATGGCCTTTTATTTGCTATCGCCAGAAGGATATCCAACGCAGAACAGGGAGCCATGCTGCAATGCACATTACGATTTTTGGATCTGGCTATGTCGGCCTTGTCACCGGTGCCTGCCTTGCCGAGGTCGGCCACAAGGTCACCTGTGTCGACATCGATGCCGACAAGGTCGAGCGCCTCCAGGCGGGTGAGATTCCTATCTACGAACCGGGCCTGTCACCGATCATTCAGCAGAATGTGGCAGCGGGTCGCCTGCACTTCACCACCGATGCGGCCGAAGGGGTGGCCTTCGGCACGCTGCAGTTCATCGCCGTTGGCACCCCATCGGACGAAGACGGTAGTGCCGATCTCAAGTACGTGCTGGAAGTCGCGCGGACCATCGGCCGGCATATGGACAAGTACAAGATCGTCGTCGACAAGTCTACGGTTCCCGTCGGCACTGGTTCGCTAGTGCATGAAGCGGTGGCCGAGACACTCGCCGAACGAGGCATCAGCCTCGACTTCGATGTCTGCTCCAACCCGGAATTCCTCAAGGAAGGCGCTGCAGTTGAAGACTTCAGCCGTGGGGCACGCATCGTGGTAGGTACCGAGTCGGAAAAAGTGCGCAGCTTCATGCGTGAATGCTACGCGCCCTACAACCGGCAAAAAGACAAATTGATGTTCATGGACGTGCGCAGCGCGGAGCTGACCAAGTACGCCGCGAACGCCATGCTGGCTACCAAGATCAGCTTCATCAACGAGATCGCCAATCTTGCCGAACGCCTGGGTGCCGATATCGAACACGTCCGCCACGGCATCGGTAGCGATCCACGTATTGGCTATAGCTTTATCTATCCAGGTTGCGGCTATGGTGGCTCCTGCTTCCCCAAAGACGTCAAGGCACTGGCCCTCACCGCCAAGCAAGTCGGCGAGCCGGCCAGCATGCTCAATGCCGTTGAACAAGTGAATGCGGGACAGAAGACCCGCTTGTTCGACAAGTTGGTACAGGCCTTCGATGGCGATCTGGTCGGCAAAACGATCGCCGTCTGGGGGCTGGCCTTCAAGCCAAACACCGACGATATGCGTGAGGCGCCGAGTCGTGCACTCATGGAATCTCTGTGGCAGGCCGGTGCCAAGGTTCAGGCCTTTGATCCCGAAGCCGCTGACGAATGTCGCCGTATTTATGGCGTGCGCGACGACCTGACACTCGCCACACGGCGTGACGACACCCTGGAAGGTGCCCATGCGCTGGTGATCTGCACGGAATGGAAGGCCTTCCGCACCGTCGATTTCGAGCAGCTGCATGAGTCACTTCTCACACCCACCCTGGTCGATGGGCGCAACCTCTTCGATCCCCAGACTGTCGCTTCAGCTGGTCTGGCCTACTACGCCATTGGCCGGGGCAACTCGCTTAAGCCCGCACTGGCCTAGGAGCCGAGATGTCGAAACTGCCTGCCAACACCTCCGTTGCCAGCAAGGTGACGGAGTTGACCACGCTATTGCTGGGGCTCGCCCTGCTGGTGGTACTGCTGGTTGAGCTGCCTGCCGATGTCTTTTCTCCCGAATCGAAGAGCTTCTTCTTTGCTATCGGGGCAATCGGCATCTGGCGCTATTCCTGGTGGTTCCTCCAGGCGGTGCGTTCTGTCTGGTTCAACCGCCGGGTATTCCCGCGCATGCGTGCCGAGGCCGACGCCGCCGACCAGGTCGCTCGTGCCAATGAGCTCTTCGTGCTGTGCACCTCGTTTCGCATTGAGCCCGAAGTCAGCTTTCCGGTTTATGAGCGCCTGGTTCGTGAAGTCAGCAACTATGGCGTACCGACGACGATTTTTGCCTCCATCTCGGATCGTAGCGACGTCGATGTGATCACGCATGTCATGGATGAACATGGCTGGCCTGAAAATATCGAGATCCGCTATATGTTCCAGAAAGGCGATGGCAAGCGCTCCGCCATGGCCGAGGTGCTTCGAGCAATTTCACGCCGCCAGCCGGCACCAGGCGCCCTTCTGGTCTCCATGGATGGCGATATTCTGCTCGAACCGGGAACACTCGAGCGCTCGTTGTCGTTCTTTCAGACGCGCGACGATATCGGCGCCCTGACCACCAATAACAACGCCATCGTGACCGGCAACGATGCCACCAAGGAGTGGTACGACCTGCGTTATGCACAACGCCACCTGGTCATGAGCTCAATGGCCGTGTCTGGGCGTCTGCTGGTACTGACGGGGCGCTACAGCGCCTTTCGCGCTGACCTGGCCACCCACCGGGACTTCATCGACCTGGTCGAGAATGACCACGTCGAGCACTGGCGCTTCGGTAATTTCAAGTTCCTTTCCGGGGATGATAAATCGACCTGGTACTGGCTGCTCAAGAACGGCTGGAAGATGCTTTATGTGCCGGACGTCTATGTGACCGGCTTTGAGGAACTGCCGAACCGTAAGCGCTTCTTCGCCTCGACCACCGACCTGATGCGTCGCTGGTACGGCAATATGCTGCGTACCAGCGACCGAGCCATCAAGCTCGGACCGCGGCCAATGGGCATCTTCACCTGGTGGAGCCTGGTGGATCAGCGCCTATCGATGTGGACCACGTTAATCGGTCCCATTGTCGCCATCCTAGTGACGCTTTTCATAAGACCGTCGTTTATCTTCGCCTATCTACTGTGGATCTTGTTCACACGCAGCGTCTCGACTCTGATCCTTGCCTGGCAGCGAGGCCGCTTCAGCCTGCTGTGGATACCGATGATTTACTACAACCAGGTATTTGGCGCCCTGCTGAAGACCTTTGTCAGCTTTCGTTTCAATCGTCAGAAGTGGTCGCGCCAGGGAATTTCGGCCGGCGAACCGTCGGATGCTATCGCCGTGCGCCGCCAGCGCCGCATGGGCCACGTTCTGCATGCCTTTTTCGTCGGCGTGATGGTTTATGTATTGGTGCTCTCTACCGGCGTAATGCGGATACCCGATTCGACCGCCATGAACATCCTCGGCGACACCACCCAGGAAAGCGAAAGCGGGGCCGCTCAGGGCGCTGACAATCGTTGGCTGGCCACCCTGCTTAATGACGGCAACCGCGACGACATTCAGCTGCCGCCCGGGGTGCTGCGCCTTGATGCCGCGCTACTGGATCAGCTTAAAGAGACACCCTCGCCGGCAATGCGACTACACGGCGCCGACGGGGCGCTGCCGACCACGCTGGAAATGTCATCGCGCCTGGCAAAACACCTGCACGATGCCGAGGGGCAGCCGATCACCGATCCCGATACACAAGAATGCCGTTCACCCAACAGCTGTGAGCTAAAGCTCGGCGACGACACAGTGACCCTTGTCGATATGCGCCTAAGCGTGCAAACGGGCCAGTCATAGCGTCCGCCTCACGAGCCAGGTGACCATTCAAGGAGACAATTCCACATGACCGACTATTTCGCCGACAACGACAGCGACAAGCGCAGTGAGCCCACCCTTGGTAGTGGGCACCAGACGCCGCAGCCATCACGAAAGCCCACGGCTCAGCAGAAAACCACGCCCCCTGGAGAGGCGGTGGAACATGAGCGCCGTGACGAACGTCGACACTTCCGTGTCTCGCCGCCCTTCACGGTCAAGCTGGACGACGGCAATAGCTTCACCGGCAGCGACGTGTCCCAGGGCGGCTTCGCTCTCTACAGCGAGCGCCCCTTCCGCCCCGAGGCTCGCATCAAGGCCTCGTTGCTGATCATGGCCGGCAACACGGAACTCATCGTGCCGGTGGCCGCCGAATGTCGCCGTTGTACTGAAGAAGCTTCCGGTAACGGCTATAAAGCGGCTTTCGAGATCATCGACATGGAGACCTCTCACCATGAGCTGCTGCGTCGCATCATTCGTGCCTGTCTGAGCGGTCGCCAGATCAGTGTCGAAGGACTTCTCGAGGGCGAGGATGCCCAGACACCACGGCGCCGTCAGAAAAGCCAGGGCGGCACGCAGGCAGAGGCCGCCCAGCGTCCGCCCAAGCCGATGGGGCGGTATATCGCGCTATTCGTGGCCTTCGGGGTGCTGATGCTGGCGCTCGCGGCCACCGCATATCGTAACTTCATGCTGATCGAGCCTAGCTTTGCCGCCGTCACGGCACCACGCATCGACATTCGCGCACCGGGTCCCGGCATTCTAATGGAGCATGGCCTCACCGCGGGCGACCGCGTCGAGCGCGACGAGAAGCTCACCCGCGTCAAGAACACCGACCTGGAGTCGGACCTGATCCTCGCCAAGGCGGCGCAAAGCTACAACAGTCAGCTGATCGATAACCTGGATGAAAGTCTCGCCTCGGCGGCCCAAGAGGTCAGCGTGGCTAATGCCTCTCAGCCTTCCAGTGGCGAGACATCGAGCTTCGAGACAGTGTCTCCGGCGGTAGCCAAGACGCGTATTCAGCAGTTCAAGACGGCCCGCGACTTCCAGAGTTCGAGGATCACTGCCCTGGAATCACGCCAGTCCAAGAATGATATCTACAGCCCCTGCAACTGCCTCGTGGCCTGGGCCTTGAGTAGCGCCGATGGCACCTACATCAATGAAAGCGAGCGCATCATGACGCTGATCCGCACCGGAGAGGACGAAATCATGGTCGAGGCGCTGGTACACATGGACGATATCGATCGCATCGAACCCAACCAGCAGGCCTACATTTCGCTGCCGAACGTTTCGGGTCCGGTCAATGCTCGGGTTCGCAGCGTTGCGCTGGATATCGAACGCCAGCCGCGCGCCGGCTTCCCGAGCTGGGTACGTCAGCAACAGAACGTCGCGAGTGTGCTGCTGGTGCCTGAAGAACCACTGCCAGCCACTCGCGTCGGCACCCCTGTCGACGTGCGCTTCACCGAAGACCCCTTCCTGGGGGCCACGGCTGAATGGGTATGGCAAGGCGCTCGCTCGGTCATCCAGCTCGGCGAAGGCATCTACGACTCTCTCGCCGGGGATTCGGATACCGCACAGGCTGGCTGAAGCCGTTCCCCAACGACCGATTCATCTCGCGTGCTCCGCCCTGACGGAGCACTGCTGCAAGGAGCCCGTCATGTCCAACGCGACCCTTCTTTGCGCGCAGCGCCCACTTACCGCCGCGATCACCGCGGTGGTCCTGTGCCTGCTACCGTTGTCTGCCTCAATGGCCGACGAAGGCACGGCCTTGGGTACACCAACCCAGAGTGCCTGCTCGCAACGCTACCCGCTGGTGGCAGCGACAAGCCCTGAAGTCGATGCAAAGGATCCCCAGGCTGCCATTCGCCAGGGCTTCACGACCCATAAAGACTGGGGCACCGACCAGAATGCCGAGGTGCTCGGCGCTCACCAGACGGGCCTCGGCGAAGCCGGTCTGCGCGTGCACTATCCGGCAAATACCTCATCCCCCGGGGATACCGATATCGGTGGAGCCGGTTTCTATGCGGCCCCGGCCTCACTGGCTGGTGCCGAGACGGCCTGCCTTTCATACCAGGTACGCTTCGCGCCGGACTTCAATTTTGTCAAAGGCGGCAAGCTGCCGGGACTGTTCGGTGGCGAGGCGCCTAGCGGTGGGGAAGAGGCCAACGGCAAGAATGGCTTCTCGATGCGCTACATGTGGCGCAAGAACGGTCAGGGTGAGCTCTATGAGTACGCGGTCGACCAAGATAAGGAATATGGCAAATCGGTCGGCCGGGGGCTGTGGTCCTTCCCCACCGGACGCTGGGTGACCCTCGAGCAGGAAATCGTGCTCAACGACCCGGGCCAAGCCAATGGCATCGCCCGTGTCTGGGTGGATGGGCGCCCGATCCTCGAGCAGCGGGACATCATCTATCGCACCACCAGCGACGTAACCATCGATGGCCTAATGTTCTCCACCTTCTTCGGTGGGCACGGCAAGGACTGGCGGACGCCCAGCGACCAGCATGCCGACTTTGCCGCCTTCCGTTTCTATGCGCCCACGTCATGACCAATGCGCATGGTCACCCTTTCACAGGAGCCCTGAGTCCATGATCCTGCCATTTAAGCACTGTTGCCTTTCGAGGCAGCTGCTCGCAGGCCTCTGTGCCCTGCTGGCCGGCCTCGTGGCAAGCCTGCCCGCGACGGCCATGACCCTCGAACAACGCGCGGAACTTGATCTGTCTGAGTACAAGGTCACGGACCCGCAAGCCTCGTATTTTGAGGTCGACGAACGCCTGGCAATGCTCGAGCAGACCGATAACCCGATACTGATTCAGGAAATCGACCAGTTGGCGACTGGCAAAAGCTGTAAGCAGCTGATGGCCATTGATCCCATTACCACACGCCTGCGAATTCCCGGTTACTACCCAAGCCCGGAGGCATGGAAGCTCGCCTCCGAACCCCTGTTCGAATTCTCCGACAGTGTCTCGGGACTGGCCGGCGCGTATATGGCCACCGGCGATGACTACTATGGCGAGTGCCTGGTGCGCTTTCTCGACCAATGGGCCAACGATGAGGCCCTCACCAACTTTTTCTATGATTCGAAGGAACCACAAGCCTGGTTTGCCACCGAGTCGATGATCTTCGCCGCGGCCATGGCCTACTCGACGGTGGAGCCGCGGATCGGCGGGATGGAGAAGGAAAAGGAAAGGATCGAGGCCTGGCTCAATGATCTGGCCCACCAGCATGCCGATATCCAGGGGCAGCCGGGCAATAGCTGCTGTAACAACCACTTCTACCGCCGCGCCCTCTACGCCAGCATGGTCGGCGTCCTTACCGAGGACAACGAGCTGTTCCGTTTCGGCGTCAGTGCTATCTATTCGGCCCTGCACGACATCACCAAAGAGGGCGCCTTGCCGATGGAGGTCGCTCGTGGCCGGCGCGCCACCCACTACCAGAACTACGCCTTGCTCTACCTGATAACCAACATGCAGGTCATCAGTCGCCAAGGCTACGAGATCTTCGATCTGCGCGTTGAAGGCAACAGCATCCATGAGGCCGTCGACTTTGCCCTTGCGGCCTTCAAGGATCCAAGCGTACTTGGCGATATGGCCCCGCACGAGCAGTACACCGGGTTTCTCAAGGACAGTCAGTATTTCGCCTGGATGGAGATCTACCAGTCACGTTTCGACAACCCGGCAATCGCCACCTTTCTCAAGCAGGTCCGTCCCGTCTACAACCGCAGCGCCGGCGGTTACATGACGCTTTACTTCATGGACCCCGATGCACAGCGCCATATCGTCATGAATCAGGAGAAGCGCGAAACCACGGCGTTCAAGGGGCTCGGCCAGGAGTGATGCCGTCCCTTAACGCTCAACACGAGGTCAAAAAACACATGTATAAGTCTCTCTCCCTACCCCGAACCACCCGCCCCCAGGGGGTGACGCCCTGGCTCACCCTTACGGCCATGCTGCTGGTGATGACGGGCTGTGCCAGTACCGCCCAGGATCTAGGCACCCACGGCACTGCCGCCCTGCCTGCCGAGTATCAGGACTGGTTCGACGGCGGGCAGCCCAAATATCTGGAGTTCCGCCACAAGAATACGGTCCGCAAGGCCGACGAGGCACTGGCCGCCGGCAATCCGCGCGAGGCGATCCAACTCTTCGAGAGCCTGACCGCCCAAGGACTACCGAAAGGATATTACGAACTGGCCAAGGTCTATGACCATGGCGAGGAAGTACCTCGCGACCCGGCCAAGGCGGCGCAGCTGTATGGCCAGGCCGTGAGCACCCCGTCCTACATCCTCGGCAATGCCTCGCTGAACCTCGCCAAGCTATACCGGGAAGGCGACGGGGTCGAACGCAACGACCTGCTGGCGTACTACCTGCTGCAGCAGGCCATAGAAGAAGAGGTCGGGCGCGACGCCCCCGTGATGCTGGCCGAGTTGCTGGCCAAGGGCGCCGAGGGTATCAAGGCCGACCCAGCGCTCGCGGCGTCTCTGTATCGCAAGGCCGCCGAACAGGGCCAACCCGATGCCTTGCTTGCTCTGGCCAAGGCCCATCGTGCCGATGGCTGGCTGGCCGCCTCCCCCGAACAGGCCAACGATTACGCACAACGCTATGCCCGGGCCCTTGAGCGCCAGGCAGGCGACGGCGACGTGAACGCCATGATCCAGCTCTCCAAGCTCTACACGCCCACCGGCCTGCTGGGTGATCAGCCGCAGCAGCAGCTTCACTGGCTGATGCAGGCCGCCCAGGCGGGCGACACCGGCGCCCTGCAGCAAGCCGGTAAGGCATTGCTGGAACGCGGCGACGTGGAGCAGGGGCTATCCATGCTGCAGCGTGCCGCCAACAACGGCGATGTCGACGCCATGGGCACGCTGGGCAAGGTGCTACTCGAAGACCGCCTGGTACCGGCACGTCCCGATAGCGCACAGCGCTGGCTGAATACAGCCCTCGAGCAGGGCTCCACCGATGCGGCCGTGATTCTGGGACGTGCCTTGGTCGCAGGCGACGGCATGCCCGCGAATCCCCAGCGCGGCATTGCGCTGCTCAAGCAGGCCGCAGCTCAGGACGATGGCCTGGCACTGGCGGCACTGGGTGATATCTATCTGAGTGGCGAAGAGGTCCCGACCCAGCCGTATATGGCCGCCGACTACCTGAAGCGGGGTAGTCAACTCGGGCACCCCTATGCCAAGCAACAACTCGGAGAGCTCTACCTCAATGGTCGCGGCGTGACCCCCGACCCTGAACGCGCCGAAGCCTTGCTGCGCGAGGCGGCCGAGCAGGGACAGACCGGGGCCCTGCGGGTGCTGGGTGAAGGCTATTTGTCAGGCGAGGTGCTCCCGGCTCGCCCGCAGCAGGCCAAGAGACTACTGCAAAAAGCCGTCGATGCCGGCGATACCACGGCTATGACACGCCTCGGCGAAGCCTACATGCTGGGTCAGCTGCCCGCCGACCGGCCCTCTCAAGGGCTGGCATTGCTGGAGCAGGCCGCACGGGAAGGCGATGCCTACGCCATGGTGGTCATGGGGCGCGCCTACCGCGACGGCGAGGGCGTGTCGCGTGATCTTGCCAAGTCAAACTACTGGCTAGAGAAAGCCCGCGATGCTGGCCACCCCTCGGCGGAAGAAGCCCTCAGCCGCACCCGTCAGGACCAGGGGGCGGCCGGCAATATACGCGCCCTGGTCGAGGCCGCCGAGAATGGTCATCCTGGCTCCATGGCCGATCTCGGCGAGGCCTTTCTCAAGGGCCAGGGTGTCCAGCAGGATCTGGCGCGTGCCAGCCGCTGGCTCCGCCGGGCCGCCGACCAGGGACATGCCGGCGCGGCAGCCAGCCTGGGCCGCATGTATCTCGACGGCACCGGCGTGACCCGCGACCCGGCCAAGGGCCTGCACTATATCGAGCAGGCGGTCGCCAGGGGACATGCAGGTGCAAGGGCCGACCTCGGCGAGATGCTACTGAACGGGGAAGGCACCACGGCCAACCCCGAGCGAGGCATCCGCCTGTTACAACAGGCGGCCCGCGGCGGCCACCAGAGCGCACGTTTGAGGCTGGGTGAGGCCTACCTGTCAGGCGAGCACGTGGCACAGGATACCCAACGGGGCCTCGAGATGATCCGCACTGTTGCTGAGAGAGGCGATGAGTATGCCGCCCAGATTCTCGGTAAGGTCTATCTGGAAGGGACCGGTGTCGACGCTGACCCGAACAAGGCGGAACGCTGGCTGACCCAGGCCAGCGAAGCAGGCAACCTGTCGGCACAGTCGCTGCTCGGCACCGCTCTTCTGCGTGGCGACGGCAGTATGTCTCAAGATACGGCTCGGGGGGAGCGCCTGCTGACACAGGCCGCCGACCGAGGTCATGCCGGCGCTCAGGCGACCCTGGGGCGTGAATACCTGCGGGGTGATCACATCGAGATGAACCGTCGCCAGGGGGCCGACTACCTGCTAAAGGCAGCCCGCCAAGGGCATGAAACCGCACGCCTGGCGTTGGCCAAAGCCTACCTGTCCGCCAACGGGCTGGAGAATGCCAACAACGAACAGGCGCTGGTATGGCTGGACGGCGTAATGGGCGGAGATTCAGAGATGGCCTCTGAGACGCTGCATGAACTCCTGTCAGATGAAAGTGCACTCGCGTCTATACAGGCTACTGCTAGTCGCTAATCAAACCGATGGGGCAGAGCGCGTCTCCCCCATCGACAAGATGAACGCAGAAGATAGATACACAAAGGCCGGCAATATTGCCGGCCTTTGTGTGTTACTTACTTGTGTCATGCGCTGATGTGGCTTCGACGGCTCACTCGTCGAACGGGTTACGCAACACGATGGTTTCGTTGCGGTCCGGCCCGGTGGAGATGATATCGATCGGCGTGCCGACCTGTTCTTCCAGGAAGTGGATATAGCCACGGGCGTTGACCGGCAAGTCCTCGAGACGCTTGGCACCCAGGGTCGATTCGCTCCAACCCGGCAGATCCTGATACAGCGGCTCGATGGCTTCATACCCTTCGGAATCCACCGGCGTATCCAGCACCTCGCCATCCTTGCTGCGATAGCCGATGCAGACGCGGATGTTTTCCAGACCGTCGAGTACATCAAGCTTGGTCAGGCACAGGCCAGAGACCGAGTTGATCTGTACCGCATGGCGCAGGGCCACGGCATCGAACCAGCCGCAGCGCCGCGGACGCCCGGTAGTCGCACCGAACTCGTGCCCCTTCTCGGCCAGGTGGCGACCGTGATCATCGAATAGCTCTGTGGGGAACGGGCCGGAACCGACGCGGGTGGTATAGGCCTTGGTGATACCCAAGACATAATCGAGATACAGCGGGCCGACACCCGAGCCGGTCGCGGTACCGCCAGCCGTCGTGTTAGAGCTGGTAACGAACGGGTAGGTGCCGTGGTCGATATCCAGCAGGGAACCCTGGGCACCCTCAAAGAGGATGTTCTCGTCGGCCTTGCGGAAATCATGAACCAGGCCCACGGTGTCGCAGACCATCGGGCGCAGGTCCTCGCCCATCTGCATGGCCTCGTCGAGTACTTCCTGGAAATCGACCGGCTCTTCACCGTGATAGCGTGTCAGCACAAAGTTGTGATACGCCAGCACCTCGCCGAGTTTGGAGGCAAAACGCTCACGATGTTGCAGATCCCCCAGGCGTAAGCCACGACGGGCAACCTTGTCTTCGTAAGCCGGGCCGATGCCGCGACCGGTGGTACCGATCTTGGCCACGCCGCGATCCTTCTCGCGCGCCTGATCGAGGCGCACATGATAGGAAAGAATCAGCGGGCAGGCCGGCGACAGGCGCAAGCGCTCACGCACCGGTACGCCCTTTTCTTCCAGCTCGTGGATTTCCTTGATCAGCGCCTCTGGTGAAAGCACCACCCCGTTGCCGATGACGCAGGTCTTGTCATCCCTCAGGATGCCGGAAGGAATCAGGTGCAGGACGGTTTTTTCACCGTCGATGACCAGGGTATGGCCGGCATTGTGGCCGCCCTGAAAGCGCACCACCGCGGCGGCTGATTCTGTCAGCAGGTCGACGACCTTGCCCTTGCCTTCGTCACCCCACTGGGTGCCCAGTACGACTACGTTCTTGCCCATTGCTCTCGTCTCTTGATCAAAGAATCCGTCAATCGAAGCCTCATCACCGGCCTCAGGCCAGGTGAGACACCTGCCAGTCATCGCCCATGCGCACCAACTGGCGATTGCAGCGGTGCTCGGCGGGTCCAGTGCGTTGGCCGGGCAGAGCCTGCACGACACGCTCTCCGGCCTGGCGCAGGCCCTGGACGGCCTGGGCAAGGCCCGGGGCATCGTCGGCCGGGGCCCAGATACCGTCGCAGGGAGGCTGCTGCTCATCAAGGGTCGCCAGCAGCTTCAGGTCCATCGAGAAGCCGGTGGCCGGGCGAGCACGCCCAAAGGCTCGCCCGGTATCGTCATAGCGCCCACCCTTGGCCAGCGCCTGGCCATATCCCGGGACATAGGCCGCAAACATCATGCCGGTGTGATACTCATAACCACGCAGTTCGGCAAGATCGATATACATATCGAGTTGCGGGTCGGCCGCCGCCACGCCATCACACAATGCCGCCAATTGATCCAGGGCCGCAGCGACCGGTGCCGGCGCTTCGGCGAACACACGCCTGGCCTCATCAAGCACGTCAAGCCCGCCATGCAGGTCGACTAGCGCGAGGAACATCTCGGCAAGTGCCGGGTCCGTGACGCTCGATTCGACGCAGGCTGACAAATCGCCAGGTGATTTGAGTTCCAGCGCCGCGAAGATAGCGCGCTCCTCGTCTCGATCCAGCTCGGCCGCCTGCACCAGGCTGCGATAGAGGCCGATATGCCCCAATGCCAGATGGACTTCATGAGCACCGGCAGCCTTGACGCTAGATAGTGCCAGACGAAGGATCTCGAGATCCGCTTCGAGGCCGGCATGACCGAACAGCTCGACGCCAACCTGGACAGGGCTGCGACTGCCCTGGTGCTGATCAGACTTGGCCCGCAGCACGTTGCTGCAATAGCAAAGCCTCACCGGCCCCTGGCGTTTCAGGGAGTGCGCATCCATCCGCGCGACCTGAGGGGTCACGTCGGCACTGGCCCCCATCATGCGCCCGGTAAGCTGATCGGTAAGCTTGAAGGTCTGCAGGTCAAGGTCGGTACCGGTCCCGGTCAGCAGCGAGTCGAGAAACTCGAGCGGGGGCGGCATCACTTGGTCATACCCCCAGCGATGGTAGAGGTCGAGCAGCGCCCGACGCAGCTCTTCCATGCGCGCCGCCTGGGGCGGCAGCACTTCATCCATGCCGTCGGGGAGCAACCAGCGGTCAGCGATGGTCATGTTCTGTCCTGCCAAGGTTGAATGGCCTAACCGGGCGCTGGCCGGGACGACAAGACCGTCAAAAGGCCTCGGAATCCATGCCATGGAATGCATACCCCGTGAGAACGGAGTCGCACGATCCGTAGAAACGCCCACAAAAAAACCGGGCAACGCCCGGTCTCAGGATTCTACCACGTTTGCTGCAGTGATGAACCCTGAGCGGGGTGATCGTAACCCCGCTCGTTGGTTCACGCTAACGCACGCTTCACGCCGGCGCGATCACTGCTCGCCCTCTGGCGACGGGCTCTTGAGGTAGCGGAAGAAGTCACTCGACGGATCGAGCACCATCATGTTGCCACCACCGTCAAAGCTCTGACGATAGGCATCAAGACTGCGCCAGAAGGAGTAAAACTCCTCATCCTGCTGATAGGCCTCGGAGTAGATGGCTGCCGCCTCGGCATCACCTTCACCACGCAGCGTTTCAGAACGCGACTGAGCCTGCGCCAGCAGCACCTGGCGGCGACGGTCGGCATTGGCGCGGATACGCTCGGCCTCTTCCTGACCCTGCGCACGCCATTCCCGTGCCTGACGCTCACGCTCGGAGCGCATGCGGGAGTAAACCGCCGAGGATACGTCTTCCGGCAGGTCGATGCGCTTGACGCGGATGTCGCGAATCGCCACACCCAGTTCTTCGCGCATTAGCCTGTCAAGTTCCTGCGTCGGACCGGTCATCAGGTCATCACGGCGCTCGGAGATGATCTGCTGCAGATTGAGGCGACCGAACTCGTTACGCAGACTCTCGTCGACGCGGGGCTGAATCAGACGCACGGCCATCATCTCGTCACCGGCAGTCGCCTCGTAGTAACGGGTAGGGTTCACCACCTGCCACTTGACGTAGGAGTCGACGATCACCGCTTTTTGTTCACGTGTCAGGTAGCGGCTGGCATCGGTATCCAGCGTCAGCACACGCGTGTCGAAGGTCCTCACTGTCTGGGTGATGGGAATCTTCACGTGCAGGCCAGGCTGAATATTTTCTTCGATGATCTCACCAAAGCGCAGTTTAACGGCGCGCTCGGTTTCATCAACGATATACAGGCTGTTGCTGGCCAACCAGGCGGCAGCGGCGAGGCCGCCGACGATCAGCAGGGAGCGATTATTAATCATTACCGGCCCTCCCTCTGGATACCGCTGGTGCTATTGCTGGAACTTGAACTGCGACTGGACTGCTGGCTCTGGCCACGCTGGCGCTCAAGCTGCTGAGAGTCGAGATTCTGAGCATTGGCATCCTGATTGTTCTGACCGTTTTGCCTGGAGGTGCTGCCCGAACGCAGCTTATCCAGCGGCAAGTACATCATCGGGCTCGATTCTGCATCGACCAGCACCTTGTCGGTGCGACCCAGAACCTCGCTCATGGTGTCGAGGTAGAGGCGTTCACGCATCACACTCGGCGCATTCTCATACTGGGTCAGCAACGAGTTGAAACGGTTGGCCTGACCTTGCGCCTCGGCGACCACCGACTCGCGATACCCCTGCCCTTGTTCGATCAGACGCTGCGCCTGCCCCTGAGCTTCGGGGATGATCGCGTTGGCATAGGCCATGGCCTGGTTGATCGTACGCTGGCGATCTTCGCGAGCACGGATGACGTCATCGAAGGCATCCTGAACCGCATCCGGTGGCGCGGTCGACTCGATGTTGATGGTCTGCAGCAAAAGCCCCGTGCCATAGCTGTCCAGATAGGACTGCAGGCGGCTGCTGACCGCACTGCCGAGAATCTCACGACCGGAGGTCAGGATATCGATCATCTCGGTGCCGCCGACCACGTGGCGAAGCGCAGAGTCCAGCGCATTCTCGAGGCTAACCTCGGGATTGCGGACATTGAGCACAAAATCACGCGGATCGGAGACCTGATACTGGGCCGAAATTTCGACGGAGACGATGTTCTCATCTTCCGTGAGCATCGTTTGCGTCTGGGTCAGCGAACGAACACGCGTCACATTGACCATATGCACATCATCCACCAAGGGCGGATTCCATTGCAGGCCAGGTGTGACGATTTCCTGGAACTTGCCAAAACGCAGTACGACACCACGCTCTGATTGGTCGACCAGATAGAACCCTGAGGCTGCCCATACGGCCAACGCAATCACGATCAACAAGCCCGGAAGTGCGAAGGTGTTCCGCCCACCGCCTCCCGATTTATTGCCGCCGCCGCCACTACGCTTACCACGACCACCTAGGAGGCTATTGATCTTGTCCTGAAATTTCTTAAGGGCTTCATCGAGGTCGGGTGGCCCCTGATTGTCGCCCCCTCCTCCATTGTTACCGCCGCCACTACCACCGCGTCGGCCGCCCCCACTCCAGGGGTCATGCTGCTTGCCTCCACCAGGCTCATTCCAAGCCATACGTATTCTCCACTCTGCGTTGACTGCGTCGTGGATCGAGAGCGTCGCGTCTCGACCCATCATGCGATGCGAACGATCGTCATGCTCTATTCTGTGCCCCGGCCGTCCTGCCAGTAGCGCTAAGCGCCATCTTGCCCTTAATCAAGGGCATCAGAAAACCCTTAAGGTTCCCATACCGGCTTTTCCTGTTCTTCAGGAGGCAGATAGGTATCGGCTTTTTCACCGAGTCGCGCCATCAGCTGCATGAACTCACGCCTGGGCAGACGGATATCAAGCAGTGTGCGGCCTTGCTCATCGAAACGCTCTTCGCGCACGGCGCCCAGATCATGCAGGCCGGCACGCAGCTTGCCCTGCTCAGGCGCCAGCGCAATGGAGGTATCCAGCACATCTTCGACAAGGCATTCGGAGAGTGCCTGCTGCAGCAGGTCAAGCCCCAGCCCTTGCTGGGCCGACACCCATACCGACTGGGGGCGTCCATCACCATCACGTTCGATGCGTGGCGCACTGCCGAACAGATCGATCTTGTTCATCACCTTAAGACACGGCACCTCGTCGGCACCGATCTCTTCGAGCACCTCATCGACCTGCGCAACATTGAGCTCGCGATCCGGGTCAGCGGCATCGATCACGTGCACCAGCAGGCTGGCCTCGGCGGCCTCCTGCAGCGTGGCGCGAAAGGCCTCGACCAGCTTGTGCGGCAGGTGGCGGATGAAGCCCACGGTATCGGCCAGCACCACAGGCCCTACGTCCTCGATTTCGAGACGGCGCAGGGTCGGATCAAGCGTCGCGAACAGCTGGTCGGCGGCGAAGACACTAGCCTGGGTCACGCTATTGAACAGCGTCGACTTGCCGGCGTTGGTATAGCCCACCAGCGAAACGCTGGGGATTTCTGCCCGCGCCCTTGCTCGGCGATTTTGCTCGCGCTGAGAGCGCACCTTGTCGAGACGCTTGTGAATCGACTTGATCCGCCCGCGCAACAGCCGACGGTCGGTCTCAAGCTGAGTCTCGCCCGGGCCACGCAGGCCGATGCCGCCCTTCTGACGCTCAAGGTGGGTCCAGCCGCGCACCAGGCGTGTGGACATGTACTCGAGCTGGGCCAATTCGACCTGCAGCTTGCCCTCATGGGTGCGAGCGCGCTGAGCGAAGATATCGAGAATGAGCCCGGTACGATCGAGCACCCGACACTTCAACGCCTGCTCGACATTGCGCTGCTGAGACGGGCTCAGGGCGTGGTTGAAGATCACAAGCTCAGCATGATGTATCTCGCGAAGCTCCTTGAGCTCCTCGAGTTTGCCACTGCCGATAAAGGTACGAGAATCGGGGCGGCTCCGGCTGCCCTGCATCAGGGTAGCCGGCTCGGCACCAGCAGAACGCACCAGCTCGAGGAATTCTCCCGAGTCTTCGCGCTCCTTCTCATCCTGAAAGTCGACATGGACGAGGATCGCCGTTTCTCCGGCGTCGGGACGTTCAAAAAACAATCAGTACCTCGTAATCAGCTTTCCTCGGCCGCCGCAGGGTCCTGGGCGGGCAGGCGCACGTTACGCGACGGCACGACCGTCGAGATAGCATGCTTGTATACCATCTGGCTGACAGTATTACGCAGCAGGATCACAAACTGATCGAAGGACTCGATCTGTCCTTGCAGCTTGATACCGTTGACCAAGAAGATCGATACCGGAATGCGCTCCTTGCGCAGGATGTTCAGGTAAGGGTCTTGGAGGGACTGCCCCTTGGACATTTTGCTCTCCCTAATCTGTCTCTTTGATGTCGTTTTTATCGGCCTCGGCGCGGCATCTGCCACTCCTCGGCACGGATAGTGTGCGGCTCGAAAAGAACGAGCCAATCCAACCAACTATCTTACGCTATGTCCCGCAGTGGCGCACGAGATTCAAGGCTTCCTCGAACGGTTCAGCACCTTGGCTATCGATCCAATGCAGATCCGGCCAACGGCGCAGCCACGTCAGCTGACGCTTGGCCAGCTGACGGGTCGCTATCACCCCACGCTCGCGAAGTTCTGCCCGGCCATAGTGGCCATCCAGATGCTCCCATGCCTGACGATAGCCGACACTCTTCATCGAGGGCAGTCCCGGATGCAGATCCGGCCGCTCGCGCAGGGCAGCGACCTCAGCGAGGAAATCGCCGGCCAGCATGGCATCGAAGCGCTCGGCGATGCGCGCGTGCAGCAAGCCACGATCACTGGGGGACACGGCCATGGACAGCGTACGATAGGGAAAGGTTTCACGCTGCTGCTCACGCCATAGCTCGCTCATCGCCCGCCCACTGATACGCTGCACCTCAAGCGCTCGCATCAACCGCTGGGGGTCATTGGCATGAATGCGCGCCGCCGACTCGGGATCGACTTCGGCAAGCGCCTCATGCACCGCGCCAAGCCCGCCCTCGGCAGCCAATGCCTCGATATCGGCGCGCACCGCCGGGTCACTGCTCGGCAGGTTGGCGACGCCCTCGATGAGATGCTTGAAATACATCATGGTGCCGCCCACCAGCAACGGGACTCCGCCGGCCTCGCTGATGTTCGCCATTTCTCGCAGCGCGTCCTGGCGAAAATCCTCCGCCGAGTAGGTATCGGCCGGATCACGAATATCGATCAGTCGATGCGGGGCTCGGGCAAGCTCTTCGGCACTGGGCTTGGCGGTACCGATATCCATGCCACGATAGACCATCGCCGAATCAACGCTGATCAGCTCACAACCCAGACGCTCATGCAGCCCCATGGCAAGATCGGTCTTGCCCGCCGCCGTCGGCCCCATCAGCAGGATCGCCAGCGGGCGATCATCAGCCTTACTGGTCGTTGATGTCGCGCTCATCATTGCCCCCGCAGAAAACGCTTGTCGAGCTCATGCATCGACATCTCGAACCAGGTCGGGCGGCCATGATTGCATTGTCCGCTGCGCTCGGTGCGCTCCATATCGCGCAACAGGGCATTCATCTCGGCGATCGACAGGCGCCGATTGGCACGCACGCTTCCATGGCAGGCCATGGTCGAGAGCAACTCATTGATATGGGCCTCGAGACGATCCGAACGGCCATAGCGCTCGAGATCACCGAGCATGTCACGAATCAGCGGCTCGACATCTGCATCGGCGAGCAGGGTCGGCACCTGGCGCACCAGCAGCGTTTCCGGGCCAGCCACGTCGAGCTCGACGCCCAGACGGGTAAAGGCGTCGCGCTCTGACTCGGCGGTGGCGACCTCGCCGGGACTCGCTGCCAGAGAGACCGGCACCAACAGCGGCTGAGCCTCCAGCGCATCGCCGTGTACCTGGGTTTTCATGCGTTCGTAGGTGATCCGCTCGTGGGCGGCGTGCATATCAACCACCACCATGCCGCGTTCGGTCTGGGCGAGAATATACACGCCGTGCAACTGGGCGACGGCATAGCCCATGGGCGGCGCCTGAGTGGCATCGTCTTCGGGCATCGGCGTCGAGGGCGCACGGGTGGCCTTCGCCTCTTCGCGCTCGGCCAGTGCCGTACCGGCGGCCACCCCGCCGGGCGGCGTCACCTGGGGGGTCAGCAGGCTTTCTTCATGATCGGGGTGCAGGGCATGGTACCCCGCCATGAACTCGCGAACCTTGTTGGCACCGGGATGGCGCTCATCACTTGCCGGGCGCAGCGCCATCGGCTGCTGCTGCCAGCGACCCGACTCGCCAGCATGATCACCTGACGGGCCGGCCGAACCAGGCGACACCACGCCGTTGTGATCGACGCCCTGCTCGAGAGGTGCTCCACCCGCTTCACTCTCTTGACCAGGCGCATCGCTATTGGGCCGCACCTCGCCGAGCGCCCGATGCAGGCTCGAGAACAGGAAGTCGTGTACCAGACGCCCATCGCGAAAGCGCACCTCGTGCTTGGTGGGATGCACGTTGACATCGACCACCGAGGGGTCGAGTTCCAGATAGAGCACGAACACCGGATGGCGACCGTGGAAAAGCACGTCCCGATAGGCCTGGCGGACCGCGTGGGCCACCAGACGGTCGCGCACCACGCGGCCATTGACGAAGAAATACTGTTGATCGGCCTGAGCACGGGAGTGCGTTGGCAGCCCCACCCAACCCCACAGCCGGAGCCCGCTGGCTTCAATATCCAGGTGCAGTGCGTTGTCCAGAAACTTGCTGCCCAGCAGCGTGCCGATACGACGCTCACGCGAGGCGCCATCATCGCCCGGGCGCAGCTGGTGGACGGTCTTCTGGTTGTGGCGCAGGGTCCAGCCAATGTCGAAGCGCGACAGTGCCAGACGCCGGAAGGTCTCCTCGACGTGGCCGAACTCGGTCTTCTCGGTGCGCAGGAACTTGCGTCGTGCCGGGGTATTGAAGAACAGATCGCGCACGATCACCGAGGTCCCTCTGGGGTGCGGCGCAGGCGTGACACGGGGCTCCATGCGACGCCCCTCGGCCACCACTCGCCAGCCCTCACGGGGGTCGTCGGTAACGTTCGATGTCAGCTCCAGCCGCGAGACCGCACTGACAGAGGCCAGTGCCTCGCCGCGAAAGCCAAGGCTCGCCACCCCCTCGAGGTCATCGAGCGAGGTAATCTTGCTGGTCGCGTGGCGCGCCAGCGCCAGCGGCAGGTCGTCCTCGTTAATGCCTGACCCATCGTCACGCACCTTGATCAGCCGGGCACCACCCGCCTCGAGTTCAAGCTCGATGCGCTGGCTGCCAGCGTCGATGGCGTTCTCGACCAACTCCTTGATCACCGAAGCGGGGCGCTCGACCACCTCACCGGCGGAGATTTGGTTGGCCAGGCGCGGATCGAGCACCTGGATGGCATGCCTATCTGTCATAGCATCTCTGATCTGTCTGAAACGGGGATGAGGCACCGGACACCGGCCGAGGGCCGGTGTCATCGCCGATATCGGGCGCCGTATTGCCTGGTCAGTCGGAGCGCCCTCGCCCGCGAGGCTCAGCTGCGCGGAATGCGCAGCACCTGGCCCACCCGGATCTTGTCCCCGTTGATCTCGTTGGCCTGCTTGAGCATGGCCAGCGACACCTGATGGCGGGCAGCGATCTCGGATAGCGTGTCACCGGGCTGAATGCGGTACTCGTTACTGGCCTGGCCACGTCCCTGATCGCGCTGCCAGGCGAGCAGGCTACCCGGCGGCGGATTGCGGGTGAAGTGCGCCTCGATACCCGAGAAAATGGCCTGCGCCAATCCGCGCTGGTGCGATGGATCTTTCAGGCGCCGCTCTTCCTGAGGGTTCGAGATAAAGCCTGTCTCGATCAGCAGCGAGGGGATATCCGGCGACTTAAGCACCACGAAGCCCGCCTGCTCGACCCTTGGCTTGTGCAGCGTGTTGACCCGCTTGAGCCGATCGAGCACCTGCCCGCCAATGGCCAGCGAATCATTGAGCGTCGCCGTCATGGTCAAATCAAGCAGCACCCCGCGTAGCACCTCGTCCTTGTCACGCAGTGACAGGTTACCGTCCACGCCACCGATCAAGTCGGCACGGTTCTCGCTATTGGCGAGCCATTTGGCGGTTTCCGAGGTGGCACCACGCTGGGACAGGGCAAACACCGAACTGCCCTTGGGCCGAGAACTGGTGAAGGCATCGGCATGAATCGAGACGAAGAAGTCGGATTTCTGCTCCCGGGCGATGCGCGTGCGCTCACGCAGGCCGACATAATAGTCGCCGTCACGGATCAGCACCGCGCGAAAGCCCGGCTCTGCGTCGATGATGCGCTTCAATGCGCGGGCGATGTCGAGCACCACATCCTTCTCACGAGTACCGTGACTGCCGATTGCTCCGGGATCCTCGCCCCCATGACCGGCATCCACGGCCACGATAATGTCGCGCTTGGGATGCGGTGCCGCCTTGGCCTGCCCAGTGGGCGCCGCCGGCTGAGCGTCATCTTGCTGAGCGCGAATCATGTCCTCGATCGGATCCTCGACCGCACTCTCCCCCGGATATTCGAGATCCACCACCAGACGGTGGCCATACTGATCGTTGGGGCTCAGCGAGAAATGGCGTGGCTCGACACGCCGGCCAAGGTCCAGCACCACGCGCAGGTCGTTGCCACTGCGCACGCCCGTCCTTACCGAGGTGATGGCACTGCCCTCAAGATTCAACGCCTCGCTGTCGGTTTTAAGCGTGCTGTCCTTGAGATCGATCACCAGCCGGTCAGGGTTATCCAGAGTAAAGACATCGGCATCGACCGAGGACGATAGGTCAAACACCAGACGCGCATGGTCGGGTGCTGCCCACAGCCGCATGTTGTCTACATCGGCTGCCATGGCAGGCCCTGAAAGCATGCCACAGAGTGTTGCCAGCAACAGGACCGAAGGTGTAAGGCCGCAACGCCTAAGGCCTGAAATGGTAGCGATCACATTCATGGTGTCGTCGAAAAGTCCCTGTTGGCGGCCCAGTCGGCAAGCTGAGTAAGTACCAGACGTCCCCAATCCGTGTTGGCCTCAAGCCAGGCGCTACGCCCGGTATCCTGCACCTCAAGCTTGACGTTCAGGTCCGGTATCGGCAGCCAGCCAGCGCCGCGGCTTGGCCACTCAATCAAGCTCAGTTGATCATCGCCCAGCAGGTCACGGGCGCCCATGAACTCAAGCTCTTCTGGATCGCCAAGCCGGTAAAGATCGAAGTGCTGGATATGGACGTCACCAAGCTCATAAGGTTCGACCAGCGTATAGGTCGGGCTCTTGACCGCGTCCTCATGCCCGTAGGCGCGCAGCACCCCTCGGGTCAAGGTCGTCTTGCCGGCACCCAGCTCACCTTCCAGATGGACCTGCCCGCGTCCCTTTAGGGCGAGTCCCAGGGCTTTGCCGAAGGCGACCTGAGTCTGTTCATCCGGAAGTATCACGTACATCGTCTTTCCTGCCATTGATCAATCGTCGCGCATAGGATGCCAGATCACCGGCCAGCAAACCACGCTCCCCGGCCTCTGCCACGGCCTGATCCGCTGCCCTGGCGTGCAGCACCACACCAAGCCGTGCCGCTTCAGGCAAGCTGAGCCCTTGGGCGATCAATGCGCCCAGTATACCGGACAGCACATCACCCATACCGCCGCTTGCCATGCCAGGGTTGCCGAAAGGACAGACCGCGAGATCCTGAGCATCAGCGACCAGGCTGCCGGCCCCCTTGAGTACCATCACGCCACCATAGCGATCCACCAGAGAACGCGCCGCCTTCGGGCGATCGGCCTCAATCGCAGCGCCGTTGCTACCCAGCAGCCTCGCCGCCTCGCCAGGGTGAGGGGTCAGTAGCCAGTCGTCGCGCCCGACGTCGGGCCAGTGACTGGCCAGCAGATTCAAGGCGTCTGCATCCACCACCAGCGGCTTACCGGCGCCCAGCGCCGCCTGCAACATGGATTGCCCCCAAGCGCCAAGCCCCAGCCCCGGTCCCACCACCAGCACCGTGGCAGCACTTAGCAGCGATCCCAGGTCATTGGCGTTGCGCGCGCCATGCACCATGACTTCCGGGCAGCGCGTCAGGCTCGCCGTGACATGCTCGGGGGCGGTAGCCAGGCTGACCTTGCCGGCGCCGAGTCGCGCCGCGGCTTGGCTTGCCAGCAGCGCTGCCCCACCGAAGCCCGGCGCGCCGCCGATCACCAGCACATGACCGAATGCCCCTTTGTGACTATCCCGGTCGCGAGGGGGCAACGCTGTGTCTGCGCCGAGCCGCCATGCCGCCGGCTCAATATCCGCATGGTCGAGCGGCTCGACGCCCAGCGCTTCAAGGCGCACCTCGCCGCAGCATGCCGGGCCGGCACCGGTATGCAGGCCAAGCTTGTCGGCAATGAAGGTAACCGTAAGACTTGCCCGCACCGCCGACCCCAGCACAGCGCCTGTGTCGGCCGAGAGTCCCGAGGGAATATCCACCGCGAGCACCGGAGAGGCACTTGCATTGATCGCCTCGATCGCCGCATCGAAGGGCGAACGCACCTCACCGGCAAGGCCGGTACCGAGCAGCGCATCGACGATCAACTCGCCGTCAAGCGAGTCCTCGGCCGTCCAGGTGCTCATGCCGACACCCGCCTGACGGGCCATCATCGCCGCTCGGCCGGCATCGCCCTGAAGCGCGGCGGGATAGCGCAGGCTATAGAGCTGCACGTCGAGCCCATCCAGGGCCGCTAATGCGGCGATCACATAGCCATCGCCGGCATTGTTACCCGCGCCGCAGAACACACTCAGTCGCCTCGCTGCCGGCCAACGCTCGCGCAGGCGGCGGTATGCCGCTGCAGCAGCACGCTGCATCAGCGCAAAGCCTTCGATCCCCGCGGCGATGGTGCGCTGGTCAAGTTCACCTACCTGAGCCGCCCGGTAGAGCGGGCGTCCTGCCTCGTTGTGCATGTGTGGCTCCTCATATGACGACACCAAGAGACTAGTGTAGGGTGTGGGCGCTCGTCGCCCGACTGGCGACGCCAAGCCGCCACTTCAGCCGCCATCCACGCCGTGACTCCTTTCGCATGTCGACTTCCGTCTCCGCTAATCACGAGCTTTCCGCCCCAGACCTGCAGGCACTCGCCGCGCGGATCAAGACCTGGGGCCGTGAACTTGGCTTTCAGGAACTTGGCATCACCGACACGGACCTCGCCACCCACGAGCGCTATCTCGAACGCTGGCTCGAAGCAGGCCATCACGGCGAGATGGGCTTCATGGCCAAGCACGGCACCAAGCGCACCCGCCCGGAAGAGCTGGTGCCCGGCACGCTGCGCGTGATCAGCGTGCGCATGGACTACCTGCCGCCCGAGGTTGAGACCACCAAGGTGCTGGGCCAGCCCGATACCGCCTATGTATCACGTTATGCGCTGGGCCGGGACTATCACAAGCTGATCAGAAAACGCCTGGCCAACCTCGCCAAGCGGATCGAAGCCGAGGTCGGGGCCTTCGGTTACCGAGCCTTTGTCGACTCGGCCCCGGTGATGGAACGTGCCCTGGCGCAGAAGGCCGGGCTGGGCTGGTTCGGCAAGAACGCCATGCTGCTCAACCCCCAGGCAGGCTCGCTGTTTTTCCTGGGTGAGCTCTACACCGATCTGCCGTTGCCGGTGGATGCGCCTTTCGAGTCTGAGCACTGTGGCAAATGCTCGTCCTGCCGCACCGCCTGCCCGACCGGCGCCATCGTCGAGGACAAGGTCGTCGACTCGCGGCGCTGCATTTCCTACCTGACCATCGAGCTGCACGGCTCCATCCCCGAGCAATACCGGGAGGCAATGGGCAATCGCGTCTACGGCTGTGATGACTGCCAGCTCGTCTGCCCCTTTACGCGCTTCACAAAGATCAGCGAAGAAGATGACTTCTCGCCCCGCCACGATCTCGACCGCATCGAGCTGAAAAAGCTCTTTGCGTGGAGCGAAGAGGAATTTCTGGACAAGACCGCAGGCAGCGCAATTCGCCGCATCGGCTACGAGCGCTGGCTGCGCAACTTGGCAGTAGGGCTCGGCAACGCCCCCTGGAGCGAATCCGTGGAAGCCGCCCTCAAGGCGCGGCTGGCTTACCCCTCGGACCTGGTGCGCGAGCATGTGCGCTGGGCGCTTGAGCGCCAGTATCACAAGCGCGCCCAGCGCATCGTCTAAATATTTGCCTAGCTATGCCGTTACCTTTCTGAGCTAGCGTCTCTTTCTCAGATGGTCTGCACCTTTCTCACACTGCCAATCGCTTACTCTTCCTCGTCACGGGCCTGATTCGGCGGCTGCAGGAAGGTGTTGCGGTAATGTGCCAGCTCGGCCACGGACTCACGAATGTCGTCCAGTGCCTGGTGAGTGCCCTTCTTCTCGAAGCCGACAAGTGCGCCCGGATTCCAGCGCTTGGCCAGTTCCTTGAGGGTCGAGGGGTCGATATTGCGATAGTGGAAGAAAGCCAGCAGTGCCGGCATCTCACGCTCCAGGAAGCGACGGTCCTGATGCACGCTGTTACCGCACATCGGCGAACTCCCCGGCGTCACATGGGCTGCCAGGAATTCAAGCGTCTGGCGCTCGGCCTCCGCGGTATCGATGGGGCTCTTCTTGACCCGTTCGATCAGCCCCGAGGCGCCATGCGTCTTCTTATTCCAGTCATCCATGCCGTTCAGCAGGACATCAGATTGATGAACGGCGAGCGCCGGGCCTTCAGCAACCAGATTCAGTTCGCTGTCGGTGATCAAGGTAGCGATCTCGATGATGCGTTCACGGTTCGGGTCCAGACCGGTCATCTCCAGATCGATCCAGATCAAGAGGTCATTGCGTGGCGCGCCCTGCTCATCGGCCATGGTGGGGTGTCTCCTGGGTGGGTACAATGCAGGCCATTGTACAGACCCTTGGGCCCGCATGAGCAAACGCAAATTGACCCGCCAGCAGCGCTGGCGCATCGAGAAAATTCAGGCCGAGCGCACCAAGCGCGCAAGCCGCAACGACGTCGATGACAACGCCGCCCTGGGCGCGGGCGAATACGGGCCCGAACGCGAGGGCCGCGTGATCGCTCACTTCGGCCGCAGCCTGGCCGTCGCCGCCAGCGAAGACGGCGCCCAATACCGCTGCCATCTGCGCGCCAACCTCGAGAGCCTGGTCACCGGCGACCGGGTGGTCTGGCGCCTGGGTGAAGAAGGCAGCGGCGTCGTGGTCGCAAGGGGTGAGCGCAGCAACGTCCTCGAACGCCCCGATGCCCGAGCTCAGCTCAAACCAGTGGCAGCCAACATCGACCAGATCCTGATCGTCTTCGCCGTCGAGCCGGCTCCCCATGCCAACCTGATCGATCGCTACCTGGTGGCCGCCGAGGCCACCGGCATCACCCCGGTGCTGGTGCTCAACAAGATCGACCTGCTGCCCGACGATGGCGGTGAGCTCAAGGTGCTGCTCGACCGCTATGCAGCGTTGGGGTATCCGGTCGTCGAGGCCACCATCCAACGCCCGGATGGATTGGAGGCCCTGCATGCTCGCCTGACTGACAGCACCTCGGTGTTCGTTGGTCAGAGTGGCGTCGGTAAGTCCTCACTCATCGACCGCCTGTTACCCGATGAGGCGCTGCGCATCGGTGCGCTATCCGAGGACTCCCGCAAGGGCACCCACACCACCACCACCGCCCGACTCTACCGGCTGCCCTCGGCCGATGGCGGCGAGCTGATCGACTCCCCCGGCATTCGCGAGTTCGGCCTGGGCCACCTGACCGAGGACGAGGTCACACAGGGCTTTATCGAGTTCCGCGACCACCTCGGCCGTTGCCGCTTTCGCGACTGTCGCCATCGCCATGAGCCCGGCTGTGCCTTGCTGGCCGCCGTGGAGCGCGGCGAGATCGATCCGCGGCGCTTCGACAGCTACCGTCGCATCCTCGAAAGCCTCAACAATCCAAGTCGCTAAACGCCAAAGTGGCGCAGCATTAGAAACTGCCCAGCCGGCTGTGCCATGATCTTGGTATTCTCTGATTCATTGTGAGGCGTGACCCATGAGCTCCGAAGATAACCTGCTGCCACTGATCGTCGAACCCGAGCAACTCGAGGCTCGGCTTGGTCACCCGGATCTGCTGATCATCGATGTGCCGGCGAAAGCCGACAGCTACCTTGAAGGCCATGTACCTGGCGCGGTATTCCTCGACTTCAAGCACCTGCTACGTGGCAACAGCGACGTGCCTAACGACATACCCAGTGTCGAGCAGCTCTCCGCGCTATTTTCTTCACTGGGGCTAGAGCGCGACACCCATGTGGTGGCCTATGACGACGAGGGCGGCGGCTGGGCCGGACGTCTGCTCTGGACCCTGGAATTGATTGGCCACACGCGCTATTCCTACCTCAACGGCGGCATTCACGCCTGGCGCCAGGAAGGGCTCGCCACCGAGACTCGCCCCCATGAGCCGGTCCTCAGCCACTATGAGGCCGAGATCCTGCATCCCGAGGTGAGCATTGACGCCGAAGGCATCCAGGCGCGTCTGGGCGACAGAAACTTTGCCGTCTGGGACGCGCGCTCACAGGCCGAATACGACGGCGAAAAAGGCGAGAACAAGCACTTGGGACACATTCCCAGCGCTGTCAATATGGACTGGCTGGATGTGATGGATCGCGACAATGCCCTGCGCCTGCGCGACTATGCCGAATTGATCACCGAACTCGAAGCTCTGGGGCTGACGCCTGACATGGACATCGTCACCCACTGCCAGAGCCATCACCGCAGCGGCCTGACCTGGCTCGCCGGCAAGGCCCTGGGCTTTGACAAAATCCGCGCCTACCCCGGTTCCTGGAAAGACTGGGGGAATCGTGACGATACCCCGATCGAGCGCTAAGCGGAGCTAATCGACACCCCTCGAGCACTGGTCGAACCATGATCGATGCCCCACCGAACACCAACGGACGCCCTAATACGTGACCCGCGACAAGCTGTTTGCCCTGATCCAGTACCCCCTGCCCCATCACCTGATCTCCCGGGTGGTGGGCTTTCTTGCCGAGACGCGCCTGGGGTGGCTGAAGAATGCCCTGATCCGCGCCTTCATCAAGCACTTCAAGGTCGACATGGACGAGGCCGCCGAACCGGACCCGACCGCCTACGCCTGTTTCAACGACTTCTTCATCCGCGCACTGCGCAAGGGCGAACGCCCCATTGCCGAGGGCCTGGCATCGCCCGCCGATGGCACCCTGTCACAATTCGGCCGCACCCACCACGGCACCCTGATCCAGGCCAAGGGCCAGGCCTATTCGCTGACCAGCCTCCTTGGCGGCGACATGCACCGGGCCGCGCCCTTCCGTCAGGGCAGTTTCGCCACCGTCTACCTGTCGCCCAGCAACTATCACCGGGTGCACATGCCGCTGACCGGCACACTCAAGGAGATGGTCTATGTGCCAGGGCGCATCTTCTCGGTCAACCAGGCCACTGCCGATCATGTGCCGGCCCTCTTCGCCCGCAACGAGCGGCTGGTGTGCATCTTCGACACCGAGGAAGGCCCGCTGGCCATGGTGCTGGTAGGCGCGATGATCGTCGCCGCCATCGAGACAGTATGGGCCGGCCAGATCACCCCACTGAGCAATCAGGTGCAATCCATTCGCTTCGACGAGCCGATCACCCTGGAGAAAGGCGCCGAGATGGGACGCTTCAAGCTCGGCTCGACGGTCGTGATGTGTTTCGGCCACGAGGTCGACTTCGATAGCGCCAGCCTGAATGCCGGCGTACTCATGGGCGAGCGCCTCGGCGAGATATCAGATCAGCAGAGTACCCGTCACGCGCCTGAGACAAACCCCTGAATTGTCGCCCCGTCATCGGCGCATCTCGTCTTGATGGCGGCCTGCGCCCGGCCATCCCCTGGCCGGGCGTTCAACAGCAAGGCGTTGAGAAGGCCATCACCTCGGCGACGCTATCTCTACCTAGCGCCAGCTGAAACAGCCGGTCGAGGCCCAGCGCCACCCCACTGCCCGCGGGCATGCCTGAGCGAAGTGCCGCCACCAGGCGCTCATCTGGTGTGACTTGCGGCTTGCCAAGCGACCGGCGGGCGGCGTTGTCCTCGTGAAAACGTGCCTGCTGCTCGTCGGCGTCGGTCAGCTCGTCATAGCCGTTGGCAAGCTCCAGCCCCTCGAGATAGACCTCGAAGCGCGAGGCCACCCACTCACCGCCCTCGGGGTCACGGTGCCGTCGCGCCAGCGCCGCCTGGCTGGCCGGGTAGTCGATCACCACATCCAGCCCCTGACGCCCCAACCTCGGCTCGATGGCAAGACTCATTAATAGATCCAGACAGTCATCCCGCTCGGCACCCGCCATGTCCAGGTCGCCTCGTGTGCCGGCCAGCTCACGCAGCGTATCGATACTTTCCGTGAAGGGGTCGATGGCCACGCTCTCGCGAAAGAGGTCGCGATAGCGATGGCGGCGCTGCGGTCCGGGGTCTTGCGGCAACACCTCGCGAATCAAGGCATCGGTCTCGTCGATCAAGGCAGCAAGCGAGAAGCCCGGCCGATACCACTCGAGCATGGTGAACTCGAGGTTGTGGCGCTTGCCTACCTCACCGTCACGAACGCTGCGGGCAAGCTGGAAGATGGGGCCACTGCCGGCGGCCAGCAGGCGCTTCATATGAAACTCCGGCGAAGTCTGCATCCATAGTCGCTCTCGCCCCGCAGAGGTCGTAGCTTCGCAGGACAAGGAATCAAGGTGCACATCGGTGCTGCCACCATGACCAAGCATTGGTGTCTCGACCTCGAGCACCTGCCGGGCAGCGAAGAAAGCCCGCACCTGTCCTGTCAGACGGGCTCGCTCGCGAAGCGTCGCGATCTCGGCGGTAGGTCGCCAATCAATGCTCATCGATAGTTCTCCAGAGACAAAAAGGCCACACCCCAGAGAGTGTGGCCTTTTATGGACGAGGTTCAGCCACCTGGCGCCCTCTGCGAGCGCAGGAAGGACCCGGAATCAAGCGCGGGAATCAAGCGCGGGAGACGTACTCGCCAGAGCGCGTGTCGATCTTCAGCACCTCGCCCTCATTGATGAACAGCGGCACGCGCACCACGGCACCGGAAGACAGGGTCGCCGGCTTGGAGCCGCCCTGAGCGGTATCACCCTTGAGGCCGGGGTCGGTCTCGGTGACTTCGAGCTCGATGAAGTTCGGCGGCGTGACGTTGATGGCGTTGTCATTCCAAAGCGTCACGGTATAGGGCACCTGCTCCTTGAGCCACTTCTCGGTCTCTGCCAGGGCGCGCTTCTCGACCGCGTACTGCTCGAAGGAGCCGTCGGTCTTCATGAAGTACCACATGTCGCCGTCGGAGTAGAGATACTCCATTTCCAGCTCGAGCACGTCGGCACCTTCGAGGGAGTCACCCGACTTGAAGGTACGCTCCCAGACGCGACCGGTCATCAGATTGCGCAGCTTGACGCGATTGAAGGCCTGGCCCTTGCCCGGCTTGACGAAGTCGTTCTCAACGATCGCGCAGGGGTCGCCATCGAGCATCACCTTCAGACCGCCTTTGAATTCGTTGGTAGAATAGTTCGCCATGATTCCTCACCGATAGTTGGTCACGCCGGCCACGAGACGGACGTGAATCGAAAATGTGACGCGGGCCCAGGCCCTCGCCCTATGATAGTGTGCGCGCATGATAACCCGAAGCCCTGCCAATGTGCAGATTGCAAGCGATCTCGCCTCTTCGCTTGCATCGTCGCCCTCCTCTCCTCCCGGCGCGCCTGCTTGGCAGCGCCAGCTGGCCAATGTGGTCCGCGACCCCGTCGAGCTGTGCCGCCGACTGGGGCTCGACGACGATGCCCTGCCCGGCGCCCGAGACGGCCACGCCCTGTTCGAGGTGCGCGTTCCCGAGGCCTATCTGACTCGCATCCAGCCAGGCGACCCGACCGATCCGCTGCTGCGCCAGGTGCTACCGCTGGTCGCGGAGACCGATGCGGTGGACGGCTTCGTGGCCGACCCTCTTGAAGAGACCGATCACACGCCACGCCGGGGACTGATTCACAAATACGCCGGCCGCGTGCTGCTGATCGCGAGCCCTGCCTGCGCCATCAACTGCCGCTACTGTTTTCGCCGCCACTTCCCCTATCAGGAGAATTCGCCCTCGAGGGCTCAGTGGCAGGAGACCCTGGATTACCTGCGCGAGGACACCTCGATCCATGAGGTCATACTTTCCGGCGGCGACCCGCTGGCGGCAAGCGATCGCCAACTCGCCTGGCTGGTGGCACGCCTCGAGGAGATCCCGCATCTCAAGCGGCTGCGCATTCACACCCGGCTGCCGGTAGTGATCCCCGCCCGTATCGATGAAGCACTGCTCGAATGGCTGGGTAGCAGCCGACTGCAGAAGGTAGTAGTGCTGCACTCAAACCATGCCCAGGAGATCGATGCGGAGGTGGTGGCAGCCTGTGCACGACTGAAAGACGCAGGGGTTACCCTGCTCAATCAGAGCGTGCTGCTGCGCGGCGTCAACGACAGCGTGGCGGCCCTGGCCGCGCTCTCGGAACGGCTCTTCGAGGCCGGCGTGCTGCCCTACTACCTGCATGTGCTCGACCCGGTGAGTGGCGCCGCTCACTTCGATGTGCCCGACGAGGAAGCCCGCCACCTGGTCGAGACGTTGCGTGACCAACTGCCCGGCTTCCTGATGCCGCGCCTGGTGCGCGAGGTGCCCGGCGCTGCCAGCAAGACGCCACTCTAGGTCGCGGTCGCGTCCAGCGACAATGCAGCCCCAGCAAACGGAAGCCCCAGCAAACGAAAGCCCCCGCGGCCTGTCGGCCACGGGGGCGATACGGTCTGGCGAGGGGTGCACGCCTTGTCATGCCAACCGGCAGCCTCGGTGCCATTGACACCGGGGCCGCGACGATTACTTGACGGCTTCCAGCGTCTCGGCAGTGACGTTGGCGGCCACCGGCTCGTCGGCCAGATGACGATTGAGGGCGCCGATCACGCCCTTCATGGAAGCGGCCGTGATGCTCTCGTCGAGCCCCACGCCAAAGATCGCTTCATCACCCGCACGCACCTCGACATAGGCGATGGCTTCGGCGTCGGCGCCCTGGCCGCGAGAGTGCTCATGGTAGTCGATGATCTCGGCTTCCACGCCGTAGGCCACCAGTGCCTTGATAAAGGCGGCCAGCGGCCCGTTACCTTCACCACTGATCGTCTTGCGCTCGCCGTTGTGCTCGATCACTGCCTCGAGATGGACACGCGGGCTGTCCGGCTCCGAGGACATGCGGTGGTTGATCAGAGCGAAAGGAGTGTCCTTCTCCAGGTACTCGTCACTGAAGGCCTGATAGATCATTTTTGATGTGATCTCACGTCCGGTGCGATCGGCGACTTCCTGCACTACCTGGCTGAACTCGATGGACAACCGGCGCGGCAACTCGATGCCGTGCTCCTGCTCGAGCAGATAGGTGATACCGCCCTTCCCGGACTGACTGTTGACGCGGATCACCGCCTCGTAGCTACGACCGACATCCATCGGGTCGATCGGCAGGTAGGGCACTTCCCATGCCGCTTCCGGGTCTTCACGACGCGCGGCCATGCCCTTCTTGATGGCGTCCTGGTGGGAGCCGGAGAAGGCGGTGAACACCAGATCGCCGACATAGGGGTGGCGCGGGTGAACCGGCAACTGATTGCAGTGCTCGACCTCACGCATGATCGGGGTGATGTTGGAGAAGTCGAGGCCCGGATGTACGCCCTGGGTATAGAGGTTCATGGCCAGGGTGACGATATCGACGTTACCGGTGCGCTCACCATTACCGAACAGGGTACCCTCGACACGGTCTGCGCCGGCCATCACGGTCAACTCGGCGGCCGCAACGCCGGTGCCACGGTCATTGTGCGGGTGCACACTGACAATCAGGTGATCGCGGTGGCTGATGTGACGGCAGAACCACTCCACCTGATCGGCGTAGTTGTTGGGGGTCGCGCACTCAACGGTCGCCGGCAGATTGACGATCATCGGCTTCTCGGCGGTAGCGCCGTAGGTAGCCATGACCGCATCGACGATCTCGACGGCGAAATCCATTTCAGTGGTAGTGAACAGCTCCGGCGAGTACTGGAAGGTCCAGTCGGTTTCCGGCGCCTCTTCCATGCGCTGACGGATCAACGCAGTGGCATCACAGGCGATCTTGATGCAGTCGCTCTTGTCGACGTTGAATACCACGCGGCGAAATACCGGGTCGGTGGCGTTATAGACGTGCACAATGGCCTTTTTCGCCCCCTTGAGGGCGTCGAAGGTCTTATCGATCAGATGCGGGCGCGCCTGAGTGAGCACCTGAATGGTCACGTCGTCCGGCACCAGGTCATCCTCGATCAATTCGCGGGCAAAATCGAAGTCGATCTGCGAGGCGGACGGAAAGCCGATCTCGATATGCTTGAAGCCGACCTGTACCAGCAGATCGAAGAAGCGTTTCTTGCGCTCAAGATCCATCGGGTCGATCAGCGCCTGGTTACCATCACGCAGGTCCACGCTGCACCAAAGCGGCGGCGTCTCGATACGCTGGCTGGGCCACTGGCGATCGGGCAAATCAACAGCAACGAAAGGACGGTATTTGCTGGACGGGTCGGTGAGCATCATGGCGTGAACTCCTGGCGCGAGGCGAGTGATGGCGTGTGCAAACGACGACGCCCCGGCTGCTGAATGCAGTCCGGGGCGCCGGTCGGTAAAAAATAGCGATAAGCAGATGCAAAGAGTGAGCTTCGAGGGTCGAAAACCCTGGAAGACGCTGCGCTACGTACGCTTGAAAACATATGGCTGACTGACATCTTGCTACCTCAACGACCTGCAAACTTGGACTCTACAATGCGACGCGACGCGCCGCCCAGCGGGCTCAAAGGCCTGCTAGTAGTAGTCGTAGATCTAGGCGAAGGGCTGAAGATGTCGTATTCATACCACTAAGCAAATCAGTACAGCGAGCGCTTGTCAACTATCGCTCCCGGGAAAGCCCCTCCTCCAACCGAGATATCTGTTCGCTCAGCGCTTTGACATCGCGGCGCAACGCATGCAATTCACCGGCTTCTCCGGTACCACTCTCGATCTCCATCTGTACGCTTTCCTTCTGCATCACGTCGAGCACGATACCGATCATCATGTTGAGAAAAATGAAGGCGGTCAGGAAGATGAAGGTCAGGTAATAAAGCCAGCTCCAGGCATACAGCTCCTGGGTGGCGTACATCACATCCGTCCAGTCCTCGAAGGTAGCGATACGAAACAGCGTCAGCATGGCGACCGAGATGTTGTCCCACAGGAAGGGATCAACCTCATGGAAAAGAAAGCTGCCAAGCGCTGCATAGATATAAAAGATGATGAACATCAGCAGGGCCACGTAACCCATGCGAGGGATCGACTTGATAAGCGCGGCCAGCAGAATGCGCAGTTCAGGAATCATCGACACCAGGCGCAGCACCCTGAAGACCCGGAGCAGGCGCGCAAGCAGGACCATTTCCGAATCATCCAGCGGTATCAGGCTTGCCGCGACGATCAGCGTATCGAAGACATTCCAGCCGCTTTTTAAAAAGTCCTTGATCGAGCGTTCGGCAGCTAGGCGGATGAGGATTTCGACAAGAAAGAATAGCGTCACCGCCCAGTCGAAATAGTACAGCACCTGTTCGAAACGGCTGGTCTGCTCTTCATAGGTTTTAGCACCGATCAACAATGCCGAGACGAGAATGATGGTTATCACGCAGGTCTCGAACAGCTTGTTGGCGCGCAGCCGCTCGAAGCGGGCCTGCCAGGTATTGAAGGGCTCACTCATCGGGGGTCCAGGGGGTCTCTCTCCAAGGGGCACGGATCACGCAATGGGGAGGGAGAATAGCATGTCAGCATGGTGGCAATCTCAATGACATGCCGATAAAACCAACGCTCTGGCATGCATCCATGCCAAGAGCACGGATGCATAGGTGTAAAGGGATTATAGGGAGAATCAGGCGTCTGGAAGAAGACTCGCCAGGCCGTGGCATTTATTTCGTTGATGGAGGCGAAAAGCGTCGCTTTGGATGTCAGCCAGAGTGAACCTGACCCTTCTGTGACACATCATCAATGCCAACCTCCATCAACATGCCGACGAAGCACTGCCGACAGAGGCAGCAATCAAATCGCGATGCTCAAGCACCGTGCTAAAGGTAACGCCCCACCCTCACCTGGTGGAACGGAGCGTATTAGTCCTAGGCAGGCATAAACACTAGCTGGCCAGCCGCTCGCTAACTAGGATGGTCAATAGGTCTTGGGCGTGCTGGGCAGCCTCATGACCGAGCGTTGTCAGATAGCCACCATCATCTTTGGTAATCAGCCCCTTTTCATAGAGCCGGCGCGCCGCCTCAATCGCTTCAGGCGCAGCCGTCGAGTGAACCTTGATGCCCTCCTGAGTGGTGGAAAGATTGAACAAGCCAAGAATCTTTATTTCCTCGAATAGTTCAGGTGAATAGTGGGATGTGAGCATGGCGACCTCATGACGGTAAGTGACTCTCACAAATTAGCTCTCCAGACGACAGTTCACCAGCACCACAACGTCCTTAATTTTTAGCGGCAACGTGCCGATAACCATCATGGAGATCTGAGACGTCTGCCGAATCACGCATCACCGGCGCGAAGACCTGCATGAAGAGCGGGATCAAAAAGGAAATCCAGCAAAACGCTATTTTCACGACTCTCAGAATAACAATACCCAGAACTCAGCGGTTCTGTCGTGAAGGAGTCAACTGTGAGTCCCCCAGGGAAAAAAGAAGAGCACGGCCAGCGCGCCGGTGATGTGACCGATGCGCACCGGATTCAGCAATTACAGGCTGAGCTTGAGCACACGCGGCACGAGCGCGATCTCTGGCAGCAAGAGGCTGAACAGATCTTCGCGGAGATGTTTCGTCACAATACGGCGCCTAAGCTGCTGATCGAGCCTGATAGCGGCCAAATCGTCGATGCCAATGATTCAGCCCTCGCCTTTTACGGCTATTCTCGATCGGCGATCGAACAACTGAACATTCGTGACATCAATCTCCTCGATGAAGCGGCCCTGCAGCAAGAACTTCACTTGGCCCATCGCGAAGAGCGTCGTTTCTTTCGCTTTCAGCATCGCCTGGCAAGCGGCGAATGTCGTGACGTTGAGGTCTACAGCGGCCCGATAATGCTAGGCGGTCGCCCGCTGCTCCACTCGATCATCCACGATGTCACTGAACGTACCCGGGCTGAAGCTGAACTGGCCGCTAAGAAAGAAGAATATCGCGACCTGGTCGAGCAGCATCCACAGTTCGTGATGCGATTCCTTCCCGACACCACGCTCCTTTTCCTTAATTCGCCACTGGCGAATCTCCTCGGCAAGACGCCACAGGCCCTCATGGGTCAACGCTGGATTGACCTGCTGCCCACCCTTGAGCACAAGGCCATCACCGACCATCTGGCGGGTTTTACCGAAGAGACGCCCATTCGCGCCTTTGAGAACCTAGTGGCCGACAGCCAGGGAGAGAAACGCTGGGTGCACTGGACCAATCGCGCTTTCTTTGACGAATGCGGCACGCCAACGGCGTTTCAGAGCGTCGGCATCGACATTACCCAACGTCGCCAGCTCGAACAGGAGCATCGACGCTTGAGTGAAATCATTGAGGCAAGCCCCGACCTGATCTCGATGGCCGACACCGAGGCTCGCCCGTTTTATTACAACCCGGCTGGCCGGAAAATGATGGCCGGTGCACAGGGCTCAATATTTCTCGATGAACATATCGTGCACAAACACCTGACAGATATCTGGCAGCATCTCAGACACAACGCCATGCCTCAGGCACTGAGCAAGGACTACTGGCAGGGAGAAGGCAACATTCGAAATACACAGGACAAGGAAGTTCCTGTGCGCCAGACGCTGATCGCCCACCGCACCCCGCAGGGAGCCGTCACGCATTTTTCCACCATCATGCATGACCTGACGAACCAGAAGGCCCTGGAAGCCGAACACCGGCTAATGGCGACCACCTTTCATACTGGCCAGGGTGTGATGATCGTCAACAGAGAGCGGGTTATCGAGCGTGTCAACGACGCTTTTACCGCCATAACCGGCTATGGGCCCGCAGACGTCGTGGGTCGATCACCTCAGTTGCTTCAATCCGGCCAGCATGATGAGACCTTCTATCAACGCATTGAATTCAGCCTTTCGATCAGCGGTTACTGGGAGGGGGAATATTGGTATCGGCACCGCAGCGGAGAAATCGCCCCTCTTTGGCAATCCATTGCCACGCTCAAAGATGCTCAGGGCGAGATCGAGCACTTTGTGCATATTTTCCATGACATCCGCCAGCAGAAGACATTGGAGAAAGAGCTCCAGCACCTGGCCGAACATGACCACCTGACCGGCACCTGCAACCGCACGCGGCTCTATCGGCTGTTATCGCAGTCCATGAAAGAGCTTGAGCGCCACGACACGCCCTTTTCATTGGTCATGCTCGATATCGATCGTTTCAAGCGCATCAACGATAATTTCGGTCACGATGTAGGCGACCAAGTACTCAAGGCACTAACCGATATCATCACCCGCCAACTGCGTGAGAGCGATGAAGTCGGTCGTTGGGGCGGCGAGGAATTCATGGTGCTGGCTAGCCACACGCACCTGGAAGGTGCACTGACTCTGGCGGAACGGATTCGAGGCACCGTTGAAGCGACGCCTTTCGAAGGCATCGGCGGCTTAACTATAAGCCTTGGAGTCGCCGAGATTCACCGGGACATGACCCTGGCTCAGGCAGAAAAAGCTGTCGATAACGCGCTTTATCATGCCAAGCGGCGAGGAAGAAACCGGGTGGAAGAGGCCCCCGGTGGCGCAGAAGACAGCACCGAGGACCCATTCAACTCTGCGTGGCGCAAGTGAAAGGCTGGCCAAGGCAGCCTCAGCTTTCCAGATCGCTCTGGCGATAGCCGATGAGGTAAAGGACTGCATCGAGTCCCAGGGTCGAGATCGAGTGGCTGGCCTGCTCACGCACCAGCGGCTTGGCCCGAAAGGCGATGCCGAGTCCGGCAGTGGCCAGCATCTTCAAGTCATTGGCGCCATCGCCCACGGCAATGGTCTGCTCGAGTGTAAGCCCCTCGCGTTCGGCTATCTCGCGCAGCAGATAGGCCTTGCGCTCGGCATCGAGTATTGGCTCTCGCACCTCGCCGGTGACCTTGCCATTCTCGATGACCAGCTCGTTGGAATGCACCTCGTCGAAACCCAGCGCCTGCTGCAAGTGATCGGCAAAATAGGTGAAGCCGCCGGAGAGGATGGCGGTGCGATAGCCAAGCCGTTTCAGGTGCCCCATTAGCCGCTCGACGCCATCCATCAGCGGCAGATTCTCGGCAATCTCGGCCAGTACGGCCTCATCGAGGCCCTTCAACTTGCTCATGCGCTCGCGGAAGCTCTGCTGGAAGTCCAGCTCGCCGCGCATGGCGCGTTCAGTGACGGCGGCCACTTCATCGCCCACACCATGACGCCTGGCCAGCTCATCGATCACCTCGGTCTGAATCAGCGTCGAATCCATGTCGAAGCACACCAGGCGGCGGTGACGCCGCCAAATCGAGTCTTCCTGAATGGCGATATCCACGCCGTGCATGGCACCCAGCGCCAGCGCCTTCTCGCGTAGAGACGGCAAGTCGATCTCATCACCACGCAGCCAGCACTCGACACAGGCGCCCATCGGATGACGATCCTCACCCTCACCAGGCACGCTGCCATCCAGCGGCTCACGGCCTGAGAGCCTGTGCATCAGCTCGACGGTCAGGCCATGCTCGGACGTGAGGGCGCCTACCTCGGCCAGAATGCCCGCCGGCAAGTGAGGGGCCAGCAGCGTCAGGATCAGGCGCGGTTGGCTTTCCTGGGCACTCCAGCGTTGATAATCCCCGGCGCCCACCTGCACTGCCTGGATATCGAGCCCCAAGGCATTGCCGGCCTCAGCGAGAATCGCCTCCAGATCGCTGTCCTGATCAAGCCCGACCAGCGCCTCAAGCGAGAGGATATCGAAGGTCACGCTCTGGTTGATGTCCAGCAACCTGGCCCCGGCACGGGCCAGCGCTTGTCCGAGCCCGGCGAGCTGGCCAGGATGGGCCTGGCCCGTGGCGCGAATCAGGAGTCGTCGTGTCATAGGGCCTACCCTCAGTCATCAATGGCGAGACGGTCAACCTTCTGGAAACCACGCGGCAGCTTACTGCCACGGCGTCCGCGGTCACCGGTATAGTAATCGAGATCGCTCGGTTTGAGCGTCAGCTTGCGCTTGCCGGCATGCACCACCAGCGCGGCGCCATCAGGCAGCAGCACCAGATCGCGCATGAACTCCTCACGCCGCGCGGCGCGGCTCCCAGGAATATCCAGCATCTTGTTGCCCTTGCCCTTGGCCATCGCCGGCAGTTGCTCAAGCGCAAACACCAGCAGGCGCCCCTCGTTGGAAACGGCAGCAACCTTGATGCCCTCGCCGCTGGGTACGGCTAGCGGCGGGATGACAGCACAGCCCTTGGGTATCGAAAGAATGGCCTTGCCGGCCTTGTTCTTGCCAATCAGATCATCGAGCTTGGCGACAAATCCATAGCCACCGTCAGAGGCCAGCAGATAGCGAGTGTCGGGAGGCGCCAGCATCAGGCCCGCCATGTGTGCACCGGCGGCGGTATTGACGCGCCCGGTAATCGGCTCGCCCTGACTTCTGGCGCTGGGCAGGTTATGGGCGGCGAGCGTGTAGGCGCGCCCGGTATCGTCAAGCAGCACCAGCGGCTGATTGGTCTTGCCCCGCGCCGCCAGATGGAAGCGGTCACCGGACTTGTAGTTGAGACCAGCAGGGTCGATCTCATGGCCCTTGGCGGAGCGAATCCAGCCCTTCTCGGAGAGCACCACGGTGACCGGATCGGCGCCGAGCAACTCGACCTCGGATAGCGCCTTGGCCTCGCCACGCTCGACCAGCGGGGCACGGCGTTCATCGCCATGTTGCTTGGCGGCCTCGCGCAACTCCTCCTCGATCAGATCGGTGAGCGCTTCCTCGCTGCCCAGCAGTTTCTTGAGGTGCTTGCGCTCGGCGACCAGCTCGTCCTGCTCGCCACGAATCTTGAACTCTTCGAGCTTGGCCAGATGACGCAAACGCAGCTCAAGAATCGCCTCGGCCTGGCGTTCGGACAGCCCGAACGCCGTGATCAATGCAGCCTTGGGCTCGTCTTCCTCGCGGATGATGCGGATCACTTCATCGATATTGAGGTAGGCGGTCAGCAGGCCTTCCAAGATGTGCAGGCGATCCTCGACCTTGCCTAGCCGATGCTCGAGACGCCGGCGCACCGTGGTTCGCCGATAATTGAGCCATTCGCCGAGCAGCTGCGGCAATGGCATGACCCGTGGGCGGCCATCGAGGCCAATCACGTTCATGTTGACGCGGATGTTCTTCTCGAGATCGCTGGTGGCGAACAGGTGCGCCATCAGGGCCTCGATGTCGACCCGGTTGGAGCGAGGTTCGATGACCAGCCGGGTCGGCGTCTCGTGGGTCGACTCGTCGCGCAGATCAGCGACCATCGGCAGTTTCTTGGCCTGCATCTGGGCGGCAATCTGCTCGAGCACCTTGGAACCACTGACCTGGTAGGGCAGCGCGGTGATCACCACCTTGCCCTCTTCCAGGGTGTAGCGGGCACGCAGCTTGACCGAGCCACGCCCGCTCTCGTAGAGCTTACGCAGGTCAGAGCGCGGGGTGATGATCTCGGCGGCAGAGGGAAAGTCCGGCGCCGGCACATGCTCAAGAAGATCGACCGTCGTCGCCTCGGGATGGCGCAACAGATGGCAGGTTGCCTCGACCACCTCGTTGACATTGTGCGGGGGAATATCGGTGGCCATGCCCACGGCGATGCCAGTGCCGCCATTGAGCAGTACATGGGGCAGCTTGGCTGGCAGCACCACCGGCTCGTTCATGGTGCCGTCGAAGTTGGGCGTCCAATCCACGGTGCCCTGACCGAGCTCACTGAGCAGCACCTCGGAAAACTTGGACAACCGCGCCTCGGTGTAGCGCATGGCGGCGAAGGACTTGGGGTCATCGGGACTGCCCCAGTTGCCCTGACCATCCACCAGCGGATAACGGTAGCTGAACGACTGGGCCATCAGCACCATCGCCTCGTAGCAGGCGCTGTCACCATGAGGGTGGAACTTGCCGAGTACGTCGCCTACGGTACGCGCCGACTTCTTGTACTTGGCATTGGCATTGAGTGCCAGCTCGCGCATGGCGTAGATGATGCGTCGCTGCACCGGCTTCATGCCATCGCCGATGTGCGGCAGCGCACGGTCGAGAATCACGTACATCGAGTAGTCGAGGTACGCCTTTTCGGTGTACTCGCGTAGCGAGAGGCGCTCGACGTCGCCTTCCGCCACCTGGATATCCATGGTCATAGCACGTCGACCTTATTCGCGATCGTGGAATCGTTTGGGGATTGTCCCACCGAAAACTCATCGGAGTCCGCGGCTTAGCATCGCGGCTGATCCGGCGACAGCCCTGCGAGGAGGCGCTGTGCCCCATCCCTGGGCGCTACCTTTTCCTTCCCTGGAAAAGGACCTCCTCTTCGGGCTGTCCCCGGTGCCGCTCGCCTTGGCATTTCTTCCAGCTTCAAGCCTATGGCTTACAACTCCCGGCGAAGCCGGGTCAGACCTCGATATCCGCCAGATTGCCGTAGTCCTCGAGCCAGCTCTTGCGATCGGAGGCACGCTTGCGGGCGAGCAGCATGTCCATCATCTCCATGGTGCCGTCGTCCTCCTCGCGGGTCAGCTGAACCAGACGGCGCGTGTCGGCGGCCATGGTGGTCTCGCGAAGCTGCAGCGGGCTCATCTCACCCAGGCCCTTGAAGCGCTGGACATTGACGGTGCCGCGTTTGCCTTCCAGGCGCTTGAGAATTGCTCCCTTCTCGCTTTCATCGAGGGCGTAATACACCTCCTTGCCCAGATCGATGCGATACAGCGGTGGCATGGCGACGAACACGTGGCCCGCCGCGACCAATGCCGGGAAGTGACGCACGAAGAGCGCACACAGCAGGGTGGCGATATGCAGGCCGTCGGAGTCGGCATCGGCGAGAATGCAGATCTTGTGATAACGCAGCTTCGACAGGTCATCGCTGACCGGATCGATGCCGATGGCCACGGCGATGTCGTGGACCTCCTGGGAGCCGTAGATGTCATGCGACTCGACTTCCCAGGTATTGAGGATCTTGCCGCGCAGGGGCAGGATCGCCTGCGTTTCGCGATCACGCGCCTGCTTGGCACTGCCGCCGGCGGAGTCGCCCTCGACCAGGAACAGCTCACTGGCTGACGGGTCCTGTCCCGCGCAATCGGCCAGCTTGCCCGGCAAGGCCGGCCCAGACGTCACCTTCTTGCGAGCGACCTTCTTGGCGCTCTTCTGGCGGCGCTGGGCGGCGCTGATCACAAGTTCCGCCAGCGCCTCGGCCTGGTCGACGTGATGGTTGAGCCACAGCGAGAAAGCATCCTTGACCACGCCGGAGACGAAGCCTGCCACGACCCGCGAGGACAGTCGCTCCTTGGTCTGGCCAGCGAACTGCGGATCGAGCATCTTCACCGAGAACACGTAGGAGACACGCTCCCAGAGGTCATCGGCGGTCAGCTTGACGCCCCGCGGCAGAATGCTGCGGTATTCGCAGAACTCGCGCAGCGCTTCGAGGAGCCCTGAACGCAGGCCATTGACGTGGGTGCCACCGAGCGGCGTGGGAATCAGGTTGACGTAGGATTCCATCAGCGGCTCACCGCCTTCCGGCAACCACTGCACCGCCCAGTCCACCCCTTGCTCATCATCGGCAAAGTGGCCAATGAACGGCGAGGCAGGCAGTACCTCGAAGCCATCGGTAGCCTGGGCCAGGTAGTCGCGCAGGCCATCCTCGTACTGCCACTCGCTCTGGCTGCCATCGGTCTCGGTGAGGGTCACCTTGAGGCCCGGGCAGAGCACCGCCTTGGCGCGCAGCAGGTGCTTCAGGCGTGGCAGGGCAAGCCTTGGGCTGTCGAAGTAGCTCTCGTCGGGCCAGAAGCGCACCAGGGTGCCGGTGGCTCGCTTGGCGCAGCTGCCGATGATGGCCAGGTCCGATACCTTCTCGCCGTGCTCGAAGGCAATGGCGTGGCGGTTGCCGTCGCGGCAGACCTCGACCTCGAGGCGCCGCGACAGGGCGTTGACCACCGACACGCCGACCCCATGCAGACCACCGGAGAAGCGGTAGCTCGACTGGGAGAACTTGCCACCGGCATGCAGCTTGGTGAGGATCAGCTCGATCCCCGAGACGCCGTGTTCGGGGTGGATGTCGATGGGCATGCCGCGGCCATCATCGGCGACCTCGATGCCACCATCGTCAAGCAGGCGCAGCTGGATATGACGGGCATGCTCGGCCAGGGCCTCATCGACGCTGTTGTCGATGACTTCCTGAACCAGATGATTGGGGCGGGAGGTATCCGTGTACATGCCGGGGCGTTTACGCACCGGTTCGAGTCCGGAAAGAACCTCGATGGAACTAGCACTGTATTGCGTCATGCGTTGTCCAGGTGTGTGGCAATGAACGAGGCGGACGGCACGCCGCCGGGCTATGCCTGAAAAGCGTCTGCGCTCGACGGCTCTTCAAGCGAAGCCTATCGTCATGCGGGTTATTAGATCGTGGTGATGCGGCCCGGTCTCAGGCGACGTCCACCGTGCGCCAGTATCGCCGGCAGATAGTCGGCGAGCGCGCTGAAGCCATGATCGCCGCCGGGATGCAGGATGGTGGAACATCCGGCATAGGCCGTGAAGGCCTCGCGACAGTCCAGGGTCTCATCAGCGGTGCCCAGCAGCAGCAAATAATGCGCAGGCGTCAACCGCGGCGGTGTCAGGGCCTCGAGCGCCTCATGATGATGATGGTCGATCACGAAGTGCTCGCCGGTATCGTCGTTGACGAAGGCCTCACCGATCCAGCCCCGCACCAACTGCGCCGGTCGCACCGCCGGGTTGATGACCACCGCCGGCAGGCACAGTCGCTCGGCAAGGCAGCTGACCAGAAAACCGCCCATGGAACTGCCCACCAGCAGCGGGCGCGCCCCCAGCCTCTCGAGTGCCGCCTCGGCGACAGCCAGGGCCTGGTCGGGGCGATGCGGTAGCTGCGGCGCCGCACAGGGCAAGGGTTCCCCCTCGACAGCGTCACAGGCGGCACGCATCAGCCGCGACTTGGGCGAACTGATGCCGCTGTTGAAACCGTGTAGATAGAGTACGCCACTGGCCGGCGCCGTCTCACGATCGATGGCTGGGCTCAGCATACCGCACATCCTGTATACACATCCAGCATCAAGACTGACCTGCGCTCGACGTTGCGGCTTCCTTGCTGGCCTGATCTTCGGCGTCCCACAAGGCCTCGATCAGTCCGCGACTGGAGTCGTCCATCGTCTCCAGGCCCTCGCGGGAGCCGAGGATGCGCTCGGTCTCACCGGCGATCTGCTTGCCGAGCTCCACGCCCCACTGATCGAAGGGATTGATGTCCCAGATCGTGGCCTGAACGAACACCTTATGCTCGTAGAGCGCGATCAGCGCGCCCAGCGTGTGTGGCGTCAGGCGGTCGAGTAGCACAGTGCTTGATGGCTGGTTGCCACGATAGCGCTTATGGCTCGGCCGTGGGCCATCATCCTCGATGGCATCGTCACCCAGCATCAGCAGGCGCGATTGAGCGAAGCAGTTGGCCAGTGTCAGGCGATGCTGTGCCTTGAGATGGGCGCGGGTGTCGTCGTTCTCGACGCGATCATAGCGGCGCAGTGGGGCAATGAAGTCGCACTCCACGGACTGGGTGCCCTGGTGCAGCAACTGATAGAAGGCATGCTGCGCATTGGGACCCAGTTGGCCCCACAGCACCGGACAGGTGGAGTAAGCGGTCATCTCGCCTTCGTTGGTCACCGACTTGCCGTTGGATTCCATCTCGAGCTGCTCGAGATAGCTCGCGAAATACTCGAGCCGGCCGTCGTAGGGCAGGATGGAGTGCGCGCGAATGTCCAGAAAGTTGACGTTCCAGATGCCGGCGAGCCCCAGCAACACAGGCAGATTGTCCTCGAGCGGCGCCTCCTGGAAGTGACGGTCCATGGCATGCGCCCCACCCAACAACGCGCGGAAGTTGGGCATCCCCACCATCAAGGCGATGGGCAACCCAATGGCGCCCCACAGCGAGTAGCGCCCACCGACCCATTCCCAGAACTCGAGCTGATTGGCCGGCGCGATGCCCCATTCCGCCATCTTCCCAGGACTCGCCGAAACACCGATGAAGTGCTGGCGCATTACCAGGGCCCGGTCGATGGCATGGGGCTCCTCGTGATCATTGTGGACCAGCCGACCCAACAACCAGTCCCGCGCCGTGCGAGCATTCGACAGGGTATCGATGGTCGTGAAGGACTTCGAGGACAGCACGAACAGGGTGGTCTCGGGATTGAGACGCGTCAGGTAATCGGCGAGCTGGGAGCCGTCCATGGTCGAGGCGAAGTGCACGTTGATCTCGTGCACGCCGTCGGGTCGATAGTCCGCGAGCGCATGCGTCACCATCAGCGGGCCAAGATCCGAGCCCCCGACCCCCAAGTTGACCACGTCACTGATCGCCTTGCCGGTCGCGCCACGCCACTGGCCGGCGAGGAACTTGTCGACCATCGCCTCCATGCGGTCGAGGGTTTCATGCACCGCGGGCACCAGGTTTTGGCCCTCGACCTCGAGATGGGCGTCCGCCGGCAGGCGCAGCGCGGTGTGCAGCGCCGGGCGATCCTCCGATTGGTTGACCCGCTCGCCGGCCAGCAACCGCGAAATGGCCTCGGGCACGCCGGCTTCCCGCGCCAGCGCCAGGAGCCTTGTGTGCGTCTCATCGCTCCAGCGCTGCTTGGAAAGATCCAGCGTCAGCCCCGCGGCACGACGACTGTAGAGGGTATAGCGCTCGTGACCAGCGGCGGTGGCATCCTGGAACAGCTCCCTGAGGTGGACATCACGCATTTCCCGGGCATGGGCATCCAATGCCTGCCAGGCGGGCTGCTGATCGATCGGGGACGGGTGACTCATAGACTCTTTCTCTCCTTGACGAGCACGACGCTTTGGCGAACAGGGCGCGCTCGGTGCAGCGGGTGCAGCCGGGCGGCGCAGGGCGTAGAATGCCGGAAATTCCGCTGTGACCCCGACATGACGCCATGAGTGACGCATCTTACCGTGACGCGATCTTTTCGACACCCCTGGACCGGGTGGCACGCTTTTCCTTCGACGAGCAGGTGGTGGCCTGCTTCCCCGACATGATCCGTCGCTCGGTGCCAGGCTATGGCCAGATACTCGGCATGCTCGGGGTGATTGCCGAGCGTCATCTGCGCCACGGCGCCCATGTCTACGACCTCGGCTGCTCGCTCGGCGCCGTGAGCCTGGCGCTGGCCGGTCGCCTGCCGCCACAGGCCTTCAGCCTGACCGGCGTCGACCTGTCGCCGGCGATGGTCGGCCGCGCCAGCGAGACGCTCGCCACCGAGTGCCCCGAGCATGCCATCGAGGTGATCGAGGGTGACATCCGCGCCATGGACTACCGGCCCTCGGGCATGATCGTGCTCAACTTCACCCTGCAGTTTCTGCCTCCCGCGGATCGCGAGGCGGTGATAAAGGCGCTTTTTGATGCACTGGAGCCCGGCGGCGTGCTGGTGCTGTCCGAGAAGGTCGTCGCCGAGGACGAGCAGGAGAACGCCTGGCTGGTCGAGCGCTATCACGACTTCAAGCGCGCCAACGGCTACAGCGACATGGAAATCAGCCAGAAGCGCACCGCGCTCGAGAACGTGCTGGTGCCGGACACCCTGGCCGCCCACCATGCGCGCCTCGCCCGCGCCGGCTTCCCGCGCAGCCAGACCTGGTTCCAGTACCTGAACTTCGCCTCGATCATCGCCTTCAAGGACGCCTGAGTGTTGTCACCGGATTCCCATCGCCGCCTCTACCATGCCTTTATCGACCAGGGCCTCGAGTCCTGGCTTGCCCGCCTCCCCGACCAGCTGGCCCGCGGCCTCGACCGCAAGCGCCATGGCGACCTGCCCGCCTGGGAGAAGGCGGTGGCCAAGCTGCCCGCGCTGACCGATGAGCGCCGGGTGGCACTCGACCAGGACACGGTCAGCGTCGAGGTGGCCCTGTCCGAGCCCCAGACGCGCCAGTGCCACAACCTCCTGAAGAAACTCGCGCCCTGGCGCAAGGGACCCTATGCGCTCGGCGGCATTCATATCGACACCGAATGGCGCTCGGACTGGAAGTGGCAAAGAGTGGCCCCGCACCTCTCGCCACTTGCCGGGCGCCGGGTGCTCGACGTGGGCGGCGGCAGCGGCTATCACGCCTGGCGCATGGCCGGCGCCGGGGCGGCCTTCGTACTGGTGATCGACCCGTCGCCGCGCTTCTTCTACCAGTTCCAGGCGGTGCGCCACTTCGTGGGCGACGCCGACGAGGGCCGCACCCACTTCCTGCCGGTGGGCATAGAAGACGTTCCCGAGAGACTCGAGGCCTTCGATAGCGTGTTCTCGATGGGGGTGCTCTATCATCGCCCTTCTCCGCTCGACCATCTCCATCAGCTCAAGGACACCCTGTGCCCCGGCGGTGAACTGGTGCTGGAAACCCTGGTGGTGGAGGGGAATGTCACGACAGTCTTCATGCCCGGCGAGCGCTACGCAGCAATGCCCAACGTCTACTTCCTGCCCTCCTCCACGGCCCTCGCTCACTGGCTCGAGCGCTGCGGCTTCACCGATGTACGGGTAGTCGACGAGGCCGAGACCAGCCTCGATGAACAGCGCTCGACCGAATGGATGTGCTTCCAGTCGCTGGCCGACTTCCTCGACCCGGAAGATCCTCGTCGCACGATCGAGGGCCACCCGGCACCACGGCGTGCCGTATTGATCGCCACCAAGCCCGGGAAAGAGGCGTCATGAGACGCGTAGCGCTTACGCTGCCGACTTCATTGCATAAGGGGACCCTCGGCACCGCCATCTAGCGTCAGGCCCTCGACCCCGTAGGCCTCTTCCAGCGCCAGCAAGTAGTGGCGCAGGGCGCGGCGGCTGGCCTGCTCATGAAGCCGGTGACGCACCCGCTCGGCGACCGCCTCAAAGGAGGGCACTCGTCCCTCGCGGCAGGCATCGACGACCACCAGATGCCAGCCGTAGCGCGAGGCCAAGGGCCGCTCGTGCAATCCCTCCGACAGGTGCTCAAGCGCATGATCGAGTTCCGCTACGGTCTGCCCGGGAGCCAGCCAGCCGAGTTCGCCCCCCTCGTCCCGAGAGGGGCAGGCCGAATGACGCTGGGCCAACTCGGTGAAGCGCTCGGGTGCCTGGCGCAGCTCGCCGATCAAGCGCTCACCCAGCTGGTACTGCGCATCGCGGGCCGGAGCGTCGTCGGGCGCCGCCGCCAGCAGGATATGGCGAACATGGCGCTGGGTGGGCGTACTGAAGCATTCGGGGTGCGCCGCGAAAAAGCGACGACAGGCCGACTCATCGGGCTCGGGCACCGCCAGTTCGCGCTCCAGCAATGCGGTCATGGCCGCATCGTTCTCCACTCCCTGATCATCGACTAGCCGCGGCAGCCCGAGCTCTTGCGCCCGCTGGCCCAGCAGCTCGCGCACCACCAGTGCCCTGGCGGCCAGGCGTTGGGCTTCCGCCGCCGACTCGCCCGGATGATACTGCATCTCCCGGGCGATGGTTTCCTCATCGATCACCACCTCGCCAACCTGCACCGGAGGCACTTCACGGCCGCCCGGCAGGTGTTCGATATCGATCTTCTGCATGGTCATATCTCGCTGATAGATGTTCCTATCCCAGGAAACGAGGGACACCAGATACAAGTGGGGACACAGCCCCCTCCTAGGCCTGTCGCTGGCGTCACCTCTCACAGGCGGATGTTGAAGGGCTCACTTTCAGCCACGCCGACGGACGATCTGATACCGCCGTCCCAGATAGCCGAGCGGGATGCTCCAGACGTGCACCAGGCGGGTAAAGGGGAAAATAAGCACGATAGTCAGCCCCACCAGGATATGCAGCTTGTAGATCAGGCCGATCCCCTCGAGATTCACCGCTGCCCCGCCCTGGAAGAAGACGATGGCCTGAGCCCAGTTTGCGAGCCTGAGCATCACGCCGCCGTCCAGGTGACCGAGGGCGGGAATGATGGTCAGAAGCCCAAGGATTACCTGAACCACCAGCAGCAGGATGATGGCGGTATCCATAGGGCTGGAGGAGGCCCTGATCCTTGGGTTGGTCAGGCGCCGATGCGCCAACATGGTCCCTCCCACCAGACACATGAGGCCGGCGAGGCCACCGATCAGGATCGCCACCAGCTGCTTGGTGCCGGCGCTCATGAAGGGCGCGTAGACCCAATGAGGAGTCAGCAGACCCACCAGATGCCCAAAGAAGATCACCAGAATGCCGACATGGAAGAGGTTGCTGGCCAGCCGCATGTGCTTCGAGGACAGCAGTTGGCTGGAGCCGGCCTTCCAGGAATACTGGCCGTGGTCGAAGCGCACCAGGCTGCCGATCAGGAAGACAGTGCCAGCGAGATAGGGATAGAGCCCGAACAACAGCGTATTGAGGTAGTTCATGATTGACCTCCTTGAACCCGCGCGGGGTCGAGGACCCGTACCGCTTCACTTGGCGTCACCCGCTTACGCTCGGCGAGGCGCCGCCCCTCGGCGGACTGCAGGGCGCAATCCTGGTCCGACTCGGCTGAGAAGCGCACCGCTTCCTCCTCCCAAACCTCATCCAGTGCCTCGGGGGTATGATCCGGCGCCTCGTCCTTGACCTTGGGGCGATGTGCCTCGACCTCGTCCTCGGCCCCGATCAGCCCCAACAGCGCCAGCGGCACCAGAGCATGATCGGCGTCGCGCTCCTCCAGGCGCGCGACCAACAGCGCCAGAATATGACGGATCTCGCCCAGCCAGCGGCCGATCTCTGCCTCGGACCGGGTCGAGAGAAACTCAAGGAACAGCGGCAGGTAATCGGGTAATTCGCGGGCGTCGAGCTCGAACCCGGCGGCCCGGTATTCGGCCAGCAGGTCGACCATCGCCTGACCGCGATCGCGGGACTCGCCATGCACGTGCTCGAACAGCAGCAGCGAGGTCGAGCGGCCACGGTCGAACAGGCCGACATACTCGGCCTGCTGGTCGAGCAGATCCGTCTCAGCCATCCGCCGGCACCAGTCGGTGAGCCGGGCTCGCAGCCCGGCTTCCAGTCGCGCCTCGGCGGCGATGACCCCCTCTAGTTCGCCGGCCGCCGCCTGCAACTCGGCACTCGGGTAGTCCAACAGGCGGGCCAGTGCCCGCAGGCTAAGCATTCCCGGTATTGCATCTGGCGGCATGGCTGCCGCTGGCTGACTAGTCATGGCGCACCTCGTCACTCTTGTTATCACTGCGAACACCGCTCTGGGGATCGAAGGTTCCCACCGGCTTGACCAAGGTAGTGGTCTGCTTGCGTCCGCCGAACAGGCTGGCCTCGTTGCCGCCGCCCTGGCAGCCGTTGCCGAAGCTGAAGCCACAGCCACCGCGCTCGGGGAAGGCCTCGGTGGCCATCTCGCGATGGCTGGTGGGGATCACGAAGCGGTCCTCATAGTCGGCAATGGCCAGATAGCGATACATCTCTTCGACCTGCGCCTCGGTCAGGCCAACCTCGTCAAGCACCGCGGTATCGGCCGCACCCTCCACGTGCTTGCCACGCATATAGACCCGCATCGCCATCAAACGCTTCAGTGCCAGCACCACTGGTGCCTCCTCGCCGGCAGTGAGCATATTGGCCAGGTACTGCACCGGGATACGCAGTGACTCGATCTTCGGCAGCACACCGTCTGTCTCAAGGTCCCCCGCCTCCGCCGCGGACTGGATCGGCGACAGCGGCGGCACGTACCAGACCATCGGCAGGGTGCGATATTCCGGATGCAGCGGCAGCGCCAGGCCCCAGTCGATGGCCAACTTGTAGACCGGCGAGGCCTGGGCCGCGTTGATCACGTTATCCGGCACGCCGTCGGCTTTGGCCTGGGCGATTACCTCCGGGTCGTGGGGGTCGAGGAAGATCTCGCACTGGCGGTGATAGAGGTCGCGCTCGTCCTCGGCGGCTGCCACTTCTTCGATACGATCAGCATCGTAGAGCAACACCCCCAGATAGCGGATGCGCCCCACGCAGGTCTCGGAGCACACGGTCGGCTGGCCGGACTCGATGCGCGGATAGCAGAAGATGCACTTCTCCGACTTGCCGGACTTCCAGTTGTAGTAGATCTTCTTGTACGGACAGCCGGAGATGCACATCCGCCAACCGCGACACTTATCCTGGTCGATCAGCACGATGCCGTCTTCCTCACGCTTGTAGATCGCGCCGCTCGGGCACGACGCCACACAGGTCGGGTTCAGGCAATGCTCGCAGAGCCTCGGCAGGTACATCATGAAGGTGTGTTCGAACTGGCCGTAGATGTCGGCCTGGATCCGCTCGAAATTGGCGTCCTTGCGTCTCTTGGCGAACTCGGTGCCGAGGATCTCCTCCCAGTTGGGGCCCCATTCGATCTTCTGCATACGCTGGCCGGAGATCAGCGAGCGCGGCCGGGCCACCGGCTGATGCTCGCCGGCCTTGGCCTGATGCAGGTGCTGGTAGTCGAAGGTGAAGGGTTCGTAGTAGTCGTCGATCTCCGGCAGGTCGGGATTGGCGAAGATGTTCGCCAGCACCCGCCACTTGCCGCCAATGCGCGGCTCGATACGGCCGTCCTGACGTCTGAGCCAGCCGCCCTTCCACTTGGCCTGGTTCTCCCACTCCTTGGGATAGCCGATGCCAGGCTTGGTCTCGACGTTGTTGAACCAGGCATATTCCATGCCCTCGCGGCTGGTCCAGACGTTCTTGCAGGTCACCGAGCAGGTGTGACAGCCGATGCACTTGTCGAGGTTAAGGACCATGCCTACCTGGGAACGAATCTTCATTTCACGGCCTCCTGTACGCTGTCATTGCCTTCTCCATCCAGCCAGTCGACATGCTTCATCTTGCGTACGATGACGAACTCGTCGCGGTTGGAACCCACTGTGCCGTAGTAGTTGAAGCTGTAGGACAGCTGCGCATAGCCGCCGATCATGTGGGTGGGTTTGGGACACACCCGGGTCACGGAGTTGTGGATACCGCCGCGAGTGCCGGTTATCTCGGAGCCCGGCACGTTCACGATGCGCTCCTGGGCGTGATACATCATCACCATGCCGACCTTGACCCGCTGGCTGACCACCGCCCGCGCGGCGATGGCGCCGTTGGCGTTGTAGAGCTCGATCCAATCGTTGTCTTCGACGCCGATGGCACCGGCATCCTCCTCGGACAACCAGACGATGGGCCCGCCCCGGGACAGGGTCTGCATCAAGAGGTTGTCCGAGTAGGTGGAGTGGATGCCCCACTTCTGGTGCGGGGTGATCCAGTTCAGCGCCCGTTCCGGATTGCCGTTGCCCTTGGGCACGGCGACGCTGGCGGCGGCCTTGGTATCGATCGGCGGGCGATAGACCAAGAGACTCTCGCCGAAGGCGCGCATCCAGGCATGGTCCTGGTAGAACTGCTGGCGACCACTCATCGTGCGCCAGGGAATCAGCTCGTGGACGTTGGTGTAGCCGGCGTTGTAGGACACGTGCTCGTCCTCGAGACCGGACCAGGTAGGGCTGGAGATGATCTTGCGCGGCTGGGCGACGACGTCGCGGAAGCGAATCTTCTCGTCATACTTGGGCTTCGCCAGATGGGCATGCTCGCGGCCTGTGATCTTCGACAGCGCCTCCCAGGCCTTCACCGCCACCTGGCCGTTGGTCTCCGGCGCCAGGGCCAGGATCATCTCGGCGGCGTCAATGGCCGAGTCGATATTCGGCTGCCCCTTGGCCGGGCCATCGCGTTTGACATGGTTCAGGCCCCGTAGCAGCTCGACTTCCGTCCCGGTCTGCCAGGCGATGCCCTTTCCCCCGTTGCCGATGGACTCGAGCAACGGCCCCACCGCGGTGAAGCGCTCGAAGGTGGCTGGATAGTCGCGCTTGACCTCAATGAGGTTCGGCATGGTCTTGCCGGGCACCGGCTCGCATTCGCCGCGCTTCCAGTCACGGACCTCGGGCTGGGCCAGCTCCCCGGGGGAGTCGTGCTGCAGTGGCAGGGTGACCAGGTCGGTCTCCTCGCCCAGATGGCCGACGCAGACCCGCGAGAAGGCCTTGGCGATGCCCTTGTAGATCTCCCAGTCGCTGCGTGACTCCCAGGCCGGGTCGGTGGCCGCGGTCAGCGGATGGATGAAGGGGTGCATGTCCGAGGTATTGAGGTCGTCCTTCTCGTACCAGGTCGCGGTGGGCAGTACCACGTCGGAGTACAGGCAGGTGGTGGACATGCGGAAGTCCAGGGTCACCAGCAGGTCGACCTTGCCTTCGGGGGCGTCATCACGCCAAGTGACCTCCTCCGGCATCTTGCCACCCATCTCCCCCAGATCCTTGCCCTGGATGCCGTGGCGGGTGCCCAACAGGTACTTGAGCATGTACTCGTGGCCCTTGCCCGAGCTGCCCAGCAGGTTGGAGCGCCAGATGAACATGTTCCGCGGGAAGTTCTGGGGGCTGTCCGGGTCCTCGGCGGCGAAGCGCAGCTGCCCGCTCTTGAGCCGTTCGACCACGTAATCGGCGGTGGACTGACCGGCGTCCTTGGCCGCTCCCGCCAGGCGCAAGGGATTCGTATCGAGCTGGGGGGCGGACGGCAGCCAGCCCATGCGCTCGGCGCGCACGTTGAAGTCGATCAGGCTGCCGCGATAGTCCTCGGGCCTGGCCAATGGCGAGAGGATCTCCTTGACATCGAGCTTCTCGAAGCGCCACTGGCTCGAGTGATTGTAGAAGAAGGAGGTGCCGTTCATGTGCCGTGGCGGACGCGCCCAGTCCAACCCGAAGGCCAGCGGCAGCCAGCCGGTCTGCGGGCGCAGCTTCTCCTGGCCCACGTAGTGCGCCCAGCCACCGCCGCTCTGGCCGATGCAACCGCACAGGATCAGCATGTTGATCAGGCCACGGTAGTTCATGTCCATGTGGTACCAGTGGTTCATGCCGGCGCCGACGATGATCATGCTGCGCCCCTGGGTCTTGTCGGCATTGTCGGCGAACTCGCGAGCGATGCGGGTGACCTGCGCCGCGGGCACCCCGGTGATCTGTTCCTGCCAGGCCGGGGTGTAGGGCTTGAGCTGATCGTAGGATGTGGCGCCGTCGTCCTCGCCCTCCTGACCGAACCCACGGTCGATGCCGTAGTTGGCGCACATCAGGTCGAAGACGGTCACCGCCAGCACCTCGCGGCCGGAGGCCAGGGTCAGCCGCTTGGCAGGCAGGCTGTGATGCAAGACGTCGTCGCCAGCCACATGGGCGAAGTGCTCATGCTCGATGCCGCCGAAATAGGGGAATCCGACCCTGGCCACGGCATCGTGACGCTCGGCCAGCGACAGGGCCAGCGACACCTCGTTGCCGTCCGCATCCCGGGGCTCCAGATTCCACCTGCCCTGGTTCCCTTCCTGTTCCCCCCAGCGAAAGCCGATGGAACCCCGCGGCACCACGAGACGATCGGTGCTCTCGTCCCAGGCCAGGGTCTTCCACTCCGGGTTGTTGTCCTGGCCCAGATTGGCGTCGAAGTCGCTGGCGCGCAGCTGCTTGCCCGGCACATAGCTGCCGTCGTCACGTGCCTCCAGCTCGACCAGGCAGGACATGTCGGTATAGCGACGCACATAGTCGGTGAAGTAGGTGCTGGGCTTGTCGAGGTGGAACTCCTTGAGGATCACATGGCCCATGGCCATGCCCAAGGCCGCATCGGTGCCCTGCTTGGCGGAGAGCCACTCATCGCAGAGTTTGGAGACCTCGGCGTAGTCCGGGGTGATGGCCACCGTCTTGGTACCCTTGTAGCGCACCTCGGTGAAGAAGTGGGCATCCGGGGTGCGGGTCTGGGGAACGTTGGAGCCCCAAGCAATGATATAGCCCGAGTTGTACCAATCGGCGGACTCCGGCACGTCGGTCTGCTCGCCCCAGGTCTGGGGGCTGGCCGGCGGCAGGTCGCAGTACCAGTCATAGAACGACAGGCAGACGCCACCGATCAGCGACAGGTAGCGCGCCCCGGACGCGTAGGAGACCATCGACATGGCGGGAATCGGCGAGAAGCCGATGACGCGATCCGGTCCGTACTGCTTGGCGGTGTAGACGTTGGAGGCGGCGATCAGCTCGCTCATCTCGTCCCAGTCGGCGCGCACGAAGCCGCCCATGCCGCGGGCGCGCTTGTACTGCCCGGCCTTGGCCGGGTCCTCGACGATCGAGGCCCAGGCCTCCACCGGATCGCCGTGTTGGCTGCGCGCCTCGCGCCATAGCGTGATCAGGGCCTGGCGCACCAGCGGGTACTTGAGCCGATTGGCGCTATACAGGTACCAGGAGTAGCTTGCGCCCCGCGGGCAGCCCCGCGGTTCGTGGTTGGGCAGGTCCGGACGGGTGCGCGGGTAATCGGTCTGCTGGGTCTCCCATGTGACCAGACCGTTCTTGACGTAGATCTTCCAGCTGCAGGACCCGGTGCAGTTCACCCCATGAGTGGAGCGCACCACCTTGTCGTGCTGCCAGCGCGCGCGATAGCCGTCTTCCCAGTCACGGCTCTCGTCGCGAGTCTCACCATGCCCGTCGGCAAACTCGGGGGGCTTGTTGACCAGGTACTTCAGGCGGTCCAGAAAATGACTCATGTGTCTCTCCTCCTCAGCGATTGGCCCGATGTCACGGGGTCACAGCCGTGGCGATGCGGTGTTAGTCGAAGCGAATCTCGGCGTTATCGCGGGTGTAGTAGAACCAGGTCAGCCCCACGCAGATCGCGTAGAAGGCGATGAAGCCGTAGAGCGCCATCTCGGCCCCTCCGGTCAGGGCGATGGAGCTGCCAAAAGTCTTGGGAATGAAGAAGGCACCGTAGGCGGCGATCGCCGAGGTGAAGCCGATGGTGGCCGCCGCTTCCTTTTCGCCTTGCTGGCGCTGGTCATCGGCCGACAGGTGCGGCATCAGACGGGGAATCTCCTGACGAAAGATCGCCGGAATCATCTGGAAGGTGCTGGCGTTGCCCACCCCGGTGAAGAAGAACAGCAGCAGGAACATGGCGAAGAACCCCCAGAAGGCGCCCGGCTGGTCCTTGATGCCGAGGAAGAACAGCACCCCGGCTACGCAGGCGATCATCGCCGCGAATACCCAGAGGGTGACGCGCTGACCGCCAAAGCGGTCGGAGAGCCCGCCGGTGAGCGCCCGACTCAGGGCGCCGACCAGCGGCCCCAGGAAGGCGAACCTGAGCACATCGACCTCGGGAAACTGGTTGGATGCCAGCAGCGGAAAGCCCGCCGAATAGCCGATGAAGCTGCCGAAGGTGCCGGTGTAGAGCACGCACATCAGCCAGTTGTGCTTGCGGGTGAAAATCACCGCCTGATCCTTGAACGACGACTTGGCGCTGGCGATGTCATTCATGCCGAACCAGGCCGCCACGGCGGCGATAACGATGAAGGGCACCCAGACGAAGCCGGCATTCTGCAGCCACAGCGAGTCACCACCGCTCACCGACTGGGCGTCGCCGGCGACCACGCTGAACACGCCAGTGGTAATCACCAGGGGCACCAGGAACTGCATGACGCTGACCCCCAGGTTGCCCAGGCCGGCATTCAGGCCCAGCGCCTTGCCCTTCTCCTGCTTGGGATAGAAGAACGAGATGTTGGCCATGCTGGAGGCGAAATTGCCGCCGCCGAAGCCACACAGCAGCGCCAGGATCAGCATGACCAGATAGGGCGTCTCGGGGTTCTGCACCGCGAAGCCGATCCACATCGCCGGCAGCAGCAGTGAGGCGGTGGACAGCGCCGTGAAGCGTCGCCCGCCGAAGATGGGGACCATGAAGCTGTAGAAGATGCGCAGTGTGGCACCAGACAAGCCCGGCAAGGCTGCCAGCCAGAACAGCTGATTGGCGCTGTAGTCGAAGCCCACCTGAGGCAGCTTGGCGACCACCACCGACCACACCATCCATACCGAAAAGGCCAACAGCAGATTGGGGATCGAGATCCACAGGTTGCGCGAAGCAATGCGCTTGCCCTTCTCCTCCCAGAAGGCGGGGTCTTCGGGGCGCCAATCCTCGAGCACGAACTTGCTGGGGGTGGAAAACTCCGGCAGATCGGTGGACTCACGCTGCATGCCCCACTCGAGACGCTTGACCCTGGCGATCGCGTAGTGCATCCAGATCAAGGCAGCCGCAGACACCACGAACAGCAGCATGAAAGCGCTCTGCCAGATGCCGATCACATCATTGAGCATGCCGAAGGTCAGCGGCAGGAAGAAACCGCCCAGGCCCCCGACCATCCCGACCGCACCTCCCACAATGCCAACGTTCTGGGGATAGTAGACAGGGATATGCTTGAACACGGCCGCCTTGCCCAGCGACATGAAGAAACCCAGCACCATGGTCAGCGCCACGAAACCCACCAGGGGCATGGCGAAGGAAAAGCGAATCTCGCCAGAGACGCCGCGGATGGCATAGTCGGTGGGGGGATAGCTGAGCAGGAAGGTCGTGATCACCGAGGCGATCAGGGTCCAGTACATCACCCGGCGCGCCCCATAGCGATCGGACAACCAGCCCCCCAGGACGCGAAACAGCGAGGCGGGAATGGTATACAAGGCGGCGACGATGCCTGCAGCGGCGATGCCCAGGCCATAAACCTCGACCAGATAATGCGGCAGCCACAATGCCAACGCCACGAAGCCGCCGAACACGAAAAAGTAGTAGAGCGAGAAACGCCACACACGCAGCTCGGCCAGTGGTGCCAACTGCTCCTTGAGCGGCACCGGATTGGCTCGACGCTGGGCGCTCATCGTGTCGGTTCTGGCCAGGAACATGAAGGCCACACCCATCACCGCGATCACCGTGGCATAGACCAGCGCGGTGCCCTGCCAGCCCAGCGCCAGAAGGAGGAAGGGAGCACCGAAGTTGGTCACCGCCGCCCCCACATTGCCGGCGCCGAAGATGCCTAGCGCCGTGCCCTGCCGCTCCTTTCCAAACCAGGCCGAAGTGTAGGCTATCCCGACGATGAAGGAGCCGCCGGCCAGACCGACCCCCAGCGCCCCGATCAACAGCATGGGGTAGCTGGTGGCGAAGGTCAGCAGGTAGACGCAGAAGGCGGTGGCCAGCATCAGTAGCCCGAACACCCAGCGCCCGCCGAAGCGGTCGGTGAGCAGGCCGAGGAACAGCCGACTGATCGAGCCAGTGAGTATCGGGGTGGCCATCAACAACCCCAGCTGAGTATCCGATAGCCCGAACTCGTCCCTGAGTTGCAGGCCGAGTATCGAAAAGATGGTCCAGACCGCGAAACACAGGGTGAACGCCAGGGTCGACAGCCCCAGCGCTCGATTCTGCTCGCGGCGTGTAACGGTGAGTGATGTCACGGTGCCTCCCCCTCAGGTCGCAATGAAACGGATTGCTGTAGGGAGACTCTGCGGGTTGGCACCACGGGTATCCTTGACTCAGATCAAGGGGAATGACGGGACTTTGATGGAAAATTCAACAACTTACGCCTAACTTATTAGTCTATGAAAGTTAATAACGCATTGAATACAGAGCCTATAAAGAAGATGGCTATTACTTTATAGGTAGATAAAATCAACAAGGATTTCATTGGTGATAACCACGCAGCGACGCTGCTCGCTGACCCTGACGCTGAGCCTGGTTTTCGGCATTATCTCGCTGCTGGCGATCGCGAGCATGCTGTCGACGCTATACCTGGCCGATACCGCCCAGGGCGATGCCCGCGCCATCAACCTGGCCGGGTCGCTGCGCATGCAGGCCTGGCGGGCGCTGGCTACCGCCGACACGCCGACCTCCCGCGAGCGCTACCTGGCGGGCATCGAGGAGAGCCACGCCCGGCTGGGCGAGACACGCCTCGTTAACGACGGCGACGGGGACATCGCACGACGGCTGGCAACGATTCGCCGGCAATGGCATCAGGCACTGGCCCCACGCCTGACCGCTGGCGAGCGAGGAGAGCCGCTGACGACGCGACTCGATGCCCATGTCGAAGCCCTGGATGCCCTGGTCGGCCGCCTGGAAGCGGCCGCCGAGCAGCGTCTGCGCCGACTGAAATGGCTGCAGCTAACGCTATTGACGTTGACCCTGCCGCTACTGGCCTACGGTGGTTACCGCCTATTCCGCCACGTGCTGATGCCGTTGCGCGACCTGCTGGGTGTCATCGAACGCCTGCGTCAGGGCGACTTCGCGGCCCATAGCGGTTACCGTCGCCGGGACGAGATCGGCCTGCTGGCCACCACCGTGGACGACATGGCTGCCCACCTCGAGGCGGCCATCGCCGAGCGCGCCCGGCAGCGTCAGGCACGACGCATGGCGCTGATGGAGGAACGCGCGGTGATCGCGCGTGAGCTTCACGACTCCCTGGCCCAAGCGCTGAGCTATCAGAATATCCAGGCCCTGCGGCTGCAACGCCACCTGGCCGCCCGCGATGGCGACCCACAGAGTAGTGCCATCGTCGATGAGCTGCGTGGCGGCATCGCGCACGCCTACCGCCAACTGCGCGAACTGCTGACGACCTTTCGCACCCGGCTCACCGAACATGGCCTCAGGGCAGCAGTCGAGGATGCCGCCGCGACCTTCGCCCAACGCGGCAACATCGCGATTCACCGAGAGGTGACGCTTGACGACGACATCCTGGCTCCCGACGAGGAACTGCACCTCATACAGGTTCTGCGCGAGGCATTGGCCAACGTCGTGCAGCACGCACACGCTTCGCGGACGACCATTCACCTGACCGGGGACAGCGACGGCGTAACGCTGCGGGTGGACGATGACGGCCGCGGCCTGCCAGACGATCTCAGCCGCCCGGAGCACTACGGCATCATCATCATGAAGGAGCGCGCGCAGGGCCTGGGTGGCCAGCTGTACTTCGCCGCCAGCGATTGGGGAGGTGCACGCCTTGAGCTCCACTTCATACCAAACGGAGAACCGCATGACGTCACCTGATACTCGCCGCGGCGTGCTGATCGTCGACGACCATCCACTGTTCCGACGGGGGGTGCGTCAACTGATTGAAATGAGCGAGCGACTGACCTACCTCGGCGAGGCCGGTGACGGCCAGGCGGCCCTCGAAAAGGCTCGAGCGCTATCGCCGGATCTGATCTTGCTGGACCTGCAGATGCAGGCCATGGATGGCATCAACACCCTCAAGTCCTTGCGGGAAGCCGGCCTCGACGCACGAGTGGTATTCCTGAGCGTCTCCGATCATCAGGAGGACGTGATCGCCGCCATTCGCGCCGGCACCGATGGCTACCTGCTCAAGGACATGCCACCTGATCAGCTGCTTGAAGCTTTAGAAAAGCAGGGTGATGGCGAGATGGTCTTCGACCCCCGCCTTACCGCTCTGATGGCTGGCGCCATACGCCATAGGTCGGCGACCAGCACTCCGACCCTCGATCACCTCACCCGCCGGGAACGCGAGATCCTGCATCTACTCACGAAGAGCTACGCCAACAAGCAGATCGGCCAGCACTTGGCCATCTGCGAGGGCACCGTCAAGGTTCACGTCCGCCATCTGCTGAAGAAGCTCGAGATGCGCTCGCGCACCGAGGCCGCCGTCTGGGCCGCCCAGCAGGGGCTGGGGTAGGCCGAGAGAATCGCGAGGCTTAAAGGTAGGAGAGCCAGGAAAACGGGCTGTGGTGCAGAGCCGCACCAACGATATAGAGAAACACCGTCACCGCTGCAAGCGCCGCCAGGCCGCGACTGGCCGGCGTACGGCCGCGCTTGATGGCGATGCTACCCAACAGGATATAGACCAACAGGCCAAGCAGCTTGGCCGCCAGCCAGGGCTGTTGGTGCGGCCAGGCCTGCAGCATCAGCATCAGCGTGACTCCCAGCGTCAGCAGCGCGGTATCGACGATATGGGGAAGGATGCGCACCCAGCGTGCCTTCAGGCGAGGCGACGCGCACACCGACCACCAGGCCCGCAACACGAACAGCGCAAGACTCAATCCTGCGGCGCTCATATGCAGGTACTTGATCAGTAGATACGACGACATCCCCTATCCTCGAGAGCGCTCCTCACCCTTCTTTGCCATCGGGTCGCGCCGATAACAGCGGCCAGGCGTAATGCAGGACGAAGACCGTATAGGCGAGGCACCACAGCAGAATGCTCAGGCTCAGCGTCCAGTGGGTAATCTGGGGCCATAGTGTCGGCACCAGCGCCCGAAGCGCCGCCGCAAGCAACATCATGCCCAAGGCCACGCCGATCCCCGGTAGGGCCTTGATGGTGCGGCCGGTATGCCCAAGCGAGACCCGCGACAGCATCGACAGGATCATGGTAGCCATGCCACCCACGGTCAGGGCATGGATCGCCAAGGATAGCGACAGCACCTCGAGGGCCGACAAGCCAAACATGACAAGCCCCAGGCCAACGAAGGCATAGCTCGCATGAAGCCCCCACAGCAGCGGTTCATGACGCGTGCGCCAGCCCTCCCAGCGCGCCAGACGCACCAGGTTGGCGACGCCGGCCACGATGGCAAGCACCGCAGTCAGAATGGCCGGCGCCTCGATCCCCACCGCCCTCGAAAGCCCAATCAGCACCAGCGACGCGACGCCGCCGATGGCCAGCCACTCCAGCCTGGCACAGGGCTCGGCCTTGGGCCGATTCAGATGACGCGAGGTGAAGAAGGGAATCACCCGGCCACCGAGCACCACCATCAGCAGGGTGATTAGCAGTACCGCAAGATGCGCCCCCGTGCGCACCAGGGCGGCATCACCCTGAGCCAGGCCCCAGTGCATCAGGGCATTGGCCGTTACCAACAGCGCCAGCACCGGCACGAAGATCAGGTTACGCCACTGTTTCACCCTGATGACCCGACGCGCCATCGCCCCCGCCACCAGCGGCAGGAAGGCCAGGTCAACCAGCGCAACCGGGAGCCCGCTCGGCCCACCGAACGGGCTCATCAGGCCGGGGAAGGCGATCACGAGGCGTCCGGCCAACCACACCAGCACGACGGCGAGCAACGACCAGCCATGCAGGCTGCGCTGGCCTGTCCAGTTCTGGACGGCGGTCAGCAGGAAGCCCGCCACGATCGCCGCGACGAAGCCGAACAGCATTTCATGCTGGTGCCACCAGACCATGCCGCCCTGAGGCGCAAGCAGTAGGCTACCGTGCCAGAAGGCGCCCCAGACCCCCATCGCCAGCAGGCTGAACAGCGCCCCAAGCAGGAAGAAGGGGCGAAAGGCCAGCCGCCACAACGGCATGACCCGGCTCAGAGCAGATAATCGCGGCTGACTGACCTCTCCGGCCATGATGTTCCTCCTCAGGCGGCATGAAGCGAGCGCGAGGGCCCGAAATGCTCGAAGTGGCGATGGTCTTCGGCAACACCCAGGGATGCCAGGGCACTATCAACCGCGGCCATGAAGCCCTGAGGGCCGACGAAGTAGCAATGCGGCTCGCCCGCCGGTAGATAACGTGCGATCAGCTCACGGTCAAGACGGCCCACATGATCGACGGACGTCTCATCCGCTGCGTTCTCATAAAGCGTCACGGTCTCCAGCTGCTGTGGATAGGCCGACACCAGCGCCGCGAGCTCCTCGGCGAAGGCATGGTGCTCACGATCCAGTGCCGCATGGAGATAAACGACGTGGCGACCCTGCTCCAGCGCTTGCGTTGCCAGCGGCAACATTGGCGTCTGACCCACACCGCCGCTGGCGAGCATCAGTGGCTCATCGCCCTCGGCAAGCGTCAGATCCCCGGCTGGCGGTAGCAGCGACAGCGTGTCGCCAACGCCCAGTACATCATGGAAATGCCGGCTGACCCGTCCCTCGGCCTCGCGCTTGATCGACAGCCGATAGCTACGCCCGTTGGGTGAGGCCGAGAGGCTGTAATGACGATATACCGGCTCACCATCAATCGTGAGCCGCACCCCGATGTATTGGCCCGGCGAGAAGTCGGCCACTGGCCCGCCATCTTCAGGGACCAGTACGAAAGAGCGGATGACCGAGCTCTCCTGTTCGGTTGCGGCGATGCGGAAGGTCCGCATGCTGCGCCAACCGCCCTCACGCTGAGCAAATTCGTGGTAGCGATGCGCTTCAAGCTCAATCAGCAGCCCGGCCAGTTCGTCGTAGAGCGCGCTCCAGGCATCGGCAATCTCGGGTGTCACGGCATCACCCAACACCTCGCCGATCGCCGCCATCAAACACTCACCGACGATCGGGTATTGTTCGGGGCGGATGTCCAGCGACACATGCTTGCTGACCACCGTGGCCAGCACCCGGCGCGCCTCGGCGGGATCACGGCGCAACTGCACATACGCAAGCACCGCCCCTGCGAGAGCCTTGGGCTGAGCCCCATCGACCTGGTGGGCCTGATTAAACAGTGGCGCGACGTCAGGATAACGTTCGAACATCAGCGGGTAGAAGCGCTGAGTAATGGCGTCAAGGTGCTCGGCCACCACAGGGGCAGTCGCATCAATCAGGCGTTCCTGTTCATTGGTCAACATGCAAGTTCTCACTCTGGGTAAAGTCGCTTGGTGCAACAGCCTTTGTTGCAACGCTATACGGGAGTAGAGACATCGCGTCCCATGCCCGTTTTCACAGCAACTAGAGCAACTGCCATGCCAATAACGCCCATTCCACCAAAACATTATCGAAAGTCCCGGGCCATGGGGCGTGTGCCGATACTCCACCCGACTCACCGGTGGCTCGATGAATGGATCTCAGCGGTAACAATTGACAATATGACAGCCAAACTGGTGTCATAAAGACAAACCATTGTCATTATGACATCTATATGACTTCTTTTCTGGATGCCCTGCGCGACCTGCTCGCTCGCCTTTCCAAGGGCGACACCGAAGACACCCTTCACGGTGACTGGACTCGGCTGCTGCATACGCTGGTCGGCGAGACCCGCGCCGACGCCAGCACCCTGATGGTGATGGATCAGGATGTCCTGCGGCCTGTAGCAGTTCTGGGACTACCCGACGATGTGCGGGGCCGCCCTTTCCGACTACAGGAACACCCGCGCCTGGCCGCCATTGCCGCGCATCCCAGCATTTGCCGCTTTCCCCCCGACAGCGACCTGCCCGACCCCTTCGATGGCCTGCTCGACGAGGACTTGAGCCAAGTGCATGACTGCCTGGGCGTCGCCCTCAGAGACGGTGATCGGCTGCTTGGCCTGCTGACGCTCGATGCCCTGACCGTCCAGGGGCTGTCCAGTCTGGATGAAGATCAGCTACTGGCTGCCGCGCGCCTGCTCGGTACCTGTCTGCGCGTAGCGGAGCAACTCAGCACCACGCGCCGCCAGCTCAGCGAGGCGCTGGAAGACGAACAGGGCAAGGCCCCCCTGCAACACTGGCACAGCCCGCCCATGAGCCGCCTGATGAATGCCCTGTCGTTGGTGGCGCCCACCGACATGAGCGTGCTGCTGCATGGCGAGACCGGGGTCGGCAAGGAAGCGGTGGCGCGTGCCCTGCATGCCCGCTCCCACCGCCACGGCGGCCCGCTTGTTCAGGTCAACTGCGCCGCCCTGCCCGAGCACCTGATCGAGAGCGAGCTGTTCGGCCACCGCCGCGGTGCATTCTCTGGGGCCATGTCGGAGCGGCGTGGCCACTTCGCCATGGCCGATGGCGGTACCCTGATGCTCGATGAGGTTGGCGAGCTACCGCTTGCCCTGCAGCCCAAGCTGTTGCGGGTCCTGCAGGAAGGCGAGATTCAGCCACTGGGCAGCGAGCGTGCGATACGCGTTGATGTGCGCATCATCGCCGTCACCAATCGTGATCTGGCAAGCGAGGTCGAGGCCGGCCGTTTCCGCGAGGATCTTTACCACCGCCTGAATGCTTTCCCGCTCGCTGTTCCGCCACTTCGCGAACGGCCTGAGGATATTTCTCTGCTGGCTGGCCATTTCCTCGAGGACAACCGGATACGCCTCGGCGTCGCCAACCTGCGCCTAGACGCCCACGCCATGGCCGCCCTGACCGCCTGGCAGTGGCCGGGCAACGTGCGCGAGCTTGAACACACCCTGGCTCGGGCGGCGCTGAGGGCTCTCGGTGAGCAGCGAGCTATCCATTCCGCAGCGCGACACCAGACGATCCTCCGCCTGTCGCCACACCATCTGGCGTTGCCCAATCAGCCAACCGAGGCGATGCCGGTCTCCGGCGAAACCGCCAGCGCACCGTCAGAAGCTATGACCAGCGATGCGCTCAACCTGCCTCTGCGCGAAGCGACCGACAACTTCCAGCGACGCCTGATTCAGGCCCATTTAGCAGCAAACGCCGACAACTGGGCCGCTACCGCCAGGGAGTTGGGCATTGATGCCGGTAACCTGCACCGCGTGGCCAGGCGCCTGGGTCTGAAGGACTAGCCCAAGACACGGCTCTCATGACTCGCCTCATGAGCATGAAAAAGCCCCGCCACCCAAGGGTGACGGGGTCTTGCGAGCGGCGCTCGGCTCGGCGTCGCCTCAGCGCCCTAGCAGCTGGCTCACATCCTTGGCTTCCCAATGCGGGAAGTACTTGCGCACCAGGGCGTTGAGCTCGACCTCGAAGGCTTGCCAGTCGACCTCACCCTTGACCTGGCCACTGCCCTTGGACGTACCACGGATCATGCCGGCGCCGACGGTGACGTTGGTCAGGCGGTCGACGACGATGAAGCTGCCGGTCCCCGGGCTACGGCGGTAGTCATCCACCGGCACCTCGGTGGTCAGCTCCACCTGACAGCGACCGATGGCGTTGAGCTCGAGCCGCTCGGCCGGCTTGTGCTCGAGACTGTTGACGTCGACCTGATAGTCGATCTGGCTCACCTGGCCGGTCAGGTCGCGGGTGGCGAGCTTGAGATCATACGGCCGCCCAGGCTCTAGCGCGGTTTCATGCATCCAGACGATATCGGCCTCGAAGGCGTTGGACATCGGTACCTCGTCATCCACGCCAACCAGCCAGTCCCCGCGCGAGATATCGATCTCGTCCTCAAGCGTCACCGTGATTGCCTGACCGGGGTAGGCCGCATCCAGGTCGCCATCGAAGGTGACAATGCGCTCGACCTTGCTCGTCTTGTTGGACGGCAGCGCCTTGACGGGATGACCGGGACGCAAGACGCCAGCGGCCAGGGTGCCGCAGTAGCCACGGAAGTCGAGATTCGGACGGTTGACGTACTGCACCGGCAGGCGCAGGTCGGTGAGATTGCTGTCGTGGGCGACCTCGACGGTCTCCAGCAGCGAGAGCAGCGGCTCGCCATCGAACCAGTCCATCTGCTCACTGGCGTTGACCACGTTGTCGCCGGTCAGCGCGGACAGCGGCACGAAGCGGATGTCCGGGGCGTTGAGGTTTCCGGCGAAGGCCTGATATTCGGCGACGATCTCGTTGAAGCGCGCTTCACTGAAGTCGACCAGATCCATCTTGTTGACCGCGATCACCAGATGCTGGATGCCCAGCAAGTCGGCGATATAGCTGTGGCGCCGCGTCTGCGTCTGCACGCCATAGCGCGCATCGATCAGAATCACCGCCAGACTCGCGGTAGAGGCCCCGGTGGCCATGTTGCGGGTGTACTGCTCGTGCCCCGGGGTGTCGGCGATGATGAACTTGCGCTTGTCGGTGGAGAAGAAGCGATAGGCGACATCGATGGTGATGCCCTGCTCCCGCTCGGACTGCAGGCCGTCGACCAGCAGGGCCAGGTCGACCTGGTCACCGGTGGTGCCGCTGGTCTTGGAGGCCTGGGTAATGGCGGCGAGCTGATCTTCGTAGATCATCTTGGAGTCATGCAGCAGTCGCCCGATCAGGGTCGACTTGCCGTCATCGACGCTGCCGCAGGTAATGAAGCGCAGCAGGTCCTTGTTCTCGTGCTCGAGCAGGTACTGCTCGATGTTGTCGGCGATCAGATTTGATTGATGAGCCATGACATATCCCGGAAGAGTCTGGCCGACGGGCGAGACGCGCAGTGATCAAGCGCGGCGCGCCGGTCGGCGGAAAAAGGCGAACGAAAAAGGCGGTGGCGCGAGCCTAGAAGTAGCCCTCGCGCTTCTTCCTCTCCATTGAACCGGCCTGGTCGTGGTCGATGGCACGACCGCTGCGCTCGGAGGTGCGGGTCAAGAGCATCTCCTGAATGATCTCGGGCAGCGTGGTGGCCGTGGATTCAACGGCCCCGGTCAGCGGATAGCACCCCAGGGTACGGAAGCGCACCCACTTCTCTTCGGGGACCTCGCCTTCGGCAAGCGGCATCCGCTCATCGTCGACCATGATGTCCATGCCATCGCGATTCACCACCGGGCGCGGCGCGGAGAAGTACAGCGGCACGATGGGGATCGATTCGAGGTAGATGTACTGCCAGATATCGAGCTCGGTCCAGTTGGAAAGCGGGAAGACGCGGATCGACTCGCCCTTGTCGACCTTGGCGTTGTAGATGCTCCACAGCTCCGGGCGCTGCTTCTTAGGATCCCAACGGTGGAACTTGTCACGGAAGGAGTAGACACGCTCCTTGGCGCGACTGGCTTCCTCGTCACGACGTGCGCCACCAAAGGCCGCATCGAAACCATGCTTGTCGAGCGCCTGCTTGAGCGAGGCGGTCTTCATGATGTCGGTGTACTTGGAGCTGCCGTGGTCGAACGGGTTGATGCCCGCCTCGACACCTTCCTGGTTGATGTGCTCGATCAGCTCCATGCCGGCCTCTTTGGCCATGCGGTCACGGAACTCGATCATCTCGCGGAACTTCCAGGTGGTGTTGACGTGCATCAGCGGGAACGGCGGCGTGCCCGGATAGAAGGCCTTGCGCGCCAGATGCAGCATCACCGAGGAGTCCTTGCCGATCGAGTAGAGCATCACCGGATTGGCGAACTCGGCGGCCACCTCACGAATGATATGAATGGACTCGGCTTCGAGTTGCTTCAGATGGGTCAGGCGTTCTGGGGTTAACTCGGTCATCGGCGTTTCGGGCTCTATTGATGGGACACGACCAGCCGAGAATCCCTGCTGGTGCGGACTCGCGGCAGTGTAATGAGCCTAGGGTAACGAGGAGGCGCTGATAACGTCAAAGAATGAAGAACTATCTTTTAAGCTTCAAAAGCTATAAAGATGCCGAATCAGCCTTCCGGCCATGTCCAATGCTGTCACACGCCATGTGAAAGGACTGACATGTGAGAGGACTGAAAACAAGGCGCCCAGCAACGGCGCTAATGGAGGCGCTTGCTTCAGGCGGTGATACAGCGGCCGTCATAGATCGACACGTTCTATCCAGGTGGTCAGTTCATCCTCGTTGAAATCGACCACACGGTAACCGGGCCGCGAGGCCTCATCGACGGCGAAATCCGCCGAGCCACTCAGGAACTGATCCGTGGTGGCCGGGCAGCCAAAGACAGCCACTTCACCCTCGGCAAGCGACTCACGACTGGCGAAGGCCTGGTGGATATGGCCACAGAGGATTGCCCGCACCTGGCCATAGGCAGCGAGTGTCTGCCATAACGCTTCGCGATCAAGAAGGCCGATCTCGTCCATCCACTGCGAGCCGATGAGCACCGGCGGATGGTGCATCACCAGCATGGTCGGGCGATCATCGCCCTCGAGCTGATCGGCCAACGCCTGCAGCTTGGCCTGACCCAGCTCACCATGAGGCTGGCCATGGACACGGGTATCGAGCAGCAGCAGCCGCCAGTGGCCCAGATCGACCTCACTATTGAGCTGGCGATATTCTGCCATCAGTTCCGGCTGGTCATGGTTGCCGGGCAACCAGAACCAGGGGCAGCCAACCGAAGTAAAGGCCGCCTGAGCGTGATCATAAGAGGCCAGGGTCTCGTCCTGGCTGACATCACCGGTCACCATCAGTATGTCTGGCCGCTGTCGCTTCGCATGCTCGAGAACGGCATGGAGTTGGCGCAGCGGAAAGCCGTTACGCGAACGTGCCTTGGGGTCGGCATGCAGGTGTGTATCCGTGACTTGAATCAGACGCATCAGCGCAGCACCGGGACATCAAAGGAGTGACCGTGCGCCATGCCGTGCTCGAGCCATTCGCCCAGGAAGCGATTGAGCTGAAGCTTCTCGTCGGGCTGGTGCATGCGCGCATTGGGATAGCGGTAGCGGCCGTGAAAATGACGCTGACGCTGGAAATCGGTGACCTCGGCCATGCGCACATCATGGTAGAGGTGCACCCGCATGCAGGGCGGGTCGATGACCGCATCGAGCACACCGGACTGGCTGACACGCACGATGGTCGTGTAAGGGGCATGCTCGAGCACCTCGAGGTGTAGCGTGCCGAAGCGCTGATCGCGTCCGGACAGGGCGACATCGCGCTGTTCGCCAGCCCCAAGCTCGCCCAGCAAACGGCTGAGCCGCAGGTAGTTGGCGCTGCATTCGCCCTGCAAGGTCTTCAAATCGGTGACGTAGGCGGTTCTGGCCACAGGGTTACCTCCGTGCGCGCAGTGAGGCCCGCTCGCGCGCCAACCAGTGGAAGGCGATCAGGCACATGGCATTGTCGAGTCGACCAGCGTCGAGCAACTCCCAAGCCTTCAGATACGGTAGCACATGAACCTGAATGTCTTCGTGCTCCTCATCGAGCCCATGCACGCCCCCGAGCGAAGAACTGTCGACCAGGCCACAGAACAGGGTGACCTGCTCATTGCAGGCGCCAGGGCTCGGGTAATAGCGGTGCAGCTCGATCAGCTCATCAATTGGACAGTTGGCCTCTTCGATGGCTTCACGCCTGGCCACCTCGGCTGGCGACTCTCCCGGCTTGACCAGCCCGGCCACTGGCTCCAGCTTCCAGGGGCTGACGGCATCATCCAGGGCACCGGCGCGGATCTGTTCGACGAGCACCACGGCGTCGCGCTCGACGTCATAGAGCAACACGCCCACGGCATCGAAGCGAACATGCACTTCTCGCGCGATCTCGGGGCTCCATCCTCCCTCGAAGCGACGGTGGCGCAGACGCCGACGCTCGAGACGAAAGAAGCCCTGCTGCAGACACTCGTCTTCCAGGCGCTCGACATCAGCCTGACCGAAGCGCGGCTTAGCAAGATCGGGTGTCGGGTCGTGATGCTCGCCCATCGGGCCTCCGGGTCACAATCAAAAAGAGACATTATCCCGACCCGACCGCCCCCTGCCAACCTTGGACATGAGGTCCCTACCATGCGTCAGCGCTCGGCGCGGGGCGGGAAACGCACGTCAAAGCCGCGAGCGTCGAGTTGGCGCACCTCTTGGGGACGCCCCTGATCATCCAGGCGCACCAGGCCGATACCGGCGCCGTTCCACAGTCGCTCGCCGGCCTTGGCCCGGTCAGGGTCGCGTGGGCGAATCCGCAAATCCCGGCGCTTGGTGAGCCGATTGAGCGGCGAGCGCGGCGCATAAAGCCAGCGATTCAGCCGGTCGAACCAGTCGAGCAAAGTATCGGGGAAGGTGTTTTTCAAGCCGCTCGAGGTGATCTGCCAAAGTGTTGGCCCCTGCTCGCGGTGACGTACCTTGATGTCGTAGACAAAAGAGTAATGCACGTCGCCGGAGAGGATCACGTAGTTACCCGGCGTGCGTGAATGGCGGAAGATATTGAGCATCACACTGGCCGCCCCGCGATGGGCCATCCAGTTCTCGGCATCGACCAGCAACGGCTTGCCGGCCAGAGCGAAAAGCTTCTGCACGGTTTCGATCAGCTTGACGCCGAACATCGGGGCCGGCGACACGATCAACACCGAGGGCTCGCCGAGTAGCTCCTGCTGCAGATCGCACAGGGCCTCCCAGTCCATCAGCCCGGAAGGACGATGACGGCGTACTTCGCTGCGCCAGCGCCGGGTGCGGGTATCGAGCATCACAAGCTTGGGCGTGCCAGGTACGACAACCTCCCAGCCCTCGAAGCGCATCAGGTCGGCGATCACCCCATCTTGAGCCTCGGCGTCAAGCCATCCGCCGCTCGCGCTCGCGTAAGGCTGCCCGTCTTCGCGCAGCGTCGCCGCATCGTCTAGCAGGCCGGCCAGCGCCTCGACAGGCTCGGCGAGGCGGTCAGGGTCGTTGCCAACCCCCTGACAGAGCAGATACGCCAGCAGCGCGTTGCCGATGATTCGCCGCGAGAAGGGATGACCGTAGGCGGTTTCCTCCCAGGCAGCGGTGAGGTTCCAGTCATCGGTCACGTCATGATCATCGAAAATCATCAGGGTTGGCACATTGGCCATCACCCGTGCCGCGGCCGGCAAGCCGGCCACAAACTCCTCGATCACCACGGCCTCATCCTCGTACTGCTTGCGGTAGTTGGCATCGAGGGATGGCATCGCCGGTGTGATCAGCCGCCAGGGCACCGGTGACCAGACCAGAAGATACATCGCCAGCATTTCGGCAAAGGTAATCAGATGATTGTGTGCATGGGCGGTCGTGAAGACCGGCTTGCGTACCCCGCCGAAGAAGCGCTCACGTAGCGCCTCGGAGCTGTAAACATCGGGCAACAGCGTTTCACGGGCGTAGAAGCCCTTCGCCGAGGCATAAAGCTCAGGGCTATCTTTCACTTCGCCGCCTTCGAGCGCCTCATCATAAAGCCCAAGGCGTGCGATCAGTGCATGAATGGCGGCAAGCATCGGCCCGGCGACATCGTCGGCATAGATCTGATCACCGGTCATCAACAGCCAGGCCGGCCGCTCACCGGCCTCTGTAACGCGCTCGCCGAGCCATTCATCGGCACGCACCAGGCCATCGCCACCGGGATGATGAGGCTTACGACAGGAGCCGTGCAGCAACTGACCGATACGCGAGGCGATCACAAACCCCGGCAGTGCGGCATCCTCATAACACAGATGGGGCGCCCAGTCGGCAATGCTGCGCTCGCCGTCAGGCGCATCGCGGATCACCAGGTCATAATCGATGCGCACGTCTTCGGGGAGCGGTGTCGCAAGCGTGACGTCGAGCAGGTGAACGACCGCATGGCGCCCAACCGGCAGGCAGCGACACTGCGATTCATCCAGCACGTAGCGCCGGCGTTCGCCGCCATCCGCGGGCATCAGCACAAGCTCGAGGGGCAAGGCGCGCGTGCCTACCAGCCACAGCACCAGCCGCTCGGTACCTGAGCGGCGCAACAGCGGGCCAGCGAGCACATCGGGCAGAGAGGTAGGGTCATCAGTCGGCATCATGGGCACCAAGCGTATCGCAGCCACTGGCAGCGCGTCTTGCATGCGATGGCGACTGCACCTTCTTGCCTACTTTCTTGCCTACTTTCTTGCCTAGCTTCTTGCCTAGTTCTGCCCCGTTCAATAGCGCCCTGCCGGCAGGTTTTTGCAGGGCTTTGTCCACACTATCGGCATAATTGCGATCATCGGCGTTTGAGCGCTTCCGCGTTCATTATCCACGCTTGGCGAGCCGGCGAATGGCCAGCTCGCGCAAGGCCTCGTCGGTCGCCACGCGAGCTTTCCGAGACTGGCCGACGATGGCGCGTTTAAGATGCGCCCAAGCTTCATCCAGCCGCCCTTCTTCCTCAAGGAAGGTGGCAAAATAGAAATGCACGTCGATACCCGTGGGGCGAATTGCCAGCGCCCGCTCGAACATGCGCTCGGCCGTCGCCTCATCGCCAAAGGCCAGCGGCCAGCCCGGTGCCCGGTCGTATAGCGCTCCCAGGGTCACATAGGCCGAGCCCTGGACTCCTTCGGAGTCGAGTTTAACGGCGCGCTCCAGCACCTCTCTGGCTTCCTTGGCGAGCCCCAGCGCGCTGACACCCCCTCTGGCACGTGCTTCGGAGGCGAAGATGATGCCCTGCCACACCAGAACGTCCGCCCGGCTGGGGTAGCGCTCCCCGAGGCCACGCGCCTCGTCGGCCAGCACCTCGAGGGCTTCTGCCTGCTCATCCCCTGAGAGAGTGGTGCTGATACGCTCAAACCGCGCCCGTAGTGCATTCACCTGGCCCCGCCAGGGAGTGGTGGACGTCTGCGACTCGCCCTGAACACTCGTGTTTGACGCCTTGAGAGACGCCGACTGATCCTGGACTGCGTCATCGGCCTGAACGAGTCCCGACATCGACAGGCAGCCCCCGAGGGCCAAGGCAGCAAGTAGCGCGATAGGTGATGACATGGCGAGCGTCCTCTATGACAGGATGGGTGTGATGATCATCACAATCTAACGAACGTTTGATTGCCTCCCTGCGCGACTTGTGTCGTAGGCCTTGCCAAGCACAGCCAGGGCTTGGTGCACCGACACGGCTTGCGTAAGGTACCCAACAATACTGCCAAGAGGGCCATGCCATGAAAGGTCGCAACATGACACGCTGGCGAGATCCCGCCAAGGATCCGCGTCAGGAGCCCAAGAGCCGCCTGATCACCGCCGAGGGCCATGCCCGCCTCAAGGGGATACTCGATCACCTGTCACGGGTAAAGCGCCCTGCCCTTTCAACCAAGGTTGGCGAGGCAGCGGCGCTCGGCGATCGCAGCGAGAACGCCGACTATACCTACAACAAGAAAGAGCTGAACCGTGTCATCGCGCGCATTCGCTACCTGACCAAGCGGCTGGACGAATTGCAGGTGGTGGATCGCTTGCCGGCAGACACCAGCAAGGTCTATTTCGGGGCCTTCGTCACCCTTGAGGATGAGAACGGTGATGAACTCGAGATCCGCATCGTCGGCCACGACGAAACCCGCAGCGACCAGCATTGGATCAGCGTCGATGCCCCCCTGGCCAAGGCCCTGCTAGGCAAGGCACTGGACGAAGAAGCGACGGTCGCGGCCCCTGCCGGAGAAACCACCTACGTGATCACCGACATCCAGTACCGCGACCCGCAGGGCAACTGACCCGCCCTCCGACCGCCCTACTGAACAGGAATGCCTGGAGACGCGGCATCCGCGCCTGCGCGCCGCGCGTTACCCGCGGCGCTTTTTCGCCCGATATACCCGAAAGCGTCGATCATCGGCGAGGATCTCGAAGCCACCGAAGGCCGCCTCGAGCAGGTCGGGATAAGGCAGGAAGGCATTGGCCACCATCACCAGCTGACCGCCGGGAGCCAGATGCGCGGGTGCCTCACGGATCAAGCGTGCGGCCGGGCCATAATCGATCGCTCGCTCCTGATGGAACGGCGGATTGCTGACGATGGTGTCGAAGCGGCGCCCTTCGAGCCGAGAATAGACATCGCTTTCCAGGGCCTCACCTGGCAAGTGATTGGCAGCAAGGGTGCGGCGTGTCGCTTCTACCGCGAAGGCATTGACATCTACTGCCGTCACCGAGGCACCGCGGCGCGCCAGCCAGGCTGAGAGAATGCCGTCGCCGCAGCCCACATCGAGTACGCAAGCGCCAGTCTGGCCCTCACTCTGGGCGCCGGCATCAAGATCAGGCAATGCCTGCGGCAGCGTCTCGAGCAGCAGCCGAGTCCCATCATCAAGCTTGCCGTGACCAAATACGCCGGGGTGGCTCTTGAGCGTCAAGCCTTCTGCGTCGAACTGCGTCCAGGCCAGGTCGGGATCAAGATTCACGGGCTCGAGGCAGGTCTCGAACAGCGTGCAACGACGGGCACTGTCTCGCTGGCGACAGCCAAGTCCCAGCGCCGCCAACACCTTGAGGACACGCTTGATACCGCCCTTGTTTTCACCCACTACCTGTAAGGGGGTGCCGGCAGGAAGCGCCTGGCAGAGTCTGAGCAACCACCACTCCCCCAGGGCATGGGCTTTAGGCCAGAACAAGACCGCACCCGCCGGTGCTGGCAGCGTGGTTTCCAGGGCCGAGAAAGCCACCTTGCCCTGCATCTTCCAACTTTCCACGACGCTGTGATCGGCAGACAGCAATTGCCCGTCGCCATCCTTAAGCCACGTATCCTCGGGTGGTGCCACCCACAGCCAGTCACGGTAATCCATGGATTGGCGTTCCAACAGCTGGCACGTGGGCGTCTCGGCAGACATCAGTCAGGCTCCGGTGGGCGATGAAGAAAAGGATGAAGACACCTCGGCGGTATCGACCGGCCGGGTCAGGGTGTAAAGCAGGTAGCGGCCAAGGCGCCAATGAGGTTCGACATCGCAGTAGCGTCGCTCAAGCTCCACCAGCTTGTCGAGCGCCTCAGGCTCGAGCTCGCGCGCCTTGAGATAATCATGGAAGACACGTACGCCAGCGCAGGCCGTGAGAGTCAGCCCTGCTTCGCTGGCCCAGGTCTCGATCTGGCCATGCGTCAGCGGCGAGATCGGCGTCAGGCGCTGACGCTGGCCGGTGCCCGCGAGTCGGTCATCAAGCACCTTGTCGAAATTGCCTTTGACCACATTAGACAGACGCAGGGCATCACGATTGAAGACCATCAGCGACAGTTGGCCACCGGGCGCCAACGCATCCGCCAGCCGCATCAGCGCACCTCGCGGATCGGACAGCCACTCCAGCACCGCATGGCAGACAATCAGCGGCCAGGGGCCCGGCGCCTGATCCGCCAGATCCTGCAACGGAGCCTGAATCACCCCCACATCATGGGCAGCCAGCATCTCTCGTCCCCGAGCCAGCATCTCGCCCGAGGGCTCGAGCAGCGTCACCGGATGCCCCCGTTCAGCGAACCAGCGCGCCATCTGGCCGAGTCCTCCGCCCACATCCAGCGCGGGTTGGCCAGACAGTGCAAGAAACCTCGGCAACAGATGATCCAGTACGGCTAGGCGAATATCGCCTCGCACACTGCCATAGAGCCCCGTCGCAAACTTGTCGGCCAAGCCATCAAAATGGCGATCGCCATGCCCGGACAGATACGTCGTCGGCGAGTGGGAGGGGGAGCTTGCAGCCATATGGATTCCTGGCAGAGGAAAAGGCGCATATTCTAGACGAAAACGACAATCAGCTCATCGTATTCAGGGAGACACATGGCCGACTCTGTAGGCAATACAGTATAATTAAAAGACTAATGAAAAATAATGAAAATTCTAATGATTTAATTGACAGAAATCATTAATGGCCGCCTATGTTCATGAAAGAATAGCCGGTCAATAATGTGTTCACGCCGGGAGGCCACCATTGACCCACCTTGCCACCCTGCCCGACCAACTAACCAGACTGCTTGATACGCCCGGCCAGGCAATTTCAGTGGCCGACGGCGATATTCAAGACTCCCCCCTGATTTACGTCAACGAGGCCTTCGAGACGCTCACCGGGTATCGCCGCGAAGACGTCATTGGTCGCTCCTGCCGTTTTCTTCAAGACGAGGACACCGACCCGTCAGCCATTCAGCAACTTCGCACGGCCATTCGACAGAGCACGCCAATCACCCTGACGCTAAAAAACCGGCGCAGGGATGGCAGCGAGTTCTGGAATGAATTGAGTCTCTCGGCACTTTATGGCGACTCGGGACGACGCTACCTGGTCGGGCTACAGCGGGATGTCTCCGAGCGCGAGCGAGCCTGGCAACAAATGAAGTTGAACCAGGCCGTATTCCACAATACGCATGACGGCATTCTGGTCACCGATGCCCAGAAACGGATTGTCGATACCAACCCGGCGTTCACCCGACTGACCGGCTATTCGCGCGAAGAAGTGTTGGGCAAGCAGCCCAACCTATTGTCTTCAGGCAAGCATGACTCAGGGTTCTACCAGAGCATGTTCGCCGCGGTCGAGGCGCGCGGCTTCTGGACCGGCGATATATGGAATACGCGCAAGGATGGTAGCCAGCTGATCGAAAATACGACGATTTCAGCCATCCGCGACGGCAATGGCGTGATCATCAACTATATCGGGGTATTTCGCGACATCACCCAGCGCCATATGAATCAGGCGCGACTCGAGCGCATGGCCAGCTACGACATGCTGACCGGTCTTTTCAATCGCAGCCACTTCGACATCCTGCTCGAGCGACAGCTCGAGAGCCTGGAGTTTACGCAGACCGGCATTGCCGTTCTGTTTCTCGACCTCGATGATTTCAAGCCGATCAATGACCGTTTCGGCCATTCCACGGGTGACGAATTGCTGGTCGAGATCAGCCGACGACTCAAGCGACTGATGCGCGCCAATGACCTGACGGCTCGATTCGGTGGCGATGAATTCGTGATTGCACTGAGCGGCCTCGGCACGGTCGACAAGGCGAGCAAGGTCGCACAGAAGGTGCTCGATGACATCATCCAGCCCTATGCCCTCGACAACGGCGAAAAGGTCACGGTATCGGCCTCGATCGGCATTGCCTTTACGACCACGCACGAGACGGGCAGCTCGGCCCTGCTGGACGCCGCCGATGCCGCCATGTATGACGCCAAGCAGAAAGGCAAGAATCGCATTGCCGTAGCGGATACGCAGCGGACCGAGTCCATGGCCGAAGATGCCTATGTGCGAATCAAGGCGGCCTTTGAGCGAGGCGAGCTCGAACTGTATTTCCAGCCTATCCTGTCCATGGCGACCGATGAAATCGTCAGTGTTGAAGCGCTGGTTCGTTGGCGGCATCCCGACCAGGGCATGCTAGGCTCCCAGCATTTCATCGATACCCTTCTGCATTCGTCGCTGAGCCTGCCATTTGGGCGCTGGCTGATTGATCAAGCCGGCCAGGTGGCAAGCCGACTGCGACAACTGGATTATCATGTCATGGTCAGTGTCAATCTGAGTCAAGACCAGATCGAGACGGGCGCCTTCATCGAAGCACTATCTGCCACACGTCACCGCTATGACCTCAACACCCCCTTCCTGGTCGCCGAAGTCCTCGAGTCCACGCACTTCCATGACCTGGACTTGGCGTGCAGTCTTCTCAGCGAAGCCCGACAGCTGGGTGCACTCGTCGCCCTGGATGACTTCGGCTCCGGCATTTCCTCCATTACCTACGCAAGCCAACTCCCCCTGAACACGATCAAGATCGACCGCAGCGCGATCATGCATGTAGATGCGCGCCAGGATCAGCGTCTGTTTATCAGCGGTATCATCGCCATGGGACATGCCATGCAGCGCCAGGTGCTCGCCGAGGGTATCGAGACCGAAGAACAACTGAGCAACGTAAGGGCGCTGGGATGCGATATGGCACAGGGCTATTGGATCGACAAGCCGATGCCCTATGACCAACTGCATGAGCGCTACATGGCACCCTCGGCCTCGTCCCGTTACCCGTTGAGACGGGGGTAAACAGCAAGATACGGGTTTATCTGGCGCCATCAGATGCTTATAATGCAGCCCTTTCCCCGCCCCCTTAGCTCAGCTGGATAGAGCAATCCCCTCCTAAGGGATAGGTCGAAGGTTCAAATCCTTCAGGGGGCGCCATACAATCCCATGGTAGCCACATGTTCTGGACTCCTCGGACACTGCTCCGATGGCAAGATAAGCAGATACAAGATGGATACCATGGGAAAAGCCCCGGCCATTTGGTCGGGGCTTTTCCTTGGACAAGACGCGGATTATGACATCCCGAAGCTGGTGAGCTATCCGCACTATTGCAAAGGCCACTGACCAGCGTTGCGACGCAAAGAGCACGCGCTCACTGCAATAATCAACATCAACCTACGACCGTTGAACTGCCAGTGCTTTCAGCACTTTCCGGCCATGGCGAGCCATCAGACTGACAAGCCACTTTCAATTATCTGGTTGCGCCCCTGCCGCTTGGCCTGATAGCTGGCATCGTCGGCGCGGGCCAGAATCTCGTCGATGGTCGTGTCAGACGAGAGGAAGCAGGCAGATCCCAAGCTCAAGGTCACGCTATAGTCCTTGTTCTCAGCTGACACGCGCAGATCCGACACCGTTTCCAGCAACCGCCTCGATACGGTTCGCGCCTGCTCAAGCGTACAGCTTGGCATAAGCACCGCGAACTCATCACCCCCTTGGCGCGCCACATAGTCACTCTTGCGTACCAGCGGCGTCATGGCCTCGGCAATGGCCCGCAGCATCTCATCACCCAGAGCGTGCCCCCCTTCGTCATTGATGGGTTTGAAGTGATCGAGATCAAACATCATCAATACCGATTGTTGATGTTGCTGCTGCCACTCGAGAAAGGCCTCTTCAAGGCGACGCTCGAAACCGCGACGATTGAGCAGGCCAGTCAGCGGGTCGTGCTCGGCCTCCCAGCGCTGCAGGGCCTCTTGTTCACGGCGCCGCGTAATATCTTTGACGGTACCCACGTGACCCAGCACCGCTGTTCCCTTGCGCACCTGGCCGGCATGCACCTCTAGCCAAAGCACCTCCCCACTCGTTAGCACGTACCGGAACTGCCTTATAAAGTCACGTTCTCTGTACACGGCGTCGCGCCACAGATCGACAAAATCATCATGATCATCGGGGTGAATATACAACATCCAATTCACGTTCTGCTGATCGTCAATCTGATGTCCCGTGAGCTCAGCAAGCGCCGGGTTGACGTATTCCACCTGCCCCTTTGGTGATGCCACAAACATGCCTACCGGAGAAGAAGCCAACACCGCATCGAGAAAGGCCTGGCGCTCATTGAGGCTTGCGGTGGCCTCTTCGCGCTGGCGCTGAAGACGATTGAAGGTGGTAGCCAACTGGCTCAGCTCCCGCAAATTGCTGCGTATGTCGACGCGCTGGCGCTCACCGGCGGTCACCTGGCCTATCTGATATTCAAGACGATGCAGCGATGCCAACGCCAACTTCAACAGCCACCAGATGAGCGGCATCAACAACACGATGGTTGCCAGGCCCGCCCACCAGAGATTGTTCACCAGAAGCGCTATCGGCGCCTGCACTTGGTTCATGGGCTGAGTCACCTTGACGACCCAGCCTGGAGTCCAGGCTTGAGCATAGGCATGCAAGGCCCTATCACCACTCGCCAGCACGCCTTCTCCGGCGCCATGCCAGCCAAGCAGCGCGAGATTCAGCAGATTGTCGTCACTGCTGTCGCGAAGTGTCTTCATCACCAGGTCATCGTCAGGGTGGGAAATCACGATGCCAGAGGAGCTGATCAGAGAAGCAAAGCCATCATTGCCGATACGAACACGGTTCAAACTATCGAAGAAATTGCTGGAATCGACACTGACAGCACCGAGCAATTGGCCGGCAAAATCCCCCTCGTTATCCGCCAGGGGCACAGCAATGGAGATAATCGGCTCTCCCGACCCTCGGCTGATAAGAGGTTCGCTGATGTGAGGTCTGCCCACTGCCCGGCCAAAACGAAAATAGTCACGATCGCTGACGTCAACGCCTTGCAGGCTTTCCAGTTGAGGGTAACTGTCGACCATGCGGCCTTCGGATGAGACCACGGCCAGACGGTCAAATTTTACCAACAATGACGGGATGTCGATCAGTGACTCGCCAGGGGCTAGCGGCATCTTTGGAGCCACTTGCTCGGCAAGATACTCGAGCATGGAAATACGCTGATCGATGGATCGATCCACCTGACGAGCGATCAGGCTGGCTTCATAATTCAAGTGACTGATATTGGCCTGGCGGATTAGCTCACTACCCGTCAAGTAAGTAAAAGCCAAGGTCGAAACGACCAGCACGCTCCAGCCGATGCCAATCCACAACATGAGACGGGAATGAAGCGTACCGAAGATTCGCAGCATACTCTTGGCAACCAATCACTCGTGAATATGGCCGCCACTTTATCATGAAAGAAGTCGGTTAATACTACTCCTGGCACCGCCCCTTTTTCTGATTCTACTACTAGCTGCGTGCGACTTAGCTACGGGTATCGCCAGATAGCCAGTGTCAAAGTAGCGCCAAGCTCGACGTGTTGTTCTCACCTAATCAGGCTTCGACAAGCAAGGCAGGTTCGGCAGAGCTTTCCACACGATGCCTGTAAGGTATTCATCATTGCCGCCACCAAGACTCAAGGCCCACGACAGGGCCTTGAAGATGAAGCCTTGTGATATCAACACTACGAGGCTCGATTACTACTAGGCCCCATCCAGCGGTTGAAACGGCAGGGGCAATAAAGCGAGGTACAACATGAAGACGCTCATTTACGTTAAGGCCATGACCGCAGGCGTGCTGGCTTCTCTCTTGATGGCCGGTACTGCACTGGCGATGGATTCAGTTGTCGTGGAAGAACGCATGGAGGAAATAAGCGAGCAGACGTCCACATCGGATAAACCCCGAGTCGAGGCCCTGGAAGCCCAGGTAGAGGAGCTGGAAGCCTTGATCCGCATGATGCTGGAAGAACGTCACGACAGTTGAGGCTATCAGGCACCGCTCATAAAGAAGGGTCTGCCAAGACGGCCAGACCCTTACTCTACCGCTTACCTATCACCCCCTGATTCAGTGCCGCAAGCGCGCATACTCACAAGGCGCCAGGCAGTCACAGTGGTCGTTAGTCGAGCTGGCGAATACGTAGCTCATAGTTATTGACGCCGCTCATCGCCGAGCCAAATTTCTGACCGTTGACCCAGACACGATACTGACCCGGCTCCAGGCGCGCCTCGAGATCCACATCGCCATCGAAACCTTCACCGGCATCGCGAGCCACGACTCGACCGGCGTCATCCCGCACTTCAAGTTCGATCCGGTAGGTATCTTCATAGCCGCTTGGGTAGGTCGAGGTCGTGATGGCGACGGTGCCGGCCTCTTGCACCGCAAAGGAAAGCACCGCCTTCCGTGCGCGAATCTTCACATCGGTCACGATTTCCTGGAACGCCTGATCCTGACTCGGCTGCGCGGCATTTGAGGGCTCTGCCGGCTCGGCGGCGGGCTCGGGCGCTGAGGGGTCTGCCGCATTCTCGCTGGCCGTTGCTGGCTCTGGTGCATTGGGTGTTACTGCCCCTGACGGCGCCGACAAGGCAGCCACGGTATCGCCGTTGCGGATAAAGGCACTGCGCTCGCCCTCCGCACTTTCTCGGACAAAGAGACCCTCGCCATCGCTCACGGCATCGGTGCGATTACCCTGGGTATCGATGCCCGCGACGGTGATAAAGTAGCTGTTGCCCTGCTTGCCCTTCGAGCCATATTTCTGGCCCTCGACCCGCAACACATAGTCACCGGGCTCAAGGCGCTGACGCATGGCAAGGCCACCACTCTGTCCAAGGCCCTGGCCGCGGGCGATCACGGCACCCTCGTCATCGAGTAGCGTCGCCTCGACGCGATAATCGTCGGACTGACCTCCAGGCACTCTGCTTTCAAGCAGGTACTCGCCGGCTGAGTCGACGCTGAAGGCATGCTCGTATTGACCGTCGTAGTTGAAGTTCTGGCTGCGGGCATCGTTTTCCGACTTGAAGAAGCCGGTCAGATCCATGCCGCGTCCTTCCTCGCGAAAACGTTCTTCGGCGGTACTGGCCAAGGCCGTGGCGCTGGCAATGGATAGGCCTAGGGCAATGAGTACCCCGGTGACAATAGGCTGTTTCATGGAACCTCGCATCAAGACGAAAAAAGCCGGCCCAAGGGCCGGCTTTCGTTATATAAGCCTGAGGCTGCGGGGTCAAACCCCGCATGCGGCAGTCTTAGAAGAGATAGGTGATACCGGTAGCGAAACCGTCGTCTTCGTCGTTGGCCTTGTCGTAGGTCGCGACTTCGGCCCAGGTGTACATGGCGCTGGAGATATTGTAGGTAGCGCCAAGAATAACTTCGTTACGAGTATCGTTACGATCCTGCTCGTCCTGAACAGTCTGGTCCAGTTCGCTCAGGAAGGTTCCTGCACCCACGTCGACGTACTGATAGGCACCGTAGATATCGCCCATGCCATAGCCGTAACGTGCGCCAATACCATAGTAGTTGACGTCACTGACGTCATCTTCTTCAGCCTGGAAACGCTCAAGCTTCAAGGCAACGCGCAGAGCGTTCATGGTGTACTGAGCGGTGATACCGTACTGGTCGCCAGCATCGTACTCCTGACCAGCGGTGTAATCAGCGCTAGTGCCGGCAGATTCGATAGTAGCGTCGTAGTTATCGAGGTTGTCGTAAGCTGCGGCGATGGAGAAAGCGCCCGCAGTGTACTTGGCACCACCGAAGAAGGAAGCGTTAGAATCAGCTTTAACTGTGTACTCTTCGTTGTCAGCAGCGCTGCCAAATTCGTTTTCTTCGTTATCGCCCTTGAACTGGGTACCCAGGGCGAACTGCAGACCACCGAAGGACGGTGAAGTGTAGGTCACTTTGTCGCCTTCGCGATCATTAGTGCCGACAGCGGCGATCTGGCTGTTAGAGTCAGAAGCATCGAAGTATTCGTTGTTGGTAACCGGATCCTGAATCCAGTCGTCGATCAGCGGGTCATAGGAGCCGAGACGCACGTCACCAAAGTAGCCCTTGGCACCAACGTAGGCTTGGTCACCAGAGTCACGGCCGGCAATTTTCTGCTCGTCAGCCTGGAAGTCGTCAAACTCGAGCTTCAGGTAGCCGGTCACATCGCTGCTGACCGCGTGCTCTGCAGCGAAGCCGAAGGTGGAACCGTTATCGGCGATTTCGTCGGTGGATTCACCGTCGGAACCGTTGGTGTTGGCATAGGCAATCTGGATGTTGCCGTAGATGTCGAGCTTGGTGCCGTCCTGGTTATAGACGGTAGCAGCGGAAGCGGAGGCGGAAACTACCATGGCACCGGCGATAGCAGTCGCTAGGAGTGTCTTTTTCATCGCGATAAGTCCTTTATGTGACTAATTATGTAACTAGCTTAAGGTTTCGATCGTACTTGCTGCTTGAAGCAGCCGGCCTTTCGGCTTTTCCCGCCAGGGCAATTTGCTTAGAGCCCAAACGTCTATCCGATTGTGGCCTTGTTATAATCCAATGCTCGCAGGCAAACCATATACCGGGATTTTGCGGAGTGCAACAAGAAAAAACACTGTTTTTAATCTCGATGCACTGCGCATATGGAACCCTTACCCCGCGAGTCTGTCCGCTGGCGGATCATTCAGCATCCAGAGCCTGGCACGCACGAATGACACCGCTATGACGGCCAGCGGCATCACATCATCCATAGGGGAAGCGTCGACACCAAGCCTTTGGTATCAACGCTTTCTGGTGTCAGCGCGGGGAGTGCTTGGCGAGCAGCGCCCCGAGCTTGCGCTCCAGGCGATCAGCGGGGGCATCCGAGGCTGAAACCTCTGAGGGTTCAGTCACAGGCACCGTCGGCCGGGTATCATGGGCGCCATCATGCTTGGCATCTTGGGCAGGCGCTCTACCCCGCTCAGCGCCCTTTGGCCGGCCGGCCTTCGTCGACGGCTTGCCAGCCGCTTGACTGTTCTGGCCATGGCGTTGCCTGGGCTCTCGCTTATCTTCTTTCGCCTTGTCAGCCGTCTTTTCAGCACTGCGCTTCGCACCCGAGCGCTCGTTCTGCTGCTGGGCACGCAGCTCATCGAGCTTCTTGCGTGCATAGCGCGCCTCGCCTTCGGTAACCGGTCCAGCGGCTTCGCCATCAAGCCCGACCCGCTCGGCGTTCTCGCGTACCGCCTTCAAGTAACGCGGCAGGTGGACATAACAGGCAAGCGCGCGGCGGACAAGCTTCTCGGGCCAGGGCTCACGGCTTAGCAGGTCCTCATGAATCCCGACCCGCAGAGGGCGAGTATGCCCCTTGAAGAAGGCATCGGGATAACGGCGATACCATTGGTTCAGGAGCGCCTGGGGGGATGGTAGCTCACCTTCCGGCAGCGAAGCCTGCGGTGCTGTTTCATTGGCATGTGGCTCAGGAAGCGACGCCCCCGATGGCTCGCCACCTGGCGTGCTTGTCGACGCCGCATGGCGGCTTTCAGGCAATGAACCATCAACCGGCGTCTCATCCAGGCTTACCGCTGGCGCCTCTTGATTCCCTGGCCGAGCCCGGTGCGACAGCAAGGCTTTAAGTCCCTGACTGCGCGGATGGGCATGGCCATCCGCGGTATGCGGTGCGCGCGCAAACTTTTCTTCAAGCTCACGGCACTTCTCTTCAAGCGCCTGGTGCTTGAGGGCAAGTTCATGATGTTGCTGCTTAAGCTCATGGCTACGTCGCTCAAGCTCAAGACTATGCTGTTCGAGCTCGCGATTGCGGACTTCCAGCTGACGCTTCTGCTCTTGCAGTGCCACGACCTGATTCCGCGCCCTGACTAACGCATCAAGATGCTCGTTGGCGCAGACTTCAAGCGTCGCCAGCAAGGTCGCGGTACGTTCATTATTCAAGGCATGCCCCTCCATGCGCGTCTCACAATAATCGGCTATTCCAGATCAACTGGACCAAGCCAACCACCACGAGTCTCTCAGGCCGAGTCACTCAGGCCGGGTCACTAGGCCAAGCCGCTCGGACTGATTCGTTTAGCCTGGGTCATCCAGGCCGGTTCGACCAAAGATTGACCGCTCGAATGCCTTTCAGACGAGGCCCGTCGATTTGAACGGTTCCAGGCAAGTGTGTGCCAACCCGGCATTCCTGACAAACCCTGGCCGGGCGAAATCACCACTGGCAAACAACGCCCGCCAGGTTTCCTCGACAACCACTAGCGCTAATCGACAACCGCCAGCGCTGATCAACGCCACTAGATGCGTTGATACACGCAGAAGGCATAGGCCGGCTGCCCCTCTGCAGGCTCACCGTCAACGGCCTGCTGCTGGTGCCAGGATGCATGCTCGAACTCGGGGAAGAAGGCATCACCCTCAAGGGTGATATCGACTTCGGTGAGGTAGAGTCTGCTGGCATATGACAAGGCCTGAGCATAGATCTGAGCACCACCCATCACCATGATTTCCTCGACGCCATCGATGATCGCCTGCTGGTCAGCAAGATCAAGCGCACTGACCAGATCATGACAGACACTCACCCCCGGATGCTCGAAGTCGGGATCGCGGGTGATGACGATATTGCGTCGTCCCGGCAACGGACGGCCGATCGATTCGAAGGTCTTGCGACCCATGACAAGGGGTTTGCCCTGGGTCATGACCTTGAAGAACTTGAGATCCTCGGGAAGATACCAGGGCAGCTGATTATCTACCCCGATCACCCGGTTACGGGACATGGCAGCAATCATCGCCACCGGCACGACGGTCTCGAAAGTTTCCAGGGCGTCATTCATAGGGGTCTCGCTCATACCGCCACCTTGGCCTTGATAGGGGGATGTGCCTCGTAGCCATCAATACGAATGTCATCGAAACGGAAAGCGAACAGGTCGTTGATTTCCGGATTGAGCCACAGCGAAGGAGCGGCCAGCGGCGTGCGGGAGAGCTGCAACTCTGCCTGTTCCAGATGGTTCGTGTAGAGGTGGGCATCCCCCAGGGTATGAATGAACTCCCCCGGGGCGAGACCGCAGACCTGCGCGATCATCTGGGTCAGCAGTGCGTAGCTTGCTATGTTGAAGGGCACGCCCAGGAAAATATCGGCGCTGCGCTGATAGAGCTGGCAGGACAAACGACCGTCGTTGACATAAAACTGGAAGAGCGCATGACACGGTGGCAGCGCCATCTCGTCGACCAGTGCCGGGTTCCAGGCAGAAACGATCAGACGGCGCGAATCTGGGTTGTGCTTGATCTGTTCGATCAACTTGGCGATCTGGTCGACATGCCCACCGCTGGGATGCGGCCAGCTACGCCATTGATACCCGTATACCGGCCCCAGATCGCCGTTTTCATCGGCCCATTCGTCCCATATCCGCACACCATGCTCTTTCAGGTAAGCGATATTGGTATCGCCGGCCAGAAACCACAGCAACTCATGAATGATCGAGCGCAGGTGCAACTTCTTGGTGGTCAGCAACGGAAAGCCACGGGCAAGATCGAAGCGCATCTGGTGGCCGAACACACTCTGGGTGCCGACACCTGTGCGGTCATGTTTTAACGCGCCATGCTCAAGCACATGGCGCATCAGATCCAGATAGGGTTGCTCGAGCGCCAAAGCGGCACCCGAGGCTGTCTTATGCGGGTCGTCGGACATCAGGGGATCGCCGAAGGTTGTGGCAAAAAGGCCTAGTGTACTGAGTCAGCGAATCGGCGGCCAATGCTTCAGGAAAACCTCTTGATGCTGAAAGTGCCACCCTATTAAGGCTCAGGCACTCGCCGGACCGGAGCTGCGCATATCGTCTACCCCGCGATGGCGAGACCAGAGCATCAGCAGTAAGCCACCAAGGATCATCGGCAGTGATAGCAGCATGCCCATGGTCAGCCAGTTCCAGGCGATAAAGCCAAGCTGCGGGTCCGGCAACCGCACGAACTCGACCAGAAAGCGGAAACTGCCGTAACCCGTGAGAAAAAGCCCTGATACCAGGCCACGGCGTCGCGGCGTCGCGGAAACCCACCACAGAATCACGAAGAGCACCACGCCTTCGAGCAAGGCCTCGTAAAGCGAAGAGGGATGACGGGGGGCAGGCCCCATGCCCGGAAACGGCATGCCCCAGGGCAGGTCGGTCACCCGCCCGGGAAGCTCGGCATTGATAAAATTCCCCATGCGCCCTGCCCCCAGGCCGATAGGAACCAGCGGTGCCACGAAATCCGTCAGCTGCAAGAAGGCCAGGCGATGCTTGCGTGCAAACAACAGGGCAGCCACCAGCACGCCAATCAAGCCACCGTGAAAGCTCATACCGCCATCCCAGACCTGAAACAGCCATAGCGGGTCCGCAAGCAAACGATCAAGCCCATAAAAAAAGGCATACCCCAGCCGGCCGCCAACAATGACACCGACAGCGGAATAGAAAATCAGATCCCCCACATCATCGCCGGTTAGCCCAACCCGGCTGGCACGACGCCGACCCAGCCACCAGGCAGCGATGAAACCAATCACGTACATCAGGCCATACCAATGCACCTTGAAGGGGCCTAGGGCAATGGCCACCGGGTCGATCGTGGGGTAATTCAGCATCTTGCATCCAAGCGTAGTGAAGAAAGAGTAAAGAAAAGAGTGACGACAAGAGAAACCGGAAAAGCCTTGATTGCAGGCGCTGCCCTCAATCTGAGGGCAGCTCGAGCCCCGGCAGCCAACGCCTGACCATCTTGACCAGGGCCTGCGGCCGGTAAGGCTTGGCCAGATGATCGTCCATACCCGCCGCCTTGAAGTTGTCACGGTCGGCTTCGCTTGCATTGGCGGTCAAGGCGATCAGCACGCTGCGCTCATCTCCGCCGTTTTCAGCTTCGAGGGCTCGCCAGCGACGACTGGTCTCCAGGCCATCAAGCGTCGGCATGTAAATATCCATGAACACCAGGTCATAGAACCGGTCTGCCATCAGCGTCAGCGCCTGTTCGCCGCTCTCGGCCACATCGACATTAAACCCTTCGGACTCAAGGACATTACGCGCCAGCATGCTATTCACTGGCCCATCGTCGACCACCAGGACGCTAGGCCAGTACGGCGCACGGGCAGGCTGCGCCGCCGTATCGGATTTGCCCAGTAACTCGGGCGTCGGCTCAGAAAGGTTGGTGACCAGGGCGGCAATATCGGCCAATCGCTCGCGCAGGCGCTCCTGCCCGGGAGACGTGCCCTCATCAGTAAAATACTCGCGGAGTTCTTGCACGACAGGTTCGAGCTCGCGCTGCAACAGACTCATGTAAGTGGACTTGAGGCGCGAATCCTCGCGCGCTCGATCACGTGCCTGGACTAACTGGCCAGAATAATCCGGCGCATTGTCCTGCGTGTCGAGGATACCCAGCTCATGATCGTGACGGTCGCGCAACGACAGCATGCGCAAGCCGTGCCAGCCTCCCTGACTATCATGCAACCTCACCTTGGTCCATTCGGCACCAGGTTCTTCGCAGCGAAGCATGCACTGGGTACCCAGCCCCTTGAGATCCGCCTTGGTGCAGCCCATCAGTTTCTCAAAGGCCGTGTTGGCGTCAACCAACATGTCATTGCGCATGATGAAGGCCGGCATTGGCAAGCCGACCAGCATCTGCTCGAGCTGAGGACGTTCGGTCAGTCGGCTCAATAGGGTATCGAGGCTGTCGAGCAGCGATTCCAGCCGCGTTACTGGGCTTCCCGTCTGGGCCCCGCCGAGTTGAACGCGCTTCGGCTTCAACCAACTGGGCAGCTCTTTTTGAACTTCGCGCAGAAGCCTCTCGAGGCGTTCATAGGGAACGCCGAGATGAGTTTCCCAGCGCTGTAGACGATGCCGAACCATGACCAGAAAAATGCTGACAATCAGTCCTGTACCAACAAGCATCACCAGCATCAGCAAGGCCAACGCAAGAGACGCACTCTGCGCTGAAAGCGATGCTCGCCAGATCATGATCCAGGCGACACCACACAGCGTGACCAGACACGCCTCAGCCAACAACAGAGGCCAAAGCACCGGCCAGATCAGTCGCTGCCATAGGCTATCCGGGCGGGTATCCACTCGCATTGACTGCCTTTTGGTTCATCGATCGAAGATAGTTGGCAGTGTACGTGGACACGTGAACCCTGTCATGAAACTGATGGACACTGTAGGCAATCGCCTACATATAAAATGCGTCCCTCCCCTCACTGGTAACCCCTCATGCCCATCATACCCACCTGATGACCTTGGCCATGGCCAAGCCTAGACGTAAGACAGAACCATGCCGTCAAAAACACTGACCTCGTCACACGATCACCAGGCTTTGCGACTTCATCCCTGCGGGGTAAAGTAATTCCATGTGCCTGATCGCTTTAGACTACCGCCCCGACAGCCCTGCCTGGTTGCGCCTGCTTGCCAACCGGGATGAATGCTTTGCGCGTCCCACTGCATCCCTGGGGGCATGGACCGAAGACCCAGATATCATCGGCGGTCGCGACCTGGTTGCCGGCGGCAGCTGGCTAGCTCTGCATCGCCGAGGGCGATTCGCTGCGATCACCAATGTCCGCGATACGGCACTGGCTTCCCCATCCGACGGCCCCAGTCGCGGCCACCTGGTGCCCAAGGCGCTTAACGCCGATGACTTGCTCGCCTGGCTCGAAGACCTGGTTAACGGTGAAGCATGGAGCTACGCAGGGTTCAACTTGCTCGTTGGCGATCGCTCGGGACTTTGGCACCTGCATCGCGGCCGCGATGCCCTCAAGCTCAACCGCCTACCCGCCGGTCTTTACGGGCTCTCCAATGCAGGTCTGAACACCCCCTGGCCCAAGCTCAAGCTGGCACGCCAGGGGCTTGCCGAAAGCCTCAGTACCAGCACCTGGCCACAAAGCGCACTTGCGGTGATGCATCAGCAGCAGCTCGACATCAATGATCAGGCACTGCCAGACACCGGTGTCGGCCTTGCCGTGGAGCGCCAGTTGGCGCCTCCCTTCATCACGGGTGAGACCTATGGCACCCGCGCAACCACTTGGCTGGAATGGCGCCAGAACGGCAACCTTGAGATAAACGAGCGTCGCTTTGGCCCAAACGCGCAACACTTAGGCGAGACACATCTCTCACTATCGAAAGAGTGCTGGTATGCGCCGCATCAAGCGTAAACGCTTGCCCCGTGCGTAGAAGCCCAGCCTCCGCAAGCGCCTGGGCTGACTCTGCCACCACCTCGTTGCTGCCGGCACCTAGTCTGTGGGGGGTAGCAGGTGTGCCAACTGCCACTCACTCAAGCGGGCAACGAGATGAGCACGCACCTTCGTGGGTGCATCAAGCGAAAGCGCTTCCTTGACCAGCTCCTGGGCCGCCGGCAACGACACACGCCGGATGGCGGCTCGCACACGCGGCAGGCTCGGGGCGTTCATCGAGAGCGTATCGAACCCCATGCCCATCAGTAGCAAAGCACCGGCCGGGTCCCCGGCGAGCTCACCGCATACCGACGTCGGCACGTTGAGCGCAGAGGTTTCTTCGGCAAGGCGAGCAAGCGCGGACAAGACGCCTGGATGACAGGGGTTGTAAAGCTCGGCTACTCGCGGGTTATTGCGATCTACCGCCAGCAGGTACTGCGTCAGATCATTGCTGCCCACCGAGAAGAAATCCACGCGTTCGGCCAGGGCTCCAAGCTGAAAAAGCGTCGCCGGCACTTCGATCATCACACCGATGCGAGGGCGCCCGACCTCGAACCCTTCTTCTGCGAGCTCGGCCTGTGCGCGATCGATCAGGCGCAAGGCACTATCGACTTCTTCGACATTGGTGATCATCGGCAGCAGAATCTGCAGATTATCGAGGCCATGAGACGCCCGCAGCATGGCCCGCAACTGCACCATCAGCACCTCAGGATGATCCAGCGTCACGCGAATACCCCGCCAACCGAGGAAAGGGTTGGCCTCCTCAATAGGGAAATAGGGCAGATCCTTATCACCACCGATATCGAGGGTACGCATCACCACCGGCAGCGGCGCAAAGCTTTCTAACTGATCGCGATAGAGCCGCGTCTGCTCCTGTTCGCCCGGGAATCGCTCGGTGATCATGAAAGGCACTTCCGTGCGATATAGCCCTACCCCGCTGACACGCGTCTTGAGTGATGCTACCGCATCCACGGCAAGCCCCGTATTGACCATCAACGGCATGACATGGCCATCCGGCGTCTCGCTGGGCAGATCCTGCTCGTGTTCGAGCACCTCGGACAGCGCATCTTCCTCGGCGATCAGGTTCTGATAATGCTGACTGAGCTCCTCTGTCGGGCGCACAAACAGGCGCCCACGATGACCATCAAGGATCACTTTCGCGCCGTTTAGCCGCGTCAATGGCAGATCGACCATGCCGAGTACTGTCGGCACTCCCATCGCGCGCGCCAGGATGGCCACATGTGAGGTGCTGGAGCCACGAATCGCCACCAGGCCGGCGAGCTTGCCGCGAGGCACCTCGCCGAGGGTGGCGACGCTAATTTCATCGCCGACCAATATGGTGCGATCGGGATAGGTAGCAGGCGTTTCGGCGCTTTCCTCCTGAAGGTGCGCCAGTACGCGGCGCCCCAGGTCGCGCACATCGGCGGCACGCTCGCGCAGGTAATTATCGTCGACACGCTCCAGGTACTGCACATGGCGACGCACCACATCGGCTAGCGCTCCGGGCGCCCATTGCCCTTCGCGGATGCGCTTTTCGACCTCTTGACCAAGAGCCGCCTCGCTCAGCATCTGCTGATACACCTCGAACAGCGCCAGCTCCTGAGCACTGATGCGGCTAGCAAGCCGCTCGCCGGTCGATCTAAGTTCATCGCGGACCTTGAGAATCGCCTCTTTCAGCCTGGCGATTTCAAAGTCGATATCGGTGGGAATCAGATCAGGCACGCTGTCCAGGTCAGCGGGAGGGGCAACCACCACGGCATCGCCGATCACCATGCCGGGCGATGCGGCCACACCGATAAATACGGCCTGACCATCCGCACTGACAGGCCGCGTCAAAGCACCGGTGGCCAATGCATGCGCCAGCACGCCGCCAAGCTGGGCGGCCATGGTCACCAGAAACGCTTCATCCCCCTCGTCATAGCGTCGCTTGTCCTGCTGTTGCACGACCAAGACACCCAGCATGCGTCGCTGATGGATGATTGGCACACCAAGGAAGCTCGAGAAACGCTCTTCGCCGGTTTCCTCGAAGTAGCGAAAATGCGGGTGTGCCGGGGCATCTTCGAGATTAAGGGGTTCTTCGCGCTGACCGACAAGACCCACCAGGCCTTCGCCAAGGGGCAACCTGACATGCTTCACGGCCCGCGCGTACAGACCGATGGTTTCCATCAGCACCAGGCGCTCAAGCTCCACGTCGTAAAGATAAAAGGAGCAGACGTCAGTACGCATGGCCTTGCGGATGCGACGAACCATGGTCGAGAGCGCGGCATCCAGATTGCGCGCCTCGTTGACCTCCTGGACGATACGACGTAATACGTCGAGCATGAGCGTTCTTCTTGTCACTGTCGGTTGAATATCGACCGGCTTGAATGTAGACGCCGACTCGGGAGATCAGTCGCCTCCCAGAGCCAGTCGCTGCGCTCGCGGGGCCAACTCGCGCAACGCGCGGCGATAGACCTCCCGCTTAAAGGGCACCACCTGACCCAGAGGGTACCAATAACTGACCCAGCGCCAGCCATCAAACTCAGGCTTGGGCGTGGTATCCATGCAGACCCGACTGTCGGTACAGCGAATCCTCAGCAAAAACCATTTCTGTTTCTGGCCGATGCATATCGGCCGTGAATGGGTTCGTATCATGCGTCGTGGCAGACGGTAGCGCAGCCACCCTCGGGTACAGGCGAGCAGTTCGACGTCGGCTTCAGTGAGGCCGACTTCCTCTTCCAACTCGCGGTACAGGGCCTGTTGCGGTGTCTCGTTGGCCTGGATGCCTCCCTGGGGAAACTGCCACGCATTCTGTCCTACCCGACGCGCCCAAAGCAGCTGGCCCGCGTGGTTGACAATGATGATGCCAACATTGGGGCGGAAGCCGTCAGCGTCGATCACGGACATCACCTTATGAATCCAATATTAAAGCCATTCTTCCACAAAGCTGGAAAGGGCATCAATACACTTCACAGTAGCCGCTCGCGGCGGTGTTCAACGCCGAACCACTCTGCAATAATTCGCCACTTATTCATCTGCCTCCCGGCGACAGATGCATCTCACTCGACGCACTGCCTGTCGTCCGCCGCAAACACAAGAAGGAGTGTGCCTTGAGCCTGGCCATCTTCGATCTCGACAACACCCTGATCGGCATCGACAGCGATCATGCGTGGGGTGAGTTTCTGCTCGAACAGGGCGCAGTCGACCCGGTTGCCTATCGAGAGGCCAATGAGCGCTTCATGCGCGACTATGAGAACGGCACACTCGACATGCATGCCTTTCTCGAAGTCGCCCTCAAGCCGTTGGCAGAGAATACCCCCGAACAGTTGGCCGCCTGGCACCAGCAGTTCATGGCCTCAAAGATCGAGCCCGCCATCCTGGCCCGGGGTGAAGAGTTGGTCGCACGCCACCGCACCCGCGGCGACACCTTGATGATCATCACGGCCACCAATCGCTTCATCACCGGGCCCATCGCCGAGCGACTGGGTATCGACCACCTGATTGCCGTCGAGCCGGAAATTCACAATGGACGCTATACCGGCCAAGTGACCGGCATACCAAGCTATAAAGAAGGCAAGGTCACGCGTCTCGAGCAATGGCTAGAGGCACGCGGAATGACGCTGGATGGCGCCTGGTTCTATAGCGACTCTCATAATGACCTCCCTTTGCTGGAGCAGGTCGATCACCCGGTCGCGGTCGATCCCGACCCCACCCTGCGCCAGCATGCGCTGGACAACGGCTGGCGAGTCATCAGCCTGCGCTGAAGACCTGGGCGAGTTGGGCCTCACCACACGGTAAGGCTAGCAGATAGGGCCAAGCCCCTCATTGGCCCTCCGCCCCCACCTATTGCCCCCCCTTTCCAAGCCTCATTCGCTCTCTACGACGTTGGCCATGCATGACGTTTCGGTGATTCATGGCTATGATAAATATTATCCATTGATGCAACGCAGCATGCTCAAGGCTCGACAGAAAAAACATAACCTCTTGTTTTTTATTGATAAAATCGTATAGCACCTACCCAAGGTATTCCTTATAGGGTTCCTCTTCAGCATAAAGTCGAGCTTTGGGATGGATTTTATTTGTCGGCGAAGTCGCTATAATGCGTTTCATGCTTCACGTCGACCCTGCCGGCGACAGCGCCTCGCCAGCAGGCTCAGGGCCTCCGAAACTATCTCGGAGGGTACGTCCCGCACCAAGACAAGCGAGAGACCCCATGACTACCCCGACCTACGATGTGCTGATTGTCGGAGGCGGCGTTTCTGGCACCGCCCTGCTGTATGAACTGGCCCGTTACACTGACCTCAAGGCTATCGGTCTGGTCGAGAAGTACGATCATGTGGCGATCGTCAACTCTCACGGCCGCAACAACAGCCAGACGATCCACTGCGGCGATATCGAGACCAACTACACGCTCGAAAAAGCCAAAGTCACCAAGCGTACCGCTGGCATGGTGATTAACTTTTCTACCAAGCTGACCCCGGCCAAGCGTGACAAGGTGGTTTATAAGTATCCCAAGATGGTACTTGGCGTTGGCGAACGTGAGGTCGACTTCCTGCGCAACCGTTTCACGCGGTTTTCTGAACTGTTTCCCAACATGAAACTGCTTGAGCGCGATGATATCGCCGAGCTCGAGCCGAAACTTGTCGAAGGACGTCGCCCGGAAGAGCCTATCGTTGCCATGGGGTCAACCGGGGAGTACACCGCCGTCAACTACACCACCCTCTCGGAGGCCTTTGTCGAGGAAGGTCAGAAAGCGGCCGACGAGAAGGGCATGGACTACGATGTGCACCTGTCCACCGCCGTCAAGAAGATTCGTCAGGAAGGCGATCTGTTCAAGGTCGAGACGCCGAACAAGGGCACCCTGACCGCGCGCTACGTGGTGGTCAGTGCCGGCGGCCACTCATTGCTCTTCGCTCACCAGATGGGCTATGGCCTCGACAAATCCTGCTTGCCGATGGCCGGCTCCTTCTACTTCACGCCCAAGGTGCTCAACGGCAAGGTCTACACGGTCCAGAATGAGAACCTGCCGTTTGCCGCCGTCCACGGCGACCCGGACGTGCTGGTCGAGGACAAGACGCGCTTTGGCCCCACAGCGCTGATGTTGCCGCTTCTCGAACGCTACAACGGCAAGACGTTCATCGAATTCCTGAAGGTTCTGCGCCTGGATCAAAACGTGGTCAAGGCACTGTGGGACCTGCTCAAGGTGCGCGACATCCGCCACTACATCTTCAAGAACTTCATGTTCGAGGTGCCGTGGTTGCGCGAGCGTCTGTTCCTTAAAGACGTCAAGAAGATCGTGCCGAGCCTGTCCGTCAAGGACGTCAGTTTCGCCAAGGGCTTCGGCGGCGTTCGCCCGCAGCTGATCGACAAGGAAAAGAAAAAGTTGGTCATGGGTGAGGCCAAGATCAATCCGGGCACGGGGATCATCTTCAATATGACCCCCTCTCCCGGCGGCACCAGCTGTCTTGGCAATGCCGAGAAGGACATGTTCCTGGCGCAGCAGTTCCTTGGCTTCAACATCGATACCGAGGCTTTCGAGCAAGACCTGCTGACCGGGGAGGTACCACTGACCGACCTGGAGCGCCCCGAGGCCTCCTCACTGATGTGATCTCGCATTCCCTATCACATCCCTGAACGCAAAACGCCCCGGCCATGCCGGGGCGTTTTGGTCTGTAATGGCGAGACACGATTCGAGGCGATCATCTGTCTTCAAGGTTCGATCAATACCACAGCCCTCAGGTACTGGTCATGCTGATCGCTTTCTGAGCCCCCGGCGGCGGGGAATGGGCAGCATGCAAACGCCCGATCAGCTGATCTTCCAGGTCAAAACGCGTTTCCAGGCCACGTGCCAGACGATCAAGCCAGGCCGGCAAGCGACTGAGATAGAACTCGCAGCGGCTGGGAGTCGCGTAATCGGCATCGAAGGAAAGCACCAGTTCGGTGGACATTTCCAGACGCTCGAGCAGCTGATCGGCAATGGTCAACGCGCCATCATCACTGAAGGCCTTGGCCTCTTCGCGCAACTGGGGATAGATCTCGAAATGGCCGGCACTGATATAATCCATCAGTAGCTCGCTGAAACCATCTATCTGAGCCTTGTCGACTGACTCAAGAGCTTCGTCACAGTCTCTCCTGAGCGCCACGAAACTGTTGAGCATCACCTGGCGCTCTTCGAGCCAGCGATCTATCAACCGATGGACGCCGCCCCAGCGTTCCAATGCGCTCTTGCAATCTTCAAGCATGGTGTCCTCCCAAGCCTCGGCTCTATGCCCTCACGGGTACTTCCGTTGAGAGCAAGACTCCGCTTCCGGGGCTGGACTGTCAATGCCAAGATCGTGATCCTCTTGATCCAGGACAACCCTGATTCAACGAAGGGAAGCTTCAGGCAGATACCTGGCGGCGGCGATCACGCAGGGCTGAAAACAGCATGCCGAGTGGCGCCAGCGCCAGCACCATAAAGCCAATCAGCGTCCAGCCCGGCAGCGACAGGCCCAACAGCCGACCGCCCACTTCCGCGCATTCACCTGACCCCATCAGGACCGTGTTCAGCACCTCCCTGAGCGGCAGGATCTCCAGCATGTAATCGAGCCCGGGACCGCAGCTGGGCACTTCGCTTGGCGGCAGCGACTGAAGCCACAGATGCCGCCAGGCAAGCCCCACACCAGCCCCTACAGTCACCAGCCCCAGGACCCCATAGACGGCGCCTGCCGATCCCCGTGGGCCGTGTAACGCCGCCAGACCCAGCACCAAGGCAGTGGCCAGCACCGCCACGCGCTGGAAGATGCATAACGGACAGGGTTCGAGACCCATGACGTGCTCCAGGAACAGGGCAACGCCCATCATCACCACACAGAAACCAAGCCCCACCAGGGCCCAGCGGCGCGTCGTCCACGCCTGGACAGATTGCATCATGCAGGAAACATCCTTGGAAAGAATCAGAGAGCATGGACCTCGACCAATTGAGCGAGGTCCGAACAGGCGTTTAGGTTTTGCTTAGCGGACGAGGTTCCTGAGCGCGTGCAAAGTATTGCGTCAGAAAATCGCCGAAGGTTTCCACGTCAGCGGCCTCAATCTCACCCTGCTGCTGCAGGGAGGTTTCACGAAGCTCCTCAAGCAGGGCCTCGCGGGCGCGGTCCATGGGCTTGGCGCGCCAGGCTTCTGCCTGCTCCCTTGCCAATGCAAGCGTTGCCTCGACAAAGTCTTCATCGTTTTCCTTGAGCCGAGCCGCCAGTTGGCCGGAAGGTGTCAGACTCGGATCATCGAGGCGTGGCGCCAGGTCACTGAGCGCCTGCTTGTGAGCCTCGCCGCCTTCAATGATGTCCAGCAGTTCAGCCACGCTCGAGAGTTCTGAAAAGATCACATGACCGCGTTCGGACAGACGTTGCACCTTGCCATCGATGGTCAGATGCAGGTCGGGGTCTCGGCCACGCTCGACGACGAGCCGACGGTTATCGTCGAGCCGGTCGCACTCCTCATCGGAAATCCAGGGGCTGTCGGCCAGCAGGCACCACATCAGGAAGGTATCCAGGAAGCGAATCTGGGTTTCGTCGATCCCGAGCGCCAGGAAGGGGTTGAGATCGAGACACCGCACCTCGATGTATTCGACGCCGCGCGCCTCGAGCGCCTGCGTAGGCGTCTCATCATGGCGCGCCACCCGCTTGGGGCGAATGTCGCTGTAGTACTCGTTCTCGATCTGCAGGATATTGGCATTGAGCTGTTGCCATTCGCCCCCCTCCCTGACGCCCTTCTCCTCATAGGCCCGCCAGGGGGTAGAGATAGCGTGGCGCAGAGTGCCCACATAGTTGGACAGGGAGTTGAAGCAGATCTTGAGCTGCTCCTGCACCTTGTTCTGGTAGCCCAGATCCGACATGCGAAGCGTCGTCGCATAGTCGGACAACAGCGTATGCCGGCCATGCTGATGGAGTTTTTCAGGTACCGCCTTGCCATCAAGGAAGCTGTCGTCGATGGCGGGTGATGCACCGAACAGATACATCAGCAGCCAGCTATTGCGACGAAAATGCCGAATCAGGCCGAAGTAGCGCAGGGAGCGATAGTCTCCCTCGATATCGTGACCCGCTTGACGATCGATCTCCTTGAGCAGCGGCCAGAGGTTTTCCGGCAACGAGACGTTGTAATGCAGCCCGGCAATGGCCTGCATGATGCGCCCGTAACGAACGTCCAATCCCTTGCGGTAGACATGCTTCATGGTACCGACGTTGGAATCACCGTAATCGGCGATCGTCACGCTGTCATTGCCATCGAGCTTGGTCGGCATGCTGGCCGGCCAGATCAGTTCATCACCCAGGTAGCGATAGCTGTAGCGGTGAAGGTCACCAAGAAACGCCAGTGCATCCGAGGGTCGGCAGTAGACCGGCGTGATGTACTCGAGCAGCGCCTCGGAGTAATCGGTGGTGATATACGGATGCGTCAGCTTCGATCCCAGATACCGCGGATGTGGCGTCGCGGCGATCATGCCGTGGGGATCGGCGCGCAGGCCTTCCTTCTCGATACCCCGGCGCAGTCGGCCGATCAGCCCCTGGCGGGCCGGCCCCTTGAGACGGGAGAGGACGGTGGCGAGTTGCTCGGACAAGGTGAACACCCCATGTCGTGGAAGGGTGGGGCCGCGCCCCTCTCTTCGCTCTTGAAAACGGAGCGAACGCCAAACGCTGGCGTTCGCACGAAACCGGACCCCGAAAGCCCGGCTCTCAAATAGGTGATTATGCGGCCTCGCCGACGGCTTTCAAGCCGCCATCAGCGAGCCATCACTTGCGTTGACGAATCAGTCTTTTGAATGCGTCTTGCGCTTGGCCTGAAGCAGAGCCTCACCGAGGGCGCCCACCGACGCATCGCTGCGGGCCGGTTCGCTTCCCTGGCGGCGTGGCTTGCGTTCTGTGGAGGCACTGCGCCGCGACTCGCCGCCGTTCTCGGCCTCGGCCTTGTGGGGGTCGTCATCCAGGCGCATCGACAGGCCGATGCGCTTGCGCGGAATGTCCACCGCCATCACCTTGACCCGCACAATATCGCCGGCCTTGACCACACTGCGCGGGTCCTCGACGAAACTGTGCGATAGCGCCGAGATGTGTACCAGACCGTCCTGATGGACGCCAATGTCAACGAAGGCACCAAAGTGCGTCACATTGGTGACACTGCCCTCAAGCACCATGCCAGGTTCGAGATCCTTGAGGGTCTCGACGCCTTCGCGAAACTCCGCCGCCTTGAATTCAGGGCGTGGGTCGCGGCCCGGCTTGTCGAGCTCCTTGAGGATATCGCTGATCGTCGGCACCCCGAAGCGTTCGTCGGCATAATCGGCGGGCTTGATCGCCTTGAGGGTGGCGCTGTCGCCGATCAGGCTCGCCACGTCGCAGCGACCAGCCTTGGCAATGCGCTCGACCAACGGATAGGCCTCGGGGTGCACGGCACTGGCGTCCAGCGGATTGTCGCCTTGCATGATGCGCAGAAAGCCGGCGCACTGCTCGAAGGTCTTGGGCCCCAGACGACTCACCTCGAGTAGCGCCTTGCGGTTCGAAAAGGCCCCCTCGGCATTACGGCGGGCCACGATGTTCTCGGCAAGCCCCGGATTGAGACCCGAGACGCGCGATAGCAACGCGCTGGAGGCCATATTAAGGTCCACCCCCACCGCATTGACGCAGTCCTCGATAACCGCCTCGAGGCTTCTGGAGAGCTGAACCTGAGAGACGTCGTGCTGATACTGGCCAACGCCAATCGACTTCGGCTCGATCTTGACCAGTTCCGCCAGCGGATCCTGCAGGCGACGGGCGATGGACACCGCCCCCCGGATGGTGACGTCGAGATCCGGGAACTCGCGTGCCGCATACTCTGATGCGGAGTACACCGATGCACCGGCTTCGCTGACCATCACCTTGCTGAGCGGACGCCCCCCTTGACCACCCAGCCGGGTGATCAGCTCGCCGGCCAGCTTGTCGGTCTCGCGACTCGCCGTGCCATTGCCGACCGCAATCAGCGCCACGCCGTGCTTCTCGACCAGCTTGCCAAGCACCGCCAGCGACTCGTCCCAGCGCTTCTGAGGCGCATGAGGATAGATGGTGGCATGCTCGATAAACTGACCGGTAGCGTCGACTACCGCGACCTTACAGCCGGTGCGCAGCCCCGGATCGATAGCCAAAGTGGCCTTGGGGCCTGCCGGTGCCGCCAGCAGCAGATCCTTCAGGTTGGCAGCGAAGACATTGATGGCCTCGAGCTCGGCTCGCTCGCGAAGCCTACCCATCAGCTCGGTTTCAAGGTGAGTGTACAGCTTGACCCGCCAGGTCCAGCGCACCACTTCGCGCAACCAGCGATCGGCCGGACGACCGGGTTGCTCGCCGGAAAGCTCGATGCCGGCCTGGCGGGCGATGGCCACCTCTGCCGGATGCACCGGCGCCTCATCCTCGCCGGGTAGCTTGAGGGCGAGCGCCAGCACCCCCTCGTTACGACCGCGAAACATCGCCAGGGCCCGGTGTGAGGGTGCCTTGGCAAGCGCCTCATCATGCTCGAAGTAATCCGAGAACTTGGCGCCCTCTTCGGCCTTGCCTTCTATCAGGCGAGCGCTGAGCTGGCCTTCGTCCCAGAAACGCTCGCGCAACCGCCCGACCAGTTCCGCATCTTCTGCGAAGCGCTCCATGAGAATCTGCTTGGCACCGTCGAGCGCCGCCTTGGCGTCCTCGATGGCCGGAACCTCCCCGTCAGCGGGACGCAGGTAGCCTTGGGCCTCCTGCTGCGGGTCGAGGGATGGATCGGCAAGCAGCGCATCGGCCAGCGGCTCGAGGCCCGCTTCACGGGCAATCTGGGCCTTGGTGCGCCGCTTCTTGCGATACGGCATATAGAGGTCTTCGAGACGCTGCTTGGTGTCAGCGTCGCGAATCAAGGTGGCGAGAGCGGGATCGAGCTTGCCCTGTTCGTCAATGGCGGCAAGCACCGATTCGCGGCGCTCTTCGAGCTCGCGACAATAGCGCAAACGCTCATCGAGCTGACGTAGCTGAGTGTCGTCAAGCCCGCCGGTGACTTCCTTGCGGTAGCGGGAGATGAAGGGAACGCTGGCCCCTGCGTCGAGCATTTCCACCGTGGCCGCCACTTGCTGGGGGCGAACGGCGAGTTCTTCGGCTAGGCGAGCATTGATCTTGGCTTGTGCGTCCATGGAGTCCTTGACGTTCGACCGACGAAAGATCGCGACAAGGTATCACAAACGCCAGGAGGTCGCTGCCATCGCAACGCCCCACCCATGAGGCGCTTCTCGGCAAGCTCCGCCATCAAGGGGATGGCACCATCAGACCGACCAGCTAGTGCAGTCGACATCGAATGCCGTGAGCGAGAGCCTACCCTCCTCTTCGACAACCGAGTCAAGCGCAACACGCTCGCCCGCCAGTTGGCCGGTAGATGAGTGGGAGGCACCCAAACCAAGTCGCAACCTAAATGAAGACGGCCAACGCTGCACCACCGGTTCAGGCCGCCACGAAACTCAATGCCAGCCCATTGTTACACCAGCGAAGGCCGGTGGGCTCCGGCCCATCGTCGAATACATGTCCCTGATGACCACCGCAGCGTGCACAGTGATACTCGGTGCGCGGCCAGATCGCCTTGTAATCGACCTGCGCCAGCAGGTGGCCTTCCACGTGGGTGAAGAAACTGGGCCAGCCGGTGCCGGAATCGTACTTCATGTCGCTCTTGAACAGCAGCAGATCACAGCCCGCACAGCGGAATTCCCCCGGGCGGGTTTCCTTGTCCAGCGGGCTCGAGTGAGCCGGCTCGGTGCCCGCCTCACGCAACACATGGAACTCTGCCTCGCTTAGCCGTTCGCGCCATTGCGCCTCACTGAGCTCCAGCACCTCGATCCCTGCGGCACGTTCGAGGTCGGGCTTGGGGCGAGCACTGGCAATAGCGGGGAACAGACTCGCCATGCTGCCGGCCGAGAGCAGACCGAGAAAATGTCGACGTTGCATTATTACCTCCACTGGGGCACCGCTTGATGCGTTGACGCGACTGCTCGCTTGAACGCACCACGGTGCCTGGATACGGCTGCCGGTAAAGGCGACACCCACAAAAAAGGGAAGCCCTGGCTTCCCTCATTCGACTCCGGATTGCCGCCAGGGTTCGTCCTGGCGACTCCCCTTCGACAGGTCGCACTTACGCCAAGCGCGGACCGGCCTTGACGATTGCCTCATCGACGCCGGCAAATTTCTTGAAGTTGTCGACGAACTTGGCGACCAGGTCCTGCATGTGACGATCATAGGCAGCGCGATCTTCCCAGGTTTCGCGCGGGTCAAGCAGGCGCGAGTCGACGCCCGGAACGGCCAGCGGGACCTCGAGGTTCAGGCCCTCGACGGTACGGGTCTCGATATCACGCAGCACTCCGGACTGAATGGCACTGATGATGCCCCGGGTAGTGGGGATCGCGAAGCGCGAACCGCCCTCACCATAGGCGCCACCGGTCCAGCCGGTGTTGACCAGATAGACGCGGGCGTCGTTCTCTTCGACGCGCTTGATCAGCAGGTCAGCATATTCGCGAGCCGGGCGTGGGAAGAAGGGGGCGCCGAAACAGGTCGAGAAGGTCGCTTCCAGGCCTGCCGAGGAGCCCATCTCGGTAGAGCCGACCTTGGCGGTGTAACCGGAAAGGAAATGGTAGGCCGCCGCTTCCTTGGACAGCAACGACACCGGCGGCAGCACGCCGGACATGTCGCAGGTCAGGAAGATGATGGCATTGGGCTCGCCGGCCCGGTTCTCCGGTACGCGTTTCTCGACGTGCTCGAGCGGATACGCCGCGCGGGAATTCTGGGTCAGACTCCCGTCGGTAAAGTCCGGGCTTCGACGGTCGTCGAGCACCACGTTCTCGAGCACGGCGCCAAATTGAATGGCCTTCCAGATCACCGGCTCATTTTTCTCGGAAAGATCGATGCACTTGGCGTAGCAACCGCCCTCGATATTGAACACCGTGCCCTTGCCCCAGCCATGCTCATCGTCACCGATCAGGTAGCGGGCCGGGTCGGCGGACAGGGTGGTCTTGCCGGTACCGGACAGACCGAAGAACAGCGTGGTCTCGCCATCTTCCCCGACATTGGCACTGCAGTGCATCGGCAGCACGTCATGGGCCGGCAGCAGGAAGTTCTGCACCGAGAACATGGCCTTCTTCATCTCGCCGGCATAACGCATGCCGGCGATCAGCACGCGGCGACCGGCGAAGTCGAGGATCACCGCCGCTTCGGAATTGGTGCCGTCTCGTGCCGGCTCACAGACGAAATTGGCGGCATTGAGAATGGTCCATTCATCCTTGGTGGCCGGATTGTAGGCCTCAGGACGCACGAACATGGTTCGACCGAACAGATTCTGCCAGGCCGTCTCGGTCGTCATCCTTACCGGCTGGTAATACTGCGGGTCGGCCCCTACGTGCAGCTCGGAAAAGAAGCTGTCGCATTCACCTAGATAGGTCTCGACCCGCTCCCACAGTGCCTCGAAAGCAGCCGCATCGAAGGGACGGTTGACGCTACCCCAGTCGATCTGTGAGCTGGTCGAGGGCTCATCGACAATAAAGCGATCCGCCGGTGAACGCCCCGTGCGTGCCCCGGTGTTCACCACCAGCGCACCATTGTCAGCAAGGTGGCCCTCACCACGCAGCAGGGCATGTTCGATAAGCTCTGCACTGCTCAGGTTGGTGAATGGCTGCTGACTGGCAGTCGCGTCAACGCGGGAGACGGCTTGGTTCGTGGTCATGTAGGTGTCCTGGGCCCGAAGGCACTTCTCTCTCGTTAGCCGGCGCGCAAAGACGCGCCTTCTGGATTCGCGCCGACGCCGGTGACAGGTGGGCCTGTTCTTTTAAGGCACGACGCCGGGCAGCTCGAATGGACAAGCATTATGGCAAAAAGGACCGCCCGGGAAAACGCCCCGTTTCGCCATCGTTCGTGTAGTTTTCCTACTACATAGAAGCACTTATCCGACGATGGCGTGAGTCGCTCAGTGCAACGTCGGCGAGGAGGCATCAGGCGACTCGATCAGCGCCTCGATTTCTGCCGCACCGAAATGATAGTGGGTATGACAGAAATGGCACTGGGTATCAACGGCCTGCTGTTCCTCGAGAATGCTGCGAAGCTCCTCCTCGCCCAGATTATGCAGTGCCCGGGCGATACGCTCCCGCGAACAGCTGCAGGCGAAATACAAGGGCTTGGGATCAAAAACCCGGACGGTTTCCTCATGATAGAGGCGGTGCAGCAACTCATGCTGCTCGAGACCCACAAGCTCTTCATCCTTCAAGGTGCTGGCCAGATACACGGCACGCTCCCAGGCATCCTGATCCTGGTTCTGGCTCTCACCGGGAAGACGCTGCAGCAGGAGACCACCGGCTCGGCGCTGTTCAGCATCCGCCGATAGCCAGAGTCTGGTGGGTAACTGTTCGGAGCGCGTGAAGTAATCTTCCAAACATCCAGCCAGGCTCTCTTCGCTGAGCTCGACGATGCCCTGGTAGCGATTGCCCTCACGCGGATCAAGGCTGATCACGATACGGCCATCGCCCAGCAGCTCGCGAAAACCGGCACCTTCAGCAGGCAACGACTGCTCTTCGTCGAGCCGCGCAATGCCACGCAGCTCGCCACCGGGATTGGATTCGGCCATCAGCAGGCCCAAAGGCCCATCGCCACGCACCTCAAGGCTCAGGGTACCGTCGAGCTTGACGGTTTCGGTAAGCAGCGCAGCAGCACTGAGCAGCTCACCCAAAAGCTTGGCCACCGGTGCCGGGTAGGTCTGGGTATCGAGTACCGCCGCGTAGGCAGCATCAAGGGTCATCAGCTCGCCGCGGACGTTGGTATCGTCGAGCAGGAAGCGTTGAATCTGGTCGGTCATATGAAGAATTCCGGTAACATCGAGTCTGGGAGGAGCGCGACCCACGACGGTCTTGGACGACGCCTAGTCGCCTGAGTCGCGCATGAAACGCTTGATCTCACGCCGGTCGCGTCGATCGGGCCGCTTGTAGGGATGCTGCATCGCCTGGTTGGCCAGCCGGCGCTGCTCGGTCTCCTTGGCACGGCGTGCAGCACTCTCTTCGGTCTCACGGTAAAGGGTGCGCGCTTCGGGGGCGCCCCGACGCTGCCCTGAAAGCTCCAGCACCTCAACCTCATAGGTATCGAAGCCCTGAGGCACACGGATCAGGGCGCCGACCTCCACGGTCTTGCTGGTCTTGGCGTGACCACCGTTATAGTGCACCTTGCCGCCTTCGATCGCTTTCTTGGCGAGTTGCCGCGTCTTGAAGAAGCGCGCCGCCCATAGCCACTTGTCGAGTCGTACCTCGGACATGCTCAGTCCTCCGCTTGGTGATGACTGATGACTGGCCGCTCACTTGGCAGGATGCTTGAGAAACGATCGAGGGCGATGAACTCCTCGAGGTCCCGTTCCGGTCGACGGCTGTCGGGCTGCTTGATGCCAAGCAGGTGGCGGATGCCAAACTCACGGGCGCTCTCGAGCACCGCCGGATTATCGTCGATGAAAAGCGTACGGGATGGATCGAAGGGCTCGATTTCCTGCAGGGCGAACCAGAATTCCTGCGCCTCCTTGGCCACGCCAACATCTGCCGATGACACGATCGCATCGAGGAAGTCCTCGAGTCCGGTCAGCGGCAACTTGATCGCCAGACTTTCACGGTCGGCATTGGTGGCGAGCACCACCCGCGGATGGGCTTGCTTGAGCCAGGTCAGGAAATCCAGAGCATCGCTACGCAGGCCGATCAGATGCTGCACTTCACGCTTCAGCGCGGCGATATCAACGCCCAGCTCGCGACTCCAGTAGGCCAGGCTATACCAGTTGAGGGTGCCCTGCTCCGAGATGATGCGCGAGCGGAGAGGCTCCTGACTGGCATCATCCAGACGATGCAGCTCGACATAGCGCCTAGGCAGATGTTCCAGCCAGAAGTGGCTGTCGAAATGCAGATCCAGCAGGGTACCGTCCATGTCCAGCAACACGGTATCAATGGCTCGCCAATCGATCATCGGCCAAGGGCTCCGCAGCAATGAATAGAGTGATATTGTACCCCTTCATGCCACCGCTGCCCACGGAGCCCCCATGCCACAAGCCACCGATTGGCCGCAAAAACCTCGCACCCTAGCCCGCCGCGAAGTCACCAGAAGCCGATTGTTCGCCATTGAAGAAATGCAACTGCGGTTCAGCAATGGGGCCGAGCGTACCTTCGAGCGTCTGATGCCAAGCGGCAATGGCACTGGCGCGGTGATGATGGTGGCGATGCCGGACCCGGAGCATGTGCTGCTGATTCGCGAGTACGCCGCTGGCTTTGACGACTACGTACTGACACTGCCCAAGGGCGTTGTCGACCCCGGCGAAGACATCGTCAGTGCGGCCAACCGTGAACTGATGGAAGAATGCGGCTTCGGCGCTCACCGCATTGAACCACTGGTGGAACTGTCGCTTGCTCCCAACTACATGCATCACCGCATGCAGGTCATGCTGGCAAGCGATCTTTACCCCCACCGGCTGGAAGGCGACGAGCCGGAGCCGTTGATCGTCGAGACCCACGCCATCGACTCACTGCCTGCCCTTCTCGCCCGGGAAGATTTCCACGAGGCTCGCGCCATCGCCGCACTCTATATCGCAAGAGATCGACTGCGCGAAGCCAACCCACCGACGAGTCTTTGGTAGCCAAACTCAGGCCCCCAAAACTGACGGGGGCTCTGGGGCGGCAAGGCTTTGTCCGAAAAGTCGACGAGCGAAGGATAGACAAGGCAAAAATCAGCGAAAAAACGGAGTTTACAAATAGTAAATGAGTATTTTGGACTGATTTTTAACGCCGTATAGCCGAGCGCAGACACTTTTCAGGCATAGCCTAGCGCTTTCGCATGCCCTGCCCCTCACTCAACTTCACCCAGCGCTGCTGTCGATAGCTGTCCAGACCCGCTTCCAGCAGCGTCATGACCTTGAGCGCCGAGCCGGCCTCGACCGGGTTCTCCGCTTGGCCGGCCATCGCATCCGCGATGCCCTGATAGTAGGCGAGATAATCGCCTGGCAGCGTCGGATGCTCACGAGCCACGAGCGACTGGGCGTTTTCATCCCAGGTACGCAGGGTGCCATGGTCCGTATCGACGCCCCACTCAGGCCCCGGTGTCTCGCCGGCCTTGAGCCGATCCTCCTGGGGGTCGAGGCCATACTTCACGTAGCTGCCCTGTGTGCCATGGGCGGCAAATCGCGGTGTCGGCTCGGCGATCAGTGCACTCGCCTTGAGCGTCACACGCCGCTCTTCATAGTCGAGCAGCGCCACGAAGTCGTCATCGGTCTTGGCGCCATCACGGCTGACGGCCAGGTCGAGGAGTATCCCCCGCGGCATGCCGAACAGTTCCAGCGCCTGGTCAAGCAGGTGCGGCCCCAGGTCGTACCAGATACCGCCACCGGGCTGCGCCTGCTCACGCCAACGGTCCTGCACGTCAGGGCGAAAGCGATCGAAGCGCGACTCAAGCGAGGTCAGCCGCCCCAGTTCACCGGAGGCCAGCAACGCCTTGAGGGTCAGGTAATCACTGTCCCAGCGGCGATTATGAAAGACCGAGAGCAGCCGGTCAGCTTCTTCGGCCAGCCCACGCAGTGTCTTCGCCTCCGAGACCGTCACGGTGAAGGGCTTGTCGACGACCACATGCTTGCCAGCGGCGAGTGCTGCCTTGGCTAGCGGGAAATGGGTCTGATTGGGGGTGGGAATCACCACCAGATCGATATCGCTGCGCGCAAACAACGCCTGGGGTTTGGCCTCTACCGCCACCTCGGGGAGGCTGGCGTGCACCTTGTCGGCGTCGCTCGAGGAGATCGCCACCAACTCAAGATTGGGTGTGGCCTGAATTAACGGCACGTGAAAGGTCTGGCTGGCGAAGCCGAAGCCCACCACGCCGACCGCAAACTTCTGCTTCATCTAAGATCCTTTAAACATATCGAAGAGATGGCCATCACAGGCGTGGAACTCGACACTATCGTGCTGCCACGCCCTTGCTCTGTAATAAACGTTCGGAAAACGTCGCATCGACTTTGGTTGGATTAACCATACGCAAGAATGGCCGTCCTTTTCCAGCGTCGTGGCCATTCAACATCAGAGAGATGGGATTGATGTGACACAGGCGAGCCATGGAGCTCGCCACTTGGGCGGCAACTCATCGCTAAGCCGAGTCTCATAAAGGCCCGCGCCCTGGATACGAGCCTTGGACGCGGGACTTGTCATTGGCGGCTCAGCCAGGACGGCGCTCAGTCGAGCTTATCGAGATCGCGTACCGCACCCTTGTCGGCAGAGGTCGCCAACAGCGCATAGGCCTTGAGGGCCGCCGACACCTTGCGGGTCCGCTCGATGGTAGGCTTCCAGGCCTTTTTGCCCCGCGCTTCCATGGCTTCGCGACGTGCCGTCAGGGTGGCATCATCGAGCAGCACGTCGATGCGGCGATGGGGAATATCGATGCGGATAGGATCGCCCTGCTCGACCAGCCCGATGGCACCACCGGCCGCCGCCTCCGGCGAGACATGGCCGATGGAAAGCCCCGAGGTGCCGCCCGAAAAGCGCCCGTCGGTCAACAGTGCACAGGCCTTGCCGAGCCCCTTGGACTTCAGATAGCTGGTCGGATAGAGCATCTCCTGCATGCCCGGGCCGCCTTTAGGGCCTTCGTAACGAATCACCACCACATCGCCCTCGCTGACCTTGTCGGCGAGGATGTGCTCGACCGCCTGGTCCTGGGACTCCACCACATGAGCACGGCCCTCGAAGACCAGGATGGAATCATCGACGCCGGCGGTCTTCACCACGCAGCCATCGACGGCGATATTGCCCTTGAGCACGGCAAGCCCGCCCTGGGTCGAGAAGGCATGGGCGAGATCGCGGATACAGCCGGTGGCACGATCACCATCCAGGCTCGGCCAACGCGCGCTCTGGGAAAATGCGGTCTGGGTGGGAATGCCGCCGGGGCCGGCGCGGAAGAACTCCACCACCTCGGGGCTTGGCGAGCGCATGATGTCCCACTCATCCAGCGCCTCGGCCAGGCTGTCGCCATAGACGGTCGGCACCCGGGTATCCAGCACCCCGGCCCGGTCGAGCTCGCCGAGAATCGCCATGATGCCGCCTGCCCGATGCACGTCCTCGATGTGGTACTTCTGGGTGTTGGGGGCCACCTTGCACAGCTGCGGGACTTCAAGGGACAGCCGGTCGATATCGGCCATGGTGAAGTCGACCTCGGCCTCCTGCGCCGCCGCCAGCAGATGCAGGATGGTGTTGGTGGAGCCGCCCATGGCGATATCCAGGGTCATGGCGTTCTTGAAGGCCGCCTTGTTGCCGATGGCGCGGGGCAACAGGTGCGCCTCATCGCCCTCGTAATAGCGCTTGGCCAGCTCGACGATGCGGTGACCGGCGGTCTCGAACAGGCGACGACGATCGGCGTGGGTGGCCAGCACCGTGCCGTTGCCGGGTAGCGCCAGGCCCAGGGCCTCGGTCAGGCAGTTCATCGAGTTGGCGGTGAACATGCCCGAGCAGCTGCCGCAGGTTGGGCAGGCGCTGCGCTCGACTTCGCTCAGCGTCTCGTCGTCGACGCTGTCATCGGCGGCCATCACCATGGCATCGACCAGGTCGAGGCCATGATCCAGCAGTTTGGTCTTGCCAGCCTCCATGGGCCCGCCGGAGACGAAGATCACCGGCACGTTGAGGCGCATGGCGGCCATCAACATGCCCGGGGTGATCTTGTCGCAGTTGGAGATGCACACCAGGGCATCGGCGCAGTGGGCGTTGACCATGTACTCGACGCTGTCGGCGATGATGTCGCGGCTGGGCAGCGAATAAAGCATGCCGTCATGGCCCATGGCGATGCCGTCGTCCACGGCGATGGTGTTGAATTCCTTGGCCACGCCTCCGGCCTTCTCGATCTCGCGGGCCACCAGCTGGCCCATGTCCTTGAGATGCACATGGCCCGGCACGAACTGGGTGAAGGAGTTGGCGACGGCGATGATCGGCTTGTGGAAGTCGTCATCCTTCATGCCTGTGGCACGCCACAGGGCCCGGGCGCCGGCCATATTACGACCAGCGGTAGTAGTGCGAGAGCGATATTCGGGCATGCGATCCTCGTGTCTTCATGCGCGTCTCGTGTTCAGAGACATTCGTATTATCTTGCCGCCATAATCGCTGCCGGGCGCCCGGAGTCCAGCAAGCCGCAGATTCTTACACGCCCCCGCCCGCCAGGGAAGTGCGCTTGCCGGGTTGCACTGTCTGGCGCATCTGACAAGCCTATGGCGTCACCAGTCGCCCCTCCACAAGCGGCAGGCGTCATTGAGCCAGGGCCTCGACATCTTCTGGATCATGGCTGACAACAGCACCGTCCTTTCATGAAAAGGGCCCCTTATGGGGCCCTGCTGCGCAACATTATTAAGCGCGATTGGCGACGGCTTGCTAAAAGGCCTAGAAGACCCGTTTGGCGATATCGCTGTAATGCTTGGCAAAGTGGACCGTCATGCCCTTGCGCAAGTAGTCCGGTAGCTCATCGTAATCGCGGCGATTGGCCTCGGGCAGGATGACCTCGAAGATATCACTGCGCCGGGCAGCGATGATCTTTTCGCGGATACCGCCTACCGGCAACACCTGGCCGGTCAGGGTCAGCTCCCCGGTCATGGCAAGTGAGCGGTCGATGGACTGATGGCGCGCCAGCGACAGCAGCGCCGTGGTCATGGTGACCCCCGCCGATGGACCATCCTTGGGCGTCGAGCCTTCGGGCACGTGCAGGTGGATGAAGGCATCGTTGAAGAAATCTGCATCGGCGCCGAACTCACCCAGGTGGCCCTGCACATAGCTGTAGGCAATATTGGCCGATTCCTTCATGACATCGCCAAGCTGGCCGGTCAGTTTGAAACCGCGATCCAGGGCGTGCACCTTGCCGGCCTCAACCGGCAGGGTCGCGCCGCCCATCGAGGTCCAGGCAAGCCCGGTGACCACACCTTCGCCCTTGAGTACCTCTTCCTTGCGGAACGGCGGCGCGCCGAGGAATGACTCGAGGTTGTTGACCGAGATCTTGACCGTTTTCTGATCGTGCTCGAGCAGCTTGACCGCCGCCTTGCGCACGATGCGGTGCAGCTGCTTCTCGAGTTGGCGCACGCCAGCCTCGCGGGCATAGCCCTCGATCACCTGGCGAAGCGCCGCATCGGTCAGGTTGATGCGCTTCTTGGGAATCCTGTCGCGCTTGAGCAGCTTCGGCCACAGGTGATGCTTGGCGATCGCCACCTTCTCCTCGGCGATATAGCCAGACAGACGGATCTGTTCCATGCGGTCAAGCAGCGCGCCGGGGATCGAGTCGAGGGTGTTGGCGGTGCACACAAAGAGCACCTTCGACAGGTCCAGCCTCACATCGAGATAGTGATCGAGGAAGTCGACGTTCTGCTCGGGGTCGAGCACCTCGAGCAGCGCCGAGGCCGGGTCACCCTGGAAGGACTGACCCATCTTGTCGATCTCGTCGAGCATGATCACCGGGTTCTCGACTTCCACTTCCTTGATGGCCTGGACGAGCTTGCCGGGCATGGCGCCGACATAAGTGCGCCGGTGGCCCTTGATCTCGGCCTCATCGCGCATGCCACCCACCGAGAAACGGTAGAACTTGCGACCCAGGGCCTCGGCGATCGAGCGCCCTACCGAGGTCTTGCCAACCCCCGGCGGGCCGACAAGCATCAGGATCGAGCCCCCCACGTCACCCTTGAAGGTGCCTTCGGCGAGGAATTCGACGATGCGTTCCTTGACGTCGGAAAGGCCGTCATGATCGCGGTCCAGCACGGTGCGGGCATGCTTGAGATCGAGCTGATCATCACTGGTTACGCCCCAGGGCAGCGAGGTCAGCCAGTCGAGGTAGTTACGGGTGGTGCCATACTCCGGCGAGCCGGTCTCGAGCACCGAGAGCTTTTCGAGCTCGTCATTGATACGACTCATCACCCGCTCAGGCACCGTGAGATTCTCCAGCCGGCCCCGGAAGGTGTCGACGTCGTTGTCACGGTCGTCCTTGGAAATACCCAATTCGCGCTGAATGACCTTCAGCTGCTCGCGCAGGAAGAACTCGCGCTGGCGATCCTGCATCTGGGCATTGACCTGATCGCTGATCTCGCTTTGCAGCTGAGCGACCTCGATCTCCTTGCGAAGCAGCGGCAACACCTTCTGCATGCGCTCCATCACCGGCCAGGTCTCGAGAATGGCCTGCAACTCGGAGCCCTTGGCAGAGGTCATGGCGGCGGCAAAATCGGTCAGCGGCCCCGGCTCATGGGGGCTGAAGCGATTGAGGTAATGTTTGAGTTCCTCGCCGTAGAGCGGATTGATCGGCAGCAGTTCCTTGATGCCGTTGATCATCGCCATTGCGTAGGCGCGGGTCTCGTCCTCTTCGGCGTCGACCGGCTCCTTGGGGTAACTGACTTCGACCAGGTAAGGCGGCTTTTTCGACAACCAGCGCTGGATGCGAAAGCGCCTTACGCCCTGGGCAATGAACTGAATCTGGTCATCCTCACCCTGCACCTTGTGCATGCGCACAGCGGTGCCGGTGACCGGAAAATGGCCATGATCCAGCTCATCGATGTCGGTGTCACCGACATAGGCCAGACCCACAGTATGGTGAGTGGTGTTGCCGACCCGCTTGATGGTCTCTTCCCAGCGCGGGCGATGGATCACCAGCGGCTGCACCTGCGCCGGAAAGAAGGGACGGTTATGGATCGGCAATAGGTAGATACGCTCGGGGAGATAGTCCCGGGTCGGCACTACTGCACCGCTTTCGATATGCGTGTTTTCGTCCGGCGCTTCCTCGCTGGAAGCCCGGCCATCGCGCTCATAAAAGACTTGCTGCAGATCGTCGTCGTGCTCGCTCATGATCCATCCTGTGGTCCAGTTGGTCGTTTGACCCATGGCCAAGGGATGCGGGCGGCGAGCGCCAACTTCAAGTCATGCCCTGTGTCGCGGGCAAGCTGGGCCCAGCCAGCACTGGGCCCGATCATCTCAGAACAGGGGCGGCAGGGGGCGACCGTTGATGCTTGGCTGTCCGCTTTCGATAAGGATATCCAGGCGCTCGGTGGTCCTGGGCAGGCCCAACTGCATCAGCGCCATTGGCGGCACACCCTGCCATTCGAACTGACCATTGAATCGCCGTACCCAGCGCAGTTGCTGCTTGCGCTGATCGAGATGCTCAAGCGAAAGACGCTCAGCATCCTCGCCATCGAAGGTCAATTCACCGCTCAGGCGCGTATCCACATTCAGCATATCGCTCTGAACAGTGAGGTGCTTGAGCGTCAATTGGGGTGAATCATCAAGCAACGCCAGCAGGTGCGGCTCAAGTCGCTCGATCAATGCCTCAAGCTCGGCCTCGTCGAGCGCACCGACCGGTTTGCCCGCTTCAGTCTCAGCATCGATGGCGGTCTCGAGCGCACGCACGGCGTCGGCATTGACACGCGATAGCGAGAAGGCGAGTTCACCCGAAAGAAGGGGTTCATCGTCGACGCGCGCTTCGCCGAGCTTGAGGGTGCCGCCAAGCTGCAATTCCTCGGCACCGAGACTCAGCTCGCCCTGATAACTCAGCGCGTCGAGCGCTACGGAGGGCTTGTTATCGCGATCAAGCTTCAGGCTCTCCAGTGCAAAACTCGCCTGCTGCTCCCGCTCCGCAACTTCGTCATCCTGACGATAGTGCGAGGACAGGGTCAGGCGCCCCACTTCGATACTCTCCTGATGCTTCCGAATATTAAAGGGCGCGATCTCGCCCGACAGGCGCACGTCACCCGGCTTTCCTTCAAGCGTCAGGAAGCCGCCGTTCATCGCTAAATTAGCGCCATCGACCTGGCTCTCGAAGGTGGCAAGATCAAGCCGCCCGGTAAATTCACCGCTCAGGGTCTCGAGTTCAGCATGCCAGCGCGGCGGTGCCGCCTCGAGCTTGTCGGCGAACAGTGCCTGGTCATCAGGCCCCAAGGCCATTTCCAGTTCACCCGACAGACGCGTGTTCGTAACACCGTGTCGAGCGCTGTAGGGCAGGTGCAAACGCCAGCCTTCATCGGGCCTGGGCGTGACAACAATCTCGCCACGCGAGGTAAACCAGCCCTGCTCGGTCTTCTGACGCTCGATCGTGACACCATCGCTCTCGCTCAGCGACTCGAGGCTGCGCGAGAGCTCGTCATCGAACCGCTCACTCGAGTAGGCCTGAGCGGCAAGATAGCCGCCCCCGAGCACGACGACCGCGGTTACGGCCATGAATCCCTTGCGCATCGTGTTCCCTCACTGGCAATGATCATCGCTTGGCGATGGTGAATGAATGTGTCCGCATCCGAGACATGCTGACGACCTGTCGAGACCCCGCAGTGGCGTGGCGGCAGAAAGTCGTGGCGTAGCGGCGTGGCTCAGTGCAGCCACAGCCAGAGGTGAATCGTGCTCCAGGCATAGATACCCGCCAGCACGTCATCGATCATGATGCCGAAGCCGCCGGCTACGCGCCGGTCAGCCCAACGGATCGGCCAGGGCTTGTAGATGTCGAAGACACGGAAGATGGCAAAGCCCCAGAGCGCCGCCTCCCACGAAAACGGCACCGCCGCCATGGTGATCCAGTAGCCGACAAATTCGTCCCAGACGATCCCCGAATGGTCGTGAACGCCTAGATCACGGGAGGTGCGATCACACAGCCAAATTCCCAGGAAGTAGGCCACCACCACCACCCCGAGGTACCAGGATAGTGGCAAGTCGGTCATCAGCCAGTAGAAGGGTATGGCGGCCAGGGTGCCGAAGGTTCCTGGAGCAAAGGGAACCACACCGCTGCCCAGGCCAAAGGCCAGAAAGTGGCTGGGGCGTCGCCAAACGCTGCCCGGTGCACGATTCATGACGTGACTCCTGAAAAGTGTTGCCAGCCGCCAGGGCCGGTCGCTTCCACACCGTGAATGCCAGGCGCGGCAGTGAAGCGTCCGATAACCGTCAGTGGCACGCCGAGAGCATCCAGCGCCTGGCGGGCCGACTCAAGGGCTGCAGGTGGCAGGCCGATCAGCAGCTCGTAGTCATCGCCGCCGCTGAGTGCCGCCCGTTGTGCGCCCTCCCCCAATCGCTCGACTAGCCCCTTGGCAAGCGGGAGTGCCTCGATATCGAGGTCGGCGCCAAGCCCTGATGCATCGCAAAGATGCTGAAGATCGGCGAGCAGACCGTCTGACACATCGATCGCGGCACTGGCAAGCCCGCGTAGCGCCTGCCCGGCGTCGAGGCGCGGTTCAGGCAGAAGATAGGCGGCAAGCAACGGGTCGTCTAGCGAGCGCTCACCCGCCTGCCAGGCGGCGAGACCGCCGGCGCCGCCACCTAAGGTACCGGTAACGGCCAGCAGATCTCCCTCCCGGGCACCATGACGGGTCAGCGCTTCGCCGGGAGGCACCTCACCGTGCACGGTGACGCTCACCGACAGTGCGCCGCGCGTCACATCGCCACCCACCAGATCGGTGCCGGTGCGGGCACAAAGCTCATCGAAGCCTTGGGCGAAGGGTGCCAGCCAGGCATCGTCGGCGTGATCGAGGGTAAGCGCCATCAGACACCAGCGAGGCTTGGCGCCCATCGCTGCCAGATCGCTCAGGCTGACCGCCAGCGCCCGGTGGCCAATCGCCGAGGCAGGGGCCTCGCCAGGAAAGTGAACCTCGGCCACCGAGGTATCGACACTGACCGCCAGCTGCTGGCCCGGCGTGGGCGCAAGCAGGGTGCAGTCATCGCCGACGCCCAGCACCACGCCAGCGCTGCGTGCTGGACGCGTGAAGTGGCGAGCGATCATATCGAACTCGCTCGGCGAAGCACCCGAATCGGGGGATGGCGTCGGCGTCTGCATCACGGATGACATGTCAGCGGCGGGCGCTGACCTCAGAATAGCGCAGGCGCGCCGCGAGCTTGTCGAGTAGACCGTTGATGTACTTGTGGCCGTCGGTGGCACCAAACGACTTGGCAAGCTCCACGCCTTCGTTGATCACCGCCCGATAGGGGACCTCGAGACGGCGAGACAGCTCGTAAGTGCCCAGGCGAAGAATCGCCAGTTCAACACCGTCGAGGTCATCGAGTTGACGATCCAGCAGCGGCACGATCGACGCATCCAGTTCGGTCTGGAAGCGCACCACGTTGTGCACCAGCTCATGGAAGAGCGCCAGATCGGCGATCTCCATGACCTTGTGCCAGTTCTCGTGATCCTCGAGATCTTCATCGGCCGTCTGGCCTCGGAACTCGGCCTCGATGGTACTCACCGGTTTGCCGGTCATCTGCCACGTATAGATGGCCTGCACCGCCAGTTCGCGGGCAGCATGGCGGGCAAGCTGGCTCTTCGAAGGCGAGCGGCGCTCGTTATCCGAGGAACGGCTCATTCCTCACCTCCGAAATGCTTGAGCAACGAGACCATTTCCATGGCAGCCATGGCCGCCTCCGAGCCCTTGTTACCGGCCTTGGTGCCGGCGCGCTCGATGGCCTGCTCGATCGAATTGACGGTCAGCACGCCATTGGCGACCGGGGTATCGAACTCAAGCTGCAGGTTACTTAGCGCGCTGTTGCAGCTGCCGGCGACATGCTCGAAATGCGGAGTACCGCCGCGAATGACCGCGCCGAGGGCGATGACCGCATCCGGGCTTGCGACCTGGAGGGCACGCTTGACCGCCAGCGGCAGCTCCCAGGCACCCGGCACATGGACAATGTCGATGTGTTCGGAGTCCACGCCATGGCGAACCAGGCTGTCCACGGCACCTTCGACCAGGCTATCGACCACATGGTGGTTGAAGCGGCCGACCACGATTACATAGCGGCCATCAACGTCGGTGAAGTTACCTTCGACTTGGGAGATCGGTTGCATGCTTGTCATCCTGCTTGAATCTTTACGGCGCCCCGTGGGGCGCTTCTCGGGTGTTGCGTTCAGCGCCGTGGCATGGCGCTCGCTGAGCGATGCCACGGGCAGTACGGTATCAGGGCTCAGGGGCTCAGTCGCTCGACCACTTCCAGGTCGAAACCAGAGAGCGCCGAAAACTTCCAGGGCGAGCTCAGAAGACGCATCTTGCCGACACCCAGGTGCCTGAGGATCTGCGAACCGGTGCCGATGGTCAGGTAATTGCCGGCACCATCGGAGTCACTTGAGCGCGGTGCACGCTTGCGCTCGAGCAGGACATCAAGCTGATCTTTCAGGTCAGTGCTCTGGCGGGCGTCATCGAGCAGCACGAAGACGCCACTATCGGCTTGGGCGATCTCGGCAAGTGCCTGGTGAGCGGTCCAGCTCTGGTGGCCGGGGCGGGTCAAGGTCAAGATATCGCGCAGCGTGTCGGCCAGATGGACACGCACCGTGGTCAGCTCTTCGGGACGGGGCGTTCCCTTGACCAACGCCATATGATGGGCGCCCTGAATGCTGTCGCGGAAGACATGCAGGGTCAGCTCACCATGATCCGTTTCCACGGGCGTCGCTTCCAGATGATCCACGGTCTGCTCGGTATGGATGCGGTAGTGGATCAGATCCGCAATGGTGCCCATCTTCAGATCATGTTCGGCGGCGAAACGTTCGAGCTCCGGGCGACGCGCCATGCTGCCATCATCGTTCATCACTTCACATATCACACCGCTGGGGTCGAGCCCGGCGATCGACGCCAGATCGCATGCTGCCTCGGTGTGGCCCGCGCGACGCAATACGCCGCCCGGTTCTGCCATCAGCGGGAAGATATGACCCGGCTGTACGATATCGGCAGCCTTGGCATCGCGCGCCGAGGCAGCGCGTACGGTACGCGCCCGATCAGCCGCGGAGATGCCGGTCGAGACCCCCTCGGCGGCTTCGATGGAGAGGGTGAACTTGGTGCCAAAGCCCGAACCATTGTCGTGCACCATCAGCGGCAGCTTGAGACGCTCGCAGCGCTCGCGGGTCATCGGCAGGCAAATCAGGCCACGGGCATGTCGCGCCATGAAGTTGATATGCGCGGCCTCGACCTTTTCGGCGGCCATGATGACATCGCCTTCGTTCTCGCGATCCTCATCGTCCATGAGGATCACCATCTTGCCCTGACGGATGTCCTCGATCAGGTCCTCGATACGCGCCAGATCGCCGGCAGCTGGGGCTGTCTCGGCTTGATCATGCGAGCTCTGATCGTTCGCGGTCTGGGGAGCCGCGTCCTGAGAAGACAGGTCCTTGGAAAGCGCCATGAGGTCTCCGAATTACTGTGCGTACTGGCGTCAACGGGAGGCGCCGACTAGCGGGGCGCCATTGAAAAGCTGCCGCCTGAGGGCTGCCGATAAATGGTGCCAGAATAAGATCGGCGCTCAGGGTACCTTGGCAAGCCGTGCGGCGCCAGCATTGGGCCGCCGCAAGCCGACCTCAGGACGACTGACGCAATGGACGGGCAATGATTCGCCAGTCCCGCCCAACGGCACGCATGTCGAGTATCTCCAGCGGCCGCTGTTGCGCCATGCGCTCGAGCCCGGGCAAGGCGAATAGCGGACGCGCCTCGCCACCGAGCAGGGTCGGCGCCACGAACAGCTGCATCTCGTCGACAAGCTCGGCATCCAGCATGCCCCCGGCAAGGGTCGCGCCGGTTTCGAGCAACACTTCGTTGGCCTGTTCCTCGCGGGCCAGATGGTCGAGCAACGCGGCCAGATCGACGCGCCCCTGGTCGGTCGATGGCAAATGCAGCACCTCGGCACCTGCCGCCTCGAGGCGCGCCCGACGTTCGTCGTCTCGACTGCATGTCGCCACCAGGGTGCGTCCAGGCTCACTCAGACAGGCCGCCGCCAGAGGAAGGCGTAACTGGGAATCGACGATCACCCGCAGCGGCTGGCGGCGAGCGATCGCCTCACCGTCCTCCAGGTCGAGTTGAGAGGCCCGCACCGTGAGCCGAGAGTTGTCGAAGATGATCGAATCGACACCGCTGATCACGGCACTGGAACGGGCACGCAAGCGCTGCACCTCGGTACGCGCGCGAGGTCCCGTGATCCATTGGGATTCGCCGGATTGCATTGCTGTTCGCCCATCAAGGCTCATCGCCATCTTCATGCGCACGAACGGTCGCCCCCGTGTCATGCGCGAGAGAAAGCCCGGATTCAATGCCCTCGCCTCTTCCTCGAGCAGCCCGCACTCTACCTCGATGCCGGCCTCGCGCAGCATGGCAAAGCCCTGCCCGGCAACCGCTTCATGAGGGTCCTGCATCGCGGCCACGACCTTTTTCACCCCGGCCTTGATCAAGGCCTCGGCGCAGGGGCCCGTACGGCCATGATGCGCGCAGGGCTCGAGGGTCACATAGGCAGTGGCACCGTGAGCGGCATCGCCGGCATCAGACAACGCATGAATCTCGGCATGGGGCTCACCGGCGCGAGCATGATAGCCCTCACCGACAATACATCGACGCCTGACCAGCACACAGCCGACCCGCGGGTTCGGGTCGGTGGTGTAAAGACCGCGGCGTGCCAGCGTCAGGGCACGGGCCATAAAGGCTTCAGGCGTCGAGGTAGGCATGAGTATCCTGTATCGGGGAAGTGTCCGGGTCAGTGATCGTCCTGAGGGGGGAAGCTCGGCTCCTGGGCCAGGCGATCGATTTCGGCACGAAACTCGTCGATATCCTGGAAACGGCGATAGACCGATGCAAAGCGGATATAGGCAATCTGATCGAGGCGCTTCAAGGCATCCATTACCTCCTGGCCGACCTCGATGGCCTCAATTTCGCGCTCGCCTCGGGCACGCAGCCGCTGGCGGATACGCTCGACGGCGGCCTCGATCGACTCGATGCTGACCGGGCGCTTTTCCAGCGCTCTGAGCATGCCGGCGCGCAGCTTGGCTTCATCGAACGTCTCCCGCGAACCGTCGGCCTTGACGACGCGCGGCATGACAAGCTCGGCCGTCTCGTAGGTCGTGAAGCGCTCACCGCAGGCCGCACATTGACGTCGGCGACGCACCTGATCGCCCTCGACGACCAACCGCGAATCGGTGACCTTGGTGTCATGGGTACCGCAGAAAGGACAATGCATCGGCTGGGTTCCGGCCTGTTCGACACAACAACTATTACTCTATTGTAACGACTTGGCCGCAAGGCGCCCAGCCACCTTCACCCTTGGCACGCCCCCTGCATAATGACAAGGATGCGTCCGATGGCCTGCCAGGCTCGCGACCTGGCCCCTCAAGGAGTTGATCATGCGTTCATCCCTGCCCCCTACCCTCCCACGACAGCTGGACGAAACCGGCTTCGTCAGCGCCGCCCGGGCCCGGCTGGAGGAGGTCTATGGCCCCCGCAGCGAGGCCATCCTGCGCCGGCTAGTCACCCTGATATCGCACCAGCGTGGTGCCATCGATGCCACGCCACGCCCATTATGGAGCGAACGCGATCAGTGGCTGATCACCTACGGTGATAGCCTGCTCGATGGTGATCGTGCACCGCTTGAGGTGCTGCAGCGCTTTCTCGATGAGCGCATGGAAGACACCTTCAGTGGGGTGCACGTGCTGCCCTTCTTCCCCTGGAGCAGCGACGATGGCTTTTCGGTGGTGCACTACCGGGAGGTCAATCCGGCGCTGGGCGACTGGTCCCACATCCGCTCGTTATCCGAGCATCGCGACCTGATGGTCGATCTGGTGATCAACCACGTGTCGAGGGACTCACTGTGGTTCGTCGACTACCTGACCGACAGCCAACCCGGCCGCGACTATTTCATCGAGATGGACCCGGAGACCGACCTGTCTCAGGTCACGCGGCCGCGCAACTCGCCGCTGCTGGTGCCCATCAGCACCCGCCGTGGCACCCGCCATCTATGGGCCACCTTCTCGGAAGATCAGATCGATCTCAACTTCGACAACCCGGATGTGCTGATCGAGTTCGTCGCCATCCTGCTCTTTTACCTGCAGCAAGGCGCTCGCACCATTCGTCTGGATGCCATCGCCTATCTATGGAAAGAGGTCGGTACCTCCTGCATCCACCTCCCCCAGACGCATGCCATCGTGCGGCTGCTGCGAGCGGTCGTCGACTTCGTCGCACCAGGCACGCGCCTGATCACCGAGACCAACGTGCCGCATCGCGAAAACATGAGCTACCTGGGGCTCGAGCGTGCGGCGCAGGAAGGAACGCCCCCGGACGAGGCGCACCTGATCTATCAGTTCACTCTACCGCCCCTGCTGGTGCACACCCTGACCAGCGGCGATGCCACGGCACTGACGCAGTGGGCGCAAAGCCTGCCGGCCCTGCCCACTGGCTGCAGCTATTTCAACTTTACGGCCAGTCACGACGGCATCGGCGTCCGCGCCCTGGAAGGATTGCTGCCGCAGCATGAAATCGACGTCATGCTGGATCTGATGCACCGCTTCGGCGGCTTTGTCAGCATGAAGACCGATTCAGACGGCAAGGACTCGCCCTACGAGATCAACATTACCTACTTCGATGCCATGAAAGGCACCCGGCGTGGCGCCGATGCCTGGCAAGTCGAGCGTTTCCTGTTGAGCCAGAACCTGCTGCTGGCCCTGCAGGGCATTCCGGGCATCTACCTGCATTCGTTGACCGCGACCCTCAACGACCACGAGGGTGTGGAACGCAAGGGCCAGCTTCGGACCATCAACCGTCGCCGCTGGCAGCTTTCCGAACTCAACGAACTGATCGATAGCCGCAGTACGCCAACCCGGGAAGCCTTCGGCTCACTCAAGCAGCGCCTCAAGCGGCGCGCTGCCGAGCCCTGCTTCCATCCCGAGGCGCCGCAGCGGGTGCTCGAGACGCCACCGGGCGTCTTCGCGATCGAGCGCGGCCCGCTGCCGGACGGCCGCCGCCTGCTGGCGATCTACAACATCAGCGACCAGCGCCAACCCCTGAACATACCCGAGCTGGAACAGGGCCAATGGCTCGATGTGCTCGCCGACGGTGCTCCCTGGATGCCTAAGGAGCGCAATGTGCTACGCCCCTACCGCAGCCTGTGGCTGGTGCAGCCGGGCCCAGCCTGAGTAGCGCTCCGAGACGCCTCAGTGCTGACCGCTGGCTCGGCTTGCGAGGCGCCGGGCCAGCCACCAGCCGGCGACCATCGAGGCAAGCATCGCCACAAGCGGCAGGCTTGCGCCCGAAAGGGATGCCACCGCAGGGCCCGGGCAGTAGCCGGAGAGCCCCCAGCCAATACCGAACAGCGCCGCTCCGCCGAGCAGCCTGGCGTCAAGATCACGGCGCGTTGGCAACTGAAAGGCACCTGCCAGGAGGGGCGCGGCGCGGCGAAATACCAGGCGATACCCGATGAAGGTAGTGATCACGGCCCCGCCGAGCACGAACATCAGCGTCGGGTCCCAGGCCCCGGCAATATCGAGAAAACCGATCACGCGGGCAGGATCGGTCATACCGCCAACTGCCAGCCCCAGGCCAAACAGCAGACCGGCGAGGTAGCCCGCAACGGGCTTCAAAAGCGCAGCTTTCATGCCCCACCTCCCCACAGATGACGCATCACATAAACAGTCACGATACCGGCACCCAGGAAGGTCAGGGTCGCCGCCAATGAGCGGGGCGAGAGCCGCGACAAGCCGCAGACGCCATGGCCGCTGGTGCAGCCGCTGCCGATACCAGTCCCCAACCCGACCAGCAGCCCGGCGATGAGCATCAGTCCCACGCCGCCGGCGGGGGCACCGATCACGGCATACGGCTCGCCTGCAACGTTACCCAGGCCTCCGCCCAGCGCCATCAACACCAGCGGGCCACTGATCAACCCCAGCAAAAAGGTCAGGCGCCAGGCGGTGTCGCCTTCAGGTCTCTCCAGCACCAGGGCAGACAACACCCCGCTGATACCCGCGATGCGGCCCAGTGTGGCCATCAGCCACACGGCCGAGAGGCCGATCATCACACCGCCGGCCAGGCCATACAGACTCGAGGTCCAATCCAAGGTGGTCTCCTTCGTGATGTGCCATATGCGTTCGTGAGAGAGGTGCCCGGTTCAGGTTCCGGGCTTGCAGGTGCTGATACCCAACAAAGCATAGAGCGGGCAGCTACCCAGCAAACCGGTAACCAGTGGCACCACCCCGATCCAGCCCCAGGCACCGATGCTGCCGGTGACCACCAGGCCGATCAGGATGACACCAATGACGATGCGAAGAATCTTGTCGATACTACCTAGGTTCTTTTTCATGGTCTTACTCCTTGCTTGGGAGGCGCGTCAGGCGCCTCGCTTGATGCATGCAATCTTCCGACGTCGCCGCCGTAAAGTGCATTCCAGGCATCAAAGGGGCTCCAAAACACCTGCCTCTGAGCAACCGAATCAAGTGTATGCCCTTGAAGTGCCCCATCACTGGCCGCTTGACGTCGGCCAGGTGCAGGTACACGCCTTCAGCAATACCGCCGATGATCAGCACCGAGTGATAGCGCCCTGCCTGCCGGACCGACCGCATCAAAACACGTTGATCGGTACCTTGATGTAGGCGTGGCCGTTCGACTCAACCGGTGGCATCTCGCCGGCGCGCATATTGACCTGCACTGAAGGCAGGATCAGGCGCGGCATGCCCAGAGTGGCATCGCGTTCGGTGCGCAGCTTGACGAAGTCATCTTCACTCACGCCTTCATGAACATGAATATTGTCGGCGCGCTGCTCGGCCACTGACGTTTCGTGATGATAGGTTTCGCGATCCGGACTCAGGTAGTCATGGCAAAGGAACAAGCGTGTGTCTTCGGGCAGGGCTAGCACCTTCTGGATAGAACGAAACAGGGTGGCGGCATCGCCGCCGGGGAAATCGCAGCGGGCGGTACCGTAATCAGGCATGAAGAGGGTATCACCTACAAAAGCGGCATCACCGATCACGTAGGTCAGACAGGCAGGCGTATGCCCCGGTGTGTGCAGCACTCGCCCCTCGAGGCCACCGATGGCAAAGGTATCACCCTCTTCGAAGAGGCGGTCGAACTGACTACCATCCCGGGCAAAGTCGTTGCCAGCGTTGAAGGCCTTGCCAAAGATCTCCTGAACCTCGGTGATACGGGCACCGATGCCGGTCTGGCCGCCTAGCTTCTCGTGCAGATAAGGCGCTGCCGAAAGATGATCGGCATGAACATGGGTCTCCAGAATCCAGGCGACCTGCAGGTCGTGCTTGCGGATGAAGGCTATGATCTCCTCGGCACTCTTGACGTCGGTGCGACCAGCCGCGTAATCGAAGTCCAGCACCGAATCGAGAATCGCACAGGCATGACTGCCCGGATCCTGAACAACATAGCTGAAGGTATTGGTAGGCTCGTCAAAGAAGGAGGTGACGATCGGACGTGTCATCGCATGAATCTCCTGAACCGAAAGAGGATGGGTAACGCGTATCGCCTCAGCATACCGCAAATAATGTTCTAACGTTATATTGTTTTTGCATAATCAGAAAGGACTGTCACAGTATCGACTCATAGTGCCGAGGGCCGACCGGCAGGCTATTTCGTCAGCATAGGTGTCAGTGGCGGTATCATCGGGCAATAGAATAAGCCACTTGACTTACATCAAGCGGCGGAGCGGTAAGAGAGTATTCGAGGTTCGCGCTAGAGTTCGATGCGCTGCCGGTATACGGGAATCTCTGCATCAATGCCGGTGATGGCCAGGGCCTTTTGCAAGGCTCGCTGAGCACCGGGTTCTCCGTGCACCAGATAGAACCTCGGACGACCGCGGAAGGCACCGGCCCAGGCGATCAGATCGGCCTGCCCGGCATGCGCCGAGAAACCGCCAATGGTGTGGACATGTGCCCTCACGTTTAGATCCTTGCCCAACACCTTGAGGTGGCCCGCGCCATCAACCAGCCGCCGGCCATTGGTATCCGCGGCCTGGAACCCGACAATGACCACCCGCGTACTGGAACGCTCTAGGTTGTAGAGAAAGTGATGCAGGATGCGACCACCGTTGCACATCCCCGCCCCCGCGATGATGATCGCCCCGCCCCGAATGCGATTGATGGCCATGGACTCCTCGACGCTTCTGGTCAGTCGCAGCCCGGGCAAATATTGCTCAGGATCACCATGAGCCGCCACGTTGAGCGCATGCAGGTCCGCAGGATCGAGGGTCGAGCGGCGCCGCTCATAGAGTTCGGTGACGCGAATCGCCATCGGACTATCCAGGAAGATACGCTGCTGGCGCAGCCGACCCTGATGATAAAGCATGCTGAGGTGGTAGAGGATTTCTTGCGTGCGACCGATGGCGAAGGCGGGGATCAACACATTGCCCCCCTCCTCGAAGGCCTCTTCGAGGATCTGCGCAAATTCCTCGATGGTTTCCTTGAGGGGCCGATGGTCCCGGTCACCATAGGTGCTTTCAAGCAATACCAGGTCGGCGTCACGCTGCGATTCGGGGTCCTTCATCAGCGCCGACTCAGGGTTGCCGAGATCCCCGGAGAACACCAAGCGCCGGGTGCGCCCACCCGAGGGTATCGCCAACTCGACGATCGCCGAGCCGAGGATGTGCCCGGCATCGTGATAGACCAGCTTGACACCGCCGGCGAGGGTCGCCGGCTGGCCGAAATGATGGGTCTGGCATAGATCGAGCGTGCGGTCGACGTCGTCGATATCATAGAGCGGCTGGATACGCGGCTTGCCGGCTCGATTCCGCCAGCGATTTTCCCACTCGACATCCTTGGCCATGATGAAGGCGGCATCTTTCAAGGTGATCTCGAGCAGCGCCTTGGAACCAAGCGTACAGTGTATAGGTCCCCGGTAACCCTCTCGCACCAGCTTGGGTAGCAGCCCGCAATGATCCAGATGAGCGTGGGAGATCACAACCTCATCAAGGGTCTCAACCAGACGACCGAAGGGCTCGGCATTAACCCGCTCGGCGTCGCTCCCTCCCTGATGGATACCGCACTCGAGCAACAACCGGTGAGAAGCCGCACTCCCGCCTCGCGCGCCCTCTTCGTCGTCGAAAGTATCTGGGTTGGTGCCATCAACTTCGATTAGATAACGCGAGCCGGTCACCTCACCGACCGCGCCCAGAAACGTCAGTGTCGACATTGGGCCTGCCTCCGACTGCTGGGGTCACGCGTTCAGCATAGTCGCAGGATGTCACCAGGCCAGAATAGTCAGGTCAGGAGAACGACTAGACCTTGCCCTGATTGTCTAGCTCCACGGCCGTGTGCATGCGCTCGAGCAGATCCGGAATCGCTGCCTGTGCCCGATTCCAGCTGGGGATGAAGGGCTTGTCACGGGGATTGTCGAGGAAGGCAGTCCCGGCCTCCATGATATTGGAGGCAAAAAGCTCCACCGCCTGCTCCTCGCTGTGTCGGTCGAGTCTCAGGCCATTCATGGTGGCGTCATTGTCGTAGGCTTCGATCAGGTCCAGGGCGATCCGGTAGTAGGTCGCCTTGATGGTGCGAAACGTCTCGGCGTGAATCTCGACACCCAGGGTCGCCAGCTTGCGATATAGCGCCTTGGCGATGTCCAGGCTCATGCGATTGAGCCCGGTGGTGGCATCTTCAGCGGAGACTGCCTGATGCTTGTGGTCGTAAACATCGGCGATATCGACCTGGCACAGCTGCTTGGTGGAGTAGTTGCGGTGAACTTCTGACAGCACGCCAATCTCCAACCCCCAATCGCTGGGGATACGAATGCCGTTGAGTACGTCGGTGCGCATGGAAAACTCCCCAGACAGCGGATAACGATAGCTGTCCAGATAGTCCAGATAAGGCAGCGGGCCATAGATTTTCTTGAGCGCCCGGATCAAGGGTGTGACCATCAATCTCGCCACTCGGCCATTGAGCTTGCCCTCGGCAATACGCGAATAGTACCCCTTGCAGAACTCGTAGTTGAACTGGGGATGGGCCACCGGATAGATAAGCCGCGCCAGCAGGCCACGGTCATAAGTGACGATGTCGCAATCATGCAGAGCAATCGCTTCGGTGCGTCGTGAGGCCTGGACATAACCCCCGCAGAACCATACGTTGCGTCCTTTTCCAGGTTCCTGGGGCGATATGCCCTTCTCGGCCAGCTCTGCATCCAGTGCCTTGAGTCGCGGGCCATCGTTCCACAGGATGCGATGGTGCTGAGGCAGGCGCGAGAAAAACTCCCGGGCATACAGGAACTGCTCCCGGTCGGCTCGATCCAGACCGATCACTACCTCAGAGAGATAGGGCACCTTGGCCAACTCATCGACGATATGGGTGAGTGCCGGGCCTTCGAGCTCAGAGAAGAGAGAAGGCAGAATCAGGCCCATCGGCCGTCGCCGAGAAAAGTCGACCAGGTCGGCTTCAATGGCCTCCACCGGTCGCTGCATCAGGTTGTGAAAATTGGTGATGATGCCGTTCTGGTAAAAATCACTCATCCAAGACTCTCCTCATCATTATCCTTGTTTTTCATCACCATTGTGGGTGGCGTGGGGAGCTCACTTCCCCACCAATGATTAAGCCCTTCGGCCCAGCCCCTGGGTCCAGGATGCTGTGAGTGATACTGATGTGTGTTGCCAAGGCTCACGACCTGGCCATGATGTCCCGGAATCAGCACGGCACGATCCACGGCCTCAAGCAGGGGCGCATCATTGGGGCCATCGCCGAGCCCGAGGGTCTGGGGTAGCCGCCCGCGTAGCGACCGGTAACGCTCGACCAGCCAGCGCACGCCGTCGCCCTTGTTAAGCTGCCCCATGGCATGCCAGAAGCGTCCCCCCCGTAGCAGACATAGTCCATCGGCCTCCAGGGCGTGACGAAAGCCTGCCAGCGCCATGTCACTGTCGTCCCACACCAAGGGCTCACAGCCTTCTCTCACCCGGGCCAGCCGCGCCTGAGGTTCTGACAGGCCGGTCAGTGACATGATCTCTTCAACACTGAGTTCCCACATGCCACGAAAACGGACATCCAGACGTTCGCGAAGCACGCCAAGTCGAGTACGCAGGAAGCTGATGTCGATACCCGGCGTCTTGATCGCCAGGCCATCGACATGAACGGGGTTGCGATCCAGGCGGGCGTGTTGCCAGGCAGGAGGCAAGCCGATGACTGCCCCGTTCTCGGCGATGAAAGGGCTATCATGAAGACCCAGCTCACGACGCAGCGGCATCAGTTCGGCGCGCGTCTTGCTGGTCACAGGAATCACCATCACATTGGAAAGACGCAGACGCTCTAGCCAGGGAGCGGCTGGCTGCCACGTGTAGGTGTCGTGATCGAGCAAGGTGCCGTCAAGATCAGTAAAGACCAGGCGAGGAAGAGAGAGCGAGTCGGAGGGCATGGGCGATACCTGCTGGCTGGCATGATCTTGCCGATTGGATAAAACCCTAGCACGCAGCGTGCCAGGCTGCTGCATTCCGAAGGGGGCCAGGCTCCGTAAGCGGCGTCACCGCACTCGCTGCTGCCCCCAAGCACCACCACGAAGCAGTTTTTATGCAACCTGGTTGATGGTTGCACCATTTTAGTTCAATACATAACCAGACGCGGGTTCGCGATGAAAATCGTATAAACGGCTCCACTAATGGCCATCAAGATATCGCCACTTACCAGCTGAGCCTTCCGCAATATTACTGGCCATTCTGGGCTTATTTTCGCTATTATAGCTGGAGTTAATCCTCATATTTATCGAGAAATACGAATGAAAACGTCGCCACTAACTCTGCTCGTCATGGGCGTTTCCGGTTCGGGAAAATCTCATATCGGACGCCTTCTTGCCGAGACCATCAACGCCAACTTCATCGATGCCGATGATCATCATAGTCAGACAAGCATTGCCAAGATGGCGAGGGGTGAGCCGCTGAATGATAGCGACCGCCAAGGCTGGTTACTGACGCTTGCCGATCTATACCGCGACCATCGTGAACAGGGGCGAGATGTGGTCATCGGTTGCTCGGCACTCAAGCACCGCTACCGCAACTTGCTTCGGCAAGGGGCTCCTGAACTGAAGATTCTCTATCTCCATGGTTCTCGAGAGGTATTGCTCGAACGCCTGGGCGCTCGCGGCAACCATTTCTTTACCGGCGAGCACATGCTCGCAAGCCAGCTTGCCGATCTGGAGATCCCCGAAGAAGACGAAGCTACCCGCATGGATATCCGCCAAGCGCCCGACGATATCGTCGCTAGCTTCTTGTCTAAAGAAGGCATTCAACCCTGACAGCAACCAACGCAACGAATAGCAAAAAGCCACGATACAAGGTGTTGGAGAAAGCTAAAAAGAGACCTGAATATGGGGCTCATTTATCGCCAACGTTGCCATGCGCTTTCTCCCTCCGCATGTCGCTATCAGTATTCCTTTCCTCCACGCTACACCTTCTCCCTATCTCGCCCCACCCTTCTATTCATTGATCTTTATATAACGCCACGACACCCCGGCGGCAACCCGGCATTACGTTGCGGTATTGCAGAGGTATTCCAGTCCAAATAACGACGTACGGCAAGCGCAGCTCAACAGAAAACAGCGATCCCTCCAATGCCTTGATAACAAAACGCCCCGACCATTCGCATGATCGGGGCGCATGTTCCGACAACCTAACGGCTATCGCGGATCAGACCAGCCACATGGAAAGCTCCGGGAAGAACAGCAGCAGGAACAGAACGCACAGCTGAATCGCGATGAACGGCAGCAGTGATACGAAGATGTCCTTGAGGCTGACCTCGGGAGGCGCCACACCCTTGAGGTAGAAGGCGGCAGGCCCGAAGGGGGGTGACAGGAAGGAAACCTGCATGTTGACCGCGAACAGGATGCCGAACCAGATCGGGCTGTAGCCCAGCTCCACCACGATCGGCACGAAAATCGGCAAGGCAAGCATGGCAACGCCGATCCAGTCGAGGAACATGCCCAGCACCAACAGAATCGCCATCATCACCAGCAGGATCACGATTGGCTCAACCTCCATGCCAAGGATCATCTGCGAGATGAAGCGGTTACCGCCCATCAGGTTGTAGACCCCGACCAGCGCCGCGGCCCCGATACCGATCCAGATGATCATGCCACAGGTGGTCATGGTCTGGCCGAGACTGCCATGCAGGGTCTTCACGGAAAACTCGCCGCGCAGCAGGATCGCCAGCAGCACCCCGAACACGCCCATCGCCGCCGCTTCGGTCACCGAGGCCACACCACCGTAGATCGAGCCCAGCACCATGAAGGCGATCAGCCCCGGTATCATAATGGCCTTGAGCGCCTGCCAACGGTTGGAAAAGCCCTCATCACGATCGGCATCGGTCATCGGCGGGCCCATGCTCGGATTGCGCATACAGCGCACCAACACATAGGCGATATAGGAGCCCATCAGGATAACCGCGGGGGTGATGGCGGCGGTGAACAGGTCGGCGATCGAGACGCTTGCGATCAGGCCATAGATGATCAACACGATCGAGGGCGGCATCATGGTGCCCAGCGCCCCGCCGGCACAGACCACACCGATCGACAGATGCTTGTCATAGCCCAGTCGCAGCATCTGCGGCAGCGCCAGGATGCCCAGCAGCACGATCTCGCCGCCGATGATTCCAGAGAGAGCAGCCAGAAAGAAGGCCACCACAATGGTCTGCACGGCAACCCCGCCGGGCAAGCGACCGGCAAATACCCGCATGGCATTGAAAAGATCCTTGGCAATGCCCGATCGGTCAAGCAGCGAGGCCATCAACACGAACATCGGCACCGCCACCAATGAGTATTCGGTGACGAAGCCAAACACGCGGCTGGTGACCAGCGGCAAAGCGCTGGGCCCGAACCAACCGAAGGTAAAAACGAGCGCTACCAGGCCGGTGATGAAGGCCAGTGGCAGGCCAGTCACCAGCAGCGCAAAGATGGCGGTGACCAGTAACAGCGTTCCGTCAGCGATATCCATTACCGGCTCCCGTCAGCAGGTGTGGTCGGCTTGGCGCGCAACGACTGCACGCTATGAATCAGCGCCTGGACGCTCATCACGATCAAGGAGACCATGATGATGCCCTTTATCAGGGCCGGGAACGGCGGGTTCCAGGAGGTACCCGAGCGCTCCAGCGACCATTCACCAAAGGGGTTGTGGGAGGCGTCCCAGAACATCACGAAGGCGGCGTAGCTCATCGCCACACAGAACCCCAGCGTCACCAGATCATTAAAGCGGTCAAGCCAAAGCTTGAGTCGCGGACCGGCAGCATCGTAGAGCACCCGCACACGAATGTGCTGATTGCCGGCAAGCGCCGCCGGACCGCCGAGGGCGAAACTCACAGCCACCAGCATGACCACGCTCTCGTGCACCCAGGATGTCGGCGAACCGAAGCCATAGCGCATGATCACCTCGAATACGCTGATGCCCATGGCGATGAAGACCAGCCAGGCGGCCCCTCGGGCGCACCAGATCACGCCGCGATCGAAGACACTGCGTGCCGGAACACTGGGCTTCGGGGGCCCGGAGGCTGGGGCAACCAACTCCTCGTCTTGCGTCACGCCGTCCGCCTCATGGCGTTGGGATTGTCGAGACATGACGTTTCCTCTCGAATGAAAAAGGACGACAGCACCGCCGGGCATGTGATGGCGATGCTGTCGATATGGGGCCGGTATCTAGCGCCGGCCCCGGCTAATCACATCAGATTGTGATCCTGCAGATAGGTCACCACGGAGTCATAGTACTTCTGGGTGATCTCGTTCTTCTCGGCCCAGACGGCCCACTCTTCCTTGGCGATATTGCGGAACTTGGCACGCTCTTCGGCCGGCATGTCGATGATTTCGATATCCGGGTCCTGGTTCACTTCCTTCACCGCCGCGAGATCGCGCGCCTTGAGCATGGCCACCATCTCGTAAGCCATGCTGTCGACTGAGGTCTCGAGGATGGCCTTCAAGTCAGCCGGCAAGCCATCCCAGATCTCCTTGTTGAGCGAGACCGAGACCATCGGCAGCGAGTGGAAGCCCGGATAGTTCGGGTAGGGGGCGAATTCGTAGAGGCCCTGGTCATAGTTGGTGGCAAAGACCGTGTAGTCGGCCGCATCGATCACGCCCTTTTCAAGAGCAGTGTAGACCTCGGAGCCCGGCAGATTGACCGGCGTGGCGCCTGCCTTCTCGAAGATGTTGTACACCATACCCTGAGGGGCACGCAGCTTGAGGCCTTCAAGGTCTTCGACACTGCGGATCGGACGCTTGGAAGGCAATGCTTCGAGGCCGGTAGCAGCCGCACCAATCAGGTGTACGCCATAAGGCTCGGCCAGCTCGTTATAGATCTCTTCGCCGCCGGCGTAATTCATGTAGTCCAGGAACTCGACCGGATCACCCCAGGCCCCCACCAGGTTGCCCATCATGCCGAAGGCCGGGTTCTGGCCAGAAAAGTAGCTCGGGTCGGTCATGTGGCCCTGGAGGATATTGGCGCTAACCGCCTGCAGCGTTTCAGTCGACCCCACTACCGAATTGACCGGCAGGATTTCGATCTCGATGCGGCCGTCGGACATGGTGTTGACCTTCTCGGCCCAGGCCTTCTTGAGCTCGAACTGCGGCTCGCCAGAGGTTTCCGAGGTTTGGAAGGTCCATTCGTATTCTGCCGCCTGAGCACCGAAGGCCATGGAACCGAGCACAGCCGCCGTCAGGGCCTTGAGAGCAAAAGGCTTACGAGCGAAAGAAGGGGTAGGCGTGACGTTTTTCATGGTGCGTTTCCTCGTCATCGGTTGAGAGTAAAGTTGTTGTTATCGGTACGCGAAGGCACCGCGAGAGGCCCGATCACATGATCATGACGCGGGCGGCAATGCACCGGGAAGGCGCAAGTGTGGAAGCGGGGCGTCGAAGATGCTCTTGATCCCCAAATCTAGCCCAGTACGTTCGAGCACGCGTAAGGCAGCCTGTTCGGCTTCTTCGGGGCGGCGCAGACGAATGGCCTCCATCAGCAGGCGATGGCGTTCCATGCTGTCCTGCAGCTCATCGGCGCTGTGATTGGAGGTCTCGACCAGCAGGGCGATCGCCGGCTTGAGCACGTGGCTGATCTGCGCCCAGAGTAGATTGTGCGTGGCCGAGAAGATCGCCTCGTGGAAGGCCACATCATGATCGTCATGGCTAATGCCCTGATGACAGTGATCGGGCGACTCCAGCGCCTTGATCATGCCCAGGTACGCCGTCTCGATCTCGTTCAGGTCGGCAGCGGTGGCATGCTCCGCCGCCAGACGAGCCACAAAAGGTTCCACCGACACGCGGAAAGCGAAAATTTCTCGACGTATGCGCGGGTTCGGCTGGGCGAAGCGTGCCATCCAGTCACTGACCCTCGGGTCCAGCAAGTGCCATTGCGCCAACTCCTGGACGCGGCTGCCCTGCCCGGAAATGCGCTTGATCATGCCGGCGGCCACCAACGATTGAAGGGCGCTGCGCACGGTACTGCGGCTCACGCCATAGGTGGCGCAAAGGTCGAGTTCCTTGGGCACAAAGTCGCCCGGCGCATAGACGCCACCGAAGATGGCCTCGGCCAGCTGTTCAGCGATATCCGGCCGCGAGGCACGACTGCTTGTGGTGGAGGGTGCTTGGCCCATGGCGAACCTGCCCGACGTGGTGTTTGTTGATTGACTATGTCTGACATAGCATCAACCAACAACGGACATAATGCCTTTAGACCTTGGTCGGAATTTTCGACATCGCCCCGGTACCTGGCAATAAAGCGTGGTTAGCGGTTCACAGACAGGGCGAGACATAGACATAAAAAAACGCCCCGGTCATCGACCGTAATGCCAGTCAGTTAACGCTGACTGGCATTTCTCTTGGTCGGGTACTTCTGGGGTCGGCGCCTGACTGATCGGGGGTAAGATCGCTCGCGTCGCTCAGGCAGGACGAAGGCAGGCGCCATCTCCAGCATCGACTGAATCACACCGGGCACACGCCCCGGCGAGACCCAGGGGAGGACCGTTAACTCCTTGATGATCCAGTGGGCGGCCTGGTGGAAGCTAAGTTGGTTCGGGTGCACCGCTTCTAGGCTATAGGCCATACGGGCCATCTGGAAGCGAATCAGGTTATAGGCCAGCAAGGTGCCCCAGAGCTCCTGGAAGACCATCTCCGGCGTCCGGCTACGCAACGTCAGGCGGTTACCCAACAGGGATTGCTTCATTTCCCGGTAGCCCAGTTCGATTTCCCAGCGGTGGCTGTAGAGATCGACAATATCCGCCGCCGGAAAGCGCAGCGGGTCGGTCATCGAGGTCAGGACCTGGACCTCCTTGCCGTTCACCTTGCGGCGTAACAGACGCGCCGTCATCGTCGGCGGCAAGTCCGGCCATTTCTTGCGCGCCTGAGGAGACGCCGTCAAGGTCACCAGGCGGTCTTGCCGACCCAGCGAGCGCTCTTCCTGATACTGCGTTCCCT
>NZ_WWNB01000050.1 GCF_012062845.1 Halomonas salinarum
GAAGTCGTAACAAGGTAGCCGTAGGGGAACCTGCGGCTGGATCACCTCCTTAATCGACGACTCGCCTCTTCTCGGCAAGTGTCCACAATGAATTATCTGATCGGCCAGAGCATAAGACTGTTTGGGTAACGACCCAGCGTGACCTTAGGGTATTCGCTCAGTTGGTTAGCGCGCACCCCCTGCCCTTAAGTGGAAAGGAGGGTGAGGTTGGTAAAACGACCATGTTCTACCAGCGAGAGAATAGGTGTTGGGTCTGTAGCTCAGTTGGTTAGAGCGCACCCCTGATAAGGGTGAGGTCGGCAGTTCGAGTCTGCCCAGACCCACCAATTTTATCCAGTACCGCGTTGTTTTGTGACTCGCATAGCAGGCTATACGTCGCCACAAGACGCCTTGTCCTGAATAAAATTCTCCATGTCACGTAGAGCAATCAGAGGGGCCTTAGCTCAGCTGGGAGAGCGCCTGCCTTGCACGCAGGAGGTCAGCGGTTCGATCCCGCTAGGCTCCACCATTTACTGACAAGAGATCAGCGATGGAGGTCAGCGATTCGAGCGAATCGTC
>NZ_WWNB01000006.1 GCF_012062845.1 Halomonas salinarum
AATCATACGGTCTTGCCTTCCCGAAGGAAGAAGTAGACCAAACTTGGCTCAAGGTTCAAACGTCTCAAAAAATCAGCCGATATGGCTTCTTTTGACGAGTCGCTTGCCTTGAAGTATCGGTGACTGACCACCCCTTCATCGACAAGCGCCCACATGAATTATCTGATCGATTGTTAAAGAGCAGCTCCGGGCTCTATAAAGAGTGGAGCATCCCGCATCGGCCTGGCCGTTCGGCCGGCGCCCTGCGAGGAAGGCGTATTCTACTGAATCGGCAGTAAATGTCAACCCTTGCTGTTAGCGCTTGCCGTTGATGACCGGGCAAACCAGCGGCGAGTTGAACGCCGATCGAGTGGAGGAGCATTTTACCGTTTCCGACTGTCTTGTCAATGCCGATCGATTCAAGCGAACCGAAAAACCTTAACGAAAACAAGTGCTTCCAACACCCTACACCGCTTCCGACGTTTGCTCATCGGCGGCAGCGGATGCGTACTCTACGGACTATCGCGGAGCGACACAACCCCTTTCTTGCAAAAAGGTGAATGAGCGGTTGTGGATAGATGACAGGGGCGAGGGCTGTGGATAACCAGGCCCCGCATACGACAACGCCCGCACGAGGGCGGGCGTTTCGGACGCAAGCACAAAGCCATAAAGCGAGACCGGAGCTATCTGCGCATAGAACGAAGAAGCCGACAGTATCGCCCTGGCTCGCTGAATAACTACTCGGCTTGTACGATATAGCAAGTCACCGACCAGCGAGAGGCTTGATCCCCCTCCCCCTTCTCGACGTCCAACCGACAGGTGAGCTCCCCACAAACGCCGATCACAATGAGCGCGACACGTTGAGTGATAAAAACCAAGGTCAGCGGCAAGCGTTCGCCACCACACTACAGGAGAGGCAGGAATGTTGACTGTCGCCCAGCATAAGAGGGCCAGACACACAAAACCCGCCCTCAAGAGGACGGGTTGAAATATGGCGCGCCCTGGAGGATTCGAACCTCCGACCCTCTGATTCGTAGTCAGATACTCTATCCAGCTGAGCTAAGGGCGCGTATCAAGATTGTGCTTGGCTAAGCAGAACGTGTTTGCCTAACCAATAACCTGCGGAACATGGTATTTCCGCTGGCAGGAAGATGGCGCGCCCTGGAGGATTCGAACCTCCGACCCTCTGATTCGTAGTCAGATACTCTATCCAGCTGAGCTAAGGGCGCGTGCTTTAGCATTACATCTTCATTGTGATGATGAAACTGCGACAACTCGCAGCTGAATGGCGGAGAGAGAGGGATTCGAACCCTCGATGGGGCTATAAACCCCATACTCCCTTAGCAGGGGAGCGCCTTCAGCCACTCGGCCACCTCTCCCTCATCAACACGGCGCGTATGTTACCGTTTCTGAAGGTATTTGTCCAACCCTTCTGGCAACTTTTTTGCGCTTTCGTGATCAGATCAGGCCTGAGACTCAGTATCAGCTCTGAATCACGATTTGCTGGGACTCGAACGCGCTATAAGCATCGCTTCTGCAACCCAGCGGCGATAGCCTACCACACTTTATCGGCCATCGCTTCCCTACAAGGCCACCTTCTTTCTCACTTCCCCCTTGAAAGCCAAAAGGCGATACAAGGCGATACCACTAAGCGACACGAGGGGACCCTAGAGTACCAGGAGTTACAGTGTCGGTTCTGGCTCGCCGTCTTCATCTGTCCTCTCGCGCTGAATGCGCTGATAAATTTCTTCACGATGCACTGCAACGTCTTTGGGAGCATTCACGCCAATGCGTACCTGATTCCCTTTCACGCCCAGCACAGTCACGGTGACTTCATCACCAATCATCAAGGTTTCGCCGACACGGCGGGTCAGGATGAGCATGACCGATCTCCTTTTCAGACTTCTCTTGCAACGGGATACGCACGCTTGTGGCCATGCGAAGCAAGATTATGCGCGAGACATGGCTTCAAGCCAAACGTCCCCTCCTATGCACATCGCTCACGGCCCGTGTATGTGGCCACCACCGATGGCAGTGACCACCCTTATAGCGTAGCGAAAGTGCTAGGCGCTACCAACCAGGATCACTCCTGCTCGATGTCGTCCTTGTCCAGACCAAACGCCTTGTGCAGGGCACGCACGGCAAGCTCCATATGCTTCTCGTCGATGACCACGGAGATCTTGATCTCCGATGTAGAGACCATACGGATGTTGATATTCTCGTCTGCCAGCACACGGAACATCTTGGAGGCAATGCCTGCGTGGGAACGCATGCCAACGCCGACCAAGGACACCTTGGCGATGTTGTCATCGCCGCGCAGGTCGCCGCCACCCAGATCCGGAATCACCTGATCCTTGAGGATCTTCATGGTCTGCTTGTAATCGCCCTTGCCGACCGTAAAGGTAAAGTCAGTGTAGTCGCCAGCCGGCGCCACATTCTGGACGATCATATCGATTTCGATATTGGCATCCGCGATCGGCCCAAGGATCCGCGAAGCCACACCCGGGACATCAGGGGTGTTGAGCAGAGTCAACTTGGCTTCGTTGGAGGTAAAAGCAATACCGGAAATCAGCGGTTCTTCCATGGAATCCTCTTCGTCATCTGAATCAGCAATGATCAGGGTTCCGCTGCCGCCATCCTCGAAGCTGGAGAGCACGCGCAGCGGCACGTTGTACTTGCCGGCAAACTCGACGGCGCGAATCTGCAGGACCTTGGAGCCGAGGCTTGCCAATTCAAGCATTTCCTCGACGGTGATGGTCTCGAGCCGACGCGCCTTGGAGCAGACCCGGGGGTCAGTAGTGTAGACGCCGTCGACATCAGTATAGATCTGGCACTCATCGGCCTTCAGCGCCGCAGCCAGCGCCACGCCGGTCGTATCGGAGCCGCCACGACCGAGGGTGGTGATATTGCCCTCCTCGTCGACGCCCTGGAAGCCAGCCACCACGACCACTTGGCCATCATCCAGATCGGCCTGGATTTCATCGGTCTCGATCCGCTGGATACGGGCCTTGGTATAGGCACTGTCGGTCTGGATGCCGACCTGGGCGCCGGTATAGGACGTCGCCTGCACACCCAGCTTCTGCAGGGCCATGGCCAGCAGCGAGATAGTGACCTGCTCGCCGGTGGACACCAGCATGTCCAACTCGCGTGGCGTTGGCTCGTCGTTGATCTGACTGGCCAGATCAACCAGGCGATTGGTCTCGCCACTCATCGCCGAGACCACGACAACAACCTGGTGACCGTTGTCGCGGAAGCGTTTGACCTTCTCGGCCACAGCCTTGATGCGCTCGACCGAGCCCACCGAGGTGCCACCGAATTTTTGGACGTATAGCGCCATATGCGATTGCCTTGAAGTAAAAGGATGAAAGGAAAGAATGCGTTATTGGGCGGGCAAGCTCGGACATGCAAACAAAGGGGGCGGAACACACCGCTCACGGCCCCTGCCAGCGGCTTACCCCAGCTGTGCCTCTACCCAGGCTGGCACACTGGCCAATGCTTCGGGGAGGGCCGCGGGGTCGCTACCGCCGGCCTGCGCCATATCGGCACGGCCGCCGCCCTTGCCGCCCACCTGGGAGGCAACATGCTTGACCAGGTCGCCCGCCTTGAGGCGCCCGGTCAGGTCATTGGTCACACCGGCGATCAAGCTGACCTTGCCGCTGTCGGCATCGGCCACGCCGAGCACCACTACGCCAGAACCTAACTTCTGTTTGAGCTGGTCCAGCACGGTGCGAAGCTCTTTACCGGAGACACCTTCGAGCTGCTTGGCGATCAGACGCACACCAGCGACGTCCTGCACCTCACTCAGCATGTCGTTACCGGCGCTGCTGGCAAGCTTGGCCTTGAGGCGCTCGAGCTCTTTCTCGAGGCTACGGTTACGTTCGAGTAGCGACTCTACCCGGCTTTCGACCTGCTCGGGCTTGGCCTTGAGTCGTTCACCGACTCGTGCAAGCTGCGCTTCCTGATTCTGGAAGTATTCAAGCGCCGCTTCGCCGGTAATAGCCTCGATGCGGCGCACGCCGGAAGCGATACCGGTTTCGGTGACGATATGGAAACAGCCAATATCACCACTGCGCGCCACGTGAGTCCCGCCGCACAGTTCTACCGAGAAGTCGTCGGCACCAATGGTCAGTACCCGCACGTCGTCAGCGTACTTGGCCTCGAACAGTGCCGCCGCCCCCTTGGCCTTGGCCTCATCGAGGGTCATGTTCTCGATTTGCGTGGGCGCGTTGGTCAGCACCTGGGCATTGACGATGGCCTCGATCTCGGCAAGCTCCGCGGGGGTAACCGCCTCGAGGTGGCTGAAGTCGAAGCGCAGCCGCTCGGCGGTGACCAGCGAGCCTTTCTGCTGCACATGATCGCCAAGCACCATACGCAGCGCCTGGTGCAACAAGTGCGTCGCCGAGTGATTGCGCACGGTGGCGGCGCGCAGACTGGCATCGACGGTCGGCGTCACCACGGCGCCTACCTTGAAGCCACCCTCGACCATCAGGCCCTGATGCAAGTGATGACCGGCCTGCTTCTGGGTGTCGGTGACCTGGAAACGGCCGCCATCAACCACAAGATAGCCGGTATCGCCCACCTGGCCGCCGGACTCGGCATAGAAAGGCGTACGGTCGAGTACCACGACACCCTTCTGGCCTTCTTCCATCGCCGCCAGTTCGTTGCCTTCTGTATCGACCAGGGCCGTAATCCTGGCCTGGTCCTCGAGGCGATCATAGCCAGTGAAGGCGGTCTCACCGTCAAGCTCCAGGGTGATGCCATAGTCGGCACCGAACTGACTGGCCGCCCGAGCCCGCTCACGCTGTGCTTCCAGCGCCACCTGGAAGCCGTCCTCATCCAGCGACACGCCGCGTTCGCGGCACACATCGGCCGTCAGGTCATAGGGGAAACCGTAGGTGTCGTAGAGTTTGAACACCGTCTCGCCAGGGAGCACATCGCCTTCCAGCCCGTCCAGCCCGTCCAGCGCCTCGGTCAAAAGGCCCATCCCGTGGTCCAGAGTGCGCGCGAACTGTGCCTCTTCCTTGGCCAGCACGGTCTCGATCTGGGCGCGAGCCTGGCGAAGCTCTGGGTAGGCCTCGCCCATCTCGGCGTCAAGCGCCGCTACCAAGGTATTGAAGAAGCTACCCTCGGCGCCAAGCTTGTGACCATGGCGAACCGCGCGGCGGATGATCCGGCGCAGCACGTAACCGCGCCCCTCATTGGAGGGCATCACGCCATCAACGATCAGGAAGGCGCAGGAGCGGATATGGTCGGCGATCACGCGCAGCGACGGCGCGCTGGTATCGGCGTGACCGGTGGCGTCAGAAGCGGCCGCCAGCAGACGCTGGAAGAGATCGATCTCGTAGTTCGAATGCACGCCCTGCAGCACGGCGGCGATGCGCTCGAGGCCCATGCCGGTGTCGATGGACGGCTTGGGCAACGGGTTCATGGTGCCGGCGGCGTCGCGGTCATACTGCATGAAGACCAGGTTCCAGATCTCGATGAAGCGATCGCCGTCTTCTTCCGGGCTACCGGGAGGACCACCCCATACCTCGGGGCCATGATCGAAAAAGATTTCCGAGGAGGGGCCGCAGGGGCCGGTATCGCCCATCTGCCAGAAATTATCCTCGTCGAGCTTGGAGAAGCGCTCGGGGTCGATGCCGATCTCGTCTTTCCAGATGCGCTCTGCTTCGTCATCACTTACGTGGACGGTGACCCAGAGCTTGTCCTTGGGCAGTCCCAGACGCTCGGTCAGAAAGGTCCAGGCAAACTGGATCGCCTGGCGCTTGAAATAGTCACCGAAGCTGAAGTTGCCGAGCATCTCGAAGAAGGTGTGATGCCGCGCGGTATAACCGACGTTATCCAGGTCATTGTGCTTACCACCGGCGCGCACACAGCGCTGCGCCGAGGTGGCACGCACATAGGGTCGCGGGTCGCGTCCCAGGAAGACGTCTTTGAAGGGCACCATGCCGGCGTTGGTGAACAGCAGGGTGGGGTCGTTATCCGGCACCAGCGAGCTGGACGGCACGATGGAATGTCCCTGCTCTTCGAAGAAGGTCAGAAAGGCCTGTCTGATCTCTGCGCTTTTCATATCAAGTCCGTGGCGTTAAGCGTGTTGACGCTGCGGGCGAGCGGCCGCCGGAGCGGACCGACACGGCACGCCGGTGTCGTCGAAAACCTTGGAGTATAACGAGTCGGCGGGAAACTTTCAGGGGGGATAGTGCGCTAGAAGGCGTCGTTATCGTCCCAGGCATGGGCCAGGGCATGTTTAAGCTGGTCGAAATCGAAACCACGGCCAGCGAGAAATCGCTCGCGCTTGGCTCGCTCCTTGGGGGTCTCGCCCGGGCCGCTGAAGCGCCGGGCGAGGGTCTCGGCGGCAAGCGTAAACCAGTCGACCTCGGCCTCAGTCAGGGCCTCGTCGACCGTCTCGCGCGCCGCACCGCGCTGGTCGAGTTCGGCGCGCACCTTGCGTGGCCCCTGGCCCCGCTGAATGCGTGAGCGCACAAAGTGTTCAGCGAAGCGTGCATCCGATTGCAGGCCCTGCTCGGCCAGGTCATCAAGACATACCGCCACCTCGGCGGCGTCATGGCCCTTGGTCGCCAAGCGAGACTCGAGCTCGTGACGCGAATGCTCTCTTCGCGCCAGCAGACGAATGGCATCATCACGAGGCGAGGGCTGATCGCCGTTTTCGCCTCGCGGGGTGTTGGCGGACCCGAACGCCATGGATCAGGCCTTGTCGTCGAGCTCGCCGTCGGCTACCGCTTCGCCTTCGGCCTTGTCATCCTTCGGCTCGGCCTGGGTCAGCAACTGGGCGCGGATCTGGCTCTCGATCTCTTCCATGATCGCCGGGTTGTCCTCGAGATGCTGAGCGGCATTGGCCTTGCCCTGGCCGATCTTGCTGCCCTTGTAGCTGTACCAGGCGCCGGCCTTGTCGACGAGATTGCACTGCACGCCCAGATCGACCACTTCACCGGCGTGGTAGATCCCCTTGCCGTAGAGAATCTGGAACTCGGCCTGACGGAACGGCGGCGCCACCTTGTTCTTGACGACCTTGACACGAGTCTCGTTGCCGGTCACTTCGTCGCCCTGCTTCACCGAACCGGTACGACGGATGTCGAGGCGCACGCTCGAGTAGAACTTCAGGGCGTTACCGCCGGTCGTGGTCTCGGGGCTGCCGAACATCACGCCGATCTTCATGCGAATCTGGTTGATGAACACCACCATGCAGTTGGCGTTCTTGATATTGCCGGTGATCTTGCGCAGCGCCTGGGACATCAGGCGCGCCTGCAGGCCGACGTGGGAGTCGCCCATCTCGCCTTCGATCTCGGCCCGCGGCGTCAGCGCCGCTACCGAGTCGACGACGATCAGATCGACGCCGCCGGAGCGCACCAGCATGTCGCAGATTTCCAGTGCCTGCTCGCCGTTGTCCGGCTGGGAGACCAGCAGGTCATCAAGATTGACGCCAAGCTTCTCGGCGTAACTCGGATCCAGCGCGTGCTCGGCATCGACGAAGGCGCAGGTCTTGCCCTGCTTCTGGGCCTGAGCGATCACCGACAGGGTCAGGGTGGTCTTGCCCGACGACTCCGGCCCGTATATCTCGACCACCCGGCCCAGCGGCAGGCCGCCGATGCCAAGCGCGATATCAAGCCCCAGCGACCCGGTGGAGACCGATGGCATGGTCACGCGCGGCGCGTCGCCCAGGCGCATCACGGTGCCCTTGCCGAACTGGCGGTCGATCTGGCTGAGCGCCGCGTTCAGTGCCTTGGCGCGATTGTCGTCCTGTGCCATGAATGGCCTCCTGGAGTCATCAAAGAAAAACGATGTGTTCTGAATACTGAATCGTGGGTACAGCACCTAAATACTGTATGACTACACAGTATTATGGAGAAAAAAAACCGTCGCGCCTACCGCTAGAGGGACTTTTCCTGCGACGCCTGAGCCCCCTCAAGCCGTTCGATCAGCCCGGCGAGTGCCGCCCGCAGCGCCTGCTCGCGTACCGCGTGGCGATCACCGCCAAAGTGATGGCATACCGCCCATTGAGTGACGGCATCTCCCCAGGCCAGCCATACCGTGCCGACCGGCTTGGCCTGGCTGCCGCCCCCCGGCCCCGCCACGCCGCTGATGGCGACAGCCAGATTCGCGCCGCTGTCGCGACAGGCCCCAGCCACCATCGCCTCGACCACCTCACGACTGACGGCCCCATGCGTGGCAAGCGTCGCCTCAGGCACGCCCAACTGGCGGGTCTTGGCCGCGTTCGAGTAGGTGACATAGCCGGTCTCGAAATAGGCCGAGCTGCCCGCAACCTCGGTGATCGCGTGGGCAACACCGCCACCGGTACAGGACTCAGCAGCCGTCACGGACACCCCGCGCGCCTTGCAGGCCTCACCCAGGCGAGTGGCGAGCGCGAGCGTATCGCAGTCTTCAAGCGTCGAAGGAATAGCCGGCATCTTGCCTCCGTGGTGGTGAGCAGCGCAATCGGACAGCGCCTGACGAGACGAGCATGAGCGGGTAGAATATCGCCTTTTGCCGGCCCCTGACGAGTCACCCGTTGCAGCGTCGCCATGCTTCGCTTTCACATCCAGCCGTGCCCGCATGCCCGCCCGCATTCCAGAGTAACCAAGGAAGCCAATGACACAGGCCAGCGCCCAGCACACCCCGATGATGAGCCAGTTCCTGAAGATCAAGCGCGAGCACCCCGAGGTGCTGCTGTTCTATCGCATGGGGGACTTCTATGAACTGTTCTTCGACGACGCCAAGCGCGCCGCCAAGCTTCTTGACATCACCCTGACCCAGCGTGGTCAGTCGGCGGGCAAGCCGATCCCCATGGCAGGGGTGCCCTATCACAGCGCCGAGGGCTACCTGGCGCGCCTGGTCAAGGCCGGCGAGTCGGTGGCGATCTGCGAGCAGATCGGCGACCCGGCCACCAGCAAGGGGCCGGTGGAGCGCAAGGTGGTGCGCATCGTCACCCCAGGCACGCTCCATGATGAGGCCCTGCTCGACGCCAACCGCGACAACTTGGTACTGGCCGCGCACCCCAAGGGCGAGACCTGGGGCCTGGCTTGGCTGGAGCTCTCCAGTGGCCGCTTCAGCGTCCTCGAGGTCGAAGGCGAGGCCGAGATGCTCGCCGAGGTACAGCGCCTCGACCCGGCCGAGTGCTTGATCGCCGACGGCCAGGACCTGCCGCCCTCGCTTGCCGAGCGTCGTGGCCTGCGTCGCCAGAGCGATTGGCTGTTCGATCTGGAATCGGCGACACGCACCCTGTGTGACCAGTTCGCCGTCCAGGACCTGCGCGGCTTCGGCTGTGCCCACCTCGAGGCGGCCATGACCGCCGCCGGGGTATTGATCGACTATGCCCGAGACACCCAGCGCTCCGCGCTGCCCCACGTCACCGCCATTGGCGTCGAGAACCGCGATGATGCCGTAGTGATCGACGCCGCCAGTCGACGCAATCTCGAGATCGATACCAACCTCGGCGGCAGCAGCGACAACACCCTGGCGAGCGTGCTGGACACCACCGCCACCGCCATGGGCTCGCGCCTGATGAAGCGTTGGCTGAACCGTCCCCTGCACGACCGCCCCCGGGTACTGGCCCGCCAGGCAGCCGTCGCACTGCTTTACCACAATGAAGCCTTTCTGCCCCTTCGTGATGACCTGAAAGCGATCGGCGACGTCGAACGTATACTTGCCCGCATCGCACTGCGCAGCGCTCGCCCCCGGGATCTGGCCCGGTTACGCGATGCCCTGAACGCCCTGCCCGGTCTCGAGGCGAATCTCTCGGGCTTCGATGAAGGAACGGCGCTCGACGAGCTCAAGCGCCATATTCATCCCTACCCGACGCTTGCCGAGACACTGAGCCGGGCGCTGATCGATAACCCGCCGGTGGTGATTCGCGATGGCGGCGTGATCGCCGATGGCTTCGACGAGGAGCTCGACGAGCAGCGCGGCCTTGCAGAGAACGCCGGCGACTATCTGATCAAGCTGGAAACCCGCGAGCGTGAACGCACCGGCCTTGCCGGTCTCAAGGTCGGCTACAATCGAGTGCATGGCTACTACATCGAGATCCCGCGTGCCCAGGCGCGTGAGGCCCCGGCGGACTACATCCGCCGCCAGACCCTGAAGAACGCCGAGCGCTTCATCATTCCCGAGCTCAAGGAATTCGAGGACAAGGCGCTGTCGGCCAAGTCCCGGGCCCTGGGTCGCGAAAAGCTGCTCTACGAGTCACTGCTCGACACCCTGGGCGCCGAGCTCGATACCCTGCAGCACACAGGCCGGGCACTGGCCAGCCTCGACGTGCTGGCAAGCTTTGCCGAACGTGCCCAGGCGCTGGATTTCGTGCGCCCGACGCTCACCGAGGCGCCCGGCATCAACATTCAGGGTGGACGCCACCCGGTGGTCGAGCACGTAAGCGAAGCGCCCTTCGTGCCCAATGACCTGGCACTGGACGATACGCGGCGCATGCTGGTGATCACCGGCCCCAACATGGGCGGCAAGTCGACCTACATGCGTCAGGCGGCACTGATCACCCTGCTGGCCCATACCGGCAGCTTCGTGCCCGCCGATGCCGCCGAGATCGGCCCGGTTGATCGCATCTTTACCCGCATCGGCTCCTCGGACGACCTGGCCGGTGGTCGTTCGACCTTCATGGTCGAGATGACCGAGACCGCCAACATCCTGCACAACGCCAGCGACAAGAGCCTGGTGTTGATGGACGAGATCGGTCGCGGCACCTCGACCTTCGATGGTCTGTCGCTTGCCTGGGCCAGTGCCGAGCACCTGACGCGCTCACGGGCCTTCACGCTGTTCGCCACTCACTACTTCGAGATGACCGCTCTGCCCGATCAGGCGCCGGGCGTGGCCAATGTTCACCTGACCGCCGCCGAGCACAAGGATGGCATCGTCTTCATGCACCGAGTGGAAGACGGCCCGGCTAGCCAGAGCTATGGCCTGCAGGTCGCCCAACTGGCAGGAGTGCCCCAGCATGTGATCGCTCGCGCCCGCGAGAAACTCGCCGTGCTCGAGCAGCAGGAGATCGATCAGGGCCAACGCCAGACACCCCTGGCCGACCCGGCATCGGCGGGCGGACCAAACGCCGCGTCTGCTGCCCCCGCACCGCGTCAGGACGATCTGTTCGCCAGTACGCCACACCCGCTGCTCGACGAACTGGCCGGTCTGGATATCGACGGCCTGAGTCCGCGCCAGGCCCTGGAGCTGCTCTATGCCTGGCGGGAAAAAGTCTAGCCATGCCGATATTTACCCGCCACGGGGGCAACTGGCCTGGCCGTTGACAACAGGACTGACACAGACGCTGCGCGCCGGATGGACGAAGAACGCCGCATAACGGGCATGGATTCATGCCGAAACGTTCTTCCCCCCGGCCGCTGCGATGACTTGCTGGCCCTGCACGCCACGACTAGAATATTGCCCCATTAGAATAGCGGCTTCTAATGATCAAGCCGCTTATAACTAGATTTAGCACACGACTCCATCAGGCTCACGGCATATCACCGAGACCCTGACAGCTAACGATCGAGGAAGACCCATGACATTCGTCGTCACCGAGAACTGCATTAAGTGCAAGTACACCGACTGCGTGGAGGTCTGCCCGGTAGACTGCTTCTACGAAGGTCCCAACTTCCTGGTCATTCACCCCGACGAGTGCATCGATTGCGCCCTGTGCGAGCCGGAATGCCCTGCGGAGGCCATCTTCTCCGAAGACGAACTCCCCGAGGGGCAGCAAGAATTCATCGAGCTCAACGCCGAGCTGTCCGAGGTCTGGCCGAACATTGCCGAGAAGAAGGACCCGCTGCCTGACGCTGAAGAGTGGGACGGCAAAAGCGACAAGAAGGAATTGCTCGAGCGCTGAGACCCCGCCATCAACGATGGCCGACAGGCGTAGTCCACGAAAAAGGGGCCGGCGATTTCTCGCCGGCCCCTTTTTATGGCCGGATTATGGCCAGAACGCTCTACATAGAACGTGATCCGCAGAACCTTGTGCCCACAACGCTATGTGAGGTTGCAGAGACTTTTCCCACACGCATAAAAAAAGGCGACCCGAAGGTCGCCCGCTCCTAGCCGTTTCCTTGAGCATGTCCCTATGCCCGCTTCCTCGGGTGACTTCCCTGCCCGGGAACGACATCCTGTCGCACCAAGCGCACCCGTCTACCATCCCGTTGCATCCTGCCGGGAAAGCGTCCTGCTTTCCCACATCCCAAGCGTATTGTGGCACCTATAGCGATGTTCTCAAGTCGACCCATATAGGGAGAAAGCACTAGCCAACACATGTTGAAATAAATATTTTTATTTATTTTCAATGACTTAAAAACAACAAGGTAAGCTAAGAGTGATCATTTATTGATCGACATCATGTTTTTCGGGGCAAAGTTGTCGGCAATCTCTTACACGCAATGAGGATATGGTCGGCATCTCCCCCTTGCGGATGCGCTCAAAACCGCCGCCCGATACGAAAAAAGGCGCCCGCAGGCGCCTTTTCCACTCATCTTTCCAATATCACAGGTCATCACCGACCCATGCGGATGTCAGCCTTGACCCTTGATGGCAGACAAGCCCGGATAGTGCACGGCCTCACCCAGCTGCTGCTCAATCACCAGCAGGCGGTTGTACTTGGCGACGCGGTCGGAACGGCACAGTGAACCGGTCTTGATTTGGCCCGCCGAAGTCGCCACAGCCAGATCGGCGATGGTGGTATCTTCAGTCTCGCCGGAGCGGTGAGAAATCACCGCGGTGAAGCCGGCATCCTGCGCCATCTTGATCGCATCCAGCGTCTCAGAGAGCGAGCCGATCTGGTTGAACTTGATCAGGATGGAGTTGCCGATCTTCTCATCAATGCCACGCTTGAGAATGCGAGTGTTGGTAACGAACAAATCATCCCCGACCAGCTGAACCTTATCGCCCAGCTTGTCGGTGAGCGCCTTCCAGCCGGCCCAGTCGGATTCGTCCATGCCGTCTTCGATGGAGACGATCGGGTACTGGTCGGCAAGCTTTGCCAGGTAGTCGACGAAACCGGCCGCATCAAAGCTCTTGCCTTCACCCGACAGATCGTACTGACCATCCTTGAAGAACTCGCTGGACGCACAGTCAAGCGCCAGCGTGATGTCGCTGCCAAGCGTATAACCGGCGTCAGACACCGCCTGCTTGATCACCGCCAGGGCCTCGGCATTGGAGGCAAGGTTCGGCGCGAAACCGCCCTCGTCACCCACTGCAGTGGAAAGACCACGCGCCGCCAGCACTTTCTTCAGGGCGTGGAAGACCTCGGCACCCATGCGCAGGCCTTCACGGAAGCTCGGCGCACCCACCGGCTGAATCATGAACTCCTGGATATCGACGTTGTTATCGGCATGCTCCCCGCCGTTGATGATGTTCATCATCGGCACCGGCATCAGATACTTGCCCGGCGCACCGAAGAGCTCGGCGACATGGGCATAGAGCTCGATGCCCTTGGCGCTGGCGGCGGCCTTGGCGGCGGCCAGAGAGACGGCGAGGATAGCGTTGGCGCCGAGGCTTTCCTTGTTCTCGGTGCCATCGAGCTCAAGCATGGCGTTATCCAGCGCACGCTGATCCAGCGCATCGAGGCCCGTCAGCCGTTCACGGATCGGGCCATTGACGGCCTCAACAGCCTTCAGCACACCCTTGCCCAGGTAGCGAGACTTGTCGCCGTCGCGCAACTCCAGCGCTTCGCGAGAGCCGGTTGACGCGCCACTCGGTGCGCAGGCCACACCCTTGGCGCCGCTTTCCAGCACCACTTCGGCCTGCACGGTGGGGTTACCGCGTGAATCCAGCACCTCGAGGGCGCGAATTTCGACAATCTTGGTCATGATGTCTCGTCCTTAATTAATGCTAAGCGTTGATCCAGTCGACTTGTCTGGAGGGAATCACGGCTCCGCTCGAAAACTGTCGTCTATCCGGCACGTCATTCAAGGCATCAGGCGCCCGAAAGCCGGGTCATGCGGCCTGCCGCCACCCGTGCCTCGATCAGGCAATCGTCAGTGCAGGGAAGCCCTTGACCAGGTCATCCAGCGCCTTGAGCTGAGCAAGGAACGGCTCGAGTTGATCTAGCGGCAAGGCACAGGGACCGTCGCACTTGGCATTGTCCGGGTCCGGGTGGGCTTCGAGAAAGATCCCGGCGAGCCCCACCGCGACACCGGCACGGGCAAGCTCGGCGACCTGGGCACGACGGCCATCAGCGCTGTCGGCACGCCCGCCTGGGCGCTGCAGGGCATGCGTGACATCGAAGAAAAGCGGATAGCCGGTGGCCTTCATGTCACCGAAGCCGAGCATGTCGACCACCAGGTTGTTGTAGCCGAAGCTCGAGCCTCGCTCGCAGAGGATCAGGCGCTCGTTGCCGGCTTCCTCGCACTTGCGCACGATGTGGCGCATCTCGTGAGGCGCCACGAACTGCGGCTTCTTGATATTGATCACCGCGCCGGTCTCGGCCATGGCTACCACCAGATCGGTCTGACGGGCCAGGAAGGCGGGCAACTGAATGATATCGGCGACCTCGGCCACCGGCTTGGCCTGCCAGGGCTCGTGAACGTCGGTGATCACCGGCACGTTGAAGCGCTCTTTGACCTCGGCGAGGATCTCGAGGCCTTTCTCCAGGCCCGGCCCGCGATAGGAGTGAATCGAGCTGCGATTCGCCTTGTCGAAGCTTGCTTTGAAGACGTAAGGGATGCCGAGCTTAGTGGTCACCTCGACGTAGCGCTCGGCGACCTCCAGAGCCATGTCGCGAGACTCGAGCACATTCATGCCGCCAAAAAGCGACAGCGGCAAGGCGTTGCCGGCCTTGTGGCCGGCAAACTCGATGGTTTTCTGCGATTCGCTCATCTGCTGTCCTTAGCCCTGCGGCTGGGCCTGCGCATGCTGCCGGGCACGTGCCTGCTTCTGCTCGAGAGCCGCTTGCACGAAGCCCGAAAACAGCGGATGGCCATCGCGGGGCGTGGAGGTAAATTCCGGATGGAACTGGCAGGCCACGAACCAGGGATGGTCCGGCAGCTCGACCATCTCGACCAGCGACTGATCGACGCTCTTGCCGGAAATCACCAGACCGGCCTCTTCAAGCTCGCCGATGAACTGGTTGTTGACCTCGAAGCGGTGGCGGTGGCGTTCGACGATCTCATCGTTGCCGTACGCCTCACGCGCCTTGGAGCCCGGCTTCAGATGACAGATCTGGCCGCCCAGACGCATGGTGCCGCCGAGATCGGAGGCCGCATCACGCAGCTCGATCTTGCCCTCGGCATTCAGCCACTCGGTGATCAGACCGACCACGGGGTGCTTGGTGTCGTGAGTAAACTCGGTGGAATTGGCATCTGCCCAGCCCGCCACGTGGCGAGCGAACTCGATCACCGCGACCTGCATGCCGAGGCAGATACCTAGGTAGGGAATCTTCTGCTCACGGGCGAAGCGAGCCGTGGCGATCTTGCCTTCCACGCCGCGCTCACCGAAACCGCCAGGCACCAGAATGGCATCCTTGCCCGCCAGCCGCTCGGGACCATGGCGCTCGATATCCTCGGAATCGATGTAGTCGATGTTGACCTTGATGCGGTTCTGGATACCGGCGTGGGTCAGCGCCTCGTTCAACGACTTGTAGGCATCCAGCAGCTCCATGTACTTACCGACCATGGCGATGTTGACCGACTTCAGCGGGTTGAGCTTGGCGTCCAGCACGCGGATCCACTCATCCAGCTCAGCATCGTTGGCTTCCAGACGCAGCTTGTCGCAGACGATCTCGTCGAGGCCGTGCTCATGCAGCATCAGCGGGATGCGGTAGATGGTATCGGCATCCTGCAGCGGCACCACCGCCCGCTCTTCGACGTTGGTGAACAGGGCGATCTTGCGACGCTCGGTTTCCTCGAGCTCGACTTCACTGCGACAGATCAGAATATCCGGCTGGATACCGATCGAGCGCAGCTCCTTGACGCTGTGCTGGGTCGGCTTGGTCTTGGTCTCGCCGGCCGTCTGGATGTAAGGCACCAGTGTCAGGTGCATGAAGATGGCGCGATTGGCCCCCAGCTCGCTTCTGATCTGGCGGATCGACTCGAGGAACGGCAACGACTCGATGTCGCCGACCGTCCCGCCGATCTCGACCAGCGCCACATCGAAGCCTTCGCCCCCGGCATAGACCCGACGCTTGATCTCGTCGGTGATATGCGGAATCACCTGCACCGTGCCGCCCAAGTAGTCGCCGCGACGCTCCTTGCGCAGGACATGTTCGTAGACACGACCGGTGGTGAAGTTGTTGCTCTGGGTCATCTTGGTGCGGATGAAGCGCTCGTAATGGCCCAGATCCAGGTCGGTCTCGGCGCCATCCTCGGTGACGAATACTTCGCCATGCTGGAAGGGGCTCATGGTGCCCGGATCGACGTTGATGTACGGATCCAGCTTGAGCATGGTGACCTTGAGACCGCGGGCCTCGAGAATCGCCGCCAGCGAGGCGGACGCGATGCCCTTGCCGAGAGAGGACACAACGCCGCCGGTCACGAAGATATATCGTGTCATGGAGAACCTGTCGAAACGTGATCAGAAGGCGCGGCAGGAAACCGCACCAGGATGGGACGACAGAGTAGCAGAATCGCCTTGGCGGCTCAATTTGCCATGCGCGCCATCGCTAAGGCGGTTTTCCCCGCCAGGAGCACACGTCCTTTTCCGGGAGGAAAAAGACGTGTCGCGCTGACCTGTCACCGTTGCCGGCTGAAAAAAACAGCCGTCTGTCGTTCAGACTTCCAGGTAGTCGAGGATACCCTCGCCGGCCTGGCGGCCCTCATAGACCGCGGTCACAACGAGGTCTGAGCCGCGCACCATGTCACCGCCGGCAAAGACCTTGGCGTTACTGGTCTGGAAAGGATAACGACCATGCTCCGGTGCCGTGATCAGGCCCCGCTCATTGGTATCGATATTGCTGGGCTCGAGCCAGTCGATATCGGTCGCCTGGAAGCCAAAGGCAATCACCACCGCATCCGCGGGCAGCACTTCCTCGGAGCCCGGTACGACTTCAGGACGCTGGCGGCCGTTTTCGTCCGGCTCACCCATGCGGGTGCGTACCACCTTGACGCCCTCGACCTTGTCTTCACCGATCACCGCCACCGGTTGACGGTTGAAGAGGAACTCGACGCCCTCTTCGCGGGCATTGGCCACCTCACGCTTGGAGCCCGGCATGTTTTCCTCGTCTCGACGATAGGCGCAGGAAACGCTGGCCGCGCCCTGACGAATCGATGTCCGGTTGCAGTCCATGGCGGTGTCGCCGCCACCCAGCACGACGACCCGCTGGCCCTCGAAGGAGACATAGTCAGAGGCGTTTTTCTCGAAGCCCAGGCAGTGATTGACGTTCGCCACCAGGAAGTCCAGCGCCTTGTGCACACCCGGCAGATCTTCCCCAGGGAAGCCGCCCTGCATGTACTTGTAGGTACCCATGCCGAGGAAGACCGCATCGTAGTCCTCCATCAGCTCATCGATGGTGATATCGGCACCGATCTCGACGCCCAGACGGAATTCCACGCCCATCTCCTCGAAGACCGCCCGCCGACGCTCCATCACGCTCTTCTCGAGCTTGAACTCGGGAATGCCGAAGGTCAGCAGACCGCCGATTTCCGGGTACTTGTCGAACACCACCGGGGTCACGCCATTACGCACCAGGATATCGGCACACCCGAGACCTGCCGGCCCGGCACCGACGATCGCCACGCGCTTGTCGGTCTTTTCGACCTGCGACATATCAGGCCGCCACCCCATGGCGAAGGCAGTATCGGTGATGTACTTCTCAACCGAGCCGATGGTCACCGCACCAAAGCCGTCATTGAGGGTGCAATCCCCCTCGCAGAGACGATCCTGCGGACACACTCGGCCGCATACCTCGGGCAGCGAGTTGGTCGCATGCGACAGCTCGGCGGCCTTCAGGATATTGCCTTCGGCCACCAGCTTCAGCCAGTTGGGAATGTAGTTATGGACCGGGCATTTCCACTCGCAATAGGGGTTGCCGCAACCCAGACAACGGTCCGCCTGGCTGGCGGCTTCGCTTGGCTGGTAGGGCTCATAGATCTCGGCAAACTCCCGCGAACGGGTGCGCGCCGGCTTCTTCTGCGGGTCATGGCGACCCACGTCGATAAACTGGAAATCGTTATGCTGAAGACGCTCTGCCATTGTCGTCTCTCCTCGAAAACTGGAAGGTCAGGGCGGAGCCAGTGATACTGGCTCCGCCGGGACGCGGCCGCCGGAACTCGGTCTGTGGGGCCGCTGCCGGGACGTCGCTTACTCCGGCCGCCGCCGAGACTCGGCGAGCAGACTGCCAAGACTCGCGGCCTTGGGCTTCACCAGCCAGAAGTGGCGGATGAAGTGGCCGAAGTCCTCGAGTATCTCTTCACCGCGCGCTGAGCCGGTGGTAGCGACATAGTCCTCGATGACCTCCCTCAGGTGGCGCCGGTACGCCTCCATTGCCTCGGTGTTGATCCGGTGGATTTCCACCAGCTCGTGGTTGTACTTGTCGACGAAGGTACGGTCTTCGTCAATGACGTAGGCAAAGCCGCCGGTCATGCCCGCGCCAAAGTTGACGCCGGTCGCGCCAAGCACCGTGACCAACCCGCCGGTCATGTACTCGCAGCAGTGATCCCCGGCACCCTCGATGACCGCAGTGGCACCGGAATTGCGCACCGCGAACCGCTCGCCGGCGGTGCCAGCGGCGTAAAGCGTGCCGCCGGTAGCGCCATACAGGCAGGTATTACCGATGATGGCCGTCTTGTGACTCTCGAAGTGGCTGCCGGCCGGCGGCACGATGGTGATCGAACCACCGTTCATGCCCTTGCCGACATAGTCGTTGGCATCGCCTTCGAGATACAGGTTCAGACCGCAAGCGTTCCACACCCCGAAGCTCTGCCCCGCCACGCCCTTGAAACGCGCAGTAATAGGCGCGTCTTCGAGACCGGCCTCACCATAGCGCTTGGCGATGGCCCCGGAGGTCATGGCCGCCACACTGCGATCACAGTTGGTGATGGTGAAATCGAACTCGCCACCGGATTTCTCGTCGATCGCCGAGCGTAGCGCCTCCAGCACCTCCAGGTTCTTGGCACCCGGGTCATGGGGCACGTTGCGATTGACGTGGCAGAACTGGGGAGCACCAGCCGGCACGTGGTCGTTCTCAAGCAGCGGCGTCAGGTCGAGCTTGCGCTGAGCGCTGGTCTGGCCCTCGAGCACCTCGAGCAGATCGGTGCGTCCGATCAGATCGGTGAGCTTGCGCACCCCGAGCAGCGACATCAGTTCACGCACTTCCTCGGCGATGAAGCGGAAGTAGTGCTTGACCATGTCAACGGTGCCGCGGAAGTGTTCGTCACGCAGGAACTGGTCCTGTGTCGCCACACCGGTCGCGCAGTTGTTGAGGTGACAGATACGCAGGTACTTGCAGCCCAGCGCGACCATTGGCGCGGTGCCGAAGCCGAAGCTCTCGGCGCCGAGAATCGCCGCCTTGACCACATCGAGACCGGTCTTCAGACCGCCATCGGTCTGCAGGCGGATCTTGTCACGCAGGCCATTGATGCGCAGCGCCTGGTGAACCTCAGGCAGGCCGAGCTCCCAGGGGCTGCCTGCATGCTTGATCGAGGTCAGCGGGCTCGCCGCGGTCCCCCCGTCATAGCCTGACACGGTGATCAGGTCGGCATAGGCCTTGGCCACGCCGGTGGCGATGGTGCCGATGCCGGGCTCGGAGACCAGCTTGACCGACACCTGGGCGTCCGGGTTGACCTGCTTGAGATCGAAGATCAGCTGCGCCAGGTCCTCGATCGAGTAGATATCGTGGTGCGGCGGCGGCGAGATCAGCGTGACGCCGGGGACCGCATAGCGTAGCCGGCCGATCATCTCGTTGACCTTGCCACCGGGCAGCTGACCGCCTTCACCGGGCTTGGCGCCCTGGGCGACCTTGATCTGCAATACTTCGGCATTGACCAGGTAGGTCGGCGTAACACCGAACCGCCCAGAAGCGATCTGCTTGATCTTCGACGAGCGGATGGTGCCGTAGCGCGCCGGATCCTCGCCCCCTTCGCCGGAATTGGAGCGGCCGCCGGTCTCGTTCATTGCCTGAGCCAGCGCCTCGTGGGCCTCCGGTGACAGGGCGCCGAGCGACATACCGGCACTATCGAAGCGCGGAATCAGTTCATCCGTGGTCTCGACTTCCTCGAGTGGCACCGGCTCGGCGGCAGGCTTCAAGACCAGAAGATCGCGAATGGTGGCCACCGGGCGCTCGTTGACCAGGCCAGCGAACTTCTTCCACTTCTGATAATCGCCCTGCTGGACCGCCTCCTGAAGGGTGGTCACCACATCGGGGTTGTAGGCGTGGTATTCCTTGCCATGGACATACTTGACCAGACCGCCCTGGTCAATGCTCTTGCGTGGTGTCCAGGCCCGGCGAGCCAGCAGTTCCTGCTGCATTTGCAGCTCGCTGAACCCAGCCCCCTGAATGCGCGATGCCATGTTGGTGAAGCACAGATCCATCACCTCGTCGCCAAGACCCACTGCCTCGAAAAGCTGGGCGCCGCGATAGGACGCCAGGGTCGAGATCCCCATCTTGGAGAGGATCTTGAACAGGCCCTTCTGCAGCCCCTTGCGGTAGTTCTCGCGCGCATCCGCCGGATTACCGGTCAATTCACCGGTGCGGTGCATGTCGGCCATCACATGGTAGGCCAGGTAGGGATAGACCGCCGTGGCACCGACCCCGAACAGCACGGCCATCTGGTGGGCGTCGCGGGCATAGCCGGTCTCGACGACCAGGTTGACCCGCGGACGCAGCGCCTTCTGTCCCAGATGGTGGTGCACGGCACCCACGGCAAGCGCCGCCTGGATCGGCAGCTGGCCTTTCTTGAGGCCGGCATCACTGAGTACCAGCACGACTTTGCCGCTGCGAGCAGCATCGGCGGCCTGGCGACACAGCACCTGAATGGCCTGTTTGAGCCCGGTGGTCTCGGGATCATAGGCAAGCGACAGGGTCTGACTGGCGAACGCCGGGTCGTCCTGACTGATCAGCGCGGTAAACTTGCGCGGTGAAAGCACAGGCGTGGTCAGAATCAAGCGATGTGCGTGCTCGGGCGTTGCATCGAAGACGTTAAGCTCAGCACCGCAAATGGTCTCCAGCGACATCACGATGGCTTCGCGCAGCGGATCGATCGGCGGGTTGGTGACCTGAGCAAATTTCTGGCGGAAGTGGTCGGTGAGCAGGCGCTCATGGCCCGACAACACCGCCATGGGCGTATCGTCGCCCATCGAGCCCACGGCTTCCTGACCACTTTCGGCCAGTGGGCGCAGCAACTGGTCACGCTCCTCGAAGGTGATCTGAAAGAGCTTCTGGTGGACATTGAGCTCATCGGTGCCCATGGGCTGGAAGCGGGCCAGCTCGGTCAGGGCGGATTCCAGATAGTTGGCCTCGTCCTTGAGCCAGCGACGATAGGGAAACGCCGACTTCAAACGGTTGTCGATGTCTTCGGTGTGCAGAATCTCACCGGTCTGGGTGTCGATCCCCAGCACCTTGCCGGGCCCGACGCGCCCCTTGGCCACTACATCTTCAGGCCGGTAATTGTAGGTACCGATCTCGGAGGCAAGGGTAATATAGCCGTTCTTGGTGATGACCCAGCGGGCCGGACGCAGGCCATTGCGATCCAGCATGCAGACGGCGTGGCGACCATCGGTCATCACCATGCCGGCGGGGCCGTCCCAGGGCTCCATGTGCATGGAGTTGTATTCATAGAAGGCGCGCAGATCGCCGTCCATGGTCTCCACGTTCTGCCAGGCCGGCGGCACCATCATGCGCACGGCGTTGTAGATGTCCATGCCCCCGGCCATCAACACTTCGAGCATGTTATCCATGCTCGATGAGTCAGAGCCGGAAGTATTGACGATCTCGTCGAGCTCGGCGATCTCGGGCAGCCGATCACTGACGAAGTTCTCCTTGCGCGAGTTGGCCCAGCCGCGGTTGGCCTCAATGGTGTTGATCTCGCCGTTGTGCGCCAGCAGGCGAAACGGCTGCGCCAGTGGCCAACGCGGGGCAGTATTGGTCGAGAAGCGCTGGTGGAAGACACAGATCGCGGTCTCGAGCCGCTCGTCATTCAGATCCTGATAGAAGGTGGGCAGGTCCACCGGCATCATCAGACCTTTATAGGACACCACCTGAGAAGACAGCGAACAGACATAGAACTCGGGTTCGCGAGACAGCTTCTCCTCGGCGCGGCGCCGTGCCATGAACAGGTCCACGCCAAGGTCGGCCTCGAGACGGTCGTCCCCAGCAGAGACGAAGACCTGACGAATACGCGGCAGACAGTCGAGTGCCATCGGGCCACAGACGCTCGGGTCGGTGGGCACTCTGCGCCAGCCATGTACGGTCAGGCCACGCGCTTCAAGCTCACCGTCCAGCACCTCACGAGCAGCCTGCTCGCGGGCATCGTCGTCGGGCAGGAAAATGCTGCCCACGGCAAAGCCCTCACCCAGCTCGACGCCCAGTGACTCCCGAGCCACGGCCCGCATGAAGTCGACAGGCATCTTCAGCAGCAGGCCACAGCCGTCACCGGTCTTGCCATCGGCGGCGATACCGCCGCGATGCGTCATACAGGTCAGCGACTCGATAGCGGTCTTGAGCAGGTCATGGCTGGCCTGTCCTTCCATGTGCGCAATCAGGCCGAAGCCGCAGTTGTCGCGAAATTCATCGGGCTGGTGGAGACCTTGTCTCATGGGCGCACCTCATCAATATCAGTAGTCTTGTGTCCAGATGGCTTCTGCGATATCTTTATTGGTTTTTCTTTTCCCACATATCGCTGATACATGCCGGTTTCTGGCGCCAAAAAAGGCCGTCCAGCATAGCCATCCCCCTCTTCCGGCGCAATTCCCTGCCCGCCCAGACCGAAAAAAAATCGCCTGAAATCGGCACCTTAGCGAACCAGTCAAGCAAAAAACCCTGACAGGTCAACTACTTGGCCATGCCTGACGTACAGAGTCAGCAATAGTAGACTTTAGTCGAAAAAGGAAGCTCAATGGCATGCCAATCATGCATAAGGCATGCGTATTCCTTTATGCCGGACGACACCCACGCATCGCCACATTGATGCGCCTGATCATTCGCTCCCGGAAGCAGCCAGTAATGTGTTGCCCCGCCGACGCCTCTCGACACCTTTGTCTGCAAAGGTCTGTCTTGCCAAGCGCCTGCCTTTAAAAACCGCGCCCCAACGACGTAACGCGCTTGGGCCATGTCTGAAACGCCGAGCACAAAAAAGCGCCCGTGAAAACGGACGCTTGATCATCAAGATGGCCATCGACAGCGGCTTGCCTCAGCGGCGGGGAAAGTCCGCCAGCAGGGCGGCGAGCGTATCGGTCGGCGTCGTATCATGCAGACAGGCACCGCCCAGACTTCTCAACAACACCAGGCGTAGCCGAGCATCGATATTTTTCTTGTCCAGGCGCATCACGGCCAGAAAGTCATCCACCTCCATGTCCGCCGGCGCCGCCAGCGGCAGGCCAGCGGCAGCGATCACCGACTCCACGCGGGCCACCTCGGCCTCGCTCAGCCAACCCAGGCGCTTTGACAGCTCGGCTGCCATCAGCATGCCAGTCCCCACCGCTTCGCCATGAAGCCAGCTGCCATAGCCCTGGTGCGCTTCGATGGCATGCCCGAAGGTATGCCCCAGGTTCAGTAACGCCCGAGCGCCCTGCTCGGTCTCGTCAGCGGCGACCACCTCTGCCTTGATGGCGCAGCTTCGGTAGATCGCCTCGCGCAGCGTTTCTCCATCCACTCCGCGTAGCGCTCCCATCTGCGCTTCAAGCCAGACAAGAAAATCGAGATCGCGTATCAGACCATACTTGATGACCTCGGCGAGCCCCGCCGAAAGCTCCCGGGATGGCAGAGTGGCAAGGGTATCGGTATCAATGAGCACGGCCTTTGGCTGCCAGAAGGCGCCGATCATGTTCTTGCCGCGAGGATGGTTCACTCCCGTCTTGCCACCCACCGAGGAATCAACCTGAGACAGCAGGGTTGTCGGCACCTGAATGAAGGCGACACCACGCTGATAGCAGGCCGCCGCATACCCGGTCATGTCGCCTACCACCCCGCCGCCCAGGGCGATAAGGGTGCAGCGACGATTGAAACCAGCGGCCAGCAGGGCATCCCAGATAACAGACACCGACTCCAGCGTCTTGGTATGTTCACCGTCCGGCAGTATCACCTCGCCGACCTCGAGACCGTCAGGAAGCCCCCGCTTGAAGGCCTCGAGATAGAGCGGCGCGATCGTCTCATTGGTAACGATCATGACCTGACGTCCGGCCAGGTAGGGTGTAACGGCATCGGGACGGCCGAGCAGGCCGGGGCCAATATGAATCGGATAACTGCGCTCATCGAGCGCTACGCTCAGGGTGCGGATAGCAGCAGACTGGGGCATGAAGAAGACTCGTTGGGAAAACGTGGCAGTTCGCGATCAGGCCTTGCAGGACATCAGCGGATCAAGCTGGCGTGCCACCCGACGCACGATCTCTCCCACCACCGCTTTCGGGCCACGACGGTCGGTGCGCACCACCAGGTCCGCCGTCGCCCGATACAAAGGATCGCGACGGGTAAACAGTGTGCGCAATACCTCCTCACGATCGTCTCGCTGCAACAACGGCCGATTGCGGTCGCGAGCGGTGCGCTTCAACTGCTGCTCGACGGTGGTGTAGAGATAGATCACGGTGCCGCGCTCACGAAGCGCACGACGATTGGCTTCGCGCATCACAGCGCCACCGCCGGTGGCCATGACCACATTGGGGCACCGCGTCAGTTCACCGATCACCTGTTGTTCACGCTCGCGAAACCCGGCTTCGCCCTCGACATCGAAGATCCAGGGGATGTCGGCGCCGCATCGCGCCTGTATCTCATGGTCGCTGTCGAAGAACTCACGGCCTAGTTCGGCCGCCAACAAGCGACCGATCGTGCTTTTACCAGCCCCCATGGGACCGATAAGAAAGAGATTGGGAAGATCGTCCTGCATCAGCGAAGGGCCAGCCTGTCTTCGAGAATCCTGGGGGTAATGAATACCAGCAACTCTACCTTCTCATTCTCCTCTTGGGTATAGCGGAAGAGGTGGCCAAGTACTGGAAGGTCGCCGAAAAACGGCGTTTTCGAGAGACTGCGCAGCTCTTCGGTGGTAAGGATCCCGCCCAACACCACCGTCTCGCCGTTGTCGACCAGCACCTGCGTCTCGATCTGATTGGTATCGATGGCCGGCGCGCCGCCAAAGCTCTGGTCGGAAACGGTATCGTTGTTGATGGCAAGATCCATGATCACCCGGTTATCCGGGGTAATCTGCGGGGTAACCTCAAGCGACAGCACCGCTTCCTTGAACTCGATGTTGGTGGCGCCGCTGGAGGTCGCCTCCTGATAGGGAATCTCCTGGCCCTGCTTGATGATGGCGGTCCGCTGGTTGGCGGTGATCACTCGCGGCTGGGAGATGGTCTGGCTCTTGTTCTCGGTCTCCAGGGCATTTAGCTCGAGATCGAGCAGCACGTCGCCGGACAGGTAACCGAAGGAGAAACTGGTCGCGGCGGTATTGGCACTGCCCATATCGACAGCCAGGCCACCGTTGCTTGCGATACCACTGGAGGCACCGCTCAGGTTGGCGCTGCTGCCATTGCCCAGCACACCATTGATGTTATCAGCCGACGACGCCCCCCAATTAACACCCAGTTCCTGGGTCACGCCATCCCGGGCGATAACGATGCGCGCCTCGATCTGCACCTGGCGCACGGCCACGTCCAGCTTCTCGACGGTGCGCAGGATCTCGCGTATCTGGGCGGCGGTATCCTGAATCAACAGAGTGTTGGTACGCGCATCAACGCTGACGCGCCCTCGTTCGGTCAGAAGCCCGAAGCCCTCGGCGCCGCGCAACAATTGCGCCAGGTCCGAGGCCTTGGCGTACTTGACCTGTACATACTCGGTAGTGAGAGGCGCCAGCGTCTGCATTTGCTCGCGAGCCTCGATCTCCTGGCGCTCGATATTGGCAAGCTCGCTGGCCGGTGCCACCACGATGACATTTCCCTCACGACGGCTGGCGAGCCCATGACTCTGCAGCACCAGATCCAGGGCCTGGTCCCAGGGCACATTATCGAGATTCAGTGTCACTCGGCCGCTGACGCTATCACTTGCCACCAGGTTGAGGCCGCTGACATCGGAGATGATGGACAGTACGGCTCGCACCTCGATGTCCTGAAAGTTCAGGCTGATGCGCTCTCCATCAAAGCTTTCACGAGCCGCCTCGCGATCTTCCTGCTGGTCTGGCGTGACAGGGCGCGTCTCGACAATCAATTGACGCCCCTGCAGGGTCGAGAACATCGAATAGTTGCCCTGCGTCTCGATGTTCAAGCGTACACCGTTGGCCACGCGACTCGGCACGATACGCGTGATCGGGGTGCCAAAGTCGGTGACGTCGAGCACCTGGTCCTGATCCTGAGGCAGACGCACATCGGGAAGCTCGGCGATGATGCTGTTACCGGATTCGCGCACTTGAGAAGCGACGCCGGCGCGATTGAAGTTGACCACCAGACGACCGCCACCGTCACCGCTGCGCTGGAAATCGAAACCGGCGATCCGTGGCTCGGGGCTTGCGCCTGTCGACACGGAAGACGATGACGACGTTTCGCGGGTCGTGGTTGACGCCTGTGACTGAGGGGCATCACCACCGATCACCAACTTGAGACTACCCCCCTCCTGACGGGTGCGATAAGCCATCGGTGACGCGAGATCAAACACCAGGCGCGTACGCGAGCCCGCCTCAAGCGTGATCAGGCGCTCGACGCCTGCCAGACTGATGTCACGACGGCGCTCAGCCAGGGCATTGGACGTATCGACCAGGTCGATGCTGAGCCTGGGAGGCGAGTCGAGCCGATAGCCACGCACCTCGGGCACTTCGCCATCGAAGCGCATTTCTACCTCAAGCTCGCCGGCACTGCTCTGTCGAACCTCAAGCCCTGTCAGTGCCGAGGCGCCCAACGCCGTTGCCGGCAGTCCAACAACCAATCCCAGCGCCAGCAGTACGCGCATCATGATTTGCATCGTCGCTTCCCTTGTTACCTGCGTGGCACAGTCTTTCTTCAGCTGGCCTGTTTCGTTATAGCGTCATCCAGCGTCAACTGGCGCGTCCGTTCGGTCCATCCACCGCGCCCATTATTCACTACCTCGACGAGTTGCACAGAGCGCTCGGTGATACTGACGATGCGGCCATAATCCGTGCCCAGATAATCACCACTGGTCAGCCGGTGAACCTCGCCATCAGGGTCACGCACCAAGGCCGAAGGCCGGTTACTGACACGCAATGTCCCCACCAGGGTGAGTTGCTCCAGCGGATAGGCCTCTAGCGGCCCGCGAGGCCGATCCCTATCCGGGGCCAGATCGGCGGTGCCTTCCGGCATTGTTTCCGGCGCCGACACGCGCGCCCGGAACGGGCTGCGCTGATCCGCCTGATCGTATGACACGGCCGCATATTGAGGCAGCTCCGGTACCGGCGCCAGCTCGACGCCGCTGGGATCAACCCGAAATGCCTCAAGCTTACGATCAAGCTCAGCAAGGTCAGGCTCACTGCAGCCTACCAGCAGCAGCGATAGACCCAACAACGCCAGGCGCTTTCGTGACAGTGCAACTAACCGGCGACTCATGGCGTTGCCTCCTCGCCGTCGGCTCTTGCACTCGGTGAATAACTGTAAGTGCGAGCCAACAATGACAACTCCAACTGATCGCTCCCCTCAACTGGCACCAGACTGAAATCGTGTTGGGTCACGATACGCGGCAGCGCCGAGACGCCGGCAAGAAAAGCCGCGATACGGTGATAATCACCACGCACACGAATATCGAAAGGGCGCTCGATGTAATGCTCCTGCATCACCGGCGAACGCAGGCGAATGGTCTCGATGGAAAGCTGATGCTCTACCGCAGTCCTGCTGATATCGTCGATCAACGCGGGGATCTCGGCTCCGCTGGGCAGCATTTCCAGCAGACTATCGAGGCGCGCCTCGAGGTCGGCCACCTGTTCGCGAATACCCGGCAACCGGGCCGCTTGGGCGGCCTTGCGACGATAATCACTCAGCAGCTGCGACTCCTCGCTGCGAGCCTCTTCCAGGGCTTCGATCTTGGGTGTCGCCAGATACCAATCCATGGTGGCAAAGGTCACGCCCAGCACCAACAGACAGCAGGCGACCTGCAATGACCAGGGCCAGGTGCCTGCCTCTTTTATATCGAGTTCGCGCCAATCCAGTTCACGAAGGCGACGCCATTCGGCCGACAGGTTCATTGATTCTCCTCGAGGGCGGCGGGCAAGTGCTGGTCGACACTAAGGGAAAAACGCCGATCCCCCTGACCATCGCCCTCGACTTGCGACAACTCCGGCACGCCCAGCACCGGGGTAGCCTCCAGGGCTCGCAACTGATCAGAGACCTGATAGTTGTCATCGGCCACCCCATCCAGACTCAGCCTCTGACCTGCCCGCGAAAGGCGTGTGTAGTAAACCCCCTCCTGGAGGCTGGCACTGAGAGCATTGGCCACGCGTACCGTTTGCGCACGCCCCCGCTGAAGCCGGGCGAAGACATCAATCTTGGCCACGATGGTTTCCCGCGTGGTTTTGTAATCCTGAATCCCCTGAATATCACGTTCCAGTGCCTTGGACGCCGCTTCTATATGATTATTGCGCTGCTGCTGAACGGCGAGTTGATGATCGTAGTAGAACGTCATCGCGTACCCTCCCCCCAGACCCAGTACCGCCATCAGGCAAACCGCCAGCTTGAAGCGCTTGCTACGACGCTCGCGTTGCGCCTGCCGCCAAGGCAGCAGATTGATCTCGATCCCCATCAACGTGCCCTCATGGCAAGTCCACAGGCGGTCAGCATAGCCGGCGCATCATTGGCAAGTGTCTGGGCGTTGATACGCGGGTTGACCTGCATACGCCGGAACGGATTGGCGTTCAGCACCTCCATGCCGGTTTTCTCGGCAAGGCGCTCCTTGAGACCCGGAATGACACTGCACCCACCGGCAAGCATCAGGCGACGCACTTTATCCTTGCGCCCCGCGGTATAATAGAGCTGCAGGGAGCGTTCGACCTGCTGAACCAGGGTCTCGATAAAGGGCATCAGCACATTGCCCGCATAATCCTCAGGCAACCCGCCACGCTTCTTGGCAAGGCCTGCTTCATCCATTGTGAGTTCATAGCGGCTGGCAATTTCATCAGTCAGGTGCCGGCCGCCAAAAACGGTGTCGCGGCTATAGACGATGCGCCCGCCCTTGAGTACGTGGAACGCATTCATGTTGGCCCCGATATCGACCAGCGCCACGCATTCTTCATCGCCACCACCTCCCATCTGCTGAAGGAGCTCATCGAAGGCGCGTTCCATGGCGAAGGTTTCGACATCGACTGCAGCTGGCGTAAGGCCAGCCTGAATCAGCGCTTCGGTCAACTGACTGATGTCTCGGTTACGGCAGGCGACCAACAGCACGTCCTGCTGATCGCGGTAGCGCTCATTGACGCCCAGACGCTGGAAGTCGAAGGACACTTCGCTGAACGGAAAGGGAATATGCTTGTCTGATTCGAGTTCGATTCGCGCCTCGATCTCGTCATCATCGAGCGAGGCCGGCAGGATCAGGGTCTTGGTGATGGCCGCACTCGAAGGTACCGCAACGCAGGCTTCTCGCGTGTTAGGCTGCGCCTGAACAACGGCGCGCTGCAGTGCATCAGCGACGGCCCCCATGTCGCGAATGCGTCGCTCGACAACGGTGCCTTCGCGCAGCGGGCGCACGGCATAACTTTCCACCCGCTGCTGACCTCGAACGGGCTTGAGCTCGATCAGCTTGACGGTTGCGGAGGAAATATCGACTCCAATCAACCCTTTTCCGGACTTTATTAGCCTCTTCAAGGCCTCACCCCCAACTCAAGCCTAGGTTGTTGTCGCACTTAAACATTAGTTGACTACGCTGCATTCAGGTTAAAAGCTCATAACGCGCAGCCTACAGGATTTTGCGAATGCTCACACTTTGGCCACCGCATGCGCCCTTCAACGCTGGTGACCTGACGCTCGGGTTCCTATAATACAGCCCTCCACGGAGTGTCGCTCTCAGCACCATCGCCCAGCCACCGTTCATCATGAGTCCTACATTTTCATGAAGTTATTCAAAACGCTTGCCTCCTCGGCGATATGGATCACGCTATCCCTTGGCGTATCCGGGGCTCTGGCCCTGGTCGGCTCCGCCCTATATTTCGCCCCGGGCCTACCCGACGTGCGCCAATTGCAGGATTTCGAGCTGCAGACACCGCTGCGCATCTATACACGCGACGACAAACTGATCGGCGAGTTTGGCGAGGAACGACGCCAGCCGATCAGCTTCGATGAGATTCCCAAGGACATGATCGACGCCCTGTTGTCCGCCGAGGATGCCAGCTTCTTCGAGCACCCTGGCGTTGACCCCAAGGGCCTGCTGCGTGCCGCTACCGAGCTGGTAGCAAGCGGAGGGGACATTCAGTCCGGCGGCAGTACCATTACCATGCAGGTCGCCCGTAACTATCTGCTGACGCTTGACCGTACCTTTACGCGCAAGATCCGCGAGATATTGCTGGCCCTGCAGATGGAGCAGGTGCTGAGCAAGGAAGAAATCCTCACGCTTTACGTCAACAAGATCTTCCTGGGCCACCGCTCCTACGGCATCGGCGCCGCCGCCGAGACCTATTACGGCAAACCTCTTTCCGAGCTGAGCCTGGCGCAGACTGCAATGATCGCCGGACTGCCCAAGGCGCCCTCGAACTTCAATCCGCTGGCCAACCCGGAACGCTCGCTGATCCGCCGCAACTGGATCCTCTATCGCATGCGCGAGCTGGGGCACATTGATGCCGAACGCTATGAGACGGCGGTGCAGGCACCGATCACCGCACGCCGCTTCGCCACCAAGCTCGAGGTCGAGGCCGACTACGTGGCCGAGATGGCTCGTCAGTTCGTCGTTGACCGCTATGACGACGCCTACACCGGGGGATACAAGGTCACCACAACGCTCGACAGCCGGTTGCAGCCGATGGCCCGGCAGGCCCTGACCCAGGGCCTGATCGAATACGACACGCGCCACGGCTGGCGTGGCGCCGAAGAAACCGATATCCCGGCAAGCCTGGTCGAAGCCCAGGAGCGTACACAGCGTAGTGGCCTGGAAGAAGAACTGGCCGAGTCAGAGGTGCGCGAGACGGCTCGTCAGGCGGCCGAGCGCAGCCAGACCCAGGTCAGCGGTATCGACGGCGACGTCAGCAACTGGCTGCGAGTGCTCGAACGCACCCCAGCGTATGGCCCACTCGAGCCTGCCATTGTGGTGGAAAGTGAAGGGCGCGAGATGCGCGTCTTGAGCGAGGATGGCAAGGCTATCACCCTGCCCTGGAGCGGCCTCGAATGGGCTGACCCTTACCTGAGTCCCTACAGCCGTGGCCAGCCACCGAACTCGGCCGATGATATCGCCGAGCGGGGCTCACTGGTGCGCATCCTCGAGCAGGACGATGGCAGCTGGCGCCTTTCCCAGCGACCGGCCGCCGAGGGTTCGATCATCGTCCAAGATCCCGACAGCGGCGCGATACTGGCATTGCAGGGTGGCTTCAGCTTTGCCGCCAGCAAGTTCAACCGCGCCACTCAGGCCAAGCGCCAACCGGGCTCGACCTTCAAGCCATTCATCTACCTGGCCGCACTCCAGGAAGGTGGCATGACGCCAGCCACGGTGATCAATGACGCTCCCGTGGTTATGGAGTCCAACGAAGGCCTGTGGCGGCCGGCCAACTCCGGCGGTGAGTTCCGGGGCCCGACACGGCTACGCGAGGCATTGGCACAGTCTCGCAACCTGGTGACCATTCGCATCCTGCGCACCATGGGGCTCGAACGTACCATCGACTTCCTGACTGGCTTCGGTTTTGCCAAGGAGCAGCTGCCCAATGGCCTGTCGCTGGCACTGGGCAGCGCCAGCCTGACCCCGCTGAGCATGACCAACGCCTACTCGACACTGGCCAATGGCGGCTTCGAGGTTTCCCCCTGGTTCATCAAGACCCTCTCCCGGGATGGCGAGGTCATGGAGGAAGCCGAGCCCAGACTTGCCTGCCGCAACTGCGCACCGGATGCCCAACAGGTGGAGCGCGACGGCAAGCGTTATCCGCTTGCACAACGCGTTGCCGATGAAAGCGCCGTTTATCTGCTCCGCAGCATCATGCGTGACGTCATCGAACACGGCACCGGCCGGCGCGCCATGGCGCTCAATCGAGGCGACATCGTCGGCAAGACCGGCACCACCAATGATCGTCGCGATGCCTGGTTCGCCGGCTTCAATGACGAACTGGTGACCACCGTATGGATCGGCAAGGATGACTACGACACCGTCGCCGAGTATGGCGGTCAGGCTGCCCTACCCATCTGGATGGACTTCATGGGCAATGCGCTGGACGGCCATGCAGAGACGCAGCTTGAACGCCCGGATGACATCGTGACCGCGCGGATCGATCCAGAAACCGGACAGCGACTTCGAGACGACCAGCCTGGCGGTATTCAGGAAATGTTCGTGGCCGGCCAGCTGCCATCGTTTGCCCCGCGTAGCATTGACCAGGAGCTGGAATCCCAGAGCGGCTCTCAGGGCACAGGCTCTTTCGACGCCATTTTCTGATCTAACCCGACCCGGGGCTTAACGCCCCGGGCATCGAGCACCATGATACTGCACTCCCTTCTCCAAGACCGGCAGCGTCTCGCCGGTCTAGCCCGTTGCCGGCTCCGTCTGACGTCTAGCGCCACGACGCGAAAGCGCCTGACGCTGATGGCCGCCACAGTGGCATGCACGCTGGCAAGCCACTCGGCGCTGGCCTACCCCTTCTATGCACCACCGAAGGCCAAGCCGGATACGCCGACCTTCAGCGGCGACGCCGAACTGGGCTACACACGCCTGAGCGGCAACACCAACAGCCAGACATTGATCGCCAAGACGCGCCTGACCTGGTTGACCGGCGACTGGCTGCATACGCTGCGCCTGGAAGCTCGAACCGTCAGCGAAGACGAAGAAATCGAGGATGAGCATTACCTTGCTTCCTGGCGCGAGCGCAAGGACCTGAGCGGACCGCACTACCTGTTCGGCTTCACGCGCTGGGAACAGGAGCGCGATAGCGGCTACGACCGCCAGCTCACCGCCATCGGCGGCTATGGGCGCCAGCTGCTTGATGACACCATCCATCAGCTCTCCCTTGAAGCGGGCCCCGGCTACCGCAACGATCGCGTCCAGGATCAGACTAGCCAGCAGCTGGCCGTGGCCTACGCCGCCACTGACTACCGCTTCACGCTCTCCGATACCGGCTACTTTCAGCAACAGCTGTCGATGGAAGCTACCGGCGACAACACGACGGTTCGCTCACTGAGCGCGATCACCAGCAACCTCACCTCTCGTCTGGCGCTGCGCCTGTCTCACGAGATCAAGCACAACTCTCAGCCGCCCGACAGCGCCGCTGCGAGCACCGATACCACCACCACCGCTTCGCTGCAGCTAAGCTGGTAGCCACTCTTTTTTGCTACCTCATCCAAACGCAAAACGCCGGCCCAAGGGCCGGCGTTTTGCGAGCGGGAGGCATCCCTTGGGTATCAGTCGCCGTAGACACCTTCCACACTGGTCAGCGGGTAATGGGCCGGATAGGGCTTGCGCGCCACACCGGTGTCGACTGCTGCCTGGGCGACCGCTGAGGACACGCGATCCAGCAAGCGAGAATCCAGTGGCGTGGGGATGATGTAACCACGCCCGAATGCCAGATGCTCGATATCATAGGCCTTGAGTACCTCGTCGGTGACAGGCTCTCGGGCCAGATCCTTGAGGGCGTGGACCGCCGCCACCTTCATCTCCTCGTTGATACCGGTGGCACGCACATCAAGGGCACCGCGGAAGATGAACGGGAAACCGAGTACGTTATTGACCTGATTCGGGAAATCCGAACGCCCCGTAGCAATGATCACGTCCTCGCGGACCGCCTTGGCGTCGTCAGGATGAATTTCCGGATCCGGGTTGGAACAGGCGAAGACCACCGGATCGGGCGCCATGGTCTTGAGCTGCTCGGGCGTCAGCAGATTGGGGCCAGACAGCCCCACAAACACATCGGCGCCGTCGATGGCATCATCCAGCGTGCGCCGCTCGGTCTCGTTCGCGAACATCGCCTTGTACTGGTTGAGGTCTTCGCGACCACTGTGGATCACGCCCTTGCGATCGAGCATGAAAATATTCTCGACCCGCGCGCCGCAGGCCACCAGCAGCTTCATGCAGGCAATGGCCGCCGCACCGGCGCCCAGGCAAACGATACGTGCGTTGTCCAGCGTCTTGCCGGCGATATCAAGGGCATTGAGCATACCCGCGGCCGTCACGATGGCCGTACCGTGCTGATCATCATGAAAGACCGGGATGCTGCAGCGCTCGACCAGCACCCGCTCGATCTCGAAGCACTCGGGTGCCTTGATGTCCTCGAGGTTGATGCCACCCCAGGTATCGGCAATGCGCGCCACGGTGTCGATGAAGGCCTGCGGACTTTCAGCATCGACCTCGATGTCCACCGAATTGATACCGGCAAACTTCTTGAACAACACCCCCTTGCCTTCCATCACCGGCTTACTGGCCAGCGGCCCCAGGTTACCCAGACCCAGAACGGCCGAGCCATCCGATACCACCGCCACCAGATTACCCTTGCCGGTATACAGATAGGCATTTTCCGGCTCTTTGGCGATTTCACGACAGGGTTCCGCTACGCCCGGGCTATAGGCCAACGCCAGGTGTTTTGCCGTGGTGGTCGGCTTGGTCAGTTCGATGGACAACTTGCCGGGAGTCGGATGGGAGTGGTAATCCAGTGCCGCTTGCTTCGGGTCGGTCATGTCACGTCCATTGATGTCATATGAAGTGGCGCAAGAATATAGAAAAACACCCGACCCTACAACGCAGACCAAGTTAGCCAATTTTTCCACTTTTTATTGCGCGTTTGGCACCAAAGCCACCTATTTGCTGACCTTTATACCCAGCCGACTACCTATAACGCCTAGCTTATCCTCAAGCCCTGGTCGGCGATCGCCCACAAAAAAGTCCGCCGCGGATAACCCGCGACGGACTCTTGCCTGGCCAGCGACAAAAGATCGCCGGCTTGGCGACGTAAGCGCTTAGCCGCGCTTGACGGCAGCACCGAAACGCTTGTTGAAGCGCTCGACGCGGCCACCGGTGGTCGCCTGCTTCTGCTTGCCGGTGTAGAACGGGTGGCACTGCGAGCAGACGTCCAGGTAGAACTCCTGGTTCGCTGTGGTGCCTACGTCGAAGGTCGCGCCACAGCTGCAAGTAGCGGTGACCTTCTTGTAATTCGGGTGGATACCTTGTTTCATCTTGAAGCCTCATTAAGCGGTATGCCGCCACCTGATCGACTGCCAGGCACCGCATACGGGTTATGATCGCCCGCAGCCAACATGGCCACGCCAACGAACCGGAGTCCGACGACTCACTTGCTATGCGCGGGAGAACCCACAGAGGGTAGCCCGCCAACATGAGTGAGGCCGCGGAGGGCCGGCATTATAGCAGACCCGATCTTGGAGGCCAATTGTCCGACAGTGCTTCGCCGCTACCCTCGACGCCTCGCGTGCTGGGTATTGCCGTCCCCACGCCCATGCGCCGTCTGTTCGACTACCTGCCCGGCCAGGAGACACCGCCTGGTGGCTGGCGGCCTGGCCTGCGTGTTCAGGTCGCGCTGGGCCGGCGCTCGGTCGTGGGCATCATTATCGAATGCCGTGACAGCAGCGAGATGGCGCTCGAGCGCCTCAAGCCCATCGAATCCTGCCTGGATGCCAGTCCGCTTCCCGACGACTGGCTGTGGCTGACACGTTTCACGGCCCGCTACTACCAGCACCCCCTCGGCGACACCCTGCACCAGGCACTTCCCGTGCTGCTACGCCAGGGACGGCCGCTTGAAGCCCGCACGCTGGAGCGCTGGCGACTCAACGAACGAGGGCAGATGAGCCAAGCCGCCGACCTGGGTCGCGCACGCCGCCAGGCCGAGCTGCTGGAGCTTCTGCGCCAGCACCCCCGAGGCCTGCCCACCGCCGCCGTTACCGCCCAGCAGTTCAGTCGTGCCCAGCTCCAGGCCCTGCATGACAAGGGGCTTGTCGAATGCCTGGAGGAGCCACGCGTGGCAAGTGAGCCGCCGCGTCCGGCGACGCTGCTGGCCGAGCCGGCACTCACCCTCAACCGTGAGCAGGCCGCCGCCCTCTCGACACTGCACGAAGGCCTCGAGCGCTTTCACCCCTGCCTGCTGCATGGCGTCACTGGCAGCGGCAAGACCGAGGTTTATCTACAGCTCATCGAGGCGGTGATCCAGCGTGGCCGCCAGGCCCTGATACTCGTCCCCGAGATCGGCCTCACCCCCCAGACGCTCGAGCGCTTTCGTCGCCGCTTCCGGGTGCCGGTAGTCGCCCTGCACTCGGGCCTCACCGATCATGAGCGCCTGGATGCCTGGCTTGCCGCCATGAGCGGACGAGCCCCGATCGTGATCGGCACGCGCTCCGCCATTTTCACGCCCCTGGCGAGCGCCGGGGTGATCATCGTCGACGAGGAACACGACGGCTCGCTCAAGCAGCAGGAAGGACTTCGCTACCACGCCCGCGACCTGGCCGTGGCACGTGCTCACTACCACGGCATTCCGGTGGTGTTAGGCAGTGCCACCCCGGCGCTGGAGAGCCTGGCCCAGGCCAAAAGCGGTCGCTACGCCCACCTGCGCCTGACCCAGCGCGCCAGTCGCCACCCACCGGCCAGGCTCGAACTGATCGACCTGCGCGGCCGGCCTCGCCAAGGCGGACTGATACCCGCGGCGATCGACGCCATCCGCCAGACACTCAACGCCGGCCATCAGGTACTGGTGTTCATCAACCGCCGCGGTTTCGCCCCCACACTGGCTTGCCACAGCTGTGGCTGGCTCGCCGAATGCGATCACTGCGATGCCCGCATGACCCTGCACCGCCAGCCCTCGTTACTGGCTTGCCATCACTGCGAGCGACAGCAACCACTGCCCCACGCCTGCCCGGAGTGCGCAAGCGGTGACCTGCGCCCGTTGGGCGCGGGCACCGAACGGGCCGAAGAGAGCTTGGCGGCCCTCTTCCCGGATGTAGCGGTGCACCGCATCGACCGCGACAGCACCCGTCGCAAGGATGCCTTCGGCGAGGTGCTCGCCGAGATCAAGCGCGGCGAACCGAGCCTGCTGGTCGGCACCCAGATGCTCGCCAAGGGCCACCATCTGCCCCACGTCACCCTGGTGGTGGTCGTCAATGCCGATGCCGGCCTCTATGCAAGCGACTTTCGCGCCCTTGAACACTCGGCGCAGCTACTGACCCAGGTGGCGGGCCGCGCCGGTCGGGCCGCCCATCCGGGCCGCGTGCTGGTGCAAACCCTGCACAGCGATGACCCCCATCTACGCCTGCTCGCCGAGCGGGGCTACGAGGCCCTGGCCGAGGCCCTGCTCGAGGAGCGGCGCGGCGCGGCCCTGCCGCCTTTCCGTTTTCTGGCGCTGGCACGCTTCGAGGCGACGCGGGAGGCCGATGCCATGGGGCTCGCCAAGGAAGCCGGCACTGCGCTTCGCGAGTGGCTCGCGGCACAGGGCCACGCCGTCAGCTGTCTGGGACCGGTACCGGCCCCCATGGAGCGTCGCCAGAACCGTTATCATGTACAACTGCTGCTCTCCGCGGCTCAGCGCAGCCAGCTGCACGAGGCCAGCGCCTGGCTCGTGGCCTGGCTGGAAGCCTGCCGCGATGCGCGTCGGGTACGCTGGTCGCTCGACATCGACCCCCAGACCCTGGCCTGAGCCCTCTGTGCGATGCGCCATGCCTGCCTGCAGCCGGGGCGCATCGTCAGGGTTTAAAGCCGGGCCGCCATGGCCGATAATGCGCCATCACGTTAGGTAGAGCGACGCTTTCACGCCGGCCGGCGGCGCGCCTCATCGCCGTCATTCACGCCTGCCGGGCCAGGCCACAGGACATCAGAGTTTTCATGAAAGACACCATCATTGCATTGCTTGAAGAGGCGCTGAGCACCCTTCAGCAGCAGGGCGAACTGCCCCAGGGCCTCGCCCCGACCATCAAGGTTGATCCCACCAAGGACAAGGCGCACGGCGACTTCGCCACTAACCTGGCGCTCGCGCTGGCCAAGCCGGCGGGCAAGAAGCCCCGCGAGCTGGCCGAGGCGCTGGTCGCGGCGCTACCGGCCTCCGAGGCGGTCAGCAAGACCGAGATCGCCGGCCCCGGCTTCATCAACTTCTTCGCCGCCACCGACGCCCTCGCACAGGTAGTAGCGACCATCCTCGAGACCGGCGACACCTATGGTCGCAGCCTGGATGGCCAGGGCGAAAAGGTGCAGGTCGAGTTCGTCTCCGCCAACCCGACCGGCCCGCTGCACGTCGGCCATGGCCGTGGCGCCGCCATCGGCGACAGCCTCTGTCGCCTGCTCGAAGCCACGGGTTTCGATGTCACCCGCGAGTTTTACTACAACGACGCGGGCGCCCAGATCAGCAACCTGGCACGCTCGGTGCAGTCGCGCGCCAAGGGGCTGACCCCGGATGATCCGAACTGGCCGGAAGACGGCTACCGCGGCGACTACATTCGCGACGTCGCCCAGAGCTACCTGGCCGGCGACACCGTGCACGCCGATGATCGCCACGTCACCGGCGCCGCCGATCCGGACGATCTCGATGCCATCCGCGACTTCGCGGTGGCCTATCTGCGCCGCGAGCAGGACCTGGACCTCAAGGCCTTCGGCGTCGCCTTCGACGTCTACTTCCTGGAATCCTCGCTGTATGAGGACGCCAAGGTCGAGGCCACCGTCAAGACACTGATCGAGGGGGGGCATACCTACGAGCAGGACAACGCCCTGTGGCTGCGCACCACCGACTTCGGTGATGACAAGGACCGGGTGATGCGCAAGCAGGACGGCGGCTATACCTACTTCCTGCCCGATGTCGCCTATCACCTCGACAAATGGCAGCGCGGCTTCACCAAGGTGATCAACGAGCAGGGCGCCGACCACCATTCCACCGTGACCCGTGTGCGTGCCGGTCTGCAGGCGCTAGAGACCGGCATCCCCAAGGGCTGGCCGGACTATGTGCTGCACCAGATGGTGCTGGTGACCCGTTCGGGCGTCGAGGTCAAGCTCTCCAAGCGGGCCGGCAGCTATGTGACCCTGCGCGACCTGATCGACGAGGTCGGCCGCGACGCCACCCGCTACTTCCTGGCCGCGCGGCGCGCCGACTCCCAGTTGACCTTCGATATTGACCTGGCGCGCTCGCAGTCCAATGACAACCCGGTCTATTACATCCAGTATGCTCATGCCCGGGTATGCAGCGTGCTGCGCAAGGCCGCCGCCGAAGAGCGCGACTTCCAGCATGACCTCGCGCTCGACAACCTGGCCCTGCTTGAAGCGGATCAGGAGAAGGCGCTGATGAATCGCCTGGCTCGCTATCCCGAGGTGGTGCGTATCGCCGCCGGCAACCGCGAGCCACAGCAGGTTGCCCAGTATCTTCAGGACTTGGCCGCCGACTTCCACACCTGCTACAACGCCGTGAAGGTGATGGTCGACGACGATGCCCAGCGCAACGCTCGCCTGGCGCTGGGCATCGCGACCCGCCAGGTGATCCGCAACGGTCTCGACCTGCTGGGCGTCAGCGCACCCGAGGAGATGTAAGCCATGGCCGCACGCCAAGCCGCCAAGACCGACGCCAAGACCGCTGCCAATCGCAAGGGCGCCACGACCCGCAAGCGCGCCGCCCCGGCCAAGCGCCCCGCTCCTCGCGTGCCCGGCTGGCTATGGGGGCTTTGTGGCCTGGTGGCCGGCTTCTTCCTCTCACAGTACCTGCAGGACTCGGCACCGGCGCCGCTGGCCAAGGTATTCAGCCGCCCGGCGACCGAACAGGCCGCATCATCGGCCGACCAGCAAGAACGCGACGCGGGTAGCGAGACATCCGGGGAAAGCGAGCAACGCATGCCGACCTTTGAGTTCTACACGCTGTTGCCGGAGTCCGAGGTCATCGCGCCCAGTGGCCAACCACAGGGAGGTGCCGCTGCGCCTGCCAAGGACCCGATCGCCGAGCAGATCGCCCGCCAGCAGTCGCAGCCGGCCGAGAATCGCCAGCCCACCGAAATAGCCGACGACGAGCGCTACATTCTGCAGGCGGCCTCGTTCCGTAAGCCGGCAGACGCTCAGCGCCTGGCCGGACGACTCAGCGACTTCGGGCTGATGGCCAGCATCAGCAAGGTCCAGACCGGTGACGGCGCCACCTGGCACCGTGTCCAGGTCGGTCCCTATGGCGATACCCGCGAGCTCAACCGGGCCCAGGACCTGATGATCACTCAGGGCATCGAGCCGCTGACCATCCGCCTTCAGAACTGATCCTGTGCGCCAGGGAAACCGCCATCGGCGTGACGGCGGTGGCGGGCCTAGCCCTGCCGCCGCCCTTCGAAGGTTGAATTCATCCCCCCCCGCCCACACCTTTCCCTCACGTTACCAACGACAGATTCCACTGCGTCCGTCCGACCGCTTACCGCATCCCGGACGCCCAAGTCACCGGGAGTGTCATTACTCCCATTACGGAGTTCATCTCCATGACCACGATCGTATCCGTGCGCCGCGGCGACCATGTCGCCCTGGCCGGTGATGGCCAGGTCTCACTGGGCAACACCGTCATGAAAGGCAACGCCAGCAAGGTGCGTCGCCTCTATCGCGGCCAGGTGCTGGCCGGCTTCGCGGGCGGTACCGCCGACGCCTTCACCCTGTTCGAGCGTTTTGAAGCGCAGCTGGAGAAATACCAGGGTCACCTGACCAAGGCCGCCGTTGAACTCGCCAAGGAATGGCGCACCGACCGCGCCCTGCGCCGGCTCGAGGCGCTGCTGGCGGTGGCCGACAAGAATGCCTCGCTGATCATCACCGGCAACGGTGACGTCGTGGAACCCGAGCGTGGCATCATCGCCATCGGTTCGGGCGGCAACTATGCCCTGTCGTCGGCCCGTGCGCTGCTCGATAACACCGAGCTTTCGGCCCGTGACATCACCGAGAAGTCCCTGGAGATCGCCGGCGACATCTGCGTCTTCACCAATCACCACATCACGCTGGAAGAGCTCTGAGCCATGACCCAGATGACCCCCCGCGAGATCGTTCACGCCCTCGATCAGTTCATCATCGGCCAGCAGGACGCCAAGCGTGCCGTGGCCGTGGCGCTGCGCAACCGCTGGCGCCGCATGCAGCTCAACGACGAGCTGCGCCAGGAAGTCACGCCCAAGAACATCCTGATGATCGGGCCGACCGGTGTGGGCAAGACCGAGATCGCCCGTCGCCTGGCCAAGCTGGCGCGCGCTCCCTTCCTCAAGGTCGAGGCCACCAAGTTCACCGAGGTCGGCTATGTGGGCCGCGACGTCGAGTCGATCGTGCGTGACCTGACCGAGGCGGCGATCAAGATGGTCCGCGAGCACGCCAAGGAAGAAGTGAGCCACAAGGCCGACGATGCCGCCGAGGAACGTATCCTCGACGCGCTGCTGCCGCGTCCGCGGGGCAGTGAATACGACAGCGCTCGGGACGACTCATCGACTCGCCAGGTGTTCCGCAAGAAGCTGCGCGAAGGCCAGCTCGATGACAAGGAAATCGACATCGAGATCACGCCCCAGAGCGGCGGCATGGACTTCAATACCCCGCCGGGCATGGAAGAAATGGCCAGCCAGCTGCAGAACATGTTCTCCAGCATGGGCAAGCAGAAGACCGAGACCCAGCGGGTCGCCGTCAAGGATGCCTGGAAGCTGCTGCGCGACGAGGAAGCCGCCAAGCTGGTCAACGAGGAAGACATCAAGAGCCGCGCCATCGAGGCAGTGGAACAGCACGGCATCGTCTTCCTCGACGAGATCGACAAGGTCGTCAAGGGCCAGCAGAGCAGCGGTGGGGAAGTGTCCCGCGAGGGCGTGCAGCGCGATTTGCTGCCATTGATCGAGGGCTCGACGGTCTCGACCAAGCATGGCATGGTCAAGACCGACCACATCCTGTTCATTGCCTCGGGGGCCTTCCACCTGGCCAAGCCGTCGGACCTGATTCCCGAGCTGCAGGGTCGCCTGCCGATCCGGGTCGAGCTCAATGCGCTCTCGCCTGACGACTTCAAGCGCATCCTAACCGAGCCGTCTGCCGCTCTGACCAAGCAGTATCAGGCGCTAATGGCCACCGAAGGGCTCGAGATCACCTTCACCGAGGAGGGCATCACGCGTATTGCCGAGATCGCCTGGAAGGTCAACGAGGGCACCGAGAACATCGGCGCGCGCCGCCTGCACACCGTGATGGAGCGACTTCTCGAGGACGCCTCCTTCAAGGGTGGCGACATGGAAAGCCCGTTGACCATCGACGCCGCCTATGTCGATTCCCAGCTCGGCGAACTGGCCATGGACGAAGACCTGTCGCGCTACATCCTCTGATCTGGCACGCTGGCCGTCGCCACGCCCTTGCGGCGGGCAAGGCCAGCACGTTCTCTGTACCCCTGCAGGAGGCCGCCATGAGCGTCCCGATCCCCTCAAACGTCCACTATCACAAGTCTGCTCGCGAGCTGGAACTTAGCTACCCGGACGGTTCGACCTACCGCCTGTCGATCGAGTATCTGCGGGTCTTCTCGCCCTCTGCCGAGGTGCGAGGCCACGGCCCTGACACCGCCGTGTTGCAGGTCGGCAAGAAGGACGTAGGCCTTGCCAACATCACCCCGTCAGGCCGCTACGCCCTGAAACTCACCTTCGATGACGGCCATGACAGTGGCCTCTTCAGCTGGGACTATCTGTATGCCCTCGCGACCAATGCCGACATCAACTGGGCAGACTACCTCAGGCGTCTAGAAGCGGCTGGCGAGTCCCGGCAACCCAAGAGCATCCAGTTCAAGGAGCTCTGACGCGACCCTCGCTTAGCCGGCAGCTGGATAGCCCACGCCGGACTTACCGATAACGGGTCAAGGGCGTGACGACAAAGACAAGGCCATCGCGGTGACGCTACAATGGCGCCATTGTCGGCCCCGGGTCGGCCCTTTTTTTCACGTGCTGCACCCCCTGCTGCACGGCCTGATGCACTGACTGATAGGGATGCCCATGGATAAGCGCACCACACACTTCGGCTATCAGGAAGTCCCGGTCGACGAGAAAGCCTCACGCGTCGCCGACGTCTTCCACTCGGTGGCGGCGCGCTATGACGTGATGAATGACCTGATGTCGTTCGGCGTCCATCGGATCTGGAAGCGTCTGACACTGGAGCGCGCGGGCGTACGACCCGGCCAACGCGTCCTCGACATTGCCGGTGGCACTGGCGATCTGACGCTGAAATTCTCGCGCCAGGTCGGGCCGCGCGGTCAGGTCATCCTTGCCGACATCAACGAATCCATGCTGCGCGTCGGCCGTGACAAGCTGCTCGACCACGGGGTTGGCGGCAACGTCGAGTACGTACAGGCCAACGCCGAGTGCCTGCCCTTCCCGGATAACAGCTTCGATTGCATCACCATCGCCTTCGGCCTGCGCAACGTCACCGACAAGGATGCCGCGCTGCGCTCGATGGCCCGGGTGCTCAAGCCCGGCGGCCGCCTTTTGGTGCTTGAATTTTCCAAGCCCGCCAATCCCCTGCTGTCCAGGGCCTACGACGACTACTCCTTCCACCTGCTGCCCAAGATGGGCCAGTGGGTGGCCGGCGATGCCGACAGCTACCGCTATCTTGCCGAGTCGATTCGCATGCACCCGGACCAGGAGACCCTCAAGGACATGATGGAAGCCGCCGGACTCGAGCGGGTCGAGTACACCAATCTGACCGGCGGAATCGTGGCCCTGCATCGGGGCATCAAGCTCTGATGATGGTACTCGCCGGTTTCGAACGCACCCTGAACGCCCTGCTCGACCGGGACCCCGCGGCACCGGCGCGACTGGCGGCGCTCGACGGCTCGCGCCTGCTGGTGCGCCTGGAGCGCCCCGCCTACGCCCTGCTGGTGAGCTTCGACGCCCACAGCCTGTCGCTCTGCCGGGGAGAAGGCCTCGCCGATGAAGATGTCGACGTGATTGTCGAGGCCGACAGCGAGGCCCTGGGCGAACTGATCGGCGGCGAGTCCGCCGAGCGCCTGATGTTTCGCGGTCGCCTCGCGGTGCGCGGGCGCGCTCAGGTGCTCGAACAGGCGCGCGACCTGCTGCTCGATCTCGACTTCGACTGGGAGGGCGAGCTCGCTCACTGGCTCGGTGACATGCCGGCCCATAGCCTCGCCGAGGGCCTGCGCCGTCTGGCGCGCTGGGGCCTGCGCACCCGCCAGGAGCTGACCGCCGATATCGGCGAATACGTCTTCGAGGAAGCACGCCTGCTGCCCGGACGTCAGCAGCTCGACGTGATGCGTGACCAGCTCACCGAACTCGAGATTGCAAGCGATCGCATTGAGGCAAGGCTTTTGCGTCTCAAGCGACGCCTGGAGGCGCGCCGCCTGCCTGATGAGGCCCCCGAGGAGCCCCATTCATGAGCCTGCGCCTGGCACGGATCGCCTGGGTCGTCACCCGCTACCGCCTCGACACCCTGATACCCAAGGCGCGTCTGCCCTGGCCACTTCGACTGCTACTCGCCCTCTCACCACTGCGCCTGATTCCGGCGCGTGGCGAGCGTGCGGAGCGGCTACGCCTGGCGCTGGAAGCGCTAGGACCGATCTTCGTCAAATTCGGCCAGATGCTCTCGACCCGCCGCGACCTGCTGCCCCCGGATATCGCCGACGAGCTCAAGCGTCTTCAGGACCAGGTCCCCCCCTTTCCCGGCGATCAGGCGGTGGCGCTGGTCGAGGAAGAACTCGAGTGCTCGATCGACGAGGCATTTGCGCACTTCGACACCACACCACTGGCTTCGGCCTCGATCGCCCAGGTCCATGCCGCTCGGCTGCACGATGGCCAGGAGGTCGTCGTCAAGATCATCCGTCCGGGCATCGACCGGGTGATGCGCCAGGACATGGCGCTGCTCTACGGGGTGGCACGCGTGCTGGCAAAGATTCCCGAAGCCCGGCGACTGCGCCCCCGCGAGGTCGTCGCGGACTATGAGTCCACGCTCTTCGACGAGCTGAACCTCCATCGGGAGGCCGCCAACACCTCCCAGCTCAAGCGCAACTTCAAGGGCTCGCCGCTGCTCTATGTGCCGACGATCCACTGGCCCCTGACCCGGCGCAGCGTGATGGTCCAGGAGCGTATCCATGGCATCCCCGTGGCTAACATGGAAGCACTCGAGGCACAGGGCACCGATCTCAAGAAGCTCGCCGAACGCGGTGTGGAAATCTTCTTCACCCAGGTATTTCGCGACAACTTCTTCCATGCCGACATGCACCCGGGCAATATCTTCGTCACCCACGGCAAGCCGAATGATCCGCAGTACATCGCCATCGACTGCGGCATCGTCGGCAGCCTGACCCGAGAGGATCAGGACTATCTGGCCCGCAACCTGCTGGCTTTCTTCCATCAGGACTATTATGAAGTGGCGGCCCTGCATATCGAATCCGGCTGGGTCGGCGAAGGTACCCGCGCCAACGAGTTCGCCTCGGCGATTCGTTCGGTGTGCGAGCCGATCCTCGAGAAGCCGCTAAAGGACATCTCCTTCGGCCAGGTACTGCTGGGGCTCTTCCAGACCGCCAGACGCTTCAACATGGAAGTCCAGCCGCAGCTGGTGCTGCTGCAGAAGACCCTTTTGAATATCGAAGGCCTGGGGCGCCAGCTCTACCCGGATCTTGATCTGTGGCACACCGCCAAGCCCTACCTGGAACGCTGGATGAAGGAGCGCGCCGGCCCCCGCGGGCTCTGGGAGTCGTTTCAGCGCCAGGCGCCCGAGCTGTCGCGCCAGCTGCCCGAGCTACCGGTGCTCGCCCACCAGGCGCTATCCCGGGTCGAGGCGGAACACAAGCAGCGCCACCGCCAGAGCGAGTCGATCTCGACCCTGCGCCAGCATGTCGTTGCCTCCGCTCGCGGCGCCCGGCGACTGCGCCTTGGCGCGCTCCTGGTAGGCCTGGCGTTGGCCTGGCAGCCACTCTTAAGCTGGGCCGGTGATCAGCCCTGGCCGGTGCTGGTGGCCGCAGGCCTGGGTGTGCTACTACTTGCCTGGCAATGACCACGCCTTTTCAGGACCTCACAAGACATCACAAGCGACTGAATCACCGCCTTTTTGACCCACTGACTCAGGAATGTCATCGATGAGCGATATTCTCCACCAGCTCGCCGAGGTGCTCGATCAGCGCCGTCAGGCGGATCCCGACACCAGCTATGTGGCATCGCTGCATGACAAGGGGCTCAACAAGATCCTCGAGAAGGTCGGCGAGGAAGCCACCGAGACCCTGCTTGCCGCCAAGGATGCGGCTAATGGCTCAGACGAGAGCCGCGCGGCAGTAGTCGCCGAAACCGCCGACCTGTGGTTTCATAGCCTTGTGATGCTGTCGCATCTCGGGATCGACCATCAGGACGTGCTCAATGAACTGGCACGTCGCTTCGGGATTTCCGGGCTGGACGAGAAGGCCGCCCGCCCAACGGACGCATAGGCCCAAGGGCCCATTGAAGGGAGAGACTCCATGTTAGGTGGCATCAGTATCTGGCAACTCTTGATCGTGCTCGGCATTATCATCTTGGTCTTTGGTACCAAGAAACTGCGCAATGTCGGTGGAGATCTGGGGGGCGCCGTAAAAGGCTTCAAGAAAGCCATGAATGATGGCGAGAAGACCGAAGACGAGAAGCAGGAAGAAGACGCGACCCAGCAGCGAGTCGCCCACGACGAGACCGGCAAGACCTACCACGTCGAAGCCGAGAACAAGAAGCAGGAATCGGAAGAGCGCAAGTAACCGCCCATGTTCGATATCGGTTTTCTCGAACTGCTGATCATCGGCGTGGTCGGCCTCTTGGTGCTCGGTCCTGAGCGCCTGCCCAAGGCAGCGCGTACCGTCGGCCTGTGGATCGGCAAGATCAAGCGCACGGTCTCGGGCATGCAGCGGGATATCTCCGCGCAGCTCGAGGCCGAGGAGCTGCGTCAGAAGCTCGACGAACAACAGAAAAAGCTCGATGCCAGCCTGCAGAAGGCCAAGCAAGGCGTCGAGCGCTACGGCGACGCTGACACTGCCACGCAAGACAAGGCCACGCAGGACAAGGCCAGCCCTCAGCAGACTGACGACCGGGCTCGCCTGGACGACGCACTGGCCAAGCGCCGTGAAGAGGCTTCGGCCACATCAGAGACCCAGCACGAGGCGTCCGCGACAAGTGACAAGGATCAACATCCCCGATGAGCGCCACTCCCGACCCGCAGGAACCCACACAAGGTCCGCCTCAAGACAATCAGAACAGCGGCCATGATACCCGCCAGGCGCCGCTCATCGAGCATCTGATCGAGTTGCGCTCGCGCCTGGTGCGTGCGGTGGTCGTGATCCTGGCCATCTTCCTGTCGCTGTATGCCTTCTCCAACGACATCTACACCTTCGTCGCGCAACCCTTGATGGCGCTGCTGCCGGAAGGCTCGCAGATGATTGCGACCGAGGTTGCATCGCCCTTTCTGGCCCCCTTCAAGCTGACGCTGGTGGTGGCGGTATTCATCGCCGTGCCCTTCGTGCTGCATCAGGCCTGGGCCTTCATCGCCCCCGGTCTCTACGACAACGAGAAACGCCTCGCCATCCCCCTCCTGGTATCGAGCGTAGCGCTCTTTTATGGCGGCGCGGCCTTTGCCTATTACGTGGTCTTTCCGCTGCTGTTCGAGTTCTTCACCCAGACGGGGCCTGCCGACGTCGCGGTGATGACCGACATCAACCAGTACCTGAACTTCGTGCTCAAGCTGTTCTTCGCCTTCGGCATCGCCTTCGAGATTCCCATCGCCACCTTCCTGATGATCTTTTCCGGCGCCACCACGGTGGAAAGCCTCTCGAAGAAGCGCCCCTATGTGGTGCTGGGCTGCTTCGTGGTCGGCATGCTGATGACCCCGCCGGATGTGATCTCCCAAAGCCTGCTTGCCGTACCGATGTATCTGCTCTACGAGGTCGGCATCCTGTTTGGACGCTTGGTCAAGCGCACGCCCCGCCCGGCGGATGACGACGCCTGAGGCGTCACGGCTCGGCCGTTCATCTTGAAAACCCCGCTTATGCGGGGTTTTTTGCATTATCCGCACGTCTTCCCTTGAGGGTGACGCTCGCGTCTTGCGGGTGCGACAAGCCAACGCTTCCGGCACCGACTCACACTGCATATACTCGAGGGAAATGGACGGGCGCTTGCCTTCACTAACCCCCGCTGTCATCTGACCGTCATTATCGCCTGTCACCATGAGGTCCAAGGAATCAGGCACCAATGGCGGGCCCTGACTGGAGATAGATCTTGAGCTTCACCACTTCTCGCCAGTATCCCGGCACCCGACTGCGCCGCATGCGCAAGGACGACTTCTCGCGCCGCCTGATGGCTGAAAACACCCTGACCCCGGCCGACTTGATCTGGCCGGTATTCGTGCTCGAAGGCAGCAATCGACGCGAAGCCGTGCCCTCGATGCCCGGTGTCGAGCGTCTGTCGATCGATTTGCTGATCAACGAAGCGCGCGACGCCGAGGCGCTGGGCATTCCGGCGCTGGCGCTGTTCCCGGTGATCGATGCAGAGCTCAAGAGCGAGCTTGCCGAAGAGGCCTACAACGCCAACGGCCTGGTGCAACGCTGTGTGCGCGAACTCAAGGCGGCATGCCCGGCGCTTGGCATCATCACCGACGTCGCGCTTGACCCCTACACGAGCCATGGCCAGGACGGCATCCTGGATGGCGACGACTACGTGCTGAATGATCGCACCGTCGAGGTGCTGCTCAAGCAGGCCCTGTCACATGCCGAAGCGGGCGCCGACGTGGTGGCCCCCTCGGACATGATGGACGGGCGCATCGGCGAGATCCGTAAAGTGCTTGAACAGGAACGGCTACATAACACCCGTATCATGGCCTACAGCGCCAAGTATGCCTCGCGTTATTACGGCCCCTTCCGCGATGCGGTGGGGTCGGCGAGCAATCTTGGCAAGGCCGACAAGACCAGCTACCAGATGGACCCCGCCAACAGCGACGAGGCGCTCCACGAGGTCGCCCTGGATCTCGCTGAAGGTGCCGATATGGTCATGATCAAGCCCGGCATGCCTTATCTGGACGTGGTACGGCGGGTCAAGGATGAGCTGCGCGTGCCGACCTATGCCTACCAGGTCAGCGGCGAATACGCCATGCACATGGCGGCCTTCGAGAAGGGCTGGCTCGAAGAGGACCAGGTCATTCTTGAGTCACTGATGTGCTTCAAGCGTGCCGGTGCCGACGCCATTCTGACCTACTTCGCCAAACGCGCGGCAAGACTGCTCACTTAATCACCGGAAGGGCTCGAGCGCCCTTCCATGGCTTCCCGGAGGCAAGATGGAAGACTCTCGCACCCCTGACACCGGCAGCTCGCTACCGGAGGCAGCGATCGACGAGGCCGGCCCTGCCGAAGCCCCACCGCTGCGCGTCAACCGGACCCGCACCGGCATCCAGGCCAAGGTGGTACCGGACCCCGAGGCCGACCTCAGTGATCCGCGTCTGTACTTCAACCGCGAGCTGTCGCATCTGCAGTTCAACATCCGGGTGCTCGAACAGGCGCTCGACACCTCGCATCCGCTGCTCAACCGGGTCATGTTTCTGTTGATCTTCTCGTCCAATATGGATGAGTTCTTCGAGATTCGTGTCGCCGGCCTCAAGCATCAGCTGATGCTCGGTAACGACGATACCGGTGCCGACGGCCGCCTGCCGCGCTCGATCCTCGACGAGATCAGCCAGGTCGCCCATACCCAGGTCGAACGCCAGTACCAGATACTCAATGAGCAGCTGATCCCGGCGCTGGAAGAAAAGGGCCTGCGCTTTCGCCGCCGCAGCGACTGGAATGAAGCGCAGGCCAACTGGGTGCAGGACTACTTCGATGAGGAGATCGTGCCGGTGATCAGTCCGATCGGGCTGGACCCCTCTCACCCCTTCCCGCGACTGGTCAACAAGAGCCTCAATTTCATCGTCGAGCTGGAGGGCAAGGATGCCTTCGGACGCGAGGGGGGCCTCGCCATTCTGCCGGCCCCGCGCTCGCTGCCACGGGTGATTGCCCTGCCTGATGGACTCTGTGCAGAAGGGTTCGACGAATATGTATTCCTGTCCTCGATGATCCACGCCCATGCCCAGGAGGTCTTCCCGGGCATGAAGGTGCGCGGCTGCTACCAGTTTCGCCTGACACGCAATGCCGACCTGGCCGTCGATCCCGAGGAAGTCTCGGATCTCGCCACCGCGCTGCGTGGCGAACTGTTGGCCAGACGCTACGGCAGTGGCGTGCGCCTGGAAGTCGCCGACAACTGCCCCGATGACCTGGCTGCCTTCCTGATCAAGCAGTTCGAGCTCGAGGAAAGCGATCTCTACCGGGTCAACGGCCCCGTCAACCTGACGCGCATGATGGCGGTGCTCGGCGACGTCGACCGCCCCGAACTAAGCTATCGCCCCTTCACGCCAGGCCTGCCCAAGCCCTTGAACAAGAGCGGTAGCCTGTTCGATGCCATCCGTGATCAGGACATCCTGCTGCACCACCCTTTCCAGTCCTTCAAGCCGATCGAGGACCTGCTCGCCGAGGCCGCTCGAGACTCGGCGGTGCTTGCCATCAAGCAGACGCTTTATCGCACCGGTGCCGACTCGCCGATCGTCAGCGCCCTGGTCGAAGCAGCGCGCAACGGCAAGGAAGTCACGGTGGTGATCGAATTGCGCGCCCGCTTTGATGAAGCCGACAACCTGACGCTTGCCTCGCGACTGCAGGAAGCCGGCGCCATCGTCATCTACGGCGTGATGGCCTACAAGACCCACGCCAAGATGATCCACATCGTGCGCCGCGAAAAGGGCGATCTTCGCTACTACGCGCACCTGGGCACCGGCAACTATCACTCAAAGACCGCCAAGCTCTACACCGATTACAGCCTGCTGACGGCCAATCCAACGCTGTGCGAGGACGTGCACAAGGTTTTCCAGCAGCTGTCTGGCATGGGGCAGGCGCGCAAGATCGAAACGCTGCTGCACGCCCCCTTCACGCTGCATCCGAAGATGGTCGAGATGATCGATCGCGAGGCCAAGCATGCCGAGAAGGGCAAGCGCGGCCACCTGATCATCAAGTGCAACTCGCTGACCGAGCCGCAGCTGATCCGCGCCCTCTACCGCGCCTCCCAGGCCGGCGTCGAATGCGACCTGATCATCCGCGGCATGTGCTGCCTGCGCCCGGGCATCCCCGGCATTTCCGATAATATCCGGGTGCGCTCGGTGATCGGACGCTTCCTCGAGCACACACGGGTCTTCTACTTCCACAACGGCGGCAAGCCGGAAGTCTGGGGCTCAAGCGCCGACTTCATGGCCCGCAACATGTTTCACCGGGTCGAGACCTGCTTTCCCTTCCTCGACAAGAAAATTGCCGCCCGGGTGCGCAAGGACCTAGAGACCTATCTAGTCGACAACTGCCAAAGCTGGCTTCTGCAATCCGATGGCAGCTACATCAAGCAGGAGGTCGGCGACAGCGCCCCGATCAGCGTTCAGGAAACGCTGCTCTACGCCTACGCCACCAAGGCCTGACGGCGCCTCTTCTCTCTTCGGGCGATCGAACACGACAACGCCGGGCCTGGGCCCGGCGTTGTGGTGTCTGCGTGTTCGATCTTATGGCTCGACCTGATGGCTAGATCTGAAGGCTACATCGTAAAGGTCAGGCTAAAAAGGACGAGGCATCAGCCCTGGTCGAGTGCCTGCTTGAGGCGACGCTCGTCGAAACCGGGGACGCGCTCAGGCAGACCGGCCTCCCGGCGCCGCTGCTGTATCGCCAGGCGTTCGGCGAGGCGCTCGCCGTCATCGTCCAGAGAACGGCCATCGAGATGGGACAGTTCCGCGATACCTTGATAATAGAAGCTCAATACCTCGAGTGCCGCCGGGTCATCGTCGGCGAGAGCTCGACGCAGCGCCGGCAGGTGGGCGCTGACCCGTGACAAGGACTGCTTGAGACGCCAGCCATAGCGCACTTGTGCCATGAAGGGGCGCTCCTTGAGTACCGCAATCAGGCCGCTGGTGATCAACAAGCCAAGCAGCACGCCCAGCGCATTGAGCCAGACACTCGAGCCGAACGCCCAGGTCAGCAGCTGAGAAAAACACAGCCCCAGCACAAGAAACAGGGCCGCCATGGCAATGGACGCCCGCCGCGACTGGCGGCGGTAGGCCTCGGGGTCATGGGCCTCGAAGCGAAAGTCCAAGGAGGTATCCTGATGGTGAGACGGCTCATGCATTGCGCAGGCGCTCGGCCGCGGTCAGCAGCAGATGCTCGGTGGTCTCCCAGCCGAGGCAGGCATCAGTGATCGAGACGCCATAACGCAAGGCGTCCGGCTTCAACGGCTGCTTGCCCTCGTGGAGATGGCTCTCGAGCATCACGCCGAAAAGTGCGTTATCGCCATTCAGGCGCTGATCCAACACATCGAACAACACCTCGCCCTGACGCCGATGGTCCTTTCGCGAGTTGGCATGACTGCAATCCACCATGAGTCGCGCCGCGAGTCCGGCTTCCTTGAGCGCCCGGCGACACGCCGCGACCTCGGGCGCCCGGAAGTTAGGCTCACCATGCCCGCCACGCAGCACCACATGGGTGTGAGGGTTGCCTGGTGTGCGGCGCATCACGGGGCGGCCGTCACTGGCAATGCCTGGATGATGATGCGGATGTGCACTGGCCCGAATGGCATCGATGGCTACCTGGATACCGCCATCGGTGCCGTTCTTGAAGCCGACCACCGCGCCCAGGCCGCTGGCCAGTTCACGATGGATCTGCGATTCGGTGGTGCGGGCACCAATGGCCGTCCAGGCAAGCAGGTCATCGAGATAGGGCGCGACCATCGGCTGCAGGAGCTCGGTGGCAACCGGTAGCCCCAGTTCGACGATCTCGCGCATCAAGGCGCGGGATTGGGCAAGGCCTGTCGCCATGTCATCGGCCCCTTCGAGGCCGGGGTCGTAGGCGAGCCCCTTCCAGCCCACAGTGGTTCGCGGCTTCTCGACATAGACCCGCATCACCAGCAGCAGGCGATCCTCTACCCGGTGCGCCAAGGCGGCGAGGTGTTCAGCGTACTCGCGGGCCGACCTGGGGTCATGGATCGAGCAGGGCCCGACCACTACCAGCAGGCGATCGTCGCGGCCATCGAGAATGGCGCGAATCGCCTCACGCTGCTCCTCGACACGCTTGGCAAGCATCGGCGACAGCGGAAGATCGCTGCGCAGTTCATCAGGCGTCGGCAGTGGGGTCTCTTCAACCGTCAAGGCCGCCGCGGTTTCGCCCTGAGAATCGGGCTCCTGCGGCGAGGGCGTGGAAGGCTTACTGTTATCGGCGTGATGGAGTTCAGCACCGTCGGCAAGGGTATCGAGGGGAGAAAGACTGGCATTCATCGGGAAAGGCTCCGGCTAGGCGATTGGCGTCGAGTCGAGTGGCCACCAAGAGTGTGCCGGTCGGAGGTGGCGAGTTGTGCCGACCGAGCGTCGCTAAATCGCCAATAGCCATACGCGCTCGGATAACGGGGCGAGAGGGTCATGGCAAACGCTGGGTTGCGGTCGAACATCGCGTGTCTTCCTCGTGGGCCAATGGCCCGATATATGAATGGCAGACAGTCCACTAACGAAAACCCCCGGTCGGGTTGCCGACCGGGGGTTTCAAGACATCGGAGGCAACCCTTAAGGGGCGTACCTCGCAGCAAGATCAGTGTGACCCTGCTGCCGGCACGCCGGCGCTAAACCAATAGCTCCAGAAACGGGGCCAGCCGCCGGTAGCGTATCCCCCATTGATCTTGCGAACACCCACGCGCCGCACGTCGCCAGCGAGGGCGAAGCGAGAAGTGGCGGATACAAGCGAGATATGCGGCATGGGACTCCGGCGGTCGTTAACGATGTCTGATCTAACATGTCTTATGGCTAGGTGGTTGGCGCGACGACACTTAAGTCGAGAATTAAAAGAACGTCACACCACACTTTGTGCCTGACATCATCCTACACGCCCTGACTGGCTTGGCAAGCCTGTCAGGGCGTGTAGAGCTAAACCAAGTGCCTGGAAAATGACCTTCCCTGAAGCCTTCCCCACCCACTGGCCTCAAACCTAACCCACATACTGCACCCAGCCGATGGTTGCCGGCAACGCGGCCATGCCAATCACGACGACGAGACCCAGAAAAAGGCTCAGAAACCCCGAGTCGTCATTGAAGTGCGGTTCGTGCTCTGCCATGGACACCTCGCAATATGAGTAGCAGCGGTTAGACAGAGTCTAGCGCAAGTGCCGACCGCCATCGACCGGCAGGGTCACGCCGGTGACAAAGCGGTTATCGAGCAGGTAGCGGAGGCTATCGTAGATCACCCCAGGCCCGGGAATCATCTGCATCGCCGACTTGGCCCGCGCCTTCTGGGCATAGGCCTCATCGTCGCCTTCGTTGAGCATGATCATCGCCGGCGCGATGCCGTTGACCTGGATACGCGGCGCGTACATGGCAGCAAACGAGAGCGTCAGATTGTCGAGCCCGGCCTTGGTCGCCGCATAGGCCGCATGCTTCTTCGAGCCCTTGACCGCCACGAAGTCGGTCATGTGCACGATATCGGCAAGCGGTTCATCACCGGCCTCGAGCAGCGCCTGAGCATGCAGGTTGATCAGATAAGGGGCCTGCATGTGGACTCGAAACAACCGCTCGAAGTTGGCACCCGCCTCATCGCCACGACTATCCGGGGCCCAGTCGCTGGCGTTGTGGACAATGGCCCGCAGCCTTGGCGTCGTCTCCTTGAGCCGCGCAATGAAGTCGAGGATGCCCGCCTCGCTCGAGAAATCCGCCGAGAGGGTCACGATCCCCTTCGCACGCAGGGCCTCGAGTTCGGGTCGCTCGCGACGATAGCTGATAATCACCGGATGGCCATCATCGATCAGCCGTTCGGCACAGTGGCGCCCCAGCCGCTGAGCCCCACCGGTGATCAGGATCGGGGCCGCACTCATGCCCCGCCGGCCCTTACCAGGCTGCCCACGGTGGGCACCAGCGGATCACGTGGCGCATAGGCGAAGACATCGGAGAATACCCGCGAAGGCTCGAGCCCCAGCGAGGCCAGCACATCGACGCAGGCGTAAACCATGCCCGGCGAGCCGGACAGATAAACGTCATGGCCTGAGACATCGACATCGTCCAGCACCTCGCCCAGCGCCGCATCGATGCGACCGACATGCCCCTGGATATGCGGGGCCGCGAAGTCGTCGCTCATGCCCTGCTCGCTGACCCCGTGGAAGCTCACGTTCGGGTAGCGGGTGGCCCACTCCCGCGCCTGGCTCTCCATATAGAACTCGCGACGTTCCTTGGCCGCCCACCACAGCTCAATCTCGCGCTCGGGGTCGTCGTGCAGCGCCGCCTCGATGATCGCCTTCATCTGAGCGAAGCCGGTGCCGGCGGCCACCAGCAGCAAAGGACGGCGGCTGTCGGGGTCAAGCACACAATCGCCACTCGGCACGCGCAGGGTCAAATGGGCGGCGTGCTGCATGAGCTCGCGCAGGCGGGCCGAATTGGAGCGCTCGGGCCAATGCTGGATATGCAGCTCGAGGGCGCCATCACCGGCATGCGCATTGGCGATCGAGAACGGCACCCAGGTGTCGTCATCCAGCTCGAGCTCCAGGTACTGGCCCGGCGCATGCGCCATGGCCTCGGGACGCCCTTCCAGGCGCACCCGGAAAACATCGGGATTGAGATCCTCCACCGCCGTCACTTGGCAGGTCAGAGTCCTTGCGGTCATAAGCGCCTCTCGTGGTCAGGAGCGTAAGTCAGGAGCGTGGGGCGTTGTCAGGAGCGTAAGTCATGAGCGGGGAGCGGGGCCCACCGGCAGGGTGATTCCCAGCTCGGCCCAGCGATCCTCCACCCGCGTCTTGACGGCTTCATCCATGACGATCGGCTCGCCCCACTCGCGATCGGTCTCGCCGGGCCACTTGTTGGTCGCGTCCATGCCCATCTTGGAGCCAAGTCCTGCGGTGGGCGAGGCAAAGTCCAGATAGTCGATGGGCGTATTTTCGACCATCACCGTATCACGCGCCGGGTCCATGCGGGTGGTGATGGCCCATATCACGTCTTCCCAGTTACGCGCATCGACATCGTCATCGAGCACCACCACAAACTTGGTGTACATGAACTGGCGCAGAAAACTCCATACCCCCATCATCACCCGCTTGGCATGCCCCGGGTACTGCTTCTTCATCGTCACTACCGCCATGCGGTAGGAACAGCCTTCGGGTGGCAGATAGAAATCGACGATCTCCGGGAACTGCTTGCGCAGGATCGGCACGAAGACCTCGTTGAGAGCCAGGCCGAGGATCGCCGGCTCATCGGGCGGCCGACCGGTGTAGGTCGAGTGATAGATGGGATCGCGGCGGTGCGTGATGCGCTCGACGGTGAACACCGGGAAATGTTCGATCTCGTTGTAATAGCCGGTGTGATCGCCGTAGGGGCCCTCGGGCGCCATGTCATCGGGATAGATGAAGCCCTCGAGGATGATCTCGCTGGAGGCCGGCACCTGAAGATCGGCATGGCCGCACTTCACGAGCTCGGTGCGCGAACCCCGCAGCAGCCCGGCAAAGGCATACTCCGAGAGCGTATCCGGCACCGGTGTCACCGCCCCGAGAATGGTGGCCGGGTCGGCGCCCAGCGCCACCGCGACCGGGAAGGGCTCGCCCGGATGGGCGGCCTGCCACTCCTGGAAATCCAGCGCGCCGCCGCGATGCGAGAGCCAGCGCATGATCAGGCGATTCTTGCCGAGTTTCTGCTGGCGATAGATGCCGAGATTCTGGCGCTCCTTGTGGGGCCCCTTGGTGACGACCAGCGCCCAGGTGACCAGCGGTGCGGCATCACCGGGCCAGCAGTGCTGAATGGGAATACGGTCGAGATCGACCGCCTCGCCTTCGAGCACCACCTCCTGCACCGGCGCCTTGCGGAGCACCTTGGGCCCCATGCTCATCACCTGCTTGAAGATCGGCAGCTTCTCCCAGGCATCTCGAAAGCCCTTGGGCGGGTCGGGTTCCTTGAGGAAAGCCAGCAGCTTGCCGACTTCGCGCAGCGCCGTCACCGATTCCTGCCCCATGCCCAGCGCCACCCGGCGCGGCGTGCCGAACAGGTTGCCGAGCAACGGCATGTCGTGACCCTTGACGTTCTCGAACAGGAGCGCCGGCCCGCCGGCCTTGAGGGTACGGTCACAGATTTCGGTGATCTCGAGGTAGGGGTCCACCTCGGCCGTCACACGCTGAAGCTCCCCTTGCGCCTCCAGGGCAGCGATGAACTCACGCAAGTCCTTATACTTCATGCGGTTTTTGCGCTCCCAAAACGACAAAAAGGGCAGCATAGCATGCCGCCCCTCGGGCTCATTAACAGATCGTGGCGTACGCTGAACCACATCGGCGTGGCGGCGTCTACGCAAGCTGGCGTGCCGCCTGGCTGGGCCGGCACACCGGCCGATTTTTCAACGCCCTATCGTCACGTGCAGCAGACTCGCATCAGCGCCGCTTCATGGCCTCGAAGAATTCGAGGTTGGTCTTGGAATCCTTCAGGCGATCGATCAAGAACTCGGTCGCCGCCACATCATCCATCGGATTGAGCAGCTTGCGCAGGATCCACATGCGCTGCATTTCATCCTCGGAGGCGATCAGGTCCTCGCGGCGGGTGCCCGAGCGACGAATGTTCATCGCCGGGTAGACGCGCTTCTCGGCAAGCTTGCGGTCGAGATGGGCTTCCATGTTACCGGTGCCCTTGAACTCCTCGAAGATCACCTCGTCCATCTTGGAGCCGGTATCGACCAGCGCCGTGGCGAGGATGGTCAGGCTGCCGCCTTCCTCGATGTTGCGCGCGGCGCCGAAGAAGCGCTTGGGCTTCTCGAGGGCGTGAGCATCGACACCACCGGTCAACACCTTGCCGGAAGACGGCACCACGGTGTTATAGGCCCGGGCCAGACGGGTGATGGAATCGAGCAGAATCACCACATCGCGCTTGTGCTCGACCAGTCGCTTGGCCTTCTCGATGACCATCTCCGCGACCTGCACGTGGCGGGCCGGCGGCTCATCGAAGGTCGAGGCCACCACCTCACCGCGCACGGTGCGCGACATCTCGGTCACTTCCTCGGGGCGCTCATCGATCAACAGCACAATCAGATGGCACTCGGGGTTATTGCGGGTAATCGAGGTGGCAATGTTCTGCAGCATCAGCGTCTTGCCCGCCTTGGGGGGCGAGACGATCAGGCCGCGTTGGCCCTTGCCGATGGGCGCCGTCAGATCGATGATGCGCGACGTCAGATCCTCGGTAGACCCGTTGCCGATTTCCATGAACATGCGTTCCTGAGGGAACAGCGGTGTCAGGTTCTCGAACAGGATCTTGTGCTTGGCGTTCTCCGGCCGATCAAGGTTGATCTCGCTGACCTTCAAGAGGGCGAAGTAACGCTCTCCTTCCTTGGGCGGACGAATCTTGCCGGCAATCGAGTCACCCTTGCGCAGGTTGAAGCGACGGATCTGGGACGGCGAGACATAGATGTCATCGGGACCGGCGAGGTAGGAAGAGTCAGCGCTGCGCAGAAAGCCGAAGCCATCCTGGAGAATCTCCAGCACACCATCTCCGTGGATGTCCTCGCCGCTCTTGGCGTGTTTCTTGAGGATGGCGAAGATGATGTCCTGCTTGCGCGAACGGGCCAGATTATCGATACCCATTTCCTGGGCGATATCCAGCAGTTCCGGCACGGTCTTTTGCTTGAGTTCGGTAAGATTCATCGGTTTGATCAGAAATAGCTCGTGTCAGCGTGGCAACGAAGCCGGGAAACGACAGGAGGCGGTAACAATGCGCCGCGTGGTGCGTTCAGAGCCCTGGATCATCCACTCTCGATATATAATCAGCCGCCCGTTGCTTGCGGGGAAGCCTGGGACGATATCGAACTAGAGGGAAGCGCTGTTCATGTAGCCGTATTCGTGTCGCCTGAATAGCTAGTCATGATGGCGAAGCGTCATCGCGAGGAATCAGCGGGCTGACTGACGACTTGGAGTCTGACCGCGGCGTGAGATGCCGTTGGCGGTCACCGTGAAGCAGTCGGGAAGTATTCGGAACAGGCGAACGATTCGATGTTAGTCAAGCGAATCGGCAAACGCAAGCCCCCCGTGATATCACCCGCCATGTAAGCAATTGACAACCCCGGAAGCGAGACGCAACCTTGAGGCCAAGCAACGCCAAGGGATCCCCCATGAGCAACCATCCAGGCTTCGGCGATACGCCAGACAGCGCGGCCTCACCCCAGCGTCTGGCCGCTATCGATCTGGGCTCCAACAGCTTTCATCTATTGGTCGCCAATCAGGTCGACGGACAGCTTCAAGTCGTTGCCAAGCTCGGCGAGAAAGTCCAGCTGGGGGCCGGTCTTGATGATGAAGGTGCCCTGACCGAAGACGCCATGCAGCGCGCGCTGGATTGCCTGGCCCGCTTCGCGCCCTTTCTCGAGGAAACGCCCAACACCCAGCTGCGGGTGGTCGGCACCAACGCGCTGCGTGCCGCCACCAACAGCCAGGTGTTGATCGAGCGTGCCGAGGCGCTGCTGGGTCAAGACATCGAGATCATCGCCGGGCGCGAGGAAGCTCGCCTGATCTATCTCGGCGCGGCCCATGCCCTTGCTGAAGTGCACGGCCGCCGCCTGATCGTCGACATCGGCGGCGGCTCGACCGAGTTCATTATTGGCGAGCACTTCGAACCCCTGGCGCTCGAGAGCCTCGAAATGGGTTGCGTGACCTTCACCAAGCGCTTCTTCGCCGACGGCGAGATCACCGAAAAACGCTTCCGCAAGGCAGAGCTTGCCGCCTTGTCTGAGCTTGCCAACATTCGCCGCCCCTTCGAGGAACTCGGCTGGGCCGACCCGGTCGGTTCCAGCGGCACCATCAAGGCCGCCGCCGCCGTACTGGCCGCCAGCGGCCAGGGCACAGAAGGCATCATCGATCGCAAGGGGCTAAGCGCGCTGCGCAAGCGCCTGATCAAGATGAAGCGCCTCGACAAGGTCGCGATGGACGGGCTCAAGGAAGACCGCGCCAGTGTCTTTCCCGCCGGTATCGCCATTCTCTCGGCGGTCTTCGAGGCCTTTGGGCTCGAGCAGATGCGCTATTCCGACGGCGCCCTGCGCGAAGGGGTGCTCTATGACATGATCGGCCGTAACACCGCCGAGGACTCGCGCCTGCAGACCCTCGAGGGGCTGCGCCGGCGCTATCAGATCGACCCGCGTCAGGCCGACCAGGTCGCCGCCAGCGCCCGTCAGTGCCTGTCACAGGTGGGGGCTGCCTGGCAGCTGAGCGCCAGCAACGCCCAATTTCTCGACTGGGCCGCCCAGCTGCACGAAATCGGCCTTGTCATCTCACACAGCCAGTTCCATCGCCACGGTGCTTACTTGCTGGCACACTCCGATCTTGCCGGACTGTCACGCCCCGAGCAGCAGGCACTGGCCTTCCTGGTACGCGCCCACCGTCGCAAGTTTCCGCTCAAGGAGCTTGATGCACTGCCCGCCTCGGTTCGACCGACGCTGGGTCGCCTGGCAAGACTGCTGCGCCTGGCCGTCATCCTCAACCACTCTCGCCCCGAGCAGCCCCCGACCGACTTTCGCCTCACCGCCGATGGCGAGCAGTTGTCGCTGTCGCTGAGTCCCGAGCTCGCCGAGCAGGCGCTACTGGTCAATGATCTGGAGCAGGAGCAGGAATACCAGCGCTCGGCAGGCTTTACGCTTACCATCGAGACATTGGACACCGTCACCGCCTAGGTGCCAGAGGCGTCCGGTGGCGCTTTTAAGGCCTATCCCTTTAGCCGTCTCCCGACGCTATTCGGCTGACCAGGCCTTGGCCGAATAGCCCTGTGACGCCGCCAGCACGGCAGGCGCTCGGGGCTCGAACACCGCCGCCACCGTGTCTGCGTCCCACACCACCAGAAGCGCCTGGCGCTGCCAGGGCGGAACGCCTGCTTCCTGCAGAAGGCGCTTGAGGTCGCGCCGACCTCGCCCGGCCAGCCGTAGCACCTCGCCACCCTGGCGTGGACACACCTGATAGCAACCGCTCCCCCCCTCAAGACGCATTCCATGCTGCCCAAGCGGTGATGCCAACCCTGCCTGTCCGTCCCACTCGGCCTGCCACTCCAGCGGCAGGTCAACGGCTGGCGGCTGCAGATAAAGCACCTCGCGCCAGCAGCGCGCCTCTGCGCCTGGCCACGCCACATGCACCTGAGCATCACGCTGGGCGGTAAGCTGCTCATCGAGGGCCGACAAACGCCCTGCCGGCGGGGTGGGCAATGCCAGGCGCTGGCAGGCATAGCGGATCAGCAGGCGCCGACGCGGCGCGCTTAATGCGCGCAGCACCGGCAGCGCTAACCGGTCAGGGGTATCACCGCAGGCGGCCAGATCCAGCGCCGCCAGTTCACCGAGAAGGCTATCCGCTTCGCCGGCGAGCGAGGCACTCTTCGCCAGACTCGCCTCGGCAGCTGACCAGCGGGACTCGAGCAGTGGCAGCACCTGCCGGCGCAGGAAATTACGGTCCAACCCTTCATTCTGATTGCTCGGGTCCTCGACCCACTCAAGCCCCATTGCCTCGGCCTCACGCATGAGCTGCGCCCGAGACAGATCACGCAGCGGGCGAACCACGCACAGGCCGGCCCAATCGCGGCCCCTGGGCATTGCCCCCAGCCCGCGCACGCCGCTACCCCGCAGGGCGGCCAGCAGGAAGGTCTCGGCCTGGTCGCGACGATGCTGGGCGAGCCAAAGGGTATCGCCCGAACCAAGCCGCGAGGAAAAGGCCGCGTAGCGCGCCTCACGGGCGGCGGCCTCGAGTCCCCGGCCGCTCGCCGCGTCGACGCAGACCCGTTCGATGAACAACGGCACACCAAGGTGTGCACAGAGACGTCGGCAGTGTTCCACAAACGCGCATGACGCGTCCTGCAGGCCGTGGTCGACGTGCAGGGCGTAAAGCGGGCGAGGATGACGGTGCGCTGCCCGGGCGGCCAGGGTCAGCAGCAGGCTCGAGTCGAGCCCGCCGGAAAGCGCCACCCAAACGCGACGCCCCGGCGGGGTCTCCGCCAGGGCGTCATCAATCAAGGCTTGCACGTCATTGACCATAGGGGGTTCCACCGCCGCTTCGCACGCCGCAAGGCCCCTGACGAGATCAGACCGGGGCGCCGTAGCTCATCAGGCGCTCATAGCGCCGCTCGAGGAGAGCATCGGTATCCAGGCCGTTCAGGCGATCGAGGCTCTCGATCAACGAGGCCTTGATCCGCTCGGAGGCTTGTACAGGATGACGATGCGCCCCCCCCAGCGGCTCCTTGATCAGGGTATCGACGAAGCCGAGTTCCTGCAGCCGCTCGGCGGTGATGCCCATGGCATGGGCGGCTTCAGAGGCGCGGTCGGAACTCTTCCACAGAATGGAGGCGCAGCCTTCCGGCGAGATCACCGAATAGGTGGAGTACTGCAGCATCTGCAACTCGTCGCAAACGCCTATCGCCAGCGCACCGCCAGAACCACCCTCGCCGACCACGGTGGAAATGATCGGCGTCTTGAGCCGCGACATCACCGCGAGATTGTAGGCGATGGCCTCGGACTGGCCGCGCTCCTCGGCATCGATACCCGGATAGGCGCCTGGCGTATCGATAAAGGTCAGCACCGGCATCTTGAAGCGCTCGGCCATTTCCATCAGGCGGCACGCCTTGCGATAACCTTCAGGGCGCGGCATGCCGAAATTGCGACGCACCTTTTCCTTGACGTCACGCCCCTTCTGATGACCGATGACCATTACCGGCTTGTCGTCGAGACGGGCCACACCGCCAACCAGCGCCGCATCGTCGGCGAAATGACGATCGCCGTGCAATTCGTCGAAGTCGGTAAAAACGTGCTCGAGGTAATCGAGGGTGTAGGGGCGCTGCGGATGACGCGACAGCTGTGACACCTGCCAGGCCGAAAGATCCTTGAAGATCGACTCGGTGAGCTTCTTGCTCTTCTCCTGGAGCTTGGCCACCTCTTCATTGATATTGATCTTGCTGTCGTTGCCGACCAGCCGCAGTTCCTCGATCTTCGCCTGCAACTCGGCAATGGGCTGTTCGAAATCCAGATAATTGGGGTTCATAGGCTTCAGCTTGTTAGCAATCGGGGCAGCCTGGAGGCCACGGCTGTCGCGGAAAACATAAAAAAGGAACGATCAACGATATAGCCACTCATTATCGCAGCTTGTCTGTCCGGCGCAAGGCGCCTCCTCGCCCTGCCACCGGCGACCATCTTGCGGGATGCGTCAACGCCGGTACTTGAGGCGCACGCCATCCTGGCCCTGGACATCTCGCAGGGCGAGCATCAGTTCGTCCGAAGGCGACACCTTCCACTCGTCGGCCAGCTCAAGCCAGCCGGACGCCTCGGCATTGCGGTACTTGAGACGCACCGGCAGGCCGTTGGCATCACGGTAGGGCGTCAGGCTATCACGCAGGCTGTCGATCAGCTTCCCGTTGGCAGCCGCGCCGTCAACGGCGAGTTCCACGGCCTGGCCAAACCGGGCCCGCGCCTCGACCATGGGCGTCACGTCCTTGCCGCGCAGACGCAGGCCACCGGAATAATCGTCACTCGAGACCTCGCCCTCGACGATCATCACCTGGTCGGCCTCCAGCCGCCCGCGCAGGCGTTCATAGAGCTCGCCAAACAGCGAGGCCTCGATACGCCCGGTACGATCATCGAGGGTAACGAAGGCCATGGTGTCGCCACGCTTGGACTTCATGGTGCGCATCGCGACCACCAGGCCGGCCACCCGCTGGGGCTCCCGGGACGGTTTGAGTTCGTTGATGCGGATCGAGACGAAGCGGGAAAGCTCCTGCTCGTATTCATCGATCGGATGCCCGGTCAGGTAGAGGCCCAGGGTGTCCTTTTCGCCGGCCAGACGCTCCTTGTCCGTCCAGTCGCGCACGCGGCGGTAGTCGGCATAGACATCACCGGCTTCCTCCTCGTTGAACGCTTCGCCGAACATGTCCATCATGCCCTGGTTCTGATTGGCCAGGTTCTGGGAAGCCGCCTTGAGCGCGGCTTCCATGGAGGCCGTCAGTACCGCGCGGGCCGCCCCCAGGTTATCCAGCGCCCCGGAGCGAATCAGCGCCTCGAGCGTGCGCTTGTTCATGCGCTTGGGGTCGACCCGACGACAGAAGTCGAACAGGTCGCTGAAGGCACCGCCCTCGTCGCGCGCCTCGACGATCGCACCGATCGGCCCCTCACCGACGCCACGAATGGCGCCGAGGCCGTAGACCACCCGCCCCTCGGTATCGACGGTGAACTTGTAGCCGCCGACGTTGACATCCGGCGGGGTCACGGTCAGCCCCTGGTGGCGGCATTCCTCGATCAGCGGCACCACCTTGTCGAGATTGTCCATCTCGGTGGACATCACCGCCGCCATGAAGGGGCCCGGGTAGTGCGCCTTGAGCCAGGCGGTCTGGTAGGACACCAGCGCGTAAGCCGCCGAGTGCGACTTGTTGAAGCCATAGCCGGCGAATTTTTCCACCAGGTCGAAGATGTTGCCGGCGAGATCCTTGTCGATGCCGTTGGCCGCGCAACCTTCCATGAAGCCGGCGCGCTGCTTGGCCATCTCCTCAGGCTTCTTCTTGCCCATGGCGCGGCGCAGCATGTCGGCCTGACCCAGGCTGTAGCCCGCCATCACCTGGGCGATCTGCATCACCTGCTCCTGATAGAGGATGATGCCATAGGTGGGGCCGAGTACCGGCTTGAGGAGCTCGTGCTGATAGTCCGGGTGTGGGTAGGAGATCTCGGCCCGGCCGTGCTTGCGGTTGATGAAGTCATCGACCATGCCCGACTGCAGCGGGCCGGGACGGAACAGCGCCACCAGGGCGATCATGTCCTCGAGGGAATCCGGCAGCAGTCGCTTGATCAGCTCTTTCATGCCACGGGATTCGAGCTGGAAGACCGCGGTGGTCTCGGCCTTCTTGAGCATGTCGAAGGTCGGCACGTCATCCAGCGGGATGGTGTCGATATCCAGCGGCCCCTGGCCCTCGACGGCACGCACCTTGTCGACCATCTCCAACGCCCAGTCGATGATGGTCAGTGTGCGCAGGCCCAGGAAGTCGAACTTGACCAGCCCGGCCTCCTCGATGTCGTTCTTGTCGAACTGCACCACCAGGCCGTTGCCGTCTTCATCGCACAGCAGCGGCGAGAAGTCGGTGAGCTTGGTGGGCGCGATCACCACGCCACCGGCGTGCTTGCCGGTGCCGCGGGTAATGCCCTCGAGGCGCTGGGCCATCTCCCAGATCTCGGCAGCCTCTTCATCGGCCTCCAAGTACTCGCGCAGCGGCTCCTCCTGCTCGTGTGCCTTCTCGAGGGTCATGCCGACCTCGAAGGGGATCAGCTTGGAGAGCTTGTCGCCCAGCGAGTAAGGCTTGCCCTGGGCACGGGCCACGTCGCGCACCACCGCCTTGGCGGCCATGGTACCGAAGGTGACGATCTGCGAGACCGCATCGCGACCGTAGCGCTCGGCCACATAATCGATCACCCGATCGCGTTTCTCCATGCAGAAGTCGACGTCGAAGTCGGGCATCGAGACGCGCTCGGGGTTCAGGAAGCGCTCGAACAGCAGGTCGTACTGGATGGGGTCGAGATCGGTGATCTTCTGGGCGTAGGCCACCAGCGAGCCGGCACCGGAACCACGCCCCGGCCCCACGGGCACCTTGTTATCCTTGGCCCACTGAATGAAGTCCATGACGATCAGGAAGTAACCGGGGAAGCCCATCTGCAGGATGATGTTGAGCTCGAAATCGAGCCGCTCCCGGTAGCGCTGCTCGATGGGCGCCCAGTCGGCGCCGTCGCGCGGGTAGCGCTCGCGTGGATAGAGGGCGTCGAGCCGTTCGGTGAGGCCGTCGTGGGAGATCTTGCGGAAGAACTCCTCCTGGGTCATGCCCTCGGGGATTTCGAACTCGGGCAGGAATATCTCGCCCAGGCGGACGTCGACGTTGCAGCGCGCCGCGATCATCACACTGTTCTCGAGCGCTTCGGGAATGTCCGCGAACAGCTCGGCCATCTCGGCAGGCGTCTTCAGGTACTGCTCTTCGCTGTAGCGACGCTCGCGGCGCGGGTCGTCGAGGGCCTTGCCCTCACCGATGGCCACGCGCGTCTCGTGCGCCCAGAAATCCTCACGCGCCAGGAAACGCACATCGTTGGTAGCGACCACCGGCGTATGGGTCTCGCTGGCAAGCTCGACCGACAGGTGCAGGCATTCCTCGTCGAAGGGGCGCTGGGTACGATTGAGCTCGAGATAGAAACGCCCCGGGAAATACTGATTCCACTCCTCGAGCAGGCTGCGTGCCGTGTCGCCGTGTTCGCTCAGCAGATGACGACCGATCTCGCCGTCGCGACCGCCGGACAGCGCAATCAATCCCTCGCTCTGGGCGAAGACCCAGGCCTTGTCGAGGATGGCCCGCCCCTGGCGCTGCCCTTCCATCCAGCCCCGCGAAATCAGCTCGGTAAGGTTACGATAGCCCTCGCTGTCCATGGCCAGCAGGGTCAGCCGGTAGGGGTGGACGTCATCATGTGGATTATCGAGCCACAGGTCGGCACCGATGATCGGCTTGAGCCCGGCGCCCTGGGCAGCCCGATAGCCCTTCACCAGGCCGAACAGGTTGGCCTCGTCGGTCATCGCCAGGGCCGGCATGCCCGCCTGTGCTGTCTGCTTGACCAGCGGCTTGAGCCGCAACAGGCCGTCGACGAGGGAATACTCGGTATGCACGCGAAGGTGAACAAAGGAAGGGGTCATGGCGAACTCGTGGCTTGTCTGTGTCGAGAGCGGTGTCGACGGGCAATATCGGCGGCGGCGATCCGGCGGCCCGGCGATCCGGCGGCCCGGTGAACGAAGGCCGCAACGGCAGCGGCTGGAGGCTAGAGCAGGTCCAGTTGCTTCTTGACCGGCGCGAATGAGCGCCGATGGTCAGGCAGTGGCCCCAGGCGCGAAAGCGCCGCCAGATGCTCCTTGGTCGGATAGCCCTTGTGGCGGGCGAAGCCATAATCGGGATGCAGGGCGTCCAGCGACACCATCTGCGCATCCCGTGCGACCTTGGCCAGTATCGAGGCAGCGGCGATCGCCGGATGGCGCGAATCGCCCTTGACCACGGCCTGGCCGGGCAGGTGATGCCCCGGCAGACGATTACCGTCCACCAGCAGGTACTCGGCCTCGGGTACCAGGCCATCGATGGCGCGCCGCATCGCCAGATGGGTGGCATGGTAGATGTTGAGGCGATCGACTTCCAGCGGCGACGCCTCGGCCACACAGAACGCCAGGGCCTTGTCGCGAATCTCGCGGTCCAGTGCCTCGCGCCGTCGCGCCGTCAGCGCCTTGGAATCATTGAGTCCCTCGATCGGCCGCGCGGGATCGAGGATCACCGCCGCCGCCACCACCGACCCCACCAGCGGGCCACGGCCGACCTCATCGACGCCGGCCAGACGCTCGCCCCGGTAATCGACATGAAGTGGCGGAAGCGTCTTGGCGCTCATGGCTTCTCTCCCGAACGGGATGATGCGTCGCCATGACGGTGGCCATCCCCTTCTTGCTCCAAGGCTCGCTTGCCAGCGGGGCTTGCCGCACCACCGGCCTCAGGCGCCATGCTTGCCGGCAACGCCTGCCTGGCGATCAACGCCTCGATGGCCGCGGCGGCACGTTCACTGGCGCCGCGCTGCAAGCCTTCGTGCATGGCCGCGAAGCGGGCTTCCAACGCCTGGCGTCCGGGGCCATCGTCGAGCATGCCCGTAAGCTCCTCGGCGATCGCCTCGGCGTTAGCGGCGTCCTGAATCAGCTCCGGCACCAGTGTCTCACGGGCGATCAGGTTGGGTAGCGAGATCCAGTCGGTCTTGACCAGGCGCTTGGCGAGCCAATGGGTGGCCGGCGCCATCTTGTAGGCCACCAGCATCGCGCGATGACAGAGCATCGCTTCCAATGCCGCCGTGCCCGAAGCCAGCAGCACGGCATCCGCCGCGACCATCGCCTCCCGTGCCTGACCATCGAGGAGCGTTACTCGCTCCTTGAGCGCCGGATAGTCGACCAGTAGGGCCTCGAGCTCTGTCCGCCGTGCCGGCGTCGCCGCGGGAATCACCACCGCAAGACCGGGGCGCGCTTTGCAGAGACGCTCGGCGGCATCCAGAAAGGTCGTGCCCAGAAAACGGATCTCGTTGGCCCGAGAGCCGGGCAGCAGGGCCAACACTTCCCCCGCCTTAGCAAGGCCCAGCGCCTTTCGGGTACCCGCGCGATCGTTTTCAAGCGGCAACTCATCGGCCAGGGGATGACCGACAAACGCCACCGGCACGCCATGCTGCTCGTAGAAGGCGGCCTCGAAGGGCAGGAAGGTGAGGATCGCATCTACCGACTTGGCAATGCCCTTCACTCGTCCCTGGCGCCAGGCCCACACGGAAGGACTGACGTAGTGGGCGGTGGTCAGGCCTGATTCACGCAACTGACGCTCGAGGCCCAGCGTGAAGTCCGGCGCATCGATGCCGATCATGATATCCGGCGCCCAGGCGAGGGCATCACGCCTGAGTGTGCGGCGGACCTTGATCAGCTCGGGCAGGTGCTTGACCACCTCGACCAGCCCCATCACCGACAGTGTCTCCAGCGGGTAGAGACTATCGATGTCCTGGGCGAGCATCCGCGGACCGCCGATACCGCGAAACTCAACATCGCCCAGCCGCGCGCGCAGCGCCTGCATCAGGCCAGCGCCGAGGATATCACCGGACAACTCACCGGCAACCAGATAGACCCGCAGCGGGCGCGACGCGCGAGAGACATCTGTCATGGCCTAGCGCAGAATGCCGCGAGTTGAGGCGCGAATCGAATCGACGAAGACTTGTGTCTCCGGTAGCGCGTACTCGGCCTCGATCTCGGCGAGCGCCTGGTCGACAGTCAGTCCCTGGCGGTAGACCTTCTTGTAAGACTCGGTGAGGGCCTTGATCGCCTCCCGGGAGAAGCCACGGCGCTTGAGGCCCACCAGGTTGAGGCCATGGGGCTGCGCCGGATTGCCGTTGATCATCACGTAGGCCGGGGTGTCCTTGGTGATGATCGAGCCACCACCGGCCATGGCCTGAGTGCCGAAGTGACAGAACTGGTGGATCGCCGACAGCCCACCGATGATGGCGGCATCACCAAGGGTGACATGGCCGGCAAGTGTCACCTGATTGGCCAGGATGCAGTCGTTGCCGACCACACAGTCGTGCCCGACATGGACATAGGCCATGAGCAGGTTGCGGCTGCCGATGGTGGTCTCGCCGCGGTCCTGAACGGTGCCGCGATGCAGGGTGACGCCCTCGCGAATGACGTTGTCGTCGCCCATCACCAGGCGCGTCGGCTCACCGGCGTACTTCTTGTCCTGGCAATCCTCGCCGACCGAGGCGAACTGGAAGATGCGCGTGCGCTCACCGAGCACCGTCGGCCCCTTGACCACCACATGCGGCCCAATCACGCTTCCGGCGCCGATCTCGACGTCAGGACCAATCACGCTGAATGGGCCGACCTCGACATCCTCGGCAAGGCGCGCTTTTGGATCAACGATAGCAGTGGGATGTATCAAGCGACCTTCCTCTCGGCACAAATGATCTCGGCCTCGCAGGCCACCTCACCTTCAACGCTTGCGATGCACTGGAATTTCCAGATACCCCGTTTCGTGCGAATCACATTCGCCTCGAGACGCAGCTGATCGCCAGGCATTACCGGGCGTTTGAAGCGGACGTTATCGCTGCCGACGAGATAATAGACATAGCCATCGGCGGGTAACTTGTTGACCGTCTTGAAACCGAGGATGCCACACGCCTGGGCCAGCGCCTCGATGACCAGCACCCCCGGCATGATCGGATGGTGCGGGAAGTGACCATTGAAGAACGGCTCGTTGATGCTCACATTCTTATTGGCCACGATACGTGCACCCTGCTCGAGTTCCATGACCCGGTCGACCAGCAGAAAGGGGTAGCGGTGAGGGAGATACTCACGGATCTCGTTGATGTCCATTACCATCGATACGACCTCTGAAATGACAAAATGCTCGGCCGAAGGCGAGCATGTTGGGGCGGCAGGGCCGCCGCCATGATTAGGTTGGGATGGTGGACGTTCCCGTGCGGGCGTCTCACCACCTGGCTATTGCTTTTCCAGGCGAGTCACCCGTTTGGCGAGCGCATCCAGCTGTTTGAAGCGTACCGCATTCTTGCGCCACAGGGCGTTGGGCATCGAACCAGTGCCAGAAGAGTAAACGCCGGGCTCGTGGATCGAATTGGTGACCAGGCTCATGCCGGTGACTTGTACACCATCACAGAGGGTCAGGTGACCGGACAGACCGACACCGCCACCGAGCATGCAATGACGTCCCACCCTGGTGGAGCCGGCGATACCCACACAGCCAGCAAGGGCGCTGTGGTCACCGATCTGCACATTATGAGCGATCTGCACCTGACTATCGATCTTGACGTTGTTACCGATAACGGTATCGCCCAATGCGCCGCGGTCAATGCTCGAGCAGCTGCCAACCTCCACGTCATCACCGAGCACCACGCCCCCTAGCTGGGCGATCTTGTGCCAGCGGCTACCATCGTGGGCGAAGCCGAAGCCATCACCGCCAATCACGCAATGGCTGTTGAGCACGACCCGCTCACCAAGCACCACCCCATGACAGACACTGACATGCGCATGCAGGCGTGAACCGGCACCGACCACGCTATCGGCCCCGACCACGCTGCCCGGCCCGATGGCCACATCATCACCGATCACCACGCCATCCTCGATGACCGCCTGCGGGCCGATTTCGACATTGCTGCCGAGTGTTGCGGTGGGCGCAACGACAGCCGAGGCGTGAACCCCCGGCCGATGTCTCGCGGCCAAGGGATCAAACAGCCGAGACAGCTCGGCATAGCCCAGGTAGGGATTCTCGAGCGCAAGGCAGGCAGTCGGGCTTTCCTCGGCATGATCCGGGTGCAGAAGCACCGCCGCTGCCCGCGTTTTGGGCAGGTATTTCAGGTAGGCCCGATTAGCGAGGAACGTCAGTTCCTGAGGGCCGGCATCGCTGAGCGTCGCCAACCCACTGACGGTGCGACGGCCATCGCCGATCACACGAGCATTGAGGCGCTCGGCGAGCTCGTCGAGAGTAAACGTGGGAAGTGGAGCGATTGTCATGGACGCGGATCATCGCGGACAGCATGCCTGGGCAGGCTGTCGGCCTCAGTTGGACGAATTGAGAATCTCGGTAACGTCTTCGGTCACATCGAGAAGCTCGCCATTGGCATGAATTACCCCATTGCGATCCACCAGCACCTCGATGTCGTAACGATCGACGACCTGGTCCACGGCGCTCTCGAGCCTCGGCTGAGCCTGCTGCATGAACTCTTGCTCAGACTGCTGACGCGCCTGCGTCACTTGACGGCGCAACTGCTGAAAACGGCCGCCCTTTTCCTGGAGTTCCTGCATGGCTTCCTGGCGCTGCGACTCGGACATCGTGGCCCCGTCGCGCTGCAGACGCTGCTGAAGCTGCTGAACTTCCTGGCCCAGCGCCTTGGCTTCCTGCTGCTGACCACCGATCCGGTCTTCCAGTTCACTCATTGACTGCTGGGCATCATCGCTCTTCAGCAGGGCTTGGCGCCAATCCAGCACGGCGACATCAGTGGCCAGGGCGGGCGTACTCAGGGCCGCGAACAGGCCGAGACACAGGGCTCCGGTCAACTTGCGCATCTTGTCACACTCCTTGAAATCGATGGTCTGGCATCCGGCAATAAGCCTAGAACGTCTGGCCCAGTGAGAATTGGAAAAACTGGGTATCGTCGCCCGTCTGATCGTTCACTGGCTCAGCCACGCTGAAGGTCAGCGGCCCTACCGGCGTCAACCAGGAAAGGCCCAAGCCCACACTGTAACGCAGATCACCCAGATCGACACCCGAGCTGCAGTCAGAGGGCCTATCATCAGGCTTAACGGCGTAGCATTCAGTGAGGAAGGTGTTGCCGCCATCAATAAACAGAGAGGACTGCACACTGCGCTGATCCTCGACGAAGGGCGTCGGGAACAGCACCTCCGCGGTACCGCTGACCAGCACGTTACCGCCCAGGGTCTGGTCATCGCCGTTGCCGCGGGGCGTGGTGGATGGCCCGAGGGTGCTGCCGGTAAAGCCGCGCACCGAGCCAAGGCCACCGGTCAGGAAGTTCTCGTAGAACGGATAGGGCTCGTCATCAGGCGTATCGGCATAACCAAGGTTGGTGCCGAACTTCAATGACCAGGCGTCGTTAAACTCAAAGATTCGCTGCCCCTTGTAGCGCAGCTTGTAATAGACGGCATCGCTGCCCGGCGCTGCGGTATCAAGCGAGACTCGCTGATAGCTTCCGGCGGTGGGCATCACGCCGCGGTTGAGCTTGTTGCGGGTCCAGCTGGCCGTCAGCTTCAGACTGTCGGCGCTCTCGCCCTGCTCATCGACGTACTGAACGATCTCCGAGGATGTATCTCGATAGGTCTGGACCTCGAGCTGCTCGACACCGCCCCCGAAGTTGAGTCGGGTGAACTCATCAACCGGATAACCGAAGTTGATACTGGCACCGAGCGAGTCGGTGGAATAGGTCGAGATGTCGGAGTCTTCGTAGTCCGTCTTGCGATAGTAAAGGTTATACCCGCGCGAGATACCGTCCAGGGTCCAGTAGGGATCGGTGAAACCAAAGTTGAGGCTGGTATAGGTATCGCCCTTCTGAGCCCCGATGTTGACCCGGTTACCGGTACCCAGGAAATTTTTCTGGGACAGCGAGGCACCGTAGATGAAGCCATCGCTCTGGGAGAAGCCAATGCTCGCCGAGACCGAGCCTGAGGGCTGCTCCTCAACGTTATAGGTCACATCCAGCTGATCGGGCTCGCCGGCCACCGGACGCGTTTCCACATCGACCTGCTTGAAGAAGCCCAGACGCTCGAGTCGCTGACGCGACTGGCTGATCTGCTCGGTGGAGGCCGGGGCGCCCTCCATCTGGATCATCTCGCGGCGCAACACTTCATCCATGGTGGTGGTGTTGCCGACGAAGTCGACGCGGCGCACATAGGCGCGACGGCCGGGGTCAATCTGGAAGGTGACATCGACCCGCTCGCCATCGGCGGTAATTTCCGGCACGCCCTCGACGCTTGCAAAGGCGTAGCCCTCGGCGCCGAGGCGCGAGCGCAGTGCCTCGGAGGAGGCGGTGATATCGCTGCGCGAGAAGATCTCACCGGGCGTGGCTTCAACGAGGTTGCGGGCTTCGGAAGGCGAAATCTTGATATCGCCCGCGAAGCTGATGTCGCCCAGACGATACTGCTTGCCTTCCTCGACATTGATGGTAACGAAAATGCGCGACTTGTCGGGGCTGATCGATACCTGGGTCGAGGTGATCGCGAAGTTGACGTAGCCACGGTCCAGATACCAGGAACGCAGCCGTTCCAGGTCACCGGAGAGCTGCTGGCGAGAATACTCATCGCTTGAGAACCAGCCGAAGAACCAGCTGGGCCGGTCTTTAAGCTCGAAGACATCGCGCAGGGTGTCGTCACCGAAGGCCTGATTGCCGACCACGTTGATCTGACGAATCTTGGCCACGGCGCCTTCGTCGATATCGACCGTGACCCGCACCCGGCTGGCATCGATTTCCTCGACGTCGACATCGAGGCGGGCACTGTAGCGGCCCTGGCCATGATAGAGCCCCTCGAGTTCGCGCTGCACCTCATCAAGCGTCGAGCGCTGCAGCGCCTGGCCCTCGGCCAGGCCCGCCTCACGCAGCCCCTTGCGCAACTCCTCTTCGGAAATCTGGGAGTTGCCGGTGATTTGCAGATCGGTGATGAAGGGGCGCTCGTCGACCTGCACCACCAGTACATCGCCCTCACGGGCCAGGCGCACGTCCTCGAAGAGACCGGTCGCGAACAATGCCTTGGCTGCCTCAGCCAACTCGCGCTCGTCGACGGCATCGCGGGCACTGACCGGGAAGGCATTGAAGACGGAAGCCGCGGAGACCCGCTTGAGGCCCTCCACACGGATATCGGAAACGGTAAACGCATCGGCCAGCGCCACTGGGGCGCCAGACAGCAACAGCGCCGCAACGCCTAGAATCTTGAGTTTCATGCAGTCGGTTCGCTCGCGTTGGTCTGCCCGCTTGTCAAACGAGCACCTTATACATTTGTTCGGTCCACTGACAAGGCCAGGACCCGGCCGGGGCGGACCGCTCTCATGCAGCTACCAGAGCCGCATCAGGTCGAAGTACATCGCCATCAGCATCAAGCTACCTACCAGCGCCAGGCCGATCTTGAAGCCCACCGCCTGTGCCTGCTCGGAAACGGGGCGCCCCCGTACCGCCTCGATGAGGTAATAGACCAGATGCCCCCCGTCGAGCACCGGGATGGGTAGCAGATTGAGAATCCCGAGGCTGATCGACAGATAGGCCAGAAAGCCGATAAAACTCTCTACGCCGGTACGTGCCGTATCGCCGGCGATACGGGCAATCGTGATCGGCCCCGAAAGATTCGACGGCGAGATCAATCCGACCAGCATCTTGCGCATCGCATCCAGGGTCAATGCCGACATTTCGGCCGTCTTGTTCAGTGACTGGCCGATGGCTTCAAGCGGGCCGTAATGAATCTCGCGCTGGTACTCGGCCGGCCATTCGGCACTGGCGACGCCAGCGCCGATGTAGCCGATGGCCTGGCCATCATCCCGGGTGGTCGACCCCGGGGTCAGCGTCAGCGTCTGACGTTCACCACCACGTTCGATATCAAGCGTAAGCGCTTCGCCTGGGCTTGCCCGGACCTGCTCGACGAAGGCCATCCAGCCATCGATCGGCGTGCCCTCGACAGCGAGAATACGATCGCCTGCCTGCAGGCCAGCGCTGGCCGCGGCCTCACCGTCGAGCACCTGGCCAAGCACCGCGGGCATTGAAGGCCGCCATGGTGTCAGACCCAGGGTCGCCAGCGGCCGCGGTGGGTCTTGACCGACCAGCCAGTCTTCCACGGGGAGCTGGTGCTCTCGGGTCGCCGTGGCACCGTCAGTGCGCGACATCATGCTGATCGCGCCACTATCGCCAATCGCCGCGACCAGCTTCAGATTGATATCTTCCCAGGAACGTACCGATTCGCCCTGCACGGCCACGATTTCCTGGCCAGACGACAGACCACCGCGGGCGGCCGGCGAATCCGGGGCCACATTGCCGACAACCGGCGCGACGGTGGTGATGCCGATCACGAACAACAGCCAGTAGGCGACGATCGCCAGCAGGAAGTTGGCCAGCGGCCCGGCGGCGACCACGGCGATCCGCGCCCATACCGACTTGCGATTGAAGGCCAGGTGCGCTTCAGCGGGGTCGACAGGCCCCTCCCGCTCATCGAGCATCTTGACATAGCCGCCCAGCGGGATCGCGGCGACAGCGAATTCCGTGCCATGGCGGTCGATACGCGACCAAAGCGGTTTGCCGAAGCCGACCGAGAAGCGCAATACCTTGACGCCACAGCGTCTGGCCACCCAGAAGTGGCCAAACTCATGGAAGGTGATCAGTAGTCCGAGAACCACGATCACCGCCAGCACATTCTGTATCACGCTCATCGCAATTTACTCCCGGCCATAGCGTTCCAGATGGTGACGAGCCGCCCGGCGACCACGGGCATCCTCGGCGAGAATCCCCTCGAGTTCATCGGCCGCCGACGGCGGGCAGGCAGACAGCACGGCTTCGTTGAGCTCGGCAATGCCCGGGAAGGATAACCGCCCCGCGAGGAAAGCTTCCACGGCCACTTCATTGGCAGCGTTGAGCAGCGCAGGCGCACTGCCCCCTGCCGCCTGCGCCTCACCGGCCAGTCGCAGGCAAGGAAAGGCCGCCTCGTCGGGTGCCTCGAAATCAAGCCTTGCGACCTGAAACAGATCAAGGGGGGCGACGCCTGCGTCGATGCGCTCCGGCCAGGACAGGCCATAGGCGATCGGGGTGCGCATATCCGGATTACCGAGCTGCGCCAGCACCGAGCCGTCGAGGTAGGCCGCCATCGAATGAATGACACTCTGCGGATGCACCACCACCTGGATCTGCTCGGGGGCGGCATCGAAGAGCCAGCAGGCCTCAATCAACTCGAGCCCCTTGTTCATCAGGGTCGCGCTATCCACCGAGATCTTGCGCCCCATCGACCAGTTAGGGTGGGCACAGGCCTGCTCGGGGGTGACACTCGCCAAATCATCTGCCGACCAGCCCAGAAAGGGCCCGCCCGAGGCAGTCAGTAAAAGCTGGCTGACGCCGATGCGATCAAGGCCGCCACGGTGCTTCGAAGGTAGACACTGATAGATGGCATTATGTTCGGAATCGATCGGCAGCAGCACGGCGCCATGGCGCTCCACTGCATCCATGAAGAGACCGCCGCTCATCACCAGCGCTTCCTTGTTGGCCAGCAGCACACGCTTACCGGCGCGCACGGCGGCAAGCGTCGGCACCAGGCCGGCGGCACCGACGATGGCTGCCATGACCACATCGACCTCGCCGGCGTCGGCGACCTCGCTCAGTGCTGCCTCACCGGCGCGCACGTCGGTGGCCAGACCGGCTTCCGCCAATCTGGCGCGTAGCCACACGGCATCGTCTTCGCTGCCAATCACGGCCTGCAACGGACGGTGCGTCAGGCACAGCGCCAGCAGTGCTTCCTTCGAGCGTTGAGCGGTCAACGCATGCACCTGATAGCGCTCGGGATGGCGGGCGATCACATCGAGGGTGCTGGTGCCAATCGAGCCGGTCGCCCCCAGCACAGTGACGCGCTGAGGGCGGGACGCGGTGGTCGAGGTCGCGGTAGAGGAAAGGCTCATAACCACACCCGCAGCAGGGCGAAGATCGGGATCGCAGCCGTCAGACTGTCGATGCGATCCAGCACGCCGCCGTGGCCGGGCAACAACACGCCAGAATCCTTGATGCCGCGGGTCCGCTTCAACATGCTCTCGAACAAATCACCCAGCACCGACACCAGCGTAACCAGCACGGTCGCCATCAGCAGACCCAGGGTCGCGCCAATATCGAGTGACAGCCAGACGGCGAAGCCTAGTGCCAGCGCCAGCGTGGCGACGACGCCACCGGCGACGCCTTCCCATGTCTTGCCGGGACTGACGGCGGGGGCAAGCTTGCGTTTCCCGAAGGCACGGCCGGTGAAGTAGGCGCCAGTATCGGCGAGCCACACCAGCAACAGCACGAAGAGCAGCCACTCGGCGCCACTTGCCCGCAGACTGTTGAAGCCCGCCCAGCAGGGCAACAACACCAGCAGCCCCATGATGAGGCGACGGCCTGTCGTGGCCCATTGGGTCTGTCGCTCGGGGTAGTGAGTCACCCAGAAGAGGTTGGCAAGCCAGATGGCGGCACCGACCCACAGCAGAGCGGTAGCCTGCTCGCCCCCTCCTAGCCACAAGAGCCCCATGGCCAGGCCAAGTACTGCACTTGCCATGAGCCGCGCGCCAAGCTGCGTCAAGCCAGCAAGATTGGTCCACTCCCAGCCAGCGAGTAACACCACCACGCCGGTAAACAGAGCGAATGCCCCACCCTCGAGCAGGAATAGCCCGCCAAGGGCCAGAGGCACCAGGATGGCGGCAGTCAGAATACGTTGCTTAAGCACCCTGGGCCTCGATTTGCTCGTGGGTCATGCCGAAACGACGCTGGCGACGTGCGAAGTCGGCGAACGCCTTATCGAGCGCATCGGCGCCGAAGTCCGGCCAAAGCAGGGGAGAGAAATACAGCTCGGCATAGGCCATCTGCCAGAGCAGGAAGTTGGATAGCCGCTGTTCGCCGCTGGTGCGGATACACAGGTCCACATCGGGCGCGTCAGCCAGGCATACCTCACGACCCAGCAACGTCTCGTCGATCTGGGAGGCATTGATCTCGCCGCTGGAGACTCGGGCTGCAAGACGCTGCGCCGCCTGGGCGATGTCCCAACGGCCACCATAGTTGGCCGCGACGACCAGGTGCATGCCGCGGTTGTCCTGAGTCAGCTTTTCGGCACGCGTGATGTGCTTCTGAATCGAGGTCGAGAAGCCTTCCCGCTCACCAATGATGGTCAGGCGAATATCATGCTCATGCAGCTTGTTGACCTCCCGTTTGAGGGCGATCAGGAACAGCTCCATCAGCGCATTGATCTCGGCCGGCGGACGCTTCCAGTTCTCGCTGGAGAAGGCGAATAACGTCAGCACCTCGACCCCCCGCTCGGCGGCGCGACGTATCACCGAGCGTACCGACTCGACGCCCGCTCGATGACCACGCACACCGGACAGGCCATGGGCCCTGGCCCAGCGATTGTTGCCATCCATGATGATCGCCAAGTGACGCGGGATCGCCTGGTGATACGATTCGGGGGGTTGCGGTGATGTCATGGGGGCTCGCATAGCAGTAGAACGATAGGCGGGCGATGCGATGTCGCCCGCCAGACCTCAGACCGTCATCAGGTCCTTTTCCTTGGCTTCCAGCAGCTTGTCGATCTCAGCGATATACTTGTCGGTCAGCTTCTGGATGGCCTCCATGCCGCTGTGCTCTTCGTCTTCGGAGATATCTTTCTCCTTGAGCAGCCCCTTGAGGTCACCATTGGCATCGCGACGCACATTGCGCACGGCCACGCGGGCGTTCTCTGCTTCGGAGCGCGCCTGCTTGATGTAGCCCTTGCGGGTTTCCTCGGTCAGCATCGGCATCGGCACACGAATCACGCTGCCCGCCGTGGCCGGGTTGAGGCCAAGGTCCGCGGTCATGATCGCTTTCTCGACCTTGGGGACCATGGACTTTTCCCAGGGCACGACTGCGAGGGTGCGGGCGTCCTCGACGTTGACGCTGGAAACCTGGTTGAGCGGCATCTGGGCGCCGTAGTAATCCACGGTCACAGCATCAAGGATGCTGGGGTGAGCACGACCGGTGCGGATCTTGTTGAAGTTCGTATGCAGAGACTCGAGAGTCTTTTTCATGCGAGCTTCTGCGTCTTTCTGAATATCGTTGATCACGGTTTCAACCTCTGTCTATCAGCGTGCCTTCCTTGCCGCCCATCACCAGATTGAGCAGGGCACCGGGCTTGTTCATGTTGAATACGCGAACCGGCATGTCATGGTCACGCACCAGGCAGATGGCGGTCAAATCCATCACGCCAAGCTTCTGATCCAGACATTCATCGTAGGTCAGGCGCTCGTATTTCTGGGCGTCGGCATGCTTGACCGGGTCACGGTTATAAACACCGTCGACCTTGGTGGCCTTGATCACCACATCGGCGTCGATCTCGATGCCACGCAGGCAGGCCGCGGAATCGGTGGTGAAGAAGGGGTTGCCAGTGCCGGCGGAGAACAATACCACATCGCCCGACGTCAGGTAGCGGATGCCGGTACGGCGATCGTAGTGCTCGACCACACCGCTCATCGGAATCGCCGACATCACCCGCGAACGAATATTGGAGCGCTCCAGGGCATCGCGCATGGCCAGGGCATTCATGACCGTTGCCAGCATCCCCATATGATCGCCGGTCACCCGCTCCATGCCCGCCTCATGCAGGGCGGCGCCTCGAAACAGGTTGCCGCCACCGACCACGATACCGACCTGAACACCGATGCCGACCAGTTGACCGATTTCCAGCGCCATACGATCAAGCACCTGCGGGTCGATGCCGAAGTCGGCATCACCGGTCAGGGCCTCGCCGGACAGCTTTAGCAGAATACGCTTGTACTTGCTCTTCGCCTGGCGCTCAGGTTTGGCAGGGCGTTCGGACGTAGTGGTGAAATCGGACATGTGGCGTCTCCTGATGACAGCGACAGGGGGAGGAAATCTTGGCGGTATTTCTAACCGCCGGATACGCGAAGGCGTGCGCTTGCGCGCACGCCATCACGAACTCGCAGTACCAAGCCTTAACCGCGGTTGGCCTGCTCCATCACTTCCTTGGCAAAGTCGACTTCTTCTTTCACGATGCCTTCACCAACCTCGAAGCGAGTGAAGCTGACCACCTCGCCACCAGCTTCCTTGACGAACTCGGCCACGGTCTGGTCCGGATTCTTGACGAAGGCCTGTTCGGTCAGACTGTTCTCGGCCAGATACTTCTTCAGGCGGCCCTGAACCATCTTCTCGGCGATGTTCTCCGGCTTGCCCGCCATGTCCGGCTGCGCCAGGATGATCGCTTTCTCTTGGTCCAGCTGCTCCTGGGGCATGTTTTCCGGCAGCGCCACGACCGGATTAATGGCCGCCACGTGCATGGCCACGCCCTTGGCTGCGTCGGCGGTGCCGCCGTTCAGCACGGTCAGCGCGGCGATGCGGCCACCGTGAACATAGCCACCCACAGTGCCGCCGGCCGGCGCTTCAACCAGCGCTGCACGACGCACACTGATGTTTTCGCCGATCTTCTGCACCAGCAGCTCGCGAGCGTTCTCCAGCTCACCGTCCATCAGTGCTGCGATGTCGGTGGTCTTCTGGGCGAAAGCCTGCTCGGCAACCTTGTCGGCAAAGGCGATGAAGTTGTCATCACGAGCCACGAAATCGGTCTCGGAGTTGACTTCAAGCATCAGGCCATAGCTGGCGTCATCGGCCAGCTTGATCACAATAGCGCCTTCGGCAGCGGTACGACCCGCTTTCTTGGCGGCCTTGAGACCGGAATTCTTGCGCAGATTTTCGATAGCGGTTTCGATGTCGCCGCCGGCTTCGGTGAGTGCCTTCTTGCACTCCATCATGCCGAGCCCGGTGCGCTCGCGCAGTTCTTTTACCTGAGACGCGCTGATAGCTGCCATGGTATTAACCTCTGAAATAATTCGACGTCGATAATCAAAGCGTATCCGCCACCCGGGCGGGGGACGGAAAGAAGGGGGCCAAGCCCCCTCCTATGCCTACCCTTCATGCGCAATGAGCGGTGCCCACTGACCGGGTCTCCATCAATATGGCGACACCGGGTGACACTTCAGGGTAGACCAGCGCCATCACTCGGCGACCTGGTCGTCTTCGGTGACTTCAACGAATTCGTCGGGACGACCTTCCTGCGATTTGGCGCAGGCATTGGCGATGCTCTGCACGTAGATCTGGATGGCGCGGATGGAGTCATCGTTACCCGGGATCACATAGTCAAGGCCGTCCGGGTTGGAGTTGGTGTCCACCACGCCGATGACCGGAATGCCAAGCTTGTTGGCTTCATTGATGGCGATACGCTCATGATCGACATCAACCACGAACAGCGCGTCGGGCAGTCCGCCCATTTCCTTGATGCCGCCTACGGAGCGCTCGAGCTTGTCCTGCTCACGGGTCGCCATCAGCACTTCTTTCTTGGTCAGCTTCTCGAAAGTGCCGTCTTCGTGCATCGCTTCAAGCTCGCGCAGACGCTTGATGGACACGCGAATGGTCTTGAAGTTGGTCAGCATGCCGCCCAACCAGCGATGATTGACGAAGGGCATGCCAACGCGGTTAGCCTCTTCCTTGATCACCTTGGCTGCCGCACGCTTGGTGCCAACAAACAGGATCTTGTTGTTGGTCTCCGCCATCTTCTCGACCACGCTGATCGCTTCATTAAGCGCCGGCAGGGTATGCTCGAGGTTGATGATATGGATCTTGTTGCGGGCGCCGAAGATGTATTTGGACATCTTCGGGTTCCAGTACTTGGTCTGGTGACCGAAGTGAGCGCCTGCCTTGAGCAGGTCACGCATATTAACTTGTGTCATGAATGACTCCTGGACTATCGGGTTAGGCCTCCACGCACCCCATGGATCCGACCCTCGGACTAGCCGACGGCACCCGGGACCATGTGTCGGTGCATGTGTGTTTTTCAGGCTATTTAGCGCCTTGCTGCAGGCCGTGCAACGCACGCAGCCTTCACCGTTCGGGACAGCCTGGTCGCCGGACGTATAGAAGAAGCGAAGCACTCGGCACAACGCATTGCAGGAAAGCGCGCAGCTTTATACCATAGATCAATATCAAGATGAAGTCGCAAGCGCCCTGCCCGCCTGCCGTTTGCTCGGCCACACGCGAGCGCCCTTCCCCCTTCACAACCCGAGATTCCATGAACGTATCCATCAAGACTGCCGACGAAATCGTCAAGATGCGCGAAGCCGGCAAGCAGGCCGCCCGCGTACTGGAAATGATCACGCCTCACGTTCAGGCCGGCGTCAGCACCGGCGAGCTCGACCGCCTGTGCCATGATTTCATTGTCAATGAGCTAGGGTCTGTACCGGCCCCGCTGAACTACCATGGTTTCCCCAAGTCGATCTGCACCTCGATCAACCATGTGGTCTGCCACGGCATCCCCGACGATGCCAAGAAGCTCAAGAAGGGTGACGTCATGAATATCGACATCACCGTCAAGACCGCCGACGGCTACCACGGCGACACCAGCAAGATGTTTATCGTCGGCGAGAGCATTCAGGGCGAACGGCTGGCCCGTATCACCCAGGAGTGCCTCTACAGGAGCATCGCCGAGGTCAAGCCCGGCGTCCACCTGTCCCAGCTGGCACGCGTCATTCAGCAGCATGCCGAAGCCAACGGTTACAGTGTCGTCCGTGATTTCTGCGGCCACGGCATCGGTTCCGTCTTCCACGAAGAGCCACAGGTACTGCACTACGATGGCTATGCGCCCGAAGCCGACATCGCCCTAGAAGAAGGCATGTGCTTCACCATCGAGCCCATGATCAATGTTGGCGATCACCGCACCCGAGTCCTGCGCGATAACTGGACCGCCGTGACCAAGGACAAGGGCTTATCCGCCCAGTGGGAGCACACCCTGCTGGTGACCGCCACCGGTGTCGAGGTACTGACCGCGCGTGGCGAGGAAGACTTGAGCTTCCTCTCGAGCTGACATGCTGCTGCATCACTACCGCTTCCAGCCCGACACAAGCCTCTTCGATGTTGCTGAATTCTGCATCGAGCTTGAGGGCAAGCGCTCGCCGATCGCCCCTTTCAAGCAGGCGCTGAGCGACATTCAGGAAAACCTGGATGAACGCTTTCGCGCCGGCGCCGATATTCGCGACCTGGTGCATGGCCGCGCCTGGTGCCTCGACCGCCTGCTCGAGATCGCCTGGTCGCGCCATGCCTGGCCCGACGATGGCGTCGCCTTGCTGGCCGTCGGGGGTTATGGCCGCGGCGAGCTGCATCCCCACTCGGATGTCGACCTGCTGCTGCTGCTCGAAGACGATGACGACACCCTCTACCGCGAACCACTGACCGGCTTCATCACCTTCCTGTGGGATATCGGGCTCGATATCGGGCATAGCGTGCGCTCGCTGAACGACTGTGAGCGTGAGGCTCGCGCCGACGTCACGGTCATCACCAACCTGCTCGAGACACGCACCCTGGCAGGCGGAAGCCACCTGCGCGACGCCATGCGGGAAAGGATACAGACGGATCGGCTGTGGCCGGCAGATGCCTTCTTCGAGGCCAAGTGGCAGGAACAGATCGCCCGTCACTACCGCTACAACAACTCCGAGTATCACCTCGAGCCGAACATCAAGAGCTCCCCCGGTGGCCTTCGCGATATCCAGATGATCGGCTGGGTCGCCAAACGCCAGTTCGGAGAACTGCGCTTTGAGGAGGTCGTCGAAAACGGCTTCATGAACGATGCCGAGCTGCGTATCCTCAGTCAGGGCCAGTCCTTCCTGTGGCAGGTCCGTTACGCCCTGCACATGCTCACCGGGCGCGCCGAGGATCGCCTGCTGTTCGATCATCAGCGCACCATCGCCACCCTGTTCGGCTATCGGGACATTCCCGGTCGCCTGGCCGTCGAACAGTTCATGAAGCGCTACTATCGCCATGTCACGGCTCTTGCTGGCCTCAACGACATGCTGCTGCAGCACTTCGACGAGGTCATCCTGCGCGCCGACGAGGTCCTCGAGACGCACCACCTCAACGACCGTTTCGAGGTCAAGGGCGGCTATATCCAGGCTCGCGACGAGCGAGTCTTCCGCTATCGCCCCGCGGCCATGCTCGAGCTGTTCCTGCTGATGGCGCAGCATCCGGAAATCGAGGGGGTACGCGCCTCGACCATTCGCCTGATTCGCGACCACCGCCATCTGATGGATGACCTTTACCGCGACGACGTCCGCCATCAGAGCCTGTTCATGGAGCTGCTCCGCTCCAGCGGCAACGTCGCCCGCCAGCTCAGGCGCATGAACCGCTACGGCGTGCTCGGCAAGTACCTGCCGGAGTTCGGCCAGGCGGTGGGGCTGATGCAGCACGACCTCTTCCACAGTTATACGGTCGATGCCCATACCCTGGGCCTTCTGAAATTCGTGCAGCGCTTCCGCGAGCCGCGCTGCCGCGCCGAGTTCCCGGTCGCCGCCGCACTGGTCCACCAGCTGCCCAAGCTCGAACTGCTATGGATCGCCGGGCTCTATCACGATATCGGCAAGGGGCGCGGCGGCGACCACTCGCTGCTCGGCGCCCGCGATGCCGAGGAATTCTGTGAGCGTCACGGCCTCTCACCACGCGATACCCGGCTGGTCAGCTGGCTGGTCGAACATCACCTGTTGATGTCGAAGACCTCGCAGAAGCGCGACATCACAGACCCGGAGGTGATCCGCGAGTTCGCTACCCAGATGCACGACGAGGTCCACCTCGATTATCTTTATGTGCTGACCGTGGCCGACATCAATGCCACCAACCCGACCCTCTGGAACGGCTGGCGAGCCTCACTGCTGCGCCAGCTGCACGCCGAGACCAAGCGCGCCCTGCGCCGCGGGCTTGAAAACCCGCTGGATCGTGATGACTGGGTCCGCGAGACTCGCGAAGAAGCGCGCAGCCTGCTGACCAACGTCGGCGTTGACCCCCAGCGGGTCGAGCGTCTGTGGGAGTCGCTGGGCGAGGACTACTTCGTGCAGTATGCCCCCAGCGAGATCGTCTGGCAGACGCAGGGCATCCTTGCGCATGACGGCTCGAACCTGCCCCTCATCCTGATCAGCGCGCCCACCCAGGACATGACCGAGGGCGGCACCAAGGTGTTCATCCATACCCGCTCGGTGGATGATCTGTTCGCCGCCACCGCCGCGGCCATGGAGCAGCTTGGCCTGTCGATCCATGATGCGCGCATCGCTACCTCGAGCAATAACTGGACCCTCAACACCTTCATCGTGCTCGATGAAGACGGCCAGCCGATCAGAGACCGCGAGCGGCTTGAGACCATGCGCCGCCACCTGGCCGAGGAGCTCGAAAATCCGGACGACTACCCGCAGATCGTCACCCGACACACGCCGCGCCAGCTCAAGCATTTCAAGGTGTCGACCCGGGTAGAGATCGCCCAGGACCCGGGCAATGAGCGCACCATGCTCGAACTGACGGCACCCGACCGCCCTGGCCTGCTGGCTCGGGTCGGCCGGATCTTCATGGAGCAGGGCATCGCGCTTTCGGCCGCCAAGATCGCCACGCTTGGCGAGAAGGTCGAAGACGTCTTCTTCATCACTGACCGTAACGGTGCACCGCTCACCGACCCCACGCGCCAGCAGCAACTGCGCGAGCGGCTGGTCGAGATGCTCGACGTCTAGGTTCATCATCCAGACAACGGCCCTTTCATCAGCTGGGCTCAAAAGCCGGCAGGCGCCGAGATTGAGGCGCCTCGCCGGCTTCCCTATAATCGCTTGCCTGAACCCATGCGCCAGACCGACCATGCGGCCCCATTGATCGAGCCCCATGCCGTCACCACGATCACGACAACGCCCCGCGAGGCGGCCAGGACAGCCATGAACCCCGATCTCGATGCGCTCAAGCCCTACCCCTTCGAGAAGCTTGCCGCCCTCAAGGCCAATGTCACGCCCCCCGCGGCGCTATCGCACATTCCGCTGACCATCGGCGAACCCCAGCACCCGCCGTATGCAAGGGCGCTCGAGACGCTCAGTGCCCATCGTGATGAGATGGCCCGCTATCCGGCCACCGCCGGGCTTGCCGAACTCCGCCAGACCGTCGCTGACTGGGCGACGAAGCGTTTCGGCCTGCAAGGCATTGGCGGCCTCGATCCGGACCGCCAGGTGCTGCCGGTCAACGGCACCCGGGAAGCGATATTTGCCTTCGTGCAGGCCGCCCTCGATCGTCGCCGCCCGGCCAGGGTTGCCGTGCCCAACCCCTTCTACCAGATTTATGAGGGGGCAACGCTGCTCGCTGGCGGCACCCCGCTGTACCTAGATTGTCATGCCGAACAAGGCTTTCGCCCGGATTTCGAGGCGGTACCGGCCGAGACCTGGCGCGACGTTCAGCTGGTGTTCCTGTGCTCACCGGGCAATCCCACCGGCGCGGTAACCCCGTTCGAGGACTTCAAACGTCTGATCGAGCTTGCCGACGAGCATGACTTCATCATCGCCTCCGACGAGTGCTATTCAGAGTTGTATCTTGACGAGACCGCCCCGCCGCCGGGACTGCTCGACGCCTGTGCCCGCCTGGGCCGCCACGACTACCGGCGCTGCCTGGTCTTTCATTCGTTGTCCAAGCGCTCCAATCTGCCAGGCCTGCGCTCGGGCTTCGTGGCCGGTGACGCCAATCTGATTACCCCTTTCAAGCGCTACCGCACCTACCACGGTTGTGCCATGTCGTTACCGCTGCAGCGCGCCTCGATCACCGCCTGGCGCGATGAAGCCCATGTGAAGGCCAACCGCGACGCCTATCGCGAGAAGTTCGCCGCCGTCACCGAGATCCTCGCCCCGGTGATGGACTTTCCCACGCCAGAGGCGAGTTTCTATCTGTGGCCAGCAGTGCCCGGTGGCGACGATGAAGCCTTCACCCGGGCGCTCTTCGCCGAGGAAAACGTCAGCGTACTGCCAGGCAGCTACATGGGGCGCACCACCGCAGGCGACGGTTCATCAAGCGATAGCGGTGTCAACCCGGGGGCCGGTCGCATCCGGCTGGCATTGGTCGCCGACGTCGAGTCGACCGCCGAGGCTGCCCGGCGTCTGCGCCGCTTCACCGAACGCTGGCGGGCGGCCATGACCGACGACGAGGAGGCCCCGACATGATCACGCTCTATGGCATCAAGGCTTGCGATACCTGCCGCCGGGCGCGCAAGGCGCTGGAGCACAAGGGGCTGCCCTTCCAGGTCCATGACCTGCGCAAGGATGGCCTGTCCACGGAGCGGCTCGAGCATCTGCTCGAGCATGTGCCGGTGATGACCCTGCTCAACAAGCGCAGCACCACCTGGCGAGCGCTCGACGACGCCGACAAGGCCAAGCTGGATGCCCACTCGGCCCGCGAACTGATGCTCGCCAACCCGACCCTGATCAAGCGCCCGCTACTCGATACCGGCGAGGACATTCGGGTCGGCTACCGCGACGGCGACTATGACGACCTTGACGGCTGATACCGCCACCATGCTCGACACGACTTCACCTTGCCCGAGGCCCCAAAGCCTCGCTCACCTACAAACGAAAGGAGTTTCCCCATGCTGAGCTTCGCACTCGGAATCGGTAACCAGAACACTCAAGGCGACTGGCTGGATGTCTACTATCCGGCGCCGCTGCTCAACCCCGAGGCAAGCCTCGTCGACGCCGCACGCCAGGCCCTCGGTGCCCCCGCCGGCAACGTCGCGGTAAGCTTCTTGCCCGAGCATTGTGCCGATCTTGCCGAAGCGCTCAAGGCCGTCGGCCACACCAAGCAGGCAGAGTTTGCCGCAGCCCTGGCGCAGAGCCAGCGCCCGCTGGTTGCCACCTTCCTCGAGACCGACCAGGCACCGCAAAGCGCCCCGGAGGTCTATCTCAAGCTGCACCTGCTCTCACACCGCCTGGTCAAGCCGCATGGCCTGGACCTGACGGGCATGTTCGGTCTGCTGCGCAACGTCGCCTGGTCAAGCGAGGGCCCGATCGACATCGAGGAGCTGCCGGCGCGTCGCCTCAAGGCGCGTCTCGAAGGCCGCGCCCTGTCCGTCGACTGCGTCGACAAGTTCCCCAAGATGGCCGATTACGTCGTGCCGGCCGGTGTACGCATCGCCGATACCGCCCGTGTGCGCCTGGGCGCTCACCTTGGCGAGGGCACCACCGTGATGCACGAAGGCTTCGTCAACTTCAATGCCGGCACCGAAGGGCCCGGCATGGTCGAGGGCCGCATCTCCGCTGGCGTGATGGTCGGCAAGGGCTCTGATCTGGGCGGTGGTTGCTCGACCATGGGCACCCTGTCCGGCGGCGGCAACATCGTCATCAAGGTCGGTGAAGGCTGCCTGATCGGCGCCAATGCCGGCATCGGCATCCCGCTGGGGGATCGCTGCACCGTCGAATCCGGCCTCTACATCACCGCCGGCTCCAAGGTCGCCGTGCTCGACGATCAGGGACAGGTGGTCGAGACCGTTGCCGCCCGCGCTCTCGCTGGCCAAGACGACCTGCTGCTGCGTCGCCACTCGCAGTCGGGGCGCATCGAGTGCCTGACCAACAAGAGCGCCGTTGCGCTCAACGAGGCGCTGCACGCCCACAACTAAGCCTTTGCTGCGCCCGCCACCGGCGGGCGCCCTGCTCCCTCGCCAACCAGGATGACGCATGTCCGATACCGCCACGCCTTCTTCGATGCCCTCCGCGACCCTCGATCTGGCCATCGACCTGATGAGCCGCGCCTCGGTAACCCCCGATGACGTCGGCTGTCAGGCGCTGATGATCGAGCGCCTCGAGCGCCTCGGCTTTCACATCGAGCGGCTACCGTTCGGCGACGTCGAGAACTTCTGGGCGGTGCGTGGTCACCACGGCCCGGTACTGGCCTTCGCAGGCCATACCGATGTGGTGCCCAGCGGCCCCGAGAGCAAGTGGGACCACCCGCCCTTCGCGCCCTTCATCGACGAGCACGGCATGCTCTTCGGCCGCGGCGCCGCCGACATGAAGGGTAGCCTGGCCGCCATGGTCACCGCCGTGGAGCGCTTCGTGGCCGCGCATCCCGATCATGACGGCAAGATCGCCTTCCTGATCACCTCCGACGAGGAAGGGCCCGCCGTGGACGGCACCCGTGCCGTGGTCGAGCATCTGCGCGAGGCTCACGAGCGACTGGATTACTGCATCGTCGGCGAACCCTCGTCCAGCGAACGGGTCGGCGACGTGATCAAGAACGGCCGCCGCGGCTCGCTAGGTGCGGTGCTGCACGTCAAGGGCGTACAAGGCCACGTGGCCTACCCGCACATGGCGCGCAACCCCATCCACGACGCTGCGCCAGCGCTTGATGCCCTGGCCCGCGAACACTGGGACGCCGGCAATACCTTCTTCCCGGCCACCAGTTTCCAGATCTCCAACATCCGCGCCGGTACCGGGGCCACCAACGTGATCCCGGGTGAGCTTGAAGTGGTGTTCAACTTCCGCTATTCAACCGAGCTGACTCACGAGGCGCTGCGGGAACGCACCGAGGCGATCCTCGACGCCCATGGCCTCGACTACCGTCTCGACTGGACACTCAACGGTGAGCCCTTCCTGACCGCCGAAGGTCAGCTTGTCGAAGCGGCCGTGACCGGCGTCGAAGGCGTCACGGGCAAGCGGCCGACCTTGTCTACCGCCGGCGGCACCTCGGACGGACGCTTCATCGCTACGCTGGGCAGCCAGGTGGTCGAACTGGGGCCGCGTAACGACACGATCCACAAGGTCAATGAGCAGGTCCGCGCCGCCGACCTGGATACCCTCAGTGACATCTACGAAGCCATCCTCACGCGGCTGTTCGCTCGCGCCGACTGAGCCTGCCACCCGCTACCGAGAGTCAAGCATGCAACGCTACCCGGATATCGAGATCTACCTGGCCAAGGCGCCGATCGAGGCCCTGGACGCCTGGCTGGCCGCCACCCTGGACGCGCCACCGCTGTCTCGTGCCGGCAAGCGCCAATGGCGCACCACCGGCCACCTGGACGGCAACAAGGTTCCGGTACTGCTGGTCGAGCAGGCAGCCGACAGCTTCTCAAGCCTCTGGTTCGACAGCGACGCCTCGCCCTGGCCCCGCGATGCTGACTGTGCCCGGGCGGCCGCGACCGCCCTGAACGTCGAAGTTCGCTGTTCACTGGGCGGCTGGCAACCGGGTGACGACCCGGACCGTTTCTGGCGCGTCCAGCCCGACGGCCAGGAAGACGTCATCACCTGGCCTGACTCTGGCAAATAAAGCTGGAAAATGAGGCTGGCAAATAAGGCTGGCCACTAGCCGAAACGACAACGTCCCGCCTGGTTGCCAGACGGGACGTTGAGTGTGACGGTAACACTGGAAATACAAGCCGAGCGCAGGCCGTTGCCTCAGGTGATGACGGTCACGTCATCGGCCTGGTAACCGCGCTCGTTTTCGATCACGTGGTAACGCACTTTTTGCCCCTCGGCCAGGGTCCGATGCCCCTTGCCGCGAATAGCACGAAAGTGCACGAACACATCATCTCCGCCGTCGCGAGTGATGAAGCCGTACCCCTTGTTGACGTTGAACCACTTGACCTCGCCGATCTCGCGATCGTCGTCTTCAACGTCGGCAAGCGTCGCAAGGGCCGGTGTCAGCACATGGATGGCAACGGTAGCCGTCAGGGTGACCAGGAAAACGGCAACGGCTGTGGCCAGATAGACGAGGGCGACACCGCCCACCTCCAGGCTGGCGAACAGTTCGCGGGACAAATCTCCCCCGGTCAGGAAGATGAACAGGGCGATCAGCAGTGGCGCAGGCGCGGCCAGAAGCACGCTGATCAGACTACAACGAAGTAAGACCTTTTGATTCATGGACCTCGGTTTCTCTTGTGATGGCAATGGATGAAGGGGTCATGACGAAATCCCACCGCCGTAACGCTGATGGGCATAAGCTGACAAGATGAGGCTGTCGCGATGAACGGCAACAGGCCACACGAGGATACTACCATGCAAGATCACGACTGGCTCGCCCGCCTGGAAGGCCTCGAGAGCCGAATCGCCTATCAGGAACACTGGCTGGACACCCTGGATCAGGCAGTGGCTGCCCAGGAGACTCGGCTGGCAGGGCTTGAGCGCATGAGTGAACTGATGCAGGCAAAGCTGCGCCAGCAACAACGCGCCCTGGACGACTCACAAGGCGATCAGGTGAGCTTCGAAGACGAGCGCCCACCACACTATTGAGCGTAGTGACGGACTGCACAGCCGAGCGCTTGAGTGGCCTTCAGGACGAATGGCCCTGGCCACTCAAACGGGTAGGGGCAGGTATCAGCGTCGGGTGCTGAAGCGGTTCGTTTCGATCCGGTTCAGCACCCAAGGAGGCGCCTTTGGGGAGTTGCTTAGCCTTCCAGGCCGTCCAGATAGCGCTCAGCGTCCAGCGCTGCCATGCAGCCACTGCCCGCGGAGGTGATGGCCTGACGATAGACGTGATCCATCACGTCGCCGGAAGCGAAGACGCCCGGAACACTGGTGGCGGTGGCGTTGCCTTCGAGGCCCGACTGCACCTTGATGTAGCCCCCCGCCATCTCGAGCTGACCCTCGAAGATACCGGTATTGGGCGTGTGGCCGATGGCGATGAATACGCCCGGTGCGGCCATCTCCTTGGTACTGCCATCCAGCGTGGACTTGAGACGCGCCCCGGTCACCCCGCTGTTATCACCCAGCACCTCGTCCAGGGTGTAATTCCATTCAACCGCCATGTTGCCGTTCTCGACCTTATCGAACAGCTTGTCCTGCAGGATTTTCTCGGCACGCAGACTGTCGCGGCGGTGCACCAGGGTCACCTTGGACGCGATGTTCGACAGGTATAGCGCTTCTTCCACAGCGGTATTGCCTCCGCCGATCACTACCACTTCCTGGTTACGATAGAAGAAGCCGTCGCAGGTCGCGCAGGCAGACACGCCCTGCCCCATGAACGTCTTCTCGGATTCGAGACCCAGATAACGGGCACTGGCGCCGGTGGAGATAATCAGCGCGTCGCAGGTATAGGTGCCACTGTTGCCCTTCAGGGTATAAGGCTTCTCGCGCAGTTCGACTTCCTCGATGTGATCGAACAGCACCTCGGTATCGAAACGCTCGGCGTGGGCGCGCATGCGCTCCATCAGCTCAGGTCCCTGAACGCCATCCGCATCACCCGGCCAGTTGTCGACATCGGTGGTCGTGGTCAGCTGCCCCCCTGCCTGCATGCCGGTGATCAGCAGTGGCTTCAGGTTGGCGCGAGCCGCATAGACGGCAGCGGTGTAACCGGCAGGGCCTGAGCCCAGGATGATCAGGCGTTCGTGGCGCACTTCGCTCATGTCGGGTCCTCACAAAAAAATGACGGCCGGATGTCGGCCGAAAACGCTCTCTGGCCTGAGTGCGTTAAACGCAGAGGGAACTCAGGCCACAGTACGCTTGGTGGATGGGTAATTTTAACGGCAGGGAGTGTAGCATCCCAAGGCCGTCAGCCAGAGCCTCTCAGCATGGCTCGAGGCAAAAGCCTCTTCGCTACAAAAGCGCCAGACACAAAAGAGGCGGCCCGCAGGCCGCCTCTTCATACCCCTCAACGCTTACAGCGCTTCGGCGTACGACCCCAGGTACTTGGCGACGCCTTCCGGCGTGTCTTTCATGCCTTCTGCACCTTCATCCCAACCGGCCGGGCAAACTTCGCCGTGCGCGTTGTGATGCTTGAGCGCCTTGACCATGCGCAGCATCTCATCGACGTTGCGGCCCAGGGGCAGGTTGTTGACGACCTGATGCTGAACGACGCCATCTTCGTCGATCAGGAAGGAAGCGCGCATCGCAACGCCGGCATCCGGGTGCTCGATGCCGTAAGCCTGAGTGACTTCGTGCTTGACGTCAGCAACGATCGGGAAGCCAACTTCACCGATGCCGCCGGCATCCGGAGAGGTCTTGCGCCATGCATGGTGGGTGAACTGGGAATCGATGGAGACACCGATAACCTCAACCCCCAGATCCTTGAACGCCTGCAGACGGTTGTCGTGGGCGATGATCTCGGACGGGCAGACGAAGGTGAAGTCGAGCGGCCAGAAGAACAGCACACGCAGCTTGCCGTTGCTGTCGGACAGCTTGAAGTTGTCGACGATTTCACCGTTGCCCAGTACCGCGGCGGTATCGAAGTCGGGGGCCTGACGACCTACCAGTACGCTCATGCAAATCTCCTTGCTGATGGAATGATCAATGGATGATGAATTTGAGCCCAGCCTAAGGCCGCGCTCATGACTCTGCCAAGTTGATAAGGCCAATGGCCAATATAGCGTGTGTCTATGGGCATTGCTGCTGTGATAGCACGACCCCACCTTTTCACCACACACCGCATTGTTCATGGGCCGCTATAGGGTATTACGCCTGACCTGTGACGAACAGATGATGCCTAGACGACATCATCATCGCGACCAAGGGTGACTCCTTCGACCTCACCGCTGAAATCGGACACCATTACCTGCACTTGTATCGGTGCGCAGCAGCGTGGACAGTCTTCCCAGGTGGTATGGCTACCTTGACTGGCATCGACCAGAAGCTCGAAGCCCGTATCACAGTAAGGACAACTTGCCGCATGTGAATTCAACATCTCTTCATGCATGTCTCTCTCCTTACGGTGATCGTCATTGATAACCCATGACCCTGTGCCAACGACTGCCTTTGCTGACGACTGACAGCTAGATGGGGGCGATTGGGCGTCGTTTCAAGAAACCATGGCACACTGATGACCCAGTGCTTCATCTTTCGGCCTGTTACCCTTGCTTGTGTTCCCATAGGCTAGGCTTGAAAGCAGCCATTGTCGTAGCCATGTCTCACTGATGATCCATCGATGGTCACATGAGCTTGCTTGCATCATGACCTTCACTCGGCACGAGGAGAAAACCATGAGCACCACCCCTGACTCGCTGGATACCCTCAAGGTAGGCAATCAACCCTACCATTACTATAGTCTCCCAAAGGCCGCTTCCACCCTCGGCGACATCTCCCGCCTCCCCAAGACGCTCAAGGTGTTGCTTGAGAACCAGCTGCGCTTCGCCGATGACGAGAGCGTCTCGACCGACGATCTTCAGGCGTTGGTCGACTGGCAGAAAGAAGCCCGCTCCTCTCGCGAGATCGGCTACCGGCCGGCGCGCGTGCTGATGCAGGATTTCACCGGCGTGCCCGGGGTGGTCGATCTCGCCTCGATGCGCGCCGCCGTGGCCAAGCTCGGCGAAGATCCCGAGCGCATCAATCCCCTCTCGCCGGTCGATCTGGTCATCGACCACTCGGTCATGGTCGACAAGTTCGGCGACGAAAGCGCCTTCAAGGACAACGTTGCCTTGGAGATGGAGCGCAACCGCGAGCGCTACGAGTTTCTGCGCTGGGGGCAGCAGGCCTTCGATAACTTCCGCGTCGTGCCACCGGGCACCGGCATCTGCCACCAGGTCAACCTGGAGTATCTGGGCAAGACGGTGTGGACCAAGGAAGTAGACGGCAAGACCTTCGCCTATCCAGACACGCTGGTAGGCACCGACTCCCACACCACCATGATCAACGGCCTGGGCATACTCGGCTGGGGCGTCGGCGGCATCGAGGCCGAAGCGGCCATGCTTGGCCAGCCGGTGTCGATGCTGATTCCCGAGGTGGTCGGTTTCAAGCTGACCGGCAAGCTCAAGGAAGGCATTACCGCCACCGATCTGGTGCTGACGGTCACCCAGATGCTGCGTAGCCGCGGCGTGGTCGGCAAGTTCGTCGAATTCTATGGCGACGGCCTGGACGACCTGCCGCTGGCAGACCGCGCGACCATCGCCAACATGGCACCGGAATACGGCGCCACCTGTGGTTTCTTCCCGGTTGATGACGAGACCCTCAACTACCTGCGCCTCACCGGTCGCGAAGACGAACAGGTCGAGCTGGTAGAGGCCTACAGCAAGGCTCAGGGCCTGTGGCGCGAGACCGGGGACGAGCCGGTCTTCACCGATACCCTGGCGCTGGACATGGGCGATGTCGAAGCCAGCCTTGCCGGACCCAAGCGTCCCCAGGACCGGGTCGCGCTGAAAGACATGAAGACCACCTTCGAAAAGCTGATGGCCAATAACGGCACCAAGGTATCGGAGGAAGAGCAAGACAAGTGGCAATCCGAGGGCGGCCAGACCGCCGTCGGCGTCGAGGACAGCTACGAGCATCACACCAGCCAGGACGTCGACCTCGACGGCCAGAGTATCAGGCTTAACCCGGGCGCCGTGGTGATCGCCGCCATCACCTCCTGCACCAACACCTCGAACCCCAGCGTGATGATGGCCGCCGGCCTGCTGGCGCGTAACGCCCTGGCCAAGGGCCTGAAGACCCAGCCCTGGGTCAAGACCTCGCTGGCGCCGGGGTCCAAGGTCGTCACCGACTACCTGGCCGCCGGCGGCGTCGATGATGACCTGAATACACTCGGCTTCAACCTGGTCGGCTATGGCTGCACCACCTGCATCGGCAACTCAGGGCCGCTGGCCGACCCCATCGAGAAAGCCATCAACGACGGCGACATGACCGTCGCTTCGGTGCTTTCGGGCAACCGCAACTTCGAGGGCCGGGTGCATCCGCTGGTCAAGACCAACTGGCTCGCGTCGCCGCCCCTAGTCGTCGCCTATGCCCTCGCCGGCAACGTCCGCACAGACCTGACCAAGGAGCCGCTGGGCACCGGTAGCGACGGCCAACCGGTCTATCTCTCGGACATCTGGCCGTCGCAAGCCGATATCGCCGAGGCGGTCGAGAAGGTCAAGACCGAGATGTATCGCAAGGAGTACGCCGAGGTCTTTGACGGCGATGACGTCTGGCAGGCCATCGATGTGCCCCAGAGCGAGGTCTACGAGTGGTCGGATGCCTCGACCTACATCCAGCATCCTCCCTTCTTCGAGGGCATGGGCCGCACGCCCGAGGCCACCGAAGACGTCAAGGATGCCAAGGTGCTGGCCATGCTCGGCGACTCGGTGACCACCGACCACATCTCGCCAGCCGGCGCCATCAAGCCCGACAGCCCCGCCGGTCGCTATCTGCAGGAGCACGGCGTCAAACCCGCCGATTTCAACTCCTATGGGTCGCGTCGCGGCAACCACGAGGTGATGATGCGCGGCACCTTCGCCAACGTGCGCATCCAGAATGAGATGCTCGACGGCGTGGTCGGTGGCGAAACCCGCCATGTGCCCTCCGGCGAACAGATGTCGATCTACGATGCCGCCATGCGCTACCAGCAGGAAGGCACCCCACTGGTCGTGGTGGCCGGCAAGGAATACGGCACCGGCTCCAGCCGCGACTGGGCCGCCAAGGGCACCCGCCTGCTCGGCGTGCGTGCCGTCTTGGCCGAGTCCTACGAGCGTATCCACCGCTCCAACCTGATCGGCATGGGCGTGGTACCGCTGCAGTTCCCCGAAGGCGAGACCCGCCAGTCGCTTGGCATGACCGGTGACGAGACGGTCTCCATCGAGGGACTCAACGACCTGAGCCCCGGTGGCCAGGTCCGTGTCACCATCAAGAGCGACAAGGGCGAGAAGCAGATCGATGCGCTGTGCCGCATCGACACTGCCGACGAGCTCGAGTATTACCGCCACGGCGGCATCCTGCACTATGTGCTGCGCAAAATGATCGGCGAAGCCTGATCGACGCAGCGTGACCGATGCCCCAACGAAAGGCCCCGCCGGTTAGCCGGCGGGGCCTTCTTTGTGGGGACTTACCTTGTTGCGGGTACATACGTTGCGGGTACGTACGTTGTGGGTACTGCCGTTCTGGACACTTAGTTAGCAAGCTGGCAAACGTCTCCACCGGGTAGCTGAACCGCGACGACGCGTCGCTTGTTCACCCCCCCTGGTCGGCCCGGCCTCAGAAGGCCCGGCGGCGATATTCACGGTAGCGCGGATACCAGAAATTGCGCTCGATGGAGGCCCACAGCACTTCATCACTGCACTCCAGTGCCTTGCCCTCGTGTTGCGCCATCTTGGCCACATCAAAGGCAATGGACTGACTGATCTCGCGAATATCCGCAAGTGACGGCAGCAACGCACCCTCACCGTGTTGCACCATTGGCGCATGCTTGGCCAGGGCATTGGAAGCCGCCATCAGCATGGCGTCCGTGATACGGGTTGCACCGGAGGCGATGACACCAAGGCCAATGCCCGGGAAGATATAGGCATTGTTGCACTGGGCGATGCGATAGGTCTCGCCATTGAGCTCAACCGGCTTGAAAGGACTGCCGGTGGCGACCAGTGCCTGACCATGGGTCCAGGCCAGCACCTGATTGGGGGTCGCCTCGACCCTGGAGGTGGGGTTGGAGAGCGGCATCACCAGTGGTGCCTTGCAACCGGCATGCAGTGCCTCGATCAACTCCTGATCAAAGAGGCCACGCTGGCCGGATACCCCAATCAGCACAGTAGGTTTGGCTTGTTTGACCACGCCCAGCAGGCTGGTATCGGTGAAATCCGCCCGGTCATGAGCGAGGCGGCTCTGGAAGTCATAGAGCCCCTCCATGTCACGGGTCAAGAGGCCATGACGGTCGATCATCAGAATGCGTGAACGCGCCTCTTCCTCGGAGAGACCTTCGGCACACATCGCCACCACGATCTGCTCGGCGATGCCGCAACCGGCAGAGCCGGCGCCGACGAAGGCCACTCGCTGCTCGGCAACGCCTTCCTTCTTGGCCTTACAGGCAGCAAGCAGGGTGCCCACACAGACCGCGGCGGTGCCCTGGATATCATCATTGAAGCAGCACATCTCGTCCCGGTAGCGCTCGAGCAGCGGCATGGCATTGGTCTGAGCGAAATCCTCGAACTGCAGTAGCACCTTGGGCCAGCGACGCTTCACGGCAGTAATAAACGTGGCCATGAAGTCGTTGTACTCCTCCTGGGAAACACGCTTGTGGCGCCAGCCCATGTACATGGGGTCATCGAGCAGCGCCTGGTTGTTGGTGCCCACATCCAGTGTGATCGGCAGCGTATAGGCGGGGCTGATGCCGCCACAGGCGGTATACAACGCCAGCTTGCCGATGGGGATGCCCATACCGCCGATGCCCTGATCGCCGAGCCCCAGGATACGCTCGCCATCGGTCGCCACGATCACCTTGACGTTGTCCTTGGTGGCGGAGCGCAGGATATCGTCCATGTGCTCCCGGTCAGGATAGGAAATGAACAGACCGCGATGGTTGCGATAGATGTTGGAAAACTCTTCGCATGCCTCCCCCACCGTCGGGGTATAGATGATCGGCAGCATCTCCTCGAGGTGTTCCTCGAGCAGGCGGAAGAACAGCGTCTCGTTGTCGTCCTGGATGGCGCGCAGGTAGATGTGACGGTCCAGGTCGGTCTGGCACTGCCGGTATTGCCGGTAGGCGCGCTCGGCCTGCTCTTCAATGGATTCGACGTTCTGCGGCAGCAGGCCGATCAGGTTGAAGGCGATGCGCTCCTGAAGGGTGAAGGCGCTGCCCTTGTTGAGCAGCGGCATCTCGAGCAGCGATGGTCCCGCATAGGGCACATAGAGGGGACGCTTTGGCAATGTGGTCATCGTCTCATCCTTTGACTGTCAGTGGGCGATCATCGCCGCCCGATGGTTGGGAGCTACCGCAACAACTCACTCCTGCATGGGCGGAGCCGGATACGTCATAGGCTTGCGATCAGATGAAGCGGCCGAGTCCTGCCGCTTCTCGCAGGCGATCCATGAAGGGAGCAGCCTCAGAACGTGCCCGCTCGGCGCCCTTGGCCAGTACCTGCTCGATATGCCCCGGGTCCTCCATCAGCGCTTGATAGCGCTCGCGGGGCTCACGCAGATGGGCATTCAGATACTCAAAGACACGGTCCTTGGCTACCCCCCAGCCGATGCCGTTCTCGTATTCACGGCGCAGCTCGGCGGTCTCCTCGACGGTAGCGAATGCCGAGTAGATCTGAAACAGGGTGCAGGTATCCGGGTCCTTCGGCTCGCCGGGTTCCAGAGAGTTGGTCTTGATCTTGCGCACCAGCTTCTGGAGCTTTTTCTCGGACACGAACAGCGGAATGGTGTTGTTGTAGCTCTTGGACATCTTGCGCCCATCGAGGCCGTTCAACACTTCCATCTTCTCATCAACCACCGCCTCGGGCTGGGTAAAGAACTGCCCCTTGTAGAGGTGGTTGAAGCGCCCGGCCATATCGCGCGCCATCTCGATATGCTGAATCTGATCACGGCCGACCGGCACCTTGTGGGCATTGAACATCAGGATATCGGCGGCCATCAGCACCGGATAACCGAACAACCCCATGGTAATGCCCTTGTCCGGGTCCTGAGAGCCTGCAATCTCGTTGTCGCCGACGGCCGCCTTGTAGGCGTGGGCTCGGTTCATCAGGCCCTTGGCGCAGACACAGGAGAGCATCCAGGTCAGTTCGGGAATCTCGGGAATATCCGACTGGCGATAGAAGATGGCGTTGTCAGTATCAAGGCCCAGCGCCAGCCAGGTGGCGGCGATCTCGAGGCGCGACTGCTCCACACGCTTGGGGTCCTGGCACTTGATCAGGGCGTGCAGGTCAGCGAGGAAGTAGAAAGACTGAACATTGGGATCCTGGCTTGCGGCGATGGCCGGCTTGATGGCGCCAACGTAGTTGCCGAGGTGCGGCGTGCCGGTGGTGGTGATACCGGTGAGAACGCGAGTCTTGTTCATGAATTCGGACGGGTCCACTGGGTAAATGGCTAGTCACCCCAGTTTACAGCGCTGTCCCGGTCAAGGCGAACGGCACGCCCAACGGGACGACCCTGCAGGGCCGTCCCAGGCTGTGACGCATCGATACAGACGTTAACCGTTGGCCTCGGAGTCACTTGCGCTCAACCTCGCCAGACTCACGAAGATAACGCTCAAGAAAGCGACGCTCAGGTCAAAAGGCTCGCCGCATCGACACTCTCGAGACCGAAGGCCTCTGCCACCGCCCGATAGGTCACCTGGCCCGCGTGGACATTGAGACCTTCCAGGAAGTGCGGGTCATCGGCCAGCGCCTGTTGCCAGCCCTTGTCGGCCAGTGCCATCACGAATGGCAGGGTCGCGTTGGTCAGCGCCTGGGTCGAGGTACGGGCCACCGCGCCGGGCATGTTGGCCACGCAGTAGTGCACGATGCCGTCGACTACATAGGTCGGTGCGGCATGGGTGGTGGGCTTGCTGGTCTCGAAGCAGCCACCCTGGTCGATCGCCACGTCGACCAGTACGCTGCCGGGCTTCATCTCGGCAAGCTGGGCGCGGTTGATCAGCTTGGGGGCAGCAGCACCCGGCACCAGCACGGCACCGATGATCAGGTCTGACTCGCGCACCGCCTCCTCCAGGGTGTCGGCCGTCGAGTAAACGGCCTTGATGCGGCTCTGATAGCGATGATCGAGCACCTCGAGACGCGCGAGCGACTTGTCGAGGATGGTCACCTCGGCACCCAACCCCAATGCCATGCGCGCCGCGTTCTCGCCGACCACCCCACCGCCGATCACGGTCACCTTGGCCGGTGCCACCCCCGGCACGCCCGGCAGCAGAATGCCGGCGCCCCCCTGGGCCTTCTCCAGGCTGTGGGCCCCCGCCTGCACCGCCATGCGACCGGCCACCGCGCTCATCGGTGCCAATAGCGGCAGGCCACCGCCAGCCCCGGTGATGGTCTCGTAGGCAATGCAGGTGGCACCGCTCTCGATCAACCCTTGCGTCAGGGCCTCCTCGGCGGCCAGGTGCAGATAGGTAAACAATATCTGCTCTGACGACAGCCGCTCGACCTCTTCGGGCTGGGGCTCCTTGACCTTGATGATCAGTTCGGCCTCTTGCCAGAGGGTCGCCACATCGGCCTCGAGGTGAGCACCGGCGGTCTGGTAATCAGCATCCGGGAAGCCGGCCCCCTCACCGGCGCCTGCCTGTACGACCACCCGGTGGCCACGCCCAGTCAGCTCACGGACGCCCGAGGGCGTCAGGGCCACGCGATATTCGTGATTCTTGATTTCCTTCGGCACAGCGATCTTCATGGCACCTCCTTGAGGGTAACGGGCGCACGGGGCGCGTCGGTCATCGCACAAGCATCAGTACAGCACAGCGGAACAAGAACGCCCAAGCCATTGTGATAGTTTAGAAAATGTCCATAAAAAAACGCCCAACCAGCAACGAAACCGTTGCCAGCTGGACGTTAAAAAACACATATTCCTGACTATCGGAAGGGCCTCTCAGTCGCGACGATGCGTACCACAGGCCCAGCAGGTCTCGAAGACCCCCTCGAGACGTTCACCACAGCCCGGGCAATGCCACTCAGGACGGGCCTCGACCGGCCCCTCGAGCGCTTCGTGCACCAGGTTTTCTGCCCGCTCGGCATTGTGTGGCGCCACCCAGACCCCGGGCTCGCAGTCACCCAGCGGCAGCTCACCCGCGCCACCACCGAGCGTCATGTTTCTGAGCTCGGCCGGCACCCCGGCGCTTTCCAGCACGTTGTGCACGTGGCTGACCATCAGCGCGTTGGAGTGAGCGAAGACCCGTACCCAGTCACTCATCGGTCGCGAGACTCCTTCACCAGGCCCGGATCAATCACGGTACTTAGTCACGGAAAACACGCACTCCGAGTGCCTTGAGATAAGACGTCTCGGGTATCGCCGGATGCACCGGATGATCGGCGCCCTGATGACCTTGATAGATCACCTGGCCATGACGGTCCTGGTGACGCACGGCTCCTCGCACGCACTCGACAAGACGCTCGGGCGCCAGGTGCATCGAGCAGGATGCGCTCATCAGCAGGCCATCGCGGCCCAGCAGGCGCATCGCCTCACGATTGAGGCGTGAGTAGGCACGCTCGCCACTGGGGATATCCTTGCGCTTCTTGATGAAGGCCGGCGGGTCGAGAATCACCACATCGAACTCCTCGCCATCGGCCTTGAGGGCGGCCATGGCCTCAAAGGCATCCCCCTCACCAATGGCCACCTGATCGGTCAGGCCGTTGAGGGCAGCGTTGGCGGCGACATGCTCGAGGGCTTCACTGGAGGCGTCCACGCACAGCACCTCGCTGGCACCATGTGCCGCCGCCTGAATGCCCCACCCCCCCACATAGCTGAATACGTCCAGCACGCGCTTGCCGGCCACCAGCTGGTTGAGCCAGGCGCGGTTGTCGCGGTGATCATAGAACCAGCCGGTCTTCTGGCCATCGAGCACCCGCGCCACGAAACGTACGCCGTTCTCCTCGAGCAGCACTTCTTCGGGCAGCTCGCCCTTGACCACCTCGACCTGGCGGTCAAGCTTCTCCTGGCGACGCCCGGAGGAATCGTTCTTGAAGACGATGGCCCGTGGCGACAGCACCTTGTCGAGGGCGTCGATCACCTGCTCGGCCATGCGCTCCATGCCGAGGGTATTGAGCTGAACCACCAGCACATCGTCGAAGCGATCGACGATCAGCCCGGGCAAGAGATCGCCCTCGCCATGCACGAGGCGATAGAAAGGCTTGGCGAAGAGCCGCTGGCGCAGGCCCAGAGCCTGCTTGAAACGGTGCACCAACAGCGAACGGTCGAGACGCATCTCCGGATCACGGGACACGATCCGCGCGCAGATCAAGGAGTGAGGATTGACGTAGGCGACTGCCATGGCACGGCCGTTCTGAGCTTCGATCACCGCCTGGGCGCCCGGCTCGAAGGTCTTGAGCGGCGTCGCGTCGGTGTCGATCTCGTTGGAATACAGCCACAGATGGCCGGCCTTCAGGCGGCGGTCGGCGTTCTTCTTCAAGCGCAGGCGTTCGGTCACGGAGGTCTCCGTCAAACAGACAACAGGAAAGTAAGGACAGTCTACTCTGCCGCACCCGGCAACGCGCGAGCACGGCGGATTAACCACATCAGGTCTGGCAGCTAGGGCAAAAGACGCTGGCACGCTGACCAAGAGTCACCAGGCGAAGCTCTCTTCCACAGCGTCGACAGGGCTCGCCATTGCGGCCATAGACATTCAGGCGCTGAGCGAAATAGCCCGGCTCCCCGGTGCCACTGACGAAATCACGCAGCGTCGTGCCGCCCTGCGTTATCGCCGCCGCCAGTACCTCGCGGATCGCAGCGGTGAGCCGCACATAACGCTCACGCGAGATCTGGCCGGCAGCCCGGCGCGGATCGATGCCGGCAAGGAACAGCGCCTCGGCGGCGTAAATATTGCCCACCCCCACCACGATGGCGTTATCCATCAGGAAAGGCTTCACGGCCAGGCGCCGCTTGCGCGAGCACTGGAACAGCCGCTCATCATCGAAGGCCGGCGACAGCGGCTCCGGCCCCAGCTTCGCCAGGCGCCGGTCGCCGTCGCCCTCGAGCCAATCGAGGAAGCCGAAGCGGCGCGGATCGTGATAGCGCAGAATCGCGCCATCCTCCATCACCAGATCGACATGGTCGTGCTTCTTTGGGGGATCGCCGAGCCGCGCAATGCGCAGGCTGCCGGACATGCCCAGATGCCAGAGCAGCGCCTGACGCGGCTTGGCCTCAAGCCAGATACCGTCGCCCGCCCCCACAGCGCCCGATGCCACACTGTCGGGTGCCGCATCATCGGGTGCCGCATCGCCGGGCGCCGCATCGATCGGCAGGATCAGATACTTGGCACGACGTGAAAGCGCACCGATACGCATACCGATCAAGGCGTTTTCGAGCCCCTCCGGCACCGGCAGGCGCAGCCGCCGCTGACGCACGATCACCTCGCGGATCTCGCGCCCTTCCAGATAGGGGGCGATACCGCGGCGCGTGGTCTCGACTTCGGGAAGCTCGGGCATGGCGCGATGATTCCGTGGAGCGGTGGGCGTGGGACAGAGGGAGGCGCCAAAGACGCAAAAACCCGGCGTTAACCGGGTTCAGGCGACAGGCTTTCGCCTGCGGCAGGAGCCATCAAGTGTTACTTGATCTTGGCTTCCTTGTACATCACGTGCTTGCGAATCGTCGGATCAAACTTCTTGAATTCAAGCTTGTCCGGCGTGTTCCGCTTGTTCTTATCGGTGGTGTAGAAATGGCCGGTACCGGCGCTGGACACCATACGAATCTTATCGCGCATGACTCAGTTCTCCCTGGAAGGCTGCTTAAACGCGTTCGCCGCGCTTACGAATATCGGACAGCACCTCTTCGATGCCTTTCTTGTCGATGATGCGCATACCCTTGGAGGAGAGGCGCAGCTTGATGAAGCGCTTCTCAGACTCCACCCAGAAACGGTGGGAATGCAGGTTCGGCAAGAAACGACGACGGGTCCTGCGCTGGGAGTGAGATACGTTATTACCTGTTACCGGACGCTTGCCGGTAACCTGACATACATTGGACATGGGAGCCTCCAACCGCTTGGCGAGTTGTTCAAAACCTGTCGGGCAAACCGGGTAGGGCGAACGGCTGGCCACCGCCTCGATGCCCCCTTATTTAACCCAGGGAATTCTAAAGGGTGCATGTTATACCAGAGGCCGGCATTCGCGGCAAGCATCATTGGTACAACACTCTCCCCCTGCACTCCCATGAGCGCTGGCCTGGAGGTCAAGACGGGCGTCTTTAGTTGGCACGACACCTACACGACAGACAGGTGCTGTGTGACCCGGCGCGATAGATACCAATCACTCAGGGCTCATTCGCACTCGGCGGCGCAGTCTACCGCACCTCCTCATGGAACGAAATGATCGCAGGAGCGAAATGATCCGCTCCATGCGACGCTCGATACCACGACGACCATGCAAGACAACCATGCTGCCTCTATAGCCACCCTCGCTCGGCAAAAGAGACCACCTCGCCGTCGCCGACCACAAAGTGATCGAGGACCCGGATCTCGAAGAGCTCCAGGGCCGCCTTGAGGCGTTGCGTGATGCGCCGGTCGGCGTCACTCGGCTCGGCCACTCCGGAAGGATGGTTATGGGCCAGAATGGTCGCACCGGCGCCTAGCGCCAGGGCACGCCGGGCCACCTCCCGGGGATACACCGAGGCACTGTCGAGGGTGCCGCGAAACAACGACTCGAAGTGAATCACACGATGCTGGCTATCCAGAAACATCACCGCGAACTCCTCATGGCCCAGATGGCGAAGCTTCGAGGCCAGAAAGGCGCGCACCAACGCAGGCGAGGTCAGGGCGTCACCCCGGGTGAGCTGGCTTGCCAGGTGGCGACGCGACATCTCAAGCACCGCCTGCAGCTGCACGAAGCTGGCATCGCCCAACCCGTGCTCGGCGCAAAAACGCGCTCGGTCCGCTTCGAGTAGCGGCCGCAGGCCACCAAAGCTCGTCAACAGATCCCGCGCCAGATCCACTGCCGAGCGCCCCTTGACCCCCACCCGCAGAAAAATCGCCAGCAGCTCTGCATCTGATAGCGCTGCTGGCCCCAGGCTCAACAGTTTCTCTCGCGGGCGCTCTCCCTCCGGCCAATCTCGAATCGCCATACGACGCCTCCTTGCGTCCGGGTAACGATGACTCGGCCTTCACCGCTCTGCGAAAGCCAGGCCGCCTCATTATTAGCAAAGCCTATATATAGCGATGCTGCAACGCCCACCATCATGGGGAACCGCCGCGAGATCACCCGCACCTGAATGACACGGCAGCCACACGCTCGACAGGAGACCGGGAGATCACCGCCCGGGCCGGGGCACGCTACGCAAGAAATGCGCTGAGTGGTAAGGTATGAGGCTTCGCTCACGGCTCGGATTCTGAGATGGCAACCCCCTCCGGAAAGCGCATTCTACTTGGCATCAGTGCCGGCATTGCCGCCTACAAAAGCGCCCACCTCGCCCGCCTGTTGAAGAAGGCAGGACACGAGGTGCGCGTGGTCATGACCGATGGTGCTCAGGCGTTCATCACCCCGCTGACGCTGCAGGCACTCACCGGCGAAGCGGTACGCACCTCGCTGCTCGACCCTGAGGCTGAGGCCGGCATGGGGCATATCGAGCTCGCCCGCTGGGCAGAGTTGATCCTGATCGCACCGGCCACCGCCGACCTGATGGCCCGCCTCGTTCACGGCCATGCCGATGACCTGTTGACCACCCTGTGCCTGGCAAGCCAAGCCGAGAAAGTGATGGCGCCGGCCATGAACCAGGCCATGTGGCGTCACCCGGCGACCACCCGCAATGCTCGCCAGCTCGAGGCCGATGGCTGGCAGTTGCTGGGGCCTGCGGCCGGTGACCAGGCCTGCGGTGATGTCGGGCCCGGGCGCATGCTCGAGCCCGAAGCCATCGTCGACGCGCTCTTTATGGCGCCGCTTTTCAAGGCGCCCGATGCTGCGCCTGCCGAGGCGCGCCCGGCTCAAGGCCTGACGGTCACCATCACCGCCGGCCCGACGCGTGAGCCGCTGGACCCGGTGCGTTATCTGTCCAACCACAGCTCGGGGAAGATGGGCTATGCACTTGCCGAGGCAGCAGCCGCACTCGGTGCCACCGTGCACTTGATCAGCGGCCCCGTGACGCTTGCCACGCCGAACAGTGTGCGACGCATCAATGTGAGCTCAGCGACCGAGATGGCGGAGGCGGCGCATCGCCTGGCAGGGCAAAGCGATGTCTTCATCGGCTGCGCGGCGGTCGCCGACTACCGAGCCGCCAACGTCAGCGAGCACAAGATCAAGAAAACAACAGAGAGTGACGAGCTGACCCTCACACTGGTCAAGAACCCCGACATCATTGCCGAGGTGGCAAGGCACCGTAGTGGTGCAACCCGCCCCTTTGTGGTGGGTTTTGCCGCCGAGACGCGCGATCTCGAGGCCTATGCCCAGGACAAGCTGGCCCGTAAGGGTCTCGACATGATCGTTGCCAATGATGTTTCCCAGGCGGGTCTGGGCTTTGGCTCGGACAGTAACGCCGCCCTGGTGCTGTGGCCGGCCAGCAGCGAGCCGCATTCCCCCCTTGGCCGCCGGGCCTTACCCGCCCAGACCAAGGCCACACTCGCCACGGCGATCCTCGACTGCGTACTCGAGCGCCTTGAACACTCTGATACCGCTTCGTCACCGATCGCCACTACCCAGAACCCCAAGGCCTCATCACAGGACCCCCAATGACCGCGACTCCTTCCACTCCGCGCCTGGCCGTCAAGATTCTCGACGAGCGCGTTCGCGATCACATGCCCCACTATGCCACCGCCGGCAGCGCCGGCATGGACCTGCGTGCCCTGCTCGATGCACCGCTGACCCTGGCCCCCGGCGAGTGTGAGCTGGTGCGCACCGGGCTCGCCGTGCACATCGGCGACCCCTCGCTCGCCGGCATGATTCTTCCCCGCTCGGGGCTCGGCCACAAGCACGGCATCGTGCTTGGCAACCTGGTGGGACTGATCGACTCCGACTACCAGGGCGAGCTGATGATCTCGGTGTGGAACCGCGGCCAGCAGAGCTTCGTGCTGGAACCCTTCGAGCGCCTGGCACAGTACGTGCTTGTTCCTGTGGTACAGGCAAAGCTCGAGGTGGTCGATGACTTCGACGCCGGCCAACTCGGCACCGACCAGGGCGATACCAGCCAGCGTGGCACCGGCCAACGTGGCACCGGAGGTTTTGGCAGCTCGGGCCGCCATTGAACATGGCCCTCTACCACGCGCATCACCCAACATCGCTTCGACATCACTTCAGACTTGGGGCGAACACCGGACGCATTCGACCCACTCGACCGACACTCTACTGCAAAGGAATGACCTCATGACTCAGGTACCCGCTTCGATCTTCCGCGCCTACGACATCCGCGGCATCGTCGACGACTCTCTCACCGAAGCCGGCGTCGAGCAGATCGGACGCGCCATCGGCAGCGAGGCCGCCGCCCGCGGCGAGTCCAGCGTGGTGGTTGCTCGCGATGGCCGCCTGTCCGGGCCGCGACTTTCAAGCGCCCTGATGCGCGGCCTGGCCGCCGCCGGTCAGGACGTCATCGATATCGGCATGGTGCCGACCCCGGTGCTCTACTTCGCCACCCACGTGCTCGAGGGCACCGCTTCCGGGGTGATGGTCACCGGCAGCCACAACCCGCCAGACTACAACGGCCTGAAGATCGTACTCGGCGGCGAGACCCTGTCCGGTGAGGCCATCACGGCCCTGCACACCCGCCTCGACAAGGATGACCTGACAAGCGGTCAGGGCAGCATCCGCGAAGCCGATGTCCGCGAGCAGTACCTGCAACGCATTCTTGGCGATATCGCGCCGGCACGGCCACTCAAGGCGGTGGTCGACTGCGGCAACGGCGTGGCCGGCGAGCTTGGCCCAAAGCTCATCGAACGCCTCGGCATCGAGACCGTTCCGCTGTTCGCCGAGATCGACGGCACCTTCCCGAACCACCACCCCGACCCGGGCAAGCCCGAGAACCTCACCGACCTGATTCGCACCGTCAAGGAAACCGGCGCCGATATCGGCCTTGCCTTCGACGGCGACGGTGACCGCCTCGGCGTGATCACGCCCAAGGGCGAGCTGATCTATCCGGACCGGCTGATGATGGCCTTCGCCGAGGACATGCTTGAGCGCAACCCCGGCGCCCGGGTCATCTTCGACGTCAAGTGCACCGGCAACCTGGCGCAGGTGATTGAGGCAGCTGGCGGCACCCCGGAGATGTGGCGCACCGGCCACTCCCTGATCAAGGCGCGCATGAAGGAGACCGGCGCCCAGCTCGCCGGCGAGATGAGCGGCCACATCTTCTTCCAGGAACGCTGGTACGGCTTCGACGACGGCCTCTACGGCGCCGCCCGCCTGCTCGAGATCCTGTCGAAGCAGGACCAGGACGCCGACGCCTTCTTCGCCCGCTTCCCACAGGACCTGGGCACCCCGGAACTCAATATCACCGTCACCGACGAGACCAAGTTCGCGCTGGTCGAGCGCCTGGCCCGGGAGGCCGACTTCGGCGAGGACGGCGTCAAGACGACCCTGGACGGCATCCGCGTCGACTATCCTGATGGCTGGGGCCTTTGCCGGGCCTCCAACACCACCCCGGTGCTGGTACTGCGCTTCGAGGGCAAGAGCGAGGCGGCGCTTGCACGCATCCAGGCACGCTTCGGCGATGCACTGAAACAGATCGATGCAAGCATATCGCTGCCGTTCTGAAACGAGCGTGACACCGACGTAGCACCCATCGATTCATCTGAAGCGTACGTCGCCGCGCCGCCGGCGACATGCCAACGCGTTGCCCGCCCTGTCGGGCGCGACACAACGAGAGACATACCATGAGCGAACATACCCGCGACCCTCGCCAGGTCGTCGAGGTCCTCTCCGAGGCCCTGCCCTATATTCAGCGCTTTTCCGGCAAGACCGTCGTGGTGAAGTACGGCGGCAACGCCATGACCGAGGACACCCTGATCGATTCCTTCGCCCGCGACATGGTGCTGATGAAGGAAGTCGGCATTAATCCGGTGGTGGTCCACGGCGGTGGCCCGCAGATCGGCGAACTGCTCGGCAAGCTCAAGATCGAGTCACGCTTCGTCAACGGCATGCGTGTCACCGACGCCGAGACCATGGACGTGGTCGAGATGGTACTGGGCGGCCTGGTCAACAAGGGCATCGTCAACCTGATCAACCAATGCGGCGGCAAGGCCATCGGCATGACCGGCAAGGACGGTGGCCAGATTCGTGCCCGCCAGCTCAAGGTCGAGCAGAAGACCCCGGAAGTGTCTACCTCAGAGATCATCGATATCGGCCATGTCGGTGAAGTCGAGCATGTCTCCACCGACCTGATCGAAATGCTCACGGCTCGCGATTTCATCCCGGTGATCGCCCCGATCGGCGTCGACGAGACCGGGCGCAGCTACAATATCAATGCCGACCTGGTGGCCGGCAAGATCGCCGAGGCGCTGTCCGCCGAGAAGCTGATGCTGCTCACCAACGTCGCCGGCCTGATGAACGCCGAAGGCGAGGTACTGACCGGGCTCTCGACTCAGGATGTGGACAACCTGATCGCCGACGGCACCATTCACGGCGGCATGCTGCCGAAGATTCGCTGCGCCCTGGATGCGGTCAAGGGCGGCGTGGCAAGCGCTCATATCATCGACGGTCGCGTCCCTCACGCCACCTTGCTGGAGATCTTCACCAAGGCCGGTGTCGGCACTCAGATCCTAGACAGCGAGGGCTGACAGATAGCCGCAAGGCGGATTGCCCCGCTCGCAGCGGCTCAGTAGGATGAGCTAGAGACTCCCAAAATATTATTAGAAGAAGCTCATGACGCAGGAAACCAACAAACCCAATCGCCGCGAGCAGATCCTTCAAGCGCTGGCGCTGATGCTTGAGGAAGATAGCGGCAAGCGCATCACCATCGCCGCCCTGGCGCGCCAGGTCGGTGTTTCGGAGGCTGCGCTCTACCGCCACTTCCCGAGCAAGGCCCGCATGTTCGAAGGGCTGATCGAGTTCATCGAGGAGAGCCTGTTCGAGCGTATCCGCCGCATCCTCGATGAAACACCCGGCGCCCTGTCACGCTGCCAGCAGATCATGACCCTGCTGCTGGGTTTCGCCGAGAAAAACCCGGGGCTGTCCCGGCTGCTCGGGGGCGATGCGCTGACCGGTGAGACCGCGCGCCTTCGCCTGCGCATTCACCAGCTCTTCGAGCGCCTCGAAACACAGCTCAAGCAGGTCCTGCGCGAGGCCGAGCTTCACGAACAGCACCGCCCACGGGTCTCGGCCTCGGCAAGTGCCAACCTTCTGATGGCGCATGTGGAGGGTCAGATCTCCCAGTATGTCCGGAGCGACTTCAAGCACCGCCCCACCGAGTTCTGGGACGACCAGTGGACCTTGATTGCCGAGCGACTGCTCGTTGAAGTACCAAACCTCGCTCGCGCCTGAATCAGTGCGCATAAGGGCTGCAACGCCCTGGTAGCGAGCATCTGATTTCGAGCAACGCAAGCCAGGGGGCGAGAGCTCAGAGGTCTTGCCCCCCAGAAACGCAAAACCCCCGATGCCGAAGCACTGGGGGTTTTTTCATGCCATTAGACGGTCATGGCGGGCAATCGCCTGGCAACGACTAGGCCACCAAGGCGTCGCCAATCTGATGCTTGATCTTCTTCATGGCGTTTTTCTCGAGCTGACGAATGCGCTCGGCGGATACGCCATAGACATCAGCCAGATCGTGCAGGGTCGCCTTGGGCTCATTGAGCCAGCGCCGCGTCAGGATGTCCTGTGAGCGCTCGTCCAACTCGCCGAGAGCGGCGCGCAGACGACGGGTAGAGTCCTCTTCCCAGTCACTGTCTTCGAGCTGGGTCGCCGGGTCATAGCGACCGTCGTCGAGGAAGTTGACCGGCGCCTGATAGGAGGAGGACTCGTCATCATCGCTTGGCGACGCATCGAAACCAGCGTCGTAGGCCGACAGCCGCCCTTCCATGTCGCGCACCACCTGCGGCTTGACGTCGAGATCCTTGGCGATGGCATCGACTTCGTCATTGTTGAGCCAAGCCAGGCGCTTCTTGGCGCTGCGCAGGTTGAAGAACAATTTGCGCTGAGCCTTGGTGGTAGCGATCTTGACGATGCGCCAGTTGCGCAGCACGAACTCATGGATCTCGGCCTTGATCCAGTGCACCGCGAAGGAGACCAGACGCACGCCCTGATGCGGGTCGAAACGCTTGACGGCCTTCATCAGGCCCACGTTGCCCTCCTGAATCAGGTCTGCCTGGGGCAGGCCGTAACCGGAGTAGCTGCGGGCGATATGCACCACGAAACGTAGATGTGACATGACCAGCCGGCGGGCCGATTCGAGATCGTTCTCGTCATGAAGGCGGAAAGCCAATTCACGCTCTTCTTCAGCGGTCAGTACGGCAATACCGTTAACCGCCTGAATGTACCCATTCAGGTCGTGGCCCGGGGATAATTGGCCAGTAGGCAGAAGACTGGTGCTCATGCAGGATGTCTCCAAGTTTGCCCTCAGTATCGTGCGCACACGCATGAAAAAGCGTGCGCGCGGGAGCGTACGTTGTGATCGAGGCAAGCGACTCGACCTCGACCATTAGATGACTAACGTTTCGCTGTTGGATGTTCACCAGACCATAAAGTTCCGGAGAATGCCAGTTGCTCGTATCAATCGACGTCATTTGTCCGTCGCGACACGCAGTGTAGCCTACTGAGGACGGATGTCAGCCAGATGACGCGAAACCGCGATCCAAGCCCCCAGTAAACCGAGCAGTGTACTTGAAATCAGCAGCGTTGCCGAGCCCATGGCATCCAGGGCAGGCATCGTGAAGCTGGCGCCGTAACTCTCCGCCAGGGCCGTCGCCGGTGCACTCAACCACTGCCGACCCAGCGCCAAGAGTCCCCAGGCCAGGAGCCCACCACCGAGACCATACCAGGCACCGCTGTACAGGAAGGGCCGGCGCACGAAGGCGTGGGTTGCCCCGAGCAGGGTGACGACCTCAATCTCCTGGCGACGGCTCTCTACCGCCAGCCGGATGGTGTTGCCCACCACCAGCAGCACCCCCAGACCGAACAGCACGCCAAGCGCCAGGGTCACCCGGCGACCAAGCTCGGCAAGGCGTTTGAGACGCTCAAGCCAGGCAAGATCCACACGCACCTCATCCACGCCGCTGACCGCTTCAAGCTCGGTCGCCAGCGTGCGCATGGCATCAGGCGATGCATCCCGAGGCGAGACGACAACACTTGCCGGCAGGGGATTGGTCGTGAGCCGGTCGAGGGCATCCTCGAGCCCCAACGCCTGCTGGAACTCGGCCATACCTTCGGCGGCCGTGATCAGCCGTATCGCCTCGACCGCCGGCGTCGAACCCAGTGCCTCGGCTACGCGCATCGCTTCGCGCTCATCGACATCACTTTCCAGATAGGCCGTCAGTGTCGCGCTCTCGTCGAGCTGGGTATCCAGCAGGCGAGCCCCATCAAGCGTCAGCCACAGAGCGGTGGGCAGCATCAGGGCAATGGCGATGGCCAGCATGGTCAGCAAACTGGCGACAGGCGTGCGAATCAGGCGTGTGGCACTGTCCCGGCACATGGCCCGGTGGTGTCGGGCCCAGGCGCTAAGCCGGCTGCGCATCACCGTGCGTTGACTTCGTGCTCCACGCCTCGAGGTGCCACTCGCCGCTTGAGCGTTTTCACGTTCACTCATGAGGCCTCCTGATCACCGACCAGGCGGCCCTCGCCCAGGCGCAGCACACGATGGCGCAGCCGGGCGATGAGCGCCAGATCGTGGCTTGCCACCAGCACCGTGGTGCCAATGCGATTGAAGTCTTCGAACAGCGTCATGATGTCGGCGGAAAGCTGGGGATCAAGGTTACCGGTCGGCTCATCGGCCAGCAAAAGCGCCGGCTTGTTGACCACCGCACGGGCAATGCCGATGCGCTGCTGCTCACCACCGGAGAGCTCGATAGGCAGCGCCTTCTCGCGATGCAAGAGCCCCACCTTGTCGAGGGCCGCCCGGGTGCGACGCGCGATCTCTCGGGGCTCTGCCCCCTGAATCTCTAGTGGCAGCGCCACGTTGGCGAACACATCGCGATCGAAGAGCAGCTGGTGATCCTGAAAGACCACGCCGATCTGGCGCCGGTAGAACGGCACCTGGCTGGCGTGCAGCCCAGCGATGTCATGACCCGCCACCCGTATCTTGCCACGGGACGGCCGCTCCAGCCTCATGATCAGGCGCAGTAGTGAGCTCTTGCCGGCCCCGGAATGGCCGGTCAGAAAGACCATTTCGCCGCGCCGGACCCGAAAGTCGATGTTGGCCAGCGCTTCGAAACGCCCGCCATAGCGCTTGCCGACATGCTCGAAGGCGATCATCGCTTAACGCCTCACTCGCTGCGAGACACGTCGAAGAGCGCATCGACGAAATCACGACCGGCGAAGGGCCGCAGGTCATCGACCGTCTCGCCGACGCCAATATAGCGAATCGGTGTGCCGAGCTGCTTGGCCAGTGCGAAGATGATGCCGCCCTTGGCGGTCCCATCGAGCTTGGTCAGCGTGATGCCCGTGACCGGTACCGCCTCATTGAAGGTGGCGGCCTGGGACAGCGCGTTCTGGCCAGTGCCGGCGTCCAGCACCAGCATCACCTCATGGGGAGCAGAGGCGTCGAGCTTGCCCATCACCCGCTGCACCTTCTTGAGCTCTTCCATCAGGTGGCCCTTGTTATGCAGGCGCCCGGCGGTATCGGCGATCAGTACGTCGATACCGCGAGCCTTGGCCGCGGAAAGCGCGTCATAGATCACCGAGGCACTATCGGAGCCGGTGTGCTGGGCAATCACCGGTACGCTGTTACGTTCCCCCCATACCTTGAGCTGCTCGACGGCGGCAGCGCGGAAGGTATCACCGGCGGCGAGCATCACGCTTCGTCCCTGCCCCTGAAAACGCTTGGCCAGCTTGCCGATCGTGGTGGTCTTGCCGACCCCGTTGACGCCAACCATCAGGATCACGAAGGGGCCCTGCCCTTTCTCGGGCAGCACCAGATCCTTGGCCACCGGCTCGAGCAGCGCCGCAAGCTCGTCCTGCAGAGCGCCATAGAGCGCTTGAGGCTCCTTGAGCTCCTTGCGGGAGACCCGAGCGGTCAGTCGATCGATAATCTCGGTGGTGGCCTCGATGCCCACATCCGCCATCAAGAGCTGAGTCTCGAGATCCTCCATCAGCTCGTCATCGATCTGCTTCTTGCCGAGGAACAGACCGGCGAGCCCCTCGCTCAGGTTGGAGCGCGTCTTGCCTAGGCCTTCCTTGATACGCGCGAACCAGCCCTTCTTCTTACCCTTCTCCGGTTCGGTGCTCGGCTGGGGCATCGACTCATGACCAGGGCTTGCGTCGCGCTTTTCCTCGGCGGCCGGCTCAGACGAAGGCGCCGCCTCAGCAACGGAAGGGGTAACCTCTGGCTCGGGCGGTGCCTTGGGTGGTTGCTCGGGCGTCAGGGCACCCTCGACGGGAGCCTGCTCAGCGACCTGCTCGGAGACACCGCCCTGGCGATGCTCGGCCGCCGCATCAGCTGCAGCCTTGGCATCGTCTTCAGTCGAGTCGCTTTCAGCCCGCTTGTCGGCTGTCGGCTCAGCCGATACCTCATCGGGTGCGACACGCTCGTCACGGGCGCTAGGCGTCTCGGCGGTTTGAGTATCGCCGTTTCGCTCGTCGCTATCGGTGTCCGTCGCCCTGGCATCATCGGCCGCATCTTCCGATGCGTCAGGAGTCACCTCCTGGTCCGGTGCCTGCTCTTGCTGTGACGGGTCCTGTTTCTTCTTTCGCTTGAATAATCCGAACATGGGCGTGATCTGGTCTCGAGTGCAGAGAATTGACTCATCGTACCATCGCCGACCATGACTGTGGACAAGGCCACGGGTACAATCACCCGACCATGAAACGACGTAGCCCCTCTTCATCCCGTTCCAGCCGCCAGGGCAAGACCCAGGGTAGCCAAGGCACCGGCCGCCGGGACGCCGGCCGCCTGCGGATCATCGGTGGCGACTATCGCCGCCGCCAGCTTCCGGTACTCGACCACCCTGGCCTGCGCCCGACGCCCGACCGGGTTCGCGAAACCCTGTTCAACTGGCTGTCCGTCGCCACCAATGGCGCACGCGTACTGGATCTGTATGCCGGCACCGGCGCACTGGGTCTCGAGGCACTGTCACGAGGCGCCCGGGAGGCGCTGTTCGTTGAACAGAGCGCCCCGGTTGCCCGGGCACTGGACGCCAATATTGCCACGCTGGGCGCCAACGGCCGCGTCATTTCAGCCACCGCCGAGGCATTTCTCGACGACATGTTGAACACCGCTGCAGCGCCCTTCGATCTGGTCTTTCTGGACCCGCCCTTTCGCCTGGGCCTCGCCGAGCAGAGCTGTCGCCGGCTTGCCGATGGCGGCCTGCTGGCCGCCGGCGCCTGGGTTTATCTGGAAGTCGAGACAGAGCTCACCCCCTGCGTACCCGAGGACTGGATGCTGCATCGGGAAGTGCGTGCCGGCGACAGCAGCGGGCGGCTCTACCGTCTGCCCTAGACGACGCTTGCCGAGCCGCGCCACCCGTCGTACGCTGCGCCCTGACCACCACCCGTCTGCCAGTGAAGGCAGACTGTCATCAGGAGAAACAGGATGAGCATCGAACTCTTCAATCAGCTCGAGCAGCAAGTCAACAATGCCGTCGAAGCGATCGAAATGCTGAAGATGGAAGCCGAGGAGCTGCGCGAGGAGAATGCCCGCCTCAAGCAGGAACACGATGAGTGGGAGCAGCGCCTGAGCGGGCTGGTAACCAAGTTCCAGGCCCTGGAGACCGGTGACAGCAGCGATACCGACGCGTCCTGATCGCACGCGATTTCAAGCCAGGCGTCACATTAGTGGCGCCTGGGCTTGAGATATCGGCAGTGCCACGAGGCGCCTTGCCACGGTTCAGCATTGTTTAGAGACATAGATTCAGCAACATCTCGTAAGCGGCACGTACCGAGATAACGCCTGCACGCTACCTAGAGCGTTAGCGCCATCAGTAACGCATCCTCACGTGGCGCCGATACCGCTAGCGCAGGGTAATAGCCGCGCCGCCGCCCTTCTGCTACGAAACCAAGCCCCCGATAGAGCGCCAGTGCCGGCGCGTTGCTTTCGCGCACCTCAAGCAACAGCCGCTCGCTCCCCCAATGGCTCGCCGTCGCGATCAGCCGCTCGAGTAGTGCCCGCGCCACGCCCTGGCGTCTTGCCGAGGCAGCCACGGTAATCGCCTGCAGCTCGGCCTCGAACGGCAAGCGAGCAAGCACGGCGAAGCCGACAAGCGAGCCAGCTTCACCGTCAGGGCGTTGCATGCCTACGACCTCATGGTCGTCGGCCTCGAGCGCTTTGGCGAGTTGATCCACCGACCAGGGGTGAGGCTGACCGGCCTCTTCCACCGATACAACGGCGTCATGCCAGTCGGGCGTCAGCACGACCACCTGTGACATAGCGCTCATGGCACACTCACGCCGTCATCACCGGGCACATCATCGCGTGCCCCGTCCTTAAGCGCCCCACTCTGCCAAGCCTCACCCCAGTGGCGCAGCGACGGCCAAAGGTCGCGCTTGGCCGCGGCATCGGCTGCCAGGACCTCCAATGACGGCCCTTGCCAGGCGGGAATATCCAGCAGGGGGCAGATCCCATCTTCGATAGCCAGCACCCGGGAAAGCGTCGTATCTTCGCCGAACACCAGCAGCCGCTCGGGCTGCCAGCCCTGACGACGGCGGCCATCGATAAAGGCACGCAGGCCATCGCGCGCCTCCTCCAGGGGAGCCGAGACCGGCAGTTCGTCCATCATCGGCCAGCGGAAGTGCTGAAACGCCGGCATCTCGGCCGGCCGGATGCCGGCGGCGCGCAGCAGGTTAGCCAGCAGACGCCGTGGCATCTCGCCCGGGGGCGACGCGGAAGGCAGCACCAATAACCAACGACCCTCGAGGGCAGCGACCTGCAGCGAGAAACGCAGCGCCTCGCCGGGGGGCGATGCATGCCCCTCGCCGTAGATGGCCTTCGTCGCTGTGGCGGATGCATCGGCCTGGGGTTCTTGTGGCAAGCGCTCTTGCGTCTGCCCTTCATGAGGCTTGGCGTCCTGGAACGTACGTTCGTGAGACTTCCCTTCTTGGGGCTTAGCGTTCTGCCCCTGAGCCTCGTGAGGCGACCGCTCTTGAGCGGACGAGGCTTGCGCCTCTGGATCCTCTCCCCTCAGCAGCGCCCGCACCCGGCCAACGCCCTTTCCAGAAGGCTTGTCTGCCTGTCTATCAGCCCCTCTAGCAGGCCCTCTGTCAGCCCCTCTATCGGCGGCGTCTTGAGAAGCGCCTGAATCGGCAGGCCGCGCGTCCTGTCGCCCGTTGACCCCGGTCGAGGGCGAAGGGCGAGATTCAGCCACGTCTTCCATCAGGGCCTGTAATCGCGCGGCCGGAGCCTTGGCCGCAGGCGCCGCCGGCTCTTCCCAGGCACAGACCTCGGTAGCCGCGGCATTGGGCAGGCGATAGCGCCCGACCCAGGCGGTCAGGCCCATCGCCTCAAGATACTGCAGGCGCTGCGGTTCGTTCACGAGCGGCCGCCACCCCGGCAGTTAGGCGAGTCCGGACGCGCCTCTCCACGGACCTGCCACTCATCGGGCGTATAGAGGTGCAACGCCAGGGCATGCACCGGACCTGCCAGCTCGTCGGCCAGCAGCGCATACACCTTCTGGTGGCGCTTGACCGGCATCAGGCCGGCAAAATGCTCGGACACCAGCGTGACCTTGAAGTGAGTCTCGGAATTGGCTGGCACATTGTGCATATGACTCTCGTTCTCGACCGTCACATGGGACGGCTCAAGAGTTTCCAGCGTGTCTTCGATGCGCGCCTGAACGCTCATGACGGGGCCTCGCACTGATGGGTGGGAAAATGAAAACACCATTGTACTCGCCTAATCGGGCCGCGGCGATGCGGCCTGTAACGGTTCGGCCGCCAACGGAATACGGCGCTGGCTGACCGCAAGCGACAGCGCACAGGCCAGGCAGGCGAGGCCAACGAGCAGGATGGCAAGCCCCAGTGTCGACAAGACGGCAGGGCGATATTGATCATGGTGGCATCGATGACCGCCATGCTGGTGCCGGTAATCAGCGCCAGCACCGCCAGTCGTCGCTCGCGACCAGGAAGGCCGTCGTCCTCGGGGCGGGTTTCGAACAATCGACTCATAAACTACTGGCCGGGCAGGCGAGATGAGGCTGGCCAGGACACGCTGCGCCGCCGCATGGGGCCAACATGAAAAAACCGGCCGCAGCCGGTCTTTTCCGAGACGAGAAGCTAGAGATCAGGCCTCGCCGGACGTACCCGCTATCGCGGCCTGGTCATCGCCGGCTAGTCCTGCTCGTGCTCGAGCAGCAGTTCGTCATCGATCTCGGCGACTTCAAGCGGAGCCTCGTCATCAAGGTCGACCGCCAGGTAGCTGTGCTCGACGCGCACGAAGCGCTGGAACAGCGCCCAGTCGAGGGACTCGGGCCACTGGCGTCGATCCTCTTCCCAGGCCTGTAGCTCGGACTCAAGGATTTCCAGATAGCGTTCACGCACGAAGCCTTCGAGGGCCTCCGGTGAGTCCATCTCGGGAATCAGGTAGACGGTATTCTCGCGATCGACGTCCTCAAGGGTCAGGTCATCGTCGCCCACCGTGGGTTCCAGCGAGTTGATCCAGTCCACGAACAGCTGGGTCGGCTTGACGCTCAGAGCGGAGCGGTTGAGCAGTTTCATTGGACTCTCCTCGACTTGCATGCCACGACGGCGAAACGACGACTATTATGGGTGCTGTGACCGCGCGTTACCAACAGTTCCCCGCCCTCTCGGCGAAATACACGCCGGAAAGCCGCCTCATCGGCAACGACAAAGGCGGCGAGCAAGGGTCAGCTCCCTTTAATCGACTTCCGGGCGCATCGCCGGGAACAGCAATACATCGCGGATCGACGGGCTATCGGTGAACAGCATCACCAGCCGGTCGATGCCGATGCCTTCGCCGGCGGTCGGCGGCAGGCCGTACTCGAGCGCGCGCACATAGTCGGCGTCGTAGTACATGGCCTCGAGGTCGCCGGCTTCCTTCTCGGCCACCTGGGCCTTGAAGCGCTCGGCCTGATCCTCGGCGTCGTTGAGCTCCGAGAAGCCGTTGGCGATCTCGCGACCGCCGATGAAGAACTCGAAGCGGTCGGTGACGAAGGGATCTTCGTCATTGCGACGCGCCAGCGGGCTGACCTCGGCCGGGTAGGCGGTGATGAAGGTCGGCTGCTCGAGTTTTTCCTCGGCGACTTCCTCGAATATCTCGGTGTGCAGCTTGCCGAGCCCCCAGCCTTCCTTGACCTCGATGCCGAGCCGCTTGGAAAGCGCACGGGCGGCCTCGAGGCTATCAAGCTCGGCATCCTGGATGCCCTCGCCGTGCTCGAGAATCGCCTGGCGCATGGTCAGGCGCTTGAACGGCTTGTCCAGCTCGAAGGTGGTGCCCTGGTACTCGACCGTGGTGGTGCCGAGCACTTCCTTGGCGGCATTGCGAATCATCTCCTCGGTCAGGTCGAGCAGATCGAGATAGTCCGCGTAGGCCCAATAGAACTCGAGCATGGTGAACTCGGGGTTGTGCCGGGTGGACAGCCCCTCGTTACGGAAGTTGCGATTGATCTCGAAGACCCGCTCGAAGCCACCGACCACCAAACGCTTGAGGTACAGCTCCGGGGCGATGCGCAGGAACATGTCGATGTCCAGCGCATTGTGGTGGGTCTTGAAGGGCCGTGCCGTGGCGCCGCCGGGGATCGCCTGCAGCATCGGCGTCTCGACTTCCATGAAGCCGCGAGTCTCGAAGAAACGCCGGATCGAGGAGATCACGCCGGCCCGCACCTCGAAGGTACGCCGCGAGTCCTGATTCATGATCAGGTCGACATAACGCTGACGGTAGCGCGCTTCCTGATCGGTAAGGCCGTGGAACTTGTCAGGCAGCGGGCGCAGGCTCTTGGTCAGGAGCCTGGCCTCGTCCATCTTGACGTACAGATCGCCCTTGCCGGACTTATGCACCGGGCCGCGACCGGCGACGATATCGCCGATGTCCCAGCCCTTGATGTCGTCGAGCACCTCTGCGGGCAGCCCTTTCTTGTCGACGTAGAGCTGGATCTGGGCAGATGAATCCTGGATGACGATAAAGGGACCGCGCTTGCGCATGATGCGCCCGGCCACGGCCGCCTGACGGTCCAGGGCCTCGAGCTCGGCCTTGTCCTTGTCGCCAAGCTCGGCGTCGAGCTCAAGGGCCAGGCTGTCGCGGCGGAAATCGTTGGGGAAGGCGCTTGAGCCAGTGCGCTGCGCAAGCTCGCGACGCTCGGCCAGCTTGGCACGGCGCTCGGCGATCAGATGATTTTCATCGGGCGAAGTGGGATCTTGATGGGCCATTACGCTACCTGAAATGTGATGGGGCGACGGGTGTGTGAAACGGGCAGCGTGGCGCTGCCCGTGTCGCTCACAGCCCTTGCTTGAGACTGGCTTCGATGAACTGATCCAGGTCCCCGTCGAGGACCTTCTCGCAGTTGCTGGACTGTACGCCGGTGCGCAGGTCCTTGATCCGCTGGTCATCGAGGACATAGGAACGGATCTGACTGCCCCAGCCGATGTCGGCCTTGGCTTCCTCGGCCTGCTGCTTGGCCGCGTTGCGTTCCTGCATCTCCCGTTCGTAGATCCGGGCCTTGAGCATCTTCATGGCCTGGTCACGGTTGGCATGCTGGCTGCGCTGGTTCTGGCAGGCCACCACGATGCCGGTCGGTTCGTGGGTGATACGCACGGCCGAATCGGTGGTGTTGACGTGCTGGCCACCGGCGCCGCTGGAGCGATAGGTATCGGTGCGCAGGTCCGAGGGGTTGATGTCGACCTCGAAGCTGTCATCGATCTCGGGGGACACGAACACCGAGGCGAAGGACGTATGACGGCGGCCGCCGGAGTCGAAGGGACTCTTGCGCACCAGGCGATGCACGCCGGTCTCGGTGCGCAACCAGCCGAAGGCATGGTCGCCCTGAACGTGGATGGTCGCCGACTTGATGCCAGCCACGTCTCCCGCCGAAATTTCGATGATATCGGCCTTGAAGCCGTGATGCTCGACCCAGCGCAGATACATCCGCAGCAGGATGTTGCCCCAGTCCTGGGCCTCGGTGCCACCGGAGCCGGCCTGGATATCGAGATAGGCATTATTCTCGTCAAGATCACCGGAAAACATGCGCCGGAACTCGAGCTTGGCGAGGCTCGCCTGGAGTCCATCGAGCTCACGACTGACCTCATCGACGGTGTCCTGATCCTCTTCCATCTCGGCCAGTTCGAGCAGATCACCATTATCGGCCAGGCCCTGTTCGAGGGTCTCGATCGTCTCGACAACGGCTTCCAGCGACGCCCGCTCCTTGCCGAGCTTCTGGGCATAGTCCGGATCGCTCCAGACGCTGGGGTCCTCGAGTTCGCGGGTCACTTCCTCTAGCCGGTCTTTCTTCTCGGCATAGTCAAAGATACCCCCTCAGGACGTCTGTCCGTTCGGACAGGTCCTTGATCTGGGTATGAATCGGGTTGGTCTCTAGCATGAATTCGCTGCCTGAGTTCTCTAGCAAGTAAAGATCCCGAGACGTCAAAACGTCTCGGGTGAAAAAGCGCCCCATTGTAGCGAACCCCGCGGCACCCGGCCATCCCGCTCGCAAGGAGCGCAACGCAACGACCCCGGCCCATGGGCCGGGGTCGCTGGGGTGAGGATCAGGCATTATCTCGTGTAATCAGAAGCGGTAGTCCATCGACAGGGCAAAGACATTCGCCGACACATCGTATTCGCCGGACAGATTGCCCTTGCTTGCGTTTTCGTTGGTGGCCGTCGCCTCCTGGTCGATCTTGCCACCATCACCGAAGACGCGCATGTAGCCGGCGGTCACGCCGAGGTTCTCGGTTGCCTGGTAGGTCGCGCCCAGCGTTGCCCAGGTACGATCGGCGTCCGGTACCCGCGGTGTGCGGAACTCGGCACTCGGCACCGGTGTCTCGTCGTAGCCAAGACCGGTGCGCAGCAGCCACTTGTCGGTCAGCGCGTAGTTGGCGCCCACCGAGTAGGCCCAGGAATCCTCCCAATTCTCGGTAGTGGTGCTGTCGCCCCCACTATCAAATTCTACCTTCAGTTCCTCGAAGGAGCTCCAGTCGGTCCAGCTGGCATTGGCCATCAGGGCAAGCCTTGGGGTCAGCTGATGGAAGACACCGATATTGGCATTGGCGGGCGTCGAGATATCGGCCGTGCCGCCGCCGTCAACAATACGAGGATCGGACTCAGCCGCGACGGCTCCATCTGAATAAGGGGTAGTGCCTTCATAAGACACGCCGCCCTCGAGCTTAAGATCAATTTCAGAGCGGTAGCTAAGGCCCAGGCGCGTCTTGTCGGTGACCTGGAAGAGTGTGCCCAGGGTAAAGCCGTAGCCCCAATCATCCCCCGTGACGGTGCCAATAACATCATCCCCCCCTGGAGTTGCTCTAGGGTCACCCTTCAAGCGAGCAGCTGAGCCAAAGTCGACTGCATTGGAGATAGTCGCATCGCCATATTCGGCGATCAGGCCTGTCGCCACCGACCAGCGGTCATTGACGCGGAAGTTGATGGTGGGCTGGATATCGATGGTGGTGAGCTCGGTCTCGATGGCGTGATAGCGCCCGATCCAGTCCTCGTCATACTTGGTCGCGAGCCCGTAGGGCGAGTAGATCGCCAGGCCCAGGTCGATACGCTCGCTGGCACGGGTCTTGACGGCGAAACTCGGCACCACCGCGCTCTCGCCGCCCTGACGGGAACCACCCCGATCATAGTTGGTTCCGGTGAGGCTAGTGGCTTCGGCATCCTTGAGTTCGAAGTTGGCATCGATATAGGCGACCCCTACAGCCACCTGGTCGCCATCGATATTGCCGATGGCGGCCGGGTTATAGGCCATGAAGCTTACATCTTCCGCGCCGGCGGCGGCGTTCGACAGGGCGTTGGCCAGGGTCTTGGCGCTCTGTTCGCGCACCTGGAAGCCGGCGGCAAAGGCCTGGCTGGCCATCAGGCCGGCAGAGGCAAGGGCAACGGCGATGGCGAGCTTGTTGGTCTTGTAATGCATCGTTTGGTGTCCTGTTTCAGGAAGGGCTGGCGTTCCTCACCCGCACCAGGCGAGCGGATACCTTCCTTTTGGCGGAAAACGTCGCCCGGATCAAGAACAAACGATCGTTTTAATGCCAAATTTGCTCATACTTTAGCATCAGGCATCCATTCTCTCTGAACTTTCATAGACTTACTCAACCCACCTGCCGACGCTGGCGGCGGCGCCAAGCAGCGCTTGACCTTTGTGTAACCCAAAGGTTTTACACTTGAAGCATCAAAGGCCGCGAGCGTCAGGAGAGACCCATGAAAGTCAGCGATCTGGCCAAAGCCGCCGGGGTAACGTCCGAGACGGTGCGCCACTATACCCGCGAGGGGTTGCTGGCCCCCGCCAAGGATCCCCATAACGGCTATCACCGCTTCGATAGCCAGGATCTCGAACGACTGGCTTTCATCCAGCGTGCGCGCACCCTGGGGTTCAGCATCAAGGAGATTCACGAGATTCTTGACCATGCCGACCACGGCGATTCGCCTTGCCCCCTGGTCCGCGACCTGCTGGCGAGCCGCCTGCCACAAATCCGCGAGCGCATCCAGGAATTAGAGGCGCTGGCGACGCGTATGGAGCAAGCGCTGGACGCCTGGGCCGACATGCCCGACGGCACGCCAGATGGCCACAGCCTGTGCAGGCTGATCGAGAGCCTGCCCGCCCCATCGACCGACAAGGCGGCCTCCAACACCGCCAAGGAGGAGGCATGAAGCCACCTAATGACGAGACAAGGCAGCCCTTGTCGACGCTTGAACGCCATATCCCCGGCATGAGCTGCCAGGGCTGCGTGTCACGCATGCGCAAGGCCATCCAGGCCGAAGACCCGGACGCTGACGTAACCGGCAAGCCAGGTGAGAAGCGTCTCGACGTCACCACTAGCCTCGATGGCGAGCGAGTCGATGCCCTGCTCAAGGACGCAGGCTATCCGGCCGACGAGGCAGCCACATCTGGCGCTGTGGCGACCGACAGCGCAGCGGGCGCCCCGGCGCCAGGCTCAGAACAGGCATCGGCCCCAGAGCCGCAAGCTGCCGCATCGAATGAACAGCCGGCGCACGACCGGGCGAAGAGCGTGCGTCTATCGCTCTCCGGCATGACCTGTGCAAGTTGCGTGAAGAGCATTAAGCAGGCCCTTGAGCGCACCTCGGGTGTCACTGAGGCCGAGGTCAATTTCGCCAGTCAAACGGCTCAGGTACGGGGTAGCGCCAGCACTCAGACTCTCATTGAGGCCGTCGAAAGCGCCGGTTATGGCGCCTCCCCCATCGAGGACCTGCGCCAGGCCGAGGCGCGGCGCGCCGAAAACGATCAGCTGGCCTACCGTCAGCGCCGGCGCGGCAGCCTGATGGCGCTGGCGCTGGCCGTGCCACTGATGATCGCCATGTTCTTTCATCATCCCGACCCGACCGGAGCAGAACGGGGTGTCTGGGGGGTGATCGGTCTGCTGACACTGGGGGTGCTGGCAGGTCCGGGCAGACATTTCTTCGTCAACGCCGCCAAGGCGCTGCGCCACCACGAGGCCAACATGGACACCCTGGTGGCCATGGGCACCGGCACCGCCTGGCTGTATTCCATGGCCGTGGTCATCTTCGCGCCCTGGCTACCCGAGGCAGCCCACAGCCTGTACTTCGAGGCATCAACCATGATCATCGGGCTGATCCTTGCCGGCAACGCCCTGGAGCTCAAGGCCCGAGGTCGCACCAGCGAGGCCCTTGGCCGTCTGCTCGACCTGCAGTCAAGCACCGCGCGGGTGATCCGCGACGGCAAGGAGCAGGATATCGAGATCGATGCCGTACGCACGGGTGATCGCATTCGGGTGCGCCCCGGCGAGCGCCTGCCGGTGGATGGTGAGGTCGAGGACGGCGAGAGTCATGTCGATGAATCCATGCTCACCGGCGAGCCGCAGGCGGTCGCCAAGGGCACGGGCGACGAGGTCAGCGCCGGCACGGTCAACGGCCGGGGTAGCCTGATCTATCGCGCGACCCGCGTCGGCGCCGATACACGACTTGGCCGCATCACCGACCAGGTCGCCCAGGCTCAAGGCTCGCGCCCACCGATCGGCGCCCTGGCCGACCGGGTCGCCGGCGTTTTCGTGCCCACGGTGATGATCATCGCCGTTGCCACGGCGCTGGTCTGGTTCAACGTCGGCCCCGAGCCCCGGGTGCTGCACATGCTGATCACCGCCACGGCGGTACTGATCATTGCCTGCCCCTGCGCCCTGGGGCTCGCCACGCCACTCTCGACCATGATCGGAGTCGGCAAGGCCGCCGAGCATGGCGTGCTGATCCGAAACGGTGAGGCCCTGCAGATGGCAAGCAGCCTGACCACGCTGGTGGTGGACAAGACCGGCACTCTCACCGAGGGCAAGCCGCGTGTCACCGAAACGCAGTTCCTCGATGAGCAGGCCGATGCAACGCAGACGCTTGGCTTTATTGCAGGGCTCGAGCAGGGATCGGAACACCCGCTGGCCGCGGCTTTGCTGTCGCATGCCGAGCAGGAGGGAGCAACGCCAGCCACCGTCAGGGACTTCACCAGCGTGACCGGTGGCGGCGTCAAGGCCACCACCGAGCAAGGACAGTCGCTGCTGCTCGGCAACGCCAGACTGCTCAAGGACCAGGGCGTGGACCTGACCCCGGGCGAGGCCATCGTCGAGCGGCTCGAGGGCAAGGCGCGCACCGTGGTGCAGCTGGCCGTCGATGGCCGACTCGCGGCCGTCTTCGGCATCAGTGACCCGCTACGCGAGGACAGCCGCGCAGCCGTGCAACGCCTGCAGAAAGATGGCCTCAAGGTGGTGATGCTGACCGGCGACAACGCCCATACCGCCGCTGCCATCGGCCAGGAGGTGGGCATCGACGAGGTGCGCGCCGGGCTGCTGCCCGAGGACAAGCACGCCGAGATCGAACGTCTTCAGGCCAATGGCGAGGTCGTGGGGATGGTCGGCGATGGCATCAACGACGCCCCGGCACTGGCTCAAGCCAACGTCGGTTTCGCGATCGGTCAAGGCACCGACGTGGCCATCGAGAGTGCCGGCATCACCCTGATGAGAAGCTCGCTGCATGGCGTGGCCGATGCCATCGAAATCAGTCGCGCGACCCTTGCCAACATCAAGCAGAACCTGTGGGGCGCCTTTGGCTATAACACCCTCTGCATCCCCATCGCAGCGGGTGTGCTCTACCCCGCTACCGGCTGGCTGCTGTCGCCGATGATCGCCGCGGCGGCCATGTCGCTGTCATCGGTCACGGTGGTCACCAATGCCAGCCGGCTGCGCCGCTTCCGGCCCTTGTCCGGGGCCTCGCCGCAGGCCGCAAGCGCTTCCGTCCACACCGATAAGCAGGAGGCTCACTCATGACGCTACTGATCAACCTCGGTGGTATCGCGCTGATCGGCGCCATCGTCTGGTGGTTCTGGCTCGGTTCCTAAGCGGGCCCGTAACCGCCCGGTTCCTGAGCAGTCCCGAAGTCGCTCGGGCGGCTCAGCTGACACCGATATAGCGGCCGGGTTTGTGATTGAGGGCGATGATCAGGTTCATGGTCACCGCTCCCAGCACCGATAGCGCGATACTGTCGGGGTCGAGCACCAAAAAAGACAGGCCCAGGATCAGCATATCGACACCGAGCTGCACATAGCCTGCCCGCCAGCCATAACGCTCCTGCAGATAAAGCGCCAGGATGTTGATGCCGCCAAGGCTGGTGCGATGACGAATCAGCACCAGCAGGCCGATCCCCAGGAGACTGCCACCGATCACCGCCGCATAGACCGGGTTTAGCGCGGCGATATCGATCCAGCGCGGCGTCAGGGTCGCGAAGATCGACAGCAGAGCGGTGGCGATGAAGGTGCGCAGGGTAAAGGACCAGCCCATGCGCTTGATCGCCAGATAGTAGAACGGCAGGTTGATGAGAAAGAACATGCCGCCAAAACCGATGCCGGTGACGTACTGCGCGAGCAGTGCCAGGCCAGCGGTACTGCCGGCAAGGAGCATCGCCTGGGAGTAGAAGGTCACCCCCAGCGCGACCAGCAGGGTCCCCAGCAGCATCGCCAGCGCGTCCTCGTGGAGACGATGCGGGTCCTGAGGCACGTCTTCGGGCTCGACGTCTTCAAGCTCCGGGCGCTCGCCCTGATCAATGCCCCCCTCCTGCCCCTCATCCCGCGGCGACGCGGCGACATCCTGGCCGTTCTTCAAAGGGGTAGACTCACTATGTTCCTTGCTCATCGACAGCCTCCACTGGCAGCTCGTTCATACGCATTCACACAGGATCACGCAAAGGGATAAGGCCCACGGCTCAAGGCGTTGTCAGCGGCTCGGCATGCTCGATCATCAACTGCAGAGACTCGCGTCCCTTCCAGCGGTTGCGATTGAGCTTGAAGGCACAACGCAGCCGGTCGCCGAGCCCGAAGGCCGGCACCTCGCCAGGTGTCAGGGCGCGGAACCAGATCGCGCGCACCGTGCTATGCCCATGGCCGAGTTCCAGCATCAGATGGCTGCCATCGGCCCCCACCGGGCGCAGTGACTCGACCAGGAAGTCGCCTTCGAATAACGGCGCCTCGAATTCGCGACCGAAGGGCGCCAGCCGCGCCAACTCATCGAGGGTGGCAAGCGACAGCTGCTCCGGCGTCAGAGTCCCGTCGGTAAAGACACAGGGGTAAAGCTCACGTCCGCCGAGCTGCTCGCCTGCCGCCTGCCAGATCGCCCGACGAAAGTCATCGAGCCGTTCACGTGGCAGGCCGATGCCGGCCGCCCCGCGATGGCCGCCGAAGCGTGGCAACGCCTCCGGCGCCAGGTCATGGGCCCGCTGCAGGGCATCACGCAGATGAAGGCCTTCAATAGAGCGCCCGGAGCCGGTCAGCATCCCGGCAGTCGCCGCCGGGGTCAGCACCAGTGCCGGGCGGCCGAAGGCCTGCACCAGGCGTGAGGCGACGATACCCTGCACGCCGGCATGCCCGGTCTCCAGAAAGATCACCAATGCCGGCACGTCATCGGCGAGCTGGTCGGCGGCCAGGGCCTTGGCCTCCTCGGCCATGTCGGCTTCGATGGCCTTGCGCGACTGGTTATCCTGATCCAGCACCTCGAGATGGCGCGCCGCCGTGCCGTCGTCGGCGGCCAGCATGAAGTGCAGCGCCGCATAGGGGTCATCGAGGCGCGAGCGGGCATTGATGCGCGGCCCCATCTGAAAAGCCAGGGTCTCGGCGTCGAAGGGAACGCTGTCCGGGCCCAGCCGCGCCGCCATGGTCCGCCAGCAAGCGGCCTCCATGCGATTGATCAGGGTCAGGCCGTGATTGACCACGGCACGGTTGGCGGCGCTGCCGCCAAGCGACACGCAGTCGGCGACGGTACCCAGCGCCACATAGGAGAGCCAGGGCGAGAGCTTGGGCGTCGAGGATGACAGAACGCCCCAATCGATCAGCACCTGGCGAGCCAGCGACATGGTCAGCCAGGCGACCATGCAACCGGCAATGGTCGGGTCCGGGTAATCGCAGTCGTCCCGCGTCGGGTTGACGGTGGCGTAGGCCGAGGCCGGCGGCCCCTCCTGCGGCAAGGCGTGGTGGTCGGTGACCACGACATCGAGTCCTGCCTCCTTGAGCCTGGCGATGCGCGGTTCATCAGAGCTGCCACAGTCGGCGGTGATCACAAGCCTGGGGCCCGGCGACAGCTGCAGGGTGCGCTCGACCAGCGGCAGGCTAATGCCGTAGCCATCATTGATGCGATGGCCGATCAGGCTGTGCAGGCGTGACTCAGGTACGCCGAACAGCTCGTTGAGGGTGCGCCGGATCACCACGTGCGAGGTGATGCCGTCGACGTCGTAGTCGGTGAGGATACCGATATGCTCCCCTTCGACCACCGCCTGGGCAATGCGCTCGGCGGCGCGGCGGGCGTCCTTCAGCCGTTCGGGATGCGCCAGGTGGCGAAGGCTTGGCGACACCAGGGACGCAATCTCGCCTTGATAGCCGGCCAGCCGCCCGGCCAGCACCCGTGCCTGCAGTTCGGACAGCCCCTCGGACTGGGCACGGGCATAGAGCGCCTCGTCACGCGGGCGCGGGGCGAGGCGCGGCTTGAGCGAGGTGGCAGGCGGTGTCGAAAGCGAGGCGGGTTCCACGGCGGCTCCTCAAGGGGACACGGGAAGAGAATGACGAAAAACGCCCGGCGGACCGGGCGTCATGACGACTCGAGAAGTAAAGCCTCGAGGGGTGACGGCTCAGCGGCGCTGCTCGGCAACGAAGCGCTGTACCGCGTCGAGCTCGGCGGGCAGCACCGTGTAGCGCTCCTCGCGCTCGAGCAGGTCATCCATGTGCGGCGGCAGCGGTACCCCCGGGAAACCGGCCTTGACCACTGCTTCAGCGAACTTGGCCGGGTGGGCGGTGGCGAGCGTAATCATCGGCGTTGCCGCATCGGCTCGCGCACGCTCGGCGGCCCGGTAACCGGTCGCGGTGTGCGGATCAAGCACCTCCTGGGTGCGATGATGCGCCTCGCGGATCACCTCGAGGATGGTGGCATCGTCGACGCTGTGGCTTGCAAATTTCTCACGCAACTTGGCGACTGGCGCCTCGGCAAGCGCCGTAGGCTCCTCCTGGAAGCGCTCGAGCAGGGCCGCCACGGCATGGCCGTCACGCTCGTAGGCATCGAACAGCAGGCGTTCGAAGTTCGACGACACCACGATATCCATCGACGGCGCCAGGGTCGCAGCGAGCTCCTGCTTGGAGAAGTCGTTGGCGGCCAGGGTGCGGTGCAGAATATCGTTGGCGTTGGTGGCGATGATGAACTGCTTGACCGGCAACCCCATCTGATACGCCATGTAGCCGGCGAAGACATTGCCGAAGTTCGCCGACGGTACGCTGAAGCTGACCTCACGGTGCGGCGCACCAACCGCCACGGCGGAGGCCACGTAGTAGACGATCTGGGCCATGATGCGCGCCCAGTTGATCGAATTGACCGCCACCAGCCGGGTGCCGTTCAGGAAGTCCTGATTGGCAAAGCTGGCCTTGACCATGGCCTGGGCGTCGTCGAAGTTGCCTTCGATGGCAACGTTGAAGACGTTATCGGCCAGCACCGTGGTCATCTGGCGACGCTGCACCTCCGAGACCCGGTTGTGCGGGTGGAGGATGAAGATATCCAGGTTGTCGCAGTGGCGGCAGCCCTCGATAGCCGCCGAGCCGGTGTCGCCGGAGGTCGCCCCCATGATCACCGCGCGCTCGCCGCGCTTGTTCAGGAAGTGGTCGAGCACGCGACCCAGCAGCTGAAGCGCCACGTCCTTGAAGGCAAGCGTCGGGCCATGGAACAGCTCGAGCAGGAAGTGGTTGGCGTCGAGCTGATTGAGCGGCACCACGGCATCGTGGCTGAAGGTCGCGTAGGCGTCCTTGACCAGGCCACGGAAGGTATCATCATCGATCTCGCCGTTGACGAACGGCTTCATCACCCGAAAGGCGATCTCGGCATAGGAGCAGCCGGCCATGTCGGCCAGTTCTTCCTTTGACAACTGAGGGACGGTTTCAGGCACATAGAGGCCGCCGTCGCTGGCCATACCGGTCAGCACGACCTCCTCGAAGGACAATGCGGGCGCCTGCCCGCGGGTACTGATATAACGCATCGTTCGATCCTGTGTTCGCGTCCCGCCCTCACTAGGCGAGACACGTTGTCCAGCGCACGATCGGCCCCGCTGCTTGAGGCGCTAAGCTCAGGGCCGCCGATTGTCGTTGTTAGGCGTCTTCGTCGAGGGTCTCGACACGGATGCGAGTCACGGAGCCTGCGATGTCGGCCAACGACTCGAGCTGACGAATGACCTCGTTCATATGCTTCTCGCGGGTGCGATGCGTCAACAGGATGATCGGCACCAGCTCGCCTTCGATGGCTTCCTTCTGCATGATCGCCTCGATGGAGATGCCCTGCTCGGAGAGGATCGTCGCCACTCGCGCCAGCACGCCGGGGCGGTCGACCGCCAGCAGCCGCAGATAATAGGCGGTGGTGATCTCTTCCATGGGCAGGATCGGCAGATCGTTATCGCCATCGCCGATGCCACTGAAGGCGAGATAGGGAACCCGGTAGTTATGCTCGGTGCTGATGTCGCGGGCAACATCCAGTAGGTCGGCGACCACCGCCGAGGCGGTCGGCTCAGCACCGGCACCCGCACCGTAATAAAGCGTCGGCCCCACGGCGTCGCCCATGACCTCAATGGCATTCTTGACGCCGTTGACACTGGCCATCAGGCATTCCTTGGGTACCAGCGCCGGATGCACGCGCAGCTCGAAGCCGGCCTCGGTGCGCTTGGAGATGCCCAGGTGCTTGATGACGTAGCCGAGGTTGTCGGCCTGCTCTACGTCATCGAAGGTGATCCGCGAGATGCCTTCGGTATAGGCTTTATCGAACTGCAGCGGCACGCCATAGGCGATGGACGCCAGTATGGTCAGCTTGTGCGCGGCATCGATGCCTTCGACGTCGAAGGTCGGATCGGCTTCGGCATACCCCAGCGCCTGCGCCTCGGCCAACACGTCTTCGAAGGTGCGACCTTCGTCACGCATGTGGGTGAGGATATAGTTGCCGGTGCCGTTGATGATGCCGGCCAGCCACTCGATGCGGTTGGCGCCCAGGCCCTCGCGCAGTGACTTGATCACCGGGATACCGCCGGCCACCGCCGCCTCGAAGGCCACGATGACACCCTTCTCGTGGGCGGCCTGGAAGATCTCATTACCGTGAACCGCGATCAGCGCCTTGTTGGCCGTGACCACGTGCTTGCCGTTTTCGATGGCGGTCAGTACCAGTTCGCGGGCCACTTCGTAGCCGCCGATCAGTTCGACCAGCACATCGATGTCGGGATTGCGGGCCACGTCGAATACATCGCTGGTGGTCTTGACGCCAGTGGTATCGCAGTGGGGATTCTCGCGACGCATCGCCACCTGCTCGATGACGATCGGACGCCCGGCCCGACGCGCGATATCATCGGCGTTGCGCATCAGCACATTGAAGGTACCGCCACCCACAGTACCCAGACCACAGATTCCCACTCTGACCGATTTCAACGTTTTGCTCCCTTTACACAGGTGTTCGATTGTTCGTCTTGTCGACGACCGTGGTGCAAGGACGGCAGGACGAATCGCCGCCATAACACCCAGTCGATCGGCTGTTATCCATTCACGCCCAGCATTTCCGCCAGCCGCTCGGCCGGCACGTAGCCCGGCACCAGGCGCCCGTCAGGCAACACAATGGCCGGTGTGCCCTGTACGCCAAGCTCCATGCCCAGATGATACTGTGACTCGACCGGATTGTCGCAGTCTGGAGCGACATCCAGCGACTCGCCGCGTTTGCTGGCGGTCATGGCTTCGGCCGGATTGGCCGCGCACCACACCTGGCTCAGCAGCCGGGCCCCCTCGGAACCCGCGCCGGCTCGCGGAAAGGCCAGGTAATTCACGGCGATGTCCATGTCATTGAGCGCTGGCACTTCTTCATGCAGACGCTGGCAATAGGGGCAGGTCGTATCGGTAAAGACATGGATCGTCGCCTTTGGCGGTTCGTCACCGCGAAAGATCACCTGCTCACTCTCTGGAACGGAGGCAATACGCGCGGCGCGCTGGGCGTTGCGCGATTGCTCGCTGAGATTCACCAGGCCGTCCGCGTCATTCTTGTAGATATCACCGACGATGAAGTGCTCACCGGCGGCATCACTGTAGAAGATTTCACCATTGGCCAGATGCACTTCCCAAAGGCCCTCGACGGGGGTGTCGCGCACCTGCTCGACAGGCATGACCTCACCATTGACGGTAAGGTCATCGGTCAGCGCCTTTGGCGGCGCCGCCATGACCTGGACGGAAAGCAGGCCAGCCAAGAGGCCGGTGGCGGTAAGCAGCAGTCGATTCATGGTCAACCTCGAGGATGATGGTCAGCATGCAGCGTTTCCAGGCGAGCCTGGGCCACATGGGTATAGATTTGGGTCGTCGACAGGTCGCTGTGACCCAACAACAGCTGTACGACACGCAAATTGGCCCCATGATTCAATAAATGCGTGGCGAAAGCATGCCGCAAGGTATGCGGTGACAGTGGCTTGCTGATGCACGCGGTACGCGCATGCGCGCGCACGCGATGCCAGAAGGTCTGGCGGGTCATGAAGCCATCGCTGCGCCCGGGGAACAAGGGGGGGCGCGTGATATCGCGCATCAGCACGCTTCGCCCGGCGCGCAAGTAACGCTGAAGCCAGGCGATGGCTTCTTCACCAAGCGGCACCAGCCGCTCCTTGTCGCCCTTGCCACGCACTCGCACCACCCCCTGACGCAGGTTGATCGCATCGGTGGTCAGTCCCACCAGTTCCGAGACCCGCAGGCCACCGGCATAGAGCACTTCGAGCATGGCTCGGTCGCGAAGCCCAAGGGCGGTATCGGTATCCGGCGCCTCGAGGAGTCGTTCGACCTCTTCCTCGTCGAGCGTTCGAGGCAGACTCGGCCGCACCGGCGGCAGGCGCACCTCAGCCAGCGGGTCGGTATCGATCAGGCCCTCGATAAGCGCCCAGCGATAGAAGCGCCGCAGGCTCGACAGTAGACGCGCGTTGGAGCGTAGCTGATAGCCGGCAGCGCGGCGCGCATCAAGCCAGTCAGGCAACGCCACGGGGGCGGGACAGAGCAGGGAGTCATCATGTTCTGCCAGTCGCGCCGTCCAGGCGGCCAGGTCATGACGGTAGGCGGCCAGGGTATTATCGCTTGCCCCCTGCTCAAGCCACAGCGCATCCAGGAAGCGCTCAAGCAGGGTATGGGTCTGATCGCTCATCCAGCCCCCTCATGACATCTCCCCCAGACACAACGAAACCCCGCCCCGCGCAAGCGGTGACGGGGTTTCGTCCTGAGCATCTCCTGACTTAGGAGAGCTTTTCCTTGATGCGTGCGGACTTGCCGCTGAGCTCGCGGAGATAGTACAGCTTGGCCTGGCGTACATCACCGCGACGCTTGACCGCGATGGAATCGACCAGCGGGCTGTAGGTCTGGAAGGTACGCTCGACGCCAACACCGTGGGACACCTTGCGCACGGTGAAGGCGGAGTTCAGGCCGCGGTTACGCTTGCCGATGACAACGCCTTCGAAGGCCTGCAGACGCTCGCGGGTACCTTCCTTGACCTTGACCTGGACGACAACAGTGTCGCCCGGTGCAAAGGCCGGAACTTCCTTGGCCATCTGCTCGGATTCGATCGCCTGGATCACGGAATTCTTGCTGCTCATTGCTAGCTCCTCAATAACTTGTATCGCCTTCGGCTATCGCCGTCGGCGGTGATCCCGGCGCGAATCCATGAGGGATGGCGCGGGAATCGCTCTGTGTATGACGCAGGGGCACGATGCTCATGCCTAAGCCTTGTTCAGGAAGGCTCCTGCACCTCCGCCTTGCTGGCGTATTCCTCGATGAATTCATCGAGCAGTGCCTGCTGTTCAGCCGCCAAGGTCCTGCCATCGAGCAGGTCCGGGCGCCTGAGCCAGGTGCGGCCCAATGACTGCTTCAGCCGCCAACGGCGAATCGCCGCGTGGTTGCCGCTCAGCAGCACATCCGGCACCCGCCGCCCATCGACATCGTCGGGGCGCGTATAGTGCGGGCAATCCAGCAGGCCATCGTTGAAGGAATCTTCCTCCGCCGAGGCCTGGTGGCCCAGCACACCGGGCACCAGTCGGGCCAACGCATCGACCATCACCATGGCGGGCAGTTCGCCGCCACTCAGCACATAGTCACCAATCGAGACTTCCTCATCGATATCGGCTTCCACCACGCGCTCGTCGATGCCTTCGTAGCGTCCAGCTACCACCACCAGGGGGCCGCTTTCGGCCAGCGCCTTCACGCCCGCTTGATCAAGAGGTCGCCCCTGTGGCGACAGGTAGATCACTCGGGCCGGCTGGCCTGCACTGCTCTCGGCCGTCGCCCGCGCTTCATGGATGGCATGGCGCAGGGTATCGACCTTCATCAACATGCCTGGTCCGCCCCCATAGGGACGATCATCCACCGTGCGATGGTTGTCGGTTGCGTAATCACGGGGGTTCCAGAACTCGAGTTCCAGTAGTCCATGCCTGACCGCCCGGCCGGTCACCCCATACTGGGTGATGGCATCAAACATCTCAGGGAACAGCGATACGACCCCAATCCACACAGCGTTTCTTCCAGGCCTAGCTCCCCAATATAACCGGGGAGGGCGTCACCAGGACGTCTTAAAATTCGGGATCCCAGTCCACCTTCATCCCGCCGGCGGTAAGGTCCACCTCGAGCACCACCTCGTCGGGCAAAAAGGGCAGCAGCCGCTCCTTGCCGTCGGCGTCCTTGACGACCATCACGTCATTGGCGCCGGTCTCGAACAGGTAAGCCACATGACCCAGGCTGTCGCCGTCGTCCGTGGTGACCTGGAGACCCTCCAGTTGGTGCCAGTAATACTCGCCCGCGTTAAGCGGCGGCAGCGACTGTTTAGGCAACAGGATCTCTGCGCCTGCCAGCTGCTCTGCCTGCTCACGCGACGCCACCCCATCTAGCTGGGCCACCAGGCCCTTGCCTTGTTGACGTCCCTGAACCAGCTTTCGGTCGACGAGCTTGCCGTCGAGCCGCAACTGCCACTCGGGATAGTCGAGGATGCCGTCCATCGGGCTGGTGTACGAATACACCTTCAGCCAGCCCTTCACACCGTAGGGACTGGTCAGCTTTCCCAGCACCACATGCTGGTCGCTGCCGGTGCCTGTCGTTGCGCTCTGGGCCATGGCTATTACCACCTAGATGCCGTATCTAGTTGACCGCAATTCAGGCTCAGGCCTGCTTGCGGGCTTCCTTGACCAGCTCGGCGACGCGCGCAGAGACCTGGGCACCATGCTCTTGCCACTGAGCGATGCGGTCCAGATCGATACGCAGGCGCTCTTCCTGGCCGCGGGCGACCGGGTTGAAGAAGCCGACGCGCTCGATGAAGCGGCCGTCACGAGACTTGCGAGAATCGCTTACGGTCAGGTGGTAGAAGGGACGCTTCTTGGCGCCACCACGTGCCAGACGAATGGTAACCATTGCGTTATCTGTCCTTCGGTTGGAGTTACTAAAAATTGGTCTTCGGCCGCACGCTGTCGCGCGGTCCTGCCACGAAGACGCGACATTCTACGGAAATCGAGCCCGCTTGGGAACCTTTTGTGCGCTCGGCGGCCATCACCGCCGCGGCAGACCGCCAGGACCGCCCATACCGCCCATGCCTCCGGGGCCGCCCGGGCCGCCGGGACCACCGCCGCCCATCATGCCGGACATGCCGCGCATCATCTTTTCCATGCCGCCCTTCTTGCCGGCCTTCTTCATCATCTTCTGCATCTGCTTGTGCTGCTTGAGAAGACGATTGAGGTCGGGCACCTGAAGGCCAGCACCGGCCGCGATGCGGCGCTTGCGTGAGCCATTGATGATTTCAGGACGACGGCGCTCCTTGGGCGTCATCGAGTTGATCAGCGACTCGAGCTTGCCAAATTCCTTCTCGGGCCCGGGGCCCTGAGCCATCTCGGCCATCTGCCCCATGCCCGGCAGCTTGCCCATCAGCCCCCCCATACCGCCCATCTTCTTGAGCTGCTGGAGCTGGTCGCGGAAATCCTCGAGATCGAAGCCATCGCCCTTCTTGACCTTCTTGGCGAGCTTATCGGCCTTGCCCTTGTCGACGGTGCGCTCGGCTTCCTCGATCAGCGACAGCACATCGCCCATGCCGAGGATCCGCGAAGCGACACGATCCGGGTGGAAGGGTTCGAGGGCATCGACCTTCTCGCCCATGCCCATGAACTTGATCGGCTTGCCGGTGATGTGGCGCACCGACAGCGCGGCCCCCCCACGGGCATCACCATCGGCCTTGGTCAGGATCACGCCGGTGAGCGGCAAGGCTTCGTGGAAGGCCTTGGCGGTATTGGCGGCGTCCTGACCGGTCATCGCATCGACGACGAACAGTGTCTCCTGCGGCGCGCAGACACGGTGCAGGGACTGAATCTCGTCCATCATGTCGGCATCGACATGCAGGCGACCGGCGGTATCGACGATCACCACATCATGGAACTGGATCTTGGCGTGCTTGAGGGCCGCTTCGGCAATGGCCACCGGCTTCTGAGAAGAGTCCGAGGGGAAGAAGTCGACCTGGACCTCACCGGCCAGCGTCTCGAGCTGGTCGATAGCCGCCGGACGATAGACGTCAGCGGAGACCACCAGCACCTTCTTCTTCTCGCGCTCACGCAGGTAGCGGGCTAGCTTGGCTACCGAGGTGGTCTTACCCGCCCCCTGCAGGCCGGCCATCAGGATCACCGAAGGCGTGCCCTTGAGCGAAAGCCCTTCGGCCCCTTCGCCCATGATCGCCTCGAGCTCCTGCTGGACGATCTTGACGAACTGCTGGCCCGGCGAGAGGCTCTTGGAAACCTCCTGGCCAACGGCACGCTCGCGCACCCGGTCGATGAACGCCTTGACCACCGGCAGGGCCACATCGGCCTCCAGTAGCGCACGGCGCACCTCGCGCAGCGTGTCCTTGATATTGTCTTCGGTCAGTCTGGCCTGACCACTGATGGACTTCAGCGTCTTCGATAGACGCTCTGTCAAACTGTCGAACATGGGGCCCTCCGGCAGGGATGCCTGGCTTTGGGCAAAGATTATACGCCTTCCCGGCGCCAGTCTCCATGCACCAGCCCCGTGATTGGGGCGCGTGTTGCGTCATCGCGCCCAGCCGCTTGCGAGCCGCCCGGCTGGGCGCGACCGAGGGGATTCGGTATAGTGATCACTCATGGATTTTTTCACTCGCGAGACGCCGCCGTCGACGGCGATGGACAGCAACCGATGCAGGCGCTTCCCTTTGCCCTTCTGGCCATAGCCTTCTACATGGGCGCTGCCTCATGGCAGGCACTCACCCTCTTGCGGCGCGTTCCCCAGCGCCCGCTGCTGGTGCGCGGCCTCGGCACCCTGGCGCTGGCCTTCCATGGGCTGGTGATCGCCGGGGTCATTCATGAGACCGGCGGCCTATGGCTTGGCCTGTCACCGAGCCTTGTGATGGTCAGCGCACTGGTGACCGGACTCTTGATACTGGGCAGCCTGGCCAAGCCAGTACTCAATATCGCGGTAGGCGTTTTCCCGGTCGCGGCGGTGACCCTGGTGACCGCCGTGGCCTGGCCCGGCGGCGAACATCAGGGTCACCTGACGCCCGGCATCGCCGTGCATGCCATCAGTTCGGCGCTGGCCTTCGCGCTGCTGGCGATTGCGGCCGTTCAGGCCATGCTGCTGGCCTGGCAGAATCAGGCCCTGCGCCATCACCACATTCGTGGCATCGTCCAGACCCTGCCACCCCTGACCACGATGGAACGGGTGCTGTTCGAGCTGATCTGGGCCGGCATGATCCTGCTGACCCTGGCCATCGCCAGTGGCTTCCTGTTCCTCGACAACCTCTTTGCCCAGCACCTGATGCACAAGACGGTGCTGTCATTGGCTGCCTGGGTCATCTTTGCCGCCCTCTTGATCGGCCATCACTGGCTGGGCTGGCGAGGGCTCAAGGCAGTACGCTGGACACTGGGCGGCGGCGTATTGCTGCTGCTGGCCTACTTCGGCACCAAGTTTGCCGTCGAGGTCATCTTCTCCTGAAACCGACCCCCGAGGGCGCCAGCCGTACCTTGACAGCCCTCGGGGGAACTCCTACAAACAAGCCTGACCTGTCATCGAGGACCTTCTCATCTTGAGTGACGATTTCCCGCTGGGACTGCTGTTCGGCCTACTGTTCCTACTCGTCTGTCTGTCGGCGTTTTTCTCGAGCTCCGAGACCGGCATGATGTCCATCAACCGCTACCGCGTGAGCCATCAGGCCAACAGTGGCGATCGTCCCGCCCAGCGCGTGCTGCGCCTGCTGGCCAGGCCAGACCGGCTGATCGGCGTGATCCTGATCGGCAATAATCTGGTCAACAACCTGGCAGCGGCTCTGGCCACGGTACTGGCCATCCACTTTTTCGGCGAGGTCACCGGCCCGGCCATCGCCCCGCTGATCCTGACCATCGTGATCCTGATATTTGCCGAGGTCGGTCCCAAGACCTATGCGGCGATCAAGCCCGAGCGTATCGCCTACCCGGCATCCGTGGCGCTGGAGCCGCTGCTCAAGGTGCTCTATCCGCTGGTATGGCTGGTGAATGCGGTCTCCAACGGCCTGCTGAAGATGATTGGCGTCAAGAACCTGACCGGTAACGGTGACCACCTGACGCGGGACGAGCTGCGTACCGTGGTGCATGAAGCAGGCACCATGATTCCGCGTCGCCACCAGTCGATGCTGTTGTCGATCCTCGATCTTGAAAACGTCACCGTTAACGACATCATGGTGCCGCGTCACGAGGTAGTAGGCATCGATCTCGAAGACGACCTGGACAACATCCTCGCGCAGATCCGTACCAGCCAGCACACACGGGTGCCGGTCTTCAAAGGCGACATCAACAACATCATCGGCATGTTGCACCTGCGCAACGCGGCACGCTTCCTGTCCAAGGACGAGGTCACCAAGGCCGCCATCGTGCAGGAGGCTCGGGAGCCCTACTTCATCCCTGAGTCGACGCCGCTGCATACGCAGCTACTCAACTTCCAGCAGCAGAAACGCCGCACCGGCATCGTGGTCGACGAGTACGGCGACGTGGAAGGACTGGTCACGCTGGAAGATATCCTCGAAGAGATTGTCGGCGAGTTCACCACCGACATGGCGGGCATGCATCAGGAGATGCACCTGCAAGACGATGGCAGCTACGTGATCGAGGGTACCGCCAACATCCGCGAGCTCAACAAGTCGCTGGGCTGGCAGCTCCCGACCGATGGACCCAAGACCCTCAACGGCCTGATCCTTGAGCACCTTGAGGCTTTCCCCGAAGGCCCCACCTGCCTGCAGGTCGGCAATGTGCGCCTGGAAATCGTCGAAGTAAAAGACAAGGTGATCACCTCGGCGCGCTGCTGGCAGCATGTTCGCCGCGCCGCCCGCCAGGAATGACGCCAGCGGTCTGGCGGATAGGCACTGGAAGCCGGCATTCAGCCTTCCATCCTGATATGCCGACCAGATGCCGCTAATCACGGGCGCCTCTGAGGCCTCTCAGACGTCACCTAAGCAAAGAGCCGCGCTGACACAGACAGCGCGGGCTCTTTGCGTTATGTCATTCAAAGGGCAAGGTGTCATCCGAAGGGTAGCGAAAGCCCCATGGGGCAAGGCATCACCTAGCGGGGTTGTCGCGAGAGATATCCTGCTTGCCCGCCGCGATCACGGCGTCGGCCTCTCGCTTCAGCGCCTTTACCTGGGCCGCCAACCCCGCGCGACTGGCCTTTGCGGCAGGCACCGGCTCACCGAACACCAGTGCCACCTTTGCCTGAAAGCGTCGCGGCAGCCGAGTCAGCGCCGGGCCGTGACGGTTGGAGGTCCAGGAGCCCCAGAGCCCCGCCAGCCCCACCGGCACCACCGGCACCGGATTGCGGGCGAGAATCAGATCGAGGCCACGTCGAAAAGCCTGAACCTCACCGTCCCGCGTCAGCCGCCCTTCGGGAAACAGCATCACCACCTCGCCATGGCGCAGCGCTTGACTGACCTGATCCAGGGTCCGCCGCAGGCCACCCGGGTCACTGCGCTCTGAATCCACCGGAATGGCGCCCACCAGCCGGAACAGCCAGTTCAGCCGCGGCGACTCATAGATAGGCCTGTCCATCAGGAAACGCAGTGGCCGCGGGCAGGCACCACCGATGACCAGGGCATCCATGAAACTGACGTGATTGCAGACCACCAGGGCGGCACCGCGCGCCGGCACATGGTGGCGGCCGCGAAGGCGCAGCCGGTAGATCAGCGCGACCAGCACAAACACCAGCAAGCGCAACACCGGCCGTGGTCGGCGCACGATCATCGCCACCCCCACCGCCAGGGCGATGCCCCCAAGACTTGCCACGAAGCTCTGCAGATCAAGCCCCAGCCCCGACAGCATCAACCCGCCATAGCCCGCGGCGACCACCATCAGCAGGGCATTGCAGATGTTGTTGGCGGCGATGATCCGCCCGAGTCGAGCCTCGTGACTGCCGAGCTGCAGGAGGGTATAGAGTGGCACGATGTAGATGCCGCCGCCGACGCCGACCAGCGCCAAGCCCGCCAGCATGCGCCAGACCTCAGGCTGCTCGATCAACATGCCAAGCGAGCGCCCCATCTCGGCCGCGCTGTCCACGCCGGCCAACAGCAGGCTGGCTGCCCCGATAATGAGCGCGCCAAGCGGCACCAGCCCCAGCTCAAGACGCCCGCCGGAGAGCCTTGCACACACCAGCGCCCCGGCACCGAAACCAAAGGCGAAGGCCGCCATCAGCATGCTCATCATCGCCTCGTCGCCACCCGCCACGACGCGTGCCCAGGCGGGAAGCTGGGTCAGGAAGCTCGCGCCCAGGAACCAGAACACGCTGATAGCGAGAATCGCCGACCACAACACCGGCGAATGCACCCCACCACGTAGCACGTCGACCAGGCTCGCCAGGGGACGAAAGCGAAGACGGCTGTGTGCTGCAGCGGATGAGGATGACGGCGCGTCATCCTCATCTGCATGGGCAGGCAATGGCAACGCCAGACTCGCCCCCCACCCCAACAGGGCGACGCCGACCAGGGTGGCCATGATGGCAGGACGCGACCATGGCGCCGGCAATGCCGCGAGGACACCGGCGAGCAAGGCACCAGCGAGGATGGCAGCGAAGGTGCCCACATGGATCCAGGCATTGCCGCGTCCCAATTCATAGGAGGGCAGATGCTGAGGCAGGATGGCGAACTTGACCGCACCGAACAGCGCCGATTGCGTGCCCATCAGCACCAGCAACACGAACAGCGCGATCACGCTCTGGTACCAGACGGCCATGGCCGCCAATGCCATCAGCATGCATTCGGCGAGTTTCAGCACGCGAACCAGACGCCGTTTATCGACGTGGTCGGCCAATTCGCCGCCCCAGGCGGAGAAGAGCAGAAACGGCAGTATGAATAACCCCGCGGCGAGATTGATGGCCAACCCCATATCCCAGCCATGACGCGGCACGGCGAAGAAGGTCAGCATCAACAGCAGGGTGTTACGAAAGAGATTGTCGTTGAACGCCCCCAGCGCCTGCACCCAGAAAAATGGAGCGAAGCGACGCTGGGTCAGCAACCCCCGGCTCACATCTTGTCCGGCTGGTGCCGTAGGCCGTTCAGCAGCGTCGATAGCAGTTGGTCGAGCAATTCCTCGACTTCCAGCTGCTGCCCCTGCCAATAGCCCAGGCGCTCGTTGAGGCCAAGCTGAACCAGGCCATGCACGCTGCCCCACAGGGTGCGAGCTAGGCGGCGGGCCTCCAGGTCATCGATCGCTGGCTGGAATTCCTTGAGGGTCGCCTCGACCCGCACGAACAGCGCCTCGATCATGTCGTTCTGGCGCTGGTCGAGCTCGCCTTCCTGCGCCAGGGGGTAATCGAACAGCAACTGCCAGCGAAAGGGAGCGGCCTTGGCGAAATACCAGTAGGCCTTGGCAAGGCCGGTCAGCCGCGTCTCGGGGCCACCGCTCTCGAGTCCCTCGATGGCACCGCGAAGATGGGCCAGCGTCTCGATATTGACGTGCTGCAGCAGGTTATTGAAGCTGCCATAGAGTTTCAGCAGCGTGCTGGGGGCACAGCCGACCTCTCTGGCCAGCGCGCGTAGCGATAGCGTATGGACGGGGTGCTCCTTTAGCCAGGCATCACAAGCTGCCATGACCTGAGCATGCAACGCCTCGGGCGCGTGCTGTCTGGGACGTGCCATTGCATCCTCGCAGGTACGCTATACGGCTAGGGGCGGAAATGACATTATCGCATGTCTCGAACAGCGTTTTATATCAGCATACCGCCCCTTCATACAATCACAACGTCGTCAACGGCTCGCCCGGCGGCGCTTTGCAGCGCCAAAGCTCTTGGTTACCCTGAGCCACCGCGCTTAAGTGCCCAATACGCGCCAAGAAAACCTACTGGAGAGCCCATGGCCGGTCGCTTGCACATCGCGCCGCTTGACCTGCCCCGCCTGCTGCCTGAGCTCGTGATCAACGAGCCGTTGCTGACCGGTGCCAACCTGGCGCCCCGCCAGGGCCTGTCGATGATCCGACTCGACGCCGGCAGAGCGCATCTGCGCCGCGCCTTCTGGGGGCTGACGCCACCGTGGCTCAAGGTGCTCGACCACGCTCCTCACTGCGCTCGGGCGGAAAGTCTCGATGAGCGCAAGATGTTTACCGAGGCCTTCGCCGCTCGCCGATGCCTGATCCCGGTCAGCGGCATCTACGTGTGGCGCGCCATGCCCCGCGGCAAGCAACCCTACCTGGTGACCCGCGCCGATCGCGGCCCGTTGCTGCTCGCCGGCCTATGGGCGCGTTACCACACCACCCTGAGCGCCTTTTACGATTCCATGGCACTGATCACCGTGGCAGCACCGTCGCTACTGACACCTCTCACCGACCGGCTGCCCGCGGTCATCGGTGCCGATCAGGCAGCGGCCTGGCTCGACCCGGCCACCTCGCTCGACAAGGCTCGCGCCATGCTCAAGCCGGCCTCAAGGGAACTGTTAGGCGCTTTTCCGGTATCAAGACGAGTGAATAACCCGCTGAATCAGGAATGGGCCTGTGGGCATCCCACCGGCCCCATGCTGCGCAGCCAGCCCGAACAGGAATCATGATGACCCTCACGCCCCGCTTTGGCCCCAAAGGCCGCTATCTCAACGTTCTGGCGCGCCTGACCGTTAGCAGCGTTTTGCTGATGCCACTCCTCGCGCCGACGCTTGCCAGTGCCGCGACCACGCCTGATGCAACGCCGCAGGCCTCACAAGAGGCAACATCCGAGACCGAGACGACCGCGCTGCGCACCAGCCCCAACGATAACCGCGACTACCGCCTGCTGACGCTCGATAACGGGTTGACCGTGTTGCTGGTCAGCGATAGTGAGGCCGACAAGGCCGCCGCTTCGATGAACATCGATGTGGGCAGCGCAAGCGACCCCGAGGACCTTTCAGGCCTTGCCCACTTCCTTGAACACATGCTGTTCCTGGGCACCGACGGCTACCCGGCCCCCGACGCCTACCAGAGCTACATCAATCAGCACGGCGGCAAGCACAACGCCTTCACGGCAAGCCAGGACACCAACTACTTCTTCGATATCGAACCCGGTGCCCTGCCCGGCGCCCTGGACCGCTTCAGCCAGTTCTTCATCGCGCCACGCTTCAACGCCGACAAACTGGAGAGCGAGCGCAATGTCGTCCATTCTGAGTATCAGGCACGACTGCGCGATGATGGACGCCGAGAGAATGATGCACTCGATCAGGTGCTCAACCCCGACAACCCGACCACCGGTTTTTCGGTGGGCAGTCGTGCCACCCTGACCTTGCCCGATGACGCCGAGACACCGCTGCGCCAGCGAGTCATCGACTTCTTCAATGCACACTATGGTGCCAGTGTCATGCACCTGGCCCTGGTCGCTCCCCAGCCGCTGGATGAGCTCGAGGCCATGGTCCGCGAGCGCTTCGCGGCGATAGATAACCGTGGCCTGAGCCGCCCTGAGGTCGAAGCCCCGCTGGTGCGCCCCGACAGCCTGCCGCTGTCACTCGAGGTCGCCTCGCTGCGCGATGAGCGAAAGCTGCGCTTTATCTTTCCGGTGCCCGACCCCGAGTCCTTCTATGCCACTAAACCGGCTTCCTTCATCGCTAACCTTCTAGGGCATGAAGGCAAGGGCAGCCTGCTCGAGCAACTGCGCAAGGCCGGCCTCGCCGATGGCCTGTCGGCAGGCGTTGGTCGTGGCGATGGAAAACACGCCCTCTTTACCGTCGGCATCAGCCTGACGCCTGAAGGCGCGCAGCAGATACCGCAGATTCAAGCCAGCCTGTTCGAGGCCATCGACAAGATACGCGCGCAAGGACTCGAGCCGTGGCGTTATCAGGAGCAGGCTAGTCTTGCCGAGCAGGAGTTCCGTTTCCAGCAGCACGGTTCGCCTCAGCATGACGCCACGCGCCTGGCCATGAACCTGGCGCATTATCCGAGCCATGACGCCCAGTACGCTCCCTACCGCATGGATGGCTTCGACAAGGCACTCATCGAGGCGTATCTGGCAGCGCTGACGCCAGACAACCTGTTGAGGGTTTACCGCGCCCCCGAGGTCGAAGGCAACAACACCTCGCCCTGGTTCGATGCGGCCTATCGCATCGACACGATACCGGATTGGGCGAATGCCTCGCCCCTCGGCGGGCTGGCACTGCCCGAGCCCAACCCCTATATTGCCAAGGACCTGAGCCTTGGCGATGGTCAGAACTCATCGCCCGAACGCTTGCTGAAGGCTCAGGGGGCCGAGCTATGGCATCAGGCCAATACCGACTTCGACACGCCCAAGGTGGAGTGGCGCTTCAGCCTGCAGCACCCGGCAGCGGCAGCCAATGCCCGCGATGCTGCCCTGACACGGCTACTCGCCGGCTGGCTCAACGATAGCCTCAACGAGACCCTCTACCCGGCACGGCTTGCCGGCCACCAGTTCAATGCCTATGCCCATGCTCGCGGCATCACGCTTGCCTTCTCTGGTTGGCGCGACCGCCAGCCTCGGCTGATCGAGCGGGTGCTCACGCAGCTGACCGAGGGCGAGATCACTGCCGACAGCGTCGAACGGGTCCGCCACCAGCTTGAGCGCGAATGGCGTAACGCGCCCGAATCCGCGCTTTACCAGCAAGCCAACCGCACGCTGGGCGAAGCGCTGTTACGCCCCCAATGGCCGGCGGCTGTCATGCTCGACGCCATCGAAAATCTGGATACGGCGGCCCTTCGCGACTATCGCGAGACCTTCCTCGGTTCGCTGCGCCTCGAGGCCATGGCGGTCGGCGATCTATCCAAAGCGGTGGCCCGCACCACCGGTGAATCGGTCATCACCACCCTGGCGCCGAACCTGAATGCCCAGGCAGTACCTGACCTCGAGCCGCTGGATATCTCGAGCACCCTGCCCGACCTGACTCCCCACAGTACTCGCCAGGACTCGCTGGTGCTGCGCTACCTGCAAGGCAAGGCTCGTACGCTGGACGAGCAGGCACGCCTGGCCGTCCTCGGCCAGATGATCGCCACGCCCTTCTACACCCGGCTGCGTACCGAACAGCAGCTTGGCTATATCGTCAATGCCAGCTACATGCCGCTACTCGACGCCCCGGGTCTCAGCCTGCTGGTGCAATCGCCGGACACCGACAGCGAGATGATCGGCCAGCGCATCACCGACTTCCTCGACGAGTTCGACCAGACCCTCGCCGAGCTCGACGACGCCAGCCTGGCGCCCTACCGCCAAGCCGTGCATGACCGCCTGCTGGAGCGTGACACCTCGCTTGGCGAGCTCGCCAACCGGCATTGGCAAGCCCTGGCGCGTGACGATACCGGCTTCGATCATCGCGAGCGCCTGGCCAAACGGGTATCGACGATCACCCCGGCGGCATTGCGTGACACCTGGGCGGAGCTTCGCGAGGCACCAGCCGCCGACATCACCTTCGATCCCGGCGATAGCCCAAGCGATGTGCTGGCGCTGACCGCTGAGCTCACGCCACTTCCCGAGGCCAACTGATCGCCGCTTCCGTCGTGTCATGGGCCGTGTCATGCGCGCCGTTTTTCTCCGACGCGGCGGGAGCCCCCAGATAACAGGATGCCCCGACACGACGACGCCCAAACCTTGTCACAAGGGTCGGGCGTCGTCGTATTGATAGCGTGTCGAAGGCGCCATTGACGCGCCAGGGGTCAGGCGCCGAAGGCCTGAGCAGGCATGATCGCCTCGACGTGCATCACCAGCTCCTCCAACACCTGACGTTCGCCGTCCTCGAGGCTTACCTGATTCAGGCGCTCGATCTCCCGAGCGAAGCCCTGCAGGGTCAATCCACCCAGGCTCGCATCGTTCATGCGCGACCAGCGATAGGCGTCCCATTGGACCTGCTCATCGCCTTCCAAGGTGTCGGGATAATTGCGTGCCCGAAAGCGGAACAGCATTTCCTCGAGGCGCGGGTCCTGAAAGGCAAAGCTGGCCCCCACCAGGTCCCAGGGGTCCGACTCACGCACCCGCTGCATCTGCTGGCGGTCGGCCGGCGAGAAGAAACCACCGGAATAAAGCATCAGGTCTGGGTCCTGCGGCCCCTCGGGGGGTGGTTCGGCGAACACACCAGCGGCGCGGCTCGCCGCCTCGGGAGACGCCGACAACTGCTTCCAGTGCTGGCGACAGGTTGGCAGATCAAGCCCCAGGCGCTCGACGATATCGCCATACTCTCCCTTGCGCTCACCACTCGTATCCTTCAAGTAACTCACCGGCATGAGCACGGGGCTCTTGTTGAGGTGAATCACCTTGAGGGGGATGCGGGTTTCGCCCTCGGCGAGATCATCGGCGCCGACGAATACCCGGGCACGGATCTCCTCGACGGACAACTCGAACAACGGCGTCGGGTCCACCGCCAGGTCATAGACAATCACCCCGTTGGGGTTACTGGGATGCTCGGCCAGGGGCATGACCAGAGCACTGCAGGCACGACTCGCCGGATAACGGCGCGAGATATGCAGAAGCGGCTTGCGCGAGGCGATGTCCAGGCGCTTGGCGACCTCTCGCTTGCTGCGCAGTGCCAGCAGGTAGTCGAAGAGCCCCGGATTGCAGGACTTGAGGAGCCGCCCCAGGGCGATAGTCGCGCGCACATCGGCAAGGGCATCGTGAGCGCCGGCATGCTCAATGCCATTGGCGGCGGTCAGGTGCTCGAGCTTGAAACTCGGCGCCCCGTCCTCGCGCTTGGGCCACGCGATGCCTTCGGGACGCAGGGCATGGAAGGCTCTCACCACATCGATCAAATCCCAGCGCGAGTTGCCGTTCTGCCATTCCCGCGCATAGGGATCGAGGAAGTTGCGATAAAAGAGATGGCGACTGACCTCATCATCGAAGCGCAGGCTGTTGTACCCCAGCGCACAGGTACCGGGCTCACTCATGGCGTCGTTGATGATACCGGCGAACTCGGCCTCAGGGACGCCCCGGCGTTGCGCCTTCTGCGGCGTGATGCCGGTAATCAGGCAGGCCTGGGGATGTGGCAGGTAATCATCGGCTGGCTTGCAGTAGACGTCGATCGGCGCGCCGATCTCGTTGAAGTCGGCGTCGGTACGGATCGCGGCAAACTGCGAAGGTCGATCGCGACGAGGATCGGCCCCGAAGGTTTCGTAGTCATGCCACAGGAAGGTCCGTGGTGCGGCGGGGGACGGCGCCATGAAAGGCTCTCCTGGCAGGCTAAATGACACCTAGCCTAGCACAGTCCCCCGCTCGACTCAGCCGCCTCACCGACGGCCCAGATAACACCCTCAAACACTCTCAGCTGCGCGGCAGCGTCACATTGAGCTCGAGTACCGAGCAATCATCATCGCGATCAAGGCTAATGTTGATGGCGTCCTGGTCAACCTTCACGTAGCGGCGGATCACCTCCAGCAGTTCACGCTCCAGCATCGGCATATAGTCCGGCTGGTCACGTTGCCCTCGCTGGTGAGCGACAATAATCTGTAGGCGCTCCTTGGCGACGGAGGCGCTCTTCTTGCGCTCGCCTTTTAAGAAATCCAGCAGTTTCACCGACGACCTCCCCCGAACACGCGGCTCAGCAGCCCTTTCTTTTGATACTCATGGAAACGCAGCGGCACGGTCTCACCGAGCAACCGCGAGACGGTGTCGGTGTAGGCCTGTCCGGCATCACTTTTCTGGTCGTGGGTGACCGGTATCCCCTGGTTCGACGCTCGCAGCACCGCCTCCGACTCGGGAATCAGGCCAATCAGGTTAATGGCCAGAATCTCGCAGATATCATCGAGGTTGAGCATATCGCCGCCATCAACGCGGGACGGATTGTAGCGAGTGATCAGCAGGTGTTCCTTGATCGGTTCGCGACTCTGCTCAGCACGACGGGTCTTCGATGACAGCAGGCCGAGAATACGGTCTGAGTCACGCACCGACGACACCTCGGGGTTGGTCACCACCACCGCCTCATCGGCGAAGTACATGGCCAACTGGGCGCCACGCTCGATGCCTGCAGGTGAGTCACAGATGATGTAGTCGAAGTCTTCGACCAAGGCATCGAGAATCTTCTCGACGCCTTCACTGGTCAAGGCATCCTTGTCGCGGGTCTGTGAGGCCGGGAGGATGTGCAGGTTTTCGACCCGCTTGTCGCGGATCATCGCCTGATTGATCCCGGCATCCCCTTGGATGACGTTCACCAGGTCGTAGACCACGCGGCGCTCGCAGCCCATGATCAAATCGAGGTTACGCAGGCCAACGTCGAAATCGATCACTACGGTCTTGTTGCCACGCAGCGCCAGCCCAGTGGCGATGGCCGCTGCACTGGTCGTCTTGCCGACCCCGCCCTTGCCGGAGGTCACTACAATGATCTTGGCCAAGATAAGCTTCCTGTTGCTAATGAGATAACGGATCGCTGCCCGACTTTCAGGTCAGGGCGGCGATCGCCAGCTGGTCTTCGCTCAGGCTGACCTGGACGGTACTGCCCAGCAGTCGCGGATCAATGTCTTCCAGCCGCTTGTAGTTGCCGGCCACCGACAGCAGCTCGGCGTCCAGCTCACGACAAAAGATAGCGGCTTCATGATCGCCATGGATACCGGCCAGGGCCCGTCCTCGCAAGGCACCATAAACGTGAATGTTGCCAGCCGCCAGCACCTCGGCGCCGGCATTGACCGCACCTACCACCACTAGGTCACCTTCCTGGGCGCTGACCTGTTGGCCCGAACGGACGGTACCACGAAAGATGCGTCCCGTCGGCGTGGCCAAGGCAGCCGCCGGGGTGTCGTCCTGTTCGACCGGCTCCTCGGAGGGCGGCGTGACGCTCTCAAGCGATCGCGACCGCAGCTCCTGTGGCGGGAACCAACCTAGCCCCAGCGCCCAGGCTGATTGCTTGACCGGGTCCCCTCCCCCGCGTACCGCTACTGGCAAAAGCTTGTTGGCGCGGCAGACGGCACAGATCCGCTCCAGCGACAGATGTGGCTCGTCGAGCTTCTCCACACTCAGCACGACAGGGGTGTGCTGGAAGAAGGCGGGTGATTGGCTAAGTTTGCCGGCCAGCTGGTCCCGGATGCGCTCGGGATCGCCGCTGGTCAACTCCATGACCGTCATGGGTAACATGCCACCCTTGAAGGTAAATGCCATGCTGGCCCTGTCCATCTTGAGACTCATTGCCGGACTCCGCAGCGGGTGATTAAGATTAAAGCTAAGCGAGGGATAGCGACCCTGCAACTGATCATAAGACCAAGAGGCCAAGCTGTCAGCGATTGTCTTGCTCGGGTTTTGTTTATGATCCCCAAATTGGCCCCCGGCGGCACAGCTTCCACGTGGCAGGGAAGCGCTGTCCTCCATGGCGGCAGGACTTTTCCGGCTCTTCGTCACATGCTTAGATGGACAGTCATCGCCATGGTGCGGTGCAGGCCCCGCCCATACAGGAACACCACATCATCATGTCAGGAAAGACACCCATAGCATGGCTCCGTCGTCTGCTGTCGCCCCGCTGGCAGCACCCCGATGCCTTGAAACGTCGTGATGCCGTCGAACGGCTTGATGCCGAACGCCCCGACGATCACCGCCAGCTTGAGACGCTGGCCAGGGACCCGGATGCCGAGGTCCGTGAGGCGGCATTGGCGAGACTTGGCGATCCCGAGACACTGCTGGCCATGCTGGATGACGACGCTTCCCCGGAATTGACGACGCGGCTGGTCGACTTGCTGGTCGGCCGTGACCCCAGTGTGAGCCTTGATCGCCGCTTGGTGTTGGTCGAGCGCCTCGATACGCATCATCTATTGAATGAGATTGCCTTACAAGGCGATAACCAACATCTGCGATTGACGGCACTTGCCCGGATAGTCGATGAAAAGACGCTGATCCATCAAGCCTGCGAGAATGGCATCGCCGCCGTGCGTCGTGCGGCAGCCGAACGCATCAAGAGCGAAGACGGGCTGCGCGAGCTGTCACGCCGCGCCCGGCGAGACAAGCAGATCCACCGACTGGCTCGGGAGGCGCTCAACCGGCGGCGCGCCGATGCGGCCCAGGCTGTCGCGAGTCACGAGAAGCGTGAGCGAGTGCTCAGTGCCCTGGAGGCACATGTCACTCACACCTGGGAGCCGCAGTACGCGAGTCGATATCGCCACCTGAAGCGCGAGTGGGAATCGCTGAAGGACCTGCCCAGCGCCGAACAGGAGCGACGCTATCAGGATGCCATCCTGGCGTGCCGAAAAGTCATCAGCGACCACGAGGCCCATCTGCAGGCCGCCGAAAGCGCGCATCAGCAGCGCGAGAGCGACGACGAAATGCGCCTTGGCCTGATCGAAGCATTGGAGGAAAGCCTCGAAGGCCTCCTCCAGAACGGCCGTCTTACCGGGCAGGACATGGCCAGCCTGCGTGCCCAGAAACATCTCCTCGATCAACGCTGGGAAGAACTTTCCGACCGTCACCCGCCTCAGGACTCGCTACGCGAACGCCACGACCGGGCCCTTGCCGACTATCATCACCTCGACGCCGCCTGGGCGCGCCTCGAGCAGCATGCCGACTCCCTTGAGCGTGCACTGAATGATCATGATCACGACGACCTGGTCGCACTGCTCGAGACCATTGACTGGCCGGCCGAGCTGCCACCCGCCGACGTCGTCGAACGAGCGCGTGCCAAGCTCGGCCAAGCCCGTGAGGCAGCTTCATCAACCAATCGAGATGAAATCAAGCGCGACCTCGCCACGCTCGAGGAGCAGCTCAATCGCGGCGCCTTCAAGGCCGCCAGCCGCCTGCATCAGCAGCTACGCCAACACCTCGAGGCGCGCCCAGCAGACGAGCGTCAGGCAGTTGAGGGCCAACTCAAGCGCCTGGGCGCCCAGCTGGCCGAACTGCGTGACTGGCGTGGCTTCGTCGCCGCCCCCAAGCGTGAGCAGCTGTGTCAGAGCATCGAGACGCTGGCCGAGGATGACACCCAATCCGCAGAGGTGATGGACCGCCGTCACCGCCGATTGCTTTCAGAGTGGAAGGCGCTTGGCGATGCCGCCGCCACTCGCGAGCTTTCCCAACGATTTCGCCAAGTCTCCGAGCAGATCCATGAACGACTGGCGCCGTGGCGGGAGCAGCAGCAGGCTCAACGCGTCCAGAATCTCGAGACCCGTCGAGCACTCTGTGAACAGCTCGAGGCGCTGCTCGAGAGCCCCGACCCCGACGCCGACCCGGACGCCTTGCGCGATATCCGTGACAAGGCCCGCGAGCAGTGGCGTCGCTGCGCCCCAGTGCCTCGCCAACAGTCGCAAACCATTGGCCGGCGCTTCGCCAAGCTCTGCCATGATCTCCAGGCGCTGATTGATCGTCGTGCTCAACAGATTGCCGATGCCAAGCGCGAACTGATCGCCGAGGCCCGAACACTCAGCGCATCCTCGCAACCCGCTACCCAGCGTGCACGAGACGCCAAGCACCTGCAGCGTCGCTGGCGCGAGCTGGGACGAGCGCCCAAAGGGGAAGAACAGGCACTTTGGCGAGAATTTCGTAACCTTTGCGACGAGATCTTCGCCAGTCGCGAAGCCGAGTACGATGACCAAGCAGCCCGCGCCAAGAAACGTCTGGAGACCATGCAGGCCATCATCGACCGCATCGATGCCTGGCAACCCTCTTCAAGCGACGAAGAGTCGACTCTCGATGATGCCATCGCCGAAGTCGACGCGCTCAAGCCATTGCCACCCGGGCGGCGAACCGAAGGCATGACCAAGCGCTGGACCGGCATCGTGCGCGCTCGCCGCGAACGGCTCGCCCGACTGGCAGTCAACGAAGAGGTTGTTGCCTGGCAGTCCTTGCAGGCGTTACTCACCGCCCATCTCGATGCGGATCATCGGGCGCTGGATGGCCTGCCCGCCGAGGAGGTGCCTGCCACTGAGGAGCTCACCGGCGACATGCTGGAGGCCCATCAGGCTCGCAATGCGGCTCGTCGTGATCCGCCCTCCCCTGAAACGGTCAAGGACACCCTGACTCGCCTGCGGGTTCACCTGGCGCTATTGGCCGGCAGCAGCCTCGCCCATCAGGACGAGCCGCTGCGCCTGGCCATTCAGGTTGAGCGCCTCAACGAAAGTCTGGGGCATGAGCCAACTCGTGCCGAAGAGCTTCACAGCGTTTTATGGTCGCTGCTGGCCACCGGCCCCATGCCGGTGGACCACTGGGAACGTGAAGCACCAGAGCTCGATGCGCTGCTGCACAAAATGCTGCCCCTGCCACCGCCCTGACAGAGGTCGTCAAACAACGCCGACAGAACATCATGGCCCAGTGACGCCGCCAGCGGCAAAGGCAACCAAAAAGCCCCGAGGCTTGGCCTCGGGGCTTTTTTAGGCGTGCATTCTAGCTAACGTTTAATCGTTCACTAAAAACCTATGTCTATCCTTCAAGCATGGATGAGCCTCAGCCCATGAACTGACCACCGTTGATATCGAGGTTGGCGCCGGTAATGAAGCCGGACTCCTTGTCGGCCAGGAAGACGACTGCCCGTGCGATCTCTTCCGGGGTCCCGTAACGCTTGACCGGAATGCCTTCACGAATTGTCTCGCGCACTTTTTCCGGAATTTTCATGATCATGTCGGTGGCGATATAGCCCGGTGACAGCGTATTGACGGTGATGCCCTTGGTCGCCGTTTCCTGAGCCAGAGACATGGTCAGGCCATGCATGCCGGCCTTGGCAGCTGCGTAGTTAGCCTGGCCGAACTGGCCCTTGCGCCCATTGATCGAGGAGATATTCACGATACGGCCATAGCCTTGTTCGAGCATATCCTCGATGACGCCACGACAGGTGTTGAAGACACTGTTGAGGTTGGTATCGATGACCTCATGCCATTGATCGGAGGTCATCTTCTTCATGGTGCCGTCCCGGGTGATACCGGCACAGTTGACCAGCACACTGATCGGACCGAACTGATTGCGGATTTCCTTCACGCCCGCAACGCAGTCGTCATAATCGGTCAGGTCGATGCCGGATAACGCGATGTTATCGAAGCCCTCAGCCTGTTGAGAGGCAAGCCAGTCCTTGGCCTTTTCCGGATTATGATAGCCGGCAACAACCTGATAGCCCTCCTTGGCCAGGGCGCGGCAGATCGCTGAACCGATGCCGCCAGTTCCCCCGGTAACCCATGCGACGGGTGCTTCATTAGCCATATAATATATCTCCCTATGAATGACAGTGGGTGCTACGACGTTCCCCGGTCAGTATGGACCATTCCCGCGTCGATACCCCCGAGCATCGCAATCCCTAATGTCACTTTCAATTCATACGGCCTACATTCTGTTGTCTTCGATTCAACTCTTGACCATGCGCAAATAACCTGTATTATACGTCTCACGTTGATGCGGGGTGGAGCAGTCTGGTAGCTCGTCGGGCTCATAACCCGAAGGTCATCGGTTCAAATCCGGTCCCCGCTACCAAATATAGAGAAAGCCGATACTCACTCGAGTGTCGGCTTTTTTGTGTCTGTCGTGGTGCCAGACCATACCCAACGGTCACCGGTTCGCCCTGGTGTCAACGTCGGCGGTCCCCGCTACCAAATATAGAGAAAGCCGATACTCACTCGAGTGTCGGCTTTTTTGTGTCTGTCGTGGTGCCAGACCATACCCAACGGTCACCGGTTCGCCCTGGTGTCAACGTCGGCGGTCCCCGCTACCCAATACAGAGAAAGCCGATACGCATTCGAGTGTCGGCTTTTTTGTGTCTGGCACCACGACAGACGCCGGACCATACCCAACGGCCATCGGTTCGCCCTGGTGTCAACGTCGGCGGTCCCCGTTACCCAATACAGAGAAAGCCGATACGCATTCGCGTGTCGGTTTTTTTGTGTCTGTCGTGGTGCCAGACCATACCCAACGGTCACCGGTTCGCCCTGGTCTCAACGTCGGCGGTCCTAGCCGGGGTTGCGATTGCCTTGTACCGGCTCCGCGGGGCCCAGGCGTCCGATACCGGGCAGTTTGAGCGCGAGCGGAGAAAGATCAATACCAAGCGTCAGGCCCAGAACATTGATTTCCAGTCCTTCTTCCCGAGCCAACAGCACCCCTACCAGACCTCCTAGCGCCACTTGATAGCCGCTACCGCTGGGCGCATCGGCCAGCACCTCCTCGAGCAGGTAATCCTTGCCGAGCGCATTGGCCGGTAACGCCACATCGAGTCCGGGCACTTGGCGAATGATCCAGGCGATAAAGGTATTGCTATTGGGGCCCGGCCAGGCGCGATAACGGTCGGGGTGCGGGTAGCGCGCCACGGCGGCTTCGATACGCGGAATCAGCTCCGCGGCGACGGCGCCGCGATAGTCGGCCAGCAGGCGAGGCGGATTACCGTACCAGGCGCGATCCGGCGGCCCCCACTGACTGACCACGGCTGGTCGACGCCAACTCAGCACATGATGGCGCCGATAACGCTCGGCGCCGGCAGCCTTGGTGGCGATCCACGTATGCTCGGCAAAGGCGCCACGCCAGTCATAGGCTCTCGCCGCGTAGACCTGAACAACCGCGTCAGGCGTTACGCTGGGCTGCGGTGCCAGACCAGCAGGCTGTCGATCAGCATCCGACCAATGGGTATCGAGGTCGATTCGATCACCGGCCAGCATCCAGACCGGACCAGCCAGCAGCAGGGCTACCGCGGCCAACACGCCCAGCAACCCTTTCATTATCGGGCCCATCCCCGCCCTCCCGACGCTCAGCTGCTATTCCGCTTATGTGCCATGCCGCACGCCTTCAGCCGCGGACACCTTGAATCCAGGCACCACCACCCGCATCTAACGGGTAAATTCCCCAACACACAAGGTAGCCAGCATGCCGATCGTCGACCCGCGTAGTGGCGAGCCACTGACCCCAGAAACAGGCGCCGGTAACGCGGCCGATGCCGATTCCGCCGCCTACATCGTCGACCTCGACATGAGCAACTTCCAGCAGGTGGTGCTGGAAGGCTCTGTGAATACGCCGGTGGTGCTTGACTGCTGGGTGCCCGGGAACGAGGCCTGCCAGAACCTGATGCCGGTGCTCGAGAAGCTGGCACGTGAGTACAACGGTGCCTTCGTGCTGGGTAAACTCAACGTTGACGAGCATCGACAGATTGCCGCACAGCTGGGCATCCAATCCGTGCCCGACGTCAAGCTGGTCATGCAGGGCCAGCTCTATGATGAGTTCCAGGGCGAACTGCCGGAAAGCCAGATCCGCGAATGGCTCGGCAAGCACATCACCGCCTCGGCAGCCCCGGAAGCCTCACCCGAGGAACAGGCTCAAGCGGCGCTTGAAGCCGGTGACCCATCGACCGCACGATCGATCTACCAACAACTGGTGCAGGACAATCCAGGCCATCACGACTACCAGGTCGACCTGGCAAGTGCCGTGCTGGCCGAGGGCCACCCCGAAGATGCCAGGGCGATCCTCGACAACCTGCCCCCCGAGCACCGCGACGCACCGCGTGCCCGCGGCGTAAGGGCACGGCTCGAGTTTGGCGAAGAAGCCCCGAATGCCGAGACACTCGCAGCACTGGGTGATCGCGACGACAGCGAGGCACAGTTCCTGCGCTCCCTGCGCCGGGTCGCCGACGGCGACTACGAAGCCGGGCTTGACGGCCTGCTGACGGTGGTGAAACGCGACCGCGCCTACGGTGACGATGCCGCCAAGAATACCCTGCTACGGGTCTTCGACGCCCTCGGCGCCGACCACCCGCTAACGGTCAGCTACCGTCGCAAGCTATTCACTCTACTCTACTGAGCCAGCACCTGGTCGAGACGCTGCAGCGCCTCGGCCAGTTGGGAGCGGGTGGTCCCGAAATTGAGCCGAGCAAAACCCGGCCAGCCAAAATCGGCACCGTCGGACAGCGCCACCCGCGCCTCATTCAGCAGTACCCGCTGGGGTGAATCACCAAGTCCTGCATGACGCAGGTCGAGCCAGGCGAGATAGGTGGATTGTGGTGCACTCATCGACACCCCCGGCCAGCCGGCCACCGCTTCGGCCAAGCGAATACGATGCCCGCGCAGTGTCTCGAGCAGTGCCTGGCGCCAGGGTTCGCCGTGACGGTAGGCGGCTTCAGCCGCGACCAGGCCCATCACGTTGACATCCGGCAGCAGACCGCGCCCTGCAGCAATGAACTGACGCCGCAGAGTGGCATCCGGGATTACCGCGCAGGCCGCGGTCAGCCCCGCCAGGTTGAAGGTCTTGGAAGGTGCCCAGAGCGTGATGATGCGGCTGGCCAACATCGGAAAGAGCGCCGCTAACGGCCGGTGGCCGGCGCCTTCATCCAACAAAAGGTCGCAGTGCAGCTCATCGGATACCACCAGCAGGTCGTGGCGTTCGACCAGCTCGGCGAGGCCCTCGAGCTCCTCGTGGCGCCAGACCCGTCCAGTGGGGTTGTGCGGCTGGCACCACAGCAGCAGGCGCGTCTCGGGGGTGATAGCGGCCTCCAATGCCGCCAGGTCGAGCTGCCAGGGCTCACCCGATGCCTCGGGTTCGGCAAGTGCGGCAAACTGCGCTACCCGTCCGGTGCGCTCGGCCACCTGAAGAAACGGCGGGTAGATCGGTGTCACCGTCAGAATACCGTCGCCCGGTGCGGTGAAGGCAAGACTCGCCAGGTGCAATGCAGGTACCACACCCGGCAACCAGTGCTGCCACTCCGGCTTGATTGGCCAGGCGTAATGGTCGCGACTCCAGTCGCATAGCGCCTCGCGTAGACTGTCCGGCACGACGCCGTAGCCGAAGACGCCATGGGCCACTCGCGCATCGAGTGCGTCGATCACTGCCGGCGGCGAACGAAAGTCCATGTCGGCGACCCACAGCGGCGCCACGTCTTCGTCATAACGCTGCCACTTCTGTGACGGCCAGTCGGGATGTCGCCGGGCCACCGGCGTGGCAAAATCGAACTGCATGCTGCCTCCTGTCTCGTTCATCATCCTTGGGAATTCATCGAACATGCCCGAAACCCTCTTCTATGCCAAGGCCATGCGCGGCACGTCACGCCTGGTGGGACACTGGCTGCTGATCGGCCAGTCCAGCCCGGAGCGCCTGGCCATGATCCTCGCCGACACCGCCCGCGTGGCCAAGCTCGGTGAACCGAAAGACACGCCGAGTGGCGCCACTGTCGAGGCCTGGAGTGGTGACGTCCAGCCACCATTATGGGCCGCCCGCGCAGCGAGCTTTCTGCTCATGCAGATGCCAACCAAACCGGCACCCCGTGACGAAACAGAAGCCTGTGCCTGGGCCTATTGCTGGCTACGCAACCGTGACTTCGAGCGCTTTGAAGACGCACAGGCCGCACTGCCCGAGCACCTGCGCGAGGCGCTGGCCCAGGCGCTGCCCGACGCCTGGGCAGACCGGACCAGCCAGCGGCTGATCTAGCCCGCTGAGCGATCCGCTAATCAACAGCACATTGTCCCGGCTACATCGCGGGACAACGCTGACCTCAATCCTCTTGCCTGCTGCCTCTGGAGCCTTTGATGTTTGTCACCACCCTTGAGCCCGCCTTTCACGACACCGATGCCCTTGGCCACATCAACAATACCCGCTTGCCCGCCTGGTTCGAGCAGGGACGCACCGAGCTGTTCCGGTTCTTCACACCGGACCTTGACCCGCGTAAATGGCGATTGATTCTGGCCCGCTTTGACGTGGAGTTCATGGCCGAATTGCACTACGGCACGAGCGTGGAGATCTGCACTTACCTGACCCGGCTCGGCAATAGCTCCTTCACGGTGACGCAGGAAGCCCACCAACACGGCAAGCTTTGTGCCCGCGGCAATACCGTGATGGTGCACTATGATCATGACAAGAAATGCGCCCAGCCTCTCGAAGGCGAGCTGCGCGCAGCGCTAGAAGCGCATCTGTCTACGCCCCAGGAGACTCAGGCATGACGCCTGCGGTCCGCGCCCTGGAAGCGGCGGGAACCGACTTCCACCTCACCGAGTACGCCCATGACCCACGGGCCGAAGCCTTCGGCGAAGAAGCCGCCAAGGCACTCGCCCTGCCAGCGGAGACGGTCTTCAAGACGCTCTTGGCCCGTCTCGACGACGGCCGCCTGGTGGTCGCAATGGTACCGGTAAATGCACGGCTTGACCTCAAGGCACTGGCCCGGGCAGCCGGCGCGCGCAAGGCGACGCTTGCCGAACCGGCGCTGGCCGAACGCACCACCGGCTATGTAGTCGGCGGTATCAGCCCGCTCGGCCAGAAAAAACGCCTGCCGGCCTTTCTCGATGAGAGCGCCAGTGCGCTTGCGACGCTGCATGTTAGCGGTGGTCGTCGCGGCCTCGAGATCAGCCTCGCCCCAGAGGACCTGGTCGCGCTCACCGGCGCTCGACTCGTGGGGCTTTCACGCAGCTGAGCCGACTCCGCCGCGTCCTGCGCTATCCTGAGGGCACCTAACTAAGTATTCCCAGGGCCGTGAGCCGAATAGCAATGCCCGCGGTCTTACCAGCATCCATTGCCTGATCAGGAGACCTCATGGCCATTCGCTACACGCTCTGGCTCGACCCGGGCGACGTGGACCGCCATCGCGCCGTAGAGGCCGATCTCGAGCATTACTTCGTCGAGCGCTTCGCCGACTACCCCCATATCCGCTTGTTCGGGCATGACCCTTACGATTATGATGCGCCGTTCAATCGTCTCTACGACGCACTCCTGGCGCGGGCCAACGACTACTGCGAACGCCACTGGCATTATGTGCCGACGCCGGTGCAGCTCAATACCGCCTTCTTTCGTGCCGTGGGCCGCTCGAACAAATTTCTGCGAGACCCCCAAGATGGTGATCCAAACCGATCAGACCCCTGATGAGCGCCAATTGGCCATCATCACCGAACAGCTCGGTCGCGCGCCTCGCGGCACCATGGCGATAGCCGCCACCGACGGAGAAGACACACCCCTGGTGCTGCGCATGGCGCCCATCGTCGAGGGCAAGCCTTTCCCGACGCTCTACTGGCTCAGCAGCGAGCGTCTCAAGGTGGAGCTGTCGCATCTCGAGGCTCGCGGCGTGATAAAGGAGCTCGAGGCCCGCCTGCAGCAGGAACCCGAGCTCATGGCCACCTACCACCAAAGCCATCAAGACTACGTGGATCGCCGCTGGCGCTTCATGGACGAGGCGCAGCGTGCCGACGTCGAGCGTCTGGGCTATGCCAAGGTACTCACGGAGCGCGGCGTCGGTGGCATCAGCAACTGGAATCAGGTGCGCTGCCTGCACACCCAGTATGCTCACCATCTTTGCGGTAACAACGTTATCGGCCAATGGCTGGACGCCGAGTACGGCGTGATCGACTGTCTGCCCTGAACCAGACATGCATGCAGATGACTGGCCGTAAACGACTCACTGACAATGGAAGGGGCGCCTATCGGGCGCCCCTTTTGCATCATGCTGAATCAATCCATACACCAAGGCTGCGCGGCCTCTAGGGGACGCGCTAGGATGATCGCCTCATCAAGGAGCATCGCATGCCAAACATCTGTGTTTATCTGGGCTCCCGGGAAGGGAGCGATTCCTGCTTTCGCGAGGCCACCACGGCCTTGGGCCGCGAGCTTGGGAGACGCGGCCATCGCCTGGTCTATGGCGGGGCACGTGTAGGGCTGATGGGGACGCTTGCCGACGCCGTGCTCGAGGTCGGTGGCGAGGTGGTCGGCGTGATGCCGCACCACCTGGTGGATCGCGAACAGGCTCACCAAGGCCTGACGCAGCTGATCCGCGTCGCCGACATGCATGAGCGCAAGGCCGCCATGGCGGAAAGAGCCGATGCCTTCGTCGCCCTGCCTGGCGGCATCGGCACCCTTGAGGAGCTGTTCGAGTCCTGGACGTGGCAATACCTGGGCCTGCATGACAAGCCGATTGCCTTACTCGATACCCGTGGTTTTTTTGCCCCCTTGCTGACCTTTCTCGACAGCCTGGTCAGCAAGGGCTTCCTCGATGCGCATACCCGCGATGCTCTGAGCATGGCACCGACCCCACCGGCATTGCTGGATCAGCTGGAACGGCAGTTGGGCGACAAGACGCCACAATCAGTCGGCGGAAACGCCTGAGCTGCAGCCAACGACTGCCCAGTGCACGCCAGATGTTATAGGGGAAAGCGAGTGCCTGCCGTTCGCAACCGGGAAAGGCAGGCAGGGCCAAACAGTCGGGACAAACAATCAGGGCATCGACAGCACAGAATGGGGGCGGCAAGAAAGGCTAGTGGCCGCTCTCGGCACGAGACAGCGCCAATGTGTGTTCGTAGGTCAGCTGCAAGAGGCGTGCATCTTCACCGGCACGATGACGCTGGATACCCCACTCGCTGATCAGTGCTTCCTTGGCCGTGCTCCACAGTTCCAGTTGGCGCTCGTCGAGCAATCGGCGCAGGGCCTCGAGCCGAAAGCGCGGCAACATGCCGGCATGGTGGAAAAGCAGTGACAGCCAGGTGTTGTCGTAGCCCCAGCTATCGCTATAGGCGATGCCGAGCTCAGCCAGTTCATCGTTGAGCCAGCGTGCCACTTCAATGACCGGGTGCCCTTCGCGCTGAAGGCGTGCACGGGAAATCCCATGCAGGAGTTCAGCCTTGGGATCCCAGTGCACCCATTCCTCCAGAGGCTGGATCAGGAAGGCGCAGGATGAGCCATCGGGCCGTGCCAGTCCGATCTCGATCGGATAGCTGCCGCGCCCAAAGCCGGACGCTTCGATATCCAACAGGGTAGGCAGCGTCACGGCATGAACATCCTTTTTGGATCTGACAAAGACGGCGGCTCTTCTAAGCCGCCACTGGCCCTAGCCTATCGGTTCAGGGCGCAAGGGTCGACTCAGTGGCAGACAGTCGCCGCGGGCGCGGCTTCCTCGGCGATGGATTCATCCGCCAGTGCTTGCCAATGGGCGGCGCGCAACGGATCCACGGCGAGGCCCAGCATGCCGCTGCGATAAGCATCGGCCAGACGCTCGGCCGCCAGGGGATGACCGGCTTCGCCGGCGCGGGCGTACCAGGTGACAGCCTTGTCATCACGCCTCGGATACTGGGCACAGCCGTATTCGAAGATGTAGCCGGCTTGATACTGGGCGCGAACGTCTCCCTGGCGCGCGGCTTCCATCACGTAACGGGCCCCTTTGGCCTTGTCCTGTGGCCTGATCGCCCGGTGAAACAGCATATGTCCATAGACCGACAGCGCGGTAGTGTGTCCCGCTTCTGCGCAGCGCTGATAGAGGTGCATCGTCAATCGCTGGGTCCGCGGCGAGCGCGGCAACCAGCGATTGTGGAAGAGCTGTTCCGCCAGTCGATATTCGAGGCGGGTAACCAAAGAAGATGCCTGATGCATGGCAAACAACCTAGCGTCCTGTGTAACAAGGAAATGCGCTCGCCGGAAACAGACGACCGTCATCGTGTCACCGTACTATAAACTAGTGGCCATCGGGCAGTACCCGGGCAACGGGGTGGCAAGCATACGCCCCCCATGCAGGGGACTCAACCCCCGTATTTGCCGCCGGCAAAGGCCGCCGCTACCATGCTGATTCACCCGAGTTTTTCTCTGATTGGAGCGAGACATGCAAACGCGACCGCTTGGCGACACCGACATTGATGTTAGCCGGCTGTGCCTTGGCACCATGACCTTCGGCGAGCAGAACAGCGAAGCCGAAGCGCACGAGCAGCTCGATCGCGCCACGGCCTTCGGCATCAACTTCATCGATACCGCCGAGATGTACCCGGTGCCGCCCAAGGCCGAGACTCAGGGCCTGACGGAAGCCTATGTGGGCAGCTGGCTAAAGGCGCGTGGTACCCGCGATGACGTGGTACTGGCCACCAAGGTGACCGGCCCCGGCCTTGGCCATATTCGCGGCGGCCCGCGGCTGACCCGCGAGCATATCCACCAGGCGATCGATGCAAGCCTCAAGCGGCTTAATACCGATTATGTGGACCTTTATCAGCTGCACTGGCCCGAGCGTAACGCCAACTTCTTTGGCAAGCTCGGCTATGCGGCCAAGGAAGATGAGGACGCCACCTCCCTGGAGGAGAGCCTCTCGGCATTCAAGGAACTGGTCGATGCCGGCAAGGTGCGTGCCGTCGGCCTTTCAAACGAGACGCCCTGGGGCGTGATGCATGCCCTCTCGCTGTCCGACCGCCTCGGGCTACCAAGGGTCGCCAGCGTGCAGAACCCCTACAGCCTGCTCAACCGCAGCTATGAAGTCGGCCTTGCCGAGATCAGCCATCGCGAACGGGCCGGCCTGCTGGCCTATTCACCGCTGGCCTTCGGGGTGCTCTCCGGCAAGTATCTGGATGGCGCCAAGCCGCCCAAGAGCCGCCTGACGCTCTTCGAGCGCTTCAAGCGCTATACCTCTCCGCTCGCCGAAGAGGCGACCCGCGCCTATGTGGCGATCGCTCGCGAACACGGCCTCGACCCGGCCCAGATGGCGCTGGCCTACGTCAACTCACGGCCCTTCCTGACCAGCAATATCATCGGTGCCACCACCATGGAGCAACTCGAGAGCAACCTGGCGAGCGAGTCGCTCAAGCTCAGTGACGAGGTACTGGAGGCCATCGAGGCCGTGCACGCCCGATTGCCCAATCCTAGCCCCTGAGCCTCTGAACGCGTGAGTACTGCGCAACCTCCTATTCCCCGGCGACAATGCCGGGGACTGCCCCTAGTGTGAGGCCATCGGGGCACCAGGGTGTCCCGTTCTACTCCCCCTCACGACTATCGCTGCCATAGCGACGCGACCATCTCCGCGCCCCGGGTCAGCTTGGTATACTGCCCGGTCAACGACGGACCCCGCTGCCCATGCCGACTGTTCACAGGAGTGCCCCATGCTGAGCGTGATTTCCCCCGCCAAGACACTGGATTTCGAGACCCCGCCGAGCACCGATACCTATAGCCAGCCCGACTATCTCGAGCAAAGCCGCGAACTGATCGGCGTATTACGGGATTACTCGCCGCAGCAGCTAAGCGAGCTGATGGGCATCAGTGACAAACTGGCCGGCCTAAACGCCGCTCGCTTCACCGAGTGGCAGACGCCCTTCACGCCTGAGAACGCCAAGCCAGCGGTACAGGCCTTCCAGGGCGATGTCTATGTGGGTCTCGATGCCGCCAGCTTCGACGAAGACGACAACGCCTTCGCACAAGATCACCTGCGCATTCTGTCCGGCCTCTACGGTATGCTGCGCCCGCTCGACCTGATCCTGCCCTATCGCCTGGAGATGGGCACCAAGCTTGCCAATCCCGCGGGCAAGGACCTTTATGCCTATTGGCGAGACACCCTGACGCAGGACCTGGATCGCGCTATCAAGGCAAGTGGCAGCCCCGTGCTGGTCAACCTGGCCTCCAACGAATACTTCAAGGCCATCGACACCAAGAAGCTCTCGTCGCGGGTCATCACCCCGGTGTTCAAGGACGAGAAGAACGGCCAATACAAGATCATCAGCTTCTATGCCAAGAAGGCCCGTGGCCTGATGAGCGCCTGGATGATTCGCGAGCGTCTTGACGACCCCGAGGGGCTCAAGAACTTTGACGTGGCGGGCTATCGCTACAATGCAGCCATGTCTGAGGGCAATACGCTGGTTTTCACCCGCGCAGAAGGCGCGTCCTGAGCCTCATATCTCTGATCTGGGCCGCGGGCCTCTGTCGCTTTAGAAGCGCAGAACACGCGTCGCACGGGGTTTGAGGAAGTGACGGTGAGCCGCCTTGAAGCGCTCGTCATCGCAACGCTCAAGCCATTCATAAGCGGCCATGTCAGCGCTGATCACGACCCCACCGGCAGCCACGACTCGCTCTCTTGCCAGCCGCGCTTCCTCCGGGCGTCGGCTGGCACAGGCTTCCGTGAGCCAATACACGTCGTAGCCCAACGCCAGAAGACCCAACGCCGTCTGCAGCACACAGATGTGCGCCTCGCTGCCACAGATCACCACCTGCCTTCGACCAAGCTCAGCAAGCGCATCAGCGAAGGCCGGTTCCCGGTCAGCCCCGAAGTGCACCTTCTCCCAGCGCACCGCTTCAGGCACCGCCGCAAGCAGCCGGGCGTCGGTCTCTCCCAGCCCTGCCGGGTATTGCTCGGTCAGCCACACCGGGATCTCCAATAGTCCTGACAGCCCAGCGAGCCAGGCCGCCTCCGCGACAGCCTGCTCGCCTCCGTCAATCACGGGTAACAGGCCAGTCTGTAGGTCCACGATCAACAATAGGCTGGTCTCGCGGTCGAGTCGCATCCTGAGATTCCTTACCTTTGACGTTATCGATTCAGCATAGGCGCCGAAGCGGGTATTCTGTCAGGGAATCGAATCATCCCTTAGGAGTCTTCTCTCCCCATGCGCAATATCTTCGTACTCATACTGGCTACCTTCATGAGCCTGGGCCTGGCCGTCGATCATGCCGAGGCCAAGCGACTGGGCGGCGGCAAGAGCTTCGGGTCCTACTCCCGCTCAGCAGACTCGACTGCTGCCACTCCCAATCGAAGCGCCTCTGCAGGCACCGGCGCACGTCAGCCCTCACGGGGCCTGTCACGGTTCGCCGGTCCCTTCGCTGGCATGCTCGCCGGTGGCCTTTTGGCCTCGCTATTCTTCGGCGGCGCGTTCGATGAGCTGCGTCTGATGGATCTCCTGCTGGTGGCTGGAGCGGCCTTCTTGCTGTTTCGTCTCTTTGCCAAGCGTCGCCAGCCGGCCACCGCTGGCGCCGATACGATGGCTCGCCGCGAACAGACGGCCTCTCAGCCCTTCACAGCACCGGGACCCCTCGGCGGCGGCCTTGGAGAAGCAGCCAGCACGCCGAGCTGGTTCGACAAGGAGCGCTTCCTGGGAGGAGCCAAAGAGCATTTCATGACCCTGCAGCGTGCCTGGGACAACAACGACTTCGCCGGCATCCAGGAATTCGTCACGCCTGAGTTTTACAACACGCTACGTGAAGAGCGCGCCCATCAGCCGGCCAATAACCGTACCGAGATCGTCAGGTTGTTTGCAGAGCTTGGTGATGTCCGCGAGATAGGCAACCAGGCCGAGGCTACGGTCATCTTCCATGGCATCATGGATGAGAACGGCGAGCGCAACGAGTTCAACGAGACGTGGCATCTGATTCGCGAGATGCGCGACGACGCGCCGTGGTACCTGCAAGGCATCGAGCAAAACCCCGGCACCTGACGCCCTCGTTATCATGCGCATAAAAAGGCCGGGCGATTGCCCTAATGCCAGTCAGTTAAGCCTACCTTCAATAAGCTGATCATGAGACCTTTCCCTGTCAGGTACACTGACACGGGAAGGTCCATGCATTTCAGCAACGCCATCGATGCCATTGCCAAGGCGGTGCCCG
>NZ_WWNB01000007.1 GCF_012062845.1 Halomonas salinarum
TGTTCAGCTTCGCCGCGTGAGCGGCTTCACCCTGGCCGAGATACGTCGCTACGCCCAACAGGCCATTGCGCCCGGCAGCCAGGTCATCAGTGATGGCCTGGGGTGTTTCCGAGCCTTCGATATCCCCCCCTACGTCCATGAGCGCCACATTACCGGCGGTGGGCGTGCCAGCGTGGAGAATCCCGCGTTCAACTGGGTCAACACCCTGCTGGGTAACGTGAAAAACGCCATCACTGGCACTTACCATGCCATCCGCGGGCAGCATGCTCCACGGTACCTGGCCGAGTTCGAGTACCGCTTCAATCGGCGCTACGACCTCAAGGCCATGATCCCGCGCTTTCTAACGGTGGCGGCGAGAACGCCGCCGATGCCGTACCGGTTCCTGAAGCTGGCTGAGTCTTATGCGTAATCAGGTAGGTTTTTGTGCCAAGATTTCGTGGTTGATAAATTTTCCCGGAGTTACGCATGGGTAGACCACGTCGAATACACTACCATCAGCACAGCTTAAAGTGCTTCACCCGATCACTGCCAGCCAGAGAGATGGTAGGGAGGGCCGCTATCGGCCAGGAGCAGACATTCGATACCACAAAAGTTCACCTCCCACGATAATGTGGCGCTCTGCTCTCTCCTGATTTCTGATGATGTCATGGGGCCAAGGTGGAGCCCGATTTTATTTTTAGTAGGGATATAATTATACTGATGCGCGATGACACTTTATGTGCCAACATCAACTCTCAAACAGCTGGCTTCATGCAGCTTAATTGGCCAATTACTGGAGGTAACTATCATGAGCAAAGGACAAGACAGTAAAAAAAACACCAAAAAGAAACCACTTTTAACTGCCAAAGAAAAGAAAGCTGCAAAATTATCGAAGAAAAATGAGACCAATGTGCTAGGAAATTAAACGAGCCTAGCTAGCTAAGTGCTACGGTGCCCTGCCAAGATCAATATCCAAAGTGCAACATTGTCTAGGCACCGATTACATTAAGTCAACAACGCCCCCACTTTTCATAATTTTAAACAGCCGCTTTACGCTCTATCCTTTCAGCCTTAATTGACCACCAAACAAACCAAGCGAATAAAAACTGCAAAGATTAAGCGTGCATATAATAATAGCCTAGATATATCTAAATATTGCTCATAATATAACGCCATATTGTTATTGGCAAGATAGACAGCAGAAATCAAAGAGATCAAACCACATACTACCCAAACCCGAGTTTCTGCAACCAAAATACCAATGGGTCCAGCCAGTTAAAAAACCGCTAATCAGCACCAACTCTTTTTGATAGCTCAGATAAGTATGAACGGTTTTTGGATGGCAAACGTAAGTTAGACAATATTGCTGCCTTACTTCCGTTACCGGCCAGAAGCTGACGTTCAGCGTGAGCAGATATAGCGGTGAGCGTTCCGGTGGCCTTAAGAGCCTTCGTAACGAAGATTACGTTTTTCCAAGTTACCGGAGCAAATCGATCCACTTGCTCACATGGCAATACGTACGCACCGTTGAATGGCGGTCTCAGTGACCCAGCCCTAAAACGGAAGACCACGAGTTTCCAACCGCGCTACGTTAAAGGGGGTCCTGTTAGTTCTGAAGTCCGGGATTCCATGGGAGGTGCTACCCCATGATGAAAGGAACGCCTGGAGGCGTTCCTTCCAAGCATCTACCCTCAGCAATATCCTAATCTCTAGTTTTGCGCATCCTCCTCCAGAAACGCTTTCTCCTTCGGACTGACCTGGAACACCACCAAATAGGCCGGTTGGTCGGTCGTGTTCAGTGCCCTCATTCGAGTATCCAGTGGTTCAGCCACTGCTTCTCCCGCTTTGATCGTCTTGGTCTCTCCCCCCACCTCAAGCGCCACCTCTCCTTCGACGACATACACATAGACAGGGCTGGGATGGGTGTGCCACGCAGCGGCCGTGTGCGGATCCATCGCCACCCGGACCACTCGCACGGATTGAGTGCCAGGGGGCAGCTCAATATCTTGTGCCAACACCTCTTCCAACTCCGAAGCGGGCTTATCGATTTCCGTCAGGTCTTGAGCAACCCCCCATGATGATGCGATCAACAAGGCGGCACCAGCCGCCCACGCAAGCAGTTTCATAGTAAACCTCCTATCCCCTCAGGGCAGTGCATGATCCAGCAATATCGCCGCAGCTGAGACGCGCGGCACCTCAACTACAACTTTAGTCAAGTCTCCAGGAACCGCCATTTAAAGGATCCGCTGCTCAATTTGTCTGTAGGAGACGTCAGGCGACCGGCGGCTCCACTCGGAGGGGCTGAATATCCGAGCGGATCAACCGGTCAGAGTGAGGCACGTTCCGGGTAATGCATAGGAGGACTTCAGCCGCATTGGCCAAGCTTAGCCAGATAAATAGAGATTACAGTCGGTGGGTCTCTTGTTCATTATCCATGAACGCGTTGATCTCGCGACGCATCTTCAACTCGAACCCGTTCAGTTACGTTTCCATCGGCTCCTCATCTAGTTTATTCAAGGCATGATTGCACCAGAAATCTTTAGGCACCATGCCCAATGATGCTTCAGGCGTGCTGCATGACAGTGTGACTTTACATAGCGCATAGCCGGTTTCGGCCAAGAGCGGACGATTGATCAAAACTGATATAACGCTTGAGCCATCGGGCGTCGTAAGGACGTGTCGATTTAAAGAGAAATGATGTGAGCTTACTTCTGGAAGTATTGGATCAATGACTGCCAACTGCATTGCGTGACAAGGCGACAGTAAAAGTGTCCCAGAACCCGACGCCGGAAATGGAAAGTGCTGATTTTAGATGTCAATCTTGTCCGGTGATGTGAGAGGAGGGGGAGGCAACTCCCCCTCCTACGCGGTGCGTGGTCGAGCAGTTTAGAATTTGAACAATGCACCTATGGAAAACAGATCAATGTCATTGTCAATATCATACCACTCCCACTCACCGACAACACCGAGCTGGTCAGTGAACATATATTGACCGCCGAGGCCATACATGAGGTCAGTGCCATCGTCGTCAGTACCGGACGCAGCACCGCCCCCTTTAACATCCCACATAATCGTGCCGAACTTGCCGAAGACGTCGAACTGCTCGTTGAGCGGCAGGATGCCTTTCGCAGCGAGTGTCCAGCCGTCCGCTTCGGCGCTGACTGCCGAACCGCCTACGGATCCACTGATCTCACCAAAATCTACCCAGGCGGCCTCGAAGGCGATATTCGAATTCATCTCCCAACCGCCGAAGATCTTCCAGCTGGTATCATTATCGTCGCAACTGGTTACACCATCACACGCATCGATGGTTGCCTGCCCGATGCCCGCTCCACCATAAAAGCCATTCTCTGCGAGAGCATTGCCCGTCAGACCCAGCGTCAACAAAATGGAACCAATGATTTTCGTTTTGTTCATGACCTGCTCCTAATAGCAGCCCCGCAATAATCATCCGGACAAACCATTTATACCTGCTGTGCAACAGTATAGTGTAATTCGACTTACCTTCCCCTATACCTGAATCCGTGAGGCCGCCCCTGGAATGCATCTAACCCACTGACCTGCATGGCAATATAGTGGATATCGCCATTCGCCCAGACAGTACTATGCGGCGGCGCTTTCAGATCACCGGTGTCGACAGCATCGATAGCCGCTTCCCCACCACCTGTGCATGCGCACCAGCGACGTAGTCAAGAGCTACCTGGGCCTGCTGTGTCTGAGCATGAGCGACTATGGCGCTATCCTTCCGCCGCGACAAGCCCTTCCAGCAACTGCTGCCCCCTGCAAAAGGTGCCGAGCAGGGCGACGCTTTGACGGCGGCTTCGACAGCCAGGCGCACCTGGCGCTTCTGGAACAGCAGCGGCTGGCCTTTGCCGGCATGTCAGCTTCGGGTCGACAGCAGTCATTCACCCCCTACCCTTTGCTCAACCTTCTCATCATCAAACGCCAACCTCCCTGCTATCACCGCCATCTCTTCCAGCGGCCTTTCATAACTCCACGCCACATCGGTGTGATCGCCAAACGAGAAGTACGTGGCGTCGCCCTTGAATGGGCAATGGGTCACGGTCTCGGAGTGGGTCAGCAGGTCCATCCGTACGTCGTCGCGGGGCAGGTACTGCCGCGGCGGGTAGCCGCGTTCGCGGAGTTCGACGGCGCGGGTGGTGTCGGCGAGCAGGCGGTCGCCGATTCTCACCTGCACCCGGCGGTCGTGCGGGTGCAGGATGATGCAGGGCTCGGAGGAAGCCGTTGCCATATGGGTATCCCTGCGTACGGGCCGTGTCGTTATGGTGTTCTTGGTTTTCTGATATTCAGCCTAGCACCGAAGAATGGTTTTCCCCCTTGCTCGAGATCAACGGTAGGGGAGATATAGACGTCTGAATCAGCCGCTGATTGACGTCGAGCAGGCGAAGTCGATCTAGGGACGGCGGCGCTCACGGATGAAGGAAGGTGCAGCACTGGCGCCGTGGCATGGCTGGCGTTGGCGGCTGAGTCAGCATGAGCCTTCCCCGCGAGCGGTATCGCCTGCCGCCTGCTTGGCCCTGGCCATCAACATATACAGCGACGGCACCACGAACAGGATGAACAGCGTACCGATCGCCACCAGGTCGATCGAGTTGCGAGTCATCAGCGGCCCCGCGGTATGGGGCCGAGATGACAGGAGAAAATCGCGGCATTGATGAGAATAAAGGGGGGCTGTCTCCGATTACCCAACTTCTAGCTGCTATCGGCCAGAAACAGGCAATCATCGTGACTTGATATGATGCTCGCCATCAGGTGCTCGTCGCCTGCAGGGCATCGCTATGCAGTCCATCCCACTGCTCCGACGTTAATCGGTACAACCGCACCGGACGGTCATGAAAGTCAATGATGTCGAATTCATTGAATCCAGCTTTCTCTGCAACCCTTAGAGATGCGACATGCTCAGGCTCAATGATGACTACCACCGAGCTGGACTGTCTCTTCCTGAAGGCATCATTCAGTACCGCTTTCGCCGCCTCGGATGTTAGGCCCTGGTTCCAATAACGCGTGGCAATTCGGTAGCCCAAGTTGATTTCCTCAACACCGGCGACCATTTCTGGCCCAACACCACAGAACCCCACGAGTGCAGAGTCTTTTTTATCGATGAGGGCCCATGGCCCTACGCCATGCGAGTCGTAACAGGCTAAGCACCACTCGATGAATTTGCGGGTAGCCACTTCATCACAGACGCCCCGGACCGAGTGCTTCATCACCTCAGGATCACTGAGTATTTCAGTCAATGCCGGAACGTCGCTGAGAGACAGCGGCCGTATGGCCAGGCGCTCCGTTTCACAAATTTCCACCACCGCCTCCCTGTACCTAGCGTCAAAGCTCATCGACGCTGAAGGCGTACGGTGCAGCGTCTGGTTGGACCGCCCGGTGGTATCTAATCTCGACCAGCGCCTTGCCATCAATTTCGATGACCTTGGAGGCCCCATCAAGATGAAACCCCGCCATTTCATAGAAACGTCTGGCATGGAGATTTTCCTCGAGCACCCAAAGAGTGATGGAGCGGTATCCTTTGTTCATCAACTGCAGAACTGCGTCATCCAATAGTCCTCTACCCATACCTTGGCCCCACCGGGAGTGATCAAGATAGATTGCATAGAGTTCGCCAACGCCCTGACCATCGTCGTCACGACTTGGGCCAAAAGAGGTCCATCCCACGACTGCCCCATCTGGCAGGACTGCTAACCGAGTTCCTTCAATGGAATTCGAAAGCGTTCTTGTCCACCAGTCTTCTCGGTCTTCCTTGTTGAGGCATGCCAAATGGCTGTCCGGCACAATGCCAGCATAGGCAATACGCCAAGTTTCGACGTGAATACGCGCGACTTCTGCTGCGTCTGCTTCTTCTGCTGTACGAATGGTCATGTCCGTGCGGGCCAACAGGTATTTGACTGCGCGCTTGAATATCCACTTGAACCCTCTTGCCACCTTCGCCTGCACAGTCGCTTTAGAGTCGACACCGGATTGCCGCACGTCGGTTCGAAACTGGCTTTCTCACGCTACCGCCGGGTGAAGCCATATCAGGCACCACCATCCTGGCAGTCGCGACCCTCTGGGGCCCACGCCCCCTTCCCTCTGGGGCGACAAATGCTTCACTACCACCTAAGTTAACGTGCTTTGACGTTGATGCACTCGCCCCGGACTTAACCGGCAGACGGCATTCGGGCGACGGGCCTAGGCAACATCATCGCTCGGGCCGATCCAGCAGAAGGGGTTGTAGGCCACTTCCCACAGGTGGCCGTCGGGGTCGGCGAAGTAGCCGGAATAGCCACCCCAGAAGACCTGCTGCGCAGGCTTGACCAGAGTGGCGCCGGCGGCCACCGCCTGCGTAAGCAGTGCGTCGACCTCGGTCTCGGAGCCCAGGTTGTGGGCCAGGGCGACGCCGCGAAAACCGTTGCCCTCGGCCGGCACGCCGGCATCCTCGGCGAGCGCCTCGCGGCCATACAGGCCGAGCCAACTACCGTTGAGCGGAAAGAAGGCCACCTCGGGGGGCGAGTCCATGCGTGGCAGGCCAAGGCCCTGCTCGTAGAAACGGACCGAACGCGCCAGGTCGCTGACGCCGAGAGTGATCATGCTGATTCTGGGGGTCATGGCGGCTCCCTCCGATGAACGGCCTGCCTCCGTACGGCCATGCGCGGCAGGATGGATCAGCACTGAGCATGGTGCAGGCCCCGCCGGCTCGCAAGCTCTGCCCAGGCTCGCCACGCGCCAGACGAATCCCCCAGGGCGTAGACGCTCCCCCGCCGCCAGCAGTGCACCGCAATGCCTTCACCGCCTTCTACGACGAGCTGGAGGCCATCGTCACCGGGACCGATTCGCGGGAATCGCTCGAGTATGTGGCAGGCAAGCGAGGAGATCGCTAATCTATCCAAGGGCCGAGTCACCGACAGGAGTCGTTTGCCATGGAGTATGACATTCAGTTGAAGCGTATCTATGCCGAACCGGAGGCCGACGACGGCGCGCGCGTGCTGGTGGATCGGCTGTGGCCACGCGGCAAACGCCGGGAAACGCTGGCCCTGAATGACTGGTATCGTGATGCCTCGCCCTCCAACGGCCTGCGTCGCGACTGGCATCAGGACAAGATCAGCCATGCGGTCTTCGCCCGCCGCTATCGCTGGGAGATGGCGGATGCCGAGGACTGCCTGCTGCCGCTGATGCGCCTAGCGCGCCAGGGCCGCCTGACGCTGCTGTCCGCGGCCCGCGATCTGGAACAATCCCACCTGCCGATCCTGCGCGAGGCACTACTCGAGGCCCTGGCCGAGGAAGACCGCGAGGCCGATGACACGACCCCCAGCTCGCCTCCCTGCTATGCGGCTTCCATGACCACCGAGGTTGGGGCCGGACAACGGCCGGACTCATGATCCGGGGGCTAAGCCACCCACTGGCCAGCCTCTAGCCAAGCACTACGCCGGCTGGCACCCTGCCGACCATGACCAAGCGACTGCTCATCGTGGCCCATGCGCCCTCCCCCAATACCCAGCGCCTTCGCGACGCCGCCGCGCATGGCGCCCGCCACCCGGATATCGACGATATCGAGGTGGTGGTGAAGGCGCCCCTCGACGCCGGCCCGGACGATATCCGCGCCTGCGATGCTATCCTGCTCGGCACCACCGAGAATCTTGGCTATATGAGCGGCGCCCTGAAGGACTTCTTTTCCTTAGACATATCTATTCTCTGAATTTCGTTGCTCGTCAGGCCTGCCCGTGCCGTTATACAAGGTAAGAGTCGGGTTGACTGTCATCATTGTTCATGACGCACCTCCTTTGCATGGCCTATTGGTTCAGTAATACGCCATAAATGCTTCATGGTTTTATGAGTGTATGTGCCATTTTTAACCAAGTGTTGTGCATTTCTCCAAGGTCAGCATAACTCATTCATTGACCTGTGGCATTATGTGGTAGCACATGGTCTAAGCTGTTCATTGCTAATGAAGAAACAATGCCCTCTATCATTACTGGGGTTGGGAATTTCGTCAAAATATCTGAAGTGCCTTTCAAAGGGGGTTGTGATGAATGATAAATTCGTTTCTGTTATTCGGACAGTGTTCGCGAAATTATTTTCCTTGATCTTTTTGAGTTTGGCCATAGCGATTATTTTTTCACTGATTATTTCCGTTGCCAAAGGATTTATGGAAGGCACGGACTTTATGAAGATTTTTTTGAGCAGCGTTAACACGGCAATTATTGCCTTGGCGCTCTTCGAATTGGCGCTGGTTGTCAATAGAGAACATTCGGGCAGTGATGAGGAAGAAGGCGCAGTCGCAAGCTTAAGACGGACCATACCTCGGTTTATAGGACTGGTTTGCATCGCGCTGGCGCTTGAGGGGTTGATTATGGTGATCAAGTATAGCCAGCTGGAATTGGCAGGTAATTTATATTACCCAGTGGCTATAATTTCCAGTACGGCGTTGCTCCTGGCAGCGTTGGCCTTCTTCCTGCGCTTAACCGCCAAATGAGTTATTGAAATTTATCAGCGATGCCTGATACGTCACGGGCAAGGGCGAGGAAACGCTACGAAACTCGCCCGAATACGCGCGCGACTGATCCAACCTACACCTTCCCCCTGATTTAGGTCCGCGCTTAATGTGAGAAATCGTTCCTTCATGCATACCGCTGGGCATAGACAACGAGTGGCATATAGCCCACCGAGCTGTGCGGTCTGACATGGTTGTAGTGGACTCTCCATTGATCGATTTCATGCCGTGCATCGGCAAGGCTCAGAAACCCGTGCTGATTGAGGCAGTGATCCCGGAACTTGCCATTGAAGCTCTCGATGAAGACATTCCGTGTCGGCTTGCCTGGCTGGATGAACGCCAGCGTCACATTCCCCTCACGCGCCCAGAAGAACATCGCCTTGCTGGTCAGCGCCGGCCCGTTATCGCAGACAATTGAGGCAGGCAGGGGGCGTTGCTGTACGTTCTCGTCAAGGACTCTGGTCAAGCGACGCCCGGAAATCGAGGTGTCCACCACTTTCCCGAAACTATCTCCTTGAGGGCGGCATTGTCGAGTGCGCTTTCCGCGAGCAGCTTCTTCAGGGGGGCGTTCTCTGCCTCCAACTCCCGGAAATGCTTGGCCTCCGAGACCTCCATCCCGCCGTACTTGACCTTCCAGCGATAGATGGTCTGCTCGGTGACGCCATTCTGCCGAGTCAGCTCGGCCACCGACATGCCACGCTCATGGGCCTTAAGGATGGTGATGACCTGCTCTTCGGTATGTCGATTACGCTTCATCGCGAGATCTCCGGCTATCAGGGTAAACGTAGCGGACATCTCACATTGCCGGTGGACCGGTTTCTGGGGAAGAAAGTCACCCGCAACCGTGCCGCGCTCATGCGCCTGGCCAGCGCGCCGGCTGAAGGGTTTGGAGTATCCAACTGCAACCTGTGCTTCTATCGACTCCGAAAAGCTATGTTCGCCAGCGCACTGTGAGTGCGCTCTGCAAGGTTCATCCTCAGGGTAAGCGGAACAAGGGAAATGCCAAAACAGGACGTTGTGCTCTTCGCTGCAGGCGTGACAAATCAATCCGATATAGAGTATATGTTAATGAAAAACGCGAAAATTAAGTACAAATCATTTGAAACAATCAATTCAACTCCATTTGATGCTGAAGTTTTGTCGTTCTGGTACGAAACGGCGCGTATCCAACTGACTTCTATGAACGCAATTTCCGCCTACCTTGACTGAGCTTCACGTCCATATGAAAGCGTCGTTGACCTACTGCAACGCACCACTGCTGCGCCAGAAATAATCTTTTCTACCAGTAGAAACGTGTTGACACCATGCAGTATCTGACTCGAAAAATGGTGGCTTCCAAGGATTTCAACACTGGATTACAGAAGCCAATTTATGGCCGTTTTCTGCCTTGTATCGATGGAAAAACATGCTTTCTCATGGTCTGCCAGCTAGGCTCAGCGCCGGTAGTCTTCGTCAGAGTTTTCGGTGTTCACTTTGCTTCCAGCACACATCGCGGCGGCTTGGTCGAGATCGGTATACCTGTCGTCTGATAGATGGCCAGGTATCAGTTAAGCAGTAGATGAGCGGCTTGGGGGATCATACCGGTGGTGAGCGAGAAGTCTGATGATTTACTGGCACACTCCCGCGAGCGGGCTAGCGACCATTAGTATTGCCGCATTCGGAGCAGAGGAATCCCTTGGGCCAGCGATGGCTTGGGAGGACCGTCCGGCACTGCGGTTCCGAGACGGCCTGTCCGAAGAATGCCGGGCAGTGGCTAGATATGATTTCGAGTCATGGAAAAAGTACTTGACCTCTCATGTGAACCCATCACTTCTCCAAGCCGATATGATAGGCGACAATTATTCTTAAGCAGGAAGTGTCATGAAATCCATCTTTCCCCTAGCGCTTGGAACGATCGTTTTGCTCCTGGCTACCACCGCTCAGGATTCGCCTATCGCGCGAATCATCCTTGCCTCCGTGGGTTTGGCGTTATGCGCGGTGGCGCTGAGCCCAAGGGCTTCTCGAAGCGAGTCAAAAGGATCCTGGCACCTTAAGCCGGGCAAACCCAAACTGGGTGAGTTCAGTGTTCAATCCCACGTAAGCGAGTCCGGACAAGTCCTAACAACACAGTCGATCTCTCCACCAAGAACCAGGCCAAACAGCCCGACCCGTAGATGAAGCAGATTAAGAAGGGCACCCAGTGGTATTTCAGTATGAAGACTCATCCCCGCTATTCAACGTCCGTATCAGGCCAATCTTGATCTGTTGCCAGATAGCGGCAAAAAATGCCGTCAAGGGTACTGCGAGTATCAGTCCGATGATTCCGCTCAGCACCGTGCCCCAGAAGAACAGTGAAATAACCACGACGGCAGGGTGTAGACCCGAACGGTTGGCCATGATTTTAGGTGTCAGAAGCCAGCTTTCGATCAGCTGCACCCCCGCGAACACCAGCCCGGCTAGTACCAGCAGTTCAACGCCACTCTCCGGTTGCAGATAGGCCATAGGCAGGACCACCGCCAACCCTATCAAGGTACCTAGAAAAGGGACAACATTCAGCAAGCCCAGCACGAGTCCCACTAGGACACCAAAGTTTAATCCGATCAGCGTAAAGCTCAGGGCATACAAGGCTCCCATGCAAACGGCTATAATCATCTGCCCTCGAAAGAAGGCAGTGATATACCCTACGAACACATCCATTAGATACAGAGTTTTCTGCTGGGTGGTCTTGTGGAAAATGGATAATAATTCGGATACCTGTCCACGCAGCGAGTCTCCGGAGAGCAGGACAAAGAACAAGAACAGGGGAACGAAACTGACACTCGTTAACACCCCTAAATAAGACATGATGGTTTTTCCCGGGTTCTCCATGCCCGGCACTACTGACTTCAACTCCTCCCCACCACCCGTCTCCATGCGCGAGGAAATCATGGAGCTGAGTCCTGGGAAGTGCGTGGAGAAATGCGCCTGCATACTTGCCAATGCGTCAGGCAGGACTGTCATCAGCTGGACGACCTGGCTGGCCAGTATGGGGAAAAGCAGGAAAACCAAGCCACCTATACCTACGAAGAAAAGCACTAGTACGACAATGACGGCCAACAAGGAGGGAAAATGAAGCCGTCTCCTCAGGAACTCGACTACAGGATGAAGCACCAATCCCAGTACACCGGCGAGTGCGAGCGACAGCAGCAAATTGTAGAACGCATTCAGCACCCAGCCAAACGTCCAAAAAACAATACCGATAAGCGCCGTCAAAATTATCATGGAAAGCAATACCGCCGTGTAACGGAAAAGGCGGATCTCGAAAGCGCTGAAAACTTTCTTATCAATACGCGATATCGCCAAGTATCGTCTTTCAATTTTCATACCGTCAGTCAGGGGTTCCTTCCTGTCGTACTTGGACATCGTGAACTCCTGATATAGTAGATTTCGATATAAAGCACAGTGGCCGCCCACAACCGGACAGCATTGAAGGCTCTATCAGCTTCCGAGTGAACCGTTCAGCCCACATAAAAGATCTCGCCGGACTTGAATCATGCAAGAGACATCATATTCAATCATTCTCCCCTTCCAAGAACCTCCGTTTTTATCATTTTTCTTTATGCGCTTCCGCACCATTGAGCTCTCCTAACACGGCTCCGGACTTACCGCCATTGTTCCCGGCTCCCTTGGTGCCCTGAGTAGTTTTCGTCGCCATCTTTCCGGACTTATTCTGGGAATTTCCTTTCACCTCGTTCTCATTAATGACTTTCTTTTTTATCATCAGCTGACCTTGAAATTCTTGCTATACTTTACCCATCTTTTCTGACCGACAACAACAATTCACCAGGCAAGTTATGAACCATGTCCTGTTTGCCTCAATTCCTCACCACGAAAAATTTCGATACGAGTGACAATCCCAATCTAGTTGAAAATCGTCCTCTATTCCGTGCGGTATCCAACATACGCTGCGTCACTTTTACCCCTGTATATACCAAGAACTCATCCGCGCACCCTCTTGCCTCCTTGCCTGGAATTGACCCACCCCTCAGCGTTACGAATGCCTATGGGAGGCATGCATCCGGGTCCGACCGCCGATCAGATACGCCTGAATATAAGAGGTTATATCCTTGAATTGTGCCTCGAACGAGCCTGAAGGCCGCGTCACTGGAGATTGGTCATATGTGGTGCACCACACGGACGACGCCTTCGCTAATGCCTATAAATAGAACGGTTCTCCCATGTATCAATTCTCTACACAAGACACGGTAGAGCTCGGGAGTCCGCCACCAAACCGAGGAATCACATTCATGAAGAAGCTAACCACACTGATCCTTTCAGCAGCTTTTGTCCCCGCATTTGCGCTGAGCACAGCCGCCATTGCGGAGAACCACGACAGTACGAAGGTGGATTCCGAGTTGCACCCTGAGGAGAAGCGTGCCGAAACGAAGAATACCGAGGAACAACGTGCCGAGAAGCAACGTACCGGGGAGCAGCAACGTGCCGGCGATCCGCAGATGAGCGGCAAGCCAGCGGGTGCCTTCTACGCCGACGACGTCATCGGCAAGACCGTCAAGCACCGCGGGACAGATGAGGATGTGGGCGAGATCCAGGACCTGGTCATCGGCAATGACGGCCGCATCGTCGGCGTCGTGGTGGAGACTAGTGGCTTCCTGGGGCTCGGCGGACAACACGTGGGGCTGGGCTGGGACCACATAGAACACACCATGGAAGAAGACGAATCCGTGTTCTACACGGATATTGACGAGGAAACGCTACGAAACTCGCCCGAATACGCGCGCGATTGATCCAACCTGCGATTGATCCAACCTACAGCCGGCGGGGGCACAGTGTGCCCCCGTTGTCTTGACTCCATCCTCAGAAGTCGTAGCCGTAGGGATGCCCCCGGCCCTCATCGCCCTGAAGGCATCATCCGGGTGCTGGAGCTGCTGAGCCAAGATCGCTCCCTTGCGAATCGAATTACCGGCATGACATCCCGGCTGGCGCGCTCTCCCCAGCGTGCACCAGCCAACCTCATGGTGCGCCGCCTTCGGTAATGACTCGACGGTAGATGCTTCGATCGGCGGCATAGCAGCCACAGGAGGCCTCGATCAGGCCCGCCCGGTCCAGCACCGTGATATCCCCCCGGTGATAACTGATCAACCCGTGCCCCTGAAGCGCCATGGCGCCGTGGGTGATACCAGCACGACGGACCCCCAGCATCATGGCCAGGAACTCGTGGGTGAGATGTAACTGATCCGAGTGCGCGCGATCCTGGGTCATCGGCAGCCAGCGCGCCAGGCGGGCCTCGACCTGATGAAAATGGGTACACGCCGCCACCCGGGTGAGCTGGTGAATCAGCACATAGAGATAGCGCCTCAGCAGCGCCTGAAGCGCAGGGCACTGCGCCAGGTGACGGCCCAAGGCCGCCGCCGGCATGCGCAGTGCCGAACCGGCCCCCTGCACCAGAGCGCGCAAGGGCGACTCATCGAGCTCCAGGATCAAGGACATTCCCAGCATCCCCTCACTGCCGACCATCGCCACTTCCAGCTGCTCCCTTTCACCCAGGCTTTCAATCAGGGAAATGAAGCTATCGAGGGGAAAATAGACATGCGTGACCTGCCCGCCAGGCTCGCTGATCACCTCACCGAACGCCAGGTCGATGACCTCGCAGTCGGCAAGGAAAGATGCCCTATCCTTGAGCGGCAAGCTGTCGATGAGGTGGTTGGTCATCGGGCTGGGAGTAGACGGCTTCATGTGCATGCTCCTGGTGAAAAACCGGCATTCGGCACATGGCAAGGCATCACAGGGCTCCGGCGTCGACGACAGCCAGAGCGTGATCAGGCCATCACCGATCAGCCGCTGGGCAAACACTGGCATGCCCATCATCATGCCGTCGGTGCGCCAGGAGACATACGCGGGACAGGTGCTGTTCTGCACCATGCCGCTCCGCGAGGGACAGGGCCCCCTCACCCGGGACGATGGTAGCTCAGCAGGCGATCGTACTCCTTCTTGACGACCGGATAGCACTCACAGACCCGCGCTTCCAGGCCAGGCCTGTCCAGGACGCGGATACGCCCGCGATGGTAGGAAATCAGTTCGGCTTTCTGCAGTTTGCCGGCCGACTCGGTGACGCCCTCTCGACGCACGCCGAGCATGTTGGCGATCAGTTCCTGGGTCATGACCAGTTCGTTGGTCGGCAGGCGATCCAGGCTCAGCAAGAGCCAGCGACACAGCTGTTGATCCAGGCTGTGGTGCCGGTTGCATACCGCCGTCTGGGCCATCTGAGTGATCAGGGCCTGGGTATAACGCAATAACAGGAACTGGAGCGTTGACGCGCGATCGAACTCGTCCTTCAGCAGTTGCCCCTTGAGGCGATAGGCAGTGCCGGCACTCTGCACGACGGCGCGGCTCGGCGTGGTTTCGCCGCCCATGAACAGCGAGATGCCGACGATCCCCTCGGCACCGACGACGGCAATTTCCGTCGAATCCCCCGTTTCCATGACGCATAGCAGCGATACGATGCAGTCCGTCGGGAAATAGACATGGCGCATCATCATGCCCGACTCGACCAGCGACTCCCCCAGCGTCAGATCGACCCGCTCGAGGTGGGGCGCCAGGCGCTCGTATTTATCCCGCGGCAGGGCCGCCAACAGGTGATTCTGGCGAGGATCAAGTTGCAGGGTCATGACTGAGTCTCCCGACTCGGGCAGCTCCCCGACCGCAGGGTCAGCAGAGAGGACTTGACCGAAGGTGGGTGACGATACGGGGCAGTTGCCGGAACTTCCAGCCGGACTCACCCCGGATAACGTCACGAAACAGGCAATGGTCTGCCCGTCAGCACCAGGCAGGAATCACCCCTGAAATACATCAAGACACCCTGACGCGCTGCCCCCCGCCGACACAGGCGCAGGAGGCGACGCCCTTGCTGTGTACGCTAACGCACGGAAACGACGCTGTCACGCCACTACGCTCGCTGGATACTACCCAGACGCTCCCAACCCCGGGTCAGGCAACGCCGTCCCGGCGGAAATCAGACATCGCCAGAACAGGAAACCGGCTCATGGTAGGTAATACACGCCCTTCTGATGACCAGGTCTCTTGTCTCACGCCCTCGAGCGACCCAGCGGACCATACCAGCCTTGCCCAACGCTTGGGCATCTGCGCCATGGGCCAGGCGCATTCCCAGGCCGAGTCCGTGAGGGACGACTCGAGGCAAGAAGACACCACCTGGACACCTCGAGGCATGAAGACACCACCTGGACACCACTCGGTTCCACCTTCTTCCCTGCCGAGCAGCCGCTGCGGCAAGGTCACCCTCGGCGCACGGAGGGCCTCTCCGAGCGAACAGCGACCAGGCCCTCAAGACGGAGCCTCGCGGCGGCCCTGGCGGCCGAGAAGCGATGGGCCCGGGCGGCCCTCGGCGCCATCGGCGATGCCGTCCTGACCATCGACCTCCGCGGGACGGTCACCTACATGAACCGGGTGGCGGAGACCCTGACAGGTTGGTCACAACGGCAGGCGATCGGCGCGCCACTCTCGCGAGTGTTTCCTCTCGTCGATGGCACCGTTGTCATCGTTCTGGTGGTTCCCTCCGCTCTCGGTCTTCGTTGAGACAAGCGAAGAGCGAGGGGGTCGACAAGGCATCGGAATCCGAGGGGCTGCCGGCCGGAGACATACCATCCCACTGGAAACGCCCTCGTCACCATCCTCGAAGAATTCGTGTTCCTGCGCTTCCTGTTCGGTCACATCACGCTGACCATGCCGATGACACCCACACCGATACTCTGGGGAGCCATGAGCGGCAGGAGTACCGCCAGGCCTTGCCGATAGTCCTCCGCCTTGCCACCACCGGCTACGCCCAGTACATGTTGGGACAAATGCACGAGACCGGCCAAGGGCCGCTCCGGGTCTTCGTGGAGGCGCATCAGGGGTACAACCTGGCCGCGGCTCGTGGCCAGCGAGATGCCGCCGCTGCGCGCGATGCCCGTCGACTTCACCGACAAGCTGGTCAATGCCCAGCTCGACGCGACCAAGGCCAAGAAATCTTTGAGCACGCGGGCCGGCTTACGCAAGAGCCCCAGGTCGCCGATCCCTGATCGGTGGCCTCTTGGTGTGAGCCAATCAACGACCGGGGCATCACCCCCGTTCGCTGCGCAAGAACCTGCTGGCGTGCCTGGCCACCGAGTGAGTTCGTCGACACCCGCTCCCCATAGACCTGCCCATCTATGCTGTAGTCAGGCACTTGGCCTGAATCACTGTTTCGCTTCACACCCATGGAGTTTGCACTGTGGCCGACGAGAACAGCATGATTGTCTTCTACGACGAGCGAATGCTGGCCCATGAGCCGGATATCGAGGTGCCTTTCCTGCCGGGTCGCATGGACGATCGTATCCGTTCACTGTTGGTGGGACTGGGCGTTCCCTGGAAATATCCAGAACACCCCGCCAGGCTCACCACCATCCGGCACCTTCTGGAACTCGAGCCGGTTCCCGGCGTGACCTTCGAGTCGGGCATGGCGGCGACGCGGGAGCAGCTGGGGCGCGTGCACACCAGCTCCTACCTGGACCATATCTTCGTGCTTCGCGGCCAGAGTGCCTGGCTGGATGTGGACACCACGGCCGTGTCACCCGGTAGCGTCGACGCCGCCGAGGTGGCCGCCGGCACGGCGATCGCCGCCGTCGAGGCCGTCGTCGAGGGAAGAGCCGAGAGCAGTTTCGCACTGGTGAGACCACCCGGTCACCACGCCGAGCCGGTGCGCGCCCGCGGCTTCTGCCTGTTCAACAATGTGGCGGTGGCCGCCGCTCATGCCCGCCTGGCACTGGGTTGTACCCGAGTGATGATCGTTGACTGGGATGCCCACCACGGCAATGGTACCCAGGATATCTTCTGGGCCGACCCCAATGTGCTGTTCTTCGACCTGCATCGCGCCGCCCCCTTCTATCCTGGCACGGGGAGTCTCGAGGAGGTCGGCATGGGCCGCGGGGATGGCACCAACGTCAATGTTCCCCTCCCCGCCGACGCCGGCGATGCCGCCTACCTCAAGGCCTTTCGCGAGATCCTGGTACCGGCGGTCGAGTGGTTCCAGCCCGACCTGATCCTGGTCTCGGCCGGTTTCGATCCGCACACCCATGACCTGGCCCTGGAGGTCTCCTATGACGGCTTCGCCGCCATGACCGACATCCTCAAGGCCCTGGCCCGCCGGCATTGCAAGGGACGCCTGGTCTTCGTGCTGGAGGGTGGCTACAACCTGATCTCGCTGTCACGCGGTGTCAGGTCGGTGCTTCAGGTGCTGGCCGGCGCGGAGCCGCCGGAACCCGGCCAGCGTGGCATCGCCGAAGTCGAGGCCGCGGCAGCCTTTCACCGCGGTGCCTTCGCCGGGCCACCCCCGGATTGACCAAGGGCCATCTGGGACGGGCAACAATGAGCGAAATCTTCTTATTTGCGCAAGCGCATCGAAGAACAGTTGATGGTTCGGGTAGTCCATCGTAAGAACGACTGCCTTCGGCTTGCCAAGCGCCAGGCTTTGTCCGAAAAGTCGAATCTACTAACTCTACTTATCACCACCAGCGAGTATTTTTAAAACCCAACCTGGGTTTATCGTCATCCCGCGAAGTCGATAACACCGCGACTTCTCCTGCCGATGGAGTGTGACGGCTTTTTTTGATTGCTCTTGTGTCGTCCGGGCAACGAGGGACGAGCCATAGGTTTCCGTATTCCCACCGCCTGGCTGCCTTCTCTGACAAGTGAGCAGCAAGATCGCAGATGGTAGGCCCTGGGTAATTGAAAATCCTAAATTCACTATGTCGCTAATGCCTCGTATTCCGCGAAGGCCAATAACGAGCAATAGTGGGCTTAACACTAATCCCGTGAATCAGAATCGACATGGCAACCACTACAAAGGTAAGGTGCATCAATTCCAGTGCTATTTCTTCTTGCAGGCCGTGCTGGATGGCATACATCAGATAGTAAAGCGAGCCAATACCACGAACGCCAAACCAGCCCATGAGGTGGCGCATACGCATGGATGCCCTGCTTCCCAACATGCCAAGATGTACACTGATGGGGCGGACGACTAGAAACAGAAAGGCCGCGAACCCTACGGCTCGCCAACTCCAGGAGTCCCAGAAGAGCGAGCCACCTATCAGTAGAACCAGCACGATTTCTGCCAGACGCTCGAGATGCTCGTTGAATACCAGTGAGCTTTCACTCACATGCATATCCGATATGGGCCGAGGTTCTCCGTCTAGACTTTCCTCGACAGGTGTCGAGTAATCTTGTTTGAGTCCTGACAATTTCAATTCGGTATGGCGTAAAGCAACCGCAGCACTGAACACGGCTAAAAAACCCCACGCATCCACTAGCAGACTGATTCCATAAGCGAATGAGATGAGCCCTAGGCCGAGGAAACTTACTAGAAAGAAAGTACCCACAAAGCGAGTGCGTATCTTGGTTACTAACCAACCGACACTAATGCCCGCCAAGATGCCGATACCGATGCCTGCGCCGCTTGCCCAGAGCACATCCACTGCCAGCCACCGCCATCCGCCATCGCCAAGGTCGTGCAGCCCCAGCAACCCTAGGCCGAGCATCACGAATGGGAAGGCGCTGCCGTCGTTCATTCCGGCCTCGCAGGTCAATGAAAAACGTAGCTCGTCAGGATCATCTGCGCTACGGACCTGAACCTCGGTCGCCAACACAGGGTCAGTCGGTGCGATTACGGCACCTAGCAACACGGCGGCCCCAAGCGGTAGAGCGAGCAAGTAGTAGCCGAAAAGCGTCACTAATCCGACCGTAAGTATCATCGAAACCACCGCCAGTTTCATGGGGTTTTGCCATCGCTTAAGGCTCACTGGCGCTGGCATTTTTACGCCGGCGCAATATAGCGAAATCAATACGGCAATCTCGGTCAGAAGCTCCAGCAACCCCGACTCTTCCAGCGGATTAAAATGAAATAGTTCTAAGCCCATGGGGCCAACAGCGCACCCGATGACAAGGTACACAATGGCAGAGGTGGTCGGCACGCTTTTAATATACGAAAAAGTAAATCCCACTACCAAAAGCAGTGAGCCTATCAAGATAAACCAAGTAGCGGTTGTCATAGATAACTCGGCTAGTGTGTATGTTCGTATAACCGCGCAAGCCGAGTGATAGACCAATCAACGAGCCTCCCCTGATCAATCCCCTCTGCGATGGCGGAAAAGATGGCTCATCTGCACAAGGCATGTTTCCACGCGGCGGGTTGTCATCTACATGAAAGGCCGTGGAATAGATACGATTGTATAGTATGTATCAAACCGCTCAGTGTTCCCATTTGATTTGAAATGTCATTTCTTCCTCATCCCCATTGCGTTCGTGCTCGATAGTAAATTCGGCCTGGATGGGGACATAGATGCGTTCATCCGCACCTACATTTCGAAGCGTTCTTCCTTCTCGATGGCATCTGCCAGACGGCGTAGCTTGGCAACACAATCGGCCTCCGGGCAACCCTTTTCCCACGCCTCTTTTTTCTTGGATCCCATGACTTCTATCCTTGATTATCGTGTTATCGCCGGTGCCCGATGCAGCACCAGCCTAGTTTTTATTCTAGCAGGTAATTCTTCCCTTCTCTCGATGATGCAAGGTAGTCTCGCCCCCTCCGGGGTGAGCCATGATCGCGGCCACCACTGCTCCCTTGGTGGGCGTGCCACTGAAACCGGCGCGCAAGGGCACAGGGGGGTGCCTGTTAAAATCCAGGTGGTCAGCTATCGACTTCGTCTGATCGATAATTTCTCCTTCACCTGCTGCATGAATGCACGCGCATCCTTCGCCGACTGACTGCGCCTGATCTCCAGATAGACCCAGCGCGTGGCACGGTCGATGGCGACGTACAAGTAACGTTTCTGCGGCTCGTCAGGCATCTGAGGCAGGTGTTTGATGTCGACGTGCACAGAAGCCCGGCTCATAGTCCTTGAAGGGCTTGTGCCGGGGCCTCCCATCACCGCCGGCGTCCTGCCGAGCCAGTTCCGCCAATGTCGGCACCTCGCGCCGCCTGCCCCTGCGCTCCGCGGCGCGCGACCTGGACCAGTGACACCTGCCGATCCTGCGCGAGGCGCTGCTCAAGGCCCTGGCAGAGGAAGACGCCGCGACCGTTGCCACGGCCACCGGTTCCACCCCCTGAGGCGGCATCGTGGGCAACGAAGGCCGCGCCCGACAAGCCCGGCCCCTGATCGTGCCGCGCCAGCCCGGCGACAGGCGGTGGCCCGCCTCTAGCCAGGCGGCCCGCCGACTGGCACCCTGCCCGCCATGACAAGACGCCTGCTGATCGTGGCCCATGCGCCCTCCGCCAATACCCGTCGCCTTCGCGAGGCCGCCGCCCGCGGCGCCCGCCACCCGGATATCGACGATATCGAGGTGGTGGTGAAGGCGCCCCTCGACGCCGGCCCGGACGATATCCGCGCCTGCGATGCTATCCTGCTCGGCACCCCCGAGAACCTCGGATACATGAGCGGCGCCCTGAAGGACTTCTTCGATCGCAGCTACTACACCGTGCTCGAGGAGAAACAGGGACTTCCCTGCGCGCTCTACGTGCGCGCCGGTCACGACGGCACCGGCACCCGTCGAGCGGTGGAATCGATCATCACCGGGCTACGCTGGCGGTGGGTGCAGGAGCCACTGGTGCTGCGCGGCGACTGGCAGGATGGCTTCGCCGACCAGGTCGAGGAACTGGGGCTCTACCTGGCGGCAGGGCTGGATGCGGGAATCTGGTGAACGTCATGAAGTCTGACGGCGCCAGATGCTCCAGGGATTCAGCCCCTGTCATGGTCGGGGCAGGCGCCGATCAAGACCCTGTAACGCCGGTGTCACGCTTCGCTGAATAGACTGGGAACCTCACTCCACAAGATGCCCTGAGGTCTCATGAAAGCCGCCATCTCTTCACTCGTCGCCGCTGGCCTACTATTTACCGCCTCTGCTCAGGCACAGCAGAATGTCTTCGACTATCCACAAACCGATGACGCGCCGACCAGTTTCAACGTGGTCAACGAGATTCCCGCCGGCAGTTTCACCAAGTATGAGATCAATGCCGAGCATGGGCAGTTGATCGTCGATCGTTATGTCTCGATGCCGGTCCGCTATCCCGCCAACTACGGCTCCATCACCAGCTCGGCAGGTGGCGATGGCGATCCGCTGGACGCTCTCGTGCTGACCCGCGACAGCATTTATCCCGGCGCGGTCATCAAGGTCAGGGCCATCGGCGTGCTGCGTATGGTCGACGACGGCGAAGCCGACGACAAGATCATTGCCGTGCCGACCAACGATGTCGACCCTAGCTATGCCGACGTCATGGCTATTGAGGATCTTCCCGAGATGCAGGCTGAGCGCATCAACGCGTTCTTCCGCGTTTACAAGGATCTCCCGGATGGTGGCGACATTGAGCTGAACGGCTTCGGCGATGCCAGCGACGCACGCGACATCCTGACCAAGGCCTTCGATGCCTACCAGGAACAACACTAACCAACGCCTGGCTCTGTAACGCCAACGGCGCCCCTTGGGGCGCCGTTATTGCTTCTAATGCAGCTTTCTCGCGGGTGGTTACTTCAAGCGCTCGAAGATCGTTGCCACCCCCTGCCCCATGCCGATACACATGGTGGCAAGTCCCAGGCGGGTGTCCTGTTGCTCCATCACGTTGAGCAAGGTGGTGCAGATCCGCGACCCCGAGCAGCCCAGCGGGTGCCCCAGGGCAATGGCGCCGCCATTCAGGTTGACCGCGTCGTCCATGCGGTCGTGAAGGCCGAGATCCTTGAGCACCGGCAGCGACTGGGCGGCGAAGGCCTCGTTCAGCTCGACGGTCTGGATATCATCGATGGTCAGGCCGGCGGCCTTGAGCGCCTTCTTGGTCGCCGGCACCGGGCCATAGCCCATGATCGAGGCGTCGCAGCCGGCAACGCCAGTGGAAAGCACCCGCGCAATCGGCTCGAGCCCCAGCGCCTGGGCGCGCTCATAGCTCATCACCGCCATGCCGCTTGCGCCTACCGACAGCGCCGAGGAGGTACCGGCGGTGACGGTGCCGTGGCGCGGGTCGAAGGCCGGCTTCAGACCGCTCATGGATTCCAGACTCGCGTCACCTCGGATCACCTCGTCACGGTCCACGCGTACCTTGAAGCCTTCGGCATTATGGCCTTCGACGCTGATGATTTCGTTGTCGAAGCGACCAGCATCGCTTGCCGCCTGGGCACGCTGATGAGAACGCACGCCGAAGGCGTCCTGCTGCTCTCGGCTGATGTTGTGCATCTTGCCCAGCAGTTCGGCGGTCAGGCCCATCATCATCGCTGCCTTGGCGGCATGCTTGCTGGCGGCAGGATTGACGTCGACACCGTGCGTCATCGGCACGTGTTCCATGTGCTCGACACCGCCGATGATGTAAAAGTCGCCCATGCCGGCCTTGATATTGGCACTGGCAATATGCAGCGCGCTCATCGAAGAACCGCACAGCCGGTTGACGGTCTGGGCCGGCACGGTACGCGGGATGCCGGTCATGATCGCCGCGTTGCGGGCGATGTTCATCGACTGCTCGAGGGTCTGGTTAACGCAGCCCCAGATCACGTCGTCGACCTCGTCCGGATTGAGCCCCGGGTTACGGTCGAATAGCGCCTGCATCACCGCCGCCGACAGATTCTCGGCGCGCACATGACGGAAGGCGCCGTTCTTGGCCTTGGCCATGGCGGTACGTACGCCATCGACCACCACGATATCTCTTGGATTCAAACTCATCTGACAACCTCTCCTGTGCGTGGTGGATCAGGCCGGCTTAGGGCTGGAATCGGCACTTGACGCTGCGGCATCGGAATAGAAACGCTCGCCGGCCTTGGCCATGGCGCGCAATTTGTCGGTGGGCGCATAGAGTGGCCCCAGCTCCTCGGCCAGACGCTCGGCCTGGTCGACGAAGGCATCCACGCCCATGGCATCGATGTAGCGCAGCGCTCCGCCACGGAACAGCGGAAAACCAATGCCGTAGATCAGCGCCATATCGGCCTCGGCCGGCGTGGCCACGATGTCGTCTTCCAGGCAGCGCACCGTCTCCAGGCACAACGGCACCATCATGCGGGCGATGATCTCATCATCGGAAAATTCCTGGTGTTGCGTCGCGAGTTCCTCGACCAGTTGAAGCGCCGTCTCGTCCTCGACCTTCTTCGGCTTACCCTTCTTGTCTTCCTCGTAGGCGTAGAAGCCCTTGTCGTTTTTCTGGCCCAGGCGCTCCTGCTCATACATCACTTGAATGGCCGTTTTCCCACCGTTCTTGCCCCCCTGGGCCATGCGGTCCGGGAAACCTTCGGCCATCACCTCATTGGCGTGCACGGCGGTATCCATGCCCACCACGTCAAGCAAGTAGGCGGGCCCCATCGGCCAGCCGAACTTCTCCATGATCTTGTCGACCCGGCGGAAATCGGCACCCTGCTCGACCAGCAGGCTGAAGCCGCCGAAGTAGGGGAAGAGCACGCGGTTGACCAAGAACCCCGGGCAGTCATTGACCACGATCGGCGTCTTGCCCATGGCGCGGGCATAGGAAACGGTAGCGGCAACGGCAGCATCAGAGGTCTTCTCGCCGCGTATCACTTCGACCAGCGGCATGCGGTGCACCGGGTTGAAGAAGTGCATGCCGCAGAAGTTCTCGGGACGCTTGAGGTTCTCGGCCAGGCGTGTGATCGAGATGGTCGAGGTGTTGGAGGTGAGGATGGTGTCCTCGCCGACATAGCCTTCCACCTCGGTGAGCACGCCGTCCTTGACCTTGGGATTCTCGACCACTGCCTCGACCACCAGATCGACGTGATCGAAGTCGCCGTAGGACAGCGTGGGACGGATGTTGGTGAGCTTCTCGGCCATGGTCTCGGTGGTCAGCTTTTTCCGTTCGACCTGTTTGGCGAACAGCTTGCGCGCTTCCTTGAGACCAAGCTCAATGGCGTCGCCCTTGATGTCCTTCATCAGGATCGGCGTACCCTTCGAGGCACTCTGGTAGGCGATGCCGCCCCCCATGATGCCGGCGCCCAGCACCGCGGTCTGGTTGACCGGCTTCGCCTGCTTGGCGTACTGGCTGCCCTTCTTCTTGACCAGCTGATCGTTCATGAACAGCCCGACCAGGTTGTAGCAGACGTCCGTCAGCGCCAGCTTGGCGAAGGCCTTGGCCTCGATGGCCTGGCAGCGTTCACGGCCTTCGCCGGCGCCCTTCTGGATCACCTTGATGGCCTCGATAGGCGCCGGATAGTGCGGGCCCGATTTGCCGGCCACATAGCCTTTGGCCGTCTCGAAGGCCATCATCTGCTCGATGGCATCGAGCTTGAGCGGTGAGGTCTTCTCGTCGCGACGGGCGCGATAATCGAGCTCGCCACTCATGGCACGAGCCAGAATGTCGCGTGCGGCAGCCTCGAGACGCTCAGCCGGTACAACGGCATCCACGGCGCCGATATTGAGAGCGGCATCGGCGCGGTTCTCGCTGCCACCGGCGATCCACTCGATGGCGTTATCGGCACCAATCAGCCGCGGCAGTCGCACGCAGCCGCCCCACCCAGGCAGGATGCCGAGCTTGGTCTCGGGCAGGCCGACCTTGGCGCTGTCCGCCATGACACGGAAATCGGTGGTCAACGTGATCTCGAAGCCCCCACCGAGCGCCAGGCCGTTGATAGCGGTGACGGTGGGGAACGGCAGGTCTTCGATGGCATTGAAGATGGTGTGCACCTTCTGGTTCATCTCGACCAGGTAATCCTCGCCCTTCTCGAACAGGCCATGGAACTCGGTGATATCGGCACCGACGATAAAGGCGTCCTTGGCACTGGTGATCACGAGCCCGCCGAGGCCCTGGGTTGCCGCGATGGCCCCGACCGCCTCGCCCAGCTCGGTGACTACGGCGCTGGAGAGTTTATTGACCGACTCATCCTTCAGATCGAAGGTGAGTATGGCGATGGGGGCGTCCCCGTTATTGGTATCGCTCGCCACCGTAATGGCCTTGCCTTGATAGATCATCCACGAATCTCCACGCAGGGTTGGATGCCGTTGGCGAACCGCATTTTCATACGGCCGTTTGATTACTGATAAGCTTGCGCCAGCCTCTCCGCAGCGTCAAGCCCAATACACTTAGCGAAAGGTACTACAGGCCCCCTCCAGCAAGGGACTAAAGCAAGGGGCTAGAGAAAGTCACTAAGGAAAGTGGCCAATAAAGAAAAGGGCTACACAAAGACTAGCTGGTACGTCCTCTAACAACGCGCCCCTGTCACAACAATGCCAAGGGTCATGACAAAAAGACCGTGCGCGGGGTATCAAGCAGCAAAGCATCCTGGAGGTACGTATTGCACGTACCTCCAGGCAGGGCGACTGGTCATGGATGGACCAACAACCGAATCATCATAAAGCCAGGGCTTAACCGGTGTTGCGAAGCCCTGCGGATATACCCGCCATGGTCACCATCAGCGCACGCGTCAGCGCCGGGCTGATGGCCCCATCGGCATCCCGATTACGCTGCAGCAGTTCGGCCTGCAAACCGTGCAACGGATCGATATAGGGATTACGTACCTGAATGGCCTGATGAATGAGCGGCGTATTTTCAAGGAGCTCGCGCTGGTCGAGGATATCGAGCAGTGCTGCCTGGAGCTTGGTAAAACGTCCGCGCAACTCTCCACCCAACTCCAGAAGCCCTGGTTCATCGACCAAGCGCCGTTCGTAGTAGGCGGCAATCTCGACATCGGCCTTGGCGGAGAGCATCTCCAACATGTCCAGATAGGTGCCGAAGAAGGGCCAGCGGCGGCGCATCTCCTGCAAGCGTTCGAGCCCTCCCGGCTCGGCAAGGCGTTTGACGAAGGCCTCGCCGCTACCCAGCCAGGCCGGCAGCATCAAGCGGGTCTGGGTCCAGGCGAAGATCCAGGGGATCGCTCGCAGGGTCTCGACGCCACCATCCTGGCGACGCTTGGCCGGACGCGAGCCCAATGGCAAGCGGCCCAGAGCGCCCTCCGGCGTCACGGCACGAAAATAGGGCACGAAATCCGGGTTCTCGCGTACCACGCCCACATAGGACTTGTGAGCCACGTCGGCAAGATGGTCCATCTCCTCCCGCCAGGCGGGCTCGGGTGCCGGCGGTGGCAACAGTGTCGCCTCGAGCACCGCGCAGGCATAAATCTCCATCGAACGCAGGGCGATATCCGGCTGACCAAACTTGAAGCGGATCATCTCCCCCTGCTCCGTGACCCTGAGGCTGCCATTTACCGAGCCTGGCGGTTGAGAAAGTATGGCCGCATGCGCCGGGCCGCCCCCTCGACCGACAGTGCCACCACGACCATGGAAAAGGGTCAGATTCACTCCGTGGCGTTTGCAGACCTCGACCAGGGTCTCTTGTGACCGGTACTGAGCCCAGGCTGCGGCCAACTGCCCGGCATCCTTGGCCGAGTCGGAGTAACCAATCATCACCTCCTGCTCGTCACCGGCCAGGCGGCGATAGTCCGGAAGCGCCAGCAGCCGGTCGATGACATCACCGGCCCGGTTCAAGTCATCCAGCGTCTCGAAAAGCGGTGCGATGGGTAGGGTGACATCGCCGCCGACCTCTTTCATCAGCAGGGCAACCGCCAGCACGTCGGAGGGTTGTCCGGCCATGGAAATGATGTAGGTACCCAGCGCCTCGCGCTTCTCGGAGGCGATCACCCGAAAGGTATCGATGACCTCGCGGGTTTCCTCGGAGCACTCCCAGCGACGCGGAATCAGCGGGCGGCGGGACGTAAGCTCGCCGAGCAGAAAGTCCTGGCGCTTGGCTTCGTCCCACTCCTGGTAACGACCCAGCCCCAGGTAGTCAGTCAGCTCGTCGAACACCTGGCTATGACGAGACGATTCTTGACGCAGGTCGAGCTTGGTCAGGGTGACGCCGAATACGGCGACACGGCGTAGCGTATCCAGCAACACGCCGTTGGCGATGGTATCCAGGCCGACATCGCACAGCGAGCGATAACACGCCAGCAGCGGCGCATAGAGCTGATCACGGTGCTCGATGATCGGCCCACCCTCATGGGGCTCACCGTCAAGAGCTGCCTTGGCCCAGTCACGGGTCGCCTCGAGCTTGGTAGAGACGCGCTTGAGCAGCTCCCGATAGGGCTCCTGGGCATCACCCACCTCCGCACGCAGGGCGCTGTTGGCCTTCCACATCGACAGCTCGGCCTTGAGCTGATCGAGATCGCGCAGATAAAGATCCGCCGCCATCCAGCGGCCCAGCAACAGGACCTCGCGGGTAACCTTGGCGGTGACATTGGGATTGCCATCGCGATCACCCCCCATCCAGGAGGCAAAGCGCAGCGGCGCGGCATCCAGCGGCAGGCGCTCGCCCGCCGCCTCGAGCAGCAGGTTATCGAGGTCACGATGGAAATCAGGCACCGCCTGCCACAGCGAGTTCTCGATCACCGCAAAGCCCCACTTGGCCTCATCGACCGGCGAGGGACGCTCGTGACGAATCTCGTCGGTATGCCAGGCCTGGCTGATCAACTCCTCCAGCCGGCCATGGACCCGCGACTGCTTCTCGACGGAATCGACCGATGATTCGAGACCGGTCAGGCAGTCGTCGATGGCATCGTATTTCTGAATCAGCGTGCGGCGAATCACCTCGGTGGGGTGCGCGGTCAACACCAGCTCGACGCGCATGCTGGCCAGTGACTCGACCAACTCGCGAGGCGAGTGACCGGCCTTGCGAGCGCGAGCGATCAGGTCGCCAAGCTCAGGCTGCGAGCCCGGCTTATAATCCTCGACGCGACGAAAGCGCGCGCGGTAGTGCTGCTCGGCGATATTGGCAAGATTCAAGAACTGGTTGAAGGCACGAGTCACCGGCAAGAGATCACGATCAGGCAGCCGGCGCAGATACTCGATCAGCTCGCGCCGACCTTCGGTATCACCCTGCCGGCCGCGCTTGGCGAAGCCGCGAATGGTCTCGATCTTGTCGACGAAGCTTTCGCCCTGATCATCGGCGATGGTGCGGCCCAGGCTATCACCCAGTACGCGGACGTTCTCTCGCAAGGATTCATGCAGATCATCGCTCACAGACATCCCTCCTGTCGGCTATCGGTATTATTGAACCGCTACTTCAAGGTTAACTCGCTGCGCCCCACCCCGTAATTTGCAATGAGGTCATTCGAGCCCCTTGATCAAGCATCCTTTTCTAGCGCCTTGGCGGCTTGCCAATGCATTTCCATATCGTCGAGTGTCGCCTGCCCGGGTGACTTGCCTTCGCCGGCCAGAGCGGCCTCCACATGGCGAAAACGGCGCTCGAACTTGGCATTGGTACCACGCAGACGCTGCTCGGGATCGGTCTTGAGGGTGCGGGCCAGGTTGACGACGGCGAACAGCAGGTCACCCACCTCCTCACCGGCCTGTTCCTGATCACCAGCGGCCAGCGCCTCCTCGACCTCGTCGAGCTCTTCTCGAATCTTCTCCAGTACGCCGCGATGATCGGGCCAGTCGAAGCCGACCCGCGCGGCCCGCTTGGAGAGCTTGGCGGCACGGCTGAGTGCCGGCAGGCTACGGGGCACGTCATCAAGTACCGAATGGGCCTCGGCATCAGGACGTGCTCGCTCGGCGCGCTCCTCGGCCTTGAGGGTCTCCCAGCGGGAATGGACTTGTGCGGTCTCTACCTGGGCAGCGACACCACTATCGCGACGCGACCCCAGGGTGCCATCGGGAAAGACATGGGGGTGGCGACGCAGCATCTTGGCGGTCAGCACATGGACCACCTCATGGAAATCGAACCGCCCTTCCTCATGGCCAAACTGGCTGTAGTAGATCACCTGGAACAAAAGGTCCCCGAGCTCGCCGGGCAACTCATCGAAGGCGCGACGCTCGATGGCATCGGCGACCTCATAGGCCTCCTCAAGCGTGTGCGGCACGATCGAGTCCCAGTCCTGCTTGAGATCCCAGGGACAGCCCTGCTCTGCATCGCGCAGTACCGACATTAGCGTCAGCAGATCGTCTAGGCTGTGACGCTCGTTCATGATCGCTTCCCTTTACGGCTGGTTTTTCCGCCGCTTCTCAGGCGCTTGACGTCGAGCACGTTGGACAGCTGCTGGATGTGCGAGAACAGCCGCCCCAGGGTTTCCAGGCCATCGACCTCGAGCGTAATGGTGATTATCGCAAGCCCCTCGACCTCATCGGTCTGGGTGTTCACAGACAATACGTTGACCTTATCGTTGCCCAGCACACTGGTGACATCACGCAGCAAACCGGAACGGTTCCAGGCCTCGATCTCGATATCCACCGGGTAACGAGTCACCGACCGCTCTCCCCACTCGACCTCGATGATGCGCTTGGGCTCGTCGAGGCGTAGCTGGAGAATATTGGGGCAATCCTGGCGGTGTACAGTGACGCCGCGGCCCTGAGTGATGAAGCCGACGATGGCTTCGCCCGGCACCGGGTGGCAGCAATTCGCCATGCTGGTCTTGAGATTGCCGACCCCGAGCACGGTGATGTCCTGACCACCGGCAGCATGCTTCTCGCGGCGCGGCTTGGCCAGTAGGCGGTCAAGTTGTTCCTGATCATCGCTCTCGCCGAAGAGTTGCTGGGCCTGATTCAGTACCTGGCCAATGCGCAGATCGCCGGCACCGATGGCTGCGTACATGTCCTCCGGGGTCGTGTAGTTGACCTTCTTCGCCAGGGTCGTCAGGTCGATATTCTCGACGTCGAGACGTTTCATTTCCTTGTCGAAGAGCGCCTTGCCTTCCTCGAGGTTCTGACCGCGGGCCTGCTGCTTGAACCAGGCCTGGATCTTGGCGCGAGCCCTGGAGGTGCGTACGAAACCTAACGAGGGATTCAGCCAGTCGCGACTGGGACCGCCCTTGGTGGCCGTGAGGATTTCCACCTGCTGGCCTGTCGAGAGCTCATAGGTCAGGGGCACGATACGGCCGTTGACCTTGGCACCGCGACAACGGTGGCCGATCTCGGTGTGTACCCGGTAGGCGAAATCGACCGGCGTGGCGACCCGTGGCAGATCAATGACATGACCCTCGGGCGTGAAGACGTAGATGCGGTCAGGCGCCACATCACTGGATAGCTCTTCGCGCAGGTCGCCGAATCCGCCGACCTCCTCCTGCCATTCGAGCACCTGGCGCAGCCAGGCAATCTTGTCTTCGTAGCTGCGGCTCTTGGCCTTGGTATCGTGTCCCTTGTAACGCCAATGGGCACAGACGCCCAGCTCCGCTTCTTCGTGCATGGCGAAGGTGCGGATCTGGATCTCGAGTACCTTGTTTTCGGGACCAAACACGGCGGTGTGCAGCGACTGATAGCCGTTCTTCTTGGGATTGGCGATGTAGTCGTCAAACTCGTTGGGCACGTGATGCCAGCGAGAATGCACGATACCCAGCACCGTGTAGCAGTCGGCTACGCGAGGCACCAGGATGCGCACGGCCCGCACGTCATAAACCTGGGAGAAGTCGATGTGCTTGCGCTGCATCTTCCGCCAGATTGAATAGATGTGCTTGGCGCGGCCGTCGACGTCGTACTCGTGGATATCCTGCGCTTCCAGAAGCTGCTTGAGCGTGCCCACCACATCGTTGATGTAACGCGTACGGTCGAGTCGCTTCTCGGCCAGTTGCTTGGCAATCGCCTTGTACTCGGCCTCGTGGAGATAGCGAAAGGACAGGTCCTCGAGTTCCCACTTGAGATGACCGATGCCCAGCCGGTGCGCCAGTGGGGCATAGATGTCAAACACTTCACGAGCGACCCGCAGGCGCTTGTCACGGGTAGTGTCCTTGACCTGACGCAGGGCGCAGGTCCGCTCGGCAATCTTGATCAGTGCGACGCGCACGTCGTCGATCATGGTGACCAGCATGCGCCTCAGGTTGTCCTGCTGGTTATACTGGGACATGTCCTGACTGGGCAGGGCCTGGTGGCTGATCGCCGCCATCTGCAACACGCCCTCAATCAGGCTGGCAACTTCCTTGCCAAAACGCTTCTCGACGGCCTCGACCGAGATCAGCTTGACGCGCACCGAGCGATACAGCACGGCGGCTTCGAGGGCGACCTGGTCGAGTTTGAGCTCACTGAGGATGTCGGCCATCTCCAGGCTCATGCGATAGCTGGAGCCATAACCCAGCCCGAACTGCTGGGCCTGGCTGGCCTGTTCTGAAAGGCTCCTTGCCAGTTCACAGGCCTCGCGCATCCGGCTTTTGTCGGTCAGTACGGCTTCCTCGCCGAGATGTGCCAGCCATTGATCAAGATCCACCGAACCATCGGCGGTCAACGGCTGGTCATCACGCACCTTCACCATGGTGCTTCACTCCTTTGCCATCTGCGCCGGCCTTCGCGTACGCAGGAAATTCGGGGTGCTCAAACAACAACACAGACTCGAGATGGGCGGTCTGGGCAAACATGTCGGCGACGGCGGCGCGTTTGACCCGGTAGCCAGCGGCCACCAGGTGCGCCGCATCCCGGGCAAGCGTTGCCGAGTCGCAGGACACATAGAGAATACGCAGAACGCGGGAGGCGGCTAGCTGTCTTGCTAGCGCTTCAGCGCCCTCCCGGGGCGGATCAAGCACGACCAGGTCCCAGCTGGCCTCTTCCATCAAGGCGCGAGCCTGGTCGTCACGACTCAGGTCAGCCTGGCGAGCCGTGATCCCGTCAAAACCGTTTCGGTGGGCGTTGGCAGCCAGACGCTCGACCATCAGCGGGTTGCCTTCTACCCCTGTCACGTCACCGGTGAAAGCAGCGAGGGCCAGGCTGAAGTTGCCCACCCCGGCGAAGCAGTCGAGCACCCGCTCGCCAGCGCGAGGTGACAGCCACTCAAGCGCGGTGTCGACCAGGCGCTGGTTGACGACGGCATTCACCTGCAGAAAGTCCCCCGGCGCGAAGCCCAGCACCAGCTCTCGCCTGGGTACGTGTGACTCATCCGACGCGGGTAGCGTCAGGTGGTAATGAAGATCCGGTGCCTTTGTCAGCCACTCGAGTTGAGGCGAGTCTCGGCCGACCCACCAGCCAAGCGACAGCTCATGGACGCTGGCAAAGGCTTGCCAGCGCTCTGCGTCCTTGGGCTGGTCACGCAACTGACGTACGACCAGACAGATGCCCGCGTCGCTTGCAATGAGCTCAATGTGCCCCACCTGGCGCGGCGCTTCGAGCGTTGCGAGCTGCTCGCGCAATGGCGCCAGCAAGGCCGCAAGCGCCGGCACCAATACCGGACACACCGCCATGTCGATCAGGTGGTGGCTACCCCGGGCACGAAAGCCCAGGTGAATATCGCCGGCACCGTCGACCTTAACGCCAAGCCGAGCACGGCGCCGGTAACCCAATCCTTCTGCGGTCAGCCATGCTGGCGATTCCGCGAGCTTGAGCCCCTGGCGAGCCAACTGTTCGACGAGCACCTGCTGTTTATGATGACGCTGGGCCTCAAGCGCCTGATGCTGCAGATCGCAGCCACCGCAGACGCCAAAATGCGGGCAGGCTGGCTCAACGCGATCAGGCGAGGCGGTGATCACTTCGCGTACATGCGCTTCGTCGAAGCGTTGGCGGCTCTTGTGCACGGCCACCTCGACTCGCTCACCAGGCAAGGCGCGATCCACAAACAAGGTCTTGCCTTGCGCATTGCGCGCCACGCCTCGGCCGTCATGGGCAAGCCGCAGAATATCCACGGCCCGGTCTTGTGCATCTGCCTGCTGAGTCGGAGGCGTCACCGACGCCTTCCGCGTGCTGGTTTTGGGCGCGCGGCGTTTGCCTAGCATCGCCATGTCATTGCTCCGGGGCGTAGAGGCCAGTAGACAGATAACGATCGCCTCGATCGCAGACAATGAAGGCGATGACGGCGTTCTCGACCTCCTCCGCGACCTTGAGGGCACCCGCGAGGCTGCCACCCGAGGAAACACCAGCAAAGATTCCCTCTTCTCTGGCCAGCCGACGCATATGCTCCTCCGCTTCGGTTTGCCCCACATCGATCACCCGGTCGACCCGCGCAGGCTCGAAGATGCTCGGCAAATAGGCCTCGGGCCAACGGCGGATGCCGGCAATGCTGGCTCCATCCTCTGGTTGCAGGCCGATGATCTGCACGTCGGGGTTCTGCTCCTTGAGGTAGCGCGACACCCCCATGATGGTGCCGGTAGTGCCCATCGAGCTAATGAAGTGGGTAATCGTCCCCTCTGTCTGGCGCCACAACTCAGGCCCGGTGGTGCGATAATGCGCCATGGGGTTATCAGGGTTGGCGAACTGATTGAGCGGTTTACCCTCACCGCGGCTGACCATGCTATTGGCCAGATCCCGCGCGCCCTCCATGCCCTCTTCCCGGGTGACCGGAATCAGCTCGGCACCGAAGGCCGCCATCGCCTGCTTGCGCTCATTCGAGGCGTTATCCGGCATGATCAGCACCATGCGATAGCCCTTCATGGCAGCCGCCATGGCCAGCGCAATGCCGGTATTACCTGACGTGGCCTCGATCAGCGTATCGCCCGGTGCAATCTCGCCACGCGCTTCGGCCTCGGCGATCATCGAAAGCGCCGGCCGGTCCTTGACCGAGCCCGCCGGGTTGTTGCCTTCGAGCTTGGCCAGTAGCGTGTTATTGCGGCCAGCGGCAATGCGCTTCAGGCGCACCAGCGGGGTATTGCCAACCACATCCTCGAGCGTGGGAAAATCCATCTAACCTTCCTTCTGGAAAAGTCTTTAGTCGCATTATATCGCCGGGCGTGTCGCGGTGACAGGGATCGACAATGGCTATGGCATACTGCATGCAAATGAAGTCCTTTAGAGAATTGTGAATGCCGATCAAGACACGCCTGCTGTTGTGGCTGACGCTACTGCCACTGGCTTTGCTGGCCATCACCTCTGCGCTGACCCTGACCCACGAGGCCAATGAATATCGCTCTGCTCTTCAGCAACGCATGATGGCAAGCGCATCCATTGCCGCCCGCGGGATGAGCGAAGCGCTTCAGCATCATCAAGACAGCGCCCTGCAAACACTGCAGGCACTGGGCGAAGGCCTGCTAGAGAATGACGAGATCCGCTCGGTTCGCCTTTTCACCGCAGACGGCACGCCCATGTTTTCGATCGGCCAGCCTCCCCGTTCCTCGGCTAGCCAGCCAAGCGACCCGACACTCGATACCGATGGCGACAACTGGCAGCTGACGTTGCCCCTGGAAGGCGCTCAGGATCGGTGGCTGGCAGTGGAGGTCGACACACAAAGCCTTCTCCTCAGCAACTATCGTCACCTGCTGACGCATGGTCTGGGTTTGCTGATCGTAGGGCTTGGCCTCTTCCTGCTGGCCTATTCAGTGAGCCGCCGAATCACCGAGCCCTTGACTGCCATACAGGCAGCACTCGATCGCCTCAATCGTGGCGATAATGACATCCGACTACCTGAGAGCGGCCCGCAGGAGACGGCAGAGCTCATGGCAGGCGTCAATGCGCTGAGCGACCATCTGGAGCGTGTCCGGGAAGACATGCAAGCGCAGATCGAACAAAACACCGAGGACCTGCAAGAGTCGATGGAAACCATCGAGGTCAAGAATATCGAACTCGACATAGCCCACCGCCGCGCGCTGGAAGCCAGTCGCATCAAGTCAGAGTTCCTGGCCAACATGAGCCACGAGATCCGCACGCCCCTCAACGGCATCATCGGCTTCTGTCAGCTGTTGGGACGCTCGCGGCTGGACAGCCGTCAAAGAGACTGGCTCGAGCACATGCAGAAGACCTCAGATAGCCTGCTGATGCTGGTGAATGACATCCTCGATTTTTCCAAGATAGAGGCTGGCAAACTGGAACTCGAGACCGTTCATCTGGACATGGTCGCCCTGGTGGACGATGTGCTTGGCATGCAAGCGCCCCAGGCACACAAGAAAGGACTGCATCTACTCGGGCTGGTATTCGACGACGTGCCGACTGACCTTCAGGGTGACCCGCTGCGTATCCGCCAGGTACTGACCAACCTGATCAACAACGCCATCAAGTTTACCGAACGCGGTGAAGTGATCGTGCGCGTGATGCTCGAAGAGTCACAAGCGCATCAGGTCACGCTCAAGATCAACGTCAGCGATACCGGGATCGGCCTGTCCAAGGAACAGCGCGAGCGTCTATTCAAGGCCTTCAGCCAAGCCAATTCGAGTGATACCCGCCAGTTCGGCGGTACAGGTCTTGGCCTGTTGATCTGTCGCCAGCTAATCGAACAGATGGGTGGCACCATTACCATGTCCAGCGAACCCGGCAAGGGGTCGGTGTTCTCCTTTACCTTACCCTTGGGCACTCAGCACGAACACCGCTTACCGGAACTCGACCTGGGCGGCCGGGTCATCGCCCTCTACGAACCCCACCTCCCCACACAGCGCGCACTCAACCATTTGTTGTCGAGCTGGAACGCCAAGGTTTTGACGTCTGGCGACCACCCCAGCAGCCATTCGCGATCGTTACCTGACCTGGTACTGGCGGGTCTGGGGATAGAAGATCTGGCCCCTGAGCGATTGGCAAGCTGGCAAGCCTGCTTGAGCGAGAACAATAGCCCAGCAGTGCTGATGGTCAACGCCAGTCCCTACGATATGCCAGATCTGCGTCTTCCAACCGGTGGCGAAACCTTGACCAAGCCCATCTCGCGGCAGGTCCTGGCGGACACGATCAAGAGACAACTAGGCCTGACGGCGCGTCCGAATCTGCCGGCTCCTCAGCCCACGTTACCCAAGGCGCCCGTTGATAGCGTGCCAAGAGTCATGGTCGTCGACGATGTGACATCCAACCGCCTGTTGCTCCAGGAGCTACTGCGCGAAGCGGGCATTGTGCCGTTACAGGCATCCAGTGGTGAAGAAGCCCTGGCGTTGGCTCAGAGCGAGCGTATCGATCTGGTATTGATGGACATCCGCATGCCCGGCATGGATGGCGAGGCCACCATGACGGCATTGCGCAGGCTGGGGGGCAACTGGCGAACCTGTCCCGTCATCGCGGTAACCGCTCATGCGCAGGAAGAAGAGCGTCAACGTCTGCTTGGCTGCGGCATGCATGATGTGCTGATCAAGCCCGTCGATGCACAGAGGCTGGTCAAACTGTTGGGCCAACATCTATCACTGAACTTGCCCGAGCCCAACCAACAACACTCTGGGGAGCCATCGACATCATCATTCGGGTCGTCAGTTAAAGGCCATATCGAAGATGATGGGGAGCTCGCGGTGGTGGACCTGCAAATGGGAACGCGACTAGCCGGGGGCCGAGAAGACCTGGCCTTGAAGACCCTGACACTGCTGCTGGAAAGCCTCGACGAGAGCGAGACGAACCTGGAAGCGGCCTGGCAGGCTCAGGACGAGGAAGCCATGCTGGACGCCATCCATCACCTGAACGGCGCCTGTCGCTATTGCGGGGTACCACAGCTCGCTCTGCTCGCCGAGACGCTGGAAACACGCCTGCGGGTGCAGGGCGTAGCGGCGACCGGCTCCATGCTCAGGGAGCTATATGCGGCGATGGGCCGTTTGCGTGCCTGGCAGGCTCGCCAGGCCTAGGCGTCAGGAAAAGGTGGCGCCACTAGCCCTCGAGTACCACCAGCGCCAGCGCAAGCTCGGCCTCATCGGAGATTGATAAATGCATACCGGTCACGCCCAGGCGCTCAGCCAGGATCTGGGCCTGGCCGGAAAGGGTCAGGGAGGGTCGACCCAGGCTATCGTTGACCACCTGAATATCGCTCCAGCGCATGCCCTGGCGCATGCCGGTACCCAGCGCCTTGACGAAGGCCTCCTTGGCAGCAAAGCGTTTGGCCAGATAGGCAGCAGGCTGGCCGTGCTCCGCCAATCGACTCAGCTCATGCCCCCCAAGCAGGCGCGCCGCAAAGCGATCGCCATGGCGCGCCATGGCGATCTCGAAACGCCCCACCCGCGCGATATCGGTGCCGATACCGAGAATCAACTGGGCTAGCTCTCGCCGTGGTCATGGTGGTGGTCATGGTCATGATCGTGGGTTTCCATGGCCGCCACCAGGCCGGCTTCCTGTCCGGCGATCGCCAGCCGTTTCATGTCGGCCACCGCCTCCTTGAGACCGACAAACAGCGAACGGGCGATGATCGCATGGCCGATATTGAGCTCGGTGAGCCCCGGAATGGCGGCGATCGCCTCGACGTTATGGTAGTGCAGGCCGTGGCCGGCATTGACCACCAGCCCCAGCTCCAGCGCCATCTCCGCGGCGGCACTCAGCCGCGCGTGCTCGCGCCGGGCCGCGTCACCGCTGGCCTCGGCATAGGCGCCGGTGTGCAGCTCGATCACCGGCGCGCCCACGGCTCTCGCCGCTTCGATCTGGGCGGGATCGGGATCGATGAAGAGTGATACCTCGCAACCCGCCGCGGCCAAGCGCTTGCAAGCGGCAGCAATGTCATCGCTGGCGCCTGCCACGTCGAGCCCGCCCTCGGTGGTCAGTTCCTCGCGCTTTTCCGGCACCAGGCAGACATGGGCCGGGCGAATCTCTTCGGCCAGCTCGATCATCGCCGGCGTCACCGCCATCTCAAGATTCATGCGTGTGTTGAGCACCTCGTTCAAGAGCCGAATGTCGCGCTCCTGAATGTGGCGACGGTCTTCACGCAGATGAACCGTGATGCCATCGGCGCCGGCCTCTTCAGCGAGCAGGGCCGCCTGAACCGGATCGGGGAAGCGTGTACCGCGAGCCTGGCGCAGGGTGGCGATGTGATCGATGTTGACGCCGAGCAGGATACGAGGGGGGAGCATGGCAATCTCTCCAGTAAGTCATCGGGGAAAAATTCGTGAGCAGGCGGTGCCTATCAGCCGGAACGGCGACGCGCGGCCAGCTGCTGCATCAATTCACGGGCCTTCAGGGGACGCTCGCCAAGCAGTGGCGCCAACGCGGCCCGGGCCAATGAACGGGCGGGCGCCGCCAGTCCAGGGGAGGCCCAGTCACCCTGTTGCAGCAGTTTGAGGGTGCGGCCATCGAGCCCGCCACCGTCATCATGGGCCAAGGCACTGAAACGACGCGCCTGGGCGCGGTAAACATAGCGCGTGTGGGGGTCAAGCTCGACGCCGTCGAGATCACAGAACACAGGCTCGCCGTCCAGCGCCTCGAGCAGCGCATACTCAAGACGACGCAGCGCACCGGCTCGATCACTGGGGCGGTGCAACGCCTTGAGTGCCGCCCCATAAAAGGCGAAGACCTCGGCCACCGGCAGCTCCAGCGGCAGCAACCGGGTCAGGAGTTCGTTGGCGTAGAAACCACACAGCAGCCCTTCTCCCGCCAACATGGGCGCGCTGCCAGTACTTTCCATCAGCCGCAGACGCTTCAACTCTCCGTTTCCCACCCAGGTCAGATGCAGGGGGGTGAAGGGCTGCAGACGCGCCCGGGAACGGCTGCCCGGGCGCTGCACGCCCTGGGCCACGGCACGAATGCGACCATGATCCAGGGTCAGCAGATCGACCAGAGCGCTGGTCTCGCGGTAGGGTCGCTTGTGCAGCAGAAACGCCGGCTGAGGCTGCATATCGAGGCTCAGTCGAGGTCGTAGCCCAGACTCTTCAAGGCCCGTTCATCGTCGGACCAGCCGCGCTTGACCTTGACCCAGAGATTGAGCATCACCTTGGACTCGAAGGCACGCTCCATTTCCAGGCGCGCTTCGCGACCGATCTTCTTGATGCGATCACCCGCCTCGCCGATCAGGATTTTCTTCTGTCCATCACGCTCGACCATCATCAGCGCACTGATGTGCAGGGTACCGCGCTGGTCGGTCTTGAATTCCTCGATTTCAACCGTCATCTGATACGGCAACTCATCACCCAGCTGACGCATGACCTTCTCGCGAACAAGCTCAGCGGCAAGGAAGCGCGAGCTCTTGTCGGTGATCTGGTCGTCAGGGAAGTGATGAATGCCTTCCGGCAGATGCTTGGCGACTTCGGCTTCGAGTTCCGGCACATTGGTGCCGTGCTTGGCTGAGATCGGCAGAATAGCGGCGAAGTCACGCTTGGCGCCGACCTGATCGAGCCAGGGCAACAGGCTTGCCTTGTCCTCGAGCCAGTCCACCTTGTTGACGGCGAGGATTACCGGCGCCTTGACGTGGGTCAGCTTGTCGAGCACCACCTGATCTTCCGGCGCCCAGCGGGTACGGTCGACGATAAAGACCACGCAGTCGATATCACGCAGTGCCTGGGTAGCCGCCTGGTTCATGAAGCGATTGATCGCCTTGTTACGATCCTTCGACATGATATGCATGCCAGGGGTATCGACATAGATGAACTGGGTCTCATCTTCCGTCTTGATGCCCATCACCTGATGGCGCGTCGTCTGGGGGCGACGCGACGTGATGGAGACCTTCTGGCCCAGGATACGATTCATCAGCGTCGACTTGCCGACGTTAGGACGCCCGATGATGGCGACGAAGCCACAGGATTGAGTCATGAGCGACCTCCACGGGGATCAAGGCGAGTAAGCGCCAATTCGGCAGCCTGCTGTTCGGCATGGCGCCGGCTCGAGCCGACCCCTTCTGTGTGCTCGTCGAGCATCTCGATATGGCACTCTACGGTAAATGTCTGGGCATGCGCCTCGCCATCCACGGTGACCACTTCATAACGCGGCAGCGCTGACTGACGGGATTGCAGGAACTCCTGCAGGCGAGTCTTGGGGTCTTTCTGCGTATCCTGCACATCCAGCGCCTCAAGACGCGTGGCAAACCAGGACAACACACGGGTTTTGGCCACATCCATGCCAGCATCGAGATAGATGGCACCGATGACCGCTTCGACGGCATCGGCGAGAATCGAATCACGACGATGGCCGCCGCTTTTCATTTCACCGGAACCCAGCCGCAGGCATTCACCTACAGAAAACTCCCGGCCCAGTTCAGCCAGGGTCTGACCCTTGACCAGACGGGCGCGCAGACGTGACAGCTGGCCTTCTCGGGCCTGTGGAAAGCGACGAAAAAGCGCCTCGGCGATCACGAAATTGACAATGGAATCGCCGAGAAACTCGAGCCGTTCGTTGTTCTGACCACCAAAACTGCGATGGGTCATGGCTAGCTCCAGCAAGCCCGGGTCGTCGAACTCATGGCCGACCCGGCGGCTGAAGGCATTCAAGGGGTTGCTCACGAAACTCCTGCTACTCTCTGAAAGGTTGTCATCATCGATGGGCATGAAACCGGTTGCGACCGCCGCGGCCGCACAACAGTGTCAGTCGATTACCCGGACCTCACTAAAGCTCGGCAGTCCGCCGTTCCAGTGCATCCACACCGCAAAGGCCTCGCCGACAATATTTTCCTCCGGCACGAAGCCCCAGTAGCGGCTGTCGTTGGAGTGGTCACGGTTGTCGCCCATCATGAAATAATGTCCCTCAGGCACGCGCAGCTCGCGCATCTGCGGACCTGGGTCACGAAAATCATTGTAAATGGGGTGGGTGGTATCGCCCAGGTTTTCCTCGAGCAACACTTCATTGAGCTGGTCGATATTGCTTTCGTCGACCAACTGCTTGGTCACCGCCTCGCCATTGATATAAAGCTGCTTGCCCTCGTAGCGAATACGATCACCCGGCAGGCCAATCACGCGCTTGATGAAGTTGACCGACGGGTCTTTGGGGAAACGGAATACCATCACGTCGCCCCGCTCGGGCTCACCGAGGTCCACGATCTCAGTGTTGGTGACCGGCAGACGTAGTCCATAGGTGAACTTGTTGACCAGGATGAAATCGCCGATTTCCAGTGTCGGCCGCATGGAACCCGAGGGGATCTGGAAGGGTTCGACGACGAAGCTTCTCAACACCAGCACCACCAACAGTACCGGAAAGAAGGAGCGCGCGTAGTCGACTAGCCAGGGCTCCTTGGCAGTGGTCCGGGTAGCAGCGCTTTCGCCACCTCCCGCTTCATGGCCAGATGCATTGCCAGAAGCAACACCTGATTCACGACCACGCGCATCGCCGCCGACAAGCGCCAGGCCTTGTTGGCGACGCTTGGACCACCAGACGCTATCGAGCAACCAGATCAACCCGGTGACCGCGACGGCCACCACCAGCAGAAGCGAGAAATCCATTTGTCAGTGTTTCCTAGTCGTTCACCTTGAGCACGGCAAGGAAGGCTTCCTGCGGGATCTCGACCCGGCCAACTTGCTTCATGCGTTTCTTGCCCGCCTTCTGCTTTTCGAGCAGCTTCTTCTTGCGGGATGCATCGCCACCGTAGCACTTCGCGGTCACGTTCTTGCGCAGCGCCTTGACCGTCGAACGCGCCACGACCTGGCCGCCGATAGCCGCCTGAATAGCCACGTCGAACATCTGGCGCGGGATCAGCTCCTTCATCTTTTCCACCAGCGCCCGACCACGGGAATGAGCATGATCACGGTGGATGATGATCGCCAGCGCATCGACCCGGTCACCGTTGATCAGCACATCCAGACGCGCCAGCTTGGCAGCCTCGAAGCGCTCGAAACTGTAATCCAGCGACGCATACCCTTTGGTAATCGACTTCAGTCGATCGAAGAAGTCCATCACCACTTCGGACATCGGCAGCTCGTAGGTCAGCTGAATCTGACTCCCCAGAAACTGCATGTCGAGCTGGGTGCCACGGCGTTGCTCACACTCGGTAATGACGTTGCCGACGAACTCCTGGGGCACCAGGATGCTGGCCCGCACCACCGGCTCGCGCATCTCGTCGACGGTGGCCATGTCCGGCAGCTTGGATGGGTTGGCGACATAGTCGATGTCACCATTGTCCATCACCAGCTCGTAGATCACGGTGGGCGCGGTGGTCAGCAGGTCGAGATTGTACTCCCGCTCCAGGCGCTCCTGGATGATTTCCATGTGCAGCGTGCCGAGGAAGCCAACGCGGAAGCCGAAGCCCAGAGCATCGGAGTTCTCCGGCTCGTAATCCAGAGAAGCATCATTAAGTGCTAGCTTCTCGAGGGCATCGCGGAAGTCTTCGTAATCATCGGAGGAGACCGGGAACATGCCGGCATAGACCTGCGGCTTGACCTTCTGGAAGCCTGGCAGGCGCGGCACATCAGGTGTCTTGGTGTGGGTGATGGTGTCACCTACCGGCGCACCATGGATATCCTTGATACCGGCGACCACGAAACCAACCTCACCCGCGCGCAGGACATCAGTTTGCTTGCGCAGCGGCGTGAAGATACCCACCTCACCTACCGACCAGTCGCGGCCGGTGGATGTCATGCGTATCTTGTCACCTTTCTTCAGAGTGCCATCAAAAACCCGGACCAGCGAAACGACGCCCAGGTAGTTGTCGAACCAGGAGTCGACGATCAGCGCCTGCAACGGCCCATCCCGATCCCCCTTGGGGGCTGGAATGTCACGCACCAGGCGCTCGAGCAACGCCTCCATTCCCATACCGCTCTTGGCCGACACCTGACAGGCATCGGTGGCGTCCAGTCCGATGATCTCCTCGATTTCCTTGCTGACTTTATCCGGGTCGGCCTGGGGCAAGTCCATCTTGTTGAGTACCGGCAACACCTCCAGGCCCTGCTCCACGGCGGTGTAGCAGTTGGCCACGGATTGCGCTTCAACGCCTTGGCCTGCATCGACCACCAGCAATGCGCCCTCACAGGCGTAAAGCGAGCGAGAGACTTCATAGGAAAAATCGACGTGGCCCGGCGTATCGATGAAGTTGAGCTGGTAGGTCTTACCGTCGTCTGCCAGATAATCCAGGGTGACCGACTGTGCCTTGATGGTGATGCCACGCTCGCGTTCGATATCCATCGAGTCGAGCACCTGTTCCTTGAGCTCGCGGTCGGTCAGACCACCACAGATCTGGATGATGCGATCCGATAGGGTCGACTTGCCGTGATCGATGTGGGCGATGATCGAAAAATTACGGATCAAGCTAAGGTCTTTGCTGGTCACGTTGTTGCTCATGCAGAGTCATCCGGTTCTTGGTACGCATCCTGGCGGCCATCAGTAGGATCCCGATGGGAGGGGCGTCTTGAATAAGAATGCCGGCATTGTACCGACTAGGGCTCGACAGGAACAGCGACGCCGCGGAGAAGCCCTGCTCCAACGAACGACGGGGCCCGCAGGCCCCGTCGTTCGTCTGGTCGGGTGTTACTCGGACTTGAGTCGCATCGCAACATAGAGCGAGCGCCCCTCACGATAGAGGCGAACCGGCACAGCACGGTCTGTGCCCAGGGACTCGATAACCGACATCAGCTGTTTGGGTGAAGAAATGGCTTGGTGATCCACCGAGACCAGCACATCGCCCGAGCGAATGCCCGCCTCCTGGGCAACACCTCCAGGCTCGACAGAATCCACGGCCACACCGCCATCGATCCCCAACCGTTCGAGCACCTGCTCATCGAGCGAGCTAACCGTCAGCCCCAGGCGTGCCTGACTGTCATCGGTCATGCTGGAAACCTGCTTGCCGCCTTCAGCATCTGGCCAGTCGCCGACGGTGACAGTGATCTCACGCTGGCGGCCATCGCGCATCACATCGAGCTCTACTTCCTCGCCCGGGCTTACCCGACCAATCAGTCTCGGCAAGGTACTGGAACGGTCGACATCCTGACCGTTGACGCCAAGAATCACATCGCCAGCTTCCAATCCATCGCGCGCTGCTGGCCCCTCGGGATCGAGATCGGCGATCAACGCCCCCGCCGGCCCCTCCAGGCCGAAAGACTCGGCTAGATCCTGGGAGACGGGCTGGATCACCACGCCCAACCAGCCACGATTGACCCGCCCATCACTCTTGAGCTGATCGGCCACATTCATGGCCACAGTGATCGGGATGGCGAACGAAAGCCCCATGTAACCACCGTTGCGGGTAAAGATCTGCGAGTTAATGCCGACAACCTCGCCATCGAGGTTGAACAACGGTCCACCAGAATTACCCGGATTGATAGCCACATCGGTTTGAATGAAAGGCACATAGGCATCGGTCGGTATGGTGCGATTGATGGCACTGACAATACCTGCCGTCACCGAATGGTCGAAGCCGAACGGCGAGCCTATCGCGGCGACCCATTCACCTACCTCCAGCCTATCGGAGTTTCCGATGTCAAGCGTCGGCAAGCTATCGGCATCAACTTTGAGTAGCGCCACGTCTGTCTTGGCATCGGCACCGACCAGTTCAGCCTTGAGTTCACGGCGATCATTGAGACGCACCAGAATCTCATCGGCGTCCTTGACCACGTGCGCATTGGTCATGATGTAGCCGTCTTCGCTGATCACAAAGCCGGACCCCAGTGACTTACGCTCGTGTTCACGTTTCTGCCCCCCCCCTGGCATAGGCAACTGGTCGCCGAAGAAGCGCCGGAATATCTCGGGAATATCCTCACCGCCGGGACCATGATAAGAAAAGCCACCTGAGGTCACCGTGCGAGTCGTCGATATATTGACCACCCCGGGGGCGGCCTGCTCGACCAGCTCAGTGAAGTCGGGAAGCTCTCTAGCCTGAGCAGAGGCACAGGCCAGCGTCAGCATGAACAACAAGGCAAAGACGAAAGAATGGCGAAGTGTGCGTTCCATAATCACTCCTGCAGCAGCATGGGAAGGCAATACGTGGATCAGCAAAGGATGAATGCAGATGCCCCTCTCTCATTGGGTTCTTGGCCACCCCATGACTATCCCCAATGTCTTTCTAGACATGATCGGCAATTCCGATGGTTACGTCGGAGCAGGGTCAAGCAATACCGGACGGTAAGCGGATGCCTGATAGCGGCCCCATAGAGAAAGGCATAATGCACCACCAAAAAGTCCAGCAAGAAAAGCGATGGGAACCAGCGGGTGACCGGGCACCAGCCAGATTTCGGCTGCCATGCCGCCCGCCAAGGATGTCAGCAGCGGCAAACCATAGACGGCCAGGGCTCCTTCAAGAAAACGGCGGGACGGCAGACCGATGCTGACCGTCTGGCCCACCGCCAACGGAACGGACGTGGTGACCGTGAACTGCCTGGGACGTGCTTGACGCCGAGTGGCCAGCAACCCCGTGCCGCATCCCTGGCGTGACGCACAGCCATCGCAGCCACGTTGGGGCAGTACGCTGATACGAGCCCCCTCAGGAATAAGGGCCTCGACTCGCGCTGTCGCTTGAAGCCAGTGATCCGATGACACCTCCACCGTCATGCTCATGGCGCTTCCTGCAAGGTCGACACATTATCGACAGCACCACTCGAGGCCGCATTCAGGGCATCGTCTGTAAGGCTTACCTGCTCGACCACCTTTATCAGCACCTCTGGCGGCATCTCTCCCATGGCGACCACCTGCATGGGATTACCATCCAATGTCAGATGCCGGACAGCCGCATAGGAAATACCCAGCCGGTGTAAACCGGGGGCCAGCGCTGGTCGCTCGGGCGAAAGAGGCTCTAAAAACATGCTGAGGCTGGAAATGCCATCACTGTAAAGGCGATGGTGCACCGCATCTGCATGCATGGCACTGGCCGTTTCGACGGGCTGAGGGACGAACCCGGGGGGCATCCAGCCTGGCTGCCAGCTATCGTCAGGCGGTGTCCGACCGCGATCCATATCGACCCGACCGTCAAACACACTCGGCTGTTCGATCTCTGTTATCTGGAAGGTCTCAAGCACTCGCCCCTGCGTATCAAGCAGCATCTGCTTGAGCGGCAGTGATGTCTTCTTGTCGAGCCATAGCCGCTGGCCAAAGCGCATATCATCAAGTGGCTCAACGTCCAGGCGAATCGCGGCGCGGCCAGCAATACGCTCCTCGCCACTGAGGCTCAGGCGATAGTGATCATCCAGTCTTGCCATGATCGCCTGTGGTGAGGCCTGCGCCTTGGCATCGCCTGATGACCAGCCACCACGGCCAATACGACCACGGCGCTCAAAAATGACCGGCTCGCCATCGAGAAAGCGCGCCACCTCGTGCTCGACACCATCCTGGACCTCATGGGTCAGTGCCAGTGTTCGCACGCCATCGCTGCCAATGCGTACCGCGCGGGCCTTGAACACATAGCAATGGCTGGCCCATAGACTGCGATCAAACCACTCGCTGGCGGTTGTCGGGGCTGCTTGTTCCACCAATCGTTGGCAATCATAGCCACTGGGTTCCTCTTCTGCGCCAAGGGCGGAAGAGGCGGGCCATGCAAGCGCCAACGCGGCCGACAACATCAGTGCGCAGGAAGACAAACGGCGGTGACCGATAGCTCGATTCAGGACAGGGAACACCATCATTAGTGCAGGCCTAATGACTCTTGGCCGGATGCCCTCAGAATAGGCATCCAGGCATCACCGCTACGATATGCCGCGCCCTCGGCGTGGCGATCCAGATAGGACTGCAACAGACGTGCTTGCTGCTGGTCTGCTCGCTGCGACTGACGCACGCTCGGCGCCATGATCATCGGTGACTCGACCGTAGCTCCGACATTCATCAAGCCGCGGCCTGAAGAGGACGACTGAAAGAGCGGCAGATCGACCAATGAGGGGCGCTGCACTTGGCTTGAGTTACCAGCGCTGGCCCCCGGCGTACTGGCCAACTCGGATTGACCTGACTCGGCACGCTCAGTCGACCCGTTATAGAACTGCACGCCGGTAATGACCATCAACGAAACAGCGGCGGCCGCCGCCGCATTGCCAGCATAGGAGCTCGCTCGAGAAAACAGACTGCGTGCTGGTTTGACCGGCGCCTCGACCTCTGGTGCCGGTTCATCGGCTAGCCGCGCCATGATGCCCGCCGAAAGATCTGCTGACACATCCACATCCCGGTCGCGATGCATCATGCTGCGAGCCAAGTGGTAGCGTCGCCAGGTTTCGGCCACATCCGGGGAATCGTCCAACGATTTGAGCACTCGAGGAAGTTCGAGATCGTCGGCCTCACTGTCCATCAAGGCAGACAATGACTCCCGTGAATTCTGGTTCATCAGTTACACCCTCACACTTAAAGGCGTGTCGCCCTAAGATCAGTTGTCGACTCGAGTGGTGACAACGTGTCATTACAGACCACGACCCGGAGCAAGACGGCTAACGCCACCCTGTCACTTGTCGGGCACTGCCACCGCGATAAATTCGACCCAAGCATGTGACGCCGAAAGGCGACAACAGTTCAGCCCCGAGATCAAAAAATGCCTGAATCTGTCACTCGGGAACCATATCCTGCGTCCTGGCGGTCACCACCAACGGCTGAATATGACGATCGACGGCCTCGCGGGCACGGAAGATGCGCGAACGCACCGTTCCTACCGGGCAATCCATGATCTGTGCAATATCTTCATAAGACAGGCCGTCGAACTCTCGCAATGTGATTGCCGTACGCAGATCTTCGGGCAGGTTATCGATTGCCTCGAAGACCGCCGCTTCTAGCTGGTCGCGCGCAATGGAGGCTTCTGGCGATTCGATATCGGAGAGCCGACCGCTCTGGTCGACGATCTCGGCGTCGACGATATCCATATCGCTGCCCGGCGGACGACGACCACGCGACACCAGATGGTTCTTGGCCGTATTGATGGCGATACGGTACATCCAGGTATAGAAGGCACTGTCGGCGCGAAACTTGCCAAGCGCTCGGTAAGCCTTGATGAAGGCCTCCTGCGCTACATCATGCACTTCTGCATGATCGTGCACGTAGCGACCGATCAGTCCGAGGATCTTGTGCTGATACTTCTTGATCAGCAGATCGAAGGCACGCGTATCCCCCCGCTGAGCACGCTCAACGAGTTGCTGATCGGTTTCTCGGGTGTCCATTCAGCCTCTCCCTGTGCAGGAGGCGCATGCAACCGACGCTACACTGGACGAGCACAGGTTACTGCATCGCCCGAGGGACGAGCTCTCGGTGAACACTGGAGGTAAACAAGCAGTCATAACGTCTCTGTGGAAACCTGGTGGCATTCGATGATGGTTATCCGTCAGTGTTCCTGTTTATTGGCATTCCATCAAGGATACGGCATGCCAACGGTAGCGAACCGCTGTGACAATGACATTCGTCAGCAAGTTCCTTACCGCCGTTGATTTTCACAGCCCCCACGGGCGATAGTAGGCGATACTTCATCTTTTAAACGCGCGTAATCACGTCACAGGTAGCGGCATGTCACAACAGCAGGTCAATAACCTCAACGTCCTGGCTCAGGATGTTCTGATCACCCCCGAGACGCTCAAGCAGGAAATCCCGCTGACCGGCAACGCCGAGCGCACGGTCGTCGAAGGCCGCGAGACCATCCAGCGTATCCTGGATGGCAGCGATCCACGTTTGCTGGTGGTCGTGGGTCCCTGCTCCATTCACGACGTGGATGCAGCCATGGACTATGCCCGGCGGCTGCGCCAGCTGGCCGATAAGGTCAAGGACAGCATTTACATCGTGATGCGCGTCTACTTCGAGAAGCCGCGTACCACGGTTGGCTGGAAAGGCCTGATCAACGACCCGCATCTCAACGGCTCATTCGAGATCGAAGAAGGCCTGCATATCGCGCGTCGCCTGTTGGTGGATCTTTCCGACATGGGTCTGCCACTGGCGACAGAAGCCCTGGACCCGATCTCGCCGCAGTACCTTCAGGACTGCATCAGCTGGTCGGCAATCGGTGCCCGCACCACCGAATCCCAGACGCATCGCGAAATGGCGTCGGGCCTCTCCTGCCCGGTCGGCTTCAAGAATGGGACCGATGGCAGCCTCGACGTAGCAGTCAATGCCCTGCAGTCGGTGGCGCATCCACACAACTTCCTCGGCATCGACCAGGGCGGCCAGGTAGCGATCATCCGCACCCGCGGCAACGCCTATGGTCATGTGGTATTGCGCGGCGGCAACGGCAAACCCAACTACGACAGCGTCAGCGTGGCCCTGGCGGAACAGGAACTGGAAAAGGAAGGCATCAAGCCGAACATCATGATCGACTGTTCGCATGCCAACTCCAACAAGGATCCGGCCCTTCAGTCGCTGGTGATGGAGAACGTCACCAACCAGATCCTTGAAGGCAACCGCTCGATCATCGGCCTGATGGTCGAATCCCATATCGGTTGGGGCAACCAGAAGATCAAGGACGACAAGGCCGAGATGGCCTACGGCGTCTCGATCACCGATGCCTGCATCGACTGGGATACCACAGTGTCCACCTTCACTGAGATGAACGAGAAATTGTCGCCGGTGCTGGCCAAGCGTCGCAGCGACTGATCGTTCGATCTTTCGTCAGTAAAAAAACGGGCCCGCCAATTGGCGGGCCCGGTTTTTTGATTCCTTGCAACACCCCACTGGCAACACCTCACACCCATGCGTAGAACGACGAACGGCCTTGATGGCGCCGCATGCGATGCGGCATCAGCCGCCCTGCACCACCCCATCGATCTCGCGAGTAAAGGGCGGCAAGCCATCGAGCAGCGCCTGGCCATAGCGGCGCGTCAGTACCCGCCTATCCAGCAGGGTGATGCGCCCGGAATCCTCCTCCTTGCGGATCAGCCGGCCACAGGCCTGGACCAGCTTGATCGAGGCGTCCGGCACGGTGATGCGCATGAAGGGGTTGCCGCCGCGGCTTTCGATCCACTCGGCAAGCGTGGCGCCCACCGGGTCGTCGGGCACCGCGAAGGGCAACCGGGTAATCACCACATGGGTCAGGTACTCGCCGGGCAGATCGATGCCCTCGGCGAAGCTTGCCAGGCCGAAGATGATGCTACCCTCCCCCGCATCGACCCGGGCGCGGTGGCGCTCGATCAGCTCGCGCTTGGGCAACCGGTCCTGCGCCAGCACCCGTTCGCGCTCGCTGCGTGGCAGCGCCTTTTCCACGGCGCGCAGCTGGGCTCGCGAGGAGAACAGCATCAGTACCGCCTCGTCCTCGCCCAGGCCCTGCACGAAGTCGACGATCGCACGCTCGTGTCCCTCGCGGTCACCGGGATCGACCGCCTCGCGGGGAATGCTCAGCACCGCCCGGGAATAATCGAAGGGGCTGGGCAGACGCTGGTAGCGATAGCGGTTAGCGAGCCCCGCTCGTTCTTGGATCCGCTCAAAGCGCCCAAGGGCGGTGAGGGTCGCCGAGGTGACCACCGCACCGTGACAGCTGCCCCAGAGGGTGCGCGCCAGGGTGTTGGCCGCCGATACCGGACTCGCCACGAAGACCAGCTCGGGCTCGCCGCCGACCTGCTCGAAACTCAGCCAACGCGCCCGGGGCGGCTCCTGCGTATCGTCGACCTCGCTGAAGGCCAGCCACAGGCCGTGGGCCTCCAGGGCGCGGCCATGCAGCAGGGCGATCAGCGGCAGCCAGGGCTCGGCCTGCTCCCGGGGCAGCCCGGTGGCTTTGTCCGGGTCGAGACTCTCGCGCAGGATGTCGGCCATGCTCTCGAGATTGCGCGACAGCTCGGCGAAGATCGTGACCAGAGCTCCAGCCTGCTCGCGCAATGGTTCTGGCGCACGCCCCATATCGAAGCGCATCTGGCGACTCTCCTCACCTGCGCCATTAGGCAGATCGGCAAGCTGATGACCGAGTGAAAAGACCTCACCCAAGCGGGGTTCCAGGGCCGCGATCGCTTCAGGAAAGCCCCCCAGCAAGCGGGCAAGCGTCGGCTGAACGCCGAGCGCGGTATTGAGTTCGGTCAAGGACTTCTTGAGGGTACGCAGCCAGCGAAGCGCGCCGTTGACGGCGAAACGATGCGTGAAGTGACCGATGGCCTTGTCGGGAAGATGATGCCCCTCATCGAAGACATAGATGCAATCGGAGGGACTCGGCAACACCGCACCACCGCCAAGCGCCAGGTCGGCGAGCACCAGGTCGTGGTTGGCAACGATGATATCGGCACTGTCCAGATAGCGTCGGGCACGGAAGAAGGCGCAGGCGCTGAAGTGGTCACAGCGGCGATTGGTGCACTGGCGATGATCGGTGGTCAGGCGCCGCCACTGAGGGTCGGCGATGGCCACCGGCCAGCTGTCTCGATCCCCTTCCCAGCGGCCGTTGCCGTACGCCTCGGCCAGCTCCTTGACCAGACCATGGAAATCGTCACCGTCACGGGACTCCATGGCCTGCTCGAACAGCGACAGGGTGGGGTTGTCCTCGACCCCATCGAGTGCCTGTTCGAGCTTGGCCACACAGATATAGCGCCCACGCCCCTTGGCCAGAGCATAATCAAAATCGAGCCCGCTGTGCTTCTTGAGCGCGGGGAGATCCTGATGCAGCACCTGTTCCTGCAGCGCCACGGTGGCGGTGGAAACCACCAGCCGCTTGCCGCGGGCCTTGGCCACCGGCAGCGCCGCCAGCAGGTAAGCCAGGGTCTTGCCGGTGCCGGTGCCGGCCTCGAGCACACAAACGTGCTCATCGGACGTCCGCTTGCCGTCATCATCGGTCTGAATACCGGCAAGGGTGCGGGCGATCTCGGCGATCATCAGCCGTTGGCCGTAGCGCGGCGCCAGCTCGAGGCCCTCGAGCACCCGCCGATAGGCGGTCTGGATGTCGCCCTTGAGCGCCTCGTCCAGCATCGTCGATATCGTCCTTACGGCCTTCGCCGTTACAGCGTGCCTTCCGGGGGATGCTCGCAGGGCAGTTTGTCGTTGATGTAACGCTCGATCTCGGGCAGCGAGAAGGCGTCTTCTTCACCCACGAAACTGATCGACACACCCTTGGCGCCGGCACGACCGGTGCGACCGATACGGTGCACATAGTCTTCCGGATCTTCCGGCAAGGTGTAGTTGACCACGTGGCTGACATCCTCGATGTGGATGCCGCGACCGGCCACATCGGTGGCCACCAGCACCCGCACGTCGCCTTCACGGAAGCGCTCGAGGGTTTCGATGCGCTTGGTCTGGGGCACGTCGCCGGAGAGCATCGCCACACTGACGCCGGCTTCGCGAAGCAGCTCATCGAGCTTGCGCACCAGGTCACGCCGGTTGCAGAACACCATCACCCGCTCGAGGCTGTCGTCCTTCAACAGATTGATCAGCAACCGCGACTTGTCCTCATCGCTGACCAGATAGACGCGCTGATCGATATCGGCGGCGTTGTCGACGGTGACCTCGATTTCCACATGCGCTGGATCCATCGTCCACTGGCTGGCCAGGTTGAGGATGTCCGGCGTAAAGGTCGCCGAGAACAGGAAGGTCTGACGCTCTTCCTTCTTCGGCGTGTGGCGAATGATGCGCTTGACGTCGGGGATGAACCCCATCGACAGCATGCGATCCGCCTCATCAAGCACCAGCACCTCGACCTGGGTCAGATCGATATCACGCTTCTCATGAAAATCGAGCAGCCGGCCAGGCGTTGCCACCAGGATATCGACATTCTTGCCCAACTGCTCGCGCTGCTGCTGGTAGTCCATGCCACCGACAACGCTCGCCACATTCAGCTTGGTAAAACGCGCCAGTGCCTTGGCGTCCTTCTCGATCTGCAGCGCCAGCTCACGAGTCGGCGCGATGATCAGCGCACGCGGCGCACCGGGCTTCTGACCATCAGGGGCCTCTTCCTCGAGGAAATAAGCCATCATCGAGATAAGAAAGGCAGCCGTCTTGCCGGTGCCGGTCTGGGCCTTGCCAACCACATCGCCGCCCAACAGGGTCTGGGCCAGTGCCTCGGCCTGAATGGGGGTGCAGTATTCGAAGCCCAGCGCATGGATGGCACGCATCAGCGGCAAGGGCAGGTCGAAGTCATGGAAGCGCCACTTGCCCGCGACGGCAGGCACCTGGAACTGGCGTATGTCCCAGCTGGACTGTGACTTGCGCGGCTTGCGGCGACGACGCTTTGGCTTGCGGGTCTGCGCCGGGGCGGGATTCTGTTCCGACTCGCTCATAGGCTGTGCTTAGGTCCCAATAACAGTGGATGTGATGCACTGACGCCAAGGTCAGGCCAGTTCCGGGTGGGGTATTGTACCAGCCCTTGGCCGCCACGGCTTGTCTGGGTGACATCTTGGCCAAGTTCGACGCGTCCTCACGCGCCGCTTCATCAAGATGATCGCCGTTGACTCGGTGAGTCGCTGTTGATAGCGCGCCGTGATTGCTAGAATGGCCGTCGCTCAGGAAAGGACATATTGTCATGACACGCAGAAAGAAGACTCGCTCGCTGGCCGACAAGGTGCAGCTCCGCACCGGACGGCGCAAGGATTACAAGCAGTGGCGCCACAACAACCCCGATGAGGTGGCGCCATCGCGTCGCTTCACCGCCAAGAAACAGGACCAGCGCAAGCAGCAGGCCGCGCGCAAGCTCGAGCGCATGCAAAAGGCGCAATCCATCGAGATTCATCCAGATAAGAAATCCCGACCCGACGACGAGGGCAAATAATGCGGTTGGTGTCGTTCAACATCAATGGTGTCCGTGCCCGCCCGCATCAACTCGAGGCACTCATCGAGGCGCATGCGCCGGACGTCATCGGGCTGCAGGAAACCAAGGTCCAGGACAGCGAGTTCCCGCGTGCCGCTCTGGAAGCCTTGGGGTACCACGTCTATTTCCACGGCCAGAAAGGCCACTATGGCGTGGCGCTGATGTGTCGCCAGGAACCCGACGAGGTGTTTTACGGTTTCCCCGACGATGGTGACGACGCCCAGCGACGCATGATCGGCGCCCGACTGAAGCTGGACAACGGTGAACACCTCACCGTATGGAACGGTTACTTCCCCCAGGGCGAGAACGTCGAGCACCCCACCAAGTTTCCCTACAAGGAACGCTTCTACGCCCAGCTGTCACGGCTGCTGGAAGAAGACTGCCAGCCGGACATGCGCCTTGCCATCATGGGGGATTTCAATATTTCTCCCGAAGATCGCGACATCGGCATCGGTGAAGCCAATCGCAAGCGCTGGTTGCGCGAAGGCAAGACCAGCTTTCAGCCCATCGAGCGTGCCTGGCTTACCCGCGTCAAGGATTGGGGGCTGGCCGACAGCTATCGTCTGGTGCACCCGACCCGGGACGACTACTTCAGCTGGTTCGACTACCGCTCCAAGGGGTTTGATCGCGATCCCAAGCGCGGCCTGCGCATCGACCATATCCTGGTCAGCCACCCGCTGTTTGATGCCGTCACTGATGCGGGCATCGACTATGCGCTGCGCGGCATGGAAAAGCCGTCGGATCACGCCCCGGTGTGGGCCGAACTGGCACTCTAGCCCGGCGCTCAATGGGTACAGCGGGCGGCACTTGCCACAATGCCGCCGCTGTATCTCGCCTGGCTCGCCATTGCGGCGGGCAGGCTTGCCTCTCCCTCTATTCCCGAGTCTTGCTCGGGCACTGACTCCTTAACTGCCACGCTCTATTCGTGGCGCTAGCGCCGCTCCAACGGATGCTGGTCCAGATAGTCAAGCCAGGCGGTTGCCTGCTCGCTGCCCAGTGCTTGCGCCCGGGACAGCGCCTGACGAGCGTCTGGATCCTTGCCCCACTGCGCCGCCAGCTGACCGAGGTAAAACCAGTCCTCGGCCTCGCCGCTTCGCTCGGCGACCTGACGCCAGACCTCTAGCGCAGACGAGCGCACCCTGGCCCGCTCATAGGCCCTCGCCAGCAGGCGACGACGCGCCAGGGTATCGTCAAGTGCTCCTTCGTCCAGCGCGTTGGCCAGAAGCTCCGCCGCTCGAGCGGGTGTGCCTGCCTGCAAGTGGAGTCTGATGCGTCGCTCAAGCGCCGCCTCACCGCTAAGCACGCCTTGTCGCCAGCCCGCTTCCCATAGGGCGACGGCATGGGCATCTTGTCCCAATCGCTGTGCGAGACCGGCAGCCCGCCGCCACGTCGCCTCATCATGGGACGAACCGGCCAGCAGGCGCTCGATCATCGCAAGCGCCTTCTCATCTTCACCGGCATGCTGGTAGATGCTGGCGGCAAGCATCATTCGCGACTCAGATAGTGGCTCCTGGTCTGCTACAGCATCACTCAACGCACCGGGCAGCTTCTCAAGCGTGGCAGCCGCTGACGACCACCGCTTGAGGCGTGCCTGAGCGTTCGCGAGTCGCCAGTAGTCGTCAGCCTCGCCCGAGTGATCGTCGAGCCAGGCCTTCAGCAGCTCCGCTCCCTTGGCCTGCTGACCGGCGCGCAGACGCAGGCTCGCCTCCCAATGTTGCCAACGAGACTGCATCGCCGCATCGACTCCCCGCACGCCTCGAGCCGTCGCAATATGCTTGGCGGCATCGCCATAGGCCTCGCGGCGAACCGCGGCTTGAGAGGCCAGCTGAAGATAGAGCGCTCGCGCCCAGCGGTCGGCATCATTGCCACCCGCCAGACGCTCGGCCTGAGACAGGGCGCGATTCTCGAGTGCCACGATGTCATCTGAGCCATCAGCCGACGCCAGGTCCTGCTCGACCGATTCCAGATCGCGCAGGATGCCACCAGGGAGCGAAGGCGCCGCCAGGCAGTGAGCCGTCGTTATCGCCGTGAGCAGCAGCCCCACAAACAGGCGGTAGATGGAAGCAGTCGGCACCTTCATCACGATAGCCATTACCTCAGTTTGAACTCTAGACGCTGTCGCACCCGGCGCGGCGAGCCAGACGCCGGAAACTCCCAGTCGGCTATCGCGCGACGGGCAGCGCGATCAAAGACGCGGGCAGGGTCGGCCTCGACGACCGTGATCGAATCACGGTCAACCTCGCCACCGGGACGAATGGTGAAAGCCACCACCACATGCCCCTGCAGACCCCGTCGCTGAGCCCGTGATGGGTACTGCGGAGGAACTCGACGCGTCGGCCGCGGAGCGGCCGTCACGTCTTGAGAACCGGCATCCTCGGCGGCCTCATTCGTGCTTTCCCCACTACCATTGGCAGATGTGGCCTCTTGTGGATCGGTGTCGGACACAGGTTCGGCCGGCTCGTTCCTGGGTTCTGGCTCAGGCATGGGCTCAGGCGTTGGCTCAGGGTCCGGGCGCTGCTCTTCTAGGTCGGGCAGCGTCATCTCTGATGGCGGTGATGCTTGCGGCTCCGCGGGCAACTCGGGTTCAGGCAGGCTGATCGCGCTTTGTGTCTGGGGCGCCGGCTCAGGGGCCGGAGGCGGTGGTGCGACCGAGGGTGCCGGCGGCGTAGGCGTTGGCGCCGCACTGGCCGACTGCTGACTCGGTGCTTCGACCATGGCAAGGGATACGGCCTGTACATCAAGGGTCGGCGTGTCGTCCGGCGGTGATACCAGCATCGCCAGCAGGGCGAAGAGGCCACCGACCAGCATGACGCCCCCCAGAATGGCGACCAGGTGACGCATCAGGACGCCTCTCGGCTGGCCGCCACGGCCAGATTCTCGACACCGGCATCCCGCAGGCTATCCATGACCTCGATCAAAAGCCCAGTGGTAGACTCGCGATCGGCCTGAATGACCACGGCGCCTTGATCAGTGACAAGCGCGGACACCGTATCGCCCAGACGGTGCAGGTCTACCGGTTGACCATCGACCCAGACCGAGCCCTCGGCAGTAATGGCGACCATGACCTGCGCATCCGGTCGCGGCGTGGCAGCACTGGACTCGGGGCGCTGGATCTCGACCCCGCTCTCCTTGATGAAAGACGTGGTCACAATGAAAAAGATCAGCATGATGAAGACCACGTCGAGCATGGGGGTGAGATTGACTTCCCCTTCGCTGCCGTGATCGCCCTCCAGGCGACGCCTACGCATGAGAGTCCTCCGTGGCGCGAGCCATCCGATCATGGAGCTTCTGGTCTTCGCGGCGAATGATGTGTTCCAGGCGGGTGGTAAAAAGCAAGCCGACCACCGCCACGGCCATGCCGACCAATGTCGGCAGAATGGCACGGGCGACGCCGTCGGACATTGCCCGCGCTTGATTGACCTCGCTGAGCGAGAGGCTATCGAAAACACTGATCATTCCGGTCACCGTGCCCAACAGCCCCAGCAAGGGACAGACCGCCACCAGCCACCTGAGCCAGGGCAAGGGGCGACGTAACCGCGCGATCAGCTCGCGGGTCCAGGCCTCCCGCAAGGTGCGAGCACTCCAGCTGACATGCTCTTCTCGCGCCACCCAACGCCTGATCAATGACCGCCGTGCCCGCCGATACGTGAGACGAAAATACCACCAGCGCTCGAGTGCCAGACTGAACAGCACCACCGCGACCAAGGCGATGGCCACCAGCACCGGCCCACCGGCACGGAACAACCAACTCAGTGGTTCAAGCCAGGCTGGCATGGCTCTCTCGTTCATCATCTGCAGCAAGAGGCTCAAGACGTTCCGCCAGGGCGGCACTGGCGCGACCTTCGATCACGCCGACCAGGTGGCGGCTGCGGCTGGCAAGCGCCGTATGAGCGAACAACAGCGGAACGGCAGTGATCAGGCCAAGCACCGTGGTCACCAATGCCTGACTGATACCACCGGCCATCATCTGCGGATCACCGGTACCAAACACCGTGATCGCCTGGAAGGTGCCGATCATGCCCGTCACCGTGCCCAACAGGCCGAGCAGCGGCGCCACCGCAGCGAGCAGCTTGACCAGCGGCTGACCCCGCTCCAGACGGGGCTGCTCGGCGAGCAGCGCCTCGTCGAGGCGTGCCTCCAGCGCTTCCGGTGCATGATCACGCGACAGCGACGCGAGGCGGCGAATCACCCGACCCAGTGGATTGTTATTCGCGGGATGATTCAAATCGGCGAGCTGGCGGCGCACGGCCAGGCTGACCCGGATCAGGTAGGCATACTGAGCCAGTGCCGCCAGTAGTCCCAACACGCCCAGGGTCACGACCACATAACCGACCGCGCCCCCCTGATGGAAACGCTCGAGTAGGCTCGGCTGCTGGGCAATCACCTCCATCACCTGGCCCTGGGACGGGTCCATCACCACCTGGTCTTCACGACCCGCCTGGAAGTCTTTAAGCGTCTCTGAAGCAGCGCGCGGGGTATGGGCGCTCATCGAGAGCGGACCATCCGGGCCTGGGCGGCGCAGCAGTTGACCTTCGCTCAACGCCAGTATATCGCCGACACGAATGACCTCCCGACGCTTTCGCTCACCGCCGGCATCGGCGACCGGGGCAGTCAATCGCTCAACCTTCCCACTTGCCTGGGTAAGCGACATCAGGCTGTCGGCCAGTGCCTCGAGATGCTCAAGACGCGGCAAGGCATCACTGCCCATTTTTGGCGGCAGACTGACCTCACCCACGGTCAAGAAGCTGTCTGAAAGATCATCCCGCAGGGCATTGGTCTGGCTTTCCAGCGTACCGGCGATGGCCTCCATCTCACCGCCCGCCTGCCGGCGCTTTTCAGCCAGAGCCTCGCGGCGGGCATCGAGTTCGGCCTTGCGGGCATCGAGCCGCTCGCGATGCGCGCGAGCCTCTTCCAGTTGCGACGAAACCTCGGACAAGCGCGCCGACAGGGCATCACTATCCTCGATTAGTGCCGAGAGACGCGCTCTATCCCTTGCCTCAGCGGCTTGGCGCTCGGCCTTCAGCGTCTGGATCGGCGAGCCGGTGGCCTGTTGGGCTTGATCCTGGGCCTCGGCTGGCTGGGCGATAGCCGCCTGCATCATCCCGAGCGTGATGACGGCAACGCTTAAGCGTAACAAGCGCTTCATGTTTCGCCCTCCTCGCCCGAACGCGAGTCCTCGTCTGTCTGCTCGCCTGACGCAAGCGCATTGGCACTGATGGGCTGGGACACGGGTAGCGTCAGCAACTCTGGAGCACGCTGGTCGTGGGCGATACGAAGCCCCTTGTCGACCTCAGCACGCTCGTTGCTATCGAGTGGCTCCCAGTCCATGGCGGTGGTCTTCCACACGCCCCCCTCACGCCCATCCGGTGTCAGGTAATAGAGTCCGACGCGACCGACACGCAGATAATCGACTTCCTGGGAGAGCGGTTCGCCTGCCGACGTGGACTCGCCGGACGGCATGGAACCGCTTGATGACATAGTTGGGCGGCCACTCGGCGAGGCCGCATCAAGAAGCCCGCGCCAGGCATCGAGTTCTCGCCCATAGTCGAGCTCAGTTCGCCAGGCTGCCAGCACGCGCTCAAGCGCTTCGCCATAACTCACCTCGGCGTTAGCGAGCAGGGACTCAAGGCTATCCACCCGCGCCATTCGCTCCTGCTTGAGAAACGGCAAATCCGCCTCGACCCACTGGCGCAGTCGCTTGACCAGGTCGTGGAGCATCCCCGGCAGCGCCTCGCGGGTGTCGCCCAAGGCATCGAGCGCCGCTTCGCGATCATCCAGCGTAGCCGCCTGCTGGTCCAGGCGCGGGGCCATGTCACGGTTGTAGGCAGTCAGCTGACGCAGTTCCGCCTGCTTCTGACGCAGCGCCTTGATATCGGCACGAGTGTTCTCGTCAGCGGCATCGATACGCGCCTGCAGGGCAGCCTGCGACTGCTCGGCAGAAAGGGTCTCATCGAGAAGCCTTTCATTAGCCAAGGCAGGTATGGTCGGCATTGCCAGCGCAAGCGCCAAGATCCATCTCGTTCGCCACCGTTTGGGGGTATGTCGCACCACGCTCTCCCATTGATCCTTGCCGCGAGTGGATGAAACGCTACCTCAAATAGCAACAATTATCAATAACGAGCATGATTTGATCACCCTCAGCACCTAGCGGCTACTCATCCTCTTCATTAACTGTGCATAAAAAAACCGGCCTCCCCGAAGGAAGGCCGGTCGTAGATGCTTGATCAGCGGCAATGATTTAGCGCTTGGCAGCTTTCAGCAACCACTGACACTCATCGCCTTACAGCTTGCTTTCGAGCTCCGGCAACACCTGGAACAGATCACCGACCAGGCTGCAGACTATCGAAGGCGCTACCTGAAAGACCGCGCGTTCATCACAGCTTGCTCTCTAGCTCCGGCAGCACTTGGAACAGATCACCGACCAAGCCGCAGACTATCGAAGGCGCTACCTGAAAGACCGCGCGTTCATCACAGCTTGTTCTCTAGCTCCGGCAGCACCTGGAACAGATCACCGACCAAGCCGCAGACTATCGAAGGCGCTACCTGAAAGACCGCGCGTTCATCACAGCTTGCTCTCTAGCTCCGGCAGCACCTGGAACAGATCACCGACCAGGCCATAATCCGCTACCTGAAAGATCGGCGCTTCGTCATCCTGGTTGATGGCGACAATCACCTTGGAGTCCTTCATGCCGGCCAGGTGCTGGATGGCACCACTGATGCCCACCGCGATATACAGGTCCGGGGCGACAATCTTGCCCGTCTGGCCAACCTGCATATCGTTGGGCACATAGCCCGCATCCACCGCAGCACGCGAGGCACCGATAGCGGCACCCAGCTTGTCGGCGATACCGTCGAGCAGTTTGAAGTTCTCGCCATTGCCCATGCCACGACCACCGGAGATGACCACTTTCGCGGCACCAAGTTCGGGCCGGTCGCTCTGGGCCAGGTCTTCCTTGATGAAAGTTGACTGGCTATTTTCCACCACCGTCTCGACCGCCTCGATGCTGGCATTGCCCTCGCCATTCACGGCATCGAAGCCGGTCGCGCGCACGGTGATGACCTTGAGGGCATCGTCACTCTTGACGGTGGCGATGGCGTTGCCGGCATAGATGGGACGGCTGAAGGTGTCGGCGCTTTCGACGCCGATGACGTCGGAGAGCTGGGACACATCCTTCAGGGCGGCCAGGCGCGGCATGACGTTCTTGCCGGTGGTCGAGGCGCTGGCCAACACGTGGCTATAGTCGCCGGCCAGTTCAACCAGCAGCGCACCGAGCGGCTCCGCCAGCTGGTGGGCATAGACGGCGTGGTCCGCCACCCGTACCCGGCTTACGCCCTCGAGCTTGGCCGCGGACTCGGCAACAGCGGTCACACCTTCACCGGCGACCAGCACGTCGATGTCACCACCGCCAGCATTGGCAATTTCCTGCGCCGCGGCGACCACGTGGGCGGTGGTACCGGCGAGTTGCCCATCGTGATGATCGGCGAGTACCAGAATGCTCATGAGATCAGCTCCTTTCAAAGCACTTTGGCTTCGTTCTTGAGTTTGTCGACCAGCTCATCCACCGAGCCCACCTTGACGCCGCCCTTGCGCTCGGCCGGGGCCTCGACCTTGACCAGGCTGACCTTGCTGGCGGTTGCCACGCCATAGTCCTCTGGCGTCTTGACGGCCAGCGGCTTCTTCTTGGCCTTCATGATGTCAGGAAGTTTGGCGTAGCGTGGCTCGTTGAGGCGCAGGTCAGTCGTCACGATCGCCGGCAGCGACAATTCAACCGTCTGCAGACCGCCATCGATCTCGCGGATCACCGAGACTTTCTCGCCCTGGATATCCACCTCGGAGGCGAAGGTGCCCTGAGGAAGACCGGAAAGCGCAGCCAGCATCTGGCCGGTCTGGTTGTTGTCGGTATCGATGGCCTGCTTGCCGAGGATCACCAGTCCCGGCTGCTCCTCGTCGACCACGCCCTTGAGCAGCTTGGCGACCGCCAGCGACTCGACCTTGTCGTCGCTCTGGACGTGGATGGCACGGTCGGCGCCCAGCGCCATGGCCGTACGCAGCTGTTCCTGAGCCGCCTTGGGCCCCACAGTCACGGCGACCACTTCAGTGGCCACGCCCTTTTCCTTGAGGCGGACCGCTTCTTCCACGGCGATCTCGCAGAAGGGGTTCATCGCCATCTTGACGTTGGTAAGATCGACGTCGGAGTGATCCGGCTTGACGCGGATCTTGACGTTGTAATCGATGACGCGTTTGACCGCGACCAATACTTTCATGGTGTCCTCGCTTTCGCTGGGGGCCTCGTGAGGCGTGAGTCGGGGATGGCGCGATCATGCATCGGCCGCCCCGTTATCACCGATGGGCAGGTCGTTAGATTCTTTCGTTAAGTGCATGATCAACCGACAGATCCCGGGCAGGTGCGTAATCTGCCACAGGGGCCGTGTCGCCACAATGTCGGCGGCCTAAATGACCCCAAACCGGCCGGTATTTGATGCGTTTCCAGTCGGCATCATTGTCGCCGCAGGGCGTCGTCATGGACAACCATCAGCATCCGTCAAACCCCGCCATGCGACACTTTCCAGTGAGTATGCTTATCATGGGCAAGACACGGAAGCAAACGACCGTTTAAAATCCTTTCATCCCGGCCAAGGCGGCTACCCGATCGGCCTCTAATCCCGCACAATAGGCATCATTATCTAGCGCGATGTCCGCGAGCAGGCTGGTAGCGGCATCGAACAAGAGGAGAGATCAAGTGGAAGAGCAAGAACGCGAATACATGGACTTCGACGTGGTCATCGTCGGCGCTGGTCCCTCCGGCCTGTCCGCCGCCTGTCGCCTGATGCAGCAGGCGAACGAGGCCGAGCAGGAGCTGACGGTGTGCGTGGTGGAAAAGGGCTCCGAGGTCGGTGCCCACATCCTCTCGGGTGCCGTCTTCGAGCCTCGGGCACTGGCCGAGCTCTTTCCCGACTGGGAAAGCCGCGGCGCCCCGCTGACTACCCCGGCCGTTCGCGACGAGCTCTATCTCCTCAAGGATGCCGACAAGGCCCAGCAGCTGCCCAACGCCCTGGTGCCCAAGAGCATGCATAATACCGGTGGCCGGCACTCCGGCGATGATCAGACGCGCTATGTGATCAGCGCCGGCAACCTGTGCCGCTGGCTCGCCGAGCAGGCCGAGGAGCTCGGCGTCGAGATTTTCCCGGGCTTCGCCGCCCAGGAGACCCTGCATGACGCAGACGGCACCGTGCGCGGCATCCTGGTCGGCGACATGGGCGTGGGCGCCGACGGCGAGCCCAAGGACGGCCACATGCCGGGCATGGAACTGCGGGCCAAGTACACCCTGTTCGCCGAGGGGGCGCGCGGCCATCTCGGCAAGCGTCTGATCGACACCTTCGACCTGGATGCCGGCAAGGACCCCCAGCATTATGGCATCGGCCTCAAGGAGCTGTGGGACGTGCCGGCCGAGCAGCACGAACCCGGCCTGGTGCTGCATGGCTCCGGCTGGCCGCTGGACAAGTCGACCCACGGCGGCTGGTTCCTCTACCACGCCGAGAACCAGCAGGTGGTGGTCGGCCTGATCATGGATCTTTCCTACCAGAATCCCTATCTGTCGCCCTTCGACGAGTTTCAGCGCATGAAGCACCACCCGGTGCTCAAGCAGTACCTGGAGGGCGGCAAGCGCGTGGCCTATGGGGCCCGCGCCATCACCAAGGGCGGCCTCAACTGCCTGCCGAAGATGACCTTTCCCGGCGGCCTCTTGATCGGCTGCGACGCCGGCACCCTCAATTTCGCCAAGATCAAGGGCCTGCATACCGCCATGAAGTCCGGCCTGGTGGCGGCCGAAAGCGTCTTCGAGGCCCTCGCGCAGGATGACGAGGGCGGCCGTGAACTCTCTGCTTTCACAGAGAAATGGGAAGCGAGCTGGGCGTATCAGGAGCTCAAGGAAAGCGCGAGCTTCGGCCCGGCGATCCACAAGTACGGCACCGTTGGTGGCGGCGCCTACAACTTTCTCGACCAGCTGCTGGGCGGCAGGCTGCCCAACGTCCACGACACCACCGCGGATCATGCGACCCTCAAGAAGGCCGCCGACTGCGAGAAGATCGAGTACCCGAAGCCCGATGGCAAGCTGTCCTTCGACAAGTCCTCCTCGGTGTTTCTGTCCAACACCAACCACGAAGAAGACCAGCCCTGCCACCTGCGTCTCAGTGACCCTGAGCTGCCGGTGCGGGTCAACCTGCCGGAGTACGCCGAGCCCGCTCAGCGCTACTGCCCGGCCGGGGTCTACGAGATCGTCGAAGACGAGGCCGGCGCGCCCAAGTTCCAGATCAACTTCCAGAACTGCGTGCACTGCAAGACCTGCGACATCAAGGACCCGGCCCAGAACATCACCTGGGTGGCGCCGGAGGGCGGCGGCGGGCCGAACTATCCGAACATGTGAGGGAAGCCCTGCTCAAGCGGGGTCATGTCATCGACAAGCAACGGCTCGCTTGCACCAGGGCGAAACCCCGACACTTCGCGAGCCAGCTGACGCGCTCGAGGCGGAACAAGGTCCCTCTTGCCGCCTCTGAATCGACATCCCTGTCGATTCGCGCTACCCGTCGCGCTACGCGACGGCGCTCTGTCGAAATCGCTCGCCTTGCTTGTCCATGCCGCCCAGAGCGGGTACCAAGAAAACGCCCCGCAGGCACTCGGCCTGCGGGGCGTTTTTTCTTACGTCTTGCGGGCGTCGCCGAGCTCAGTCGCCGGTGGCGATGGGTCGGTCGGGGTCACGAATCCAGTCGCTCCAGGACCCGGCGTAGAGGCGCGGCACCGCGAGGCCGGCGATCGCATAGGCGAGGATATCGTGGCAGGCGGTGACCCCGGAGCCACAATAGGCGATCAGGCCGTCGGACGCCTGATCATCGATGTCCGCCAGCTCGGTGACGAGTCGCTCGGCCGGCTTGAAGTATCCATCGGCGTCCAGGTTGTCGGCGCTGGGGCGACAGCGAGCGCCGGGGATATGGCCGGCCACCGGATCGATGGGTTCGACCTCTCCGCGAAAGCGAGGTGCGGCTCGAGCATCCAGCAATGCCGAGCGACCCGGCATGATCTCGTCGGCCGTGACCCACGCGCTTTCGTCGAGGCTCGGCTGCCAGTCGCTGGGCGCCGGCGTTTCGCCTTCTTCAAGCAGCCCCCTATTGGCCTGCCAGGCGGCAAGACCGCCATCCAGCACGCGTACCTCGGGATGCCCCGCCCAGCAGGCCAGCATCCACCAGGCTCGCGCGGCGGCGAGCTGGCCACCCATGTCGTCGTAGACCACCACTGGTAGCTCCGGGCGGATACCCAGACGCCGGATCACCGCCCTAAAGGCCTCAGGAGTCGGCAATGGATGGCGACCGCCCTCCCCCGCCGGCCCGGAAAGGTCATGCTCCAGGGCCAGGTGCCGGCTGCCCGGCAGGTGACCGGCTCGCCACAGGGCGCGCCCGGCGCTGGCGTCATCGAGGCGGGCTCGGCAATCGAGCAGCAGCGGCGGGCGTGATGAGGCCAGGGCGGCGGCGAGGGCGGTGCTATCGATCAGGGGTGACGTCATGCGGGCTCTCCCGGGCTCATGTGGCGATAACCTCCTTGGCTGATAGGCGCCGACGCTAGTCGGACGACGACGCTGACGACAGCGGCTCGATGGGCGCTCGGTTGGCGATCAGGCGGCGCTTGCCGGCCTGGGCGAAGCGCACCTCGATGACCGGATCGTGCGGATCGCCTTCGACGAGGTCCACCTCGCCCTCACCGAACACCGCATGGCGCAGGCGCTGACCGACGCGAAACAGGCGAGCGGAGGCACTCATCCCCCCGCCCGTGGCCTGAGCGTCCAGCGACTCGGCTCGGGCCGTCACCGGCAGGGCGCGCCCTTGAGCCGCCAGATAGCGCTCGGCCAATGCCGGCTGCTCGACCGCCAGAGGTGCCGGCAGTTCAGCGACGCGATCAGCCTGTGAATCACTCTGCTTGTTAAGCGCCTCGGCGAGGCGCTGGCAGTCCTGCCAGGCGGTCTCGTCGATGAAGCGGCTGGGGCGATGCTCACCGCCGTCGTGGAGCATCAGCAGTTGCTCTCGGGCACGAGTGATGGCCACGTAGAAGAGCCGACGCTCCTCCTCGAGCCGCTCGTCACTGAGCGGATTCTCGCGGCTATAGTGAGGGAAATCTTCCTCGTTGGCGCCCCACAGGGCGACCAGCGGCCACTCCAGCCCCTTGGCGCCATGTACGGTGGTGATCAGCACGCCATCCTCGCGGCTCTTGACGGGCTCGCGCAGCAGGGCGATGAAGGCGTCGGGGTCATGGGCGAGTTCGCCGGCCTGCTCGATCAGCACGTCGAGCAGGCGCACGTCCTCCTCGCCCTTCTCGCGACGCGCCGCAGCCCGCTTCAGCACCTTCTCGGCATCCAGGCGCTCAACCACATGCGTCAGCAGCCTGGCCGGCGGCCAGGCTGCCAGGCGCGGCAGCTCACAGAGCAGCTCCCAGCGCCGCTTGAGGTTGCGGCGCTGCAGGGGCTTCAGGCTCTGCAGCAGCGGATCCTGGCGATCCGGCCAGCACTGGCTCTCAGCCAGGCGCAGCGCCAGGGCGCCGAGCCGTTCCCGCGCCACGAAGGGGGTGGGCTGGGCGAGCAGCAACTCGAGATGTCCGGGGTCCTTGAGCAACTCGGGGCGGCGCGCCAGCATCAGATAGCCGGCCAGGGCCTGGACCAGCGGCAGCCGAAACACGAAGCGGTCGTCGCGGGATAGCCGGAAGGGAATGCCGGCCCGCAGCAGGGTCAGCTGCACCGAGACCGACAGCGCCCAGCTGCGCACCAGCACGCAACTCTCGGCGAGCGACCGCCCCTGACGCTGCCAATCGATGAGCGCCTCGGCGAGATAAGCGCCTCCCTGCGCCACCTGAAGCGTTGTGGTTGAATTGTCGGGCGTGGCCAGGCACAGCTGATCCGGGCGCCGCCGATTGGCGGCGATGGCATGGTTGGCGGCCAGTGCCAGGGCATGGCCATGACGAAAGGTGGTCGACAGCGGGTAGTCCCGGGCCTCGCCGAAGGTGGCCGTGAAGTCGTCGAGCATGGTGTCGGGGCGGGCCCCGCGCCATTCGTAGATGCACTGATTGGCATCGCCGACCGCCATCACCGCAGCGGTGTCGCCGGCCAGCAGGGCCAGCAGCCGCTGCTGGGCGGCGTTGATGTCCTGATACTCGTCGATGATCACCTGATCGAGAAACCCCTGCACCCGCGCCTTGAGCGCCGGCTCTCGCTCCAGCGCCTTGAGCGGGCGATACAAAAGATCGGCGTAGGTCATCTGCCGATGGTCGGCGAGCAGAGTCTCGACGGTATCGAAGGCCTCGACGAAGTGCCCGGTATCAACGCCATAATCGAGGCGCTCGTGCAGCTCGCCGGGATCGGCCAGCTCGGCCTTAACCAACTCGCAGAAGTGGCCGAAGGCCTCCAGACGCTCGGGCTCCAGCGCATCTTCCAGGCGCGTCTGGTCGCCTGATAGGGTCTGCTGCAGGGCCTGACGGAGCAGCCGCTCGCGCTGCCAGTCGGCGGCCAGCAGTTGTCGCGGTGTCAGCACACCCCAACGGGTCAGGCTCTGGGTCAGGCGATGCCCTAGGGAGTGGAAGGTGCGAACATCGGGGAGCGCCATGCCGGCCGGCGCCTGGGCGACGAGCTTGGCGGTAAAATCCTCGCGGGCGGCGCGATTGAACATCAGCACCAGCATGCGCTTGGGCGGAGCGCCCGAGGCAAGCAGGTGCAGCACCCTTGCCACCAGGGTGGTGGTCTTGCCGGCACCGGCCACGGCGGCCACCCGAGCATGACCGCCCGGGTGGCAAACCACCGCTTGCTGCTCCGGGGTCAGCCTCACGCGCCCTCCTCGGAAAAACGCCCCAGCGGTTGCCAGACACCAGCACTCTCGAGGCCGAGCTCCTGCGCGGGGGGCTCGGCCCCAGAGATCTCGCGGGTCTGGGCCTGCTCGATCAACCGGTAATAGACGTTACGATGCAGCCGCGCCGACAAGCCGAAGCGCACCGGCACAGACGGGATATCGTGATCCAACCGTAGCCGGTGATGCTCGTTAAGGGTCAGGCAATCGCCGACGTTGGTGATCAGGGTCCAGACACCGTCATGATGGTCGGCATCGACAACCTGAAAGGGACAATCCTCGACCTCGATGCGCCATTTTTCTACCGGCGTCAGCAGGTAATGCTCGCCGTCTTCCTCGCGACGCAGAAGGGTCGACAGCAGGCGGACCAATCGCCCCCGCGTGATGGACTCGCCTTCATGCCACCAGCGGCCATCGGCACGGATGCACAGGTTCATCTCTCCGGATAGCGGCGGGTGCCAATCCTCGAGCGGCGGGATGGCACCCTCGCCTTCGATGTACTCAAGAAGCGGCGCTAGCGGCGGGTAATCGATCGGCATAAGGTCTCCTCCTCGTCGGCGGCGACAGACTCGACAAGACGGTCATATCAGGCCGGATTCTGCCAGCGACTCTCGCACGTCAGTCGGTGCCGCCGGTACGGCGGCCTTGAACAGTCGATAGAAGTTGGCCGTGGTCTGCATGGCGACCTCGTCGACACTGATACCGCGCTCCTTTGCAATGCACTCAGCCACCTCGACGACCCACTGCGGCTCATTGGGCTTGCCGCGGTGTGGCACCGGCGCCAGATAGGGGCTATCGGTCTCGATCAGCAGCCGATCCAACGGCACCTTGCTGGCAAGCTCGCGGATCGCCTTGGCATTACGAAACGTCACGATGCCGGACAACGAAATGAAGAAGCCGTGACGCACTGCCTCACGGGCCATATCCAGGTCCTCGGTAAAACAGTGCAAGACACCGCCAATGGCGGGATCGGTGTGCTCGCGGATCAGCGAAAGCGTGTCCTCGCGGGCCTCGCGGGTATGAATGATCACCGGCAATTCGAGCTCGTTGGCCGCCACCAGATGGCGGCGAAAGCGCTCGTACTGCACCTCTTGGGCGACACCGTCGTAATGATAGTCCAGCCCGGTCTCGCCGATGGCGACCGCCTCATAGCGTTCAGCACAGTCCTTGATGGCGGCCACCGTCGGCTCTTCGGCCACGCTATGCAGCGGATGCACGCCGGCAGATATCACGACGTCTTCATGGTCGCGGGCGATCTCGGCAAGGCCGGACACATCTTCAAGGGTCACGGCGATCGCCAGGAACTGGCGCACATGACGCGCGCGGGCAGCCTCGAGGGCAGCGTTCAGATCACCACCATGGGCACTCAGGTCAAGGCGGTCGAGATGGCAGTGGGAATCGACAAACATGGATCACTCGGTCAGGAAAAGGGGAAAACGGGAAGATGCTACAGCGTATAGGTGGTGGCACCCTTGTCGAGCTGGCCGGCCAGCAGCGTCTCGATACGGTCGCGTACGCTCTGATCTTCGGCACGAAAATGCAGGCCAACCCCTGGCACCCGCCGGCCCGAGACACCGGGAGGCGACACCCAGACCACTTGCCCCGTCACCGGGTAGCGCTCTTCGTCACCGGGCAGGGTGAGCAGCAGCAGAATTTCCTGATCGAGCGTATAGCGCTCACGGGTTGGCACGAAGATACCGCCTCTCACCAGAGAAGGCATATAGGCCGACAGCAGAGTCGGCAGATCCTGAATCGTCAGTGACAGCGCTTTCTGACCGGCCATAGCGGCTCCTCAAGATGGCAATGTGGCCCTAGACGAAATATAGCATCGCAGGGGCGCTATGAGCGCAGCAACGCCGACCAGCGCACGAGCCAGGCTTCCAGCACCAGCTGTGGATTGGGGTTCCCCCCGGCCGCCAGCAATCGGCGCTGCTCGCGGGCGAAGTCGAGCAGGCGAAACCAATCGCGTACCCGGGCATTCTTGACCGCCTGGCGGTATAGCGGCAGAAGATCCGGATTGCGAAGCGCCCGGTCATCGCCGGAAAGGCCCAAGCGAATCAGATCTTCCAGCCAGCCGATACCGTACCACAGGATGGCTTCCACCGACTGGCCGGCCAGTCGCGAGGCCTCGGCCACCGGCTCGGCGCCTCGCACCAGGGCATCGAACAACTCGTGAAGGGTCTGACGCAACTGACGGGCCTCGCCGGTCGCCAGATCGCGGGCCAGCAGCGGTAGCCCGCCCGCCACCTGCAGCCAGAAGGCCGCATCCTGATGATCACCCAGCGTCTCGACGAGCCAGGGCTGGCACGCCTGCGGTTCGGGCGTGGCCAACCGCCAGTGCTGGCAGCGCGAGCGTACAGTGGGCATCAGCCGCGAGGGAATCTCCGCCAACAGCACGAACAGGGTGCGTTCGCCAGGCTCCTCGAGACTCTTGAGCAGCGCATTGGCAGCCGCCACGTTCATCGCCTCGGCGGGTTCGATCACGATCACTCGATGACCACCCTGCTGAGCCGTCTGGTTGACGAACGCATTGACCTCGCGGATGGGGTCGATACGAATCTGGCGACCTTTCTCAGCCGGCCCCACCCGCTTCAGGTCCGGATGGTAACCCGAGGCCAACATAGCGCAGCTATGGCAATGGCCGCAGGCGACCTGCCCGGGATGATGGCAGAGGGTGCGGGCGATAAGCGCCTCGGCCAGCGCCTGGGGGCCGACGCCCTTCGGGCCGGATAGCAGCAACGCATGGGGCAGCCGCCCCGTGTCCTGAAGCGTGACCAGATGCTGCCAGAGCCCTTGCTGCCAGGGCAGTGGCACCGGCATGGCTTCGGCGCTCATGCGCCCTCCTCGGCCGACGCCTGACCCAACTGGCGCTCGAGCGCCGACATGATCGATGCCTGCACATCCTCAAGCGACTGGCCGGCATCGATCACGGCAACCCGCTCGGGCGCACCTTCTGCTCGAGCGAGGTAGGCCTCTCTAACGCGGGTGAAAAAATCAAAACGCTCGCGCTCGAAACGATCACGCTGGCCGCCCTGACCGTCAATGCGTGAGGCCAGCCGGCGCTGGGCGGCATCGGCGGGCATATCGAGCAGAAGCGTCAGGTCAGGCGTCAAGTCACCTTGTACCAGCTTCTCCAGAGTCGCAATGCGCGATGCGTCGAGACCGCGGCCACCGCCCTGATAAGCGAAGGTCGCATCAGTAAAGCGATCACAGACCACCCAGGCCCCGCGCGCAAGCGCTGGCCGGATGCAGCGCGCCAGATGCTGGGCGCGGGCGGCAAACACCAGCAGCAATTCGGCATCATCGTCCAGGGGCTCGTCGATGTGAGGATCGAGCAACAGGTCGCGGATGGCCTCAGCCCTTGGTGTACCCCCCGGCTCACGGGTCCGCACCACCTCGATGCCGCGCTCGCCAAGGAAGCGACACACCAGGTCGACATTGGTGGTCTTGCCTACGCCTTCGCCGCCTTCCAGCGTGATAAAGCGTCCGCGGGTATTCATAGCGCTCCTGGCGTCAGCGGTTGAGAATGTAGCGCCGCACGGCGGCATTGTGCTCGCGTAGGGTGCGCGAGAACTGATGGGTACCGTCACCACGCGCCACGAAATACAGCGTATCGCCAGGCTTGGGGTCCACCGCCGCTTCGAGGGCCGCTCGTCCCGGCATGGCAATCGGGGTCGGCGGCAATCCATCAATCACATAGGTGTTATAGGGCGTTGCCTCACGCAGATCCGCCCGAGTGATATTGCCGTCATAATCCTCCCCCATGCCATAGATCACGGTAGGGTCGGTTTGAAGACGCATGCCGCGCTCCATTCGACGTGCAAAGACCCCGGCGATGGCACGACGTTCTTCGCTGGCACCGGTCTCGCGCTCGATCAACGACGCCATGATCAACGCTTCATAGGGATTATCGATAGGCAGTTCCCGGTCAGGATCGCGCCCTTCCCAGACGTCCTCGAGAATCGCCTCCATGCGTTCATGGGCTCGACGCAGGATATCGAGATCACTGACGCCCTTGTGATAGCGGTAGGTATCGGGGAAGAACCAGCCTTCGGGATGCTCGCCCTCACGCCCCAGGGCGGCCATGATCTCGGCATCACTCATGCCTTCGCTCTCGTGCGTAAGCTTATCGGCCTCATCAAGACGTGCACGCATCTCGGCGAAGGTCCAACCTTCGGGAATGGTCAGCGGGTAGGTCACCACCTGATCGCTTCCCAAACGTGCCAGGGCCTCACGACCGGTCATGCCGGGTTCGAGTCGGTACTCGCCAACCCTGAGACTCGGCACGGACGCCGGATCGAGGCGTGTCAGCAGGCGAAACGCCCAAGGGTCATCAAGAATGCCGCGACGGGAAAGGTCCAGCACCACCTGGTGGTACCCGGCGCCTGCCGGCACTTCATAGAGGGTCGGCTCATCGACGTTGATCGGTGCGGCCAACCGGCTTTCCCAGTAACGATAACCGCCGATCGCCAGCGCAACCGTGACGGCCGCCAGGGCCAGCAGAATTTTACCCACTCGCATGGTGTCTCCTCAGGAAACTGCTACCGGCATCAAGGCAGCAGCGGATAACCCAGCAGGCGCTGGGCGTCGTTCTGCAATCGACGATGCCTCTCGCCAATCGCCCAGGTGATAAGCGCACGGCCTTCGCTGTCATCGAGCCGGGTCACAGGCCATAACCCTTGCAGGGAATTGCCGAGCCACAGGGCCTCGACCTCCTGGAGTCGCGATGGACCGGCCTCGACTTCGCTGATCGAATGCTCGGCCAGCAGAGCCTGGCGCAGGGTGCCTGCAACCCCACAGCGATCAAGCTTTGGCGTTTCCAGGCGGCCATTACGCAGCCAGAAGAGATTCATGCAGGTAGCCTCGATGAGGTGGCCATCGCTATCGCAAAGCAGACCCTCGGCGACAGCGGCATCAGACCACTCCTTGCGAGCCAGCACATTCTCCAGGCGGTTGAGGTGCTTGAGTCCGGCAAGTAGCGGCTGAATCCCCAACTGCAAGGCACACAGACGCACCCTCACCCCTTCACGCCAACGTGTCTCGGCGGGGGCGAACGGCAGATGCTGTACCAGCAGACGCGGCGCTGGGTCAGCCGGGGCCAGGTAGCCCCGCCCGCCACTGCCGCGGGTCACGATCAGCTTGAGCACGCTGAGCCCTTGCGGCGCCTTGCCCGGCAAGACATCAAGTTCGTCACGGCAAGGCGGAGAAAAACCCAGCTGGGTGCAGCCTCGCGCCAGTCGTGCCAGGTGCTCTTCCCACAGCACAGGGCGTCCATCGCGAACCAGCACGGTTTCGAAGACGCCATCGCCATAGGCTAGGCCACGATCATCCGGCGGCAACGCAGCCTCATTCATTGTCCGCTCAGACCCGGGTAAAGATCAGTGAGCCGTTGGTGCCGCCAAAGCCAAAGGAATTCGACAGGGTGGTGTCGATCTTCATCTCGCGGGCGGTGTGTGGCACATAGTCGAGATCACAGCCTTCCTGGGGGTTGTCCAGGTTGATCGTGGGGGGCGCCACCTGATCGCGAATTGCGAGCACACAGAACACCGCCTCGACGGCACCGGCAGCACCCAAGAGATGGCCGATCATCGACTTGGTGGAACTCACGGCCACGGACTTGGCGCCCTCGCCCATCACCTTTTCAACGGCACGACTCTCTGCCAGATCACCAGCCGGCGTGGAGGTGCCATGTGCGTTGATGTAATCGATGTTGGTGGGATCGATGCCGGCATCGTTGACGGCGTTACGCATCGACATGGCCGCACCGCTGCCATCTTCCGGCGGCGCCGTCATGTGGTAAGCATCATCACTCATGCCAAAGCCGGAAAGCTCTGCATAGATGGTCGCACCGCGGGCCTTGGCGTGCTCGTACTCCTCAAGCACCATCACACCGGCGCCATCAGACAGCACGAAGCCGTCGCGATCCTGATCCCAGGGGCGGCTGGCCGACTCAGGGTCATCGTTGCGTGTCGACAGCGCGCGCGCCGCCGAGAAACCACCAAGCCCCAGCGGCGTAGTCGCCATTTCCGCCCCACCACAGACCATGACATCGGCATCTCCATAGGCAATGGTGCGCGCGCTATAGCCGATATTATGGGTGCCGGTCGTGCAGGCCGTGGTGATGGCGATATTGGGGCCACGGAAGCCATGCTGGATCGCCAGGTTGCCGGAGATCATGTTGATGATCGAACCGGGCACAAAGAATGGTGAAATGCGCCGGGCACCGCCCTTCTGGAGGGCATTGTGGTTATGCTCGATCATCGGCAATCCGCCGATACCGGAGCCAATCGCCACACCGACCCGGTGCGCATTGGATTCCGTGCACTCAAGCCCGGCATCGCTGATAGCCTGCCCACCGGCAGCAATGCCGTACTGGATGAACAGGTCCATCTTGCGCGCATCCTTGGGGTTCAGATAAGGACTGATATCGAAGTCCTTGATCGACCCACCGAAGCGCGTGTTGAACCCACTGGTATCGAAATGATCAATGGCGGAAATACCGCTCTTGCCGGCGACAATGTTCGCCCAGCTCTCATCGACCGTGTTCCCTACTGGCGTTACCAGACCAAGCCCAGTCACCACGACCCTTCTACGAGGCATCAGCTTCCCTCCAGACTATTCAGGTAGCATGCCGCAGCATACCGACGTTACGGGAATTATACCTGAACTCCCCGGGGGTGTGTCTCCACCCGAGACTCCCGAACCTGGTCGGCATCACAGACCATGCCACCAAAAAAAACGGGAGCCACCCATCGCTAGCCAGGGTGGCTCCCGCTTCAGGTCACTTACGTGGACCTGGCGACCATTGAGGCCGCGATCACAACGCTCGCTTACTGGTTAGCGTTGACGTAATCGATCGCTTCCTGAACGGTGGTGATCTTCTCGGCTTCTTCGTCGGGAATTTCGGTATCGAACTCCTCTTCAAGCGCCATCACCAACTCGACGGTATCAAGAGAATCGGCACCGAGATCTTCGGTAAAGGAAGAGGTGTTCTGGATGTCTTCTTCCTTGACGTTCAGCCGCTCGGCCACAACCTTCTTCACGCGCTCTTCGATGGTGCTCATTAGTTACTCACTCCAGTCGTTCAAGATAGCCGTTAACTTACAGCCGGATAAAATCCGCAAGCCCAAAAAGCTGCGGGGTAGTGTATAGACCGCTAGGGGCCTTCGCAACATGAGTGGCGGCCAAGCCGTCAGCGCATGTTCATGCCGCCGTTGACCTGCAGTGTCTCGCCGGTGATATAGCCAGCAGCATCACTCGTCAAAAAGCCCACGGCCGCGGCAATCTCTTCGGGCTGACCGAGTCGGGTCAGCGGAATCTGTGCAAGCAATGCATCTTTCTGCGCCTGCGGCAGCGACTCCGTCATGTCGGTCGCAATGAAACCAGGAGCTACATTGTTGACGGTGATGTTACGCGACGCAACTTCACGCGCCAACGCACGAGAAAAGCCCTCCATCCCGGCCTTCGCCGCAGCATAGTTGCTCTGCCCCAAATTGCCCATCGTCGCGACAACGGAGCTAATGCTGACCACACGACCGAAGCGCGCTTTGGTCATGCCTCGTATGCATGATTTGGTAACGCGATAAAGCGACTTGAGGTTAGTGTCAATGACATCATCCCATTCGTCTTCTTTCATGCGCATCAATAGGTTGTCACGGGTGATCCCGGCATTGTTGACCAGAATGGTCGGGGCCCCAAACTCCTCGCCGACCGATTTGAGCAACATATCGATGCTGCCCTGATCGGTAACATCGAGCTTGCGACCACCCCCCGTAATGCCCTGCTCCTTGAGATAGGCATCAATGGCATTGGCACCATTATCACTGGTGGCCGTACCAATGACGATACGTCCCTGGCGACCGAGTTCAAGGGCGATAGCGCGACCGATGCCACGGCTGGCACCCGTTACCAGGGCTACTCTAGATTCGCTCATAATCCAATCCGCATTATTACTGTCTTCTTGTGGGGACGCACCACCACCTTATTCGGTAGCGGCGCTGCGCGCCAGTTCGAGTGCGCTTTCAAGACTGTCCGGATCGTTGACGGCCAGGCCCTTGACGGAACGATTGATACGCTTGCCAAGACCGGTCAACACCTTGCCGGGACCACACTCGATAAACACTTCAGCTCCCTGCCCCGCCATGGCCTCAATGCAGGAGGTCCAGCGTACCGGCTGATAAAGCTGCTCGACCAGCCGGGTACGCAGGGTATCAACATCGGCGTGCGCCTGAGCGTCAACGTTCTGCACCACGGTATAGCGTGGCGGGCGCATGTCGATGTCTTGCATGGCACTCGCCAGACGGTCGGCGGCTGGGCGCATAAGATCGCAGTGCGAGGGAACCGACACTGGCAGCGGCAGCGCACGTTTAGCACCCGCCTGCTGACAGAGGGCAATGGCACGATCCACTGCCGCCTTGCCGCCAGCAATCACGACCTGTCCCGGCGCATTGTAATTGACCGCGGCGACCACCTCACCTTGGGCTGCCTCACGACAGGCCTGCTCAACAGCCGTGTCATCCAGCCCAAGAATAGCCGCCATGCCACCCGTGCCCGCCGGCACCGCTTCCTGCATCGCTTCACCACGAAGCTTGACCAGTCGCACGCCTTCAGCAAAGGGCAATACACCAGCACATACCATGGCACTGTATTCGCCAAGGCTATGCCCAGCCATGCTGCCGGGGCGCGGGCCTTCAAGTTCCTGCCAGACGCGCCAGATGGCAACACTGGCCGTCAGCAACGCAGGCTGCGTGCAAGCAGTAGCATCCAGATTCTCGGCAGGCCCTTCCTGGACAACATGCCACAGATCATAGCCTAGAGCGTCGGAGGCCTCTTCGAAGGTGGTTCGCACCACACTGTATCGCTCGGCCAGCTCCCGCATCATACCTACCTGCTGGGAGCCCTGCCCTGGGAACACGAGAGCCAGGGATTGCGTCATGACTTTCACCTTTACGTCTTCTATTCGTTGGTCCGACAGCGGGCGTCCATCCCGCTATCGCGTCGGCCGCACGCGACCGACGCGATAACAGGACGTCTTTCCCCAAGCTCATGAGCCAGCTGCGACGGCAAGTCTTCGCTGACTTCCTTGATGGCTCGCGAAATGGCATGGGCAAAGCCGGTGGCATCGGCCCCACCATGACTCTTGACCACGATGCCATTAAGCCCCAACAGACTGGCGCCATTGTATCGAACCGGATTCAACTCGCCGCGCAGACGCCTAAGCGCTGGGCGTGCCAGAAGCCCCACAAGGCGACTACTCCAGTGCGCCTCAAAGGTCTGCTGAACCCGCTGAATCAACATCTTCGCCAGCCCTTCGCTCGCCTTGAGCACGGCATTGCCAACGAAACCGTCGCACACTACCACATCTACAAGGCCAGAGTAGATACCATCGCCTTCGATAAACCCACGATAATCCAGATGCGGAAAATCACGTAAACGTGCATCCGCCTCGCGCACACTGGCAGTGCCCTTGGTACCCTCGATTCCCACATTGAGCAGTGCGATCCGGGGCTTTTCCAGGCCATCGATACATCTCGCCATGACTTCGCCCATCAGCGCGAAATCGACCAGCCGCTCAGCATCGGCCTCGACGTTGGCGCCAAGATCCAGCAGATAGCAACGCCCCTTGCCGCGTGTCGGCACGGCAGTGCTGATCGCCGGACGCGGAATACCCGCAACGGTACCCAAGGCGCGACGCGACAACGCCATCAAGGCACCCGTATTGCCTGCGGATACAGCCGCATGAGCATCACCGGTGGCCACAAAGTCGAGCATCCTGGAAAGGCTCGAATCCTTGGATCCGCGCAGGGCGCTCGAGGGCTTGGCATCCTCGGCGATAACATCTGGGCAGTGGTGCAGGGTCAAACGGGAAAGTATAGACGCATCATTTCGCGACAGGTGCGCGAGGGCGTCATCAAGGGCAGGCTGCTGGCCAAATAGGCACAGATGCAAATGGGGATGGGCTTGCAGGGCCCGGACGGAGGCCGACACGGTGGCACGGGGACCGAAGTCCCCGCCCATCGCGTCGATGGCGATTCTCACGTCAATAAGCTGAGCGCCGCCAGCCGAAGCACTGATTTACGCTTCGACGACCTGGCGACCACGATAGAAACCGTCGGCTGCCACATGGTGACGACGATGAGTGGTGCCGGTTTCCTTGTCCTGGGACAGGGTCGGTGCGGTCAGTGAGTCGTGGGCACGACGCATGCCACGCTTGGAACGGGTCTTACGGCTCTTTTGAACTGCCATGGGATTTCACTCCAGAGTGCATCGATGATCTATCAGGGTTTGCCTTTCAAGGTGCGCAGCACATCAAAAGGGCTATCAGCAGGCGTTGCCGAGGCCTCGGACGCGTCGCCGCTGCTCAGCTGGTCTGACGAGACGCGACACTGCGACTCGTCGTGGTAAATCACCTGCGGCAGACTGAGGATCAATTCATCCTCGATCACCGACAGGAGATTCAGCTGTTCTTCTTCTACCACTACCGGCTCATGGGTGCTCGGCAGCTCGGCGGCAAGCGCATCGCTGCTGACCACACCCAGCAGGAACTCGCTACTGACGTGAGTCGGTATTGGCTCCATACAGCGCCGGCAGGGCAGCTGAACATCGGCTTCTAACCGACCCTCAATCACTCGACGCCCTTGAGTGTCGACGGCGAAGTCAAGCCAGACTTGACAATCGCCCTGCTGGGGCCCGGCATCTTCAGCTAGGCGCGCAAACTTGTCGAGGGCCAGAAGGCCTTCGAGATGTTCGGCGTTGGCGGCGAGCTTATGGGGCTCAACCTTCAAGGGAAGTCGTGTGGTCAACATAGGCGCGCAATGATAGGCACTCCCCCGCCGGGTGTCAAAGCATCATGGCAAGGCTGTACCTCTCTCGCTTCGCGGGGCAGACTTACCCGCCTAACACCACGCGCTTTCACATCCCTCAGGAGACTCCATGACCCGCTTGATTCTCGCATCGAGCTCCCCCTGGCGCCGACAACTGCTCGAGCGCTTGGGCTTACCCTTCACCTGGGCGAAGCCTGAGATCGACGAGACGCCCCGCCCCGGCGAATCCCCTGAGGCTTTGGTCCATCGACTGGCGCTCGAAAAGGCCAGTCGCCTGGCCGAGACCTTTTCGCATCACCTGATCATCGGCTCCGACCAGGTCGCGGTATTCGACGGTGAGATTCTCGGCAAGCCCGGCAGCGAAGACGCGGCCCGCGCCCAGCTGGCCCGCTTTTCGGGCCAGCGCGTGCGCTTCATGACCGGCCTGGCGCTGCTCGATACCGCCGGCGGGCGTCACTGGCTGGCTCACGAGACCTTCGATGTGCTGTTTCGCCGCCTCGGAGAGGACGAGATCGCCCGCTACGTCGCCCGTGAGCAACCGCTCGACAGCGCCGGCAGCTTTCGCATGGAGGGCCTGGGCGTCGCCCTCTTCGAACGCCTTGAGGGCGACGATCCCAATAGTCTAATCGGCCTGCCGTTGATTCGCCTGTGTGCCATGCTGCGGGACGCTGACCTTGACCCTCTGGGGTAGCAACCAGCTCCTGAAAAGCCTCAATAAGCCTGATAGCGGACCGGCGATTGGGCCTGTGGCAACCCCATCCATTCGGCTGCCACTTGCCCGAATCGCCGTGTAAGACGATCGAGGGGATCAAGTCCTGGGGTGTAATCCTTGATCCGCGGTGTCTCCAGCCGCTTGCGAGCGACGCCTTCGAGCGTGTCCAGGCGATCCACAAGCCCCAGATCGAGGGCCTGCTGCCCCGTCCATACCAGCCCCGAGAACAGCGCAGGGTCATCGGCCAGGCGATCACCGCGCCCCGCTTTGACGTCTTCGATGAACTGGCGGTGCGTGGTATCGAGCACGCCCTGCCAGAACGCGCGCTGCTCGGGTGAAATATCCTTGAAGGGATCCAGGAAAGCCTTGTTGTCGCCGGCCGTGAAGACCCGACGCTCCACCCCTAATCGACTGATGGCCTCCTCCAGACCAAAGCCCGAGAAGATGACCCCGATCGACCCCACCAGGCTCGCCGGCGCGGCAACGATCTCGTCGGCAGCGGCGGCGATATAATAGGCGCCGCTGGCACCGATGTCCTCAACGACCGCAATGATAGGTTTATTCCCCTGTCCTCTTAGTCGCCTGATCTCGTCATAGATACGTTGCGACTGAACAGGACTGCCACCCGGGCTATTGATATGCAGCACCACGGCTTGCGCACTCGGGGCCTCCCAGGCCCGCCTCAGGCCCTTGATGATGCGCTCGGCGTTAGCCCGTGACTGACTATCAATGACGCCTTCGACCTCGACGACCCCCAGGTGCTGCCCGGCCACCACCGCAGGCTGCGCCGCCCGGTAGAGGCTGTAAAAGGTCGTTCCAATCATCGTAAGGATCAGGGCCGCGAACAGAAAACGAAAGAACAGCTTCCAGCGACGCGAACGGCGTTGCTCCGAGAGCACGCCACCAATCCAGCGATCCATCATCTCGAGCTGGGCCAGACGCTGGCGCTCTCGCAGCGTCTCAGCATCGTCACCGTCTTCGCCCCCCTGTCCCTCAGCGGCCGTCTGTTCAACACGCCTTGCCTCTTCCGGGCTCAACTCCGGCCCTTGGGTCCAGCGATCCTGCGGTTTATCGTCACTCATGGGCATCCTGCTCGGGATCAAAAAGGGGGTATTTCACCATAAGGGCATCATGGCACTGGCGTCATCGCAAAGCCGAATGAACAGCGACAGCGACTGTCATCGGTATCACAAGCGGCCAGCGGGTAGAGCCATCAGCACGGGCGGGTCGGTAGGCCAGCGTTCAATGGGTTAGCCAGTCGATCAGCCCGGCGAAACTGTCGGTAGTAAACGTGGGTTGACTGGCCGCCAGCCGCTGGGGGGCGTGCACACCATAAGTCATGGCCACACGGTCCATCGACAGCCCCCTGGCCATCTCCAGGTCGTATTCGGTGTCGCCCACCATGACGGCTTCTTCCACCGGAACCCCGAACTCTGCAAGAAGCTCTTCCAGCATGCGTGGATGCGGCTTGGAGTGTGTCTCATCGGCAGTGCGACTGGCATGAAACCAGGCGCCGCTGCCGCTTTCGGCAAAGACCCGATCAAGCCCGCGACGACTCTTGCCGGTAGCGACCGCCAGTCTCGCCTCAGGGTACTCACGAAGCCTTGCCACCCCGGCTTCGACGCCAGGGAAAAATGACAACGGCTCGGCCTCGGCAGCCACAAAATGATGGGCATAGCGTTCACGCAACCGCTCGGCCTGTTCAGCCGTAATACCCGGGCACATCCGAGCAATGGCTTCCGGCAGACCGAGACCGATAATGTCGCTGACCGCCTCACCGCGCAACTCGCCCCAGCCTGCATCCCTTGCCGCCGCCTGCATGCAGGCGACAATTCGCGCCTCGGAATCCATCAGGGTGCCATCCCAATCAAAGATCACTAGTCGATAACGCATAACCTACCCTTGTCGCTTACCGATTTGCCCACATGAAGATACAGACCTCTGTTTCAGGATTGCTGGCGCGCCCGCTCCAACACGGCATTGAGCTCCTCGCCCAACGGCGCCTTGACGTGCACAGGGCGCCCACTGTCAGGCTCCGGAAAGGTCAGTGACGCGGCATGCAGGAAAAGGCGACCCAACCCCAATCGGCCGGCCAGCGCCTCCCCACTTCGCGTACCGTACTTGTCATCACCCAGAAGCGGATGACCGGCATGAGCGGCGTGGACGCGAATCTGGTGGGTACGCCCGGTAACCGGCTCAGCTTCGATCAATGTGGCGTTGGCAAAGGTCTCCCGCACGCCAAAGCGGGTACGAGAGACTTTTCCGGCCGGGTCGACGCGCACTCGGCGCTCGCCGTTACCGGCCTCGAAGCGATCCAGGCGAGCGCTAACGTAGTCACGCCGAGCCGGCCAGCGCCCCGCCACCAACGCCAGATACTGTTTATCCATCTTGCGCCCCTTGAGGGACTCATTAAGGGATAACAGGGCGGGGCGGGATTTGGCCAGCAGCAGACAACCCGAGGTATCGCGATCCAGACGATGCACCAGTTCAAGGAAATCCAGATCCTCGCGCACCTGACGCAAAGCCTCGATCAGACCAATCTTGACGCCACTGCCACCGTGAACGGCAAGTCCTGAAGGCTTGTTGATCACCAGCCACCCCGGCCCCTCGACCAACACACTGCCGGCCAGCAAGTTGCGCAGGTTGTCACTCACCTCACGCACCGCCACTTCCGGCGCCAGTCGCAGCGGTGGGACCCGCACCAAGTCATTGAGTTCGAGCCGATAATCTACCTTGACCCGTTTCTTGTTGACCCTGACCTCGCCCTTGCGAACGATCTTGTATATCAGCGCTTTAGGCGCTCCTTTCAGTCGGGTACGCAGGAAATTATCGATTCGCTGCCCTACCTGGCCCTCGGTGACCTCAATCCACTGTACTTCTCGCCCCTCGGCCATTCGTTACTCCGTCTCGACTGATCGTGTCTTGCGTTCAATTAATCCGCCCATTCTACCGCACCCACGCCATTGCTGCGCCAATTGCTGCTTTTGGGCATTGCTGGTATATTTCCAACTCGTTCGAATAGGGCCAATAGCGCCTCAAAACGCGCCTGCACATTAGACAAGCAGGCCAGAGCGACACGAATCTGGCCGCCAAGACGACTGCTCGAATCAGGGTTGCGGCGCCACTGTAAGAAGAAAGCGAAACTTGAACGCCACGCCCGGACCCCGGGCCGTACCCCAAGACGGGACGACCCGCAGGCCACGGGAATACTCAATAGCGAGCCGGAGGCCGGCGTTGGCGAATCGATGTATGCCAGGTGTCTGGCGGTTGTCAGCGGGGCCGGCAGGGCGTTATGCCCGCCGAAACATGTCTCGCCACCGTCGCGTACTCAACATGATCACGCTCGAACAGCCATGGGACCTACCCACTGCCCGAGCCGGGCGCACACGCATCCGCGACATGCGCTGAGCACAAGCACGCAGCACCCAGAGGTTCGCCTTCGTCGACCGCTTAAGGGCGCCATCCGGTGCGCGACTGCAAGCGAGACAACATGAAACGGATGCTCATCAACGCGACCCAGCCAGAAGAGCTGCGGGTCGCACTGGTCGATGGACAACGCCTGTACGATCTGGACATCGAGTCCGGTGCCCGGGAACAGAAGAAAGCCAATATCTATCGCGGCAAGATCACCCGCGTAGAACCCTCCCTTGAAGCCGCCTTCGTCGACTTCGGCGCTGACCGCCACGGTTTCCTGCCCCTCAAGGAGATCTCCCGCGAGTACTTCAGCAAGGAGCCCAGTGGGCGCCCCAATATCAAGGAAGTACTCAAGGAAGGCCAGGAAGTCATTGTTCAGGTCGATAAAGAGGAGCGCGGCAACAAGGGCGCCGCTCTGACCACCTTTATCAGCCTGGCCGGCCGCTTTCTGGTCCTGATGCCCAACAATCCTCGCGCCGGCGGCATCTCTCGCCGCATCGAAGGCGAAGAGCGGGCACAGCTAAAAGAGGCCATGGGCCAGCTCACCCTGCCTGACAAGATGGGTGTGATCGTGCGCACGGCGGGTATCGGCCGCTCTTCCGAAGAGCTGCAGTGGGATCTGGACTACCTGGCACAGGTGTGGGAATCGATTACCGAGGAAGCCGGCAAGCGCCCCGCGCCCTTCCTGATCTATCGGGAATCCAACGTCATCATCCGCGCCATGCGCGACTACCTGCGCAACGATATCGGCGAGGTCTTGATCGACAGCCCCGAGGTGCATGAAGAAGCCCTGGCTTTCATCCGTCAGGTCATGCCCTCCTACCAGCAGAAGATCAAGCTTTACGCCGACGAAGTGCCGTTGTTCTCGCGTTTCCAGATCGAATCCCAGATCGAGACGGCTTATCAGCGTGAAGTAAAACTGCCCTCGGGCGGCTCGATCGTCATCGACCATACCGAGGCACTGGTCTCGATCGACATCAACTCGGCGCGCGCGACCCGCGGTAGCGACATCGAGGAAACCGCGCTGCAGACCAACAGCGAGGCGGCCGACGAGATCGCTCGTCAGCTGCGCCTGCGCGATATCGGCGGCCTGGTGGTCATCGATTTCATCGACATGAGCCCGGCGCGTAACCAGCGTGAAGTCGAGAATCGCATGCGCGATGCCCTCAAGCTCGATCGCGCCCGCGTCCAGATCGGCCGCATCTCACGCTTCGGCCTGATGGAGATGTCGCGCCAGCGTCTGCGCCCATCACTTGGCGAGACCAGCGGCGGCGTCTGCCCGCGCTGCGACGGGCAAGGCACCATCCGTGACGTGCGCTCGCTGTCACTTTCCGTCATGCGCCTGCTCGAAGAAGAGGCGATGAAGGAGCGCAGCGCCCAGATCCGCGCCATCCTGCCGGTACCGGTTGCTACCTATCTGCTCAATGAAAAGCGTGCTGTACTCGCCGAAATCGAGCGCCGCCAGGGTGTGCGTCTGCTGGTACTGCCCAACCCGGAGATGGACACACCTCACTACGACGTTCAGCGCCTTCGCGATGACCACGTCGACGATGACGACTCGATCAAATCCAGCTACGAGCTGCCCACCGATAGCGATGTCGGCAAGGAACAGGATGAAAGCATCGCCAAACCGGTGCAGCGCGCCGAAGCCGCGGTCAAGAGTGTCGTCCACACGGCACCCGCCCCTTCTTCACTGAAGGAAGAGCCTGCGGCTCCCGAAACCAAGGCGCCCACGTCGACAGCCAAGGCAGCGATCGTCGAGGAAAGCGGTGTCATCTCTCGCTTGTTCAAGGGCATCAGCAAGCTGCTCGGCAGCGGCGAAAGCTCCTCCGCGTCGACGGACACGCAAGCAGGTAGCCAGACCGGCACCCAAACCAGCGGCAATAAGCAGCAGACGGAAACGTCTCAGGCCAGCGATCGCAGCGACGATCAGGACAGCGAATCACGCCAGGATCGCACCAACCGTGGCGGTCGAGGTGGACGCGGGGGCAATAATAACCGCCGCGGCCGTGACGACAACCGCAATCAAGGCAACAAGAAGCCTGATAACCGTGGCGACGGCAACAGTGATAACCGTGATACCAAGGCAGAGGGTCGCAGCGACGGCAACCGCCAGGGCGGCAATCGCGGCCGCGGACGCCAGGATGACGATCGTCGTCAGCAGAAGCCTTCTGCCAAGGGCCAGGGTGAGAAGCCCCAGAATGACAAGCCCCAGAGCGACAAGCCCCAGAACGACAAAGGCCAGAACGACAAGCCCCAGGGCAATAACACGCAAGGTGACAAGAAACCCAACCAGGGTGAGCGCAAGGACAAGCCCCAGCAGTCCGAGAAGAAGCCTCAGCCGGCCGATAAGTCTAACCAGGTCGACCAACCTGCCAAGGAAATCGCCAAGAGCGATGGCAAACCCAAGCGCACGCGCAACAATCCGCGTAACCGGACGCGCAAGCAGGCGCTAAACCCGCAGGCCGAAGCGGAACAAAAACGTCTGCAAGCGGAAGCACAGCAGGCTGAGTCAGCGCCTGAACAGGAAGCGCCAAAAGCCGAGGCACCGAAGCAAGAGGCCCCGAAGCAAGAAGCGCCGAAGCAAGAGGCACCGAAAGCAGAGGCTCCGAAGCAGGAAGCGCCCAAGGCAGAGGCCCCGAAGCAGGAAGCGCCCAAGGCAGAGGCCCCGAAGCAGGAAGCGCCCAAGGCAGAGGCCCCGAAGCAGGAAGCGCCGAAGCAAGAGGCACCGAAAGCAGAGGCTCCGAAGCAGGAAGCGCCCAAGGCAGAGGCCCCGAAGCAGGAAGCGCCCAAGGCAGAGGCCCCGAAGCAGGAAGCGCCGAAGCAAGAGGCACCGAAAGCAGAGGCTCCGAAGCAGGAAGCGCCGAAGCAAGAGGCCTCGAAGCAGGAAGCGCCGAAGCAAGAGGCGCCGAAGCAAGAGGCCCCGAAGCAAGAGGCCCCGAAGCAGGAGGCCCCGAAAGCAGAGGCTCCAAAAGCAGAGGCTCCAAAAGCAGAGGCTCCAAAAGCAGAGGCTCCGAAGCAGGAAGCCCCGAAGCAGGAAGCCCCGAAAGCCGAAGCGCCGAAGCAGGAAACGCCGAAAGCCGAGGCACCAAAGCAGGAAGCCCCGAAGCAGGAAGCGCCGAAAGCCGAGGCACCAAAGCAGGAAGCCCCGAAACAGGAAGCGCCGAAGCAGGAAGCCCCGAAGCAGGAAGCCCCGAAAGCCGAAGCGCCGAAGCAGGAAGCGCCGAAAGCCGAGGCACCAAAGCAGGAAGCCCCGAAGCAGGAAGCCCCGAAAGCCGAGGCACCAAAGCAGGAAGCCCCGAAACAGGAAGCGCCGAAGCAGGAAGCCCCGAAGGCCGAGGCCCCGAAGCAAGAGGCTCCGAAGCAGGAAGCGCCGAAAGCCGAGGCACCAAAGCAGGAAGCCCCGAAGCAGGAAGCGCCGAAGCAGGAAGCGCCGAAGCAGGAAGCGCCGAAGGCCGAGGCGTCAGAAGCCGATGCCCAGCAGCCCAAGGCGCGTCGCCGTCGCCGCGCTCACAACGACCCGCGCGAGATCCGTCGTCGTGAGCAACAAGGCAAGACGGAAGATAGCCAGTCCTGATCGGCAGGCCCGGGGAGACCCGGGCCATCACTGACAGGTAGCCAAAAAAACGCCCGCGGACTCGGTCCGCGGGCGTTTTTTGTGCAAGAAATCTGGCTTCTGCTTATTCGATGAACCCTACCATCCGGGGCTCCCGTTCCAGTTCCACGCCAAAGTGTGTCTTGACCTTAGCGGCAATGCTGTTCGCAAAGTCAATCAGGCCCTCGGCATCTCCCCCACCATGATGGACCAGCACCAGTGCCTGGCGGTCATGCACGCCGAAGGCGCCCTCGCGACACCCCTTGAGCCCACACTGATCGATCAGCCAGCCGGCCGCCAGCTTGTAATGGCCACCGGGCTGAGAAAAGTGCGGCATGTCAGGATAGTGCTCGAGTAGCCGTTGCATCAGACCGGCCTCAACCACCGGGTTCTTGAAGAAACTGCCGGCATTGGCAAGCACTGTGGGGTCGGGAAGCTTCTCTCGGCGAAGCGCGCAGACAGCCTTGGCCACTTGCAGCGGTGTGGGATCAGCGCCCACACGGCTTTGCAGGTCGCCATACCCCAGGCGTGGAGATGCTTGAGTGGTCAGACAAAGCTCCAGGCGGGTAATTACCACCTGGCCATCCAGGGCTCTCTTGAAGATGCTATCACGGTAGCCAAAAGTGCAGTCGACGGCCTCGAGCACCTGCTCACGACCATCGGCCAGATAGACCAGATGCACGCGCTCCAGGACATCCGCGAGTTCGGCGCCATAGGCACCGATATTCTGGATCGGGGCTGCACCACACTGGCCGGGAATCAGTGCCAGATTCTCGATCCCCCACAGGCCCTGCCCGGCGAGGGTCATGACCAGCTCATGCCAGTTCATGCCGGCATCGACATGCACCCTCACCCGCTGATCATCGAGCGTCTCGCAGCGGAAGCCGGCGAATTCAGGGCGGATCACCAAGCCAGGCAACCAGTCGCCCAGGATCAGGTTACTGCCCCCACCCAGGACCGTGATCGACCAACCCGCCTCACGGGCATCAGCCAGGATCGCGGCGAGCTCATCAGGGGTCGAAGGCGCCGCGAAGCGCTCGGCCACACAAGGCAAGCCAAGCGTATTGGCCCTGCTGAGATCGTGATGCGCGTGCCAGACGAGACTCACGACGCAGCGCCCAGCCGCTTACGCAGATCCTCGACCAATCCATCGGCGGCAGCCTCAACCAAGTCAAGCACCTCACCGAAGCCATCTTCAGCGCCATAGTAAGGATCAGGCACGGCTTCTCCTTCTCGCCCGGCGAAATCGAGGAACAGCCCTACATGAGCATCACAGCCCTTGGGGCGCATGGCCGAAAGGTCGGCCAAGTTGCCGTGATCCATGGCCAGCAAATAATCGAAGCGCTCGAAATCGGCTCGGTCGAGCTGGCGTGCCCTGATAGCGCTGAGGTCAATCCCGCGGCTCGCGGCGGCCGCAGTAGCGCGGCGATCCGGCGCCTTGCCCACATGCCAGTCGCCGGTACCGCAGGAATCGATGGTCACACGCCCAGCAAGCCCTGCCTCCTCAAGTTTATGTCTCAGTATGCCCTCGGCGGTCGGTGAACGACAGATATTGCCAAGACAGACAAACAGCACGCGCATCTCAGCGCTCCTTGTGGTCGGGTTGAGTGCCTTCATGTGACCTGCTATCGGATACTGGCGGCATGGCGGCATCGGCAAACAGCGCTCGCACGCGTTCAAGATCGTCTTCGGTATCCACACCTGCGGGATGCGGCTCGCTGGCAAGGGCGACCTGAATACGATGGCCGTGCTGCAGGGCACGCAGCTGCTCGAGCTGCTCGAGCTGCTCCAGCGGCGCGGGCGCCCAGTGGCGATAGGCGGCCAGGAAGCTGGCACGATAGGCATAGAGCCCGATATGGCGTAGCCAGGCATCGTGTTCGAGCAGTGCCGGCCGGCTAGCGAAGCTCTCTCTATCCCACGGGATGGGTGCGCGCGAGAAATATAGCGCGCGACCCGTGAAATCACGCACCACCTTGACCACGTTGGGGTTGAACAGCATGTCGACATCGCTGATCGGCTCGCCCAGGGTCGCGATGGAGGCCTCAGTGTCTTCTTCGAGTCGAGTGGCTACCTGATCGATCAGGCTTGGCGGCAGCAGCGGCTCGTCGCCCTGGACATTGACCAGGATGGCATCCTCGGCGAGCCCCAGGCGCTTAGCCACCTCGGCGAGTCGGTCGGTGCCGGAGGGATGATCGGCGGCGGTCATCACCACCTCGGCGCCCGCCGCTTCGGCCACCTCACGAATGCGCGTATCGTCGGTGGCAACCACCACCCGGCTGGCCTGGCTGGCAAGCGCCTGGCGCCAGACTCGCACCACCATCGGCTCGCCGGCGATATCGAGCAACGGCTTGCCGGGCAGGCGACTGGAGGCGAAGCGCGCCGGGATCACCGCGACGAAATCGCTCATGCCGGCCCTCCTGCCTCGCCGCGATTCGGCGCGCCAGACTTGCCCAGTTTCTCGTCGACGCCCATGACCCGGGCTTCCTCGGTCAACATGACCGGGATATCATCACGGATCGGGAACGCCAAGCCATCGAAGTGACACTTGAGCTCGGCGTTTTCACGGTCGTACTTGAGCTTGCCCTGGCACTGCGGACAGACCAGCATGGCCAGCAATTCCTTATCCATCATTGTCTTTCCCCTTGCGGGACACGCGTCAGCGCGTCGAGTTGGATGGCAAACCATTCGATGAAGCCTGATGAAGGCCGGGCTTCGACGTCCAGCGCCCAGCAGCGCGTATCGGCGAAGCCTCGGCACTTGACGGCGTCTTTGGCGGTCATTATCACCGGCGCTTCATCATCAAAGGACAGGTCCTGGGACGTAAAGCGATGGTGGTCGGGCTTGGGATGCGGCATCACCTCGAGCCCCAGCCCCTCGAGAGTAGCGAAGAAGCGCGGCGGATTGCCGATGCCCGCCAGACCGTGAACCCGGGAGGCGAAGGGCAAGGGCGACAGCGGCAGACGCACATCGTCGCTGAGACGACGCCAGACCACTGGCGCAAGCGTCATCTGATAGCGCTGCGCCGCCCCCTGACCACCAGCTATCGCATCGGGGTCGGCGCCATTGACCACCAGCGCATCAATGCTTGCTAGCCTCGAGAGCGGTTCGCGCAACGGACCGGCGGGCAGGCAGCGACCATTGCCAAAGCCCCGCTGACCGTCGACCACCACCAGCTCCATATCACGGCCAAGCGCCAGATGCTGAAGGCCATCATCACTGATCAGAATATCGCAGCCCTCATCGAGTAGTCGCTCGGCTCCGCGGGCCCGCCTGGGATCGACCATCACCGGCACACCCGTCTGCGCCGCCAGCATCAAGGGCTCATCACCACAGATCTCGACTGGCGTCGTCTCAGTGACCCGCAGCGGATAATCGGCGCTCTTGCCGCGATAGCCACGCGACAGAATGCCCGGGCGATAGCCCTGCTCGCCAAGATATCTTGCCAACCACGCCACCAGCGGTGACTTGCCGGTACCGCCAAGGGTCAGGTTGCCGACCACGATGACCGGCACGCTCAGCTGATGAACCGCTCGTCTGCCAGACCGTGCCTCGGCCAGACGACGCGTCACCTGGCGGCAATAGATTGCCTCTAGCGGTCTCAGCAGAGAAAGCCAGGCGGCATCGCCGTACCAGGCATTCAAGAGTGCCTCACCAAGACGTTCAGTGAACCGACGCCACCGTTTCATGGCGCGTCCTGAAACTGCAGCTGGTGCAAGGCTGCGTAAGCGCCACCTCTGGCGATCAATTCCGCATGACTGCCCTGCTCGACGACCTCGCCCTGCTCCATCACCAGGATGCGATCCGCACGCTCGATGGTAGAGAGCCTATGAGCGATAACAAAGGTAGTGCGCCCGCGACACACCTCTTCAAGCGCCTGTTGAATATAGCGCTCAGACTCGCTATCCAGCGCCGAGGTCGCCTCATCGAGCACCAGCAGCGGCGCATCCTTGAAGATTGCACGCGCGATCGCCAGCCGCTGTCGCTGGCCACCGGAGAGCATCACCCCATTGTCGCCTACCGGCGTGTCATACCCTTTAGGCATCTCCATGATGAAATCATGGGCAAAGGCGGCACGGGCCGCGGCTTCGATAGCGTCCTGATCGGGGTCATCGACACCATAGGCAATGTTCTGACCAATGGTGGTGTTGAAGAGGGTCACCTGCTGGGAGACCAGTGCGATCTGGCGCCGTAGTGGCGACAGCTTGAAGTCATCCAGCGCCACGCCATCGAGCGTAATCGCGCCTTGCGTGGGTCGATAGAAACGCGGCAACAGATTGACCAGCGTCGATTTACCGCTGCCGGAACGCCCAACGATCGCAATCATCTCACCGGGCGCTACCTCAAGCTGAATGCCCTTGAGCACCTCATTCTCGCCGTCGGCATAACTGAAGCGCACGTCATCGAAGCGTACTCGCCCTTTCAGCCGCTCCGGCTCGGTCGTTCCCTGATCGGGTTCAGTCGGCTCCTCGATCAGGCCGAACAGCTCGCCGGAGGCGGCGATGCCCTTCTGAATCGCACTGTTGACGTCGGTCAACTGGCGCACAGGCTTGGCCATCAATGAAGCCGCGGTGATAAAGGCCACGAATTCGCCTGGCGTCATGTCATCAAGCAATGCCGGTGACATGGCGAGCCAGACAAGCCCCGCCAGCGCCAGCGCCACCAACAGCTGAATCACCGGCGTGCTGATGCCCTTGGTCAGCGCTTCCTTCATGCTCTGGCGACGATTTTCATCGCTTGCCTGAGCGAAGCGACGCTTTTCATAGGCTTCGGCCCCATGAGTGCGTACTACCCGATACCCGGACAATGCCTCCGACGCCACATGCGTGACATCACCCATGGAACGCTGGATACGCTGGGACAGGCGCCGGAAGCGCTTACTGGCGTAGCTGACCACCAGCGCAATCAGCGGCGTGACCGTCAAGAACACCAGCGTCAGCATTGCATTGGTCCACAGCAGGTAGCTGAGCAGACCGATCACGAAGAGACCTTCACGCAGAATTACGGTGATGGCGTTGCTGGCGGCGCCTGTGACCTGCTCGACGTGATAGGTCACCCGCGAGACCAGCTGACCGCTGGAGTGCTCGTCGAAGAAGCGTCCCGGCAGATGCAGCATGTGGTTGAAGACATCGCAGCGCAGCGCATGCACCACATTACGAGCTACCTGACTCATGAAGTAGGTGCCGAGAAAGGTCCCCAGCCCGCGAGCGGCGAACATGCCGACCACGAAAAGCGGCAGGAAGAGTCGAAACGCCGCATCCGGATTCTGGATGCCATCGATCAAGCGCTTCATCATCTCGGCGAGGGCCGTGCTTGACGCCGCATAGATGGCATAGCCGACCACAGCCAGCATGAAGGAGCGCCAATAGGGCCTGACATAGTCGAGCAGGCGTTTGTAGAGAGCCCATCCTGAATCGTAGGTCACAGTGTCTCCGCTTGATTGGTAGGATCGGTTGCCTTGCGGGTGGCGATACGTACACGGGTAATGCCCTGAGCGGACGCCTGGTCGAGAGCGGCCACCACGCGGCTGTGAGCGACTCTCCCATCGGCTTCGATGACCAGGCCATGGGCCCTGGCATCTTCTGCCCGGGACGACAGTGCCGTCGCCAGGTCATCCTGTTCGACGGTTGTATCGCCAAGCTGATAGTCACCGGCGGCGGTGATCGAAAGCACCACAGGCGCGGTATCGGCCGGCGCGGCACTGGTGCTTTCGGGGAGTTCGATTTCAAGTGCCTGGCGGGTTTCGAAGGTGGTCGACACCATGAAGAAGATCAACAGCAGAAACACCACATCGATCAAGGGTGTCAGATTGATTTCCACCGGATCCCGGCGACGGCGCGGAAACTTCATGCGCTGCGCACTCCTCGACCGGACGCCTCGTCACGCTCGGTCAGATTCAGCTCGCCCGGGTGGTGCGCCAGAAAGTCCACCAGCTGACTGGCCTGCTCTTCCATGCGAACGGTGATATCTTCGACCCGACGCTGGAAGAAGCGATGAAACATCAGCGCCGGAATCGCCACCGTCAGGCCGGCGGCGGTCGTTACCAGCGCCTGGGAAATCCCGCCGGCAAGGTCTGCGGTGCGCCCCGGGCCTTCCGCACTGACCAGCACCGAGAAGACCTCGATCATTCCGATCACGGTACCCAGCAAGCCGATCAGAGGGGTGATCGCGGCGATGGTGCCCAGCGGGCTCAGGAAGCGTTCCATATCGTGGATCACCGCGACGGCGGCCTGCTGCAGGCGAGCGCGCACCTGATCATGTCCGAGGCGGGTATTGCGAAGTCCGGCGGCCAGCACCCCCCCAAGCGGTGAATGGCTTTCCAGCCAGTAAAGGTTGACCTGCCCTTCGGCGACCAGAGCACAGACCTCGCCCCCCAGCCCCGCCGGTGCGATGCGTGAGGCCCGCAGCGTCCAAAGCCGCTCGATAATGATCACGGTAGCCACCAGAGAACAACCCAGTAGCGGCAACATCAGCCAACCACCGACTTCCAGAGCGCCGAGCATATCCATACAAGAGTCTCCCTAATGCCATGACCGCCGGAGACGCCATCGGCCGTCAGTCTAGGGACGCGATTCTACCCCATGGCAGCCGCCATCGACACCACGGCGCCAGCTCGGCTGGCGTTCCGCCATCAGCACGGGCGTCACGCCCGGCGTCATGGTGAGTGTCACCGCCCCGTCGAGCGCAGTATTCCAAAGACAGCTGCCTTGTCTGCGAAAACGGCGCACCACCTCTGGAGCCGGGTGACCGAAGCGATTGTCGCGACCCGCGCTGAAGATGACCTGAGAAGGGTTCGTCGCCGCCACGAAGGCCGGCCCGGAACTGGTGAGGCTGCCATGATGCCCGGCGATCAGTACATCGATCTGCTCGGGCAAGCTAGGCAGTAAACGATGTTCCACCGCTCGCCCGGCGTCACCGGTGATCAAGATCGCCTGATCACCAAGACGTACCAGCAGCACACAGGAACGATCGTTCGCGGACAGCGAATCGAGCGGACCTGCCGGCGGCCAGAGTACCTGGAAGACGACACCGCCACTTGTCCAGCGCTGTCCGGCGACACAGGCCTTAGATGAATGCCCGATGCGCTCCCCTCTCGGCGCTAACCACTCACCTACCCTATGCTCGGCAAGCGCCGCCACGCCACCGGCATGATCCTGATCACCGTGACTGACGATAACTCGTGAGAACATCTGTCCGGCGGGCCAGAGACCGGCCAGCGGCATGAAGCCAGAGACAAAGCGTGGTCCGGTATCGTACAAGACGCGCGTTTCCCGTAGGTCCTCGTGGGCACCGTCTTCAAGGGCATCCAGCATGCGATCTCGATTGCCGTTACCGGGATCAGCCGCGTGGCCAGGGTGGGGATATGTCCTGAGCTCGATCGCCTGCCCCTGGCCGACATCGTAGACGTGCACACGCAGACTCCCCGCCACCGGCGTCGGTGCATCGAGGCTGAAAGGGACGACCATCAACAATAGTGAACTCGCCCCCCTCAGCGACCGCGACAAGGCCGGCAACCCCCAGACCAGGGCAAGACCCGAAAGGCACAGCGCCACCGGTAACCGCTGCCAGATCGGCAGCACCTGCTGGGGAATGGCCACAACCGCCTCGTTCAAGCCGGCATGCAACACGACCGCCAGCGCCTCGAACACCCCCCAACAGGCATAGGCCAGTGCCGGCACCATGCTCAATGCCCAGCCCAAAAGGCCCAATGGCACCATCAGCATACTGACCCAAGGCACCGCCAGCAGGTTGATGAAAGGCGCGGACGGGGCCAGCCGCCCGAAGGCGATCACCACGGCAGCGGCCATCATCGGTGAAAGCAGAAGCTGGGTGCGAATCAGCGCCCAGGCCCACCCTTTCAGCCCCTGGGGTCGGGTCCGCCCCTGCCAGATCATGATCAGCCAGGCGACCGCCAGAAACGACAGCCACAGGCCAGGCCGCCATAGTGAGAGAGGATCAACCAGCACGACCATCGAAAGCGCCAGCCACCAGGCTTGCCAAGGACCGGGGGCATGGCGACCGCAAGCGACCCAGAGGCCGACCAGGGTCATGATCAGGGCGCGAAACGCAGGCGGCTCGAGACCAGAAAGCCAGGCATAGCCGCTTGCCGCCGCACCGGCCAGCACCCAGGGCCAGATGGCCATGCGCCAACGTCCCGGCGTCACGCATCGGGCCACCCCACGCATCAGCCACAGCACACAGGTCGCGACCAGTCCTACATGAAGACCCGACACCACCACCAGATGCGTGGTGCCGCTGGCATTCAAGAGCGCCCAATCATCATCATTGAGCCGCTCATCAGCGCCAAGCGTCAGGGCTGCCAGCCAGCGACGGCCCACACCTTCAGGGTAATGGCTGTCGAGAAACGAAAGGGCCGTTTGGCGCAGCGAATCGGGCGCGGCGCCCATGCGTTCAGGGGGCGGTGCATGGCGCACGTAACCTGTCGCCCCCAGCCCCTCGCGCCACAACCAGGCGCGATAATCGAACGTGCCCGGGTTGGAGAAGCCTGACGGCGGACGCAATCGGGCCGTCAGGCGCCAGCGCTCTCCTACCGCCAAAGCTTTGCCCCCATAGACCGACAGGCGTACCTCATTGAGCGCGTCACAAGCCGGCAGGCCGGGGTTCAACGGATGACAATCATCAACGGTCAAACGCAGGCGACTCGCCGGCTGACCCGCTTGGTAGGCGGTGACCCGTCCCTCGAGCCGCAGATCCTCTCCTATCAGGCCTCGCGGCAGCTCGGCGCCTCGCGCAAGCAGGAGTGCCGTGCCAACCAGCGTTGCCACGACAAGGAGCAATAACGCCAATCGTGAGCGCGGAAGGTACACAAGCAGGAGAAGCCCGGCGATTCCCCAGGCTGCAAAGAGTCCACCAGGAGCCTGGATGGCGAGTCCGGCGCCTGCCATGGCGGCAAGCGCCAAGGGCATACCAAGACCGCTGCGCATGGCGGTATACATGACAGTCTGCGGCCCTCCCTGGCCCTGCCATCCCCTCGTCACGGCCGAAGCCGTGGCGAGAGACATGCCTTGTATGGATAATGGCGACGGATTGCGTGATCCATACCATCCATCGCCTGCGAGCCTGCCATGCCGCGCCGCTTCCTACAGCGCTACATGCCCCATCCCGATGCCCTCAAGGGTAATCGCTCGCTGCGTTTCATGCGCCATTTGATCGGCGATGCCTCACTATGGATGCTGTCACGCCGTGCTGTCGCCAATGCCTTCATGGTCGGCATATTCTGCGCCCTGCTCCCGATTCCCTTCCAAATGGTGTTCGCCGCTGGCGGGGCCTGCCTGCTGCGCTGCAACCTTCCTCTCTCGATTGGCCTGGTGTGGATCACCAATCCGCTGACCATTCCGATCATCTTCTACGGCAACTATCGCCTGGGCACCTGGCTGCTATCCACTCCGCCTCGGGCGGCGCCAGACACTCTGTCCACTCAGTGGGTAGCCGAGCAGCTGGTCGACATCCTGCCAGCGCTGGCGCTTGGCTCGCTGGTCGCGGCGGTGGTGGCTGGCCTTGCCGCAAACGCAAGCATTCGCCTGATCTGGCGCTGGCAGGTCTCGCGTAGCTGGAGCCGCCGCAAGAAGCGTCGCCTGCGGGCCACGCACTCCGGAAAAGGCCGCGATGAAGAGTACCGGTGACGGCGCCGGCCGCATGGCTTGCGCTGATCCTCCACTGATCAGCATCAGCAAGGCCGCCACCGTCCCCAAAGCGGTCTAATCGAGGGTCAGTTGGCCGTTATCCAGTTTCATCACCCGGTCCTGATGCGCCGCGAGACCGGTGTCATGGGTCACCACCACGAAGGCACAGGCAGTAGTCCTTGCTAGATCGTCCATCATCGCAAGGATGCTGGCCGCGGTTGTCTGATCAAGATTGCCGGTAGGCTCGTCCATCAGCACCAGGCTTGGGTCGGTAATCAATGCCCTTGCAATCGCCACCCGCTGACGCTCTCCCCCGGACAGCTCCCCCGGCTTGTGGTCACCTCGCTTGGCCATGCCGACGCGCTCGAGGATCTGGGCGGCACGCCTACAGGCGTCCTTGCGCGACTGGCCACGCACGATCAGGGGCAGCGCCGCGTTTTCCAGGGCTGTGAGCTCAGCCAACAAGTGATGGAACTGATAGACGAAACCGATGTGGCGGTTGCGAAAACGTCCCAGCTGGCTCTCGCCTAGTTCAGCCAATGATTGCCCGGCCACCTTGACGGTTCCAACAGTGGGACGGTCCAGGCCACCCAGGAGGTTAAGCAGTGTGGTCTTGCCTGATCCCGAGCTGCCTACCACCGCCACGCGTTCGCCGGCACGCACGTCAAGATCCAGGTTCTCGAGCACCGTCACATCCTGAGGCCCTTCGTGATAGGTCCTCGTCAGTCCCTGGCACTCGAGCAGCACCTGCCCCGCCTTGGGGGCGGCACGCTCCTCGGTCATGATTGTCTCCTTGCTCATCGAGGGCCTCATTCGTAGCGCAGCACATCGGCCGGCTGGATGCGCGAGGCACGCCAGGCCGGGTACAGGGTGGACAGGAAGGTCAGCACGAAGGCCGCCGTGGTGATCACCCCCACATCGGACCAGTTCAGGCGGGACGGCAGGTAGCTGATGAAATAGACATTAGCGTCCAGGAAGTGGATACCGGTGGCCGACTCGAACCAGGCGATGAGATCGGCAATTGTCAGCGCCAGCGTTACCCCGATGCCAAGCCCCATCAGGATGCCGATGATACCAATCGCCAGCCCCTGCACGATGAAGATGCCCATGATCGAGCCAGGCGTCGCGCCGATGGTGCGCAGGATGGCAATATCCGCCTTCTTGTCGGTCACCACCATGACCAGTGTCGAGACGATGTTGAAGGCGGCCACCGCGATGATCACGGTCAGGAGCAACCCAATCATGCGCTTCTCCATCTGGATCGCCTGGAAGAGGTTGCCGTGGGTCCGCGTCCAATCAATACCGCGATAATTGGGCCCCAGCTCGTCGATGATCTCGCGTGTCTCGCCATGGGCGGCGAACAGATCATCGAACTCCAGCCGCAGTCCTCCTACGGCATCCCCCATTCGTGCCAGGGTCTGCATGTCGTCGATATGCGCATAGGCAAGGCTGGCATCCAGGTCGGCGCCGACACTGAACATGCCGCTGACATTGAAACGCTTGAGTCGCGGGAAAACGCCGCCCGGGGTAATCGACGCTTCGGGAACCAGTAGGGTGACACGATCACCGACCCCGACGCCCAGCCGTTTGGCCAGCAGTTCACCGAGCACGACATTCCACTCCCCGGCTTTCAGGTCATCGAGGCTGCCCTGAACCATGTTCTCATCGATGATCGATACCTTGGCTTCGGCGTCAGGGGCAATGCCATTGACCATGGCCCCTTCGTTGCGCCCGCCGATCGAGAACATGCCTTGCTGCTGCACATAGGGCGCCGCCCCAATGACCCGTTCACGCTGCGTCAACCGCTCGGCCAGCGGCTGCCAGTCGGTCATGCCCGACGGTGCCTCGATGCGGGTGTGGGGCACCATGCCCAGCACCCGAGACCTCAGCTCGTGATCGAAACCGTTCATCACCGACAGCACCAGGATCAGCACGGCGACGCCGAGCATCAACCCAAGCATCGAAGTCAGGGAAATAAAGGAAATAAAGTGATTGCGTCGCTTGGCGCGCACGTAGCGCAGTCCAAGCATAATTGGCAGACGGTCGAGCATCGCGATCGGTTCCTTGTCAGCGGGCGCTCATGGTACGGTTTTTTGCCTGGCGACGCATGTGCGACACCAACAGCAAGGCGGTTCTCTTTGGGCGTAGCCCTTGCATCCCGGTAGCGCTGCCCCTACATTGCGCCGTCCCCGGGGCAAGGCCCCGACGAGCATACCCGTGAGAAGACTGCGATGGCTAACCGCTTGTTCCCCGAATGGCACCCACAGGATGCCGTGCAACTGACCTGGCCGAGTGCTCACAGCGACTGGGCCTCCATGCTGTCACGTATCGAAGCCACACTCGAGCACATGGTGATCGCCATCGCCCGCTATCAAGGCGTGCTGATCAGTGTGGCCGATGACGCCACCCGTACGCGCCTTGCGGCGACCTTTAAGCAACTCGGCGTGCCTGGTACCCGGCTTAGTCTCCGTGTCGTATCAAGCGATGACACCTGGGCACGGGATCATGGCCCCATTGGCATCGAGCGCGACGGACACCTCACCCTTCTGGACTATCGCTTTACCGGTTGGGGGGGCAAGTTTCCCGCCACGCAGGATAACGCCCTGAACCAGGCCCTGGCGGAGCAGGGTGTGTTCGCCGTCCCTCTCATCTCCCGTGAATGGATCCTCGAAGGTGGCGCCATCGAGAGCGATGGTCAGGGCACCCTTCTGACCACTGAAGCCTGCCTGCTCAACGAGAACCGCAACCCGACACTCGACCGGGCGGCGATAGAGTCACGGCTGGCCGAAGATCTCGGCGCGCATCGCGTACTGTGGCTCGCACATGGGCACCTGGAGGGCGATGATACCGATAGTCATGTCGACACCCTGGCACGCTTCTGTGACCCACAGACCATCGCCTACGTGCGCTGTGACGACCCCACGGACACTCATTACGCAGCACTGGCCGCCATGGAAGATGAGCTGAGAGCATTGCGACAGGCTGACGGCACGCCGTACCGGCTGATCGCCCTGCCCTGGCCGCGACCCTGCTGCGACCCCGAAGACGGCCATCGCCTGCCAGCCACCTACGCCAATTTTCTGATCATCAACGGTGCCGTACTGGTGCCGACCTATGGCGATGCGGCTGATAGCGTGGCGCTTAGCGCCCTGGCAACGGCTTTTCCCGAGCGCGATCTGATCCCCATCGATTGTCGCGAGGTCATCCGCCAGCACGGCAGCCTGCACTGCCTGACCATGCAGCTGCCCAAGGGTAGCCTGAGTGCCTCTCTCTTTGACGACGCCGACGACCTTCAGGAGTGATCATATGAACAAGACGCTCACCGTTGGCCTGGTCCAACAGCAGGCCTGGCCCGACAAGACCAAGAGCCTGAACGAAACCGAGGCGGGTGTCCGCGCGCTTGCGGCAGAAGGCGCAGAGCTTGTGTTGCTCCAGGAACTGCATGCCAGTCACTATTTCTGCCAGTACGAAGACCCGGCCGTCTTCGACCTGGCCGAGCCTTTGGATGGCCCCACCGGCCGCCGATTGGCCGCGCTGGCCGCCGAACTCGACATCGTGCTGGTGGGCTCGCTGTTCGAGCGGCGAGCCGCCGGGCTCTACCACAACACCGCCGTGGTCTATGACCGGGCGCAAGGAGCCGTTGGACACTACCGCAAGATGCACATACCCGATGATCCCGGCTTCTATGAAAAGTTCTATTTCACCCCGGGAGATGCCGAAGGCGTCAACGCCCTTGAGCCATTGGGCGGCTTCGCCCCCATCGACACCTCAGTGGGGCGTCTGGGCCTTCTCGTCTGCTGGGATCAATGGTACCCGGAAGCGGCCCGACTGATGGCGCTCGCCGGTGCTGAGCTTTTACTCTACCCCACCGCCATCGGCTGGACGCCCTCGGATGAGGCCGATGAGAAGATCCGTCAGAAAGATGCCTGGACCCTGATCCAGCGCGCGCATGGGGTAGCTAACGGCCTGCCGGTCGTGGTCGCCAATCGCGTCGGCCACGAACCCGATCTCAGCGGCATCAGTCAGGGTATCGACTTCTGGGGTGGCAGCTTCATCTGCGGCCCCCAAGGCGAGCTGTTGGCCCATGCCGGCGAAGAAAGCCAGCGACTGCTGGTCGAGGTCGACATGGATCGTGCCGAGGACACCCGTCGTATCTGGCCCTTCCTCCGCGACCGCCGCATTGATGCTTACGGCGACCTGACGCGGCGCTTCAGGGACTAAACGCCCAGGCACCAGGAGCTACACCGCGCCCGATCAAACAAACGCCCCCGCCAGGCATCCTGGCGGGGGCGTTTGTTTTTGGCACTCGACAACTGGCTATCGCCAACTGAGCGCAATCAACCCTGAAGCAAGCCCTTAAACAAGAACTGAGCTTCAGGCGTAGGCCGACTGAGTCTTACTTGAGACCAGAGTTACTTCCAGAAGTCACGAATCGAGGCGATCCCCTGGGATCCCACGCCGCGGGCGTGGTTGGCATCGTGGCGCGTCATGCCCCCCAGCGCGAAAACCGGCATGGCAGCCGTTTCGACCAGTTGCTGAAAATCGTGCCAGCCAAGCGGCGCCGTCTCAGGGTGGGTCGGCGTGGTGCGTAGCGGCGACAGCGTCACGAAGTCGCAACCGATGCGGCCAGCCTGATCCAGCTGTTCCTGATTGTGAGTCGAGGCCGACTGCCACTTGCCCTGAGCCAGCGGGCGACGCTCGAGGTTCATCAATCGCTCGCTGGTCAGGTGAATGCCATCAGCGTCGATCTCATGCAAAAGCTCGGGCTCGCCATTGAGCTGAAGGCGAGCACCATGCTTGCGGCACAGCGCCAGAGCCCCTTCGGCGCGGGCCAGATACGCTTTCCGATCGAGCTGCTTGGCACGCAGCTGCACCAGACGCACCTGATCCTCGACCAATGCCCGCTCGAGCTTGGTGAAGAAAACATCGTCGTCGTCTTCTTCGCCGGTGATCAGACACTCGGTGGGCAGGATCACCGCCCGCAGGATCGGCAAGTTGGCCGCCGGGAAGGGATAGTTGAAGAGGTCTTCCTTGTTGACCCAGCGCACGGCCTGACCCTCGCGGCCGAACGGTTCGCCGGCGAAGGCATGGACCTGCCACACATCGAGCAGAATATGCTTGTCGGGATATTCGTGATTCACCCGAATCAGCGGCTGAGCGCGATGAATCTCGACGCCAAGCTCCTCATGCAGCTCGCGCTTCAGGGCCTCGAAGCCAGTTTCATAGGGGGCCAGCTTGCCGCCAGGAAACTCCCACAGGCCGCCCTGATCGACATTGGAGGGGCGGCGGGCGATCAACACCTGAACCTTATCCTCGCTGACGATGGCGGCGGCAGCCACATGTACCCTTCTCTTGACCATTGTGTGTATTACCTTTCAAACATGAAGAACGCGTAACCCATGACGCGCCCAGGCGCGCCATGGCGACAACCAGTCAGACCTAGCTGCGATAATCGGCATTGATGGAGACATAGTCATGGGACAGGTCGGAGGTCCAGACAGTGGCGCTGGCCTCCCCGCGTCCCAGACGAATGCGGATGCGAATATCTTCCCTCGCCATCACGTCACTGCCGGCTTCTTCCGTGTAGCCGGCGGCACGGCCACCCTCTTCGACCAGGCGCACATCGCCCAGGTCGATGACGATACGCTCAACGTCGAAGTTCTCGACGGGCGCACGCCCGACAGCAGCCAGAATACGGCCCCAGTTGGCATCAGAGGCATACAGGGCGGTCTTGACCAGTGGTGAATGTGCCACTGTAAAGGCCACGTCCAGGGCTTCCCGGCGAGAGGTGGCCTCTTCGACATCGAGGGTCACGAACTTGGTCGCTCCCTCACCATCACGGATAATCGCCTGCGCCAGCTCGACCAATACCTCATCGAGCGCAACACGAAACGCCTCGAGGGCCGCACTGCTTTCGATTCTCGGACCACGGCCCGTGGCCACCAGCATGCAGGCATCGTTGGTGGAAGTGTCGCTGTCCACGGTAATGCAGTTGAAAGAACGGCCAACGCCGTCTTGCAACAACGACTCAAGCCGCGCCTGAGAAATAGCGGCGTCGGTGGCCACGAACCCAAGCATGGTCGCCATGTTGGGCTGGATCATGCCCGACCCCTTGCTGATACCGGCGATGGTCACCGTCTCGCCATCGATGGTGATCGTACGCGTGGCACCCTTGGGACGCGTATCGGTGGTCAGGATACCCTCGGCAGCGGCGTCCCAGCCGTTTTCACTCAGTGCCTCAAGTGCCTGAGGCAGTGCCCCCAGCAAGCGCTCCATGGGTAACGGCTCGCCGATCACGCCGGTGGAGAACGGCAATACCGCCTCGCCCTCGACGCCGGTCAGACGTGCCAGCTCGTCACAGCTAGAGATGGCATCGCGCAGGCCAAGCGCCCCGGTACCCGCATTGGCATTGCCGGTATTGATCACGAAATAACGCGGTGCCAGGTCCTTTTCACAACGGGCCGCCAGATGGCGTTTGGCTACCTGTACCGGCGCCGCGCAGAAAGCATTGAGGGTGAAAGTACCAGCGACACTTGCCCCCTCAGGCACCTCGATTACCACCAGATCGCGACGCCCCGGTTTCTTGATACCCGCACTGGTGGTGCCCAGGCGCAGCCCTTCTATCACCGGCATCTGCGGAAAGACCGCTTCACCCACTGCCATGCATCTACTCCTCGTTCGTGGCAGGCCGGCGGCGCTTCACGCCGCCGGCCTCTATCAGCTCAGTGTGCCGTGGCACTGCTTGTACTTCTTGCCGGAGCCGCAGGGACAGGGATCATTGCGGCCGACTTTGGGGCCTTCACGCCGTACCGGCCGCCCGTCAGCACCCTCTGCCGCTGGCTGGTCGGCTGACGCTTCAGCAGTGCTCGCTGTGGCTTCGTCATGCCGAGTGGCGACGCCAGCCTGCTCGCGGGCCAAGGTTTCACGCCGCTGCTGTTCAAGCTCCTCGACTTCTTCCTGACGGTGCACCTGAACATGGCTCAGGATGCGGGTGATGTCGGATTTGATGTTGCCAAGCAGCCCCTGGAAGAGTTCAAAGGCTTCACGCTTGTATTCCTGCTTGGGGTTTTTCTGGGCATAGCCGCGCAGGTGAATGCCACGACGCAGGTGGTCCATCGACTGGAGGTGCTCTTTCCAGCGGGTGTCCAGCACCTGGAGCATCACCTGCTTTTCGAAACGCCGCATCAATGGCTCACCGACGGCAGCCACCTTGTCCTCATACAGCTTGCGATGTGCCTCATGCAGGCGCTCGCGCAGCTGCTCCTCGCTGAGTCGAGCATCCTCGGCCGACCATTGGGTCACCGGCGTATCAAGGTTGAACTCGGCCTTGAGGTGCGTCTCGAGTCCCGCCAGATCCCACTGCTCAGGTAGGCTCTGCGGCGGCACGAAACCACTGATGGCCTCATCCATCACTTCGGTGCGAATCCCCAACACGTTCTCGGAGACATCCTCGGCCTCGAGAATGTCGTTGCGCTGCTCGTAGATCACGCGACGCTGGTCGTTGGCCACGTCATCGTACTCGAGCAACTGCTTGCGGATATCGAAGTTGCGTCCCTCGACCTTCTTCTGGGCGCGCTCGACGGCATTGGAAACCATCTTGTGTTCGATGGCCTCGCCTCGTTCGAGACCCAGCGCCTGCATCAGTCGCTGAACCCGGTCGGAACCGAACAGGCGCATCAGGTTATCTTCCAGTGACAGGAAGAAACGGGTCGAACCGGGGTCGCCCTGACGACCCGAACGGCCTCGCAGCTGATTGTCGATGCGGCGCGACTCGTGGCGCTCGGAGCCGATGACATGCAGGCCACCGGCGGCCAACACGGCATCGTGACGTTCCTGCCAGGCATCCTTGATGGCCTGCACCGCGGCCTCATCGGGATGATCGAGTTCGGCGACCTCGGCCTCCCAACTACCGCCCAACATGATGTCGGTACCGCGGCCGGCCATGTTGGTGGCGATGGTCACCGCACCGGGACGACCGGCCTGGGCAATGATCTGTGCCTCGCTCTGGTGCTGCTTGGCATTCAACACGCTAAAGGCCATGTCCGCCTTGCGCATCAGTTCGGCCAGATACTCGGATGTCTCGATGGAAGCGGTACCCACCAATACCGGGCGACCCGCCTCGGTCTCGGCCTGCACATCCTTGATGATCGCCTCGAACTTCTCCTCGCCGGTCAGATAGACCAGGTCATTCTGGTCCCGACGGATCAACGGCCGATTAGTCGGGATCACCATCACATCCAGGCCATAGATCTGGCGGAATTCGAAGGCCTCGGTATCGGCGGTGCCGGTCATGCCGGCGAGCTTCTCGTAAAGACGGAAATAGTTCTGGAAGGTGGTCGAGGCCAGCGTCTGGCTCTCGCGCTGCACGGTGACCCCTTCCTTGGCCTCGACGGCCTGGTGCAGACCCTCGGACCAGCGACGGCCGGGCATACTGCGCCCCGTGTGCTCGTCGACGATGACCACCTGGCCATCATCGATGATGTAGTCGACATCGCGCTGGTAGAGGTGCCGCGCCCGCAAAGCGGAATGCATGTGCTGAAGCAGATTGAGGTTCTGGGCCGCATATAGCGACTCATCCTCACCAAGAAGCTCTTCACTCCTCAGCAGCGCCTCAACCTTATGGTGACCTTCTTCGGTGATTTCGACCTGTTTCTGCTTCTCATCGAGAACGAAATCACCATCGGGCGGCACCTCATCATCTTCACTCTGCTCGCCACGCACCAAGTCGGCAGACAGACGGTTCATCACCTTGTAGAGCTCGGTGTTTTCTTCCACCGGGCCGGAGATGATCAGCGGCGTGCGCGCTTCATCGATGAGGATGGAGTCGACTTCATCGACGATCGCATAGTGCAGACCTCGCTGGACCTTGTCCTCAAGCGAGAAGGCCATGTTATCGCGCAGGTAATCAAAGCCGAATTCGTTGTTGGTGCCGTAGGTGATATCACAGGCATAGGCCTGGCGTTTGTCGTCACCGTCCTGCCCCGAATAGATGGACCCGACCGTCAGGTCCAGGCGCTCATAGAGCGGGCGCATCCACTCGGCGTCGCGCCGGGCCAGGTAGTCGTTGACCGTGACGACATGAACGCCCTTGGCAGGCAGTGCGTTCAGATACACGGCCAATGTCGCCACCAGCGTCTTGCCCTCACCGGTCTTCATCTCGGCAATGCGACCCGTGTTCAGCGCCAGACCACCGATCATCTGAACATCGAAATGGCGCATGCCCATGACGCGTTTACTGGCCTCACGCACCACTGCAAACGCTTCGGGCAGCAACGCATCGAGCGTTTCCCCTGCCGCTAGACGATCGCGAAACTCGCGGGTCTTGGCCTGTAGGCTGGCATCATCGAGGGTCTCGAAATCCGCTTCCATGGCATTGATCTTTTCAACGACCTTGCCTAGGCGCTTGACCTCGCGATCGTTCTTGGAACCCACCACTTTGCGTAATAAGTTATTGATCATGAAACGTCCGTTCTCTACCAAGTATCCCAATTAAGGCAGCAGTACCCCGAGCAGGTGATTGCGCCCCATGTCTACCCAACAGGCGGGTATGTCAGACGATTGGAGAAGGCGGACCGCGACGAGTTAATACATCATGAGCGGCAGCGGGGACCCGCAGATCATTGCGTGGCAGGGGCGTGATCGATGACCGGCGGGGACGCCAATGGCGCTTGGGCCTCCAACGTCGTTGACTCGCCTGACGGCGGCTTTCCGCGCGGATGACCGCCGGCGCCAGCCAGCAGATCTGCACCACCCGCTCGACCAACCTGACGCCATCGGCCTGCGCCAGACCGGCGGGCAGCAGACAGCCCACCAGCAACCCCGCCAGCCACCAGCGGGTGCGACGGCGCGAAACCGTATCGGCGGGCCGACCTGGGCTGGCATAGGAAGAGCCATTCATGCTGTTGGAGTACTCGCGGGCATGGTAGATTGCCGATTATCAATTGGCGTTAAAAGTGCAGCCCATGAGTATAAAGGTTAAGCGTTTCCGCGCCCAGCCCGTCACGTCGCTGCTCGGCGGCCGCGGCGAGCTTGGTGGCCTGATGCGCATGGCGAGCCTGATCGACAAAGCCCAGACAGTGCTTCGTGAACACCTACCGCTCGAGGTACGCGAGCATGTGTTCGTGGGCGGCTACCGGGATGGCAAACTTACCCTGATTACTGACCGAGCGGTCTGGCTGACCTGGCTTCGTTACGAACAGCCCCGACTGCTGGATCTACTGAGACAACAGCCAGAGTTCGAGGCCGTACTGGGGTTTACACTAAAGGTTCGCCCGGTCCGCCCCCCGAAGGCCCCGCCACGGCATAGCCGGCGACTGTCGACCAGTGCCGCTGGCGAAATCGCCAGCTGCGCCGAGGATACAGAAGACCCGCGATTGAAACGCGCCCTCGAGCGCCTGGCGTCTCATGCCGACGAACAGGGCTAGCCGACCGCACCTCAGTTGTTGACCTGCCGCCTCAATCTTTCACGCCTGGCACGCCAACCCCCATCTGCCTTGAAAGAAAACAGCGGAAGTACCAGAAAAGCACTAGAGAAGCCCCCAAACAAAAAAACGCCGCTTCCAGAAGAGGAAACGGCGTCAAGATATAGTGCCAATCACGGAAATGACCTCCATGACGACAACTCGGCGAAGGGGCGCAGCCCCGGCTATATCAAGCCATGGCGGGTGAGGCGTAGGAAATGGGGGCGACCTGGTTGGCATCCTCGAAGGTCACCAGCTCCCAGGCATCCGGCTGAGCCAGCATGGCGCGGCAAAGCTGGTTGTTGAGCGCATGGCCTGACTTCACGCCACGGAACTCGCCGATAAGACTGTGACCAAGCTGGTAGAGATCACCAATGGCATCCAGCACCTTGTGCTTGACGAACTCATCGTCGTAACGCAGGCCGCCCTCATTGACGATTCGATAGTCATCGACCACCACTGCGTTATCCAGGCTGCCGCCCAGCGCCAGGTTCTGAGCGCGCAGAAACTCCAGGTCACGCATGAAACCAAAGGTACGCGCCCGGGAGACTTCCTTGACAAAAGACGTGGTCGAAAAGTCCACGACGGCCATCTGGTCGCGCAGCTCCGACACAGGATGGTCAAAATCGATGGCGAAGGAGACCTTGAAGCCATGGTGCGGGAGAAAAATGGCTTCCTTGTCGCCATCGCGCACCACCACTTCGCGCTTGATGCGAATGAACTTCTTGGCCGCGGCCTGTTCTTCGATACCCGCCGACTGAATCAGGAAGACGAAGGGGCCCGCGCTGCCATCCATGATGGGCACTTCACCAGCACTTAGCTCAACAAAGACGTTATCGATGCCCAGACCGGCAAAAGCCGACATCAGGTGCTCGACCGTGGCCACCTTGACGCCACCCTGTGACAGCGCCGTGCACAAGGAGGTATCGGTAACGAGATTGGCGCTGGCCGGAATCTGAACCTCAGGGCTCAGATCGGTACGCACGAAAATGACACCGGTATTCGCAGGCGCCGGGCGAAGGGTCAGACAGACCTTTTCACCCGAATGTAAACCCACGCCTGTGGCGCGGATCGTGTTCTTGAGAGTACGTTGTTTAATCATGGGCATTCGCCGAGCCGTGACATGTAGTTATCAAACGGTGTTCACTATACCAGCGAACGCCCGTTTCAACAAAGAAAAATCACCCCGGCGCACCCTATGTCAACAATAGATTGCTTCAATCGGCCTGGCGGCGCAGGAATGCCGGGATATCCAGGTAGTCGTCCATATCCTTGTTACGGCGCTGATCGGAGCGTGTCTTGGCGGCCTCCTGATCGGCCGTCTTGGCGGCCTGCTGACGCGCTACCGCTGGCTGTTGCTGCAGGGTGCGATAATCTGTGGCCTCGGGGCGCGATGCAGCTGCTTCTCGCGGTGCAGTCGCCGTCTTGGGCGCACGACCATCGAGACCCGCTGCCACCACGGTGACGCGAAGCTCATCCGACATTTCCATGTCGATGGAGGTACCCACCACGATGGTGGCATCTTGAGAGGCAAACTCCTGGACGGTAGCACCGACATCATTGAACTCGCCAATGGACAGGTCGGGACCGGCCGTGATGTTGACCAGGATACCGCGGGCACCGTGAAGGTCGATGTCCTCGAGCAACGGGCTGCGAATAGCCTTCTCGGCCGCTTCACGCGCACGGTTCTCACCGGTCGCACCACCGGTCCCCATCATCGCCATACCCATCTCGGACATCACGGTACGCACGTCGGCAAAGTCGACGTTAATGATGCCAGGACTGGTGATGAGCTCGGCAATACCCTGAACGGCACCCAGCAGGACATCATTGGCAGCGCTGAAGGCCGTCAACAGGGTAGCGCTCTTGCCAAGCACCGACAGCAGCTTCTCGTTGGGGATGGTGATCAGCGAGTCAACATGCTCGGAGAGCTCCTTCATTCCCTCTTCGGCCGCACGCATGCGCTTGGGCCCTTCGAAGGGGAAGGGGCGAGTCACCACGGCAACCGTCAGGATGCCAAGTTCCTTGGCTACCTGCGCGACGACCGGTGCACCACCCGTGCCTGTACCACCGCCCATACCGGCGGTGATGAACACCATGTCAGCACCTTCCAGCAATTCGGCGATGCGTTCACGATCTTCCATTGCTGCCTGGCGACCCACTTCGGGATTGGCACCCGCGCCCAGGCCTTTGGTAATCTCACTACCCAATTGGAGAACGGTCTTGGCGGCGACCCGCTTGAGAGCCTGAGCGTCGGTATTGGCACAGATGAACTCCACGCCCTCGATGCTGCTCTCGACCATGTGATTGACGGCATTACCACCGCCACCACCGACTCCAACCACTTTGATGACCGCGCTGCTTGAGGGTGCGTTATCAACCAGTTCGAACATATGCCCCGTCTCCTGGACCGCATGCGGCCCGTATCAGAAATTTCCTTTGAACCAGCCTTTGATTCTGTCTATGGCCGGCATCGCTTCCTTGAGTCCCCGGGAGACGTCCTCCCTCTTCGGCTGCGCCGAAACGACCCGGCCCTGCCCCTGCCTGGCATCACGCATTCCGTAATGTAGCAAACCGACTCCTGTTGAATAAATCGGGTTTCTGACTACATCGGCAAGCCCACGAACATTCTGCGGGCAGGCGATACGCACAGGCATGTGGAAGATTTCTTCGGCCAGCTCGACCACGCCTTCCATGCGCGAGGTGCCTCCGGTCAACACTACGCCAGCGGCGACCAGGTCTTCGAATCCGCTGCGACGCAACTCTTCGCGGACCAGCGTAAACAATTCTTCATAGCGAGGCTCCACCACCTCAGCCAGCGCCTGTCGTGACAGGTCCCTGGCGGGACGGTCGCCCACGCTCGGTACCTTGATCATTTCATCGCTTGCGGCCAACTGCGTCAGCGCGCAAGCATACTTGACCTTGATGTTCTCGGCATACTGCGTCGGCGTCCGCAAGGCCATGGCGATATCATTGGTGACCTGATCGCCGGCGATGGGGATCACCGCCGTATGGCGAATGGCCCCCTCAGTAAAGACCGCGATGTCGGTCGTTCCGCCACCAATATCCACCATGCAAACCCCGAGCTCACGTTCGTCCTCGGTAAGCACCGCATGGCTTGATGCCAGTTGCTCGAGAATGATGTCGTCGACTTCCAGGCCACAGCGACGCACGCATTTCTCGATATTCTGCACGGCATTGAGCGCCGCCGTGACCAGATGAACGCGGGCCTCCAGGCGAACACCCGACATACCCAGCGGCTCACGAATGCCCTCCTGGGTGTCGATGGCAAATTCCTGAGGCAACACATGCAGCACACGCTGCCCTTCGGATATCGCCCTCGCCCGGGCTGAATCGATCACGCGCTCAATATCAGATGACGATACTTCCCGGTCCTTGATGGCGACCACGCCGTCGGAATTCATCGAACTGATGTGGCTTCCGGCGATACCCACATAAACCGAATGAATATCACAGCCGGCCATCAACTCGGCTTCTTCAACGGCGCGTTGAATCGACTGGACAGTCGATTCGATGTTGATCACGACCCCCTTCTTCATGCCCCGCGAGGGGTGCGAACCGATGCCGGCAATTTCAATGCCACCATCATCGCTGGGCTGACCGACAATCGCCACCACCTTGGATGTTCCGATATCCAGCCCGACTACCATATTAGAAGCGTTGGAATGTCCTGCCATGGGTCGGGAATACTCCTAGAAACTGTTCGGATGATCATCCGTGAATCCGCATAAAATATATATTGGGACAATTATAGGAACAACTTCCCTACTTTCACCACCCCAGCATAAAAACATCGCACACAATAAGCGGTTTTTTTCTGAAAAGAAACACCCTGAACTCCCACGTGACGGGAGCTGCATCGAAAAAAGGTACCCGTTGTCATGCATTCCTCATGGCTCGACCGGAGCCGTCTCACCGTGCCAGGCAACCGCCACACCATTCGGGTAGCGCAGGTCGATGTAGCGAATTTGCGACGCTTCACTCCCCAATTGCCGCCGCCAAGCTGCCTCGAGTCGTGCGAGCCGTGCATCACGATCGCTGCGCCCCAACATGATCCAAACACCGCTATCAAGCTGCAGGCGCCAGGCCCCCCGAGGCTCAAGGCGCAACTGACGAACCGTCACGCCCAGCGCAGCAAAGTGTCGCTGCAGGCGGTCGTAATAGGCCAGGACTTCGGCGCCACTGCCCGTTGGACCGGCCAAGTCAGGAAGCCCCTCTGGAGGGGCAACCGAGCCAAAGGCAAAGGGCTCACCGCGAGGGTTGAGCAACTCGTCATCATGCCAGCGCGCCACCGGCTGCTGCTCGAAAAGCTCCAGCGTCAGCGCATCCGGCCATTGACGTGACACACGGACCTCGGCCAGCCAGCCAATATCTCTGACCCGCTGACGTAGCTCGCCAAGATCAAGCGCCAGCCAGGACTGCCCTTCTACCAGCGGTGCCAACTGCTCGCGCAGGTAATCGGCACTGACGAGTTCAAGATCACCCCGGATCGAGACCCGCTCAATGGGGCGGTCCAGCCAGAGCCACAGCACGCGGCCACCGGCCACCAGCAGTACCATGAGCAGAATGAGACCAAGCCAGGGCCCTCGGGTGCGTTCCATTGCCGGTTACGACTCCTGCGCGGCAGCGAGGCTGCTATCGAGGATGCGAAGCACCAGGGTGTCAAAATCGATGTCGGCGTAGGCCGCCGCTTGCGGGACCAGGCTGTGATCGGTCATGCCCGGCACGGTGTTGACCTCGAGCAGCCAGAAGCGCCCTTCAGCATCACGCATCACATCGACGCGCCCCCAGCCCTCGGCCCCGATAGCCTGGAAAGAGCGACGACTCAAATCACCCAGGGCCTTTTCATCCTCTGGGGAGAGCCCGCAAGGCAGATGGTAGAGGGTCTCGTCGGAGAGATACTTGGCTTCATAGTCATAGAAGCCGCTGGGAACCTCGACCCGTATCGCCGGCAGTACACTGTCTCCGAGCAGCGACACCGTATATTCGGGCCCCTTGACGAAGCGTTCGGCCATCACGGCCGCATCGAATCGCGCTGCATCGCGATAGGCTGCTTCGAGAGCCTCGGGACTATCGACAATGGTGATGCCCAGCGTCGAGCCCTCATGCACGGGCTTGACGATCAGCGGCAGCCCCAGCGAACGGCAGACGCCATGCCAGTCAGCGGTAGCATCGAGTGTCAGGCTCTCAGGCGTGGGAAGCCCGGCATTCTGCCATATCGCCTTGGTACGCTGTTTATCCATGCCCAGCGCAGAGGCCAGCACGCCGCTGCCGGTAAAAGGAATCTCAAGCAGTGACAGCGCCCCCTGAAGCGTGCCGTTTTCCCCCACACCGCCATGCAGGGCGATGAAGACCCGGTCCGGGGCCAGCGCCTGCAAGCCGGCCAAGCCACTGAGGGCCAGGTCATAGCCTATGGCGTCGACGCCACTGCGCTTGAGAGAGGCAAGGATGGCACTGCCGCTGATCAGCGACACTTCTCGCTCAGCGGATGTGCCCCCATAGACGACTACCACTCGGCCATACCGCTCAGGCCTGACACTCTCGCTCATCATCATTGCATCATCCGTCATAGCGACACCTTATCGAGCTCGAGGCGTTGTTCGGCAAGCCCCAGGGCGATGCCGCCAACGTCACCAGCGCCCTGGGTAATCAGTATATCGTTGGGGCGCAGTATGCGCTTGAGCAGAGCCGGCAGTTCCGACTTGTGCTCGACGAATAGCGGATCGACGAGACCACGCTGGCGAATCGAACCGGCCAGCGTCTTGCCTTCGGCGCCAGGAATTGGCGTCTCACCGGCCGCATAGACGTCCAGCAGTACCAAGGTATCGACACCCGACAGCACACGCACGAAGTCCTCGTAAAGATCACGCGTGCGCGAATAGCGATGCGGCTGGTAGACCATCACCAGACGCCGCTCGGGCCAGCCAGCGCGGATCGCACGGATCACCATGTCCACCTCACGCGGATGATGGCCGTAATCATCGACCAGCATCACCTCGCCCTCGCCATCAGGGGCCTTGAAGTCGCCATGTACCTGGAAGCGACGCCCGACGCCTGCAAAGCTCGCCAGACCGCTCAGGATGGCGGCATCTGAAACACCTGCATCGCAGGCCACCGCGATCGCCGCCAGGGCGTTGAGGGCATTGTGCTCGCCCGGCATGGCAAGACGCACCTCGAGGGGCGGCTGGCCATCGGGGCGCAGTGCGGTAAAGCGCACTTCACCGGCATCCTGCACGAACTCGGTAATACGGTAATCGGCGTCCTCGTTGAAGCCATACGTCACAAACTGACGATGCACCCGGTCCAGCAGCCCCCGCACGTTATCGTCGTCGAGGCACAGCACGGCGAGCCCATAGAACGGCAGGTTGTGAAGGAATTCGACGAAGGTGTCCTTGAGCCGCTCAAAATCACCGCCATAGGTGCTCATGTGATCGGCGTCGATATTGGTCACAATCGACACCATCGGCTGCAGGTGCAAAAAGGACGCATCCGACTCATCGGCTTCAGCGACCAGATAATCGCCCTCGCCGAGCCGTGCGTTAGTGCCGGCACTGGTCAGCTTGCCGCCAATCACAAAGGTCGGGTCAAGCCCACCCTCGGCGAGTAGCGTCGAGGCAATGCTGGTCGTCGTTGTCTTGCCATGGGTGCCGGCCACGGCAATGCCGTGGCGAAAGCGCATCAGTTCGGCAAGCATCTCGGCGCGGCGCACCACGGGCACCCGGTGCTCCTGGGCCCAGCGAATCTCCGGGTTGGCCGGGTCGACAGCGGTCGAGACGACCACCACATCGGCCGTCTCAACGTTTTCGGCAGCATGCCCAAGCGCTACGCGAATCCCGCACTGGCGCAGATGGGCGACCACCGGCGATTCCTTTAGATCGCTACCGCTGACCTGATACCCCTGATTGGCCAACACCTCAGCGATGCCACACATGCCAGCACCGCCGATGCCGACGAAATGAATGCGCCGGATACGCCGCATGCCAGGGCCACGGACATCGCCGCCGGCCAGCGGGGATTGCTTACGATATTTCACTGTCTATCTCCATGCAGCCAGCCACCAGGCGATCGACGGCGTCCAAGCGGGCATTAGCCCGGGCGCGGCTTGCCATGATGGCTAGGGTATTGGGCACCAAAATCGCCTCGAGCCGCGCAGCAAGCGCGGACGACGTAATTTCGGCCTGAGGCATCAGTTCGCCGGCGCCGACATCCAGCAGCACCCGGGCATTGGCCGTCTGGTGGTCATCCACCGCATGCGGGTAAGGCACCAGCAGCGCCGGTTTCGCGGCCGCAGCAAGCTCCGCCACCGTCAGCGCCCCGGCGCGACAGACCACCAGATCCGCCCAGTCGTATGCGCTGGCCATATCATCGATGAAGGCGCTGACCTCAGCCGTCACCTCCTGCGCCGCATACGCCTCACGAGTTGCCGCGTCCTTGTCACGGCCGGCCTGGTGCCGCACCTCGGGGCGCTTTTCCGGGGCGAGCTTGGCAAGTGCTGTAGGCAGGTAATCGTTCAACGCCTTGGCCCCCAGAGAACCCCCCACCACCAACAGGCGCAGCGGCCGGTGATTCATCGTGGCTTCCTCGCGGGGCGTCTCACCCAGAGCGGCGATCTCGGGGCGCACGGGGTTGCCTATCACTTCTGCTCCCCGCGGGAAGGCACCAGGAAAGGCGGCATAGACCCGCCGCGCAAGGCGCGCGAGGGCCTTGTTGGTCATGCCAGCCACAGCATTCTGTTCGTGGATCAGTATCGGACGACGCGTCAGCCAGGCCGCGAGGCCGCCAGGGCCGCTGGCGAAGCCGCCCATGCCGACCACCAGATCGGGGTTGAAGCGGGCCATCACGCCGCGAGCCTGCCAGATGGCACGGCTTAGTCGCCAGGGCGTCGAAAGCCAACCGGCCGCCCCGTTACCGCGCAGACCAGCCACATCGATGCGATGCAGGGGGATGCCGGCCTCTGGAACCAATTGGTTTTCGATGCCCCGAGGGCTACCCAGCCATTCGACGCGCACACCGCGGGCTTCGAGGCCACGCGCCAGCGACAGCGCCGGGATCACGTGCCCCCCGGTGCCACCGGCCATGATCAGCACCCGCTCTAGGTTGGATTCTTTCACGCTCGCTCTCCCTGCGATCGGGTCGGTGTCTTGGTGCGCGCCGTCTTGGGAGCTGCAGGTTGCGACCGACGGGCTGCCTGGCGGGTCTCGATATCGACCCGCAGCAACAGCGCCACCATGACGGCACTGACCACCAGGCTCGAACCGCCATAGCTCAGCAGCGGAAGCGTCAGCCCCTTGGTCGGCAACATCCCGGTACTCACGGCGATATTGATGAAGGCCTGGCCGCCGATGATCAGGGCGATACCGTAGCTGAGATAAGCGGCAAACGGCAATTTGGCAAGTTCCGCACGCCGCCCTACCGCCATTGCCCGAATGACCAGCAGGGCAAAAAGCCCGACCACCGCCATGGCACCCACCAGCCCGAGTTCCTCGGCGATCACCGCAAACACGAAGTCGGTATGCGCCTCGGGCAGATAGAAGAGTTTCTGCACACTGTTGCCCAGCCCCAGCCCGAACCAATGCCCACGGCCATAGGCGATCAGTGCCTGAGTCAGCTGATAACCGCTCGCAAACTGATCCGCCCAGGGGTCGGAAAAACTGGTCAGGCGCGCCATGCGGTAGGGCTCGGCGACCGCCAGCAGCGCGCCTAGCGCGGCAAGCAGCAACAGCAGTAACAGGAAACGCCACATCGGCGCACCGGCCATCAGCAACATGCCCATCACACAGCCGGTCATGACGACCACTGAGCCATAGTCAGGCTCGAGAATCAGCAGCGCGGCGAGCACACCCGTGACCAACAGCGGCCGCAGGAAAGCCCCCCAGGTCTTGCGCACCAACGGCAAAAAGCGCTCAAGATAGCCCGCCATATAGGCAATCAGGCACAGCTTGGCGATCTCGGAGGGTTGAAGGTTGACAGGCACACCGGGAATGGATAGCCAGCGAGTGCTGCCGTTGACCTCACGACCGACAATCAGCACCAGTACCAGCAGAAAGATGGCCACCCCCAGCAGCAAGAGGCCATTGACCCGCCACCAACCGATGGGCACCCAAAGCACCGCATAGCCAAGCGCAATCGCCAACAGCACGAAGAAGCCATGCCGGATGCTAAAATAGAAGGGGTTGCCGGTAAGCCCCGATGCCACCTCGGTGGAGGCTGATGTCACCATCACCCAGCCCACCAGCATCAGGGTCAGGGCCGACAGCAGTAGCCAACCATCGAAAGGCTGGTGAGCGGTAGACAGACGTTCGCTCAGCCTCTTCATGTCTTCTCCTTCAGCGTCTCACTTACCCAGTCACGAAAGGCATCACCGCGGGCCATGTAGTGAGGAAACTGATCGAGGCTGGCGCAGGCCGGTGACAACAGAACAGCATCGCCCGGCAGAGCAATGGCCCGAGCCCGCACAAGCGCAGCCACGAGATCATCGACCCGGGTCACCGCCACGCCCTCCTCCACGGCAGTGGCCAGACGCTTTGCATCGGCACCAAATACCACGACCTCGCGGGCATAGCGCGAAAGCGGTTTCGCCAGGGGCGTAAAATCGGCGCCCTTGCCCACACCACCGGCCAGCAGCACCAAACGCCCCTCGAGCGTCGGCCCCAGGCCTTCGATGGCCGCCAGTGTCGCCCCGACATTGGTGCCTTTGGAATCATTGATCCAGGCGATATCGTTCACCTTGGCGACAAGCTCACCACGGTGGGCAAGCCCCTGAAAGCGCTCGAGCACGGCGCGCATCGAGGACAGCGGCAGTCCCAAGCGCTCGCCCATGGCCATCGCGGCCAGGGCATTGGCCTGATTGTGACGCCCGGGCAGGCGCACGGCACTGGCCGGCATCAACGGGATCTTGCCACGCATCAGCCAAGGCACATCGCCCTGGCCATCATCATGCCCCGCAATGCCCCAGTCGCCCTCATCGGGGGCTTGGGTGGTAAAGCGATCCAGCGCCGGTAGAGTCGTTGCCGGCCAGGTCATGGGGTCATCGGCGTTGACCACGCCATGAGCCGCGCCGCGGAAGATGCCAAGCTTTGCGGCGCGATACCCCGCCAGATCACCATGACGATCCAGGTGATCATCGCAGAGATTGAGAAAGGCTGCCGTCTCGGCACCCAGCCAGGGCGTGGTCTCGAGCTGGAAGCTGGATAGTTCAAGCACATAGAGCTCGGCATCGGGCATATCGGCCAACAAATCCAGCGCCGGCGTGCCCAAATTCCCCCCGACGGCGACATGGCGACCGGCCTCGCTGGCCATCTCGCCGAGTAGCGTGGTTACGGTAGATTTGGCGTTGGAGCCGGTAATGGCGGCAATGGGGGCACGACAGGCACGCACGAAGAGTGCGATTTCGCCAACCAGGCGCGGCCGGCCCTCATCATCGATAGCCGCAAGTGACGGCAAGCCTGGTGTCTTGGGATCCACACCGGGGCTCAAGACGACTTCTCTGGCCGCCGACATATCCAAGCCATCGAGCGGGCCGCAGTGAATCGCCACCTCAGGGTATTGGGTTCGAATCTCGTCAAGACCGGGCGGTGACGAACGCGTATCCGCGATCATGAAGGGGACATCCAGTCGCGACAGATGACGCGCAATGGCGCGGCCCGATACGCCAAGCCCCACCACCAGCGTCACCCCCTCGGGGACAGCGACCATCAGCGAACCTTCAGCGTCGCAAGACCCATCAGCACCAGCACCACGGTAATGATCCAGAAGCGCACGATGACCCGCGGCTCGGGCCAGCCCTTGAGCTCGAAGTGGTGGTGAAGGGGCGCCATGCGAAAGATGCGCCGACCGGTAAGCTTGTAGGAAGCCACCTGCAGGATCACCGACACCGTTTCCATGACGAAGACCCCGCCCATGATGAACAGCACGATCTCCTGGCGCACGATCACCGCCACCACGCCGAGGGCAGCACCCAGGGCCAGGGCCCCCACGTCGCCCATGAAGACCTGAGCCGGGTAGGTGTTGAACCAAAGAAAGCCAAGACCGGCACCGGCGATGGTACCGCAGAACACCGCCAGCTCGCCGGCGCCGGGAATCAGCGGAATATGCAAGTATTCGGCGAAGACCGTGTTGCCGCTAGCGTAGGCAAATACGGAGAGCCCCATGGCCACCAGCACGGTGGGCATGATCGCCAGGCCATCCAGGCCATCGGTGAGATTGACGGCATTGGAGCTACCCACGATCACCAGATAGGTCAGCACCACGAAGAACAGCCCCAGCGGTATCACCACCCCCTTGAACAGCGGGACGATCAGACTGGTCTCGACCGGGCTCGCCGCGGTCAGGTAGAGCAGCACCGCAGCTCCCAGCCCGATTACCGATTGCCAGAAGTACTTCCACCGCGCTGGCAGGCCACGTGGGTTCTTCTCGACCACCTTGCGGAAATCATCGACCCAGCCAATGGCACCGAAGCCCAGAGTGACGCCAAGCACGATCCATACGTAATGGTTGGTCAGATCGCCCCACAATAGCGTACTGACGGCCATCGCCATCAGGATCATCGCCCCGCCCATGGTCGGCGTGCCGGCCTTGGACAGGTGTGACTGGGGACCGTCATCACGCACCGCCTGACCGATCTGGCGCTCGACCAGGCGGCGAATCATCATCGGTCCCAACCACAGACACAGCAGCAGAGCCGTCAATGTCCCCAGGATCATGCGCAGGGTCAGGTAGCCGAAGACATTGAAGGCGTTATTGTAGTGCGACAGTATTTCGGCGAGAAAAAGCAGCATGGGTTGCGTTCACCTTGATGCATCCAGGCGCAGCTCGGCAATCAAGCGTTCCATGCCGGCGCTGCGCGAGCCCTTGACCAGTACACTGGCCCCGGACGGAAGATGGTTGTGGGCATGGCGCGCGAGCGCCTGCCAATCGTTGAAATGACACCCGCCTTCGCCGAAGGCCTGACTGGCCGGCACGGCCGGCGCACCCAGAGTGCCAAGAAAGTCGATACCTCGTTCCCGCGCATGACGTCCGATGTCGGCATGTAACTGATCGGACGCCGATCCCAATTCGCCCATGGCCCCCAGCAGGCACCAGCGGGGGCCCGGTAGTTCGGCCAGCAGATCTATTGCCGCTTTCACCGCTCCGGGGTTGGCATTATACGTATCGTCGAGCAAACGTGAATCGCGGATTCCCGGCACCACCATCAGGCGCCCGGGCATCGGCGCCGCTGCCGACAGACCCGCCATCAAAGAGGCCTCGTCCAGCCCCATGGCGAGAGCGGCTGCGGCAGCAGCCAGAGCATTGGCCACATTGTGCCGGCCAAGCAGGCCAAGCTGAACACGCCCCAGTGAGCGGCCATCGACATGAAGCGCAAACGCATAGCGCCCCTCGCCATCACAGACCGGGTCGACTGCACGGACCCGGGCTCCCTCCGCGAAGCCGAAATCCAGCACCTCATGCGGCTCAGCCAGCCGGCACCATAGCGGATAGAAGACATCGTCGCGATTAAGCACCGCCACCCCATCGGCGGCGAGGCCAGCAAGAATTTCGGCCTTGGCCTGAGCGATGCGCCCCGTGTCACCAAACTCACCGACATGGGCGCCGGTCACGTTAGTGATGACCGCCACCTGCGGCGCGGCCAGCAACGTCGTCCAGGCGATCTCGCCGACATGGTTGGCACCGAGCTCAAGCACCGCATGGCGATGCTCGGCAGCCAGCCCCAGCAGGGTCAGGGGTGCACCGATGTCGTTGTTGAGGTTGCCGCGAGTCGCGAGCCCCTTACCATCTGCCGCCAGCAGAGTGGCAAGCAACTCCTTGACCGTGGTCTTGCCGCTGTTGCCGGTGATAGCAACCAAGGGGCCACCCCAGGCCTGGCGGCGTGCCTTGGCAAGCACGCCCAGGGCCAGGCGAGTGTCGGGCACCACGAGCTGTGGCAGCGGATCCTCGACGGGGCGCGACACTACCGCGGCAAGTGCCCCGGCCTCACGTGCCTTGGCCAGGTAATCGTGGGCGTCGAAGCGCTCGCCGACCAATGCTATCAGCACCTGGCCCGGCGTCAGCGCACGCGTATCGGTGGTGATGCCCAAGACAGGCGATGAGAAATCACCCGGGCAGGCAGTGCCGAGCAGCTCGGCAAGCTCCCCCAGTGTCTCAAGGCCCACACCACTCATGAACGTGACTCCGCTGCCGCCTCGAGGGCATCGAGGACCTTGTCGATTTCGTCGGCATCGGAAAAATCATGACGCACACCATCGATCTCCTGATAGGCCTCGTGACCCTTGCCCGCGATCAGCACCAGATCCTCCGGACCAGCGGCCTCAAGGCAGGCACGAATCGCGGCACGACGCCCATCGATGCACCAGGCGCTATCGCGCTCGGCCGGCTCGAGGCCTGCCAACACCTCATCCCGAATCGAGGCAGGATCCTCCCCTCGCGGGTTGTCATCGGTAATCACCAGCCGATCAGCGCGAGCGGCGGCTGCACGCGCCATCAGCGGCCGCTTGCCGCGATCGCGTTCGCCGCCACAACCAAAGAGGCACCAAAGCTGGCCCGCTGCCCCCAGATGCGCTCGCAATGCCATCAGCGCGTTGTCCAAGGCATCCGGCGTGTGGGCGTAATCAACCACCACCGCTGGTTGGCCAGACCGGGAAAGCGGCTGCATGCGCCCAGGCACCGGAGCCAACTGCCCCGCCGCCACGCTGATATCCTCGAGGGACTCGCCGAGACCATAGAGCGTGGCCATGGCCAGCAGCACATTATCGAGGTTGAAACGCCCCATCAGGGACAGCGCCAGCGCAAACTCGCCATCGGGGCTCGCGATCAAGGCGCGCTGACCGTCGGGGAGCGGCTCCCAATCGAGAACGCGAAAAGTGGTAGCCTCGCCTTCGCCTGTCGCCAACACCCTGACCCCCCTGGGCAGTCCGGCCAGCATCAACCGTGCCAGAGAGTCATCACCATTGACCACGGCGAGCTCGAGCTCCGCGCGCTTGAAAAGCTTTGCCTTGGCGGCGGCGTAGTCGGCCATCCCGGTGTGATAGTCCAGGTGGTCACGGGTCAGGTTGGTAAAGACCGCCGCCTGCACCCGGCACCCCTCAAGGCGCTGCTGAGCGAGTGCATGGGACGACACCTCCATGGCCACTCGGTCTAGTCCCTGGGCCGCCATCTCACCCAGACTCTCCTGCAGTGCCAAGGGGCCCGGTGTGGTCAAGCCGCTCTCCACAAGCGCGCCCGGACGACCACTGCCCAGGGTGCCAATGAGCCCACAGGGGCGGCCAATAGCCTCGCTCAGCGCCGCCAGGTAGTGGGTCACCGAACTCTTGCCGTTGGTGCCGGTAACGCCAATCAGCTGCTGCTTCTCAGGCACCTGAAACACGCTGCGACCAAGTTCCCCCACGCAGTCAGCAAGGCCATTCAGCATCAGCACCCGCGGGTCAGCGGCCTCAGCATGGGAAGGTGAATCGGCATCCGCATGACAAAGCACCAGCGCAGCACCGGCCTCAAGCGCTTGAGCCAAGTAATCTCGGCCGTCGACATGGAGTCCAGGCAGGGCGATGAAGACATCGCCCTGCCTTACGAGGCGACTGTCCTGTACCAACCGTCGTGGGCCTTCAGGTGTGTCGGCAAGCGCGGCAGTGACGCCGGGCCAGAAGGCCTCTAGGCTGGCTAGGAGGCGCGAATTCTCAACCTGCATGCGTTTCTCCTGGAATCAAGGGGCGTCGGCGGATGAAAGCGTATTCTGATCAGGCGGCACATCGAGCAGACGCAGGGCATTGCCGACGACCGTCGAGAACACCGGCGCCGCGACCAGACCGCCATAGTAGTCCTCCCCTCGGGGGTGATCGATCATGACGACAGTGACGATACGCGGGTCAGAGACGGGGGCAATCCCCACAAAGAGCGAGCGGTAGGCATTCTCTTGGTAGCCCGAGCCTCCGGTTTTGCGCACTGTACCGGTCTTGCCGGCCACCCGATAGCCTGGCACCAGGCCACGTCGGGCGCCTGTCCCCGGAGCCACCACCTGGTCCATCATGTCGAGTACTCGGTCAGCTATCCCAGAAGGAATAACCGGTTCCCCGGGTGGAGGATTGTCGAGCCGCAACAGCGAGGGTGGCAGGCGTTCACCGTGATTGGCGATGGCAGTGTAGGCGCTGGCGAGCTGCAAAGCCGAGACTGATAAACCATAGCCGTAGGACAGTGCCGCCCAGGCGCTGCTCGACCAAACCTGCGGCGATGGCACGCTGCCAGTGGCTTCTCCCGGGAAGCCGGTCCCTGGTGACTGAGCAAACCCCAGTGCTCGGTAACGCTCGGCGACTAACGGCTTATCCAGCTGCATGGTCAACTTGGACATTCCGATATTGGAAGAATGCTCGAGAATCCCAGAGAGCGTTAGCTTGCCATAATTGGCGATATCTTTGATGGTATAGCCATCGATCACCATCCAGCCTGGCGAGGTATCAACCACTGTATCGGGCGGAAACTTGCCGGTTTCCAACAGCGCTGACATGGCCAGCGGCTTGATCACCGAGCCGGGCTCGAAGACATCGACGATGGCTTGGTTACGCAGGCTGCCTGGTTCGAGGCCGGCGCGGTTGTTGGGGTTATAGGAGGGCTGGTTGGCCATCGCCAGCACCTCGCCGCTGCGGGCATCCATCATGACCAGGGTGCCACCATCAGCATTGCGCTCTTGGACGGTCGCCTTGAGTTCTCGATACGCCATGTACTGCAGCCGCTGATCGATGGCTAGCGCCAGATCGCCACCCGGGTCCGCCTCCTTGAGCAAGTGCAGATCGCGCACCAGGCGACCGCGACGATCCTTGAGCACGCGGCGTTTGCCCGGCGTCCCGGACAGATAGTTGTTGTAGGCGAGCTCGAGGCCTTCCTGTCCGCGATCATCGACGTTGGTCACGCCAATCAGCTGCGCCGAGGCCTCGCCCGATGGATAATAGCGACGATATTCGAGCTGACGATAGATACCCGGCAGGTTGAGGTCGAGAATCTCCTGAGCATCGGCGGGTGTCATCTGACGACGCAGATACATGAACTCACGCTCAGAATAACGCGCAATGCGGGCATTAAGATCGTCCAGGTCCATATCCAGGGCGCGCGCCAACACCAGACGCTGAATGTCATCTGGCGGCAATTCCTCAGGGTTCGCCCATAGGCTGACGACCGGGGTGGAGATGGCCAATGGCTCGCCGTTGCGGTCGGTGATCATGCCCCGGTGAGCGCTTATCGGTTCCACGCGAAGGGTGCGGGCATCACCTTGTCCCTGCAAGAAGGAGCGGTCGATCACGTGCAAGTAGACAATACGCGCACCGAGCAGGCACAAGGCCAGCAGGATCAGCCCCAGCATCAACCGATAACGGAAGACACCCAAAGGTGCGCCGGGAGGCGGACGACGTGGCGTAGCGGAGCGGCGCTGAGTCGTACTCATGGCTCAATCACCTCCACACGCTCGATATCCGGCAAGTGCATTTCCAACCGATCACTGGCAAGCCTTTCGATCCGTGCCGGGCTCGACCAAGTGCTCTCCTCGAGGAGGAGCTGCCCCCACTCGGTCTGCAGCTGGTTCTGCTCGCGCTCAAGTTGCTGAAGGCGGGCGTACTGTTCGCGGGTCAAATGACTGGTCGTGGTAACGGCCACAGCACTCGCCAACGCGGCGATGATCAACAGCACCACTAGCACCAGACGCAGGCTTGGGCGAGGGCTCGCCTCAAGGCCCGGCATCCAGACTCGTCCCTGGCTCATGTCGCTCCTTAGCTGCTTGTGCGTCGCGGCTACTTCAACTTGCGGGCCACCCGCATCACGGCACTGCGGGCACGGGGATTGGCATCAACCTCGGCGGCATTGGCGCGACGCGCTTTACCGACGGCTTCCAGGCGGCGATTGAGCTGATCATCGCGGATCGGCATGCCGCGCGGCAAGTGCGTATCGCCACGCACGTGCTCGCGGATGAAGCGTTTGACGCGCCGGTCTTCCAGGGAGTGAAAACTGATGACCACCAGATGACCGCCCGGTGCCAAGGCCTCCAGCGCGGCTTCAAGGGCGGCATCGAGCTGGTCGAGCTCGCCATTGACGTGGATACGCAGGGCCTGGAAGGCTCGAGTGGCCGGATGCTTGCCCTTTTCCCAGGCAGGATGTGCCGTCTTGATCACCTCGGCCAGATCCCCGGTGCGTGTGAAAGGGCACGCCTTACGGCGCTCGACGATCGCCCGCGCCAAGCGCTTGGCGAAACGCTCTTCACCATAGGTCTTGAAGACCCAGGCAATATCCTCGACCTTGGCCCGCGCTAGCCAGTCGGCAGCACTCTCTCCGTGTTCAGGGTCCATGCGCATGTCCAATGGACCATCGCGCAGGAAACTGAAACCACGTTCGGGGTCGTCAAGCTGAGGCGATGACACGCCCACATCAAGCAAAACCCCGGCCAGCCGACCGTGAAGGTCTTGCGCTGCCGCGATCTCACCAAGCCTTGCAAACTCGCCACGCTCGATGGCGAAGCGAGCATCATCGATACCCGCCGCCTCCTCCAGCGCCTGGGGATCACGGTCGATCGCCAACAGCTGCCCTTCTGGCGCCAGGCGCGACAGAATCAGGCGGGAGTGACCGCCGCGGCCGAAGGTACCGTCCAGATAGGCGCCGGCGGGGTCGACAAGCAGCGCATCGACCGCCCCGTCGAGCAGCACGCTTTCGTGACGAAAGGAAGACGGGGCCGCAGGGTTCTCAGATGCGCTCATGCAGGTCTCGATACGAACAGGAAACACCGGCTGGTCAGTCGATGACCAACCGATGATGGGGAATGGGAGGGAGTCGGCCGATAAGCCGGGTTCTGTCGTGGACAGTCATTCCTCTAGGGAAGGCGTCGCCGCCTTCCTCAAGCAACCTACCCGAACCCAACGCGGGCCACGCCAATGGGTTCCTATTTGGTCTTGCTCCGAGTGGGGTTTACCGTGCCACGCACTGTTGCCAGGCGCGCGGTGCGCTCTTACCGCACCCTTTCACCCTTACCGGCCTCCCGAAGGAGACGTAGGCGGTCTACTCTCTGCTGCACTTGCCGTCGGCTCACGCCGCCCAGGCGTTACCTGGCACTCTGCCCTATGGAGCCCGGACTTTCCTCCCCCAATGACCTCAAGAGGCCATCGGCGGCGACTGTCTGGCTGACTCCCAGCGGCGCAGAATACCAGCGCAGCCGTGCCCCCTCAAGCAATGACTGCGCGGTCTACCCCTCGTCCTTGAGGGCCTGGGCTCTGGCATACCAGACCTTCTTGGTCCCACCGAGCAAGCGCACCGCAATGGCAGCCGCCTGCTTGACGCCCACGCCCTCGGATAGCAGCGCCTTGAGAAGCGATTCGGCCTCGACCAGCGCCTCGTCGTCATCCGCCCGAGGCGAGGCGCCAGCCACCATCACCACGAACTCGCCGCGCGCCTGGTCGGGGTCTTTGTCCATGCGCGTAAGCAACGACGCCGCATCGCCATCAAGAAACGTCTCGAAGGTCTTGGTCAACTCCCGGGCCAACACCACACGACGCGTCCCGAGACACTGGGCAATATCCTCCAGCGTGTCACGGATGCGATGGGGTGATTCATAGAAAATCAGCGTTTCCTCTCGCTCCTCAAGGGCCGCCAGACGTCCCCGACGACCGCTGCCCTTGGCCGGCAAAAACCCCTGAAAGAGAAAACGGTCGGTGGGCAGGCCCGCCGCAGAAAGGGCAACGACAAAAGCACAGGCACCGGGTATCGGCACTACCCGATACCCCTCCGCTCGCAGCTCACGCACCAGCAAGAAACCCGGGTCGCAGATAAGCGGCGTACCGGCATCGCTGATCAAGGCCACATCGTCGCCTGCGGCAAGCCTTGCCTTGAGCTGGGCAACGCGCCCACTTTCGTTGTGCTCATGCAGTGAAAGCATGGGCCGCTCAAGCCCCAGGTGGCGCAGCAGGCGCCCGCTGTGACGGGTATCCTCGGCGGCGATTACCGCGACGCCTGCCAGCACTTCACGGGCTCTCGGCGACAGGTCGTCGAGATTCCCAATCGGTGTGGCGACCACGTACAATGTTCCAATAGCCGAAACTGTCATTACGATTCCGAAAGCGGGTTATCTAAGGAAGGGATTCATGAATACATCGTTACGCGGCTGGTTGGCCGTAGCGCTAGTGGCGCTGCTGATAAGCGGCTGCGCCGGCCCCAGCCTGGTGTCGACCGAGCGGTCGCCCGACGACCTGCTAACCCAGGCCGAACAACAGGCACCCGGCCAGGCAGCCGATAGCCGCCTGGAAGCGGCCATCATCCTAGCACGTCGTGGCGATGCGGCTAAGGCCAGGGAAATCGCCACTCAGCTAGATGACACGGCCTTGAACGCCGAGCGTCGCCAGGAGTGGGCACTGCTGCTATCCCGGCTGGGACTGGAAGCCGACGATGCCCAGAGCGTCATCAAGGCCACCGACCTGCTGGAAGACGGCGCCACGCTTGATAGCGATGCTGCCAACAATCTCCTCTACCGCCGCGGCCTGGCACTTGGCATGCTTGGCGAGCCACTGGCCGCCACTCAGGCCATGCTGAAAGCACAGGCCGCCACCGGCAGCGATATCCCCAACGACGCCATCTGGGAGCAGCTCAATCGCCTGTCGGCACAAGAGTTGATGACGCTGCGCTCAGACGCCAACAACCTGACCAGCGGCTGGCTATCGCTTCTCGAACTGCAACGCCAGAGCAGCGGGGATATCGATCGACTGCTTGGCAAGCTCTCCAACTGGCGAGACGCGAACCGTGGCCATCCGGCCGCGCGCAAGCCACCTTCCGAGCTGCTCGCCCTGCGAGAGCTTCGCGGCACACGCGTCGAGCGCATCGCCATCCTGCTGCCCGAATCAGGGCCGCTGGCCTCTGTGGCCGGACGGATACGCCAGGGTATCGAGACCCGCCACAACCATGCCGGACGCCAGGGCGTCACCACGCCAGCGCTGGACTTCATGGACTCAAGCCAGAAAGATCTGGACACACTCTATGCAGAGGCCACCATGCGCGGAGCGCAAGTCGTGATCGGGCCGCTTGCCAAGCGTAAGGTCGAAGAACTGGAACAGCGTCAGCGCTTGCCGCTGCCAACCCTTGCCCTGAACTACGGGACCGCCGAGCGCAATGTCGCCGAAAATCTCTTCCAGTACGGCCTCTCTGTCGAGGATGAAGCCCGCCAGGTCGCTATCCGCGCAGCACGTGACGGCCACCGCCGCGCTGCGGGCATGGTGCCCAATAATGACTGGGGACGCCGCGTCGGCGCTGCCTTCCGAGAGACCTGGGAAGATCAGGGCGGCGAAATCGGTCATATGATGCAGTACGACCCAGAGGCGCTGGTGAATAACAGCGTCAAGCGCCTGCTCAGCCTGAGCGGCCAGGTAGACATGCTGTTTTTACTCGGTTTGCCGAGCTATGCCCGCCAGATCCCTCCCACTCTTGAGTATCAAAAACGCCCTGACCTGCCGGTCTACACCACCTCCCAGGCGTACGAAGGGCAGCCACAGCCGCGTGCTGATAGCGATTTGAACGGTGTGCGCTTTGTCGAAATCCCATGGCTGATCCCGGATGCAGCCGTCGGCGGCGTCGAAGCCCTGCCCTTCTATGCAAGCTACCGCACCCTGTCCGCTGAAGCCGACGACCCTGGGCTTCTCAAACTGATGGCCATGGGCGTCGACGCCTATGAGCTTGGTGTACGGCTCCCTCAGCTGCAGGCCATCGGCGGCAGTGAACTCTTTGGCGCTACCGGCACCCTGCGTGCAGCGAACGATGGGCGCATCCAACGCCAGCTGCCTTGGGCGGAATTCATCGATGGCCGACCGCAACCGCCCCTGGAGGCCGAAGGCGAGCGAGTGATTGACACGGATTCGGTCAACAACCAGCAGAGCCGCCAGCCAGGCAGCGATTTAAGCGGCAGTGACATGGATACGAGTGAGCTGGGCGATGGCCAGCTCCGCTGACGCCCGGGCACGCGGTGCTGCCATCGAGGCCCTGGCCAACGACTGGCTGATCGCCCGGGGCCTCACCCCGGTGGCGCGTAACCAGCATGCCAAGGGCGGTGAACTGGACCTGGTTATGCGCGAGGGCGAGACCCTGGTGTTCGTCGAGGTCCGCCATCGTCGTGACAGCCGCCACGGCCATCCACTGGAAACCGTGACCATCAGCAAGCAACGCCGCCTCATCAAGGCGGCGCGTTTTTATCTCGCCCGCAACGGGCTATCATGCCCATGCCGCTTCGATGTGGTCGCCGTTACCGGCAGCGCCCCGAACCTCGAGTTTCTCTGGGTCAAGGCCGCCTTCGAAGCGTTCTGATCGCTACAGGACCAGGAAGCCAAGATGGATTTCCAATCACGAATTCTCGGACACTTTAACGCAAGCATCGACACCAAGACCTATGCCAGCGAAGTGTTACCCCCCTTCATCGAGGTAGCCAGCCAGATGATGGTCCAGTGCCTGGTGAGCGAGGGCAAGATACTGGCCTGCGGCAACGGTGGCAGCGCCGGAGACAGCCAACACTTCTCGTCTGAACTGCTCAATCGCTTCGAACGCGAGCGCCCGAGCCTACCGGCCCTCGCACTGACGACAGACACCTCGACCCTGACCTCGATCGCCAATGACTACAGCTACAACGAGGTCTATTCAAAGCAGATCCGCGCGCTTGGCCAACCCGGCGACATACTGCTGGCCATCTCCACCAGCGGCAACTCGGCCAACGTCGTGCAGGCTATCCAGGCTGCCCACGACCGGGACATGACCGTTGTTGCCCTGACCGGCCGCGACGGAGGTGACATGGCCTCTCTGCTTGGCCAGGAGGACTGCGAAATCCGTGTACCTGCAACGTCGACTGCCAGAATCCAGGAAGTCCATCTGTTGGTCATCCACTGTCTGTGTGATTTGATCGACGAACAACTCTTCGGCCCAAGTGAGTGAACACCATGCGTAACGGTACCGTCTCCATTCTTCTCCTTGCCCTCACGCTCAGCCTTGGTGGCTGCACCACCATCGCCAATGTCGCCAACGATGGTCCGATTGGCGAGAACTACGGTGAACGCACCCTTGGCAGCAAAGTCGAGGACGAGAGCATTCAGACCAAGGTCAACGTCAATCTGGGCAAGACCGACGCTCGCTTGGCTGATGCCCGCGTCAATGTCGATGTCTTCAATGGCGTGGTGCTGTTAACGGGACAAGTGCCAAGCGAAGAGCTCAAGACCATGGCCAACAACGTCGCCGAGCAAGTACGCAACGTCCGCCAGGTACAAAACCAGCTGACCGTCGCCGCCAATCTCCCCACAAGCCAGCGTCTCTCCGACGGCTGGCTGGCTACCCGCCTCAAGACCAGCCTGTCAACCAACGAAAGCATCGACGCAAGTCGTGTGCAGATCGTGGTGGAGAATGGCAGCGTCTATCTGATGGGCCTTGTCACCCGCGCCGAAAGTGATCGCATCGTCTCCGCGGTGTCATCAACCGGGGGCGTGCAGCGCATCGTCAAGGTATTTGAATACCTCGACTAGCCAACATCGCCACCCTTGGTGGTGAGCAACGTCTCTCAAACGAAAAACGGCAGGCCATCGGCCTGCCGTTTTACTTTTACAGAACACTCGAAGCGTCTGTCATCCAGTACCTTACTTGATGACGCGCAGCGAAGGACGCCCCTTGGGTGGCGCCTTGGGTGCATCCTCATCGTCAGAACTGGCCTCGTCACCAGTATCCTCAACGCTCGACAGGGATGGGCGCTCGTCACGTGCGCCCTCCTCGCGCTCAGCATCCTCGGGAGCGGTCTCTTCGCCTTCATGACCCGGCATGACAGGCTCATGACCAAAGACCATGCCGACACCATTCTCTCGCGCATAGAGGGCGATCAAGGCATCCATCGGCACCATCACCCGCATCGGCTTACCGCCAAAGCGGGCGCTGAAGCTGATGGCATCATTTTCAAGACTCAGATCTTCAACCGCCTGCGGCGCGACGTTCAGAACTATCTGGCCGTTCTGCACAAACTGCTCGGGCACCTCAACACCAGGCTGATTGGCGTCGACCACGATGTGTGGTGTCTGGTCATTATCCAGGAGCCACTGATACAGGGCCCTGGCGAGATAGGGGCGACTCGATAGCATCTCGGGCCTCCATTGGCTGTGGTCCGGACCTCGCGGTCCGGGCCGGGGTATCAGGTACGCATCTCGCGCTCGGCTTCCGACAGCGAGGCCTTGAAGGACTCGCGCTCGAAAGTCCGTTCCATGTAATTCATCAGTGGCTTGACCTGCTTTTCCGGGAGCTCAATATCCAAGGCCGGAAGGCGCCAGAGCAATGGCGCGAGGCAGCAATCCACCAGCGAGAATTCCTCGCTCATGAAGAACGGCATATCCTCGAAGATCGGCGAGATACCAATCAGACTTTCGCGAAGTTCCTTGCGTGCTTTTTCGGCCTCTTTCTTGCTGCCCTGCTGGATCTGCTCGATCAACGGGCACCACTCCCGCTCGATGCGATGCATCCACAGGCGGCTCTGCGCCCGCGCCACCGGGTAGACCGGCAACAAAGGCGGATGCGGGAAACGCTCATCCAGGTACTCCATCATCACTTTGGACTCATAAAGCACTAGATCGCGATCCAACAACGTCGGCACGCTATTGTACGGATTGAGATCCGCGAGTTCTTCGGGATGACTGTCTTCCTTGACCTCCAGGATATCGACGGCAACCCCTTTTTCTGCCAACACGATCCGCACGCGATGACTGAAGTGATCATCGCTACCAGAGTAGAAGGTCATCGACGACCGCTTGGCCACAACACCCATGTAACATTCCTCGCAACAGTTCGAGCCTGGATGATAACACGTTGACCGTGCTTCCAGGCGTCGAGACCCGCGACGCGGGTCATGGAAAATAGACAGGGCGCATGACCATTGGCCATGCGCCCTCATACCGCCACTGAGCTATCTCAGTGAATGTCGCGCCAGTACTCACGCTTGAGCAGATAGGCGATGACACCGAAGATGAAGATAAAGATCAACACTTTGGGCCCCAGCGACTGCGCCTGCAGCTTGGACGGCTCGCCGACATAGGCAAGAAAGTTGGTCAGGTCATAAACGGCCTGATCGAATTCTTCCGGCTCCAGCTCCCCGGGCTGAGTCACCTGCAGGACATCACAGGACTGATACTTGCCCGTCAGTGGATCTGGCTCATGCCCCGGAACCGGCCTGTCCGTCTCGGAACAGACCTGTTCCTGCACCCCCTGCAAGGGCTCCAACGCATTCGGCATGCCTACCATTGGGAACACCTTGTTGTTCACCCCCAACGGACGCTCCGGATCCTTGTAGAAGGTGCGCAGATAGGTATAGATCCAGTCCGTGCCTCGTACTCGCGCCTCAAGGGTCAGGTCCGGCGGCGCGGCACCAAACCAGGTTTCGGCATCGCCTTCCTGCATGGCGATGCGCATCTGGTCGTTGAACGCCAGGTTGTCTGAGAAGATCAGATTGTCTTCGACCAGGTCCTGGGGGATTTCCAGGTCCTCGGCCGCCCGTGAATAGCGCTGATACTCCAGCGAATGGCACCCCATGCAGTAGTTGGTAAACAGCTTCATGCCATTCTGCAACGATGCCTTGTCTGACAGATCAGGTGTCATCTCGTCGAGGTGTACTGCTGAACCACCCGCGGCAAACCCCGTCACCGGGAGCAACGCAACAAGCCATATGAGCAATCGCTTTTTCATTAGCCGGTCACCCTCTCTGGAACGGGTTTAGTCTTCTCGAGCCGCGTGTAAATCGGCATCAGCAAGAAGAACGCGAAATACACCGCTGTAGCAGCCTGAGCCACCATTGTTCTGCCTGGCGTCGACGGCAATACACCAAGCACGCCAAGCACCACGAAACTGATGGCTAACAGCGCCAGCATGGTCTTCGACATCCACCCCTTGTAGCGCATGGAAAGTACCGGACTCTTGTCGAGCCAGGGCAGCACGAAGAGGATCGCAATCGCCGCCCCCATCACCATCACACCAAGGAACTTGGAATCCAGTCCGAAGAGCGAGAACGTAATGGCTCGCAGCATCGCGTAGAACGGCGTGAAGTACCACACCGGCGCGATATGGTCAGGGGTCTTCAGTGGGTCAGCGGGTTCAAAATTGGGTTTCTCGAGGAAATACCCGCCCCCTTCCGGGAAGTAGAAAATCACCACGCAGAACACGAACAGGAACACGGCGACACCGACGATGTCCTTGACCGTGTAATAAGGATGGAACGGAATACCATCCAGCGGTTTTCCGGTCTCGTCCTTCTTGGCCTTGATATCGACACCATCAGGATTGTTGGAGCCGACTTCATGAAGCGCCAGGATATGCAGCACGACCAGTCCGAGGATCACGATCGGAAGCGCGACCACATGCAGGGCAAAGAAGCGATTCAGCGTGATGCCTGAAATCAGGAAATCGCCGCGAATCCACTGGGTCAGATCGGCTCCCACGACAGGAATGGCCGAGAACAGAGAAATGATGACCTGGGCACCCCAGTAGGACATCTGTCCCCAAGGCAGCAGATAGCCCATGAAGGCTTCTGCCATCAAGGCCAGATAAATCGTCATGCCGAATATCCACACAAGCTCGCGTGGCGCCTTATAGGAGCCATAGAGCAATGCACGGAACATGTGCAGGTAGATCACCACGAAAAAGGCGGTGGCCCCGGTCGAGTGCATATAGCGAATCAGCCAGCCGAATTCGACATCTCGCATGATGTACTCGACCGACGCAAAGGCCCCTTCTGCGGAGGGATTGTAGCTCATGGTAAGCCACACCCCTGTCAGGATCTGATTGACCAGAACCAGCAGGGCGAGAGACCCGAAGAAGTACCAGAAATTGAAATTCTTGGGCGCGTAATACTTGGCCAGATGATCTTCCCACATCTGAGTGGCGGGAAAGCGATCATCAATCCAGCGCATGATGCCCTTTTCCGCCTTGGCGCGATTCGGATTCCCCATCAGGCCGCTCCCTTGTCTTCGCCAACAACAATGATGTTGTCATTCGCATAGCGATGCGGTGGCACTTCCAGGTTCAAGGGCGCCGGCACACCAGTGAATACACGCCCTGCCAGATCGAAACGCGACCCGTGACAGGCGCAGAAATAACCACCAGGCCAGTCATCGCCGAGATCGGCGACCCCAGGTTCGGGCCTAAAGGTAGGCGAGCAGCCAAGATGCGTACAGATACCCACAAGCACAAGAATCTCGGGCTTGATGGAACGTAACTCCGGGTCGACATAACTTGGCTGCTGTGGCGCCGAAGACTCAGGGTCACGCAGGCGAGCCGGTTCAATGCTCTTGATCTGCTCGATCATGGCATCCTCACGACGCAGCACCCAAACGGGCTTGCCTCGCCACTCGACCGTCATCTGCTGGCCAACCTCAAGCTTGGATGCATCTGCCTCTACTGGGGCTCCCGCCGCACGCGCCTTGGCACTAGGCTGCCACGAGGATACGAAAGGTACCGCAATCCCCACGGCACCCACCGCCCCTACGACAGTAGTGGCACCGACTAGGAAGCGGCGCCGCCCCTTATTCACGCCGTTGTCTGACATCTTGTCACGCCCTCTATCTCATCACCCGCTGTTTGCCCGCGACGGAAACGGCCGCGACCTGCGGGCAAGATGGACTTCATGTTAGGAAAACGCCTGCACGAAAACAAGCAACAGTATCGCCTTCATGGCACAGCATACATGACTCAAATCATTGAACGCTTATAAAAAAACGCCCAGCCCCCGAGAGGGACTGGGCGTTTCGACGCGGCCTCGAAGCGTTTAACGCTTGGAGAACTGCGGGCTGCGGCGCGCTTTGCGCAGGCCGACTTTCTTACGCTCAACTTCGCGGGCGTCACGCGTGACGTAACCGGCTTCACGCAGCGGCTTGCGGAAGTCTTCATTGTACTGCATCAGCGCACGAGTGATGCCGTGACGAATGGCGCCGGCTTGAGCCGAGCCGCCACCGCCCTTGACCGTCACGTAGACGTCGAACTGATCCAGCGTATCGGTCAGCTCGAGCGGCTGACGGACAACCATGCGACCGGTGACACGACCAAAGAACTCATTGAGTTCGCGGCTGTTGACGGTAATTTTGCCGGTGCCCGGCTTGAGGAAGACGCGCGCGGTGGACGTCTTGCGGCGACCGGTACCGTAATACTGTTGAGTCATGGCAATCTACCCCTTAGATGTTCAGTTCTTGCGGCTGCTGGGCGGCATGCGGATGCTCGGTACCGGCATAGACCTTGAGTTTCGAGTACATGGCACGGCCCAGCGGGCCCTTCGGCAGCATGCCCTTGACGGCAAACTCGATGACGCGCTCAGGGGCGTGACCAATCATCTTCTCGAAGTTCATGGAACGCAGGCCACCCGGATAACCCGTGTGACGATAGTAGGTCTTGGCCTGTGCCTTGTTGCCGGTGACCTTCACCTTCTCGGCGTTGACCACGACGATGTAATCGCCGGTGTCGACGTGCGGGGTGTATTCCGGCTTGTGCTTACCGCGAAGGCGGCGAGCAATCTCGGTGGCCAGGCGACCGAGGGTCTTGTCCGTAGCGTCGACGACATACCAGTCGCGCTCGACGGACTGCGGCTTAGCAGAAAACGTCTTCATGGGTTGAATCACCAATTGTCGCATGGGGCAGGACTAAACGTCTGATGACGCTGCCTACCATCCCTATTTTTCTTGGTTGTCGAGCGTCTGCTCTAGAGGCAAATCGACCGACAACGTTCGAGCGAGCGCGCAGTGTACACGACTCATACCACTAGGTTAAGCGTTCGGCCAGAATTTCAGGGCTTATGAGGCAGGGCTAAATAGTCGTGAGATTGCATCTCCTGCAGCCTTGAAAGCGTGCGATCGAACTCGAAACCAAGGCTACCTTCGGTATAGAGCGACTCGGCCGGCACCTCGGCTGACATCAGCAGCTTCACCGCGCGGTCATAAAACTCATCGACCATGTTGATAAAGCGTCGGGCCTGATCGTCACTCCCCCGCCCCATTCGCGGAACACCTGAAACCAGCACGGTATGAAACTCGCGAGCCAGTTCAATGTAGTCATTCTGGCTGCGGGGACCATCGCAGAGTTCAGCGAAATCGAACCACACCACATCGTCATGCAAGCGACGTGCACGAAGTACGCGATGATTGATCTCAATACGCTCATCCTGCTCGCCCTCATGGCCAGCAATCTCGTGAAAGCTGCGCGCGAGCTCTGCGTCGGCCTCATCATCCAGCGGAGAGTGAAAGATTTCGGCACGCTCCAAGGCACGCAGGCGATAATCAATGCCCGAATCGACGTTGACGACCTCGCAATGGCGCTCGAGAAGATCGATCGCCGGGAGGAAGCGGGCCCGTTGCAGGCCATCCTTGTAGAGTTCCGAGGGCACGATGTTGGAGGTCGTGACCAACACCACGCCATGTTCGAACAGGGACTCCAGCAGAGTGGCAAGAATCATCGCATCCGTGATGTCCTTGACGAAGAACTCGTCGAAACAGATCACTCGCGCCTCGCGGGCGAACTTGGCAGCAATCAGCTTCAGCGGGTCTTTTTCCCCCTTGTAGTGCTCAAGCTCATTGTGGACACGCTGCATGAAGCGATGAAAATGCGTGCGCATCTTCTCGGAGAAAGGCAGCGACTCGTAGAAGGTATCGACCAGATAGGTCTTACCGCGACCCACACCGCCCCAGAAGTACAGTCCCTTCACCGCAGGCGCCGCCTCGAAAGGCGATGCCGTTTGTTTAGCGCCGAACAGGCCAGCGACTCGAGACTTGAGCCCCGTACGCTCTTTGGCAGGTGGACGCGGCGCACGCTGCGGAATAGCCAGCAAGTCATCATAGAGCCGCTGCAGGTGACGAACGGCCTGCTCCTGAGCTTCATCGTACGCGAATCCCTCGCGCTCAAGATCAGCCTGGTAACGAGCCAGGGGCGTTCCCGCCGCAGCGGACGCTGGAGTTCCAGCAGAGGTCGTTGTCGCACACATCAGCGTCTTGCCTACCTCGCACGTTGGTGATCGAAAGCGAATATTATACGTATTGGGAGGTCTAGCGCACAGAGCAGCCATTATCCCCATGACCGCGCATTGACCTGAGTCTCGCTCTCCCCCATATAATGGGCCCTAGGGAGGCGCCAGTCGCGACCTCGACAACGCGCCACCCCGGTGTTGAAGCTCCAGTGCCGGGAAGACAGAATCTTAAGGGGAACGACGTGTACGAGAGCAATATCGATTGGATCCTGGCGCTGGCCTGCGGCCTTGCAGGCATTGGCATCGGCGCGCTGGGCTACCATCTCCTCAATGCCAACGTGGCCCGCAATCAGAAAGTGCGTCAACGTCTGGCCGAGAAGGAACTCGAACTTCACCAGGTCAAGGATTCGCTCAACGATCATTTCGTGCGTGCGCACGATCTCGTTTCCAGCATTCAACGCCAAACCAGCGAACTGGAGCAACAACTCACACAAGGCGCCGAGCAGCTCTGCGAAGACTTGCAGGTCAAGCGCCGCTTGCAACCGGAAAGCGAAGAGGCAGAATCTGGCGAGTCACCCGACATGCCTCGCGACTACGCCGATGGCGGACGTGGCACCTTGTCAGAGGATTTCGGCCTTCGCCGTGGCGAAGAACAGCCTGACGCCCAGCCGCCGCGCTATTGATCCCACTCGCGCCTGGCGGTTGAACCAACAGCAATAACTGACAGTGCCGGCCACGTGCGCCGGCACTGTCAGTTTCAGACAATGAAACGCCCTTTTCAGGCCGGGTTATCGATATCCACGAACCGATGGGTAACGCCATACTCGGCGGCCAACCACTCCCCCAAGGCCTGAACACCGTACCGCTCGGTCGCGTGATGGCCCGCTGCCAGATAGCCGATCCCCAGCTCGCGAGCCAGGTGGGTAGTTCGCTCGGAGATTTCGCCCGAGATAAAGACATCCGCTCCTGCCGCATGAGCGGCGGTAATCATGTCCTGAGCGCCACCTGTGCACCATGCAACACGCTTGATCGGCCCCTGATGCCCTTCAATCAGCAGCGGCTCCCGACCAAGCTGCTTGCTGACATGCTTCGCCAGTGCGCGCTCGTCCAGGTCCTGACCGTTGTCAGTCGCGCCGGTCAGGGCTTCGCCAGGATGACCCAACCATAAAAGCCCCTCCCCCAGTTCGCCGTCGGCACAATCATCGACTACCAGGCCCAGCCGTTCGGCCAGACAGGCATTGTTTCCCAGTGACGGGTGAGCATCCAGGGGCAGGTGATACGCCAGCAGGTTGATGTCGTTCGCCAGCAACGCCGCCAGCCGACGCCGCTTCATGCCGGTCACCTCGACCGGCTCGTTCTTCCAGAAGTAGCCGTGATGGACGAGCAGCAGATCCGCTTGCCAAGCGATCGCCTCATCGACCAACGCCTGACAGGCAGTCACGCCTGTCATCACGCGCGCTACGCGACTACGCCCCTCTACCTGCAGCCCGTTGACGGTGTAATCCTTGAAGCGCGCCGCCTGCAAGTGCTTATCACAAGCGGCGACCAGGGTATCGCGAGATATCATTCAGTCCTCCGGGCATCGATACATGAGCAATGGTACAATCCAGCGATTGTACCGGCTGCGTCGCCCCCCAGCGACCGCCAGCGATGACAAGGATTTCACATGCGTCGTTTTCTCCTGCCCCTCGTCTGGCCGTCCGTGGCCGGCATTCTGCTTGCCGTTTTTCTGCTGATTGCCTTCCCACAGCTTGGTGGGCAATCGCCTGACCTCCCGCTGCCACCCAACAGTCCTGAGCCCGAACAACAGCTAACCGATACGCCCGAGATCAATCGCCCAGCCCCCGAGGTTCGTGATGCACCCGCGCTATCTCGAAATGCCGGCCCGGTCAGCTACTCAGAGGCAGTGGAGCGAGCGGCACCTGCCGTCGTCAACATCTATTCCTCGCGCATCGTCGAAAGTGAACAGCATCCCCTGATGTCGGACCCCTTCTTTCGGCAGTTTTCCGATAAAGACATGCCCAGTCGCCAACGCATGCTCTCGAGTCTGGGGTCGGGCGTCATCGTAAGTGATGAGGGCTATGTGCTAACCAACCATCATGTCATCAGCGGCGCCGATCAGATTCAGGTCGCGCTGCGCGATGGCCGCGAGACGCTCGCCAAGGTCATCGGCACCGATCCTGAGAGCGATCTGGCGGTACTGCGAATCGACCTTGACGACCTGCCTGTCATCGCCCTTTCCAATTCATCACAGGCCGCGGTAGGCGATGTGGCACTGGCCATCGGCAACCCTTTCGGAGTCGGCCAGACCGTCACCATGGGAATTGTCAGCGCCACCGGCCGCAGCCATCTGGGCTTGAATGCCTATGAAGATTTCATCCAGACCGATGCCGCCATCAATCCAGGCAATTCTGGCGGGGCGCTGATCAACCCCGAAGGCGCACTGGTAGGCATCAACACCGCCATCTTCTCTCGTTCCGGCGGGTCTCAGGGCATCGGCTTCGCCATTCCTGCCAACCTGGCCCGAGAAATTCTCGACGAACTGGTCACCAAAGGCCGTGTCATTCGTGGCTGGCTCGGCATTGAGGCCCAGGAGATGACGCCTGAGCTTGCCGCTTCCTTTGGGCTGGACTCTGTCGCTGGGATCGTGATCTCGGGCGTCGTTCCCGACGGCCCTGCCGATGCGGCGGGCATCCAGCCCGGCGATGTGCTGCTCAAGGTCAAAGACCGCACCATCCGAGACGCAAGGGCAGTGATGACCGACATCGCGGCCATCACTCCCGGCACCACGCTGCCGCTAAGTCTAGTGCGCAACGGCGAACGTCTGGAGGTAAATCTCGAAGTAGGCGAGCGCCCCACCGCCGAGATGAGTCCGCCACCACCAGACGCCTAGCGTAAGCGGGCATAGAGAGCCTCAACATCACGTTTGAAGCAGTCACTAATGGCGCTGAGAAACGCAAATAAAAAGGCCCCGCCAAGGCGGGACCTGCTCATGAGGCACCGAATGCTTAATGAAGTTCTAAACTCGCATCACCCACGAGCTTAGTCTCTGGTAATGCACACGGAGCAGATTGAGCCTGCGCTTCCGCCCGGAGGAGAGTTAGTCCTTGATGCGATACTCGGCAGAGCGCGCATGAGCGGTCAGCGACTCGCCTCGCGCCAATACCGAAGCGGTACGCCCAAGCGTCGAAGCCCCATCTGCCGAGCAGTGGATGATCGAGGAGCGCTTCTGGAAATCATAGACACCCAGAGGCGAAGAAAAACGCGCCGTGCCAGAAGTCGGCAACACGTGATTCGGCCCCGCGCAGTAGTCCCCCAGAGCCTCGGCGGTGTAGCGCCCCATGAAGATGGCCCCGGCATGACGAATATCGGGCAGTAGCGCCTCAGGCTCCTCGAGCGAGAGCTCCAGGTGCTCAGGCGCGATGCGGTTGATCAGGGCGACAGCCTCGTCACGATCGCGACAGGTAATCAACGCCCCTCGGTCAGCCAGTGAGTCACGAATGATCGGCGCACGCTCCATGTCCGGCAGCAGGCGGGCCATGGCCTCCTCGACCGCCGCCACATGCGCTGCGTCCCAGCTGACGAAGATCGCCTGAGCATCTTCATCGTGCTCGGCCTGGGAAAAGAGATCCATGGCCAGCCAATCGGGGTCAGTCGCACCATCGGAGATCACCAGAATCTCTGAGGGCCCAGCGATCATGTCGATACCCACCTGACCAAACACGGCCCGCTTGGCGGTGGCGACATAGATATTGCCTGGCCCCACGATCTTGTCGACCCGCGGCACTGTCTCGGTACCATAGGCCAGCGCCGCCACCGCCTGTGCGCCGCCCAGTGTGAAGACCCAATCGACGCCCGCCAGATGAGCCGCTGCCAGCACCAGTTCGTTGAGAATGCCATCCGGGGTCGGCACCACCATGACAATCTCATTGACGCCCGCAACATGGGCCGGAATGGCGTTCATCAATACCGAAGACGGGTAGGCCGCCTTACCGCCGGGCACATAGATGCCGGCGCGATCCAGGGGCCTGACCTGCTGACCAAGCACCGTGCCATCGGCCTCGGTGTACTGCCAGGACTCGGGCTTCTGGTGCTCGTGATAGAGCCGCACGCGCTCGGCGGCCGCGGCCAGGGCATCGCGCTGCTCGGCCGGTAACCCTTCGAAGGCCTCACGCAATCGCTCAGCGCCGAGCGTCAGCTCGTCCATGCCCCTGGCCGACAGGCGATCGAAACGGTTGGTGTACTCGACGAGCGCCGCATCGCCGCGCTCACGCACGCCGCGCAGGATCTCGTCCACTCGCGACTGCACCTCGGCGTCGGACACGCCCTCCCAGGCCAGCAGCGCATCGAGACGGGCATCGAAGTCGGCTGCCTGAGTGGACAGCCGAGAGATGTCGAGGGAGGCGGCAACGGAATCGGTCATGATACTCTCTACACAGACGATGAAATAAGAAGACGGGCGATTAGCATGTGGCGCCAGATAATGGCTGACAAGCAGCACGCCCCTATGGTGCCGAGATACTCACGCTATCGCGCAATGCCGGCGCGGACACAGGCATGCAAGGCGTTGACGATAGGGACAACCATTCGCTGGCCGACCGGGCTTAGCCGCGACGACTCGCCACGGCCTCACGCAAGCGACTGAGCAACGGCTTCAGGCGATCATGCTTCATGGTCATCGCGGCCTGATTGACGACCAGTCGCGTGCTGATATCGGCGATCTTCTCGCGGGGCTCCATACCATTTGCGCGCAAGGTATTGCCGGTATCAACGATATCGACAATTTCGTCGGCCAGGTTCATCAATGGCGCCAGCTCCATCGCGCCATAGAGCTTGATGACCTCGGCCTGAATACCCTGCTCGGCATAGTACTGACGCGCCACCGAGACGAACTTGGTGGCCACGCGACGACGCGCGCGCGCCGGCTCGGCCCCGGTAATGCCCGCGGTCATCAGCTTGCAGCGGGCAATCTCGAGATCCAACGGCTCGTACAGTCCCTCGGCACCGTGCTCAAGCAGCACGTCCTTGCCTGCAACACCCAAGTCAGCAGCGCCTAGCTGAACATAGGTAGGCACGTCGGTCGCACGGATCACCACCAGCTTCACGTCTGGCAAGTTGGTGTCGAACAGCAGCTTGCGGCTCTTGCTCAGGTCTTCGGCGGGCCAGATGCCGGCATCCGCCAGCAGCGGCAGCGTCTCGTCGAGAATACGGCCCTTCGAAAGGGCCAGGATCAGTTGCTTGGACATGATGGGGTTCACAATTCCATGGATGACTAGCCGGGTACGCGACGAATCTTGCCGCCCAGCAGCTGCAGCTTTTCCTCGATGCACTCGTAACCGCGGTCGATATGATAGATGCGATCGACCAGAGTCTCACCCTCGGCGATCATCGCCGCTACCACCAGCGAGGCCGAGGCGCGCAAATCCGTGGCCATTACCGGCGCACCGGAAAGCTTTTCGACACCGGTTACTACCGCCGTATTGCCTTCAAGGGCAATATTGGCGCCCATGCGGTTTAGCTCCTGGACGTGCATGAAGCGATTCTCGAAGATCGTCTCGACCACTCGACCGGTACCTTCGGCCACCGCATTCATGGCCACGAACTGCGCCTGCATGTCAGTGGGAAAGGCCGGATAAGGCGCGGTGCGCACGTTGACCGCCTTCGGCCGCTGGCCCTTCATGTCGAGCTCAATCCAGTCTTCGCCGGTCGTTAAATGACCACCGGCCTCTTCGAGCTTGGCAAGCACGGCCTCGAGAATATCGGCACGCGTGCGACGGACCTTAACGCGGCCACGTGTTAGCGCAGCCGCGATCAGGAAGGTCCCCGTCTCGATGCGATCGGGCATGATGTCGTGATAGCAACCATGAAGGTGTTCGACGCCTTCAATGGTGATGGTATCAGTGCCGTGACCACGGATTTGCGCCCCCATCTTGATCAGGCATTCAGCCAGATCGACGATCTCGGGCTCCTTGGCCGCGTTCTCGAGTACGGTTGTGCCTTCGGCAAGGGCCGCCGCCATCAGGAGATTCTCGGTACCGGTGACCGTCACCACATCGAAGAAGATGGTCGCACCCTTGAGGCGCCCCCCCGGGGCGGTAGCGCGGATATAGCCATTCTCGACATTGATGTCGGCCCCCATCGCCTGCAGGCCACGTATATGCAGGTCGACCGGGCGCGAACCGATGGCACAACCACCCGGCAGCGACACATCGGCCTTGCCGAATCGTGCCAGCAGTGGCCCAAGCACCAGGATCGAGGCACGCATCTTCTTGACCAGATCATAAGGCGCATGACACTCGGTCACCTTGGTTGCATCGAGCTGGATGGCCATCTTGTCACCCATCACCAGCTCGACACCCATACGCCCGAGTAACTCTAAGGAAGTCGTGATGTCCTGCAGATGCGGCAGGTTGCCAAGCGTCACCGGCCCTTCGGCAAGCAGCGACGAACACAGGATCGGCAGAGCGGAGTTCTTGGCTCCACTGGCCCACACTTCACCATCGAGGGGGCCATTGCCGGTAATGATCAGCTTATCCATGAAAGTCCGTTAATCAGGCGCTGGCATTTTCGGCGGCGGTCTGCCACTGAGCCGGGGTGTAGGTCTTGATGCTGACGGCATGCAGGGCACCGCTTGCGATCTCGTCGGAGAGCGCACCGTAAATCAGCTGCTGACGTTTGACGGGCGTCAGGCCAGTGAAAACCTCGCCCACAGCGATGACCTGAAAATTGCAGCCTTCACCCTGGATATGGAAATCGCAATCGGCAATACGCGTCTCGAGCAGCGCCTTGACGTCTTGGGGTTGCATGGGGATGCCTCCTTGGGAACACGGGAAGGGTGCGGTGCTGAAACATCACCGCATCACGAGACTAAGAAAGGGCACATGGTAATCAAAAGCAACGCCAATGGCGATGGCGGATAAGGCGAGCAGGCTCGCCATGACCAAGAAACCCGATCAGGATGCTGACCGGAAACCTTGGCCAAGGCACATACCGCACGGTCTGGATGAGGTGATCACTTGGCTGAGGCAGCCTTGCGGGCCCCACCCTGGGGCAATAGCGAATCCAACCCGGCCAGGGCGGTAAGCCTGGCAAGAGCCGGAGAAAGCTGCACTTGTTTTACCTCGAGACCTGCCTTACCCGCACTTCTCAGCCATTCAAGCATCACGCTCAGAGCGGCGCTACTGACCTGATCGATGCCGCGCAGATCAAGGTGCAACTCGGTCGCTGCGGGCTGTTGTGCAAGCCACTTGGCGCCAGCAGCTGCCAGGGGCGCGGCAACATCGAAATCCACGTCACCACTGACCTGTAGCCCCCCCTCAAAGGCGTCAAGGTTCACACCCTGCTCGTCGAATAGACGGATCACGTACCCTGTCCTTGATCGCTAACGTCAACATCAGGTGACCAGCCACTGATGGCCGCGTCGTAATCACGGTCGTTATCACGCATCGCCTGATCGAATTGATTACGGAAGGTCAGCCCCAGGTTGATCCCATTGACGATCACGTTAACGACTTTCCACTGATCATCACTCAGGCGCAACGAATAGCTGACGGGGTAGACGGTGCCATCCTCTGCGACCACCTCCATGTCGACACTGGCCTGATCGGGCTGCCGCGAGTCCTGCTGCTGATCGAGCACCCGCACCTCTTGGTAATCAAAGGTCACCAACCCCTTGACGTAGGTATCGATCAACGTCTGGCGGAACACGTCGGCGAAGCGTGAGCGCTGCTCTGGGCTTGCGTTGCGGAAATACCGTCCCATGACGCTGGCGCCGATATAGCGGAAATCCGCGACATCATCGAGGCTGTCATCGACAAGCGTCTTGAGTTCATCGATATTCTCGGAGAAATAGCCGCGACGGCCTTCTATCTTCCCCATCAGATCGTCGATGCTCTCGCGGATCAACTCCTCGGGGGATTGGTGAGGCGTATCGGCCTGGGCCTGGGCCTGAGCCGGGAGAATCAAGGCCCATAGCAACAGAGCCAACAGCCAATGGAAGGAAAACGTCGAATGTGCTCGCATGGATCGTCTCTCAAGGCAGGTCATGATTAGTCTTGGGCCATATTGGCAACGAATTGCTGGATCAGCTCCTCAAGTACCAGCGCCGACTGGGTATCGCTGATGGTATCTCCATCAGCCAGCGTCTCGGGATCACCGCCCACCGACAGGCCGATATACTGCTCACCGAGCAGCCCGGAAGTCAGGATCGCAGCCGTGGTATCACGCGACAACTGCCCTTCGAGGCGACTGTCCAGGGCCAGGGTTACTCGGGCATCAAACCATTCTGTATCCAGCTCGACGTCTTCTACCCGACCCACGGTCACCCCTGCCATCGTGACCCTTGCACGTGGCTTCAGGCCGCCGATATTGGCGAAATTGGCCTGGAGCGTGTAGGTCTCCTTACCACCATTGAAGGCCATCCCGCTCACGCTCAATCCCAGGAAGATGACCCCGAGGATTCCAGCCAGCATGAACAGCCCGACGCCAAACTCCATCATCTTGCTGCGCTTCATCCCATTTCTCCAAACATCAGCGCGGTCAGCACGAAATCCAGTCCCAATACCGCCAGCGAGGAATACACCACCGTTCTTGTGGTAGCGCGTGATATGCCTTCCGAGGTAGGCACCAGGTCATACCCCTGGAACACGGCAATCCAGGTCACGACCAGGGCAAAGACCAGGCTCTTGAGCATGCCGTTGCCGATATCATCGACGAAATCGACGCTGGCCTGCATGTTGCCCCAATAGGAGCCTTCGTAGACGCCAAGCCACTCAACGCCCACCAGGTGCCCACCCCAAATACCAATGACACTGAAGCCGACAGTCAACAATGGCAGCGAAACGAAGCCAGCCCAAAGACGCGGTGCCACGACTCGCTTGAGCGGGTCGACACCGATCATTTCCATGCTGCTCAACTGCTCAGTGGCCTTCATCAGGCCGATTTCTGCGGTCAGTGCCGAGCCTGCACGTCCAGCAAACAGCAAGGCTGCCACTACCGGGGACAACTCACGCAGCAGCGACAGCGACACCATTTGACCCAGCGCATCCTCGGCACCGAAATCCACCAGAATGGTATAGCCCTGCAGAGCAAGCACCATGCCGATGAAAAGCCCCGATACCAGGATAATGGCAAGCGACAGCACGCCGATGAAGTGCATCTGACGAAGCCACAGCTTGACCCCTTCTCCGGAGGGGCGACCGACCAGAGATTGCCCCAGAAACATGCCGGCACGGCCCAGCGCCTCAACCAGATCACAGCCGCGGCGCCCGAGGCGAGTAATACGCGTGATCATCGCTTCACTCCCGCGTTGAGCATGTCTTTGTGGAAATCGTCAGCCGGATAATGAAATGGCACCGGACCATCTGGCTCGCCGTGCATGAACTGGCTGACGCGAGGATCCTGGTCGACATTCAGCCTCTCGGGCGTGCCGTGAGCCATCACCTTGCCATCGGCAATGACATAGACGTAATCGGCGATCGACATAGTTTCCTTGATATCGTGGGACACCACCACTGCAGTAAGCCCCAAGGCATCATTGACGCGACGAATCAGCTGGACCAGCACCCCCATGGAAATCGGGTCCTGACCAACGAAAGGCTCATCGTAGAAGATCAGTTCCGGGTCCAACGCCAGGGCACGCGCCAGCGCTACACGGCGCGCCATACCGCCGGATAGCTCAGCGGGCATCAGCTCGCGAGCACCGCGCAACCCCACGGCCTCGAGCTTCATCAATACCACGTCACGGATCATTGCTTCGGGCAAGTCCGTGTGAACGCGCAGCGGAAACGCCACGTTCTCGAAGACACTAAGATCCGAGAACAGCGCGCCACTCTGGAAGAGCATGCCCATCCTGCGCCGCAACGTGAAAAGCTTCTTGCGCGATTGCGCGTGGATGTCCTCGCCACCGATCACCACCTGACCGGCATCCGGTGTTAACTGACCGCCAATAAGCTTGAGCAAGGTCGTCTTGCCGGAACCGCTGGGCCCCATGATCGCGGTAATCTTGCCTCGGGGGATCGTCATATCCACCCCCTGGAAGATCTCCCTGTCACCACGTGAAAAGCGCAGCCCTTCGACCACCACCAAGGGCGAATCGTCCATGGCGTCGTAACCTCCACACGAAAATTATCGAACATCGTACATTAACCATCACGGACACTGCCAGCACCCAGGTTGGTGCTTGTCGGCCCCACCTTGATTCGCAGCGCCCCAACGCGTTTAATTGGCCGCTCTTAACTGATCGACACGGACTCATTTTGATGATGCTGCTACCCCTGCTTGCCGTCGCACTTGGCTTCGTGGGCCTTTTGTGGAGTGCCGACCGCTTCGTGGGAGCCGCGGCTGCCACCGCGTATCGCGTGGGAATGAGCAAGTTACTGATCGGCATGACGATCGTCGCGCTGGGCACCTCGGCCCCCGAAATCATTGTCGCCATCATGGCCTCACTTGACGGCACACCCGACCTTGCCACCGGCAATGCGCTGGGCTCCAACATCGCCAATATCGGCCTTGTGCTTGGCATTACGGCCCTGATCGCCCCGATACCCGTACGCTTCTCGATCGTAAGGCGCGAGCTCCCCTTATTGCTTGGCGCCACCGGCATTGCCGGCTACGCGCTGGCAGATGGCGAGCTCGGCCTGTTTGACGCCCTGCTGCTTGCGGCACTGCTGGTTTTCAGCCTGTGGTGGCTATTTCGCGCCGACACCAGCAGTGGCAGCGACGAGACACAGGATGGCGAGATCCCCGATATGGCACTGCCCAAGGCGCTAGTCTGGCTGGTGGCCACGCTTGTGTTGCTGGTGGCAAGTTCGCGGCTATTGGTTTGGGGCGCCAGCGAGATTGCCAGCGCCTTTGGTGTCAGCGAACTGGTGATCGGCCTGACAGTCGTGGCTATCGGCACCAGCCTGCCCGAACTCGCCGCCTGCGTGGCAAGCGCCCTCAAGCGCCACCACGACATCGCCATCGGCAATGTCATCGGCTCCAATCTCTTCAACATGCTGGCGGTATTGCCGATGCCTGGCCTGATCGCTCCGGGGCTGGTCGATGCTCAGGCCATCAGCCGCGATTACCCCACCATGCTGCTCTTGACGCTGCTACTGGGCTGCTGGCTGCTGTGGCAGCGTCGCGGTAGCCTAGGCCGCATCCCAGGCGCCCTGCTGACATTGATCTACCTCGGCTATCTTGGCCTGCTGGTGCAATCCAGCGTGGCTGGCGCTTGAGTGAAACCTGACAACGGGCAACAATTTCGCCATGACTGACAGCAACGATTCGGTTTATCGGGCCAGCGCCCTGCGCACCCTGGGCATCGAGCGCGACGCCATCGAGGCAATCGCGACCCGCATTGACGGTGACTTCGATCGCGCCTGCGAACTCTTGCTCGGCTGCCAAGGGCGTGTCGTGGTGACCGGCATGGGCAAGTCCGGTCATATCGGTGGCAAGATCGCCGCGACACTCGCAAGCACCGGCACACCAGCCTTTTTCGTTCACCCGGGCGAAGCCAGCCACGGCGATCTCGGCATGATCACCCCGGGAGATGTCGTCGTCGCCCTTTCCAACTCAGGAGAGACCGCCGAGGTTACCGCCCTGCTGCCGTTGCTCAAGCGAATGGGCGTCCCTTTGATCAGCATGACGGGCCGGCCCGGCTCGACCCTGGCTCACCACGCCGAGGCACACCTGGATGCCGGCGTCGAACGCGAAGCCTGCCCGCTGGACCTGGCGCCGACCGCATCGACCACTGCCGCACTGGTGCTTGGCGACGCACTCGCCGTAGCGCTGCTCGAAGCCCGCGGTTTCACTGCCGAAGACTTTGCGTTGTCTCACCCCGGTGGCAGCCTGGGCAGGCGGTTGCTCCTCAAAGTGGGTGACCTGATGCATCAGGACGACCGCCTCCCTCAGGTCCCCTTGGGCAGCCCGCTCCGCGATGCCCTGATCGAGATCACCCGACAAGGCCTCGGCTTCACCTGTGTGGTCGCCCCGGATGGCCTGCTGGCCGGCGTCTATACCGATGGCGACCTGCGTCGCACACTCGATCAACACAGCAACTTACACGCCCTGAACGTCGATGACGTCATGACCACGCCCGGCAAACGCATCACCGCAGACGTGCTTGCAGCCGAGGCCGTGCGTATCATGGAAGCCAGCCGCATTAGCGCCCTCGCCGTGGTTGACGCACAAGGCCACCCCATTGGCGCACTGCATATGCATGATCTAATGAGAAGCGGCGTCATATAAGGAGAGGTCATGACCCCTGATTCCACGCTTGCGCCCGAACTTAACGATCGCGGCTGCCAGATTCGCCTGCTGGCCCTGGATGTTGACGGCGTTCTCACCGACGGCCGGCTCTACTTCCAGGCCGATGGCATAGAAATCAAGGCCTTTCACACCCAGGACGGCAACGGCATCAAACTGTTGCGCCAAGCCGGCGTAGAGGTCGCGTTGATCACAGGTCGGGAATCCCCGATGGTCACCCAGCGTGCCGCCGCCTTAGGGATAGAGCACGTCTTCCAGCATCGCGACGACAAGCTCATTGCCCTGCGTGAACTGACCGCAAGTCTTCATCTGGAGCTGTCCCAGACCGCCTACTGCGGCGATGACCTGCAGGACCTGGCAGCCATTCAGAGCGCAGGCCTCGGCATCACGGTCCCCAACGCCCCGTCCTATATCCGCCGCGAGGCCGACTGGGTTACCGAGCGCTGGGGCGGCCATGGCGCCGTTCGCGAAATTTGCGACACCTTGCTCGACATTCAGGGTCACTGGCCTGCCGTGTTCGACAAGTACACCGCCAGTAGCGCCATGCAGGGCGGCGCGGATCGCGGCCAGAACTGATGACCATTCGCCTTCCCCGGCCCTCGCCCCGCATCTGGCTAGCGCTGTTGCTGGTCATACTGGGTGCCGTGCTGACCTTCATCGAGCAACGCGACGCAAGCACGCCCGGGCCGATACCCCGAGATAGCGCAGGCGAGCCTGACTTCTACCTCGAAGGCGTCACCCTGACACGCTTCGATGAAAAGGGACGCCCCCATCAGCGCCTCGTGACCCCCAGACTGGTACACATTCCGGACGACGACTCAACGCGCGCCGAGACGCCCAAGGCGCGCCTGCTCGACGGCGATGGTGACCTGTGGCTAGCCAACGGGCAGCAAGGTACGATGGGCGCTGGAGGCAATCGGCTGGTGCTGCGTGGCGATGCTCACCTCGAATCACCCGGCGAAGGCTGGCAACTGGATACCGAGATCCTGCATGTTGATACGGTCACCAATCATGCCTGGAGCGATAGCGAGGCGCGCATTACCCAGCCTCCCCAACGCATGCGAGGCGACAGATTGGACGTATGGTTTGATGATGACCTGATGCGCCTGACCGGCAACGTACACGGCTTCCACCCCACAAAGGATCAAGCCCCATGATGCGACGTGACCTGAACCGCCGAGCCCTTGGCCTGCTGCTCACGACCCTGCTGAGCCTTGCGTCATTGCCAACACTTGCGCTCGAGGGAGACGCCAACGCGCCCATCGAGATCGTCGCCGACCGCCTGGAGCTGGATGATCAGGCAGGCACCGCCGTCTATACCGGTGATGTCGATATGCGCCAAGGCAGCATGCAGCTGACCGGACAGAAGGTCACGATCAGCCGCACCGACGAGGGCGAGGTATCGCGCATCGAGGCCACCGGCAACCGGGCCTACATCGAGCAGCAGCCGAGCCCGGAGGCCTCTCTGGCAAAGGGCTGGGGACGCACCATCATCTACCACGTTCAGGACAGGTGGGTGGAGCTGATCGGTCAGGCAGAGCTTCACCGGGGCCAGGACACCTTCACAGGCGCCAGGGTCGATTACTATCTTGATCGCCGCGTGGTCGAAGCCAACAGCGGTGCCGATGGCGGTGGTGAACAAGGCCAGCGTGTGCGCATGACACTGACTCCTCAGCAATAAGGCCTACCATGAAGACCCTGAGTGTTCGCCATCTGGCCAAGAGCTACAAGCGCCGCCGAGTGGTCAAGGACATCAGCCTGTCCATCGGCCAAGGCCAGATTATCGGCCTGCTGGGCCCCAACGGGGCCGGCAAGACGACCTCGTTTTACATGATTGTCGGTCTGGTTCGCGCCGACGCCGGCACGGTGCACATCGATGATCAGGACCTGAGCCACGCCGCGATGCATGAGCGCGCACTGGCCGGTATCGGCTATCTGCCCCAGGAGGCATCAATCTTTCGCAAGCTGTCGGTCATCGACAACATCATGGCCATCCTCGAAACGCGCAGAGACCTGGACCGGCGCGGTCGCGAGGCGCGGGCCGAGGAGCTGCTGGCCGAGTTCCATATCACCCATATCCGCGACAACATCGGCATGAGCCTGTCTGGCGGCGAACGGCGCCGCGTCGAGATCGCCCGCGCCCTTGCCACTGAACCAGCCTTCATCCTGCTGGATGAACCCTTCGCCGGTGTCGACCCGATCTCGGTTTCTGATATCAAGGCCATCATCCGCGCGTTGCGCGAACGAGGCATTGGCGTACTGATCACCGACCATAATGTGCGCGAGACGCTCGATATCTGCGACGGCGCCTATATCGTCGGCGACGGTGAAATCATTGCCGAAGGCGATGCCAACACCATCCTCGCCAATCAGAAGGTCAGAGATGTCTATCTTGGCGAGGATTTCAGGCTATAGACTCGCTCTAGGGTACCGGCATCGTCGCTTATCAAAGCTGCCCCTGCCACACCTCCTGTCAACAGGGAAGTCCCAAATATGCGACAAAAATCTTATCAATGGCATGCTTATTGCTAATAAATTTCTCCTGGCGGCTTGCATGGCTTCCGGCCAGGGGCTAAGTTATTCATTCCCGTTCAGCCTGACACGCGATAAGCCATGGTCATGAAACCCTCGTTGCAACTCCGCGTCAGCACCCAGCTGACCATGACACCTCAGCTGCAGCAGGCTATCGCCCTGTTGCAACTCTCGACCGTCGATTTACGCCACGAAATCCAGCAGGCACTGGAATCCAACCCCATGCTGGAACTCGATGAGGCCTATGGCGAACAGTACGTCGCCGAGCCACAAGAGGACGATTGGTCCACCGAGATTCCCAGCGAACTGTCGACTGACAGTGACTGGTCAGACACCTATCAGGACATGGCCTCATCCGGCGGGTCCGGCGAGGCTCCCGACCTCGATCGCAACGCAGCGGGGCTCAATCTCCACGACCATCTTGCCTGGCAGCTGGCGATGGCTGACGTCAGTGGCACCGAACGTCAGATTGCCGAGAGCCTGATCGATGCGGTGGCGACGAGTGGCTATCTTGAAAGCAGCCTCGACGAACTGACTCAGGGTTTGCGTGCCCAAGGACTCGATGGCCTCAAGACGAGCGAGGTTGAACGGGTCCTGCTGCGGCTCCAGCAGTTTGAGCCGACCGGCATATTTGCCCGCGACCTGCGTGAGTGCTTACTGCTCCAGCTTGGCGCCCTCCCGCCCGACTTGCCTCTGCTCACCCAGGCCAAACGCCTGGTGCGACAATTTCTTGAAGCGCTGGCAAGCGACGATCGCAAGCTGCTCAAACGGCGGCTGCGACTGGATGACGAACAGCTTGAACAGGTCATTGCACTGATCCGCTCGCTTGATCCCCGGCCCGGCCAGGCCTTCGACAGCGTCGGCAGCGACTACGTGATTCCCGACCTGATCGCCCGTCACAGCCAGGAGGGCTGGCAGATCGAGCTCAACCCCGAGGCACTGCCGAAGATGCGTATCCAGCCGGACTACGCTGCGCTTATCCGGCGTGCCGACAAGAGCGACGACAACACCTTCATGAAGCAGCACTTGCAGGAAGCTCGCTGGTTGATCAAGAGCCTGTCCAGCCGCAACGACACGCTACTGCGCGTGGGTCGCGAAATCATGGCGCGCCAGATCGACTTCCTCGACAAGGGCGAAGAATCCATGAAGCCCCTGATCCTTGCCGATATCGCCGCACAGGTCGACATGCATGAATCGACGATTTCCCGCGTCACCACCCAGAAGTTCATTCATACGCCACGCGGCGTGTTCGAACTGAAATACTTCTTCTCGAGCCAGGTCGGCGGTGAAGGCGGAGATGCCCACTCCAGCACCGCGATTCGCGCACGCCTGAAAAAACTGATTGGTGGCGAGCCTGCCCGCAAACCCCTTTCCGATAGCAAACTGGTCGACCTGCTGGCCGATAGCGGCATCCAGGTCGCACGCCGCACCGTTGCCAAGTACCGTGAAGCAATGGGCATCCCACCATCCAGCGAGCGCAAGCGCCTTACCTGATGCGGCAAAATAATCATGCTTGCGCAGCATAACCTATTGACTAAAAGAGAAAAAAACACCGAAAGTGGGTGTAAGGGAAAAGCGCTCCGCCAAGGGGTATGCAGAGCGCCAAAAAGGGTTACAATCGATTAGCCAACCGCAGGATAAGGAGCGTGCCATGCAAGTTAATATCACCGGCCATCACGTTGAACTGACCGATGCACTGCGCGACTATGTGAACGAGAAGCTCACTCGCCTGGAGCGTCACTACGACAACATCACCACGGTCCAGGTCACCCTGTCCATCGAGAAAGAACGCCAGCAGGCCGCCTGCACCCTGCATGCAGCCGGTGCAGAATTGCATGCCGACGCCGAAAACACCGACATGTACGCCGCGATTGACGCCCTCGCCGACAAGCTTGACCGCCAGCTTGTCAAGCACAAGGAAAAAGCACAGGCGCGCGCCCAAGGCGCCAGCGTTCGCTGACATTATGACGTTGGAATCCATCCTGCCCCCCGAGCGCGCCCTTTTCGGCGTGCCCGGGGGAAGCAAGAAGCGAGTGCTGGAGTTTTTCAGCACCTTCATCGCCCAGAACACACCTAGCCTCGATAGCCAAGAGGTGTTCAGTCGCCTCGTGGGCAGAGAGCGGCTAGGCAGCACGGGCATCGGACATGGTGTGGCCATTCCGCATGCTCGTAACCCTCACTGCAAAGCACCACTAGCCAGTTTCCTCAAACTGAGCGAACCGGTAGACTTCGATGCCATTGATGGCGACCCCGTTGATCTTGTTTTCGTGCTGCTGGTCCCTGAGCAGGCTGATGACGCTCACCTGGCGCTTCTTGGCCAGGTAGCATCGATCATGAACGACGCCGAGACTCGCCAGCAACTGCGCAAGAGCGAGACCCAGCGTCAGCTGTATGACATCCTGCTGGAAGCGATACGCCACCATACAAGCGATGGTCGTGCCGGCTAGACGTCGCACAAACGCCTTGCGCACCAGTACAGCCTATCCACGATAGCCTCTTCATGATCACCAACGTTCATTGACCTGGAAAGCAGGAGACCTCATGCAGCTCGTGATCATCAGCGGCCGTTCTGGCTCCGGCAAGTCGATTGCCCTGCAAGCCCTGGAGGACCTGGGCTACTACGCGATCGATAATCTGCCAGCCATGCTGCTTGGTACGCTGGTCGACGAGCTGCAGCGTGATGCGACGCGGCGCTCGTCAAGCGCCGTCAGTATTGATGCGCGCAACTTGCCGCACGCCCTGGAGCGCTTCCCTAGCCTACTGGCCGATTTGCAGGCCCGAGGCATCCAGTGCCAGGTAGTCTACCTGACCGCCGACTCCAAGATCCTGCTTGAGCGCTACTCGGCCACTCGCCGCCGCCATCCATTGACGCGCGACAGTCAAATGACCTTGGCCGAGGCCATCGACAGCGAAGAAACGGCTCTTGCCGAGATTCTGGATCTCGCCGATCTCATCATCGACACCACTCGCCTATCGGTACACGAGCTGCGGGGCCGCATCGCCGAGCAAGTGGCTCAACATCGCGAGCAGGAAATGACGCTGACGTTCGAGTCCTTCGGTTTCAAGAGCGGCGTACCACTGGATGCCGACACGGTATTCGATGCTCGCTGTCTGCCCAACCCTTACTGGGATCCCAGGCTTCGTCAGTCCACTGGCCGCGATCCGGAGATCATCGAGTTTCTCGAGGAATACGATGACGTCGATCAACTGGCCACCGATATCATCGACTGGCTGACCCGCTGGCTGCCGGCCTATCAGGCCAGCCACCGAAGCTATATGACAGTGGCCATCGGCTGCACCGGTGGCCAGCATCGCTCGGTCTATCTCGCCGAGCGGCTGGCACGCCATTTCGCGGCCAAGCACGCAGGCGTCAGGCTTCGCCACCGCGAACTCGGCATCCATACCGCCATGCTCGAGACCCAACAGGACAGCAAGGACGCTGACCTCCATGCCCAGACGTGAACTGACCCTCATTAACAAGCGCGGCCTGCACGCCCGTGCAGCGACCAAGCTGGTGCAATGTTGCCAGTGCTTTACGGCGAGCATAACCGTTCACCATCAGGGACGATGTGCCGATGCGGCTAACGTCATGGCGCTGCTGATGCTCGCCGCGCCCTGCGGTAGTGACCTCGAGATCCAGGCCGAGGGCGAGGACGCCGAGGCGGCACTGGCGGCTGTCACAGCGCTGATCGAGGCCCGCTTCGACGAGGACGCCTGACCGCCGGCAATGCCCCTTGGTCGGCTGTTCAGCTCATCGCTCCCGGTTCAAGCAAGACAAAAAACGCCACCTTGAAGGGTTAATGCCAGTCAGTTAAGCCTACCTTCAATAAGCTGATCATGAGACCTTTCCCTGTCAGGTACACTGACACGGGAAGGTCCATGCATTTCAGCAACGCCATCGATGCCATTGCCAAGGCGGTGCCCG
>NZ_WWNB01000008.1 GCF_012062845.1 Halomonas salinarum
CACGCCAGGATGTCAACGGGAAATGGGCGAGGCCCTTGGTGGAATGCCGGTGCCTCGCACATGAATCAGGCCCTGCCGCGGAGGTGGCTTGAGCAGCAAGGCCTGATCTCGGTACTTGATACGGTAAAAGGGCTTAGCCGTTCTTCATGAACCGCCGTATACCGAACGGTACGTACGGTGGTGTGGGAGGGCGCCGGGGGGAACCCCGGCCCCTACCCGATCATGCAGCATGCTGGTGTCAGTCGTCGTTTTCGCCGAGCCAGGTAGCGACCATTTCCGGATGCGCGTCGACCCAGGCCCGGGCATTGGCTTCGTAGTCGCCGTTGGCCTGGTTGGCGGCCATCAAATCCTCGATGTCTGCGCGGCTCCACTGGAAGCGGTCGAGGATGGCGGTGATTTCCGGCTTCTCCTCGGCGAGCCCCTGGCGGGTCACGGTGTGGATCTGCTCGTCCCCTGAATAGAGGCCCTGAGGATCGTCGAGATAGCGCAGCGAATGACCCGAAAAGACCGGATGCGGCGCCCAGGCGGTAACGACGATCGGCTCCTGGCGAGACATCGCGGTCTCGAGCGTCTGACTCATGGCCGCATCGCTGCCCGTGACCAGTTGCCAGTCCTCGATATTGTAAGCGTCCATTGCCTGCTCGGTCAGTGCCATGATGCCGGCGCCCGGGTCGATGCCATGGATGCGCTGGCCAAACGTCTCCCCGTCAGCAGCGAGATCGGCGATCGAGGTAACGTCTGCGTAGCTCGGCACCGCCAGCCCGACGCGGGCGTCAGTGAGGTTGGGGCCGAGGTCCTCGACCTTGTCGGCCTTGCCTTCGTAGTAGCCGGCCTGAGTGACCGGCAGCCAGGCGCCGGTGAAGGCATCCAGCTCGCCGACCGAGAGCCCTTGCCAGATGGCGGCCAGGCTCACCGAGCTGATATCCACCTGGTGGCCAGCGTCTTCAAGGACCGTCTTCAACACATAGGTGCTGGCCTGGCCGGTGGCCCATTCGCCTATACCAAGACGCAGGCTGTCTGCTTGTGCGAGGGGGCTGACGGCGCCGAGCAGCAGGCCGGTAGAAACGAGCAGGGAACGGACATGCATCTGACTGTCTCCAGCAACAACATCCAGGGGAAGCACTTTATTAGGCGCTCATGATAACTGTTCCTTGGCGATGATGATGCCGTTGTTGTCGGCATACAGCCATTGCCCGGGCGCGATGGTCACGCCCGCGAAGGTCACCGCGATATCGCGTTGGCCCTCGCCACGCTTTTCGCTCTTGCGGGGATGGGCGCCGATGGCCTGTACACCGAGTGCGGTCTCGGCCAGCACATCGACGTCGCGCACGCAGCCATACATCACCACGCCCGCCCAGCCGTTGCTTGACGCCTGTTCGGCGAGCATGTCGCCAAGCATTGCACAACGCATCGAGCCGCCGGCATCTACCACCAGCACAGCGCCATCGCCTGGCTCTGCCACGGCTTCCTTGACCCGGGAGTTGTCCTCGAAGCACTTGACGGTCCGTATGGGCCCGCCGAAGGCCTCACGGCCACCAATATTGACGAAAATGGGCTCGAGTACATCGACCTCGGGATGGGCGTCGCAGATATCGGGCGTCACGATTGACGTCATGAGGCTCTCCTTGATCGTAAATGTCGATGGTGTCACAACCGTGACCCAAGCGGCCTGTGAAAACTACCACCGCTCGCTGATTTTTCGTCCAGAGCCTAAGGGAATTGACGGTAGGGTACAAAAACGCCGGGTCGATGCCCGGCGTCTTGTTGGTGTTTTGCTGGCTTGTGCGCGTCACAGCCTCAGAAGCGCATGCCTGCCGAGGCGGTAAAGGTGTCGATCTTGTAGTCGCTGTCCATGTCGTAGCGCTCGTATTCAGCACGCACCAGGAAGGGATCGAAGTTGAACTGGGCGCCGACACCATAGACCGGGTCGGTACCGTCGTTATCCTTGAGATCCAGATTGGTATTGCCGAGGTTGCCATCGACATCGGTTTTCCACTCTGCCACGCCGGCCTTGGCGAAGGCGGTAAACCAGGGAGTAAGTGGCAGTTGGCCGACTACGTTAACGCCATAGGCGCTGGACTCAAGGTCGGTATTGGCGATGTCGTTGCCTTCGAGGCGGGTATGGCCCAGATCGGCGTAGAACACTTCGGTGGCGAAATACGGGTTTAGCTCATAGCCGACAAACCCTTTGAAGACGTTGTCATTATCATCGACCGAGAAGTCTTCAGAGCCGGACTCGATGAAGTTATCGACATCATCGCGGTCGTTTTCCAATGAGCTGAAGCCGGTGCCCAAGCCCAGGTAGAGGCCATCGGCATTGGGGGCGGCGAGCACGGCCGGGGCCGAGACACACAGGCCGGTGGCGACGGAGGCGGTAATCAGGGTGCGGAGTTTCATGAGCTTCTCCTTGATGACGGTATCTGAGGGAGACCGGAGCGGTGATTGCGTCCCGCCTCACCGGGGAACCCAAGGGAGTGACGTGATAGCGAGTCGATGGGTGAAATATAAGTAGAACACTGTTCGATAACAAGGGTGGTGAAGTAACGAGAGGTAAGCCTTTGTTGCAAACATTGGTTTGAGCATTGTTGCCATCAACGCTTGCTGCACAAAAAAGCGCCCCGCAGAGCGGGGCGCTTCGGTCATCGACTCCGGGTCATGTCGGCTGATTCGGACGTAATGTCCTCTTCAGCAGGATGAACCGGCGATGTTGCGAGCATCGGCGATTTAAGGGTGATTCGGTCTCAGGCTTCAGCGACCGGAATCACGTTCGAGGCAGCTTTCTGGAACTCCTCGATTTCATGGAAGTTCATGTAGCGATAGATTTCACTTGCCATCGCATCGAACTCACTCATGTAGCCCTGGTATTCCTCGACGGTAGGTAGACGACCCTCGACCGCTGCCACTGCAGCAAGCTCTGCGGAGGCGAGGAAGACGTCGGCGCCGTCGCCCAGGCGATTGGGGAAGTTACGGGTCGAGGTGGATACCACGGTGGACTTGGGTGCCACACGTGCCTGGTTACCCATGCACAGCGAGCAGCCCGGCATTTCCATGCGCGCGCCGGCACGGCCATAGATGCCGTAGTAGCCTTCCTCGGTCAGCTGGTGCTGGTCCATCTTGGTCGGCGGTGCCAGCCACAGCTTGGTCTTCAGGCTACCCGCGGGCTGCTTCTCGAGCAGCTTGCCGGCGGCGCGGAAGTGGCCGATGTTGGTCATGCACGAGCCGATGAAGACTTCATCGATCTGACGGCCGGCGACTTCGGACAGCAGGCGCGCATCGTCCGGGTCGTTCGGGGCGCACAGCACCGGTTCCTTGATGGCATCGAGATCGATCTCGATGACTTCGGCGTATTCGGCGTCCTGGTCGGCGCGCATCAGGCTCGGATCAGCCAGCCACTCTTCCATGGCCAGGATGCGGCGCTCGATGGTACGACGGTCGCCGTAGCCTGCATCGATCATCCACTTGAGCAGGGTGATGTTGGACTTCAGGTATTCGGTAACCGAGTCCTCGCCCAGGGTGATGGTGCAGCCGGCAGCACTGCGCTCGGCGCTGGCGTCGGACAGTTCGAAAGCCTGCTCGACGGTCAGGTCCTCGAGACCTTCGATTTCCAGTACGCGACCGGAGAAGGCGTTCTTCTTGCCGGACTTGTCGACGGTCAGAAGGCCCTGCTGAATGGCGTAGTAGGGAATGGCATGGACCAGGTCACGCAGGGTCACGCCCGGCTGGCGCTTGCCCTTGAAGCGCACCAGTACCGATTCCGGCATGTCCAGCGGCATCACGCCGGTGGCGGCAGCGAAGGCCACCAGACCCGAACCCGCCGGGAAGGAAATGCCCATCGGGAAGCGGGTGTGGGAATCACCGCCGGTGCCGACGGTGTCGGGCAGCAGCATGCGGTTCAGCCAGGAGTGGATGATGCCGTCGCCCGGCCGCAGCGAGACGCCACCGCGATTCATGATGAAGTCGGGCAGGGTGTGGTGAGTGTCCACGTCGACCGGCTTCGGGTAAGCAGCAGTGTGGCAGAAGGACTGCATCACCAGATCGGCCTGGAAGCCGAGACACGCCAGGTCCTTGAGCTCGTCACGCGTCATTGGACCCGTGGTGTCCTGGGAGCCCACGGTCGCCATCTTGGGCTCGCAGTACATGCCCGGGCGAACGCCGGTCATGCCGCACGCCTTACCGACCATCTTCTGGGCCAGGGTGAAGCCCTTGCCGGTATCGCCCGGCTGCTCCGGCAGCCGAAAGACGTCGGATTGGGGCAGCCCCAGCGATTCACGTGCCTTGGTGGTCAGGCCGCGGCCGATAATCAGGGGGATACGGCCACCGGCACGTACCTCGTCGAGGATCAGTTGGGTCTTGAGCTCGAAAGTGGTGAGCACTTCGTCGGTGCCGTGCTTGCAGACCTTGCCTTCATATGGGTAGACATCGATGACGTCGCCCATCTCGAGCTTCTCGACGTCCATCTCGATGGGCAGGGCGCCGGAGTCTTCCATGGTGTTGAAGAAGATCGGGGCGATCTTGCCGCCGAAGCAGAAGCCGCCAGCGCGCTTGTTGGGCACGTTGGGAATGTCGTCACCGAAGAACCACAGCACCGAGTTGGTGGCGGACTTGCGCGAGGAGCCGGTGCCGACCACGTCGCCGACATAGGCGACCGGGTAGCCCTTGGCCTTCACTGCGTCGATCTGTGCGAGCGGGCCGGTGGTGCCGGGCACTTCCGGCTCGATGCCGTCGCGCGGATTCTTGAGCATGGCGTTGGCATGCAGCGGCATATCCGGACGCGACCAGGCATCCGGTGCCGGGGACAGGTCGTCGGTGTTGGTCTCACCGGGTACCTTGAAGACGGTCAGCGTGATCTTCTCGTCAAGCGCAGGCTTGGCCAGGAACCACTCGGCCTCGGCCCAGGACTGGATGATGTCCTTGGCCACGGTATTGCCCGCCTTGGCGCGCTCTTCCACATCGTGGAAGGCATCAAACATCAGCAGGGTGTGCTTGAGCTGTTCGCCCACTTCCTTCGCCAGGCTCTCGTCATCGAGGAGCTCGACCAGTGAAACGATGTTGTAGCCGCCCTGCATGGTACCCAGCAGCTTGACCGCGTGGATCTTGTCGATCAGCGGAGATTCGGCTTCGCCCTTGGTAATGGCGGTCAGGAAGCCGGCCTTCACGTATGCGGCTTCATCGACACCCGGCGGCACGCGATCGGTCAGCAGCTTAAGCAGAAACTCTTCCTCGCCGGCCGGCGGGTTCTTCAACAGCTCGACCAGTTCGGCGGTTTGCTCGGCATTCAGCGGCTTGGGCGGCACGCCCTGAGTGGCGCGTTCTTCGACATGTTGGCGATAGGCTTCAAGCACGGAGGGACCCTCATCAAGTTGATCTTCCAGAGCGGGCCTTTTGACGACACTTGATGTGTGACGGTCGTCGATCGAGGTGCTCCGGGACTTTCGTTATGCGTCTTGCGGGAGGCAATAAAGTGTACGTGAATTTGTCGACAATGTTAAGCAAGCCCCTGCTGCCAGGCCTTGTACGTTGGTCGTGTGCTGGTGGTTGGGGCTAGATCATGGAAAAAAGTAAATGCGCTGCTCGTTTGGATGCGAGGTGAATAGCGCCCGATACAAGGGCCTTGATAAGCGCGTATCCCGACATCGATAAAACCGGCTGGAGTGTCGTGGGCTTATCGAGCCGGGTAAGATGGCGGGCAGCAATACGATAGTGGGCAGCCAATAAGGAGAGCCATGACACGCCGAATCATTTCGCCCTGCGTCGGTCTGTGTTCGACAACGGTGGGTGACGATGTCTGCCGGGGGTGTCAGCGTCATGCCGATGAGATTCGCGACTGGCCGGCCTATGACTTTGATGAGCGCGATCTGCGCCTTGTCGAGTTGGATACGCTGCGCGTGGCGGTGGCGGGCGAGCTTCTGCGAGTGGTCGATGCCGACATGCTAAAGGCCCAGCTCGAACGCCACGGCATTCGTCATCGTGATGATCAGCCGCCGCTTTCTCAGGCCGTTGAGCTGTTGCGGGTGGGGCGGCATCGCATCAGTGACCTGTCACGGTACGGGCTCGAGACGGTGGGCGAGGGCGCTGGCCTTTCACCGGCCGACTTGCATGCCATGCTGGTGCCGCGCCTGATGGAGGCGGCCGAGGCACGCCGCCTTTCCTCAACTTGATGCCGGTCATGACTTGGCCTTCTTTACGACACTTTGTACGCCATCCTGTGTTGTGCTTGTTACCTAGCCTGTTTCACTATTCGAATGCGCACGCGTTGAATACTCACTTTCACTAACGATCAGAGAAACGATGCAAGAAACTGTGGATGACCTTTTACCCGCCGAACTGCGGGATTTCCTGGCCTGCGAGACCCCGGACACCTGGATTGACGCAGCGCTTGAGCACCCGGATCTGCTGCTGATCGACCATGCCCAGTGCGAGAAGAAAGCCGCCTCCACGGCGATGAGTCTGATGTATCGCTATGTCGACCGTCCGCTGCTGTTGACCAAGATGTCGCAGCTGGCGCGAGAAGAGCTTTTGCACTTCGAGCAGGTGATTCGCGTCATGGAATCGCGTGGCATCGAGTATCGCCATCTCAGCGCGTCGCGCTATGCCGAAGGGTTGCGTCGCCATGTTCGCCGCGAGGATCCGCAACGCCTGGTGGATATCCTGATTATCGGTGCCTATATAGAGGCGCGCAGTTGCGAGCGATTCGCCCGCCTGATCCCTCATCTCGATGCCGAGCTTGCCAAGTTCTATCGCAGTCTGGTTAAGTCAGAAGGTCGCCACTATGAAGATTACCTGATGCTGGCCCGTCGCTATGCCGCAGAGGCCGGTGATACGAACGTGGATGCGCGCATTGCGTTCTTTGCCGACTGTGAACGCCAGCTGATATGTGAACCGGATGAGGTGTTCCGATTCCACAGTGGTGTTCCTGTCGCCGCCTGACGGCCAATACGCGCTCGACGAGCAAGCAAAAGAGGGTGAGGGTCAGCGCAACAAATAGTGCAGCCCAGTGGGGAATGTCGGGGACGAAACGCAGCCGCGTAAACATAATTACAGGTTCGGCAGGCTCGCTTCGCGTAAGGGTGTCGTAGTTGTCCGAGCCAGCAGGATAATAACGCAGGAACCAACACGATGCGGGAACCCTCAGTCAACGAGCAGTTAGCGCTTTTTGGACACTTCTCACTGAATCTGGGTGAGGACTGCCTGACCCAGTTCAGTTATGACAAGGTCAAGGCGCTGCTGGTCTATCTCTTGCTCCATGATCAGCCGGTCAATCGGGCGACGCTGGCCGAGTTACTATGGCCGGATCAGGGCTTGTCTTCCGGGCGTACCAACTTGCGGCATGCGCTGCATTGTCTTCGCCAGTCGCTGGGTGACGAAGCCGATCAGGTGCTGGTGGTCTCTCGCCAGACGATTGCCTTCAAGCTGCCCAAGAGCTGGGCATTCGATCTGCATGAGCTGCAAGACTTGCTCGATGGGGTAGCCAGCATCCCCAACCTGGAGGCCATTCTCGACGCCTATCGCGGCGATCTTGTCGAGGAATTGCAGCTCTCTTCCTGCTCAGAATTCCAGCGCTGGCTCCTGCAGGTACGCAACGAGTGGCGACAGCGGGTGATCGCCTTCGCAGAGACGGTCATCGACGAACATGACGATGTTCCTGAGTCGCTGCTGCGCACTCTGGTCAGCCGTTTTTCTGGCTATGGCCCTTTTCATGAGTGCCTGGTGCGTCAGCTGGCCGAACAGGGCCAGCTGGCGGCCGCGCATGAAGAATACAACGCTTACCTGCAGCTGCTGGCGCTGTCCGGGCAACAGCCTGAACTCAGTTTTCTTCAGCTGGCACGCTACTGGTCTGAAAGCCAGTCGGAACTGTCACCGATCACGCATCAGGGCGCGTTTTCAAGGGCTGTGGCCGCCGATAGCGCGCCACTTCAGGAAGATGAAATCGAGCAGCGACAGTTGTCGGTCATGGCGATCCGCCTGAAGCTCGAAGGTGACTGGCAGGATCGGGCCGAGACCTGTGCCTGTCTGCGTCTGCAGATCGAACTCCTCCGCTGGCTGGAGGAACAGTGCCATCATCTGGGCGGTTTCTGGCTGACCGGTGCGACCGGTGGGCTGGGCCTCGCTTGCTTTGGCACCCATGGTCCCGCGCATCAGCTTGCGGAACTCGTCGCGCTTTATGAACACTGCCGTACGGCGCTGCCCGAGGAAAGTCAGCGTCGCTGGTCCGGCGAAGGCAACACGCCGACATTCACGCTGGCGGCCGGGCTCAATAGCGGCCGAGTGGTCTACGTGCCCGAGCGTCAGTTGGTGGACCCTCTGGGCCAGGTCACCCAGCGCTCGCTGGACCTGATGAGCGCTGCCGATGGCAGTGAGCTGGTGATTTCTCATGAATCCAGCCAGCACATGCCACCGGCGCTTGATCTTCAGCCGCGCCTTACCTCGCGGCTAGTGACCTGCGACGGCAGGATTCAGCTGCGCGCCCTGGTTCTTGGAGAGAATGAAGGCGGTCGCGATGCCTTGCCGCCAAGCCTCGTGGGTCGCGAGTCGGATCTGCGCAAGCTGCGCGATGCGCTGGCTCGGGCCGGCATTGGGCTGCGCCAGAGCGTCTTGGTACGTGGTCCCTCGGGGATGGGTAAATCGGCCCTGATGGTGGCCTTTCGCCAGCTCGAGCAAAGCCGTGAAGCGGCCATCTGCTGGCAGCCCGCCACACGTATGGCAGCCCAGACGCCCTACAGTGTGGCGCGCATGCTGCTGCGTTGGCATTTGAAAGAAGAGCTGAGCGAGTCGCTGCTGGATGAGGTGCTGGCGGGGCATCCGGCGCTTGAAATGGATGACAACCAGCGCCGGCTATTGGCCGAGGCGCTGGGGATCTGTCACAGCGATGAGACAGATCTGACGCAGAGCGGTGAAGCGGTCGAGCTGGTGGCGCGGTTGCTGCAGCAGTTGATCGAGGATCTGACTCAGGACCGTCCGCTGGTGCTGATGCTCGATGACCTGCAGTGGCTCGATGAGCCTTCCTACAAGCTGTTGGCTGCCCTGCAGACCCGCTTGCCGATCAACTGCCCATTGCTGTTGGTGGCAAGCCACCATGGTCGCGAGTCGTTGCCGTCCAAGCTTCATTGGGACCAGCAGATCACGCTGGGGCGTCTCGACAATCAGCAGTCTTCCAATCTGTTATCGCAGCTGGCGCGACGCTATCACCTGCATCTCAGCCCGCGTCTGCGCAACCAGCTGATCGAGCGCTGCGATGGCGTACCGCTGTATTTGCAGGAAATCTGCCGTCGCCTGGATATGGAGCGCCGGGAAGGTCGCAGTGTGCAGATCGACGAGTTGCCGCAAGGCTTGCTGGGGCTGTTGGCGAGCCGGATCGATCAGCTCGATGCCGATCGTGAAGTGGCCCAGATCGCGGCCGTGCTGGGGCGTCAGTTCCGCGTCGACTTCCTGATGGAATGCAGTGGCTGGGAATCCGTAAGGCTCAAGCAGGCGTTGGAGCAGATGCTGCGCCTTGAAGTGATCGAGCCCTGCACGTCTTCCTCCGAGTGCGAATACCAGTTCAGCCATCAACTGTTGCAGGAAGCCGCTTATCTGTCGTGCCCGCGCGATGTCAGGGTATCCATTCATCGCCAGGTGGTCAGTCTCATCGAAGAGCGCTTCCCGATCTGGATCAGTCGCCATCCCGGCGATTTTGCCACCCACCTGCGTCGCAGTGGCGATTACGCGCGTGGCGCCCGCTACTTCGAGTTGGCTGCCCGCGAGGCGCTCAAGGTCAGTGCCAATCGGACGGCGCTCAAAATGGCCGACGAGGGGTTGGCCAGCCTGCGCCAGGTCGAGGATTGTGCCGAGCGCGAGATAAGCCTGCTGACGGTGCGTGGCCAGGCGGCCTTCGCCATGGAAGGTCATGCTTCGCCAACGGCCCATGAGTGCTTCGTGCGAGCGCGGGACCTGCTTTCTGCCCAGCAGGCATCCGACAAGGATCAGGCCGATGACGAGGCCGACCTTGAGCAGCGCTTTCTGGTCAAGTGGGGGCTCTGGGTCGGTTGCAGTCAGCGCCACGCCCACGCCGATGCCTTCTCGCTGGCGTCACAGCTGGCGGGGCTGGCGGCGCGTCTCGAGGACCCACGCTACCTGAGGTTGGCCGACTATGCGCGAGCCTGCTGCGAATATTGGGCGGGGAGCATTCGTCAGGCGTGCGCTCACCTGGAAGAGGTCGATCCCCTTCACCAGCCGATGATGATCGAATGGCTGCCGTTCTCGGATCACCCCCAGGTGGCCGCTGCCTGTTATCAGGGCTGGGCATTGTGCCTGCGAGGCGACTATCGCCGGGCCGAGGCGCAGGCCGAGGCGGCGATCCGCCTTGCTGAAAGCTTCAACCATCCCGGTTCACTTGCCATGGCCTTGATGTATGCCGCTGCCGTCTATCGCCAGCTGGGGCATGTTCACCTGGTCAGTCGGCGTGCGCAGCGTGCCTTCGAGCTGACCGGCACCCCGGACCTGCACCTGTGGCAGATGTCGTCGCAGAGCCTTTTGGGCTGGGAGCGTGCCTTGTCGGGAGATCGTGAGGGGCTCAAGGTGATCGAGACCTGCATGGAAGAGTTCGATGCTATCTCAGGGCGTCATCGCTACCAGACGCCGATGCTGTGGTGGGTCGATGCCCTGGTGGCGTGTGAAGAGTTCGAGCGGGCCGAAGACTATCTCGATCAGTGCTTGCTGGTGGCACAGGAGCGTAGTTCGCTTTACATGCCTGAGCTGGCACTTCAACTGGCGCGTGTTCGCCAGCGACTGGGGCACCCGGTCGAGGAAGTGCGTCGTCTGACCGAGCAGGCGCTGGAGCAGGCCCGCGAGCACGATAACCTCCATCAACAGTTGAATGCGCTGGAACTGTGGCTGACGCTGGTCGACCCGCAGGACCTGGCCGCGAAAGAGGCGTTCCGCCAGCTGTTAAGTGTGGTCAGCATCAGCGATGCACCGGTGCTCATGCGTTGGCGAACACTGCTGGATCATCGCCTGGCAGCACCGGCCCGCGCCGAAAGCTAGTCGGTCAGGTGCGTCAGTAGCGCTCTCCGGCATAGAAAGAAAAACGGCCCATCTGCTTGGCGGATGGGCCGTTTTGTGTCGGGCGTGAAAGTACCGCTATGTAAAGCACGACTATGTAACGTACTACTACGTCACGTCAGGGCTTCCCACTCGGCGATTCGCTCCAGCGCTTGGTCGCGATGGTCGCCGCAGAGCTCAGGGTCAAAATCGAAGCGTGCACAGACGGCGGGTCGACTGGGGTCACCGAACAGTCGACAGAGGTTGTCGTCATCGAGCTGCACGCAGCGAACGCCTGCCGGTTTGCCCCTCGGCATGCCAGGAATGGGGGAGCTGATCGAGGGCGCGATGCAGCAGGCCCCACAGCCAGGCCGACAACCGCCCTCGGCCTGGTCGGTGCCTGCAGGTGGGGCAGCATCGGTTTGCGTCGCTTCGGATATGGCGTCGGAAGCGACCTTGCGGCTGGCAATCAATCGGCTCATGGGGTGCGCTCCGCGATGGCTCCCTTGCCGATGCCCTCGAAGGCCTGAACGCGCGTCACTTGACCGGTTTCACGGGTTATCTCATCGGCGAGCCAGGCGGCGATCTGCTCGATGGTCGTGGCGGTTGGCAGGATCATGCAGCGCTCAAGGGGCAGCATCAGGAAGAAGTCGCCCTGGGGCGCGCGGTAGCGGGTTGTCAGCATCCCCTGAGCCGTCAGCTCGTGGTTATCCTCGATATCACTTTTATCGACCAGGTAACGATCGGCCAGGCGCTCGGCCCATTCGGCCTCAAGTGCCGGAGCGCGAATGCCGTCCTGCCAGATATGGAGCGGCGAACGGTGGCCGTGGGCGATGCGCTGGCAGTTGCCGTCATGGCGGCGCAGGCCGTGGCTGTAGGTGTAGGCAGCACCAGAGAGCGGTTCATCCTGAAAGCTCAGGCGTATCGCACTGACCCGCGGCGGTGGCTGGCGCATCATCTCCTCGGCGAAGCGCTCGGCGAGGTCTGACGGGTTGATCTGTGCAGCGGGCACCAGGGTGAAGGCCTGATGCGGGCCGCGCACCTCCATGGCGTAGGGGGTGGTGGCGCGGATGGCGAGGCCTTCGGGACATTCGCTGACCGTTATACCTGGTGCGTCAATGGGAACGATCAGGGTGTGGTCGGCGCCGTCATCCAGCCGCGACTTGATCCACGGTTTGACGTGGCCAAAGTCGAACAGCATGCCATCCTCGCCCAGCTCACCGTCGAGCTCGGCACTGACCTGCCAGCTGACACCGATGAGACCGCGGTGAGGGCACCACAGCGAGGCGTCGAGCTGAGTCAGCCCATTGACGAATAGCGTCATCAGTCGATCCCCGCAATCTTGTGAGTCTGCAGTGAGAGCTGCCATTGGGGGGCGCCCAGGCAGTAGTCGACGACATCGGCCATGGTGTTGCCGTCACCTCCCAGTGGTCCAAGGTCCATGGGTTGCAGATAGAAATAATCAAAGTTGAGCCCGTCGAAACGCGCGGGCGGGGCATCCTGTTGCGGAAAGACCAGCTTGAGCTCGTTGCCAGCGGTGATGGCGAGGGTGGTGTTGCCCTTGGGACTGACGCATAGCCAATCGATACCGGCTGGCGGCGTCAGCGTGCCGTTGGTCTCCACGGCGATTTCGTAACCGCGGGCATGCAGGGCCTCGATAAGAGGCGTATCCAGCTGTAGCAGCGGTTCACCGCCTGTAAACACCACATAGCGACGCCCGCCCGGTACATCTGGCCACAGGGTCGCCAGATGATCGGCAAGCGAATCGGCGTCATGAAAGCGACCGCCGTTCTGACCGTCGGTGCCAATGAAATCGGTATCGCAGAAGCGGCAGGCGCTACTCGCTCGATCCTTCTCGCGCCCCGACCAGAGATTGCAGCCGGCAAAGCGGCAGAAGACGCTGGCACGGCCGGCCCGGGCCCCTTCGCCCTGCAGGGTATAGAAGGCCTCCTTGACGCTATACATGGCTCGGTCCTTCGACAGGCCCGTCGCTCGGGTCTTTGTTTCTGTCTGCGGCGGCATCGGCCTGAGCTGGCGCGTTGGCGTTTGCGCCAGTTCCCGGGCGCTGTGAGGCGTACTCCAACGGGTCGTCTTGGCCGTGGTGCGCAAAGGCAGCCAAGCGCTCGCGGCAGCTGCCGCAGTCGCCACAGGCTAGGGCCGCGCCCAGGTAGCAGGTCCAGGTCTTGGCGTAGTCGAGTCCCATGGCGAGGCCGTCGGCCAGAATCTCGGCCTTGCCCTTGTGCAGGTAGGGCGCCTCGATGGTCACCGGCGAGAAGTTGGCGATGGCGGCGACGGCGTTCATCTTTTCGACAAACTCCGGCCGGCAATCCGGGTAGAGCACATGATCGCCGCCGTGGGCGCCATAGAAGACGCGGTCGGCACCGATGTTTACCGCCTGGGCAATGGCCAGCGACAGCAGAATCATGTTGCGGTTCGGCACCACGGTGGCGCTCAGATTGTCGGCATCGTAGTCACCGCCAGGCAGTGCCTGGGAGGCGTCCGTCAGGGCGGAGCTGTCGATCAGGCCATGGATGGCGCGGATATCGACGATCTGATGGGCGATCCCGAGCTCCTCGCATACCTGTTTGGCGGTATCGAGTTCGCGTGCGTGACGCTGTCCGTAATTGAACGAGAGCGCGTGGAGCTCGTAACCCTCGCGGCGGGCCCGGTGCAGCACCGTATAGGAGTCCATGCCGCCGGAGTAGATCACCACGGCACGGGGGACTGATGAGGAGGTCATGGGGAGTTCCTTCGGAGAATTTGTTACGGCCGGCCTGGCGGCGCGGACGCCCGGGATCCGGTCCGGGCGAGTTGCGCATTGTAGAGATTGCCAGCGTTGCTGGCCATAGCGGGCGGTTGTCACTGCGTCGACATGCGTTCGACATGGTCACGTCATGACGGATGTGCAGGATATCGAGAACACCGGAGGAGACCCCGATGCTCGATATAGAACGCCTGATTGATGACAAATACCCTGCGTTCAATAGCCGCGCGGCCGTGATGCGCCAGCCCGCCATGGGACTGTTGCGCCGTCTGATGCATGAGGATGAAGTCAATGACTTCCTGGCATTGCACCAGGACGCGGGCCCCTTCGAATTCATCGATCATGTTCTGGAGCACTTCCGCTTCAGTTACCTGGTCTCGGCACGTGAGCGTTGCAACATCCCGAGTGAGGGGCGGGTGGTGATCGTCGCCAACCATCCGCTGGGCACCCTGGATGGCCTGGCGCTGCTCAAGTTGGTCGGTGAGGTGCGCCGAGACGTCAAGGTGATGGTCAACGACCTGCTCTGGGAGTTCGTGCCGCTGCGCCCCTTGTTGCTGCCCGTCGATAACCTGACCGGCAAGGGTTACCGCCAGACCGCCCGCGCCGGCAGCGAGGCGCTGATGGCCGAGCAGGCGGTCATCGTCTTTCCCGCGGGCGAGGTATCTCGGGCGGGGCCCGCCGGCATTAAAGATGGCCCTTGGCTCAGCGGCTTCCTGCACCTGGCCCGCAAGACCAATGCCCCGATTCTGCCGGTGCATATAGGCGGACGTAATTCGGCACTTTTCTATTCGCTGTCGATGATCTACCGGCCACTGGGCGGTCTGCTGCTGGTCAACGAGATGTTCAAGAAGCACGCCATGGACCTGCCGATCCGTGTCGGCGAGCCTATTCCCCTGACCCGCTTCGATTTGCCGGGGTTGGCCAATCGCACCAAGCTCAAACTGTTACGCAAGCATGTTTATCGGCTGGCCAGGAACAAGACACCGCTGTTCGAGACCGAGCGGCCGATCGCCCACCCGGAGCCGCGCCAGGCGTTGCGTGCCGAGCTGGAGGAAGCGCAGTGTCTGGGAACGACCAAGGAGGGCATGCGGATTCTATTGCACGAGTATCGCGCGGATTCCGTGGTGATGCGTGAACTGGGACGACTTCGTGAGCTGACCTTCCGGCGGGTGGGTGAGGGGACCGGTGAGAGCCGCGACCTGGATGACTATGATCGTCATTATCAGCATCTGCTGGTCTGGGACGACAAGACCATGGAGATCGCTGGCGCCTACCGCCTGACAAGAGTCAATGGCGTATTGAACACGCATGGCGTCGAAGGTCTTTATTCGGCGTCACTGTTCGACTGTTCAGAGAACTGGTTGGCAAGCGTCGGTGAGGGTATCGAGCTTGGGCGCAGCTTTGTGCAGCCCAGGTACTGGGGGCGTCGCAGCCTGGATCTGCTGTGGCATGGCATCGGTGCCTACTTGAAAGCCAACCCGTCGATCGCCTGGATGATCGGGCCGGTATCGCTATCCAATGCCATTCCGCGTGCCGCACTGGAGCTGCTGGTGTATTTCTTCCAGCATTATTACGGTACCAGAGACGTCGGCGTGCGAGCTCGTGCGCCATTCCGTGTATCTTCAGCCGTTGCGGACGAAGCTAAGGTATTGTTCTGCCACGATGATGTGGCGGCCGACTTCAAGATACTCAAGCGACAGTTAGGCATGCATGGCGTGACAGTGCCGGCCCTCTATAAGCATTACACCGATCTTTGCTTACCCGGTGGTGTACAGTTTCTGGATTTCAGCGTCGATGCCGACTTCGGTTACTGCGTGGATGGCCTGGTACGGGTAGAAGTTGCCCGGGTAAAGGCAAAAAAGCGGCTGCGATATCTGGGCGAGTGACCTTGGTCGCTTGGTCATGATGCAGTAAAGCGGCGCTTGGAGAAGGTGGGACGCGCAGGTCGGTCAAACAACGAGTCGACGAGGGTGGTTAGCACGACGAGCCAAGTCATGTTCTTGAGTGTGATGGGTTGGTCGCTCGCTGGAGGCGATGCGCCGTTAGCGGTTGAAGGCTGGTCTTGGCGAGGTGAGCTGGTTACCCTCAGGGTTTGTGCGCACCAGCGACAGGATCTCGATATGGCCACCATCGAACATAGCGCGACATTGCCGGCGACGCCGGAGCGGGTCTTCGAGCTACTTGAACGTGTCGAAGACTTTGCGGACTACTCCGATTTGATTAAATCCATCGAATCGTTGGGTGATAAGCGTTATCGCTGGTATGTCAGGGCGGTTGGCGTCGATTGGGCCTTTGATGTGGCGATCACGGAGTCTCGCGCGCCGGAGCGTTTGGCATGGGAGTCGATCGATGGGGTGCAGAATCAGGGCTGTTATCGGCTGACGCCAGTACCCGAGGGCACACTAGTGACGCTGACGCTTGATTACGAGATCAAGAATCGCCTGCTGGAAAGGGCCGTCAACAAGGCGGCCCGTCCCCTGGTGAACAAAGTCAGTCGTCAGATCCTTGAGCGAGTCGAGGCGCGGCTATGACCCGCCACACTCAGCTTCTATTGGCTCATCCCTTGCGTAGTGCAGCGTTGAGCTGATCGACCACCTCAGCCCAGTCAGCGTCTTCTTCCAGAGAGCCGCGAATCAACTCTGCCTGCCCCCGGTTCCAGAAGGGGGCCTCGGCCAGACCCACGTCGTCGGGTAATGGTGCATGCTGCTCGATGAACGCCTGGATAGAGGCGTTGTCGGCAGGCAGGCCGAGCTGTTCGAAGAGTTCACTGAAAGGGTGTACGGCGTGTTCCATGGTCTGTCTCCTTGTGGCGGAAACCGTCTTGGACGTTTCCCGTATTTCAAGCACCTGGTGCGCTCATCTTGCCATGCCAACGGCGTTGAATGTGATCCTCGTGTTGCGCTGTGTGGCAGGCGTTGATCAGCGCTCTCCGGTAAGGCTGGTCAGGAACTGCCTTTTCCTGTCTGCGTCGCTCAATGGCTTGGCCAGCAGGTGGATCAGCTTTGTCATGGCGGCCTCGGGGGTCATGTCATCGCCAGACAGCACGTCTGCGTCTGCAAGCCCCTGGCCAGCCGCATAGGCACCAATCTCGATGCGCCCATGCGGACATTGACTGATGGCCGCCACCAACTTGCCTTCTCCGTTGGCTTGGGCCAACACCTCGATGAGTGCCGGGTCGTCGGCGATATTGCCTCCCCCCCAGACTTCGAGCAGTGCGCCCTTGACGGTATCGTCGAGCAGTAGTGCGCCAAGCTGTCGTGCGGTGATGCCCGGCCAAAGCGCAATCCGTACCACCGGTGATGGGCCTAGTGCCCAGTAGTCCGGGAGCTCGAACCGCTGAGCACCCCGCTGGTGTTCGCCAAGGCCGCGGCCGGGATAGAGTACCGACAAACCGTCGACCATTTCGCCGAGGAGAGGATAGTTGGGGCTGGTGAAGGCATCCTCGGCCTGTGTTTGCCATTTGCGGGCACGTACGCCTCGCAGTAAGCACCCTGCGAAGTAGAGGGCCACTTCCTGAAGCGCTGGTAGGGCGGCGAAGCGCAAGGCGCCTTCGATATTTGAAAGGGCATCACTCCCCTTGGATTCCAGTGGATGCATGGCACCCGTGACCACGACGGGTTTGTCGATGCCTTGGAGCTGAAAGGCCAGGCTACTGGCGGTCCAGCTCAGCGTGTCAGTGCCGTGGAGTATGACGATGCCCGAATAAGCCTGCTGGTGATCCTCGATCAGTGCGGCGAGGCTCTGCCAGTCGGCTGGGCAAGCGCTGCTGGAGTCGATGGTTGTCGGGGTTGCCAGGAAGTCGAAGTCGGGTAGGATGGCGCGCTTTGCCGGCGCCAGGCTTTTAAGGGCATCACGTAGCCGTGTCTCGAAATGCTCGCCCGGAGCGAGGCCGTAAGGCGTCTCGACCATGCCGAGGGTTCCGCCGGTGTAGATGACCAGTAGCGGGGGGCGCGACGCATGCATGGGAGACTCCTGACATCAGTTACGGTGAGGGTGTCATGATAACCGATGCGGCCTGCGTTGTGGCCGGGGTAGGTGCCAGCTGCTCCTCAAGGAAATCGAGTCCCTGCTCGATGGCCGTACCGGCGGTGAGAAAGGTGGTGAAATGGCCGCGCAGCTTGAGCCGATAAAGCGCGCTGGCAATGTCGCGCTCGCCAAGTGCCGCGTGGAAGTCTTCGGCCTGCTCGACCGGCACCAGGCCGTCCAGGTTGCCGTGAAAGAGAAAGAAGGGCGGTGCATTATTGCCAAGCTGGTGCAGCGGTGAAGCCTTGCGATAGCGAGCCGGATATTCAGCCTGTGTGCCACCGATGAAGTCGGTGAGTAATCGGCCGTCGTCGAACGTCAGTAGATCCGTCGGCGTGCCGCCGGCCAGCACGCCAGCAAGTCGTGTCTCCGGGCCGCCATAGGGACTGTCGAGGGAATTGTCTGCCTTAAGCACGGCCAGCAGGCTAATCAGATGGGCGCCGGAGGAATAGCCGACGCCGATGATGCGGCCGGTATCGATCCGAAATCGCCCAGCTTGGTCATGTATCCAGTGCATTGCTTGTTGAAGGTCATGGACCTGGGCGGGGAAGCGATAGGTGGGGGCAAAGCGGTAGTCGATATTGATGGCCACGTAGCCGCGCTCCGCCAGGCGAGCGGCGATGGCGTCCATGTCGTGGCGATCGCGACGCTGCCATCCGCCTCCATGTACCACCAGGGCGGCAGGCCTCAGGTCATTGCTCGCCGTGGCCGGCATATGGATGTCTGCCTGCAGGGCCTCGGGCCAGTCCGGCGGCGAATACGTCAAGGCATCGAGGCGTCGGGTGTCGGCGACCGCAAGAGTCTCTTCGAAGCCAAGCGGATAGCTGCTGCATCCAACCGCCAGTAGTGACAGCAGCATGGCGGTCAGGTATCGAGTCAGCCGTGAAATGGCATGCATTGCATGGGCTCCGTCAGCCGATAAATGCTCACTGTATAATGTTTGATTCAGTTTTGTATAGGTTTGTGCTGGGGATGAGCTCTATGGGTGCCAGGGCTGAAAACAAGAAAGGCGCCTTGATGGCGCCTTTCTTGAAATGAGCGTTGTCACTGAGCGATTTGCGTCTCAAGCACTCTCGGGTGTGCTCTCTACTGCGCCGAGCTGGGCGACCATCGCTTCTACCATCTGGGCCGAATGCCGCGCGGCTTGATCGATGAAGGATTTAAAGGAGACGTTCGACTCCTGCCCGGCGATGTCCGACAGGGCGCGAATGATCACGAAAGGGCAACCATAAAGGTGGCAGGTTTGGGCGATGGCCGCGGCCTCCATCTCGGCGGCGAGCATGGTCGGGAAGCGACCGCGCGTGCGCGACACGGCGTCCGGGCAGGCCATGAAGATATCGCCGGTGGCGATCAGTCCCTCGACGACCCGCAGCTCGCCCAGCGATTCGATGCACTCCCTGGCGACTTCGACCAGCCTTTTATCGGGAAGGTAGGCTGCCGGCATCTTGGGCACCTGGCCGTGCTCATAGCCGAACACGACAGCATCCACATCGTGGTGACGCACTTCGGATGATATGACGACATCACCCACGGAGAGGCCTTCGCCGAATCCGCCTGCAGAACCGGTATTGATGACCACGTCGGGCTTGTACACGTCGAGCAGCAGGGTCGTACCGACAGCAGCATTCACTTTACCGATGCCGGATTGGAGGATCACGACCTCGACGCCTTGAAGGCGTCCGGTATGGAACGTGCAGCCCACATGGTGACGCGTCCGGCTATCCTCCAGACGTGAGGCCAGTAGGGCTACCTCTTCGGCCATGGCGCCGATGATGCCAATCTTGCTCATTACGTGCGTCGCTCCGGTCATCGGATCACTCAAAAATCAGCTGCCATTCGTCACGCTTGGCGAGAAAGCCGCGGGCGATTTCCTTGGCGCCGTCAAGACTATGGCTGGCGGCCCAGCCGCACTGCATTTCATTGCAGGCCGGCACTTCATCAGCTTCCAGAACATCTTCGAGGGTCTTCTCGATCAGCGTGAGGATGCCATCGTAGTCATCATGGTTGATCATCGCCCAGTAGAAGCCGGTCTGGCAGCCCATCGGGCTGATGTCGACGACTTTGTCGGTATGGTTGCGCGACATCTCAGCCATGAGGTGCTCCAGAGAGTGCAACCCCGGCATGTCCATGTGGTTCTGATTCGGCTGACAAATGCGCATGTCGTACTTGTAGATCTCGTCGCCATGCAGGCCGACGGTCACGCCAGCCAGGCGGACATAGGGCGCTTTGACCTTGGTGTGGTCGAGATTGAAGCTTTCGACGTTCATCTTCTGGTCGTTCATGTCACCTGACCTCGTGGTACAAATTGATGTGTGTCGCCCCATGTACGAAAGCCTTGGGGCGAAAAGAGTAGATTCTAACCCAAGGCGACGTCGGGCGCATGGGCCGCGCCGCTGTTACGGGTTGGTCTTCAACTGGGAGGTTATTCGGCCTTCATGGGGGCATGACGCTCGGCGGCGTAGAGGGTGTTCTCAAGCAGTGAGGCGACCGTCATCGGCCCTACGCCCCCGGGTACCGGCGTGATGTAGCTGGCGCGCTCAGCGGCCGGAGTGAATTCCACGTCACCGATCAGTGTGCCGTCATCATTGCGGTTAATGCCGACGTCGATAACGATGGCGCCTTCTTTCACCCACTCGCCTTTGACAAGCCCCGGTTTGCCGACGGCCACCACCAGCAAATCGGCACGACGCACTTGGGCCTCCAGATCCTTGGTGAAGCGATGGCAGACAGTGGCGGTGCAGCCTGCAAACATCAGCTCCAGTGCCATCGGTCGGCCAACGATGTTGGAAGCACCGACGATGGTTGCATCCAGGCCGCGCACCTTGATGCCGGATTTTTGAAGCAGCGTCATGACACCCTTGGGTGTGCAAGGCCGAAGCAGTGGCATGCGCTGAGCCAGTCGGCCGAGGTTGTAAGGGTGGAAACCATCGACATCCTTGTCAGGCAGGATGCGCTCAAGGATTGGCCGTGGATCGAGGTGCTCGGGTAATGGCAGCTGCACCAGAATGCCGTCGACGCGGTTATCCGCATTCAGCTCGTCGACCAGGGCTTCAAGAGCGGTCTGGGTAGTATTCGCCGGCAGATGGTGGCGAAAAGACAAGATGCCGGCTTCTTCGCAGGCGAGGTGCTTATGGCGAACATAGACTTCGGATGCCGGGTCTTCTCCGACCAGCACCACGGCCAGCCCTGGCCTGCGTGCGCCGGATTCGCGGCGGGCCTCTACCTGGCGGGCAACCTGTTGACGAACTTGAGCGGCAATAGCCTTGCCATCGATCAGCTGGGCGGTCATCGGTGTTTCCCTAGAAGGTAAGGCGGCAGGACGTTGGGGTGGGGCGTACCTGCTGCGGGCGACAAAAGAGTAATGGCGCCAATTTTCGCATGTGCTGGCCTCGAGTCAAAGCATGCTTGTTGCAAGAGTGTGCGCTAAGGGCTTGACCAGCGGGCAAGGATGCGTAGAATACGCTCCGCATTGAGGCGAGAGGAAGTCGCGTCAATGCGGTGCAACATATGATATCGGGATGTAGCGCAGTCTGGTAGCGCGCCTGCTTTGGGAGCAGGATGTCGGGGGTTCGAATCCCTCCATCCCGACCATTCAAGTCATTGATTTTTCTTCTAAAATTTTTGGCTAGCGTTGCATGCAGGAGTCTAGAGGCTTTAGAATGCGCTCATAGCTCAATTGGATAGAGCAACGGCCTTCTAAGCCGTAGGTTGCAGGTTCGAGCCCTGCTGGGCGCGCCACTTGTCAATTTAAGTGGTCTGCAGCAAGGCAAGTACCTGGTTAAGCAAGCCGATATGGTGGATGTAGCTCAGTGGTAGAGCCCCGGATTGTGGTTCCGGTGGTCGTGGGTTCGATCCCCATCATCCACCCCATGTCGTCTGCTGCATGATCGTAGTATTCAGTTTCGCTGTTCAAGTCGTGGTGGATGTAGCTCAGTGGTAGAGCCCCGGATTGTGGTTCCGGTGGTCGTGGGTTCGATCCCCATCATCCACCCCATGACGTCCTTCTTGTTGTATCTTACCTTCCCCTCCTATCAAGATTCGTGACCCATGGGTTCGAGTCTCAAAGTCATGTCTATGTTTTGTAATGTGGCTTTTTCTCCAAGGCCAGGCCGGCGCTGTATGTCATTTGGGCTTCGGGTGGATAGGTTTTTTGCTCCCGCACCCTTGTAACAGTGCATCGCGCCCCCATAGTCATGGCATCGCGCTTGCCAGCGTGCATCGGGGTTCTTAGAATTGATCCCCTTTGATCATTCAACGCTTTTTTCGAACGCCCCAGTGGTAGAGGACTATTCATGCAAGTTTCCGTCGAACCGACCTCCAAGATCGAACGTCGCGTTAAGGTTCAAGTCCCGGCGGCCGAGATCGATCAGGCCGTCGAGTCTCGCCTCAAGGACACCGCCAAGAGTGCGCGCCTGAATGGCTTCCGCCCCGGCAAGGTGCCGATGGCTGTGATCCGTCAGCGCTACGGCCAAGACGCGCGCAATGAAGTGGTGGGCGAAGTGATGCGTGAGCGTTATGTTCAAGCTATCACTCAGGAAAACCTCAACCCGGCGGGCTACCCCGAGATTGAGCCGACCGTGAACGAGAGCGGCAAGGATCTTGAATTTGTCGCGACGCTGGAAATCTATCCAGAAGTCGAGCTGGCAAGCATTGAAGGTGCCGAAGTTGAGCGCCCGGTTGTCGAAGTGACTGATGCTGATGTCGAGCAAATGATCGAGACCCTGCGCAAGCAGAATGCCAGCTGGGCCGAAGTCGATCGTGCCGCCGAAGATGGCGACCAGGTCACTCTCGACTTCCAGGGCTTCCTGGGCGACGAGCCGTTCGAAGGCGGCAGTGCTGAAAACCATGATCTGGTGATCGGTTCCGGCAGCTTCATCCCCGGCTTCGAAGAGCAGCTGGTGGGCACCAAGGCCGGCGACGAGAAAGAGATTACGGTCACCTTCCCGGAAGATTACCAGGCCGAGAACCTGGCGGGTCAGGAAGCGACCTTCAAGGTCAAGGTCCACAAGGTCAGCGCACAGGAACTGCCGGCGATCGATGAGGCCTTCATCAAGCAGTTTGGTGTCGAAGGTGGTGATATCGATACCTTCCATGCCGAGATCAAGAAGAACATGACGCGTGAAGCCAGTCAGGCTGTCGATAACCGCGTCAAGCAGCAGGTGCTCGATGCGCTGAAGAAGGTCAACGACATCCCGGCGCCGCAGGCCCTCGTTCAGCAGGAAACCGATGCGCTCAAGCGCCAGGCTGCTCAGCAGTTTGGTCTGGGTGAAGACTTCGATGTTTCTCAGCTGCCCAACGAACTGTTCGCCGAGCAGGCCAAGAGCCGCGTTCAGGTCGGTCTGCTGCTGGCGGAAGTCATCAAGGTCCACGAGGCTGATGCATCTGACGATGAGATCCGGGCCAAGGTCGAGGAACTGTCTCAGCAGTATGAGGACCCGCAGCAGGTCATCGATTACTACATGAGCAATGATGAGCTCAAGAATCAGCTGAAATCGTCGATTCTAGAAGAGAAGGCTGTCGCAGTACTGCTTGATCAGGCGACCGTCAAGGATGTCGAGATGTCCTACGAGCAGGCCCTGCAGGCGGCTCAGCAGCAGGAAGAAGCCGCTGAGGAAGAAGAGGAAGACGCCAAGGCGTGATTGGCGACAACAGTCGTTGGCAGTCAGGCTTCGGTCTGGCTGCCAGTCATGCTTTACTGTCTTCATGACGCCGCGTTGGCGGGGTCAAAATCCAGTCTCAGGATGAAGGACGTCACACAATGGGCAACGAGTTCGATATTCAAAACGCTGGCGGCTTAGTGCCGATGGTGGTCGAGCAGAGCGCACGCGGTGAGCGCTCCTACGACATCTACTCGCGCCTGCTCAAGGAGCGTGTGATCTTCTTGGTTGGGCCGGTGGAAGACTACACGGCTAACCTTGTGGTAGCGCAGCTGTTGTTCCTTGAGTCCGAGAACCCGGACAAGGACATCCACCTGTACATCAATTCGCCGGGTGGTTCCGTCACGGCGGGTATGTCGATTTACGACACCATGCAGTTCATCAAGCCTGACGTCTCGACTGTGTGCATCGGTCAGGCGGCGAGCATGGGTGCGCTGCTGCTGGCCGGTGGTGCCAACGGCAAGCGTTATTGCCTGCCGAATTCGCGCATGATGATTCACCAGCCGCTGGGTGGTTACCAGGGTCAGGCCTCGGATATCGAGATCCATACCAAGGAAATTCTCAGTATCCGTAAGCGCCTCAACCAGATCCTTGCCGATCATACCGGTCAGGATTTCGAGACCATCGCCAAGGATACCGATCGTGATAACTTCATGACCGGTGAGCAGGCTGCTGAATACGGTCTGATTGATGCCATGCTGGAGAAACGCCCGGCATCCTGATAGCGTGAGACACATCTCCAGCCACGATATGCAACTCCGGCGGCCGCTAGGTCGCCGTCCGTAGAGAGGTACGCAAATGGCCGACGGCAAAGGTAAGGACGAGAGCGGCAAGCTGCTGTACTGCTCGTTTTGTGGCAAGAACCAGAACGAAGTTCGTAAGCTGATCGCTGGCCCGTCCGTCTATATCTGCGATGAGTGCGTCGACCTGTGCAACGACATCATCCGCGAAGAGGTCCTCGAGGCCGATGCTGAAAGCGATGAAGATCGCCTGCCGGCACCGCGGGAGATTCGTCACACCCTCGATGATTACGTGATAGGCCAAGACCGCGCCAAGATGGTGTTGTCGGTGGCGGTCTACAATCATTACAAGCGTCTGCGTGCCGAAGTGAAGAGCGACGAGGTGGAGCTTGGCAAGTCCAATATCCTCCTGATCGGTCCCACCGGCAGCGGTAAGACGCTACTTGCCGAGACACTGGCACGCTTGCTCAATGTTCCCTTCACCATCGCCGATGCCACGACGCTCACAGAGGCGGGCTATGTCGGTGAAGATGTCGAGAACATCATCCAGAAGCTGCTGCAGAAGTGTGACTACGATGTCGACAAGGCACAGAAGGGCATTGTCTATATCGACGAGATCGACAAGATCTCGCGCAAGTCTGACAACCCCTCCATCACTCGTGATGTGTCGGGTGAGGGCGTGCAGCAGGCATTGCTCAAGCTGATCGAAGGCACGACGGCTTCGGTGCCGCCACAGGGCGGGCGTAAACACCCGCAGCAAGAATTCCTGCAGGTCGATACCGCCAACATCCTGTTCATTGTCGGCGGTGCCTTCGCCGGTTTGGACAAGGTGATCCGCGAGCGCGCCGAGAAGGGTGGCATCGGTTTCAACGCCGAGGTGAAAACCAAGGATGAAACCAAGGGTGTCGGCGATCTGCTGCTCGATGTCGAGCCAGATGACCTGGTGAAGTTTGGTCTGATTCCCGAGTTCGTGGGGCGTTTGCCGGTCATTGCGACACTTACCGAGCTCACCGAGGATGCGTTGATCGAGATCCTCACCGAGCCCAAGAACTCGCTCATCAAGCAGTATGTCAAGCTGTTCGAGATGGAAGGCGTGGACCTCGACTTCCGAGAGGAAGCGCTGCGGGCCGTTGCCAAGAAGGCCATGTCGCGCAAGACCGGAGCGCGTGGTCTGCGTTCGATCCTCGAAGCGGTGCTGCTCGATACCATGTACGAGATTCCGTCGCTTGAGGGAGTCACCAAGGTGGTGATCGACGACGCCGTGATTCGCGGAGAAAGCGAGCCACTGCTGATCTACTCTCAGCAGGAAGACGGCAAGGTGGCGGGCAAGGACGGCTAAGGTCGCTCCCCTCCGAAGCAGGGGCCGCATCTGCGGCCCCTTTTTTTCGCGCTCTTTTGCCCTGGCGGTCTATCCCCGCGCTTGCAATGAGTGCGCGCTGCCCCCATCACCTGTTCAATCATTCGAGCATTGAGGAACGTCTGCGATGCAGCAGAACGACGAACAGACCCAGAGTCTGCCCCTATTGCCGCTTCGCGATGTGGTGGTTTACCCGCAGATGGTGATTCCGCTGTTCGTGGGGCGGGAGAAGTCCATTCAGGCCCTTGAGGCCGCCATGGCTGCCGACAAGCGGATTCTGCTTGTCGCTCAGCGCGAGGCCGGTCAGGACGAGCCTGATACGAACGATCTGTTCGCAGTGGGTACTGTCGCCGAGATCATGCAGCTCTTGAAGCTGCCTGACGGCACCGTGAAGGTGCTGATCGAGGGCGCCTCGCGAGCCGATGTCGGCGATATTACCGTGGTCGACGAAAGCTATAGCCAGGCCGAGGTTACCCTGCGCGAGAGCGAGCCACTCACCGAGCGTGAGCAGGAATCGCTGGTGCGCGTGTTGCTCAATCAATTCGAGCAATACGTCAAGCTGTCCAAGAAGGTCCCCAATGAGGTGCTGAACTCGCTGTCAGGGATCGAGGATCCCAGTCGGCTGGTTGATACCATCTGTGCTCACCTGTCCTTGAAGATCGGTGACAAGCAGCAGCTCCTCGAGATGGATCGCGTCCGCGATCGTATCGAACACCTGATGGCGTTGATTGAGTCCGAAATTGATCTGCTCCAGGTCGAGAAGCGCATCCGTTCGCGGGTCAAGGACCAGATGGAGAAGTCGCAGCGCGAGTACTATCTCAACGAGCAGATGAAGGCCATTCAGAAAGAGATGGGCGAGCTCGACAATGTGCCCAATGAGGCCGAGAAGTACGAGCAGGCGATCGAAGAATCCGGCATGCCAGAGGAGGCTCGCGACAAGGCCACTCAAGAGCTCAACAAGCTGAAGATGATGGGGCCGAGCTCGGCTGAGGCAACCGTGGTTCGTTCCTATCTGGATTGGCTGATCGCGGTGCCCTGGAAGAAGCGCACTCGCGTGAAGCACGATCTGCTGCGGGCCCAGAAAGTGCTGGATGAAGATCACTACGGGCTTGAAGAGGTCAAGGAACGCATTCTCGAGTACCTGGCCGTTCAGAAGCGGGTCAAGAAGCTGAAAGGGCCGGTGCTGTGCCTGGTGGGCCCACCCGGGGTCGGCAAGACGTCGCTGGGACAGTCGATCGCTCGGGCGACGAATCGCAAGTACGTGCGCCTGGCGCTTGGTGGCGTGCGCGATGAGTCCGAAATCCGCGGACATCGCCGTACCTATATTGGCTCGCTGCCCGGCAAGGTGGTGCAGCGCATGAGCAAGGCCGGGGTCAAGAACCCGCTGTTCCTGCTCGATGAAGTCGACAAGCTGGGTATGGATCATCGCGGCGACCCGTCGTCGGCCTTGCTCGAGGTGCTGGATCCGGAGCAGAACGACAAGTTCAGTGATCACTATCTCGAGCTTGATTATGATCTGTCCGAGACCATGTTCATCTGTACCGCCAACTCGATGAATATTCCGGGTCCGCTGATGGATCGCATGGAGATCATTCGTCTGCCGGGTTACACCGAAGACGAGAAGCTTGCGATTGCCAAGCGCTACCTGGTGCCCAAGCAGCTCAAGGCCAATGGCCTGAAGAACGACGAGCTGACGTTCGAGGATGATGCTGTACTCGAGCTGATTCGCTACTACACTCGTGAAGCCGGGGTGCGTGAGCTTGAGCGCCAGGTCGCGAAAGTTTGCCGCAAGGTGTTGCGTGAACGTATCGAGGCGCAGGCTAAAGAAGGGGCTCAAGCACCTGAGCGTCTTAGCGCCGACGGTATCGAGCGTCACGCTGGTGTGCGTCGCTTCAACTACGGGCTGGCCGACCAGGAAGATCAGGTTGGGCGTGTTACCGGTCTTGCCTGGACGTCTGTAGGGGGTGAGCTGCTCACCATCGAATCCGTGCTGACGCCAGGGAAGGGGCGGATCAACAAGACCGGTTCTCTCGGTGATGTCATGAAGGAGTCGGTGAGCGCCGCGCAGACCGTGGTGCGTTCGCGGGCAAAGGCACTTGGCATCGATACCGAGCGTTTCGAGAAAGAAGACCTGCACATCCACGTACCCGAGGGCGCGACGCCAAAAGATGGCCCCAGTGCCGGCATTGCTATGGTCACCGCGATGGTCTCGGCCTTTACCGGGCGAGCGGTGCACTGCGAGGTGGCAATGACCGGTGAGGTCAATCTACGCGGTGAGGTGATGCCGATTGGCGGACTCAAGGAGAAATTGCTGGCCGCTAGGCGCGGTGGTATAAAGACCGTGCTAATTCCTGAGGAAAATCGTCGCGACCTCAAAGAAGTGCCTGACAATATCAAGGACGCATTGGATATTCGTCCCGTGCGTTGGATTGATGAGGTACTTGATGTCGCTCTTGCTGAAAAGTCTACGCTTGAGTCTGATAATAATCGCAAGGATGAACCTGCCGCATCCCAGACAGTGATCAGCACTCATTAGAGGTGATTTTTCCACCATGCCAAGGCCCAAACCTTGGCATGGTGGGGCTTGGGGCCAATAGTTGCTTGACGATCTTTGGTGGCATTGCTATAAATTACGCTTTGCTGTGATCGAATAAGCCGCCTCAAGATAGCGTCGATTTCCAGTAATTTCTGAAACAGTCAAGGGGTGAAGTGTGAACAAATCTGAGCTGATCGAAGCCATCGCCGCGTCTGCCGACATTCCCAAGGCGGCTGCAAGTCGTGCGCTCGACGCCATGGTGGATAGCGTTACTGAAAGCCTCAAGCAGGGCGATTCCGTCTCTCTGGTAGGCTTTGGCACTTTCTCCATCAAGGAGCGTGCCGCGCGTACTGGCCGCAATCCACAGACCGGTCAGCCGATCGAAATCAGCGCAGCCAAAGTGCCTAGCTTCAAGGCCGGCAAGGCGCTCAAGGATTCCGTCAACTGAGATTCTGGGTTCAGCCCGGTGGACTGACGGTCCTGACCATGGCGCATCGCTTAGCGGTGCGCCTTTTTATTGGTCGCCATTTCATGCGTCGTCCTGGCTCAGTGGAAGACGCTCCGTGACGTGAATCTAGGCAATGTCTGAAAAGTACTGCGCTCGCCCATACGGCGTTAAAAATCGGCTCAAGATGCTCATTTACACCCCGTAAACTCCGCTCTTTCGCCAATTTTTGCCTTGTCTGGCCTTCGCTCGTCGACTTTTCAGACAAAGCCTAGTGCATGGCCTGTATCATCTGAAACGCGTTTTCTGAAAAGCAGTGCCCGAGGTTTAGTCGCTAATACGCTGTGCCTGATGCTCAGTATCTTGACCATGGTTGTTCCAAGACCCTATCAGGCGCCTATAATGAACCGCTTTTTTTGCCAATCTCCAGCCGAGGCCAGTAATGCTGCAACGTATTCGGGATCGCTCCACCAGCTGGGGCGCCAAGATCATCATCGGCGCGGTGATCGCGACCATGGCCCTTTTTGGGGTCGATTCACTGATCGGTTTGGTCTCATCTGGCAGTGATGATGTCGCGACCGTCAATGGTCAGTCGATCACTCGTCAGCAGGTAGAGTTGCAAGTGCAACGCGCTATCCGCAGTGGTCAGGTGCCACCTGAGCAGGAGCGGCAGCTACGTGGTCAGGTGATCGATCAGCTGATCAGTACCTCGCTGCTGGATCAATACGCTGAAGAGGGTGGGTTGCATCTCTCCGAGAGCCAGATTGATGAGCTGATTGTTTCGCTACCTGAGTTCCAGAACCAGGAAGGTAACTTCTCTCGCGAGTTGTTCAAGAATCGCCTGGCAAGTGCCGGCTATACGCCTCTGGCGTTTCGTGAACAGCTGCGCGATGACATGCAGCGTCAGCAGCTCCAGCAAGGCTTTTCTGCCAGTGAGTTCATGCTCGAGGATGAGCAGCAGCAACTGGCGGCGCTGCAAAACCAGACGCGTCGTTATCGCTATCAGCAGCTCACTGCCTCTGATCTTGACGAAAGGCCGCAAGTTACCAGTGCCGATCTGAACGCCTATTATCAGGATCACCGTGATGAGTATCAGCGCCCGGAGCAGGTGAAGCTTGCCTATCTGGTGCTGGATCGTACTGAACTGGCTGATCAGGTAGAGGTCGATGAGTCGGATCTGCGCTCGCTTTATGCCGAGCGTGTCAGCAATGCCGACCGTCGCGTTTCCCACATCATGGTGACCTTTGGCGATCAGCGCAGTCGTGAAGAGGCGGTGACACGCCTTGATACGGTGAAAGAGCGTCTGGATGCAGGCGACGCCTTTGCCTCGCTCGCCAAAGAAGTGTCGGACGATACCTCTACCAGCGATAGCGGTGGTGACCTGGGCGTGATCAGTCGTGGCTTCTTCGGCGAAGCTTTCGAGGATGCGGCGTATTCTCTCGAGCAGGGACAGGTCTCGGACATCGTTGAAACGGATAACGGCCTCCATTTGCTCAAGGTGACCGAGATAGAGGTTCCGACTTTCGAGGCCCTGCGTGATGAACTTCGCGACGAGGTGGCGATGGCCGAGGTGGATGATCTTTTCAATCAGCGCGTCCAGCAGCTGATCGATGAAAGTTTCGCTGCCGATGATCTGGCAAGCATCGCCGAGGATGTGGGGGCCGAGCTTCAGGTCAGTGATTGGGTATCAGCTGCCGGTGCCGAAGGCGTGCTGGCCGAGCCGGGTGTCATGGAGGCTGCCTTCACGCCGGATGTGCTCGAAGAAGGCTTCAACAGCGAAGTTATCGAACTCGATGAAGATCGTCGCCTGGTGCTGCGCGTGCGTGAGCATCGTCCCGCGACCACGCTACCCTTGGACGCTGTACGTGACCGTGTGACCGAGGTAGTCGAGCAACGCAAGGTGCAGGAGGCACTGAAAGCACTTGCCGAGGAGCGTGTTGCCGCGCTGCGTGATGGTTCAGAACAGGCGGTCGACTGGCAGCAGGTTGAATCGGCTACACGCCAAGGCGCAGGCCAGGTGCCGTCGCCGGTTAATGCGTTGGCGTTCCGGCTGCCGCACCCAGAAGGCGAGTCGCCGGTTTATGGCCAGACAGCGACGCAGAATGGTGTGGCGCTGGTGGCCCTGGACGCCGTGCAAGAAGGCGATGCATCCGATGCGTCAGAGTCTCGCGTCGCACAGCTTGTCGAGCGGCTGCGCGCCCAGGCCGTGGTTAATGGCCTACTCGAGCAGTTGCGCAACGAGGCCGAGATCGAGCGCCTTTAAGACGCGCTACCGGGGTGGATGGCCTTCCCTGGCTTTCGGTAAATGAAGACGCGACCCGCCAGGGTCGCGTTTTTTTGTGCGCACTCGATCACTCAGTCAGGTGGTCGGTAGGGCCGTCACGGGTGTTGGGTGATGAATCGAGAGTGAACGCTGTTCTATGAAAGTCGCTGGCGGCGGCGACCTCGGCGAGGCCGATTTGCTCTGGGGTGGGGGCGTTGCCACCGGCCAGCACCTGCAGCACGCTGTGAACGCCCTGAGACAAGGATTCCAGGTGATAGCCGCCTTCGAGTACCAGTGCCAGTCGTCCCTCGCAGTGCTGGTCGGCCAGGCTCTGGACAATGGCAGTCATGGCGGCAAAGCCCTCATAGCTCACGTTCAGGCACAGATCGAGCCGATGGGCATCGAAGCCTGCTGAGATCAGGATCAGATCTGGCTGAAACCACTCTGTCGCGGGTACCAGGATATCGCGAAAAGCCGTCAGTATCGCGTGGTCGCCGGCTCCGCCGGGCAAGGGCACATTGATGGTGGTGCCCTCGCCGAGACCCGCACCGACATCTTCCAAGAGGCCCGAGCCTGGATAAAAGGGGGCGGCACGATGGGTGTCGAAGAGCATGACATTCGGCGAGGCCCAGAAGATGTCCTGAGTGCCGTTACCATGGTGGGCGTCCCAGTCGACAATCAGAACACGCTCCATGCCCAGTTCCTGCTGCGCATGGGTGGCAGCAACGGCCACATTGTTGAAAAAACAGAAGCCTCGCGAGCGAGCCGGTTCGGCGTGATGGCCTGGTGGGCGGCATAGCGCGAAGGCGCTCTGGGCTTGCCCTTTGCAGACGGCCTCGACGGCTCCGATGGCGGCGCCCGCGGCTACTTCGGCTGCCTCTATGCTGCCAGGTGAGACCGCTGTGGTATCGACATCCAGCCAAGCGTGCTGACCGCGCATGCGGTCAATTTCCCGCAGGTGGGCGCTGGTATGGACGCGGCCCAGCTCTTCCATCGTGGCCGGTTTGGCGGGCGCGAAGCGCACCCCCGAAATGGGCTCGGCGTTGAGACGATTGATGATGGCGGTGATCCGGCCGGGGTGTTCGGGATACTTCCATTGTACGGCCAGGCCATTGAGAATTTCTCTGACTCGCCGGTCCAGGCGGCCAGGCAGGAAGGGGTCCTGGATATCGGGTTGATGGTTCAGCATGCGGTCGTCATTGATCACTAGCACTGAGCGGTCTCCGATCACGAGCATTCTCCGTCACGTTAAGGTTGCCAGGCGTTTGCCCCGGCGCTCGCCTTAGTGTCGTCGCCTCCGGTCGCTATAGCAATTCGGCGGATGTTGGCAATGTTGCCCTATGGCGGGGTCGTGCCACGTCCTCACCACAATGCGGCAAATAACCCCATGGTGATGTCCCTTTGTTCCCCGTCAGTCTCTCACCTGTTTTGTCAGCATGCTTCCTGCCCGGAAGGCATGCTGAAACAGGACAATAATGTTATACAGTTACTTCTTTGTCTTCGCTTTCGTCAAGGACTTGCTTCGTGCCTTCTCACGTTTCTTCACGCGCTCCGCTATCGTGCATTCCGGTACACGTCATTACCGGTTTTCTGGGTAGTGGCAAGAGCACGCTAATTCGTCACCTGCTGACGCAAAAACCGCCAGACGAGCGCTGGGTCGTGGTCATCAACGAGTTTGGTCAGGTCGGTATAGACCAAGCCATGTTCGAGGAGCGTGAGGATGTGGTGGTCAAAGGCTTGCCCGGCGGGTGCTTGTGCTGCCAGCTGGCCTTCGTGCTGCAAGCCTCCCTGGTCAACCTTTTGCACCGTCATCGCCCCGACCGGCTGATCATCGAGCCCTCGGGGCTGGGGCATCCGGCAGGGCTGCTGGATCTGCTGCGCGGAGAGGCCTTCGCCGAGGTGCTGGACGTGCGCGATATCATCACGCTGCTGGATCCGCGTCGCCTCGATGAGCCGCGTGCACGGGGCAACGAGACCTTTCGCGACCAGCTGGAAATGGCCGATGGCGTGGCGCTGACCATGACCGACCTGTCGACAGAGGCGCAGTGCCGTGAAGCCGACGCCTATCTGGCGAATCTTTGGCCCGCCAAGCGCTGGGTCGAGTCGGCACCTCATGGGCAGTTGCCGGTATCGCGACTGCTTGATGCCTCGGATAGCAAAGGTGGGCGCTATGCCGAGAATGACTTGGATAAGGCGAGGCCTTCCCAGCCCGCCGCGCATTCCACTGCCCGGGATAGTCAGGCTCAGGTCGTGCTGGATGCATTCGCGTATCGCGAGCCAAGCCCTGGGGCGCCGGTGTGTGATGAGGGCGCGTCGCTTGGTTACCGAAGTCTTGGTTGGCGTTTTCATGCAAGCGAGGTTTTTTCGCTGGATGCACTGGCAAGGCTGCTTGAGTCATTGCCCTCGACGCTGCGCATCAAGGCAGTAGTGAATAGCGATGCCGGTTGGCAGTGCTACAACCGGGCGTCGGGTCAGGTCACCTTGACCTCGACCAGTTGGCGGCGTGATTCGCGTCTTGAGCTGATCATCGAGGAAGGGGCACAGGGTCTGCCTGAGGCGGCCTCATTCGCGTCACGCCTGCTGGCCTGCAGGGAGGCAGGAAATCCAGCATCAAACTCGCCGCGCTAGGGGGTCGTGACGCTGCCTTTAGGAGGCGGTGAGTGGTACAATTTCGCATTGCTATCACGAAGCTAGCCTCATCAGCCTCCTGTAGCGCCAAACAGTCGCAGTGCAAAGGATTTGACGACCCATGGGTGACATCGCCAGAGAGATTCTGCCAGTCAACATCGAGGACGAGCTCAAGCAGTCGTACCTCGATTACGCCATGAGCGTGATCATCGGCCGGGCGCTGCCCGACGTGCGCGATGGCCTTAAGCCGGTGCACCGCCGCGTGCTTTTCGCCATGCACGAATTGAACAACGACTGGAACAAACCCTACAAGAAGTCGGCCCGTGTGGTGGGTGACGTCATCGGTAAGTATCACCCGCACGGGGACAGTGCGGTGTACGACACCATCGTGCGCATGGCGCAGGATTTCTCGATGCGTCACGTGCTGGTCGACGGTCAGGGTAACTTCGGTTCGATCGACGGTGATAACGCGGCCGCCATGCGTTATACCGAGGTGCGCATGTCAAAGCTCTCGCATGAGCTGTTGGCTGATCTCGAGAAGGACACCGTCGACTGGGTCGATAACTACGACGGTACCGAACGCATCCCCGCCGTGCTGCCGACCAAGGTGCCCAATCTGCTGATCAATGGCAGCTCCGGTATCGCCGTGGGCATGGCCACCAATATACCGCCGCACAATATGAGCGAGGTGATCAGCGGCTGCCTGGCGCTGATCGACGACCATACCCTGTCGGTCGATGACCTGATGGAGTACATCCCGGCACCGGACTTCCCGACCGGGGGCATCATCAACGGCAAGGCCGGTATCCTCGATGCGTATCGGACCGGCCGTGGACGTATCTATGTACGCGCCCGTCATACCATCGAGCATGATGACAAGACCGGTCGTGACCACATTATCGTCAGTGAACTGCCTTACCAGGTGAACAAGGCCCGGTTGATCGAGAAGATCGCCGAACTGGTCAAGGACAAGAAGATCGACGGCATTGCGGAACTGCGCGACGAGTCCGACAAGGACGGTCTGCGCGTGGTGATCGAGGTCAAGCGCGGCGAGAGTGGCGAGGTGGTGGTCAATAACCTCTTCGCCCAGACCCAGCTGCAGAATGTCTTCGGTATCAACATGGTCGCCCTGTCGGATGGTCAGCCGAAGACGCTGGATCTGAAGCAGATGCTCGAGGCCTTCATTCGCCACCGTCGCGAAGTGGTGACCCGGCGGACCTTGTACGAGCTGCGCAAGGCCCGCGAGCGAGGGCATATCCTCGAGGGTCTGGCGGTCGCCATCTCCAACATCGACGAGGTGATCGAGCTGATCAAGGCCTCGCCGTCGGCCACTGAAGCCAAGGACAAGCTGCTGGCCCGTGCCTGGCAGCCGGGGCAGGTCACCGCCATGCTGGAGCGTGCCGGGGCGACCTCTTGCAAGCCTGAGGACCTGGAAGAAGGCTTCGGTCTCGATGAGGCAGGGCAACAATACCGGCTCTCGCCCGCCCAGGCCCAGGCCATCCTTGAACTGCGTCTGCACCGCTTGACCGGCCTTGAAACCGAGAAGCTGCTCAACGAGTACCTGGGGATCCTCGAGAAGATTGCCGAGCTGACGGCGATCCTGGCCTCGGCCGATCGCCTGCTCGAGGTGATTCGCGAGGAACTCGAGGCGATCCGCGATCAGTATGGTGATTCGCGTCGCACCGAGATCCAGATCAGTCATCTGGACCTGCATATCGAGGACCTGATCGCCGAAGAGGATATGGTGGTGACCATTTCCCGCAACGGCTACGCCAAGACCCAGCCGCTGTCCGACTATCAGGCCCAGCGTCGCGGCGGTCGCGGCAAGTCGGCGACGGCCATGAAGGACGAGGATGTCATCGAACACCTGCTGGTGGCCTCGACCCATGACACCGTGCTGCTGTTCACCAACAAGGGCAAGGTCTACTGGCTCAAGGTCTACGAGATGCCCAATGCCAGTCGTGGCTCGCGTGGCAAACCCTTGATCAACCTGCTGCCGCTGGACGAAGGCGAGGCCGTGAGCGCTATGCTGCCGGTGCGCGATTACCATGCCGACAGCTTTATCTTCTTTGCCACGGCCAAGGGTACGGTCAAGCGCACCAGTCTTGATCAATTCTCGCGCCCACGCAGTGTCGGCCTGATTGCCATCGACATCGATGAAGATGACCACCTGATCGGCGCCGCCATCACCTCAGGCAGCGATCATGCCATGCTGCTGTCTTCCAATGGCAAGGCGATTCGCTTCGAAGAGTCTCATGTCCGTGCCATGGGGCGTACCGCCCGCGGTGTGCGCGGCATGCGCCTGCAGGATGGCGCCAAGGTGATCAGCCTGATCATCCCGCAGTCTCAGCAGATCGATGTCGAGAATGAAGGCGATGCCGACGTTAATGACGAGTCGCAGCAAGATGTGACAGCGGCCGGTAACGGTGGGCAGATCTATATCCTCACCGCCTCCGAGCGCGGCTTTGGCAAGCGCACACGCCTTGAGGAGTTCCCGCTGCGGGGTCGTGGCGGGCAGGGCGTCATTGCCATGCAGACCAGCAAGCGCAACGGCGACCTGGTCGCGGCGATGCAGGTCTATTCCGCCGATGAAATGATGCTGATCACCGATCGCGGCACGCTGGTGCGTACCCGTGTCGAAGAGGTCTCTACCACCTCGCGCAATACGCAGGGCGTGATGCTGATCCGCCTCGGCGAAGGCGAGGCGCTGGTCAAGACCGTACGTATCGACGAGCCGGAAGAGGAAGAGATCAGCGGTGAGGTGCTTGATGCGTCGCTCGACGAGGCTTCTGATACCCAGGAAAGTTCCGATGGGGAAGAAGGCTCCGATGGAACGCCGCAAGCGGGCCAGGACGGCGACGACTCACCTGAAGATGGTCACTGACCCTCTTCGAGCCGATACCATCAGTCTGGAATAATACGCCGATGACACGTCATTTTAATTTTTGTGCGGGGCCGGCGGCACTGCCGACCGCCGTGCTCGAAAGGGCTCGCGAAGAGCTGCTGGACTACCATGGTCGCGGTCTCTCGGTGATGGAGATGAGCCATCGTAGCGACGAATTCGTGGCCATTGCCGAGCAGACCGAAGCCGATGTGCGTGAGCTGCTGGCGGTGCCCGATAACTATCGGGTGCTGTTTCTGCAGGGCGGTGCCTCCATGCAGTTCGCCATGCTGCCTTATAACCTGCTGGGTCAGGGCGGTACCCCCAACTATCTCTACACAGGGATATGGGGCAAGAAGGCCATTGCCGAGTCGCGTCACCTGTCTGGGGCCCATGTGGCGGCCTCCAGTGAGGCCAATGACCTGACCGCCGTGCCGCGCCAGGATGACATTGTGCTCTCGAGCGATGCCGCTTACCTGCACTATACGAGTAACGAGACCATCGGTGGCCTCGAATTCGACTATGTGCCCGAGGGGCGCCTGGCCGATGGCAGCCGCGTGCCCGTGGTCTGCGATATGTCCTCGTCGATCCTGTCCGGTCCCATAGATGTTTCACGCTTCGGCATCATCTATGCCGGTGCACAGAAGAATATCGGCCCGGCCGGTCTGACGCTTGTGATCGTGCGTGATGATCTGCTGGAGCGTGCGCGTCCCGAGACGCCGACCATGTTCAACTACAAGGTCATGGCCGAGAACGCTTCGATGTACAACACGCCGCCAACCTACAGCTGGTATCTGTCAGGCCTGGTGTTCCAGTGGCTGAAGCACGAAATTGGCGGGCTCGAAGCGATGGATGCACTCAATGACCGCAAGGCGGCCAAGCTCTACGCCGCCATCGATCAAAGCGAGATGTATTCCAATCCCATTGCGCTGGCCAACCGCTCGCGGATGAATGTGCCTTTCGTCTTGGCCGATGATCGCCTCGACAAGGCTTTCCTGACCGAAGCCGAAGAGGCCGGTCTGCTCAATCTCAAGGGTCACCGTAGTGTGGGTGGCATGCGCGCGAGTCTCTATAACGCAGTGCCCGAAGCCGGGGTCGATGCCCTGGTGGATTTCATGACCGACTTCGAGCGTCGGCGCGGCTAGTGTCGCAGCGGGCGGCACCGCCTGAGTCATCGCGCTCGGCGTTGGCCGCACCATTGTCGAATCAGGGGTTTAGTGTAGGGGAAATCGAATGAGTGACACCCCCATCGATCTCGATGCGCTACGCCAGCGCATCGATGGCCTGGATGGTGAGATCCTTCGTCTGATCAGTGAACGCGCCCAGTGCGCGAGTCAGGTCGCCAAGGTAAAGACCAGCTCCGACCCGGATACGGTTTTCTACCGGCCCGAGCGTGAGGCGCAGGTGTTGCGGCGTATCATGACGCTCAATCAAGGCCCGCTGGATGCCGAGGAAATGGCGCGCCTTTTCCGCGAGATCATGTCGGCCTGCCTGGCACTCGAGCAGCCAGTCAAGGTGTCTTACCTGGGGCCCGAGGGCACCTTTACCCAGCAAGCTGCCCTCAAGCACTTCGGTGAAAGTGCTATCAGCCTGCCCATGGCGGCCATTGATGAAGTGTTCCGAGAGGTCGAGGCGGGCGCCGTGAACTATGGCGTGGTGCCGGTGGAGAACTCCACCGAGGGCGTGGTCAACCACACTCTCGATTCCTTCATGGACTCCTCCATGCGCATCTGTGGCGAGGTGGTGTTGCGCATTCATCACCACTTGCTGGTATCGAGTAATACACGCCGTGACAAGGTCTCGCGTATTTATTCCCATCCGCAGTCCTTCGCACAGTGTCGCAAGTGGCTGGACGCCCATTATCCGCATGCCGAGCGAGTGCCCGTCTCCTCCAACGCCGAAGCAGCCAAGCTGGTCAAGACCGAGTGGCACAGTGCGGCGATTGCCGGCGATATGGCCGCCAAGCTTTATGGGCTCGACAAGATCGCCGAGACGGTCGAGGACCGCCCGGACAACTCGACGCGTTTCCTGATCATTGGTAATCAGGACGTGCCGGCCTCCGGCGAGGACAAGACGTCCATCGTGGTCGCGATGCGCAACCAACCTGGCGCTCTGCATGACCTGTTGGAACCCTTCCACCGGCATAAGATCGATTTGACTCGCCTCGAGACACGGCCCTCGCGCTCCGGAGTCTGGAACTATGTGTTCTTCATCGATTTCCGGGGCCATCGTGACAACGCGCAGGTAGCGGCCGTGCTCGAGGAAGTGCAGCTGCGTTGCGCCGAGCTCAAGGTGCTCGGCTCCTATCCGGTGGGTGTACTCTGATCATGACGGCGCCTTCCGAGCCTCAGGCGGCGATGGCAGCTGAGGCGGGTAACGATGTGACCGGGCCAGGTGAGTCTCAACTATTGATCGTTGGGCTCGGGCTGATCGGTGGTTCATTGGCGGCGGCACTCAAGGCTGGCGGTTTTTCCGGCCGCATCCTTGCCTGTGATCGAAACCCCGACGAAATCGCTCGCGGTATCGAGATGGGCATCATCGACGCTGGCGATACCGAGCTCGCCAATGTGCTGCCCGGCAGTACGTTGGTGGTGCTGGCGGTGCCGGTGCTGGCAATGGATGCGGTCATGCAGTCCCTTAAGGCAGGGCTTGCAACGGCCGATACCGCCGTGGTGATCACCGATGTGGGCAGCACCAAGGCGGCGATTCGCGAGGCCGCGGAACGCGCCTTCGGTACGCTGCCGGCCAACTTTGTGCTGGGCCACCCCATTGCCGGCTCCGAGAAGAGCGGCGTCGCTGCCTCCAATCCCCGGCTATATCATCAGCACAAGGTCATTCTGACGCCTGACGAGAACACGGCGCCCCTCGCGCTTTCCCGGGTTCGAGCGCTCTGGCAGTTCTGTGGCGCTACGGTGCTCGAGATGCCGATAGCGCGCCACGACCAGGTCCTGGCGCGGACCAGCCATCTACCCCATCTGTTGGCCTTTTCGCTGGTGGATACCCTGGCGCGTCAGGATGAGCGGTTGGAAATTTTTCGCTATGCCGCCGGCGGCTTTCGAGATTTCACGCGGATCGCCGGCAGTGATCCGGTGATGTGGCGTGACATCTTTACGGCCAATAGCGAGGCGGTGCTCCAGGCACTCGATGATTTCGAGGGCGGCGTAGCGCGGCTTCGCCGAGCCGTGGAGGAGGGCGATGGTGATGCCATGCTGGGCATCCTCGATCGTGCCAGCCATGCGCGGCAATATTTCGATACGCTGTTAAACCAGACCAGTTATCAGGCGGGTTATCAGACCATGCAAGACAATTCCATGCGCTACCGGGTCACTCCCGGTGGCAGTGTCGACGGACGCATTCGCGTGCCGGGTGACAAGTCCGTGTCGCATCGTTCCATCATGCTCGGTGCGCTCGCCGAAGGGGTAACCGAGGTCAAGGGCTTCCTCGAGGGTGAAGACAGCCTGGCGACGTTGCAGGCCTTCCGCGAGATGGGCGTTGCCATCGAGGGGCCGCACCAGGGGCGGGTGACCATTCATGGTGTGGGCATGCACGGCCTCAAGGCGCCGGCGGGACCGATTTATGTGGGCAATTCCGGCACGGCCATGCGGCTTTTTACCGGTTTGCTGGCCGGCCAGGCCTTCGATAGCGAGCTGACTGGCGATGCCTCACTGACCAAGCGGCCAATGGATCGAGTGGCTGATCCGCTTCGTCTGATGGGCGCGACAATCGACACCGCCGAAGGGGGGCGTCCGCCGCTGAAGATTCATGGTGGTCAGGCGCTTAAGGGCATTGATTACGACATGCCCATGGCCAGTGCCCAGGTCAAATCCTGCCTGCTGCTGGCGGGCATGTATGCCGAGGGCGAGACGCGGGTCAAGGAGCCAGCGCCGACCCGTGATCACACCGAGCGCATGCTCAATGGCTTTGGCTATCCGGTCGAGCGTGAGGGTGATACCGCTTGGCTGAATGGCGGTGGTTCACTGACTGCGGGGCCCATTGACGTACCCTCCGATATTTCCTCGGCGACCTTCTTTCTGGTGGCCGCGGCGATCACACCGGGTGCCGATCTCACCCTTGAGCATGTCGGCATCAACCCGACCCGTATCGGGGTCATCAACATCCTCAAGCTGATGGGGGCCAATCTTGAGCTCTCGAATCAGCATGAGGTCGGCGGGGAGCCGGTCGCAGACATTCGGGTGCGTTATTCACCGCTCTCGGGCATCGACATTCCCGTCGATCAGGTGCCGCTGGCTATCGATGAGTTTCCGGCACTGTTCATAGCGGCCGCCAACGCCAGTGGCAAGACACGCTTGCGCGGCGCTGAAGAGTTAAGGGTCAAGGAATCCGATCGTATCAAGGCCATGGCCGATGGTCTGGATCTGCTTGGCGTCGAGAACACCGTGGTGGCTGATGGCATCGATATCATCGGCTGCGATGATGGTACTGGCACGCCGAATTATGGTGGTGGCCACGTCGATAGCCTCGGTGATCATCGCATCGCCATGGCCTTCACGGTGGCCGGTCTGCGCGCAAGCGACGAGATTCTGATCGATGATTGCGCCAACGTGGCCACGTCCTTTCCGGGCTTCGTTCAGCTGGCCTGTCGCGTGGGCCTTACGGTCAGTCCGGAAGCGGTCGCTAGTGAACAGCAGGAGGATGCATGAGCGATGCCGATGCCCCCGTGCTGACCATCGATGGGCCTGGTGGGGCCGGCAAGGGCACCATCAGTCGCCTGATTGCCGAGCGACTGGACTGGCACCTGCTGGATAGTGGGGCACTCTATCGTCTGACCGCGCTGGCGGCGCTCCGGCATGAGGTTCGTACCGACGACGAAGAGGCTCTCGAGGCGCTTGCCGCCGAGCTGGACGTGGTCTTTGTGCCCTTTGATGGTGGCAGCCGGGTGTTGCTGGAAGGTGATGACGTCAGCCAGGAAATCCGTACCGAACAGGCCGGTGACCGAGCCTCTCAGGTAGCGGCCTTGCCACGGGTTCGCCAGGCGCTGCTGCGCCGTCAGCGTGATTTCCAGAAGGCCCCTGGCCTGGTGGCGGATGGCCGCGACATGGGCACCGTGGTGTTCCCTGAGGCACCGCTCAAGGTCTTTCTGACCGCGAGTGCCGAGGAAAGAGCTCAGCGGCGCTATCTCCAGTTGCGGGAAGCGGGGCAGGATGCTAGTCTACCGAGTCTTTTAAAGGAGATTCAGGCCCGCGATGCGCGAGACATGCAGCGCAGCGTTGCCCCTCTCGAGCCGGCGGACGATGCCATCGAGCTGGACACCACGAGCCTGACAATTCCGGAAGTGGTGGAACGGGTGACGGTTCTCCTTGCCCAACGCGGCATTTCTTGAGCGTCTAACGATCCATTACGGGCTGCGGGATGATGTAACGACATGGGACGGACAACACACACTGAAAGTCCGCTCAGGTCTAACCAGCGCTAACATCCCCGGAGCATATTGCAGTAGGCCCGCACTCGCTGGTGGTGCGGAGAAGGCGGTAAGCCGCCATTCAACGTTGATCACGTAGGAACATCATGAGCGAAAGCTTTGCTGACTTGTTTGAACAGTCTCTCCAAGACATCAACATGGAGCCGGGCGCCATTGTCATGGCGACCGTCGTCGACATTGAAGGTGACTGGATCACCGTCAATGCCGGTCTGAAATCCGAAGGCCAGATCCCGTCCGCGCAGTTCCGCGACGACAACGGTGAGCTGACCATCGGTGTGGGCGACGAAGTCAAGGTCGCACTGGAAGCCGTGGAAGACGGTTTCGGCGAAACCCGTCTGTCCCGCGAGAAAGCCAAGCGCGCCGAGGCGTGGAAAGAGCTGGAAGCAGCCTTCGAGAAGGATGAGATCGTCAAGGGCGTGATCAACGGTAAGGTCAAGGGCGGCTTCACCGTCGACGTGGCTTCCATCCGTGCCTTCCTGCCGGGTTCGCTGGTCGACGTTCGCCCGGTGCGCGACACTGCGCACCTCGAGCACAAAGAGCTGGACTTCAAGGTCATCAAGCTTGATCCCAAGCGCAACAATGTGGTGGTTTCTCGCCGTGCCGTTCTCGAAGCCGAGAACAGCGCCGAGCGTGAAGCACTGCTGGCTACCCTGCAGGAAGGCCAGCAGATCAAGGGTATCGTCAAGAACCTGACCGACTACGGTGCCTTCGTGGACCTCGGTGGCGTCGACGGCCTGCTGCACATCACCGACATGGCCTGGAAGCGTATCAAGCATCCGTCCGAGATCGTTGCCGTCGGCGACGAGATCAATGTCAAGGTGCTGAAGTTTGACCGTGAGCGTAACCGTGTATCCCTGGGTCTCAAGCAGCTGGGCGAAGATCCCTGGGTCAATATCAAGGGTCGCTACCCGGAAAACACCAAGGTCACCGCTCGGGTTACCAACCTCACCGACTACGGCTGCTTCGCCGAGCTCGAAGAGGGTGTCGAGGGTCTGGTCCACGTGTCTGAAATGGACTGGACCAACAAGAACATCCATCCGTCCAAAGTCGTCCAGGTTGGCGACGATGTCGACGTGATGGTCTTGGATATCGACGAAGAGCGTCGTCGTATCTCCCTGGGTATCAAGCAGTGCACCACCAACCCGTGGGAAGACTTCAGCGCGCGCTTCAACAAGGGCGACCGCGTTTCTGGCAGCATCAAGTCCATCACCGACTTCGGCATCTTCATCGGCCTGGATGGCGGTATCGATGGTCTGGTGCACCTGTCAGACATCTCCTGGTCAGAGACAGGCGAAGAAGCCGTGCGCAACTTCAAGAAGGGCGACGAAGTTGAAGCCGTCATCCTGTCTATCGATCCGGAACGTGAGCGCATCTCGCTGGGCATCAAGCAACTGGACAGCGATCCGGTTGCTGAGTACCTTGCCGTCAACGACAAGGGCTCGGTTGTGACCGGTCGTGTCGTCGAAGTCGATGCCAAGGAAGCACACGTTGAGCTGGCAACGGATGTTGTGGCCGTGCTCAAGGCGTCCGAGATCAGCGCTGACCGTGTTGAAGACGCGCGTAATGTCCTGAATGAAGGCGACAGCGTCGAAGCTCGCATCGTGAGCGTAGACCGCAAGAGCCGCTTGATTAACTTGTCCATCAAGGCCAAGGATCAGGACGATACCCGTAAAAACATGGGTCGCCTGCGCGAGCAGCAAGAGACCGAGTCTACACCGACCACCATCGGTGACTTGATCAAGCAGCAGATGGGTCAGGACTAAGTCCTGCCCGGACATCTCGGCTTGCCGAGGTGCCCTGATTGCTTGAACAAAAACGCCGCCCTTCGGGGCGGCGTTTTTCGTTTCTGAGCGTCAGGTTTTATGGATTCATTTCAGTTGCCAGTAACTCTATAAGCAACTCTCCAAGCAGTTCTCCACGCAGTTCTCCACGCAGTTCTCCAAGCGGCTATCCCAGCAACCATCTCAACAACTCTCTCAGCAACTCTCTGCGTGGCTAGTTTTAAGCCAGGCTCCATCACTTCGCGTCACAATCCAGCGCTCTCATTCAGCCGGTAACGGGTGGTGGGCACTCAAGAACCACTCCTTCATGGTGGTCGTAATCAGGCGCATCTCGTCGTCAAGCGTGACATAGGCCGGCATCGTGTAAAGCCAGCGGCCGAAGCTGCGCAGCCAGACGCCACGCTCGCGCGCGAATGCCTGTACGTCCTCCAGGCTTGTCGCGTCGTGTACTTCGATCACTGCCGTGGCACCGAGGACGCGCACGTCTCTCACGGCCGGATGTGCCTTGAGATCGGTATCCTCGACCAGCTCCTGGCGTAGGATGGCGTTCAGTGAGGCGATCTTGTCCAGATAGTTTTCTTCTTCGAAGACGGCCAGGCTCTCAAGGGCGACGCGGCAAGCGAGAGGGTTGCCCATGAAAGTGGGGCCGTGCATGAAGGCATGATGAGGATCTTCGCTCAAGAAGGCGTCAAAGACCTCGTCAGTGGCGAGAGTTGCTGCATGCCCCAGGTAACCACCGGTTAGCCCTTTGGAGAGCACCATGATGTCTGGCGTGACATTGGCATGCTCGGCGGCGAACATCTTGCCGGTCCGTCCAAAGCCGGTGGCGACTTCGTCGAAGATCAGCAGCACGCCGAACTCATCGCATAGCGCTCGTGCTGCCTCGACATAATAAGGCGAGGTCATGTTGAGCCCGCCGGCAGCCTGCAGTAGAGGCTCCATGAGCAGCCCGGCAATTTCATGGTGGTGGGCTTCGAGCACATCACGTAAGCCCTGTATATCGGCTTCTACCTCGTCTTTTGTGGCATCGAAGGGGGCGGTGGGTGCTGGAGCAAAATGGTGCGTGGGTAGAAAACCGGAAAACAGTGAGTGCATGCCTTCCTCGGGATCACATACCGCCATGCAGCCGGCCGTATCGCCATGATAGGCCTTCATTAGTGACAGCATGCGGTATTTGCCCGGGCGGCCGCGCTGTACCTGATACTGCACAGCCATCTTCATGGCGACTTCCATCCCGACAGAACCACTGTCCGAAAAAAAGACATGATTGAGTCCAGGTGGCGTGACTCGCACCAGCGCCTTTGAAAGCAGGTCTGCCGGTTCATGCGTCAATCCGCCAAGCATCACGTGGCAAAGCGTGTCGGCTTGCTGCTGGATCGCTGAGACTAGCCTGGGATGAGCATAACCATGAATCATGCACCACCAGGAGCAAGTGGCATCCAGTAGTTGCTCCCCGCTCTCAAGAGTGAAGTGTGCTCCTTTACCGCCTATTACTTTAAGGGCGGCGGCTTGAGTCTGCATCTGGGCATAGGGGTGCCAAAGCGAGTGGCTCATGGGGTTCCTCTTTGTTAACCTACTATTTTGGAGAGGTTAACAGATGAGGCCGTTCCCAGCCATGCCCAGTGCTCATCCATGAGGCATTGTGGAAAAAACTTTAATAGAGGTAATGTGTTCGACACTAATATTGTCGTTTTAAAAGAAAACGATTAAACTCCCCTTAAAGTCAGATACACATCTGCTTGCGAAATCAGCAATCCCGTTGCGATAAACCAGTAGCATATAAGGAATGACCATGTCCCTGCTCAATGACTACATGCAGAAAGAACAGATGCTCAAGCAGCTCACTGATGAGCTACAGAAGATGGAAAACGACAACCGTCTGAAATCCGAGCTTGAGTTCAAGGAAAAGCTTGAAGCACTGATGAAAGAGTACGGCAAGAGTGCAGCCGATGTGATCGATCTGGTCGATCCCAAGGCTGCTTCGCGCGCCTCCGGCTCCAAGACTGAGTCCACCGGCGGCCGCCGCAAGCGCAAGCTGAAGATTTACAAGAACCCGAATACCGGTGAGGTCGTCGAAACTCGCGGCGGCAACCAGAAGACACTCAAGGCCTGGAAAGACGAGTACGGCAGCGAAACCGTCGAGTCCTGGTTGGTCCGCGTGGAAGAGTGATTTAGCCTCTTTCTCGGAAACCGCCTCCGGCTTTTGCCGGGGGCGGTTTTTTTGTTTTTATAGATGCCGCTTCACTCCAGGGTTGAGGTCAAGAGCTCTATTCCATGTGTTTGCAAGGGTTGTCGCTAATTAGCAACACTTGACGTGAAGAAGTAATGGCCAGTAGCTGCTTTTTATCCATATAAATAATGGGGTTAATAGTGCCATGCCTTATCAGATCCCTCATTGATATTGGGCGCCCTGTAGCAAGCATCAGTAGGCTTCGATAAGAGTGGCATGTGAGGCGTGGAAGTCTGAGCAGGGGCTTGAGCAGGGTCCGCACAACCGGTATTTCGGCACATGTTGTGATCTTGGCGGTGGTGCCGAAAAGTTGTCGAACACAGGAAGTCTTGGTCGGCAACCTAACGGTAACGATAGACCCTAAGGCTTGGCAGGAAGCATGTCTCTTCGAGACGCTCGTCGCTTCGTTTGGCCCGTGTTCGCTTCTCCTGCGGTTTCGGCAGGGGGGTATTATGATGGGGCAAGCGTCCATCTGCGCTGGGAATGAAGAGCGGTAATGCGACGTTCATGGCCCGGCGCTCGCGTCCATCGGCGAGGGGTTCGGCGAAGAAAAGATTGGCTCGCATCAGTGGTGCCTGCTTCTGCACTTGAGCCAGGGGTTCACTATCCGGGATGCCAGCGAGGTGCTTGAGCTGAATGCGGATATGCGGCGAATCAACATCGAGTGCCTGCAGCTTTTTCTCGGCTTCTCGAACGCTAAGCTTCTTGATTGAGCGGCCGCTGGAATACCAGGCCAGTCGCACGCGTGAGAGTGGCGCATTCGCGACCGGTAAGGTACGCCAGCATTGTTTGAGATGAAGCCTGGCGAGCCCCTGGCCCGTCAGGTGGGCATGCAGAGTAGGGTGTCGGAACGGTAATACCGCCTTGATCTCAGGGATCAGATCAGCCGCATGCTCGCGAATCTCCGCCAGAATGTTAGCGAAGTCTTCCTTGGCGGCATTGACCTTGGCCACATGCTCAAGCATGAGCTCGTCTGCGGCGATCAGGCCAATATAGCTGCGGGTGGTGCGACCGTCCTGCCCATCCTGGTACCAGAAGTCCAACAGGGCTGACCGGAGCCAGTCGGCATCGGGGGTAGGGTGGTGCAGCGCCCAGGCTTCAGCGCCATGTTGGTGGCCTTGCTCACGGTTCTGTTCGCGATAGTGATCCACCAATGCCTCGATGCGATCGATGATCGTGTCAAAGGCAGCTTCAAGCTCGGCCAGCAGGCGATATTGCAACTGCTGGGCCTGCTGTCTTGCCTGGTACTTGCGATAGTCATCCTGCATGGCGCTGGTTCGTTATTCCTGGCCGCGTTCGGCGCGCATGATCATCTCATCGATGTCGGTCTCATCCATGGCAGGCTCGCCGGCAATGCGATGCGACTCATCGGCCCAGGCACCCAGGTCAAGCAGCTTGCAGCGCTTCGAGCAGAAGGGACGATGCAGGTTATCCTCGATCCAGGCTACCTTCTTGCGACACTGCGGGCAGGCGACTTCCAGAGGGCGAGAGGTGTTTTCTTGGCTCATGTGAGTCCCATACAGGCGAATGTTGGCGTCAGGATGCCCAAACCTTGCGGGCAAGGCAATCCAGACGTGTCGAGCGTGTAGTTAAGAGAGTAGTTAAGAGAGTACTTAAGAGAGTACTTAAGAGAGTAGTCGAGCACGTATCAGTCGAACTCGACGAGACGACGATAGAGCGTGTCGAGCTTCGCCACTTGATGGGCGAGAGCGTCGGCGTCTTGGCTATTGTCGATGACATCATCGGCTTTCGCCAGGCGCTGCTCCCGGGGCATTTGTGCGGCGATAATGGAACGAGCCTGTTCTTCATCGACGCCATCGCGGCTGGCGGTTCGGCTGATCTGGAGCGCTTTGGGTATATCGATGACCAGGCAGCGGTCAACCAGGCGATACTGGTCTGACTCGAACAGGAGCGGCGACACCAGCAGATGATAGGGGGCATCCGTCGCCGCCATGCGAGCCAGGTGGGCTTCGAGCCGCTCTCGTATGCGGGGATGGGTGACCGATTCCAGCCATGCCCGCTCGGCGTTATCGGCGAAGACGATCTTGCGCAGGGCTCGGCGATCCAGATGGCCATCGGCGGTCAGGACGTCATGGCCGAAGTGCTCGGCGATCTCGGCGAGGGCGGGCTCCCCCGGTTCCACTACCTCACGGGCGACATCATCGGCATCGATCCAGTCGATGCCGTGGACAGCGAAGGCCCGTGCGACGGTCGATTTTCCTGACGCAATGCCGCCTGTGACGCCTATCGTCAGACTCATGATATCAGCCCCTGATAAGCGGCCTGCAGCGGGGGACCCGCCAGCAGTGTGATCCAGCCGGCCATCGCCAGGAACGGGCCGAAGGGCATCGGGGCGCCGCGCAGCCGCGGTACCGCGAGTTGTACGAGAATACCCACCAGGGCGCCTACGCCGGCCGAGAGAATCAGCATCATGGGCAGAGCCTGCCAGCCGAGCCAGGCACCCAGCGCCGCCAGCAGCTTGAAGTCGCCATAGCCCATGCCTTCCTTGCCGGTGACAAGCTTGAAGAGCCAGTAAAAGCTCCATAGCGACAAGTAACCGGCCATGGCACCGATGACGGCTGAATGAAGCATCAGCGGTTGGAAGAGCAGTTGGTAACCAAGCCCGATCCAGAGCAGCGGCAAGGTGATGATGTCCGGCAGTAGCTGAGTACGAAAATCGATGACCGCGAGCACCAGCAGGCTAAGGCAAGCGCCCACCAGGAAGGCACTCTGCAGGCTCGCGCCGTGAATCGCGATGACGGCCACGATCAGCGCCATGCCTGCGATTTCGATCAGCGGGTATTGCAGGCTAATGTGCTGTTGGCAGTTCGCGCATTTTCCCCGACGTTTGATGTAACCGATCAGCGGAATATTGTCGTGCCAGGCGATGGGGGTCTTGCAGGCCGGGCACTGCGACGCTGGGGTGATCAAGTTGAAGGTGTCGGTCGATTCTTCATCAAGCTCAAGTGCTTCTCGGGCTTCACCACGCCAGCTTTGCATCAGCATGACCGGCAGCCGGGTGATCACTACGTTCAGGAAACTGCCCAGGCACAGGCCGAGCACAATAACCAGCGGCCAGAAAAGAGAGGGCGGTAAATCGGCAAGCAAAGGTGACTCCTGGGCTATACATGTTCAAGAAAAAACGTTGGATGCTCGCGTGCCCAAACGGGCTTGTCAGCAACAGGCGTGCCGGATTGGGATCAGAGGACGCTGCCCAGTTCGAATATTGGCAGGTACATGGAGACGACCAGACCACCGACCAGCACACCGAGCACCACAATGATAAAGGGCTCGAGCAGTGAGGTCAGGGCATCGACCTTGTTATCGACTTCTTCTTCATAATAGTCCGCCACCCGGTTGAGCATCGCATCTAGCGAACCGGCTTCCTCGCCGATGCCGACCATCTGCACGGCAAGGGGCGGAAACTGCTCCGTCAGCCTCATCGCAAAGTGCAGCTGCTGGCCGGTCGAGACATCATCGCGGACCTGCAATACCGCGCGCTCGTACACCTTGTTGCCCGAGGCGCCCGCGGCGGTCTCGAGCGCCTCGACCAGCGGCACGCCGGCCGCGAAGGTGGTAGCAAGCGTGCTCGAATAGCGTGACACCGATGACTTATCGAGGATATCGCCGATCACCGGGATCCTTAGCGCCAGCGCATGCATTCGATAGGCGAAAGCCTCGGAGCGCTTCATCCCCTGGCGGATAAGCATGATGCTGGCAACGATCAGACCGATTCCCACTAGCCAGTATTGCTGAGCAAACTCGGACATGGCGATGGTCATGCGTGTCATCGCGGGGAGCTCGGCGCCGAAGCCTTGGAACATGCTCTCGAACTGCGGAACCACCTTGATCAGCAGCAATGCCGTGACGCCAATCCCCACCCCGATGACGGCAACCGGATAGTAGAGCGCTTTCTTGACGCGACCTTTGAGTGACTCGATCTTTTCCTTGTAGGCGGCCACTTTCTCAAGCATATGGTCGAGAGAGCCCGATTGCTCGCCGGCCTCGATCATGTTGGTAAACAGACGATCGAAGTGTCGCGGATGTTTGCGCAGTGCATCCGAGAAGCTGGTGCCCGCCGCCACATCATTCATGAGCTCTTGCACCAGGCCACTCATGGCCGGGTTCTTGAGGCTTTCCGCCACCACCGAGAAGGCCTGTAGCATCGGCACGCCGGCTTTGATCATGGTGGCCATCTGGCGGGCGAACACCATGATGTCGCGTGGCTTGATCTTGCCCATGCCGCCGCCAAGGCTACTCTTGCGGCGAATGCTGTTGACCAGAATGCTCTGGTTCCTGAGCTGCAGCTCGACCTCGCTTTTTTCTCTGGCGACGATCTCGCCCGATACCTTGCGTCCGCTAGGGCCCTTGCCCGTCCACTTGAAGCGTTGCAGTTTCGCTTGTTTGGGTGCCTTGGAATGTCGCGCCATGGGCCGTCCTGTAAGGTGATGAAAAGGCCGTGGGGGTGATGATCAATAGCGTCATGCAGTGGCGTCAATCTCGAATGATGCGATTGATCTCTTCGAGGCTGGTCATTCCCTGCATGACCTTGAGCAGACCGCTGCGCCGCAGATCGGGGTGTCCCTCGTTACGGGCTTGTTGGTCGAGCTCAATGGCATTGCCATTGCGCATGATCAGCTGACTCATGGATTCGCTGATGGGCACGACTTCATAGATGCCCACGCGCCCCTTGTAGCCCAGCGTGCAATGCCGACAACCGACAGGATGGTAGATGGTGGCCTGCTGAATTTCCTGGTCATTGAAGCCTTCTTCTTTCAGGGTCTCGACCGGCAGGTTGGAGGCTTCCTTGCAATGCTGACATAACCGGCGCGCCAGACGCTGCGCGATGATAAGCGACACCGAGCTTGCGATGTTGAACGGGGCGATGCCCATGTTCGACAGGCGGGTCAGGGTCTCGGCGGCTGAGTTGGTGTGCACCGTGGATAGCACCAGGTGGCCGGTCTGAGAGGCCTTGACGGCGATCTCGGCGGTTTCCAGGTCGCGAATCTCGCCGACCATGACCACATCAGGGTCCTGGCGCAGGAAGGCGCGCAAGGCGCTGGCGAAGTTCAAGCCAATCTTTGGCAGCACATTGACCTGGTTGACCCCTGGCACCTTGATCTCGACCGGATCCTCCGCGGTTGAGATATTGCGCTCACCGGTGTTGATGATGTTGATGCCGGTATACAGCGATACCGTCTTGCCGCTGCCGGTGGGGCCTGTGACCAGGATCATGCCCTGAGGGTCTGACAATGCCTGTTCGTACATCTCTCGCTGCGGCGGGGTGAAGCCCAGTGAGTCGATCCCCATCTGTGCCGTGGTCGGGTCGAGAATACGCAGCACCAGTTTCTCGCCGTATACCGTGGGCAAAGAGCTGACACGAAAATCGATGGAGCGCTGCTTGGAGAGCTTCAGCTTGATGGCGCCGTCCTGAGGCAAACGGCGCTCGGAGATATCCAGCCGTGACATGACCTTGAGGCGTGCAGCAATGCGGGTGCGCATGCCAAAGGGCGGGCGCGCCGCCTCGACCAATATGCCGTCAATGCGCAGGCGAATCCGGTAGCTGGTTTCGTAGGGTTCGAAGTGAATGTCTGACGCACCGCGGCGTATCGCATCCAGCAGCACCTTGTTGACGAACTTGACCACGGGCGCATCATCACTGCCGGCAGTAATGGCCTGGTCGTCTTCGGCGCTATGCTCCTCGTATTCGAGTCCCTCTAGGTGGTCACTGGCATCATCCAGGCCCTCAAAGATACCGGCATTTTCATGGTGGCTGAGATAGCTCTCAAGAACGGGGCCGAGTTGGTCGACTGGCGCGAGTACGCCTTCGACCGTGAGGTTGGTAGCGAACTGCAGCTCATCCAGAAGCGCGAGCGTAGACGGGTAGGGCACGGCTACCGTCAGGCGGTGTTCGCTGCGATACAGCGGGAGGACCGTGAGTTTGCGGAGAATTTTCTCCGGCATTTCCTGCGGGGGGGGAAGGCTATCGAGCCGCAGGGCATCCAGGTCCAGCAATGGCAAGCCATATTCCCACGCCGCCGAGAAAGCCGCCTGACGAGCTGGCACCAAATCGTGTTCAACCACATGTCGCATCAAGGAGATGTCTTCTTCCTCCGCCTCCTTGATGGCCCGTATGGCCGCTGCCTCTGTCATCTGGCCATCGTTGACTAAACGCAGGGCCAGGCCACGTAGGTGCGAGGTGGCGCTAGAATCATTGTTGGCTGAGCCTTGATTGGCCCCACCGGGCGGCGGTGATTCGTGCATAGGCCCTCCTGTTTGGATTCGCTGGCGACGACAAAGATGCAACTCATTCTATCTGGTTAGGCAGTGGTTAGGCAGTGGTTGGGAACTGCCTAGGGTGGCAACGGCATTTTTGCATGGCTCAGACGGTAGTGCGCCACGCCATAAAGGCAGGATCGCGTGGCAAAAATCTCGCAAGATGTTCATTTCATTGCCTTGCCCTCGTCACTTGGCTGGCTTACTGTGGGCAACAGTGAAGTGGTTGGGTGCAACATGCTGATGATGTTAAGTATTAGCGTTTACCGCCAAGCTACCGCCACGCTACTTATAGCGCTAGTATCATGTACTGAGGCGAGTCTGCGAGATTGAAAATTGCAGTCGGGCAGACATGAAATAGCAATATCGTCCTCCGGGGCAGTCAAGCAAGGGGTGAAGCATGAAACAACAGGGCATGAAACGCATTAAGGGTATGCAGTCTGGTCAGGGTGGTTTTACCCTGATTGAGCTGCTGATCGTTGTTGCGATTATTGGTGTTTTGGCGGCTATTGCGATTCCGCAGTATCAGGATTACATAGCACGATCAAATGCTTCTGCGGCATACCAAGAGGCTGCAGGATATAAAACTCCTGTTGAGATTGCTGTGCTCGAGGGTGCAGATATTCCTGGTGAAGTTAAAGGGTATTCTGGTTCTGGCTCTCCGACGATCACAGCTGCCTCTGGGGAAGATGGAGTTACAATCGTCTCGACAAAAGGTACCGGCGATAACCAAGCAGTTGTAACACTGGAGCGAAGTACTGCTGATTCAGGTTGGTCCTGCACCTATACACTTACTGCAAGTTACGACGGTTTGAATAATTGTGCAAAGCAGTGATTAGGCTATTGAATAGGCCTCTATTTTTCCACTAGACCTGAATTGATCGGCGGCCGGCAGAAATGTCGGCCGCTGGTTTTTTGGTGTTAGCACTTTGGTAATTGTAGGGTCCCCGATGATCGAATCGCCTATAGAGGTTATCCTCTGCTAGCCGCCAGAGCGTTTCTTCAGCAATTCATTCGGGAGCAGGTTCATGGACATCAAGCTGCATCAACAAGCGACAACCCTGAATTCAAGCAATAAGTGCAGCACCTGCCGTTTTCAGGGCTCCTGAATATTCCCCCAGGAATACCTGCGCCGGTGTCCGATAACCGAGCTGTATTCGGGCGGTCATTCAGCTTCTCGACCACCTTGCGCAGCTTGGCATCGGTGACCTATCGAAAGTCCGTTCCCTTGGGGAAGTACTGCCGTATCAGTCCATTGGTATTCTCATTGGTCCCACGCTGCCCGGAGCAGTAGGGATTACAGAAGTAGGTGGTGGCGGTTACTGCCCTGGCCACAGCGTCATGGCCAGCGAACTCCGAGCCATTGCCATTATCTATCTAGAGTGATGGTCTTTACCGCGCCACGACGACGTTTCAGCAGCCGGATCATCGCCGTCTGCGTCAGCTCCGATGAGACGCTGGGCAGGCAGGCTGACAGTAAATAGCCACTGCGCCGCTCTACCAATGTCACCAGACCCGATTACACGGTGTCACCCTCCCAGTGGCCATGTCATTTCAATATACCACTACCCGATCTCGCCCATTGGCCTTGGCACGATAAAGTGCCTCGTCGGCACGTGCGTAGAGCACATCGAAGTCATAGTCGCCTACATCATGAGTGGTGGTCAGGCCCACACTGGCGGTGATCGTGATGGTGCCACCGTCATGGGGAATTTCCATTTTGCCGATGCCCCGATGCAGCCTTTCGCAGAACTCGAAAGCGCCTTGGGCGTCGGTATCCGGCATCAGCAGGCAGAATTCTTCCCCTCCTATGCGAGCCACAACATCAGACTTTCGCATTAGATGTTTCAGTGTCTGCGCGAGTTGCTTTAGTACCAGGTCCCCGAGGGGATGCCCGTACTGATCATTGATGTGTTTGAAATGATCGATATCAATGATGGCGAGACTGACAGGTGCTCCGGAGCGCCTGCCAAGCGTCAGGGTCTGTCTTGCCTTGCTTGTGGCCGCTCGCCGATTGTCCAGTCCCGTCAAGTCGTCTGTCACCGACAGGTGCTCCAGCGCGCTCTGTTGGCCCAGGATCTTCTCGATGGCGATCAGCAGCCCAATGATGACAACCAAGACCAAGGCGCCCAGGGCGATGATGATCTTCGTCATGACTGACATGATTTTCTGCTGCTCTGACGCGCCCCGCATCATCAGCGTGTGTAGCTCGCTGTAGATGTAGGCAAGACTGTATTCGATTTCTTCCGTCAGGTTCTGAAGCGGCACAAGTTTCTCAGAATCCTCAAGTACATCCTGAGCGTTGGCTTGTGCCTGCTTGAGTAGCTTGTCCAGCCGTGCAAACTCAGTAGTGATCTGTTGGGTATCGCGCGGTGTCAGTTGGCTCCGCTGCAGGTATTGCTCGATTGTCGTCTGGCGGCTATCGATAATCCATAGCGCTTGCAGCAACTGTTGTTGATGCAGCGGTTTAGGGGCATCGAGCAAGTTGATGCTGGAATGGAGCAGGGTTTCACCATCGTGCTGGGCCCTCACGATCTCATTTGAGAACGAGATGTAATCGGCGTCCATCTGCTGTTGGGCATAGTTGGCATAGAAGGTGAGTGCGGTGACCGCCAAACCAGACGACAACAGAAACACCGCCGACATCAGCAATCGACGGCGGCGGCGTTGCATACTGGCCCAGGCCTTGCGGATTGCCATGGCTTTCAGCCCGCATCAATCGTTGCCAGACCCCAGATCCATTTGTCTAACGGTTCCTCGCCTTTTAGAACGGCCTCTGCATCTTCGGGTACCACCACCAGCAGTGGACCAAGCTGGCTTCGCGGAACGGGTGCGCCGTCGAAGCGAGTGACGAGCAGGTAGGCCTTTTCCTTAAGCTGTGCCTGCTTGAGGAATACGGAGTAGTTATCGACGGCAATCAGCCTAAGCCTTGAGGCGGCGTCCAGCTCATAGGCCTTGAGGAAATCCGAGAGCAATACGCCACTGTAGACACCTTCCGGTCCTTCAGGGTGTTGCATGGAGGTATCATGCAACGGCAGCTGCTCGATGTCGGCCAGAGAGAGGCGCTGTTGCTGGTCGGCTGCCTTGATGGTGAGGATGGGCGTTGTGTCCTCGGAAGGGGGGATTTCACTGGAAGAGAGTTCGGCTGCCTGCAGACAAGAGCTAAAGATCACGCCGGCTAGCAGACAGGCCTGCCAGAGGCCTTTACGGATGGGAGGTGTGACTGTTCGATTTCCCATGGCGGGAAATGCACCTGTTAAGAACGCACTAAGCATTGTCTTGACCTTCCCTGTGGTATTGCTGCCTTGCGGAATGCGCCGTTGTCGCCGATGGCTTGCGCCGTTTTTCAAGCGGTACCCGTATCGGAGGGGCTGCGCCCCCATTGCCCTAGTTACTGATTGTTACTTTAGACGAGATGTATGCAGCTGTGAACATCGCGAGGGGCGGCATGACCTCTTGCGATCAGGGGGTTGCTGATGACGTGATGAATGTCATTCAGCAACTATTTCGACACCCTTTATTTCAGTATGTTCTGCTTTAGATTTATCTTCATGAAGGGGCTTCATGGTCAGTACGATTCATGTCAGTACATTGCCTGGTCTTCACTGACGACTTCCTTGAGCAGCTCCAGGTATAGCTTGTCGGCCTCTGAGTGCTCACTGGGGTCTTCCGGAATATGCACGCTGGTTGTGTCGGATATGTCATTGGCGATACGGGCCATGATCTTGGCATCCGAGCCTTCGGCCAAATGCTTTCGAGCGACCACCAGAGATTGCTCGAGAATCTTGGGGTCCTGCAGCAGTTTCTTGATAAATCCGCGTAGCTCATTGATCACTCGAGTCTTTTGGATTTCAGATGCGGACATGTGCAGCTCCTCTGAGGGTGAGGCTTTGAAGGTAACGGTACCGAGCTAGCTGTCTGGCACGGCGATGGCGTGACCATAGCATATCGGCTCTGGTGCCGGTGAGCTCTACAGTAAGGTAACGGGCGATCAGGTGCATCATGTCGTATTTTACTGGCATACAAAGTCAGGGAGCGCCAAGTATGACCTCCAAGGGAGGTGCCTTGGCGTCCTACTCGGGGTAAGCGTCAGCCTTCTATCTTGATGACGGGGCCTGTCACGCCATCCATCCCCAATTTGAAGAGCATATGACGTTCCTCTGGCGTGTTTACCGATTCGGCGATGGCCAGGATGCCCAGTGAGTGGCTGAGTGTGGCCATGCCGCGCAGCAGTGCCTGCTGGGAGGGCTGTTGATCAATGTCCCGAGTTAACGACGCATCAAACTTGAGGTAGTGAAGGCCACTGTCCTGCAGGTCGGCCAAGCGGGTAAATTGCTGCCCGACATGTTCAAGACCGATACGGCAGCCAAAGTGGCGCAATTTTTGGCATAAGGATTTAAAATCAGCGAGCTGATGGACAGCCACTTCCTCGGGTAACTCCAGCCATAGGTTCTTGGCCGCATGCGGGTGAGCCACTAGCAGTGCGTGAAGCTGTTGCTGAAAGCCAGGGCTTGCGAGTGCCTTGGCCGAAACGTTGAGCGCTAGAGCGGTATCATCGACCTCCATTACCTCAAGAGCAGAACGAATGCTGGAGATATCCAGCATCTCTTCGATTTCAAACCGCGACACCCACCCCAGGTAGGCACCTGCAGGCTGCCACTCGTCGCCCAGCCAGAGCCTTGATGGGCACTCGAAGTGCAGCAGACGGTCATCAGCATCTACAACAGGATAGCGAGCCAGCATTACGCCATGTTCCAAGGCCGTTTCCAGGGCGTCGTGCCACTCTGCATGACTGGTATACAGCAAGTGATGTTCTGTTTGGTCGGCTACGCAAATGGTTCTGCCGCCATGTAGCTCCGCCTTCGCAAGCTCGCCATCCAGCTGGCTAAGCAGAGCATCGCGGCGTTCGTGGCGTGAGAAGCCAACAATGCCGATGGGGAGGCTAAGCAGAACGGGTTGTCGGTCGGCAATCGGATGCAGACGCTCTCTGAGCTGGTTGGCGAGGTCTTCTGGTGAAAGATCGTCCGGTAGCAGGATGGCAAAATCGCTGCCGTTAAGCCGGCCCACCTGGCTACCTGGATGCTCAAGGGCCAGCAGATGCATCGCAGATGCCAAGTCGTGCAGGAAACGATCCGTCTCAGGCCGGCCCAGCCCATCATTGAGAGTCTCCAGGTCATAAACACGCACCAGCGCTAAACAGCCATGATGAAATTCGGTATCGCTATCCAGGGCATTTTGGAGACGCGTCATGAAGTAGGCGCGATTGGCAATGCCGGTAGCTTCATCCTGCTGGAGTTTGCGTCTCAGATCTTCCAGCTGGCCACTTTCGCGGGTCAGCATATCTCTGACGCTGCCGGATAGCCGGTTCATGGCTGCAACGACATCGCGAAGTTCCTGCGTCTTTGGCTCCGGTGAAATCGTGAAGCGGCGGTTGCCAATGTCGTTGGCTTGATCAATAACGGCCGTAAGAGGGCGTCTAATGCGGCGCACGATTAGCCAGGCAATCAAGGCGCTGACAAGGGCGGCAAAGGCGAACCAGGAAACGAGTTGCTGGCTGCTTTCCCAGAGAGAGCGATAGGCGTAGCTATGCTGGCTTTCAAGCGTCAAGGTGCCATATTGGCGCCAACCGTCCTGCACGACGGCTTGGCCGGCTGGAACATCCATGCTGGCCAAATCCACAAACCAGGCCGGTATATCCTCAATGAAGGGAGGGGCTTCACGGCGCATGATGAGATCGCCATTCGGGGCACGCAACTCGATCAGCTGGTAGTGCCCTGTATCGAATTGGGCAGCCATCAGCAGTTCGATGCTGACGGGGTCCTTGTCGAGCTGGCTCATGGACAGCGCCAAGGCATTGGCATTGTCCTCATTCTTGATGCGTATTTCCTGCTCGATGTAGTCCTGAGTGGTCGATAGACCGACTAACAGGCTGCCACCGAAGGCGAGGAGCAGTACGGCCGCGATGGCCAACCATAGCTGTTTGATCAGAGACATATTGAACTCTCCCTGTGCCGCCCATCGGCTATGCTTGCGATCATCATAGGAATCCTTGCTCCTGCATTCTGGCCAGCACGTTGCGCCAGCGCGATAGGCGCTGGACGGGGTCGGCGCGGGAGCGGTTGGAGCCCCCTGCCCAAAGGCCGTCGCTGTTGAAACTAAATACGGGGGTCAAGTCCAGTCGTTTGCTGGCAGGCCGAATACTTTCTACCAAGTTGTCGAGTACCAGGGGCTCGGCGCCTGGCAGGCGGTAGTACCCCAACACCATGTGAGCCTGGGAAAGCCCGCCACGCCCCATGCTTGCACGTACATAGATCAGTCTTAACCGTTCAATGGGAATGCCCAACTGCATGAGGCTTATATATTTGGCGATCGTGAAGTCCTCGCAATCGCCGGCGCCTTTTCCCAGCGTCTCCAGCGGTGTGGCCCAGTAATCTTCCTGCTGCCAGATGGCCCGATCATCCAGCCAGCGGATGCGCTGATTGAAGAAATCGTTGACGCCCGATAGTTGCTCAGCGACCCCCAGTGGCTGCAGGCGATCGATCAATGCCAACCAGGCATTTAACGACGCGACGCCATCGTCGCCATAGCGGGATTGCATGATCCGGCGCAGCCGAGGCTGGTCAAGAGTGGCACTGACAGGAAAGGCCAGTCCCAGGCAGGCGCCTGCCAGCACGGCTCCCAACCCCATCAGCAGACGGCGGCGCTGAGGTTGGAAGGCGGGACTGGCAACGGGTCGATTCATCGACGATTCTCTGCCCGAAGGGCCTGAAGAGGGGGAGGTTAAGGCCCAATGAACATATCAGGCCTTGCCCGGCCCCTGCCAGATTCGCAGGCGGCCGATCCAGGGCAGGCGAGCGGCATGCAGGCGCAGGGTCTCGGCAGCCTCATCTAGGCTGGTCTCGGACGTCAATTGCTGAACGTAGAGGGAGACGTCGATGTGTTGGTCCAGGTAGTGCAGGTCCAGGGTAAGACGAGACTCCCAGGCAGGGAGGCCAGACCAGGCCGTGGCAAGCTCGGCTTCGACTTCCTCACGAAGGGGCAGCAAATGCAGTGGATCCTGCGGGGGGGCATCCTGATCGTCCTCAGGATCGATATGGAAGGTGATATCGTTAAGGCTTGGAAACGCCTGGTACAGCTGACGACAGACCTCGTTGCCGACCTCATGAGCCTCCGAGACGGTTACCCGGGGGCGCACCACCACATGCAAGTCGAGTAACACTTTCCCCCCGACGGTGCGCGTGCGCAGATCGTGGACGCCCCGCACGCCAGGAACCAGACAAGCCGTTTCATGCATGCGTTGTTGTTCGGCCTCGGGGAGGGCGGTGTCAATGAGCTCCTGGCTTGCTTCCCACAACAGCTCGCCCCCGATCTTGCCAACCAGGGCGGCGACCACTACCGCGGCTACACCATCCAGCCAGCCGGCCCCGAATTGGGCGCCGAGCAGGCCGATCAGCACCACCACGGTGGAAAGGGCATCCGAGCGGGAGTGCCAGGCATTGGCCTCCAGGAGCTTGGAGCCGACCTTCTTGGCGACCTTGAGGGTATAGCGAAAGATCCATTCTTTGGCGAATAGTGCCAGTACCGCGATACCGATCGCCCAGGGGCCCGGTGCCAGGACCGGCGTACCGGAGAACAACCGCTCCAGGCTGCCCCAGGCAATCGCACCGGCGACGAAGATCAGGATGCTGCCCAGCCACAGTGTTGCCAGGGTCTCGATGCGGCCGTGACCATAGGGGTGGCCTCTATCGGGTGCCTGGCGGCCAAAGTGAGTCGCACCGATCACGAAGAGGTCGGTGAGGATATCCGAGAAGGAATGAATGCCATCGGCGACCAGCGCCGCCGAGCCGACCAATAAACCAGCGACCAGCTTGAACACGCCTGCCACAAAGTCAATCGCCGCCCCGATCAGCGTGACTCGGTGTGCCGCTCGGGTGTCGGCGGCATGCTGGTCGGTAGAGGGGCTTTGAGCGTTCATATGGCCCATGGGACGGTCTCCTCACGCGAAGGGCCGCTTTGGGCTGGCCCATGTCAAGCCAAGGAGCTGCCGCTTTCGGGGGCCGGCGAGCTTCTTGGCTGATTGAGTACTTGATTGAGCACTTGATTGAGTACTGACGACGCTTCCTGGGCGTCAGTGGCAAGCTGAGCAACGTATCCCGCTTTGCCCTAGAGCCGTCCGGCGCGGTTCAGGACCGGGTTGGCGTACTGGGCAAGCCACCAGTCACGCAAGTGAGTGGGAACCTCGGCCAGGCGCGCACGAAAGCGCTGACGATCCATCTCGGTGACCTCGCTGAGATCGACGAGATCGGGAGCCAGACCACTGGCTTCGAGTGCCAGTTGGTGGCTCGGGAAAAGATGATAGCCATTCAGTACTTGCTTATCGATCTCTTGCGCGACGGATTCAGGACTGTCGAAGTCCCCGGACAGCGGCGTACCGAAGGTCAGCTTGATCCGGCCCTTGGCGCCGGTAATGCCGGCCACGATGGAGCGAATATCCTCGAATTCGATCTTCTGATAGGCGCCCTCGGTATGCATCGCATAGAGTTCGCGAGCCTTCTGAAGATCACAGGGATCGTACTCATAGCTGATCGACACCGGGACCATTTGCAACTCGCCGATGACATCACCGAGCTTGGCCTGCTTGTCAGCCTGGCGGCCTGCCATGGTCAGCATCTTGATGATGGCCGGGTCGGCACGGTCGATGCCGTCCTTGGCGCGACCTTCGCGCTGGGCCATCCAGATGGAATGATTGTCTTCGCCGATCGAGTGGCGAATGTAGCTCGACAGCAGCTGATAAGCCGCCAGCATGGCACGCTTGCCCTTGGCCGAGCGGGGGACGATGAAACTCTTGTTGAGTCGCATCAGGTCCGACACATAGGGCTTCTGCAGCAAGTTGTCGCCGATGGCGATACGCACCGTGCTGCGACCAGCCTGATAGAGCGCATAGTTGACGAAGGCCGGGTCGAGCGCGATATCGCGATGATTGCCGATGAACAGGTAAGCCTGATCGTGCTTCAGCCGGTCGAGGCCTTCTACTTCGAAGGTCTCGGTGGTGGTGCGAATCATGCGATCCATGTAGCTCGCGATGCGCATCTGGAAGTCATAGACGCAATTGACTCCGCGCATCTCACGCCGAATGCCGAAACTGGCAATGGTGCGCGCCAGGCGAGGCGCGATCCGCGCAAGCCTTGGCAATTTGAACTGGGTCAGTGCATCGAGCAGCTCGGCATTGTTGGCCAGCCGCACGATGACGTCGGCCACCTCGTCGTCCTGGTAGGGGCGAATACTGGCAAAAGGGTCGTTTGTTGTGGCGGATTCTTGAGTCACGATGAAGAAATCACCAGGTTGAAGGCTTGAAAGGTGCAGACGTTAACCATCATGGGCTAGGCGGCGCGGTAGAGGCTTCACCGTCCAGCCAGCCGATCATGCGTTCCACGACCTCGGCAAGTGTCTGCGCCATCAGCACGAAATCGGCCTCCATGCGCAGGATGGCATCATCGCCGTCGTTAGTCTGGCTGGCTTCATCAAGCAATGCATCGGAAAAGCGTAATGACTTGAGGGCCAGGTCATCGTGCAGCACCAGTGATAGCTGCCCTTCGACTTCAAGGGCCAGTTTGTGCGCCTGACGTCCGCCTTCGAGCAGGGTCTGGATCTCGTCGCTATCCAGGTCCACGGCACGAGCACGCAACACGCCATCGTCTCCCTGTGCCTTGAGTTCAACCTGATCGCCCAGTATCAGCCCCGTCGGTCGGCTGTCGGCCTCTTTGAGCCAGGCGGTCATGGCCTTGATCGGCAAGGTCTGGGTGGCAAGTGGGGTGACCTTGAGGCTGCCCAGCGTCTGTCGCAACAGGTCGAGCATTTCCTCGGCGCGGGCACGGCTACTGGCGTTGACGGCGATCAGGTCGCGACGCGTGTCCCACCAGAGGTCTATTTTCTGACTCTTGATGAAGGCGCGTGGCAGCAGCTCCTCATAGACCTGCTCCTTGATCACCTGCTTTTCCTTGCGCGGCAGTGGTCGACCTTCCGCGACTTCGCGGTCGGCGCAGCGCTCCTCGACTTCCTCTCGTACCACGCTCGCTGGCAGCACCCGCTCCTGGCGTAGCGCCGATAGAAGACGGTGCCCCTGGATTTCATGGAGATGACGTTCACTACTGCGACCGCCCGGCGTCCGCCAGCCCAACCGGGTGGCTTCACTCCCCCCTAGTGGACGGAAGGCCTGTTCGGCGAGCTGGTCTTCCAGATCGTCATGGCTGAGCTGCGGGGCATCATGCAGGCGATAGAGATGCAGGTGCTTAAACCACATGGCAAGTCTCTGACAAAAAAGGAGCAGTATTATGGCCAAAGGGGGCCTTCGGTGCCAGCGCTCGGCCGGCGGCACACGTAACGGCAGATACAGGGTCAGGCGCTTGGCGGTGCGTCTAGCGGGAAATCGCGCAGCTCGGGGGCCTGGCCGCTGACGAGACGAATATCCCAGCCTTGGTCCGGCTGCCAGTCGCCCAGCACGATGCGCGCGGCCGGCTGATCGTCAAGCGTTACCTGGTGCACGGCAGGGCGGTGAGTATGGCCGTGAATCAGTGTGGTCACGCCGTGGGCCGTCATCTCCTTGATCACCTCATCAGGTGTCACATCCATGATGTCTTCGGCCTTGTTGGAGTTGGCATCGCCGGACTGCTCCCGAATCTGCTTGGCCAGTGCCAGCCGCTCAGGGATCGACATGGCGAGAATCTGTGCTTGCCACTGCGGGTCGCGGGCCTTGGCACGAAACGCCATATAGGCGTCGTCTCGGGTGCAAAGGCTGTCGCCATGCATCAGCAAGAGAGGTTCATCGCCGTTGTCGAGTCGCGTCGGGTCATCGAGAAGGGTGGCACCACAGGTGTCTGCAAAGCGCTTGCCCATCAGGAAGTCTCGGTTGCCATGCATCAGATATATGGCGGTGCCTGCATGACTCAGCGTACGCAGGGCCTCGACGACACGCTTAACGAGTGCGGCGTTGCCGCTGGGTTCAGCCTCTGGCAGGTCGAGGATGTCGTCACCGACCCATGCTTCGAAGAAATCGCCGAGGATATAGAGGGCATCGGCCTGGCTGGCGGTGTGCTCCAGATAGGTGACAAAGCCATCGGTGACCTCGGGGGCTCCCGGGTGCAGGTGCAGATCGGAAATCAGCAGAGTCGTCATGGCGAGCCTGTTCTTGTGGGTGCAATTCGTTTAGTGCTGATCGTCTCAGCGTGTCGTCGTATTGACCAATAAAGGGGGTCCAATGGAAGGGCAGTACAACGACACACGCCCGCACAAGGGCGGGCGTGTCGGTGGAGAACGCTCGATGTCAGGCGTCGCCTTCGGCCTCATCCTTGATGTAGGCCCGTTGGATCACCACGTCATCAGCCGGTACGTCGGCGTGCATGCCGCGACGGGTAGTGGGCACCGCACGGATCTTGTCGACCACGTCCATGCCATCAACCACCTTGCCGAATACGCAGTAACCCCAGCCCTGCAGGTTCTTGCCGCTGTGATTGAGGAAGTCATTGTCGGCAATGTTGATGAAGAACTGAGCGGTGGCCGAGTGCGGGTCCTGGGTGCGTGCCATGGCAAGCGTGCCCTTGAGGTTCTTCAGGCCGTTATCCGCTTCGTTCTCGATCGCTTCACGCGTCGGCTTCTGGTTGAAGTCAAGGTCGAAGCCGCCGCCCTGCACCATGAAGCCATCGATGACGCGGTGGAACAGCGTGTCGTCATAGTGGCCGTCAGTCACGTACTGCTGGAAATTCTCGGCGGTCTTGGGAGCCTTGTCGAAATCGAGCTCGATGGTGATATCGCCGTAATTGGTCTGGAGAACAATCATGTCAGTTTCCCGGAAGTCGTGTGGGGCGTCTTGGCGTTGCGCATCTGCGTCGCGCTATAATAGCTGTTTTGCATCGACGCGCGAAGTCGGTATCTGCCATCCACTCGGGTTGATTAAGGTGAGCAAGAGGCCGGCCCGTCGCCAGCGTACTCCATCAAGAGGTTCTCAGACGCCCCATGAGCAATGAAAGCACCAGCGCCCCGAACTTCATTCGCAATCAGATTAGCGAAGAGATCGAGGCTGGCAAGGTCGACAAGATCGTTACCCGTTTTCCGCCGGAGCCCAATGGCTTTCTGCATATCGGCCATGCCAAGTCGATCTGTTTGAACTTCGGGTTGGCCGAACAGTTTGGTGGCGACTGTCACCTGCGCTTTGATGACACCAATCCGGCCAAGGAAGAACAGGCCTACATTGATGCCATCAAGGAAGACCTTCACTGGATGGGCTTCGAGTGGGCTGGCGATGTGCGTTATGCATCCGATTACTTCGATCAGCTCTACGCCTGGGCACAGCACCTGATCCGTGAGGGCAAGGCCTATGTCGATGACCTGTCACCGGACGAGATTCGTGAGTACCGCGGCACCTTGACCGAAGCCGGTCGGCCGAGCCCCTATCGCGAGCGCAGTGCCGACGAAAGCCTCGATTTGCTCGAGCGCATGAAGCAGGGCGAGTTCGCCGAGAGCGAAAAAGTGCTGCGGGCCAAGATCGATATGGCGTCGCCGAATATCAACCTGCGTGACCCGATCCTTTACCGCATTCGCCAGGCCGATCACCATCAGACTGGTGACAAGTGGAAGATTTATCCCTCCTACGATTTTGCGCATGGCCAGTCGGATGCCCTTGAAGGGGTAACGCATTCGGTCTGCACCCTGGAGTTCGAGGATCATCGCCCGCTCTATGAGTGGTTCCTCGATAACCTGCCGGTACCGGCCAAGCCGCGCCAGATCGAATTCGCGCGCTTGAACCTGAGTTACACCCTGACCTCCAAGCGCAAGCTAAAGCTGCTGGTCGATCAGGGGATCGTTGATGGCTGGGACGATCCGCGCCTGCCGACGATTTCCGGGATGCGTCGCCGTGGTTACACTCCGGCTTCGCTTCGCAAGTTCTGCGACATGATTGGTGTGACCCGCGCCGACGGTGGCCTGGTCGAAATCGGCATGCTCTATCATGCCATTCGCTCGGATCTCGAGGACAATGCGCCGCGCGCCATGTGCGTGATGAAGCCGCTCAAGGTGGTGCTGACCAATGTCCCCGAGGGACACGAGGAGGTCTTCGAGGCTGCCGGTCACCCGGCACGTGATGACATGGGCACGCGCAAGCTGCCGTTCACTCGCGAGATCTGGATCGACCAGGACGACTTCATGGAGGAGCCGCCTAAGAAGTTCTTCCGCCTGGCGCCCGAGAAGGAAGTGCGCCTGCGCAACGGCTACGTGATCCGCTGTGATGAGGTGGTCAAGGATGCCGACGGCGACGTCAGCGAGCTGCGCTGCTCGGTGGATTTCGACACCCTGGGCAAGAACCCGGAAGGCCGCAAGGTCAAGGGCGTCATTCACTGGGTCAGCGCTGAGCACGGTGTGCCGGTCGAGGTGCGCCAGTACGACAACCTTTTCCAGGTCGAGGTCCCCGACAAGGACAAGGACGCCGACTTCCTGGATCACCTGAATCCCGAGTCACTGGTCATCGTTGAAGGTATTGCCGAGCCGTCGATTCGTGACGCCGCCCCCGAAGCGCGCTATCAGTTTGAGCGGGTCGGCTATTTCTGCGCCGACCGTCATGCCTGCGCCGAGGGCAAGCGGGTATTCAACCGCACGGTGGGACTGAAAGATGGTTGGGCCAAGGCACAGAAGAAGGGCTGATATGCAGATCTACAACACTCTGACCCGTTGCAAGGAGCCGTTGGCGCCGATCGAGCCCGGGAAACTGCGCATGTATGTCTGCGGTATCACCGTCTACGACTTCTGCCACATCGGACATGCTCGGGTAATGGTGGCCTTCGATGTCATCACCCGTTACCTGCGCGCCCGGGGCTACGACGTCAATTACGTGCGCAACATCACTGATATCGACGACAAGATCCTCAAGCGGGCCGAGGAGAATGGAGAGGCCATCGATGCACTCACCGAGCGCATGATTGCTGCCATGCACGAGGATGAGGATCGTCTCAAGGTGTTGCGCCCGGACCATGAGCCGCGTGCTACCCGCCATATCAACGACATCGTCGCGATGATCGAGACCTTGATCGCCAAGGAGTATGCCTACGCCGCCGATAACGGTGACGTCTACTATCGGGTTCGCAAGTTTGCCGATTACGGCAAGCTCAATAACCGCGACCCGGATGAGATGCGCTCCGGGGCGAGGATCGATGTAGGAGAACACAAGGAAGACCCGCTGGACTTCGTGCTGTGGAAGGCCGCCAAGCCTGGTGAGGCCAGCTGGCCCTCGCCCTGGGGCGAAGGGCGTCCGGGCTGGCATATCGAGTGCTCGGCCATGTCGACCTGCTGCCTGGGTGACACCTTCGATATCCATGGTGGTGGACCTGACCTGACCTTTCCGCACCATGAGAACGAGATCGCCCAGAGTGAGGCCGCTACCGGCGCGCGCTACGTGAATACCTGGATGCATGCCGGGGCAGTGCGGGTCGACAGTGAGAAGATGTCCAAGTCGCTGGGCAACTTCTTCACCATCCGCGAAGTGCTCGACGTGCACGACCCGGAAGTGGTGCGCTACCTGCTGGTAGCCAGCCACTACCGCAGCCCGATCAACTATGCGCCGGATGCCCTGGACGATGCCCGCCGCTCACTTGAGCGTTTCTACAACGCGCTTAACGACGTCGAGGCCATTGAGGGTGAGGTTGATCCCCGCTTCGATGAGCGCTTCTGTGCGGCCATGGATGACGACTTCAATACCCCAGAGGCTCTGGCTGCTCTCTTCGATCTGGCCCGTGAGCTCAACGTGGCCAAGAAGGATGCGCCCGAGACCGTCCCGGCGCTGGCCTTCGAGCTCAAGCGTCTCGGCGAGGTGTTGGGTCTCTTCGATCAGGATCCGGCGGCTTTCCTGCAGGCCGGTGCCAAGGCGCTTGCCATCGGCGAAGAGGAAATCCAGGCACGTATCGAGGCACGCGCCGCGGCGAAGAAGGCCAAGGATTTCGCTGAGGCTGATCGTATCCGCGACGAGCTTGCCTCTCAGGGGATCACCCTCAAGGATTCCCGCGAAGGCACTACCTGGGTGGTTGATCGCGACTAGGCCAGGCTTTTGCCCTGTTAACGGGTGATGGCCACCGGGGCGGGTGGCAGCGGCATCTTGCGTGGCCAGTCGTCCCCGACCACAAATAGTCGCTGCCAGATGCCGTCTGCACTCTGCAACACCAGCGGCAGCGGCGCGCCCCAGGTGCTGCTGAAACGCGTTGCCAGGTAGGCGTCTATCTCCTCGAGTGGCCTTAGCTGCTCGGGGAGGGGCGGGGCCAGCCAGTGAGGCTTGTGCAGCCATGCTCCTCGGGTGCCGGCGCTCAAGCGAGCGCGGAAGGCCGGCCAATCGTGCCAAAAAAGCCACTGGCCGCGCAGGTGGTCGACAGTGGCTTCGGTGGGCGAGGGTAACGGCGGTCGATCAGGGGCAGGCACCCATGGATAAAAGAGCACTCCAGGCATTGCCGTCCGCTGATGATGCCGGCGCTCTTCTTGGCCGAGCGCTATCGATGCTTTCGTCTCTTGATGCATGAATTCGCCGATGGCGAGCCGTGCCTCCGGGGTATCGAGCAGCGGTAGCTGATGGTGGAAGAGGTGGCTTCGTTTGCCGGCAAGGCTATCGGCACAGCCGGGGCCTATCCAGCGCGCCTGACTGTCTGCACCCTGTGGTCCTTCGTGCACGCCCAGGTAGAACTTGATCGCCACTTCCAGGTGAACGGGCACAGATTCTGCCTGTTGTCCCTGCCCAGCCGCACGGCGAGACCTGGGTTTTTGCTGGTACAGTATATCCAGCTCACCCAGCGTGCGGCGCTCACGCATGACCGGCAGGTTGTGGGTCACAAGCCTGGTGTTGGGAGCGCTCTCAAGGAGGAATTGCCAGAGTTTTTCGTGATAGTGCCCCAGCCGGGCGCTAACGGCATTGCCTACCCAGGCTTCGAGTGACTGAGGGTCGTCTTCCAGCCGATCCAGGTAGTCTCGCCAGCCGCCATTCTCGAGTCCTAGCTCGCCAAGCCCTGGCCGCCCCAGGCAGGGCATTGCCAACAGGTCGGGTGCCAGGCACAGCCACCCCAGGTCACGCACCAGCGGGTGACGCCAGGCGCCCAGCATGCTATCTGGATCTGTCTCTTTATCGTCGTCCATTGATTCCTCAAGCCAGGGCAGTGGCTTAGCGTTGATATCTTGCCGATGGGGCCTTCCTGACATTGTAACGTCAGTTCCTTATACTGATCTGACACTTGTCACACCACCGACTGGGGTAAGCGCAATGAAGCAGACAATGACATGGATTGCAGCATTGGCAGCCACTGCCGTAATCGGACAGGCACAGGCGGCGGAGCCGGTGGTTGTGTCCTCTAAAATTGACACCGAGGGCTCGGTACTCGGCGAATTGATCATGCAGTCGCTAGAGGCTGGCGGGATCGAGACCGAGAATCGACTCCAGTTGGGTGGTACCAGCATCGTGCGCGAGGCGATCATCGCTGGCGAAATCGATATCTACCCTGAGTACACCGGCAATGGCGCCTTCTTCTTCGACATGGCTGATAGCCCAGTCTGGAAGAATGCTGACAAGGCACATGACAAGGTCCGCGAACTCGACCGTGAGGCCAATGATCTGGTGTGGCTGACCCCGGCAGAGGCCAACAACACCTGGGCGATCAGTGTGCGCGAGGACCTGGCAAGCGAGCATGGCCTCGAGTCGCTCGACGACCTGTCTCAGTATCTGGCCGATGGGGGCGAGTTCAAGTTTGCCGCCAGCGCTGAGTTCGTTGAATCCGAGGCAGCGCTACCGGCATTCCAGGAAGCCTACGGCTTTGAGCTCGACTCCGATCAGCTGGTGGTGCTGTCCGGTGGCAACACTGCCGCGACCCTGCGCGCGGCTGCCCTGCAGACCAATGGCGTCAACGCTGCCATGGCCTACGGCACCGATGGTGGCCTGAATGCTCTGGGCCTGCGCGTGCTCGACGATACGCTCGGCGTACAGCCTGTCTATCAGCCGGCACCCCTGGTGCGCGAAGACGTCCTTGAGGCCTACCCGCAGATCCCCGAACTGCTCTCGCCAGTCTTCGACGCCCTGGATCTCGAGACACTGCAGCGTCTTAATGGTGAAGTGTCCGTCAACGGCGCCGACCCCGCCAAGGTCGCCTCCCGCTTCCTCGATGGTCTCGAGCAGTAAGCCTGCGGGCGGATTGCCTTGACCACCTTGGCCTTATCGCCACACGGGGCCCGGCGGCAGCCGCCGCCAAATCGGGTGCTGCTGGTGCTGATGTCGGCAGCCCTCGGGGCCCTCATACTTCTTGACCTTGCAAGCGTGCAGCCCAACCGGATTGTGCCAGGACAGGGCGTCGATCTGTGGAAGATGCTGGGGCCTGCGGGCTTGTTCGTGGCGCTATTCCCCGTGGGCGTCGCTTGCCTTGCCTGGCGAGCAACGTCAGGAAGACTTCTCCTGGCGCTTTGTTTGACCCTTATTGCCATGCTCGGCCTGCCCTGGGCGCTTGCCGGGTTCTGTCATGTCTTCATCGACCCGGATGCGCCCTACGCCCGGGCGGGGCTGGCGGCCGGCTTCTGGGTCGTGCTGTTCGTGTTCATGTTGGCACTGATCGAGCTCAAGGGACGCCTGCGGCTGCCGCGTGGCAGTTGGTGGGGAGTAGGGGCGATGATGCTGGGGTCCTGGGCCTTGGCGCTTGCCAGTGGGGTGCTGGATAAACTTTCCCTGATGCAGGAATACCTGGGTCGCAGCGATAAGTTTATCGATGCGCTTGCCTATCACAGCCTCTTGGTAGCCTCGGCCGTGGGGGTGAGCCTGGTGTGGGGCTTTTGCCTGGCCCTGGCCATGCGCCGCTGGTCACGGCTTGAACGAGGCATCAATGGTGTCCTGAGCCTGATTCAGACGATCCCCAGCCTGGCCTTGTTTGGCCTGCTGCTGGCTCCACTGGCCTGGCTTGCCGATCGTTTTGACTGGCTGGCGGCGATCGGTGTGCAGGGAATTGGCGCTGCGCCGGCCCTGATCGCCCTGGTGGGATACAGCCTCTTGCCGATGACGCGCAACACCTTCGTGGCACTCGCGGATGTCGATCCCGGTGTGATCGAATCCGCTCGTGGTATGGGCATGAGTCCGCGTCAGGTCTTTCTGCAAGTGCGCTTGCCGTTGGCATTGCCGGTATTGATCGAAGGGGTGCGCATTACCAGCGTCCAGGCGATCGGTCTGGCGGCGGTGGCCGCCCTGATCGGCGCCGGCGGGCTTGGCACCTTCGTCTTCCAGGGGCTGGGACAGGCCGCCATGGATCTGGTGTTGCTCGGTGCTTTGCCGATCATCGTCATGGCGGTCGTGGTTGACGGTTTATTGACGGCCCTCGCCGGGGCGCTGCGACAAGGAGCTCGTGATGACTGAGCAGGTGCGTATCGAGCTTAAACACGTCTCCAAGCGCTTTGGCGGAGACACGGCCGTTGATGATCTCTCACTTGCCATCGCCACTGGCGAGTTGTGCGTGCTGGTAGGTACCTCGGGCTGCGGCAAGTCCACGACCCTGCGTATGATCAATCGCCTGATCGAGCACAGCGACGGCGAGATCCATATCGATGGCCAGCCCATTCGCGAGATCAATGAGCAGGCGCTGCGGCGACGTATCGGCTATGCCATCCAGAGCACCGGGCTCTTCCCGCACTGGACGGTGGCACGCAACATCGGCCTGGTGCCGCGGCTATTGAAATGGCCCGCCGAACGTATCGAGAAGCGAACTCGCGAGCTGATGGCGTTACTGGGGCTCAAGGAATCCGAGTTCGCTGACAAGTACCCTCATCAGCTATCTGGCGGTCAGGCACAACGCGTCGGCGTAGCCCGAGCCCTGGCGGCTGACCCTGACATCCTGCTGATGGACGAACCCTTCGGCGCCCTTGATCCCATCACCCGTGAAGCCTTGCAGGATGAACTGCTCAGGCTTCAGGCCCGCCTGAGCAAGACCATCGTCTTTGTGACTCACGATATGGAAGAGGCTCTGAAGCTTGCGGATCGTATCGTCGTCATGCATCGCGGAAACATCATTCAGCAGGGTAGCCCCAAGGAGCTGTTGTCGGCACCGGCTGATGAATTCGTCGAGTCATTGCTTGGTGGACGCGATCGGGGCCTCAAGCAGGCAGGCCTCATACCGGTGCGTGATGTGATGCATCCAACCGGCGCGCGGCGCCAGACTACTGCAGCGGCGGTCAGGGCCGATGATGACGTGCGACAGGCACTATCGGTAATGCTGCTGCACCGGCTATCGAGCCTGACCGTGGTGGATGATCGCGATCGCACTGTAGGGACGCTGGGTGTGGATGACATCATGCAGCGCAAGAGTGTGCCCGCTGACAAGACGGACAAGGATCAGGCCAGCCGCGAGACCAACGACGAGGCGGTTGATACTCCCGGCACAGACTCCCGGAAAGGCGATGCGGGTGATGCTGATGTTGCAGGCAATGAAGCGGCGCCTGCCACGCCTCAGGAGCGTCGTGATGAGGGGTGAATCGCTACCCGGTGTGAGTGCATTGCCCTGGCGACGCTGGGTGGCACCTCTGGCATGGTTGTCGGTGCTGGCGGGCCTGCTGATCGTCATGCCGCACCTGGGGCCGCTGTTTGCCGCCATCGATCCTGAGGCGCGGGAGCCCATCTATCGTCGCGATGCCTTCGTTGATCTGCTGGTCAACCACCTGCTGCTGGTCGCCGTTGCCTCGACCATCGCCATCGTCTGTGGGGTGAGTGCCGCTATCATGGTGACTCGGCCCTGGGGGCGCGATTTTCTGCCACTGGTCAGTCAGTTGGCCTCCATCGGGCAGACTTTCCCGCCGGTGGCGGTGCTGGCGCTCGCTGTGCCCTGGCTGGGCTTCGGCGGGCTGCCGACGGTGGTGGCCCTGGTGCTCTATGGTCTGCTGCCGATCGTGCGCAATACCCTGGTCGGTATCGGCGAGGTCGATCCCGCCACCCGGGAGGCTGCCCGCGGCATGGGCATGTCGCCAAGCCAGGTGCTCTGGCAGCTCGAACTACCGCTGGCCGCGCCGGTCATCCTGGCCGGCATCCGCACCTCGGTGACCGTGGGAATCGCCACCGCGGCCATTGGCTCGACCATCGGCGCCAAGACCCTTGGTGATCCGATCATCGCCGGCATCATCAACGGCAACACGGCCTACATTCTGCAGGGCGCGATTCTGATCGGCGTGTTGGCGCTTTCCATCGACAGCGTCTTTGCGCGCTTGCTGCCCGCACAGCGCTGACGGTTCCCCTATCGAGTTCTTATCTCGAGCCGCTTTACCGCTGTTTAGCCCCTCCTTGTCTCGATCTGCCTTGCCCCTTCCTGCTCGTTCTTTCCTTTTCGCCCATAGCGGATCACTGGCCGTTCATGGCGCCTGCGACCATGGTCTCAGGCGCGGTGGCTATACAGCACCCCATGCCGGGATCTATCTTACGTTAACGTAAACCATGTGGCAGTTGATGATGATCAAGCGGTATGTCATCGCTTGGGTTTATGGCTATCTTCTGATTAACCATGCCCTCAAAAGGGGCGTGAGGCTTTTCACCACCACCCCAGGGAAGAGCATCATGACAACCACCACTTCCTCGCTCGTTCACTCTCCGCACTTCCTCGAAGGCGACGAGTTTTCGATCGATACCTTTGCCTTACTCAAGCAGGACGGCAGCCTCTACGAAGGCGCCACGGCGCCAGATCTCGATCGTGATAAGGCATTGCGTATCTACCACGCCATGGTCTTCACCCGGGTGCTCGATGAACGCATGCTGGCCGCCCAGCGCCAGGGCCGATTGAGCTTCTATATGCAGTGTACCGGTGAGGAGGCCGCGGTGATCGGCAGTACCGCGGCGCTGGATGACGACGACATGATCATGGCTCAGTATCGCGAGCAGGGGGCACTGGTCTATCGCGGCTTCAGCTGCGATGAATTCATGAATCAGATGTTCGGCAATGAGCGTGACTACGGCAAGGGCCGCCAGATGCCGATCCACTATGGCTCGGCGGCGCTGCATTACATGACCATCTCTTCGCCGCTGGCCACCCAGATTCCTCAGGCTACCGGCTATGCCTATGGGCAGAAGCTGGCCGGTGACGGTCACTGCACCATCACCTACTTTGGCGAGGGCGCCGCCTCGGAGGGCGATTTCCATGCGGCCTTGAACATGGCCACCGTACACAAGGTCCCGGTGATCTTCTTCTGTCGCAACAACGGCTATGCGATCTCCACCCCGGCGGTCGAGCAGTTTGCCGCCGATGGCGTCGCCCCGCGGGCCTTTGGCTACAAGATGCGTGTCATCCGGGTCGATGGCAACGATATGCTGGCGGTCTATCAGGCGACTCTGGAGGCGCGCCGGCTGGCCGTCGAGCAGAACCAGCCGGTACTGATCGAGGCCATGACCTATCGCCTGGCGGCCCACTCGTCTTCCGATGATCCCTCCGGCTATCGCAGCAAGAAGGAAGAAGAAGCCTGGCGCGAGAAAGACCCTATCCTGCGTCTGCGTCGCTGGCTGGAAGGGCGAGAGTGGTGGAGCGACGACGAAGAGAAGGACTTGCAGGAGCGCCTGCGCCGGGAGGTGCTGGAGACCATGAAAGTCGCCCAGAAGTGCCCGGCGCCGCCGCTGGAGAGCCTGATCACCGATGTCTATGACACGCCCACGACGCAATTGAACGAGCAGCTTGCCAAGCTGGAAGCCCATATCCGACTGTATCCAGAGGCCTATCCGAAGAGCGCTTCTCGATACTCGACCGAACGTTCGGCCCAAGGCTCGTCTACATCATCGGATGATGTGACCGACCAGGGAGGGCACTGAGATGGCGACCCTGAATCTGCTGCAGGCGATCAACCAGGCGTTGGATATCGCCATGGCCGACAACGAGCGAGTGCTGTGCTTCGGTGAAGACGTCGGTGGCTTCGGTGGCGTCTTTCGAGCCACCAGCCACCTGCAGGAAAAATACGGCAAGGCGCGCTGCTTCAATACCCCGCTTGTCGAGCAGGGCATCATCGGCTTCGCCAACGGCCTGGCCGCCCAGGGCTCGACGCCGGTGGCGGAGATCCAATTCGCCGATTACATCTTTCCGGCCTTCGACCAGATCGTCAACGAGTCGGCCAAGTTCCGTTATCGCTCGGGCAGCCTGTTCAACGTCGGCGGTCTGACCATTCGCGCCCCCTATGGCGGCGGCATTTCCGGTGGCCTCTATCACTCCCAGTCGCCGGAGGCCTACTTCGCCCATACGCCGGGCCTCAAGGTCGTGGTGCCCCGCAACCCGCATCAAGCCAAGGGCTTGTTGCTGGCCGCCATCCGAGATCCCAACCCTGTTTTGTTCTTCGAGCCCAAACGGCTCTACCGGGCCTCGACCGGTGAGGTGCCGGAGAGTGACTATCAGCTGCCACTCGGCGAGGCCGAGGTGGTCAAGGAGGGCCGGGATATCACCCTACTGGCCTGGGGGGCGCAGATGGAGGTGATCGAAGAGGCCGCCGAGCTCGCCGAGAAGGAGGGCATCTCCTGCGAGATCATCGACCTGCGCAGCATCCTGCCCTGGGACGTTGAGACCGTCGCGACCTCGGTACTCAAGACTGGCCGACTGGTGATCAGCCACGAGGCCCCATTGACCGGCGGCTTCGCCGGCGAGATCGCCGCCACCATCCAGGAGCGCTGTTTCCTGTACCTGGAGTCGCCGATCAGCCGGGTCACCGGCCTGGATACGCCCTTCCCGCTGACGCTGGAGAAGGAATACCTGCCCGATCGCCTCAAGGTCTTCGAGGCGATCAAGGCGAGCATGGCGTACTAGGTCCCGATATCCGGACAGGAGAGCAACGATGAGCGATTTTATGCTGCCCGATATCGGCGAAGGTATCGTGGAGTGCGAAGTGGTCAAGTGGCTGGTCGGCGAGGGCGACGTGATCAAGGAGGACCAGGCCGTCGCCGAGGTGATGACCGATAAGGCACTGGTGGAAATTCCTGCGCCCTATGATGGTCGGGTGACCCGGCTTTATTACCAGGAAGGTGAGATCGCCAAGGTGCATGCGCCACTATTTGACCTGGTGGCAGACGAGTCCGACCAGCCAGAACGGGGGAATGGTGAGGACTCAGTAGCCTCCTCGGAAGCCGAGTCACAGCCGATAACTGACCAGGCGCCGACACCTGCGGATGCTTCGAATGCCACGACAGCAGCCGCCATGGGGGGCGATACCATCGATTTCATTCTCCCGGATATCGGTGAGGGCATCGTCGAGTGTGAGGTGGTCGAATGGCGCATTCAGGAGGGCGATGAGATCCTAGAAGACCAGCCGGTGGTCGATGTGATGACCGACAAGGCGCTGGTCGAAATCACCGCCCCCGAGGCGGGCCGCGTCAGCCGGTTGCACTACCAGCAGGGTGAGCATGCCCGCGTGCATTCGCCACTCTTCGCTTACTTGCCCGAGGCACCGGCCACTGCCGCTGAACCCACAGAGGATAGGCCGACCGAGCAGGCGCAAGCAGCAGGGAAAAATGCGGCCGCACATCAAGCGCAAGGTATTACCAATGAAGGCCATGGCGCCTCTAAAGAAGGTCATGTCGCTTCGAAGTGCGGCCGTGGCGCCTTCGGGCGTATTCCGGCGAGCCCTGCGGTTCGGCGGCTGGTGCGCGAGCATGAGTTGAGCCTGTCTGCCATTCCTGGCTCTGGCAAGGACGGTCGGGTGCTCAAGGACGACGTGTTGCGCTATCTCGACCAGGCAAAAGTCGCTCAGGCAGAAGATCATCACCTCTACCCCGAGCGGCCTGCAGAGTCCTCCGCTTCATCGGCGCAAGCTGGGGATGCCATGGCCGAGGTCGAAGGCGGGGTGCGAGTCGAGCCGTTAAGGGGTATCCAGGCGGTAATGGCTCGTCGCATGGCGGCGTCGGCGAGCACCATTCCGCATTTTGCTTATGGCGACGAGATCGATGTCACCGAGTTGCTGGCGCTGCGCGAGCGTCTCAAGCCTGAGGCCGAGGAGCTGGGGGTAAAGCTGACCCTGATGCCCTTCTTCATGAAGGCGCTGGCGCTTGCCGTGCGGGATTTTCCGATTCTCAACAGCCGGCTCAATGATGAGGTCACCGAGATTCACTACCAGCGTGCCTGCAACATCGGCATGGCGGTGGATAGCCGGGCCGGTTTGATAGTGCCCAATGTGAAGGGTGTCGAGTGCAAGAGCCTGCTGGCCATCGCCTCCGAGATCGAGCGCCTGACTCAGGCCGCTCGCGAGGGGCATGTACCGCAGGCGGATCTGAAGGGCGGTACCATCAGCATCTCCAACATTGGCGCCTTGGGCGGCACCTATGCCACGCCGATTATCAATGCTCCGGAGGTGGCTATCGTTGCCATCGGCAAGACACAGCGACTGCCGCGCTTCGATGCCGAGGGCCAGGTGGTGAGTCGCGCGATCATGACCGCCACCTGGTCGGGTGATCACCGCCTGATCGATGGCGGGACCATCGCCCGCTTCGTCAATCGCTGGAAGGGCTATCTGGAGTCACCGCAGTCCATGCTGCTTCACCTTGGTTAGGCATTGTATGCCGAGTGTCTGTGCTCGTCGCCTGGCAGAAGCAGCCTAATGCATTTCCACACCCTATCCCGATTTCCTGGCGGCGGGGCAGGTGGCAGCGAGGGTCTTTCGCCAGGGATGGCGAAAGTAGTGCCCATGGAAGGGTTCACAGCGCCCTCGCGATGACCTGCCGCCAACCCGAGGAGGTGTTGAAGTACACTCTTTGATCAGGATTGAAAGACACCGTAACGGGATGAGCCCATGACGGCGACGTCGCTCCAGCAGTTCTACATCCCGGAAGAGCAGTCGATCTATCTGCTCAGCCATGATGATGCCAAGAAGCTCAAGGACTGGGTCGCGCTCTGCCAGACCCAGCTCGAGCAACTCGGCTATCGAGATATCGCGCTGATCGGCAAGGGCGCCTACGGCTTCGTCTTCGCGGGGCGAGCAAGGCATCTGGATGGCGAGGTCGAGCATGTTTTCAAGTTCTCGCGGGTGACCCTGCCCCAGCGTCTGCAGGAACGGCTCGAGGAAGAGGCCTTCATGCTCGAGCAGGTCGAGCACCCGCGGGTACCCAGGTTGATCGCCTATCAACGAGTACGTAACCAGTCGATCCTGGTCATGGAGCGAGCGCCGGGGGAGAACCTCGAGGAGGTATCATTACGCCACGGACGACTGGCGCCGCGGCTGGTGGTGCGCATTGCCGCCCAGTTGGCGGATATCCTGCGCCATCTGCGGCAGGAATCGGGGCGACACAAGCCGCTGGTACATGGCGACATCAAGCCCTCCAACCTGGTCTTCGATGCCGCCAACGAGCGAATTGCTCTGATCGACTGGGGCTCGTCGGTGTTCGCGCAACTCGACGAGCGATTGCAGCACGTGGCCACCAACGTCATGGAGCTGATGTCCGACAACCTGCAGCAGACCAATGCTCGGCTAGGCGATGTCTATTTTATCGGTGAGGAGCAGCTGAATGGCGCGCTTTCCTCGCCACGCTTTGACGAGCAGGGCGCGGCCGGCACTCTCTATGCGCTGGCCTCGGGGCAGTCCTGTCGCTTCGGCCACCGGGCGATTCCGGCGACGTCGCTTGGGCTGCCCAGGGAATTTGCCCGCATGCTCGACGCCATGCTCTCGCCGGACCCTGCGCTGCGTCTGCAGGCCGGCGACTACTTCCTTGCCGAGATGCCGCGACTGGCACGCACGGTGATGATCGATCTCGACGAAGCCCCCGAGTCGCCCCTGCTACCGGTATGGGTGCGGCCTGCCGAGCGGGAGATCGATACCGTGGTCTACAGCTCGCGCAAGGCCTTCCTGCGTGAGGAGGGGGCACCCGAGCAGATGAGCGAGGTCAATGACGTTCAGCTCGACCGCTATTACAAGAACTTCATGCAGGGCATGGGGGAGACCGAGAAGGCCTTCCTGGCGGCGGTCAGCCGATTGGGGCGCTATCCGGTGGTCGGTGGATTGGCGATTCGCTGGGAGGCCGATGGCATCTACGTTGATACCTCACTGAACCTGCATGATCCCGCGCTGAAGGAGGCCTTCGTCAGTGCGGTCAACAACATGATCTGTCTGGCACGCGCCATCTATCGACGGGGGATCTTCAAGAGCTGCCTGTTCAATGCGCGGGAGACCCTGCATGTCGACCGCCACGGGCCTGATCAACCGTTTATTCTTACGCCCGACATGCGCCTGCCCTATGAGGTCAGCGCGGTTCCCGAGCTCGAGGACCATACCCGGGTTCACTCCTACTTCGAGGATGGCCCGGACCCCGAGGAATTCCTGGTGCTGCCCGATGAGATCATCGCTTCCCTGGAGGCCCTCAATGCCATCCACCACACGGGGATGATCATCTTCGAGGCGCTGCCCACCCACCTGAAAATTCATAGCTACTACCGGCTGCTGGATCCCGAGCGTGAGGACGAGTTTCGCAAGCGACTGGATGACATTCTGGCCGCGGTGGCGCTGATCGAGGGAATTGGGGTGTCGGGCTTCATGAAGATGCCCTACAAGGACACCAAGTTCTTTGCCCACATCGAGCGCATGCCGGAGCGCTACTATCCCAAGAACCCCTATGCATAAGTGGTTTGCGAATTCGCCTGACCGACATGCGATGACGCGCTTTCGCTAGCATGAGCCGCTGCGTCATCATCCGACGGTCGACTAGCCGCAGTAGCCAATAGGTCAAGAAAGTCGCAATGAGGGATTCTTGCGGGGGGCTCTGCCGGATGAAGATCACCATCGTTGATCGTGAAGCGGCATCGGCGGCCCTGAGGCAGGCGATCAGACCAGTCCGCGCGCCTTCAGCAGGTCGGTGATGATCGGTACCGGCGTCATCATGTGGTCACATATCAGGTTAGCGGCTTGATCGGCTTCTCGGGCAAGTACCGCATCGACAAGGGCTGCATGCTCCTGTCGCTTGGCAGCCAATGCCTGATCAGAAAACGCTGTCTGGCAGAGCCAGAGATGGCGATAGCGTGCGGCCTGATCAAAGAGACTTTCCCTGGCCATCAGCAATTGGCGAGAGCCACAGCCGGCGACCATGGCGCTATGGAAATCCTGGTGGCGGCGGTCCCAGACATCGAGCATTTCATCGGGACTATGCACTTCGGCCACTTTGCCCAGCGTATGGGCCCTGGCCAGTATATCTGCTTCCCAGGCATCATCGCCGCGCTCGATGGCCAGGCGTACCAGCATGGCTTCAAGCTGGGCTCGTGCGTCATAGATATCGTTGAGCTCATCGACCGACATGGGCGCCACGCGATAGCCGCGTTGGCTGATAGCCACCACCAGGTGCTCGGCTACCAACTGTGACAACGCTTCACGCAAGGGGCTGACGCCAAGCGCGTAACGCTCCTTGAGGCCACTCATCAAGAGTTTCTCACCCGGCTGGTAGACGCCTTGAATGATGTCCTGCTTGAGCCATGCATAGGCGCTGACGCCCATATTCTGGCGCGGCTCTCCTTGCTGGGCAGGGCTTGGACGAGGGGTAGTGTCCTTGTCGGTGGAGGGGGCCATAAGTGCTTTCCATCGCGAGGTGATGATAATCGCCACATGATACCCAATCCGGTGGGAATGGGCATATCGTCTCTGATGGGCCTCAAGGATGCCTTGTGGATCACCCACGCCAAGACGCTATATTCGCCATGGCAGGGTTAGGTGTCGTCTGAAACGCGGCAGAAGGGTGGCGCGACCAGGATATCTACCAACAGCGAGGCGATGCGGATGTACGATTTCATCATTCTGGGCGGAGGCATTCTGGGCATGTCCACTGCCATGCAGTTGGCCAAGGCCTATCCCGACAGCCGTCTGCTGGTCGTCGAGAAGGAAGCGGGTTGTGCCAGGCATCAGACCGGTCATAACAGCGGCGTGATCCATGCAGGCGTCTACTACACACCAGGTAGCCTGAAAGCGCGCTTCTGCCTCGAGGGTAATCGTGCTACCAAAGCCTTCTGTGAAGCGCACGGTATCCGCTTTGACGAATGCGGCAAGTTGCTGGTGGCCACTAATGCTCTTGAAATGGTGCGTATGCAGGCACTCTGGGAGCGCACCGCAGCCAACAGTCTGGAGCGGGAGTGGCTCGGCGCCGATGCATTGTACGAAAGGGAGCCCAATATCACCGGTATGGGAGGCATCTTCGTACCCTCCAGCGGCATCGTTGATTACGCCGAAGTGACGCGGGCCATGGCCAGCGAGATCGAGCGCATGGGAGGCGATATCCGGTATTCCACTGAAGTGGTCGGTATACAGGAGCGCTTTCGTGAGGTGGTGGTCGAAACCCCCGGTGGCGATATCCACGGCAAGTTTCTGGTGACCTGTTCCGGGCTGATGGCCGACAGAGTGGTGCAGATGCTTGGCCAGGCACCTGACTTCATTATCTGCCCGTTTCGCGGCGAGTACTATCGACTGCCGGAGAAGCACCGCCAGATCGTCAGTCACCTGATCTACCCGATTCCCGATCCCGCCATGCCGTTTCTGGGCGTGCATTTGACCCGCATGATCGACGGCAGTGTCACCGTGGGGCCGAATGCCGTGCTGGCGCTAAAGCGCGAGGGCTATCGCAAGACCGATGTGTCACTGGCTGACATGGGACAGATGTTGACTCACCCGGGAATCCTCAAGGTGCTCAAGGCTAACCTGCGCCCGGGGTTGATCGAGATGAAGAACTCACTCTACAAGCGCGGGTACCTCAATGAGGTTCGCAAGTATTGCCCAAGCCTTTCTATCGATGATCTCGAGCCTTATCCGGCCGGTGTGCGGGCTCAGGCAGTATCTCGTGAAGGCAAGCTGATCGATGACTTTCTGTTTGTCGATACCCGGCTGACGGTCAACGTCTGCAACGCGCCGTCGCCGGCTGCCACATCGGCAATACCGATTGGTACCCACATTGTCGCGCGAGTCAAAGAGCGTCTGGCGGATCTGAGTTGAGCCACGAGGATATGGGCGATGGCACTAAGCGCCTTGAAGGCCTGCATTGACCGGGAGAAGCATGATCTTTTGGCCTGCCCGTCGCCCTGACGATGTCATTCCCATTCGCACTCCTGCTTCCACTTTTACTTTCGACGTGACTGATGGTCATCCCGCTGCCTGAAAGCTGGCGCTTTGATGAACGCCGTTTAGGCGGTCATTCATCAGGGTGCTTGCGAAGCTCGCACCAGGCGGCGTAGGTGCTAAGGAAGACTCGGCCTGAGAGGTTGTCCAGCAGGTCGCTTTGCTTGAGCTTGTCCATCACTGGTCCCTTGACCTCGGCCAGATGCAGGGTGACCTCGGAATCCTTCAGGCGTTCGTTGATGGCATCGATACTCTCGAGGGCAGAGGCGTCTATCAGGTTGATGGCTGAGCAGATCAGCACCACATGCTCGACTTCCGGCCGGCTGGCGATCAGAGCATAGACAGTGTCCTCAAGGTAGCGTGCATTGGCGAAGTAGAGGCTCTCGTCGATGCGCAGCAAGGCCACATGGCTCTCGCTTTCAACGTCATGGCGGGTCATGTTACGGAAATGCTCGGTTCCCGGTACCCGGCCCACCAGGGCGCTGTGCGGGCGGCTGGTGCGATACAGGAAGAGACCGATCGAAAGTGTTACCCCGGCGATGATGCCTGCTTCTACGCCCTCGACCAGGGTCAGAAGAATGGTCGCTGCCATGGCGCTGAAGTCGCTGCGCGAGTAGCGCCACGTCTGGCGGATCATCTTCACATCAACAAGGGTCAGAATTGATACCGTGATGGTGGCGGCGAGGCTGGCGACTGGCAGATGGTAAAGAAGCGGTGTTAGCGCCACTGTCACCAGGGCGATGCCGATGGCCGCGATAGTGCCGGCGGCAGGTGTCTGGGCACCGGCATCGAAGTTGATCACGGTGCGAGAGAGTCCGCCGGTGACCGGCATGCCCGCCGAGACGGCGGCGGCAATATTGGCCGTGCCCAAACCGATCAGTTCCTGATTGGGCGATATTCGCTGGCGGCGCTTGGCGGCCAGCATCTGCCCCATCGAAACGGACTCGACGAATCCCACCACGCTAAGCAATAGGGCCGGCACCAATAGTTCATGCCATAGGGACAGGTCGAAGCCCGGTAGCATGATGGGGGGTAGACCCTTGGGAATATCACCGACGACAGCGACGCCCTGGCTATCGAGATCGAAGTGCCAGGTCACTAGGGTCGTGATGATCACGGCAAAGACCGGCCCTGCCTTGGCAATCAGATCGGCGACCCCGGCCGGCAGGCCGATAGCACGCAGGCTCTGCCGGCCCCAGAGACGCATCAGCACCAGAAAGGCTAGGCTACCCGCGCCGATGGCAAGCGTTGTGGCATGCGTATTGGGCAAGCTCGAAATTAGACCCGGCAACAACTCTGTGACGTTAAAGCCGGATGCCGAGATACCCAGCAGGTTGGCGGCCTGGCTGGTCGCAATTAAAAGCCCTGAGGCGGTAAGGAAGCCGGAGATCACCGGATGGCTCAGGAAATTGGCGAAGAATCCCAGCTTGAAGACACCCATCAACGTAAGCATCAAGCCCGATAGCAGGGCAAGTACCATGGCTGCCTGCAAATACGCCTGACTGCCCGCCACCGCGATGGGCGCCAGGGCGGCGCCGGTCATCAGGGCGAGAATAGCGACGGGACCTACCGCGAGGGTGCGGCTGGTTCCGAACAGGGTATAAGCCAGCAGTGGCAGGATACTGGCATAGAGCCCGACCACCGGCGGCAAGCCTGCGATAATCGCATAGGCCAGTGATTGGGGAATGACCATGATGCTGACGATCACACCAGCCATGAGATCGGCTGCAAACAGACGACTCGTGTAATGTGGTAGCCAGGTCAGTATGGGCAGGTAGCGCTTGAACATGTGGCTCTACTTATGGCTTGAAGCGGGACTGGTGCGTGCGCGAGATGACCATGCCGACCAAGAGTATAACGCAAGGCCTACCCAGATCAGCAGGAAGCTCGCCAGTTGCTGTGGCGCCAGGGGTTCATGGAACACCAGCAGGGCAATGCCAAACTGGATGCTTGGGTTGATGTACATCAGAAAGCCAAGCGTCGCCAGGCGAAGCCGACGGGCAGCGCCGGCGAAGGCCAGAAGGGGCAAGGCAGTGATGATCCCGCTGGTGATGAGCAGTGCCGTGGTGGTCGGGCTTTCCAGGAAGTGGCCGCTACCCTGGAGCCCTAACCAGGAGGCGAAGAAGAGGGCTATCGGGAAAAGCAGTAGCGTCTCGACGAATAGTCCAGAAAGGCCGTCCAGCGGTACTTGTTTGCGCAGTAGGCCATAGGTGCCGAAGGAAAAGGCCAGCACTAACGTGATCCAGGGAAGCTCGCCCAGGCCAATCAATTGAATGGCGATTGCGATGCCGGCAAGTACCACTGCTACGCCCTGCAAGCGATGCATACGCTCGCGTAGTATCAGCATGCCTAGCGCCACATTGACCAAGGGAGTCAGGAAATAACCAAGACTTGCCTGCAATACCTGCCGACTTTCCACAGCATAGATATAAATGCCCCAGTTCACGGCGATCAGTATCGCGCAGCCCAGCACTCGTCCGAGCCGACTGGGTTCGCGCAGGGCACTAATGACCGCTGACCAGCGCCCCAGTACGCTTACCAGTATCACCAGGAAAAGGCATGACCAGATAATGCGATGGAGCAGGATCTCGGGGGCTGGCACATCATCGAAGAGGGCAAAGAACAGCGGGAAACAACCCCACATCACATACGCGCCAAGCCCCAAGGTGACACCCTTGGTGGCTTGTGAATCTCGGGATGAGGAATTTGCCGACTTTACCATTGATGCGTCCCTGCCTCGCCGATGAAAAGTATAAAGCTAGCACACCGCCTTCATGAGCCCTAGCCAATGTCGGCAGCGCCAGTTAGACCAATCGACGACACGATGCGGTCGAGACCGTTAAGATAGGGTGACACTGGGTTGATCAGAGGAGTGTGCGTCATGAGCGATTTAAGAACCACTCTGGTGCAGTGTGACCTGCGCTGGGAAAACCCCCAAGCCAACTGCGAGATGCTCGAGGAGCTGCTCGGTGACCTGGGAGAAGCCGAGACGGATCTCATCGTGCTGCCCGAGATGTTCTCGACAGGCTTCACCATGAACTCTCGGGAGATGGCCGAACCCATGGCGCAGAGCAGTACTGTCGCCTGGCTCAGGCATCAGGCCATGTCGCGCGGTTGTGTGGTGACCGGCAGTGTCGCCATCGAAGACGGTGACAACTGTTACAATCGCCTGATCTGGGCACGGCCGGACGGCAGCATCACCCACTATGACAAGCGCCATCTTTTCCGAATGGCCGGTGAGCACGAACGTTATGGTGCCGGTGATGAACGCGTGATTGTCGAACTCAAAGGGTTTCGGCTATTGCTGTCGGTCTGCTATGACCTGCGATTCCCGGTATGGATGCGTCAGCAACCCCGCGAAGGCGAGCACTTCGAGTATGACGTAATGTTATGTGTCGCCAATTGGCCTGCCCCGCGTCGCCAGCCGTGGCGGACCCTGTTGGCTGCCCGTGCGATCGAGAATCTCTGCTATGTGATCGGCGTCAACCGAGTTGGCGAAGATGCCAAGGGTCTTGCCTATGCCGGTGATTCCATGTTGCTGGACTTCAAGGGCGAGCCCATTGTCGACCCTCCCCGCGATCAAGCTTTCCTTCACACCGCGACTATCGAGCGACAAGCGCTTGAAGATTTTCGCGACAAGTTTCCTGCCTGGCGGGACGCTGATGATTTTGAGGTTTCTTTTTAATGCGTTTGGACAAGTTTCTCAGCAACACCACTGACCTGACTCGTAGCTTGGCCAAGAAGGCCATGCATCGGGAAGAAGTCATGGTCGATGGTGTCGTGGTCAAGAACCCGGCCACACAGGTCGGTTCGCATAATCGGGTGAGCTGGCTGGGACAGTCGCTTGCTTTGGTTGGTACGCGCTACTTGATGCTACATAAGCCCGCTGGTGTCGAATGTAGTGCTCGCCGCGGTCTCTATCCACTGGCTCATGAGCTTATCGAACTGCCCAAGACCGAGCGCCTGAATCCTGTGGGGCGTCTGGATGTCGATACCACCGGCTTGGTACTGATGACCGACGACGGTCAGTGGTCGCATCGCATTACATCGCCCAAGCGACGCTGCGAGAAGGTCTATGACGTGAAGCTTGCCGAACCGCTCGAAGGCGAAGAGGCGCGCCGGGCGATCGAGGCCTTCCGGGAAGGCGTGCTGCTTGACGGTGAAGAGCACCCCACCAAGCCTGCCGAGCTTGAGATGATTGATGCCCAGCGGGCTCGTCTGGTACTGATCGAAGGCAAGTATCATCAGGTCAAGCGCATGTTCGCGGCCATAGGCAATCACGTGACGGATCTGCATCGCTCGTCAATCGGCCCGATTGCGTTGGATGCTGCCTTGGCGCCTGGCGAGTGGCGTCATCTCAGCGAGGATGAAGTCGCCGCTTTCTAGATTCTTATACCGTTATCTTCTTTCTTCCATTTTTTAGAGACTCCTTCCTCCCTGCGCAATGGTCGGCATGGAGAGACGGCTGAACTTGTCAGTTGAAAGAGTTATCGAGAAGGGATGTCGGGTAGGAGATCTTAAGCTTCAAAGAAGTCACAAGGCTTGGCGACATTAACTGAGCGTAAGCAGGTTTGCTGCGTTCGTCTTGACACTCAGAACCGAAAAACCACGGAAGCGGTCGCTACCTTCAGGTGAGTGAGGTCATTGGAATCAATGACCTCGTATTCCAGCTGACCAACAAGCGAGCGGTAGAGACGGATGTTGGCGCCCATGCCATAGATGGGAGCGGTACCACCGATCGAGCCTGATGACTCGCTGGAGTCGATGTGGCCTTTCCATTCGGCAAGCCCCGATTTAGCGAACACTCCGACGCGGCCCAGCTTCACTCCTGCAAGTAGGCTACCGTTCATGCTGGTGGTATCCAGGAGGGTGGGAGAGCCTTCCCGTGAGACCGACACATTGTCGCTCTCCAGATATGCAAGCTCTGCACCGAATTCCAGATGCGGTAGACGAGAGAAGAAATAGCCCGCCATGACACGGAAACCGGTCGTTACGCCGTTAGCCAAGTCGACCATGCTGCCACCAAGGCTCAAGCCATTTTCCAGGGCAATACCGCCATCTTGCGTGTCGGTATAGATCGACCCCTCGTCCGTTCTTGCAGCAAGCGTCATCGGGCTTGTAGCAAGCAATGAGAGCGAGGTCAGGGTGATCAGCAAACGGCTCAACGTGCGTGGCGTCATGTGTAATCCGCCTTTTCATCTACCTGGTCGGTATCGATATCTCGATGGAGTCAATTATCGACTTCAAGCTTAGTGCTCTGGATGGGCTTTCGCTATTTTTTGTCACTCAAATTTTTGTCGCCCAAGAGCTTGGCCGTGTTTTTCGTCTTGGTATTGATGCGGCTTCGAAAGGTGAAAAGTAGTGACTTGAAGGCCTGCGTCAGCACGAAGACGACCCAGCCAGCCGACGCCAGGATGTTCACCATCAGCATCTTCTGGCTACCGTTCAGCGGCATCATGAGAAGGCCCTCGACCACGACCGCAAAGAACAACGCCATTAGCAGGGGGAGGGCGAAGAGATGCATCTGCATCTCGGTGCGCCGCCGGCGAACCCGGAAGCGGCGCAGGGTGATGCGCATCGGCCGGTGGCCCCAGCTGACCAGCAGGATGGTGGCGACCAGGGTCATGGCGGCCACGGTCGGCATCGTGGAGTCTTCCCAGATCGAGAAGTTGACAGACCAGGCCAAGGCCAGCCACATGGCGCCCTCCAAGGCGGCAATGATATCGGCTGACCGGCGAACCCTAGACATGATGTCTCTCCGTTAATAAAGGCCACCATGATACGTATCCCGACGGGGCTTGTCGCAAGCTCTTGTTGCCGTACCCCTCGAGGCATCGATGGTGAGGTAAGAGCGTAGTCGAAAGCCAAGTCCGTATGTCGATTGATGGCGTAACCGTCACGTGGCGAGGTTGAGACGTTATACTATGCGCCCGCCATCCATCACACAGGAACCGCCGTGAACCAGCTGACCCTCACCACCCCCGACGATTGGCACCTTCACCTGCGCGATGGCGAGCCGCTCGAGGCCGTCTTGCCCTACAGTGCCCGCCAGTTCGCTCGAGCCATCATCATGCCCAACCTGACGCCGCCGGTGACGACCACCGAGCAGGCACTTGCCTACCGGGAGCGTATCCTGGCCGCGCTTCCCGAGGGTAGCCGCTTCGAGCCCTTGATGGTGCTCTATCTCACCGACAACACGCCGGCGGAGGAGATCGAACGAGCGGTTGATAGCGGGGTGGTCAAGGCGGTCAAGCTGTATCCCGCCGGGGCCACCACCAACTCGGCTTCAGGCGTGACCGACGTGCGCCACTGCGATGCGGCCATCCAGGCCATGGCACGCCTCGGGCTGCCGCTGCTGGTGCATGGCGAGGTGACATCGCCGGAGATCGACATCTTCGATCGCGAGGCGGTGTTCATCGAGCGCGTCATGACGCCGCTGCTCGAGCGCCATCCGACTCTCAAGGTGGTATTCGAGCACATCACCACCGCCGATGCAGTGAACTTCGTGCGTCAGGCGCCGGACAACGTCGCCGCCACCATCACCGCGCATCACCTGCTGTTCAACCGCAACCATATGCTGGTTGGCGGCATTCGCCCGCACTATTTCTGTCTGCCGGTGCTGAAGCGCGAGACCCATCGGGCGGCCCTGATCGAGGCGGCAACCTCCGGTTCGCCCAAGTTCTTCCTGGGGACCGACAGCGCGCCTCACGCTCGCGGCGCCAAGGAGAGCGCCTGTGGCTGTGCCGGTGCCTTCACCGCCCCTGCCGCCCTGGAGCTCTATGCGACCGCCTTCGAGCAGGCCGGTGCACTGGACAAGCTCGAGGGCTTTGCTAGCCACTTCGGTCCGGATTTCTATGGACTGCCGCGTAACCAGGGCAGCGTGACGCTGAACCGCGAAGACTGGCAGCTGCCAGCCGAGCTCGAGTATGTCGGCGATGAGGTGATCGTGCCGCTGATGGCCGGTGAGACGCTGCCCTGGAAGCTGGCCGGCGCCTGAGCCACGCGAGTCCTCAATATGATGGCAACCTTATGACGGGCACGCCCACGCTACCCATCGAGGCTCGCCTGCCGGCCATTCGTCAGGCGCTGGCCGACAATCCCCGCGTGCTGCTGGTCGCCGAACCCGGCGCCGGCAAGACCACCCGGGTGCCCCTCGCGCTGCTCGACGAGCCCTGGAGCCGCCAGGGCAAGCTGCTGCTGCTCGAGCCCCGTCGCGTGGCGGCTCGGCTCGCCGCGCGGCATATGGCCTCGCAACTCGGCGAGTCGCTCGGCGAGACGGTGGGCTATCGCATGCGCGGCGAGAGCCGGGTGGGGCCGGACACCCGCCTCGAGGTCATCACTCAGGGCGTGCTGACGCGCCTCCTGCAGGACGACCCGATGCTCGAGGGAGTGGCCGGGATCATCTTCGATGAGTTCCATGAACGCAGCCTGGAGGGTGACCTGGGGCTGGCTCTGACCCTGGATGCGCAACAGGGGCTGCGCGATGATCTGCGCCTGCTGGTGATGTCGGCGACCCTGGATGTGGCGTCGCTCAAGGCGGTGCTGGGTGAATCGACCCCGTTGATCGACTGCCCCGGTCGTGCCTACCCCGTCACCACCCATCATCGGCCGGTGAACTCGCGTGACGAGGCTGCCCGTCAGCAGGCCGCGGTGGTCCGCGAGGCCCTGGCAGCGAATCAGGGCGACATCCTGGTCTTCCTGCCCGGGGTCGGTGAGATCCGCCGGCTGGTACGAGCGCTGTCCGGCCTCTCGGCTAACATCGTGGTACTCGAACTGCATGGCCGGTTGCCGCTGGCGGAGCAGCAACGTGCGTTGAGCCGGGATGAGCAGGGCCGGCGTCGGGTGGTGCTGGCCACCGCCATTGCCGAGTCCAGCGTGACCGTCGATGGGGTGCGGGTGGTGATCGATGGCGGCTTCGAGCGGGTGCCGGTCTTTCAGTCTCGGCTGGGACTGACGCGGCTCGCCACGCAGCGCCTCAACCGGGCCAGCGCCGACCAGCGGCGCGGGCGTGCCGCGCGCCAGGGCCCCGGGGTCTGCTATCGGCTATGGGCCGAGGAGCAGCCATTGCCGCCTCACGGTGAGCCCGAGATCGTTCAGGCCGACCTGGCGCCGCTGGCCTTCGAGCTGGCGCGCTGGGGCGTCAAGGAGGCCGCGGCCCTTGATTGGGTTACACCGCCCCCCGCGGGCCCCCTCGCTGCAGGGCGTGCCTTGCTCCTGCGTATTGGCGTGCTCGATGACATGCACCAACTGACCGCATTGGGTCGGGCCTGCATTCGCTGGCCCTGTCACCCGCGGCTGGCGGTGATGCTCGAGCGAGCGGGCGAGTTCGAGGCCAGGGCGCTGGCCTGCTGGCTGGCGGCGTTGCTCGAGTCCCGTGCGGGCGGCGAAGCGCGTGACCTAGCGGTGACGCTGGCGCGTTTGCCCGGCCGCGATGCCCGGGGCGGCGAGGGGCAGTGGTATCGCGATGCCCGGCGCCTGGCCGGCGTGGCCCGGTGTGGACTCAGGGTCGATGCCCTGGCGCCGCTCGGTGAACTGCTGGCGCTGGCCTATCCCGAGCGGGTGGCTCTCTACCAGTCCCCGGGGCGCTTCAAGCTGGCCGCCGGCAACCTGGCGCTGATCGAGACGGATCATCCGCTGGCGCATGCCGAGGCGCTGGTCGCAGCCGAGCTGGATGGGCAGGCGCAGGGCGCGAAGATCTATCGTGGCGCGGCGCTTTCCCTGTCCCGCTTGGAAGCCCTCTTTCCTCAGGTCCGGACGTTTCGCCCTCGGCTCGAGTGGAGCGATGACGAGGGGCGGCTGATCGGCGAGGAGGTCAGGGCGCTTGGCGAGCTGATACTCGAGCGGCGGCCCCTGCAGACCCTGCCCGCCGAGGCGGTCCGTGAGGCTCTGCTGGCGGCGGTACGTCGCCGTGGTGCACTCGCCGTCGACGCGGCGGCCGAGCAGCTGCTGGCGCGCGTGGCACTTCTGCGTCGCACCCTGGGTGATCCCTGGCCCGACTGGTCGCAAGCGGCCCTGCTCGCCGATCTGGAGACCTGGCTGGCGCCCTATCTCGAGGGCGTGCGACGACTCGACAAACTCGACCGCCTGCCCCTGGCGAAGATCCTGCTGGATCGGCTCGACTGGCCGCAACGCCAGGCCCTGGATGATCTGGCGCCGACGCATCTTAGCGTGCCCAGCGGCTCCAGGATTCGTCTCGACTATACCGGCGCCGAGCCGGTGCTGGCGGTCAAGCTGCAGGAGCTGTTCGGGCTCGCCGAGACGCCATGCATCGCCGGCGGCCGCGTGCCGGTGTTGCTGCACCTGCTGTCGCCCGCCGGGCGGCCCCTGCAGGTCACCCGGGATCTGGCGAGCTTCTGGGCCAATGGCTACTTCGAGGTGCGCAAGGACATGCGTGGACGCTACCCCAAGCATCCCTGGCCCGAAGACCCCTGGGCTGCACAGGCCACCGCCCGCACCAAGCATAAGCTGCGATAGGCGTTGCTTTAGTTGCTCTCGAGTTTTTTGGCGAATTCGGAAAGCGCCTGGATGCCGTCGCGTACCTTCTCAAGGCCTGGATGTTCGATCACTGGGCCCGAGGTGGCCAGCAGGGCGGCGCCATCGAAGTCCACATACGCCAGGCGTGCCGTCAGCCGCTCGGCGGGGGCGCCGAAGGCGGAGCCGGGCAGCAGCGCCACACCGCATTTCTCGAGCAGCACCTGCGTCAGTTCACTGCCGGTGGTGATGCCGCGCTTGGCCAGGGCCTCGCGAAGGGCCTCGAAATCCGGATACAGATAGAAGCCCCCATCGGGCGGATGGGTGCGGATACCTGCGGCAGTGAGCTCCTCGGCGGCCCATTGACCGACCTCGGCGAGAATCTCACGCTGGCGATTGATATAGCCGTCAAGCGCCGGAGTGCGTTGATAGGCCACGCAGGCGGCTTCCTGCACGGGGCTCGCGACGCTCGACCAGGTCTCGGAGGCGATGCCGAGCAGCCGGGTAAACAGCGCGTCGCCCAGTACCGCTGGCACGTGCATGGCCCCGAAACGCCATCCCCCTGCACCACACCACTTCGACAGGCCGGTGGTCGTCACGGTGCCCTCCGGGTAGTCCCGGGCGAAGGCGCGGTGGCTGCCGTCATGGTCGAGCACGCCGTAGATCTCGTCGGACAGGACCAGCAGGTCGTGGCGCCGGGCCACCGCCGCGAGTTCCGCCTGCTCGGCATGGCTCATCGACAGGCCGGTAGGGTTGCTGGGCTGGTTGAGGATCAAAAGGCGCATCCGGTTGTCCGTCTTGCCCGTCTCGGTGCTCTCGGCCAGTGCCGCCTCGAGGGAGGCCGCGGTGACATGCCAGCGGCTCTCGAAGCTGCAGGGCAGGCGCCGGGTAGCGAGATGGCACATGCGTGCCTGAGGGGCGTAGGAGACCCAGGCCGGGTCCGGTATCAATACCTCGGCATCGACGGGTAGCGCCTTCATCAGGGCGAACAGCAGGAGTTTCGAGCCGGGCGCCAGCAGCATCTCCCCGGCCTGCCAGTCCACGCCGTCGACCTCACGATGAAAGGCGGCGACCGCCTCCCGAGCCGTGGCCAGCCCCTGTACCGGCAGATAGGCCTTGTCGGCGGCATGGGCGGCCAGGGCCTCGACGGCCGGCGCGAAGACCGGGAAGGGCGACTGGCCGAAACCGAACTTGATCACGCGCTCGCCGCCGGCTTCGCGCAGGCGCGACTGCTCGTTGATCAACAGGGTATCCGAGGCGCGGGGCGCCTCGCCGGCGTTCAGTCGCTCAGCCAAGGTCGATGTGCTGGCGGATGAAGGGTGGGAGGGCAAAGGCATAGCGAGCTCCTGTGTAATGGTGTCGCGGGTTGAAGTATAGGCCGGTGTTATTCGACGCCCAGGCGTGAGATCAGCGCTTCACGGCGAGGGGTTCTCTAGATGGCATCGTTTCCTAGATGTGTCGCCAAGCGTGACAGAAGCATCTCGGCCAGAAGGAATAGCGCGCTCTGGAATTGAAGAAGAAGGGGCCAGCATTTGTCTGAAATCGCAGCGGTGGTAGTGGCATTTTTTCTGCCTTACCCTAGCGTAGCTTGGACTGAGCATCAGTTAGATAGCTCTTCTCGATTAAGCATCCAGAAGGGCCTCAGGTGAGGCCAGTCGCCTGGATTAATAGGTGTGCGACAGTTAGATAAGAGTGAAGAAACGAGAAGATAAGGCCCAAGGAGGCGGTCTATCTCGGCTGTCGTACCATTTGGAATAAAGGGTAGATAGGCTAAAGCGTCAAGGTTAGCCGAGGAGTTCTCTCTCTCCATCACGTCATCTCCAGAGATAAAGGAAACATCCGACTCATGCCTGATATCAGCAGCCTGTCTCCCCTGATGCTTGGCACGCTTGGCAGTCTGGTCGCAGGCTTGATGACGGCCGTTGGCGCTTTGCCTGTTCTGTTTGGAAAGACTCCCTCTCCCAGTATCCGTGATTTGTCGCTGGGGTTTGCTGCAGGCGTCATGCTCTCTGCGTCATTTTTCTCCTTGATCATTCCCGCCCTCGATACGGCTGAGGGCCAATACGGGGCTGGCATGATACCGGCTGCCATTGCGTCAGCAGCCATTCTTCTGGGCATTGGTGCCGTGGCGCTTCTCAATGAGTTCTTGCCGCATGAACACTTCGAGACTGGGCCAGAGGGGCCTTCGAGTGTCTCGCTGCGGCGGGTCTGGTTATTCATCATGGCGATCACTATCCATAATTTTCCGGAAGGCCTGGCAGTAGGCGTCGGCTTTGGATCAGATGGGATGGCAGGTGGGATGCCGCTTGCCGTGGGGATTGGCCTGCAGAACATGCCGGAAGGACTGGCCGTCGCGGTAGCGCTGATGGGCGAGGGGTATCGGCGTAGTCAGGCTTGGGGGATCGCCGCCATGACGGGCCTGGTCGAATGTCTGGGCGGGCTAATAGGCGCGGGCATAACGACGCTATCGTCGCTGCTGTTGCCTTGGGGGCTGGCCTTTGCTGCAGGGGCCATGCTCTATGTCATCAGTCACGAAATTATTCCCGAGACGCATCGCAATGGTCACCAGAACAAGGCGACCGCCGGGCTGTCTACCGGGTTGGTGATAATGCTTTTCCTTGATGTCTGGTTGGGATAAACCAGGCTCAAGGAAGACGGGGGTTGACCCAGCTTCGCAAAAGCTCCATAGTGCACACAGTTGGTTAGCAAGTAGTAGAACGTCAGTTGTAAGCGGTCCCCTTTGATCGTGCTGGTGTATTTCTTTCTTGTTTACCCACTGTTTAACGGGTAACACCCGGCAATAGTATCAACGCGCAAAAGCGTAAGGATCGTTAAGATGGCAACTGGCACAGTTAAGTGGTTCAACGACGCAAAAGGTTTTGGTTTCATCGCTCCGTCTGACGGCGGTGATGATGTCTTTGCTCACTTCTCCGAAATCAAAATGGAAGGCTTCAAGTCTCTCCAAGACGGTCAGGAAGTGACTTTCGAAGTAACTCAAGGCCAGAAAGGCCTTCAGGCTTCGAACATCCAGCCGGCATAACGCCGCTGGGCTTGGTTGAACCAAGCATTAGAGGCTTAAAGCCTCACTAAACAAGGCCCGCTCAATGCGGGTCTTGTTGTGTCTGGTCCTTTTATATCTGCCTATTCGTCTCTTTGCCACCCTTGGTAACGCCCTCGAACATCGTTCAGCCAGCCAGCGAGGCTATGTCTACATGGCCCATCCGTGGCTCCATCGCCTCAACATGCCATTTTGCATGCGTGGCTTGCTAATGCGCATGGTTATTCCTTGGCCTTCAGCAATGCAGCCAGTGGGACGCCTAAGGTATCATTCCGTCATATCCCTCTGCGCTTAGGTACACTACCTGTGGTGTGCGGACTTTTGTTATCTTGAGTTAGGAGTCATTGAATGAAAATTACCATTTTCGGCACAGGATACGTAGGCCTGGTTACCGGCACCTGCCTGGCCGATGTGGGCCATGACGTCATGTGCATGGATGTGGATGCCGACAAGATCGCGCGCCTCCATCAGGGCGATATTCCGATCTATGAGCCGGGCCTTGAGGCGATGGTATCCACCAACGTGGCATCGGGTCGGCTGCGTTTCACCACGGACGCGGCGACGGCTGTGACGCATGGGGAATTGCAGTTCATTGCCGTTGGCACGCCGCCGGACGAAGATGGCAGCGCCGACCTCAAGTATGTGCTGTCGGTGGCCAAGACCATCGGCGAGCACATGAACGAGTCAAAGATCATCATCGATAAGTCCACCGTACCGGTGGGAACGGCCGACCGTGTCCGTGACGCTGTCGCCCATACCTTGGCTGAGCGAGGCGTGGAGATCGACTTTGATGTCTGCTCGAATCCGGAGTTTCTCAAGGAAGGCGCGGCCATCGAGGACTTCAGCGGCGGCGCCCGCATCGTGGTGGGCACCGACGCCGAACACGTCAAGGCGCGGATGCGTGAATGCTACGCCCCCTATAATCGCAACCATGAAAAGATGATATTCATGGATGTGCGGGCCGCTGAACTGACCAAGTACGCCGCCAACGCCATGCTGGCGACCAAGATCAGCTTCATGAATGAGATCGCCAATCTGGCCGAGCGGCTGGGCGCCGATGTCGAGCAGGTGCGCCAGGGCATCGGTAGCGACCCGCGCATTGGTTATCACTTCATCTACCCGGGATGTGGTTACGGCGGCTCCTGCTTCCCCAAGGACGTCCAGGCGCTGGCGCGCACCGCCCGTGAGGTCGACTATCCCGCTGATCTTCTCCATGCCGTCGAGACCGTCAACCGTCGTCAGAAGAGCACCCTGTTTGCCAAACTCAGCCAGGCCTTCGACGGTGACCTGGCCGGCAAGACCATCGCCCTGTGGGGGCTGTCATTCAAGCCCAACACCGATGACATGCGCGACGCGCCGAGCCGCGACGTCATGGAAGCCCTGTGGGCCGCTGGTGCCAGGGTTCAGGCCTACGACCCGGAGGCCATGAAGGAATGTCGGCGTATTTATGGCGATCGCGATGACCTCGTCCTGGTGGCCGACCGGATTCAAGCAGTGAAGGGAGTCGATGCACTGGTCATCTGCACGGAGTGGAAGGAGTTTCGTGTTCTTGATTTTGATTGGCTCAAGGCACAGCTCACCATGCCGGTGGTGGTCGATGGTCGTAACCTGTTCTCGCCGAAGGCCGTCAAGGACGCAGGGTTGATGTACTTTGCGGTGGGGCGCGGCGATTCATTGGTGTCAGTGTGAGCATGACTGACGCGGGGGAGCGGGGTCGGTCAGCGGCTATCGCTATTCGGCAGGTGGAAAAATCCACCGGCGCCAGTCGAGTTGCCCTGGCACAAGCAAAATTACTCACTGAGCTTGGATTTGAGGTCTCGCTACTGGTCGAGCGTGGGAATACCAAGGTCGTAGCAGACACGGGTGCCTCAGTCGTCAAGCTATGGCGATGGCCCTTCAAGGGGGCATTCCGACGTTTCTGGTTCAATCGACGTGTGCAGGCCTGGTGTCGACGGCATCGCCCGGATGTCCTTGTGAGCCATGGCGATTGTGAAACGCGGGATACCCTCTATCTACATAACTGCGTTCATCTGGCCGAGCAATATATCCGTGGCCGAGAGCTCTCCAGGGGGCATGAGGTAGCATCGATTCATGACCATGTGCTTGGTGGCGGCAAGTTTCGTCAGGTGGTCGTCAATTCTCAGCTGATGGGCAATGAGGTCTCTAGCCGTTACGGGATCGACCCTGGAAAGATAGAGATCAGCTATCCGGGCTACGATCCACAGCAGTTCAATTCCCAGCGCGCTCGTGCAGAACGCACGAATACGCGTGATGCATTGGGTGTGGCGGCAGATGAAAAGCTGATTGGTCTTGTCACGTCGGGTAATTTTGCCAAGCGAAACGTCGCAGGCTTCATTGAAATGGCTGCCGAGCTACAGCGTCGAGATCCGCAGCGTTATCGCTTTCTGGTGGTAGGCAAAGATAATACGTCGGAATATCAGCAGCAGGCCCGCGACTTGGGTTTAGAGGACCGTATCGTCTGGCGTTCAACCATACCCGACGTCGAGACCGTCTTTGGTGCACTTGACTTGTTCGTACTGCCAGCCCATATCGAGGAGTTCGGGCTGGTGGTGGCGGAAGCCATGGCCTGTGCCACCCCTGTACTGGTATCCGACCGTGTCGGTGCATCTGAGTTGCTTTCGGACATATACCCTGATTTGGTGATGTCCCATGAAGCGACGAGTGCTGAATGGGCGGACCGGATGGCTTTCTTGCTCCAGCGAGAAAAGGCGGCCATGGGTGATGAGCTTGCCACTTATGTTCAGCAGTACTCGTATCTTGCGCAGCGAGAAAAACTACGCACCAGTCTCAAGCGTCTTGCCTCGACGTCGGCATGATATGCAATCAAGGAGATCAAGTAGGCGTGATGGACACGAATACACTAAACCCAGCGGCTGTAGGGCATAAGTAAATATTTGGGTAACAGGATGTAAGAGAGTGAAATTGAAGCTAAATATGCTTTCCTTTCGTTCTTTCTCGTGTATTTTCCACAGCATTATATGATGCTGAATTCCACTTTTTTGACAAGTCCTTTATCTTCCATGCCCGATATGAGTTCACCCTCAAAGCCTGTCGCAAGATCGCCTAAGCTGTTGCGATACCAAATGATTTCAAGCAATCGTTTCCTTGGCCTCCATCAAATTTTTTTAGGGATACTACTTTCTCCTGCAGCGGTGTGGGGAATGGAGGCGATGCTGCGCGACACTTGGCAATGGTGGTGGGCCCTGCCCGCCATTCTAGTCAGCTGGGGCGTGGTTGAGTTGCTCTACTTGCCAAGACGTCTCGCTATTCATCGCTTGGCAGAAAAGGAAAGTCGCGACGAGGTGACTTACCTGGCTTTGAAGCACGGTGTCTCGCTTCAGGAAATCAGGCTCACCGACAGGGAAAGTAACGGTGAGCCCAGGTAGGATTATTCGACAACGTCTACTGTGATGGTACGTGACCAGTCTTGCCCATAGGACTTGTGCTCGCCATCGGCGAACTGAAGCGTCAGGGTGTGTTCGCCTGGTTTCAGGCTCAATTCATGGCTGGTCTGGCCGCCACCGAAGTGGACATGGTGATCGTCTGCGGGAATGACCTCACCCTTGGTCACCGGCCCGGCATCAATGATCAAATGATGGTGGCCGGTGCCTTCTTCCATGGTCCCGGCAGGCTGAACTTGCATGCCCGTGACCTCCATTTCTACCTGAATCGGGCTGGATACTTCAGCACCGTCTTTTGGCGTCGAAAATTCGACTCCGTCCATGGCGAAAGCCGGTATAGAAAGCAGCGTCAGCGCCACTGCACTTAACCAGCGGCCGGTTCCTTGCGTCAGCATCTTCATATCAATGTCTCCTTGATTCTGTGTCCGAACATCTTATCGTTCACGAGCTCATCATGACGTCTCGCAGCGGGATATGACTAGGTCTAGCAAGGGTCAGTGTAGTCGCTTCATGCCAAAGGCGCGTGCGGCCGCCTGGGGATCGGGTTGACCGCAAATCGCCGAGATCACTGCCAGCCCATTTGCACCCGTTTCCCAAATTGCCTCTGCATGCTCGACCTTCAAACCGCCGATGGCGACCGTTGGCAATGGGCTGGCCGTCACTAGTTCAGTGAGACCTTCAATTCCCAGGGGAAGTGCATGATCTTGCTTGCTGGTGGTGGCAAATACTGGACCAAGGCCAATGTAGTCTAGCTCTTGCTTGTTTAGGGCCCGAAGTTGGCTGCCATTTTCGACCGAGAGCCCCAAAATGGCGTCTGGCCCCAGCTTTCTGCGTGCCTCGGCAACATCACCGTCTCCCTGGCCGATATGTAGACCATCCGCCATGGCGGCGAGGGCGACCTCCAGTCGATCGTTGATAATCAGGGGTACGCCGCTGCCCTGAAGTGCTTTCATCAGCTTGTGTGCTTGAGTGATAAGCTCAGCGTCGCTCGCCTCCTTGTCACGCAGCTGTACCATCGTGACGCCGCCGCGAACAGCGGCAAGCACCGTGTCGATGATCCCTGTCCCGGCGCATAGTCTGGCATCGGTGACGAGATACAAGGACAGATCGAATGACTTGGTTGGGCGCCGATCAGACATGTTCGATGTCCAGATGACGGCCTTCCAGTGCCTGTGCATCAAGTGCATGCAGGGCATCGATGAAAGCTACGGCGAAGCTGCCGGGCCCCTTGGCCTCACCCCCCGCCAGTTCGCCGGCCGTGGCATAGCAGCAAAGGGCGGCGACGGTGGCCGCCAGGGTATCCTCTGCAGCGGCGATAAAGGCGGCGACGACGCCTGTTAACGAGCACCCCAGGGTCGTGACCTTGGGCATGAGCGGATGACCCCCTGCGACCCTCACCAGGCGTTGGCCATCGGTGACCAGGTCCTGTTCACCGGTGACAGCAACCACCGCGCCGGTCTGGCGGGCCAGTTGAAGGGCTGAGTCAATGGCATCGTCGTAGGCATCGGTACTGTCGACACCGCGTCCGGTACTGCTTTGGCCTGCCAGCGCAATGATTTCAGAGGCATTGCCGCGGATCACGCTCGGCGACAGCTCAATCAGCTGCTTGGCCGTCTGGCGGCGATAGTGGGTGGCACCTACAGCAACGGGGTCCATTACCCAGGGCGTGCTGACGGCATTGGCCGCCCTTGCGGCTTCCAGCATGGCGTCGACCCAGTGCGGTGACAGGGTGCCGATGTTGATCGTCAGGGCCTGAGCCAAGCCTGCAAACTCGGCGGCTTCCTCGCGAGCGTGCACCATGGCCGGTGACGCGCCGATGGCCAGCAATACATTGGCCATGGCATTCATGGCGACGAAGTTGGTGATGTTGTGGATCAGCGGCGCTGTCTCGTGAACGCGCCTCAGGTGAGGAATGGGGTCGATGCTACTCATTGGGCGGGTCATTGGGCCTCCGTGGCGGAGGCTATCGTGTGGCAGGCGCAGGAAGCATCTACCACACGACTCCCTCCGCCGGCATTATCCGGATCAGGTTCGAAGGGTGCCTCTCAGCCGGCGACTTGCCGGCGCCCCTGTCGTCAGTACGCTCACTATCTCTGCCGATAGGCTGGCTGTAAAGCCCGCTCTTCTTCGCCTCAGTCAGTCGTCGGCGCCAGGCCGGCGGCCTCGACAAGTGCTCTGGTGTAGGACGTCTGCGGTGCGCCCAGTACCTGCTCGCTTGTGCCTTCTTCCACTACCTCACCGTCCTTCATGACCATGACACGATGCGCCATGGTCCGGACCACGGCGAGATCATGGCTGATGAACAGATAGCTCAGCCCACGCCTTGCCTGCAAATCCCTCAGCAGCTCGACCAACTGCTTCTGTACGGTGCGATCCAGTGCCGAGGTGGGCTCGTCGAGCACGATGAGTTCAGGCTCGAGGATGACCGCTCTCGCCACGGCGATGCGCTGGCGCTGCCCACCGGAGAATTCGTGGGGGTAGCGTGAGGCACAGTCGCTGGGAAGACCGACCTCTTCGAGCGTCGCCTGTACGCGCCTGTCGACCTCAGCGTCATCGAGCTCGGGATGATGAAAGCGAAGGCCTTCACTGATGATCTTGGCGACAGGCAGGCGAGGCGACAGCGAACCGTAAGGGTCCTGGAAGACGATCTGGAAGCGTCGGCGCTGTTTGCGCAGGGTGTTGCCGCTGAGCGTATCCAGACGTTCGCCTGCGAAGTCGATCTCCCCGTCGCTTCCGGTCAGGCGCAGGAGTGCCATGGCCAGGGTCGTCTTCCCGGAACCGGATTCGCCGACGATGCCCAGCGTCTCACCACGGCGAAGGGTCAGATCGAGGGGCTGCACGGCAACGAAGGGGGGCGGAGTGCGAGAGAACAGGCGCTTGGGTCGTGAGAAGGCGACGCGTAATGACCGGGCGGCCAGCAGCATCGGCGGGGTGTCGAGCGGCAGGGGGCGGCCCCGAGGCTCGGCATCCAGTAGCGTGCGGGTATAGTGGCTCTGCGGGTCGCGGAACACTCGCTCCACCGGCCCGGTTTCCTGCTCGCGGCCGTGATAGAGCACGCAGACCCGATCGGCATGGCGACGCACCAGGTTCAGGTCATGGGTGATCAGCAGCATGCCCATTCCATGGCGCTCGCGAAGCTCTCTGAGCAGCGCCAGGATATCCTGCTGCACGGTGACATCGAGCGCCGTGGTGGGCTCATCGGCGATCAATAGATCCGGCTCATTGGCGATCGCCATCGCGATCATCACCCGCTGGCGCTGGCCACCGGATAGTTGGTGGGGCCAGGCATCAAGCAGCTCATCCGGCCGCGGTAATTGGACCTGAATCAGAAGCTCGCGGGCCCTGGCGCGGGCGGCTTTGCCGCTAAGCCCCTGATGGAGCCGCAGCGTCTCGCCGATCTGCTTTTCGACGGTATGCAGCGGGTTCAATGAGGTCATTGGCTCCTGAAAGACGAAGCCCACTCGGCTGCCTAGTAGCCCCTGCCAATCCCGCCGTCTAAGCGTTGCCAGGTTGGTCTCACCGAGTTGGCGGCGTCCGCTAACCTGGGCATTGCCTGGCAGCAGGTTCATGGCACCAAGAGCACTGACCGACTTGCCTGAGCCTGACTCGCCGACCAGGGCCAGCGCTTCGCCGGCATGGATATGCAGCGATAGGCCATCGACGACCGTCTCGCCATCGAAAGTGATGGTCAACTCATCCAGGCTCAGCAGTGGGCGGCCGGTGTGGGAGGTCGTCATCTCAGGCATCCTCCGTGCTCCTGGCCTCAGTGCGGGTGGCCACCTGCGCCTTGGGGCTTGTCTGAATATGGCGTGGGTCGAAGGCATCACGCAGCCCTTCGCCGATGAACACCAGCAGCGATAGCATCAGTGACAGGCTCACAAAGGCGGTGATACCGAGCCAGGGGGCTTGCAGATTGTTCTTGCCCTGTGCGACCAGTTCGCCCAGTGAAGGCGAGCCAGGCGGCAGACCGAAACCCAGAAAATCCAGGGCGGTCAGGGTCGTGATGGCGCCAGTGAACAGAAAGGGAATGAAGGTCAAGGTGGCGACCATGGCATTGGGCAACACATGGCGCCACATGATCAGGTGCGAGGGCAGGCCCATGGCCTTGGCGGCGCGCACGTATTCTAGGTTACGCGCGCGCAGGAACTCGGCGCGCACGACGTCAACCAGGCCCAGCCAGGAAAACAGCAGCATGATGCCAAGCAGCCACCATAGGTTGGGTTCGACCAGGCTCGCCAGAATGATCAGCAGGAAAAGCACTGGAAGCCCTGACCAGATCTCGATCACCCGCTGGCCGATCAAGTCGACCTTGCCGCCGAAGTACCCCTGAATGCCGCCGATAGCCACACCCATTACCAGTGAGCCGATGGTCAGCACCAGAGCGAAGATCACCGAAAGCCGAAATCCATAGATCACTCGGGCGAGCACATCGCGACCCTGATCGTCAGTTCCCAGCCAGTGGCGCCCATCCGGTGAAGAAGGGGCTGGCCGGCTGAGTTCCATGTCCAGCGTCTGGTAGGAGTAAGGAATCGGCGGCCATAGCATCCAACCTTCAGCTGCGATGGCATCGCGCACATAGGGATCGCGATAGTCGGTGGCCGTCGGCAGGAAACCACCGAACTCCGTCTCCGGATAGTCGACCAGCAGCGGAACGTACCAGTCGCCTTGATACTGCATGATCAGGGGTTTGTCATTGGCGATCAGCTCGGCGCCCAGGCTCAGGATGAACATGCCAAGGAACAACCATAGGGAGATCCGTGCCCGACCGTTGCCATTGAAGACAGCGAGACGACGGCGCGTGATAGGTGACAGTGACTGGAACCATCGAGTGCCGATCATCAGGCCTCCCTCGTCGCAAAATCAATGCGGGGATCGACCCACACATAGGTCAGATCGGATATCAGCTTCAGGATCAGGCCGATCAGGGTGTACAGGTAGAGAGTGCCGAAAATCACCGGATAGTCGCGTTGCATGACGGCTTCGAAGCCGAGAAGGCCGAGTCCATTGAGAGAGAAGATAACCTCGATCAGCAGTGAGCCCGTGAAGAAGATACCGATCAGCGCTGAGGGCAGTCCGGCAATGATGATCAGCATGGCGTTGCGGAAGACGTGTCCATAGAGCACCTGGCGATCACTGGCGCCCTTGGCGCGGGCGGTGAGCACATACTGCTTGTGAATCTCGTCGAGAAAACTGTTCTTGGTCAACATAGTCAGCGTGGCAAAACTACCGATCGCGGAGGCCAATACGGGCAATGAGATGTGCCAGAAGTAGTCCTTGACCTTGCCCCAGGTGGAAAGCGTGTCGAAATCCGGCGAGGTCAGGCCGCGTAACGGGAAGACATCGAAGTAGCTGCCGCCAGCAAACAGCACGATCAGCAGGATCGCGAACAGAAAACCGGGAATCGCATAGCCGACGATTACCAGGCCTGAGGTCCAGACATCGAAGGGCGAACCATGGCGCAAGGCCTTGCGCACCCCCAAGGGAATCGAGATCAGGTAGACCAGCAAGGTCGTCCAGAGTCCCAGTGAGATCGAGACGGGAAGCCGCTCGATCATCAGATCGACGACCGGTCGGTCGCGAAAGAAGCTTTCACCGAAATCGAAGGTGGCATAGTTGCCGAGCATGTCGAAAAACCGTTCATGGGCCGGTTTGTCGAAGCCAAACTGTTCCTCGAGCTGAGCGATGAAGCGTTCTTCGATGCCTCTCGAGCCGCGGGACTCCCCCTGGACACGATCACCACCACCGCCCTCGAGTCGCGTGCTGGCCGAGCTGTCCAACCCCTGGGTCCGTGCGAGCATCTGGTCGATGGGACCGCCAGGCGCGGCTTGAACGATGATGAAGTTGAGCAACAGGATTCCCAGCAGTGTAGGAATCATCAGCAATAGGCGGCGAAGGACGTAGGCAGGCACGAAGAGTCCTTTTTAGCATTCCAGCAGTAGCTTCAGTGAAAACGGCCCGGGACGTTGATGCACGGCTGGGTGTAACCGGTCATCTGACGACGGGCTTCCATGGATCTCGCTAAGGGACGCCAGCGATGGGGTGTTGTAAGCCCCGCCACCCCGAATTGGTGCCGGATCAGGAGTGATGGGGCTAATGTCAGCGACTCCGTTGACGCTTCCTGATGTCGGCTGCCCGTTCCGGATCGACCCACCAGGCGGCCAGATCGAGATTGTACTCTGGAAATGGCTGCGGATAGTCGAACATGTCCCACACGGCGATTCGTGTTTTGTCGAGAAACCACTGAGGCACCACATAGAACCCATGGCGCAGCACGCGATCCAGAGCGTGGGCAGCGGTGTTGAGCTCATCGCGGCTATCGGCGCGAATCAGCGTCTCGACCAGTGAATCGACTGCCGGATTTTCCAGGCCGATCAAGTTACGACTCTGAGGCTCGTGTGCGTACTCACTGGTCCAGTACTCACGCTGCTCATTGCCTGGGTTGTTGGACTGCGGGAAGCTGCCGACGATCATGTCGTAATCGAAGCTGCGCAGTCGATTTAAATACTGGTTTACATCAACGATGCGGATATCGCCTTGCACGCCGAGACGGGCCAGGTTGCGCAGCAATGGCTGGACGACCCGCTCGAACTGAGTGTCATAGAGCAGCACTTCCACGCTTAACGGCTTTCCGGTCTCAACATGGGTCATCGTCCCATCACGGACGACATAGCCAGCCTCGTTGAGCAGATCCAGGGCTTTGGCCAGGCGTGGTCGCAGCTTCTCGGGCTCTTCCAGTGGCAGCGGTGTTTCGAAGACGGCAGCGGGGAGCTGGTCGCGAAATGGCTCAAGAAGGGCAAGCTCTTCTTCTGACGGCAAGCCGTCGGCCGCCATGGGAGAGTTTTCAAAAAAGCTCTCAGTGCGCTTATAGGCGCCATAGAAAAGATTGTCGTTGAGCCAGGAAAAATCGAAAGCCAGATTGATGGCTTCGCGAACGCGGGGATCCTTGAAGGTATCGCGTCGCAGGTTCATCACATAGGCCTGCATGCCGGACGGCTGGCCATCCTGAATCGTCAGTTGCTTGACGAAGCCGTTTTCGGCGGCGGGGAAGTCATAGGCGGTTGCCCACTGGCGGGCACTGGACTCAATGCGCATGTCCAGGCTGCCGGCCTTGAAAGCCTCAAGTGCCACTGTCTGGTCGCGATAGTAGTCATACACCAGCTCGTCGATATTGTGGCGGCCCTGATTCACTGGCAGGTCCTTGCCCCAATAATCTTCCACCCGCTCATAGACAATGCGTTGACCGGGCTGTACCTCGCTGATGCGATAAGGGCCTGAGCCGAGAAGTGGATCAAGCGTGGTGGCGCTGAAGTCGCGGCTGCGCCAAAAGTGCTCGGGCAGGATCGGCAGTTGGCCGATGATCAGTGGCAGTTCTCGGGAATTATCCGGCGCGAACTCGAAGCGCACGGTGTCATCATCCAGTGCACGGACGCCGGTGACATCTTCGTAGTAAGCCGCATAGAAGGGCTGTCCCTGTTCCGTCAGGGTCTTGAAACTGAAGACCACATCACTGGCCTCGACTGGCTCTCCATCATGAAAGCGTGCCTCGGGTCTCAGGTCGAACTCGATCCAGCGTCTTTGTGGGTCAAGGCGAATGCCCTCGGCGAGCAGGCCGTAACTCGAGAAGGTCTCGTCGGGGTTGCCCTCGAGCAAGGTGTCATAGATTTGGTCTAGGTCGGCGGCCGCGGTGCCACGCACGATGAAAGGGTTGGTCGAATCAAAGCTGCCACCAATGGCTGCCCGCAACAGGCTCCCGCCTTTGGGTGCGTCAGGATTGACGTAGGGGAAATGCTTGAAATCTGCTGGCAGGGCAGGCTCACCATAGAGTGCCAGGCCATGAACGGTAGGCGCTGGAGTCGAAGCCATCGCCAGGGCCGGTACGGCCAGGCTCGCCATGGCAACCCAGGAAATAGTGAGGCGGCCCCGAGACGCTCGGGCATGAAGGGGGAAGGCAGCAGTGATCATCGGCGACATCCTTGAATCCTGTCGGGCGGCTCACATCTGGTGATGCGAGCCCAGCCGTTAAGGTGTCAGCCGGCGCGTGACTTGTAAACTCTGCCGCGCGCTATCCGCCTAAAACGCAAGGGGCCGCGCATCCTCCGGGGTGTCAGTTGGAGGCAAGGATTGTCTGGTTGGGGATATACAGTGTCTGGCCGGCGCGGATCATGTCACCACTGAGGCCGTTGCGCTGGCGAAGAGACGCCAGGCTTACGTTATGCTGATCGGCGATGGCCGACAGGTTGTCGCCACTGCTTACCACGTAACGGACCGTGCCAGTGGAGACGCTATTCAGGTTGGCTAATAGCGTGGCCTTGGCGTCGGCGGGCACAACGAGTTCCGGCGTATTGGCAGGATTCAAGAAGCCATCAAGATGCCCCGGGTTCAGCGTTTCAAGGCGCTCCGCACTGACATTGGCCATATGGGATAGACGATCCATGCTTAGCGGAACATCGATCTCGACCGCGGCAACGGCGGGTGAGTTCTCGATGGATGGCAGAGACAGCTGATAGCGCTCTGGATCATTGATGATTGCCGAAATCGCCAGCAGTTTGGGCACATAGTCCATGGTCTCGCTTGGCAAGCGCAGGTGCCAGTAGTCAGATGGCTGCCCTCGGTTCTCCGCGGCACGCTGGGCACGGTTAACGGTGCCAGCGCCCGCGTTGTAGGCGGCAAGCGAGAGTTCCATGTCGCCCTCGTACCACTGGGCCGCCTGGCCCTCAAGGTAGTCCAGCGCCGCCTCGGTGGCTGCAACCACGTCCAGTCTACCGTCGTAGCCACGAGTACGCGTCAGTCCCAGCGCGTCGCCGGTGCGGGGCATGAATTGCCATAGCCCAGTGGCGCCGCGGTGGCTGCGAGCCTGGGTATCAAAGGCGCTCTCAACGAAGGGCAGCAGGGCGATTTCGCCGGGCAGTCCGCGATCTTCGACGCGGCTGATGATCCAATGCATCCAGGGGCGTGAGCGGTGGATGATGTCGGCGATGTTTTGGGGCCGTTGCTGATAATGATCAATCCATTCCTGTACACGAGGTTGATCAACCTGATCCTGCCAGGCAAAGCGCTGGCGCAGCGTTTCCCAAAGATCCGGTTTCTTGAGCGCTAGCTCGTCCCAGAAATGTGTATGGGACTGATGGTCGTATTTGAAGCTCTGGTGTTCTCCGCTTCTATATTGGTCGCCGCCAGTATCAAGCGTATTGGCCTTGGCCGCGAAGGCAGCAAGGGTCAGGCTGCTGATGAGCGTACCGGCCATACAAATAATCCGGCGGCGCGCAGTGATGTAAGTTGACATAAATCTAGGGTCCTCTCGGGCGCGATGCTAGTGCGTCCAGGGGCAGATGGTTCTGGGAAATGAAAAGTGCCTGGCCTGCTGATTAAAGGGCCAGAGTGACTTAAAAGGCATCTTTCCAGGCACGAAGGGTGGCGAAGGTGGCAAGCGGCGTGTCTGTTTCGCCTTGGTTGGCGGCGGCCCGCTGAACGCTTGGCTGGTCGCTACGCAGAAACGGGTTGATCTGCATCTCGCGTGCCATGTTGCTGGGAAGCGTGGGTCGCTCCAGATCGCGTGCTCGTTTGCAATCTCGTTGAAAGGCGTCGAGGAGCGTATTCTCCGGATCAGCCGCCTTGGCAAATTCCAGATTGGCAAGCGTGTATTCATGCGCGGCGAAAACCAGAGTGTCGCCGGGCAGGGTGGTCAGCCGTGAGAGTGAGGCATGCATCTGTTCGGCTGTGCCCTCGAAGAGTCGGCCACAGCCTCCACAGAATAGGGTGTCACCACAGAACAGTAGAGGCGGTACGCCAGCGGCAAAGAAGGCGATATGATCCAGCGTGTGACCGGGTACCGCCATGACCTCGAAACGCCGCCCCATCACAAGGCACTCGTCGCCATCTGCCAAGCGTTCATCAATGCCGTCTATCCTCGGGTTATCCGGGCCAATGACGCGGGGATGGTAGCGTTCGATAAGCTCAGGAAGGCCTCCCGTATGATCGGGGTGATGATGCGTGATGAGGATGGTGCCAAGGGTCAAGCCCTCACGCTCCAGGAGCTCGATAACCGGCGAGGCATCGCCCGGATCGACAACCGCCACCTTGGGGCTGGTGTCCTGGCGTAATAGCCAGATGTAGTTGTCCTTGAAGGCCGGGATCGGTGTCACGCTCAGCATGGGGGGTGTATCCTCGATTTTAGACGGCATCATGTCGGGCGATTCATGCTGCTATATTGCTGTCAGCGGTTGCGAATCAATAAGCAGGCGAGCATGGTGGCGGTAAATGGCGTATCAGTATATGAGTGTTCTCTGCGCTCAAGCCTATTTGAACCGCACTTCTTCAGCGCTGTACCATCACCGTTCATCATCACCGGGACCGCCTCAACCTTACCTCGCCGTGGCGAGCTACCTATCATCCCTGAGGTGTCTCGATGCTTTCAGCCTAAAGTGATGGCCGTATCGTAGGAGGGCAGTTCGCTATCATGCACAGTGATGTGAGCTATACCGACTAACTACCATGTCATTGCAGGCCATTCCGCATGATGACTGTATGGTCGTTGTCAAAAATAGTCGTTACCTTGGAGGCTCCGGCTTAGCGTGTCAAATTCGCCTGATCCGATATACCTGGCAAGGGTGGTGCGAGAAGCCCGTCGCTATTGGTCCACTGAGGATGGGCGTGCGCACTGGGCAGCGGAGCGCGCCTGCCTGGGACCTGTGTGCGAGCGTCTATTCGGTGCTCACAGCCTTGAGCTGGGTATGACATCGACATTGACTGACATGTGCCCGATCAACCACTCCATTCAGTGGTCACCCACGCATGAGCTTGCCGAGCATCCCTCAACGCTGGTTTGCCTGCCTGAGCAGCTGCCCTTGCCTGACGAATCCATGACGCTGGTGGTGATCCATCACCTGTTGGAGGTTGTCGCTCAGCCTCATCATGTCCTGCAGGAAGCCGCCAGAGTCACGGCGGATGAGGGGCGATTGCTCATCTTTGGCTGGAGTCCCCAGGGCGTCTCCGGCTGGAATCGTCTCATGCCCCACAAACGTCGACGCTTGCCTTGGAATGGTCACTGGCGAACGCCCGGTCGGCTCAAGGACTGGCTGACATTTGTCGATTTTGAGATCGAGCGGGTAGACTACTGCGGTTTTCACTGGCCGGGTGGCGCGCCCCGCAATACCGGCCTTGAGGCCCTGGGCCGGCGTTATAATCTGCCGCTCGGGGATACGTTCATGATACGTGCTCGGCGTCGTTCACATCTGGCGACCGTTCAGCGGCCGCGGCTGAGGATGAGCTCTTCGCTGGGAGCTGCCGGCATTGGCCGCGCAACCGGCTTGGCACGACAACCCGATAGGATGACCGAGGGTGACTGACACCGCATTAACCAGCGTGACGATTTATACCGATGGGGCCTGTCGAGGCAATCCTGGTCCCGGAGGGTGGGGCGCCCTCATGAAGAGCGGTGATCACGAGAAGCGGCTCAAGGGGTTTGAAGCCAGAACCACTAATAATCGTATGGAGCTGATGGCAGCCATCATGGCCTTGCGTGAGCTCAAGCGAGAGTGCCAGGTGGCACTATGGACAGATTCTCAGTACTTGCGTAAAGGCATCACCGAGTGGATCCATGGCTGGCAGAAGAAGGGCTGGAAAACAGCGTCTCGCCAACCGGTCAAGAATGCTGAGCTTTGGCAGGAACTGCTCAAGGAAACGCATCGCCACTCCATCGAATGGCACTGGGTCAAGGGCCATAGTGGCCATCCAGGCAACGATGCGGCAGATGCCTTGGCAAATGAGGCGATTGACGAGCACCAGGCCTCGCCTGGCTAGCAGCGCCCCCTGGTTTGCCGTTGCCGCCCGTAAGCTGGCGCCAGTTCTGCAACACAGCCCTGAGAGGCGCATGAATATCGCCTAACGATTCATATGTGCAGCATCATGACGGACTCAATGCCGCTGAGCTTACTGACGTTCGAGGCGATATAGCGTCATTCCTAATCAGAAAGCCCGCTTAAACACAGAGAGATATCATGCGTCAGATCATTCTTGATACCGAAACCACGGGCATCGACCCTCGTGATGGGCATCGCCTGATCGAGATCGGGGGTGTGGAGATGATCAATCGACGCCTGACCGGTCGCACTTACCATCAGTTCATCAACCCGGAAAGGGACATTGAGGAAGAGGCGATCGGCATTCACGGGATCACCAATGACCGTGTAGCCAACGAGCCCGTCTTTGCGGCGATTGCTGATGAATTCTGGGCCTTTATCGAAGGCGCCGAGCTGGTTATCCATAATGCGCCCTTCGATGTTGGTTTCATCGATAACGAGCTGTCGATGCTCAACGCCACGCGCAGCACGCCTCTGGGGCCCGTCGCAGACCATTGCCGGATACTCGACACGCTGGTAATGGCGCGAAAGATGCACCCAGGGCAGCGTAATAGCCTCGATGCGCTATGCAAGCGCTATCAGATAGAGAATGGCCATCGAGTGCTGCACGGCGCGTTGTTGGATGCCGAGATTCTGGCCGATGTGTATCTGCACATGACCGGTGGGCAGACAGCACTGACGTTGGATGCCCAATCTGGCAATGAACAAGACAGCGCGCAGCAGAGCAGTGATATCCGACGCCTGGATGAGGCGCGCCCTCGTCTTACTGTCGTTGCGCCGAACGATGCAGAGTTGGCGGCGCATCATGCCAAGTTGGCAGGTATACGCGAGGCGTCGGGTGAGTGTGCCTGGGATCATTTACCAGGCTGGTCCCAGGCGCCTGGTTCGCCTGATGGCGAGGTGAGCTGATGTTTCAGCGCATTCTTCCCAAGGGGGCGTCGTCAGGATGGATGCTCCGCCTGCACCGAGGGCGATTCGCTCCCGGGGAGGAGGGCGCACCTCTGCACGGTCCTGGCCCCTGGCCTTCCGAAGCGCTTCCCCTTGGCTACTGGCATAACCAGCCGATAGCGCTGGTATTCGATGATGATGACCCTCAGGCTGCGGAAGATTGGCCAGATGGACGTGCCTGGCTGTCGAACCTGCCTGACGATTATTTTCCACTGATGTCGACCGCGCTGCAGGTTGCCAGTTGGTGGCAGAATCACCGCTTCTGTGGTCGTTGTGGCAGCCGGGCCCGCCATGTCGCCTGGGAGTTTGCGATGCACTGTGATGCCTGTGGTCATCGCAACTATCCCCGTATCTCGCCGTGTATCATCACCCTGGTCACTCACGGTGATGCCATGCTGTTAGGGCGCAGCCCACGCTTCCCGGTGGGGCGTTATTCGACCCTTGCGGGCTTCATTGAGCCGGGCGAGTCGGCAGAAGAAGCCGTCCGGCGCGAAGTGTTCGAGGAGGTGGGTGTCTCGGTCGGGCGGACCAGCTATTTCCGCAGTCAGGCCTGGCCATTTCCGCATTCGCTGATGCTTGGGTACTTCGCCGAGGCGGCTAGCCGAGATATTCGCATCGATGACCGAGAAATCGCCGATGCGGCCTGGTTCCATCCCCACGAACTGCCTGAGCTACCCCCCGATTTTTCGATCTCCAGACAGTTGATCGATACCCATCTCAAGGCCGTCTCAGCGCGAGGCTACTAAGCAAGGCAAGGCGGGTCACAAGAATGATGGGCCGCCTTCGCATGATGTCGTTGAGGGTTGTAAGGCGAGCCGATGTGGTTAGCGGCTTGGGAAAAGGCTGTTCAATCGTGTTGCCAGCATGACATTCCCGGTCGCTTTGAGCTGACCGCTCATGAAGGCGCTCATGCCACTGATATCTCCGTTCATTACGCCTTTCAGTGTGTCGCTGGACATTGACAGCGTCACCGAGGGATCGTCGTGCTCGCCTTCCTGAATATCCAGGCTGCCCTCCTTGACCACCAGGTAGTAGCTGCCCTTGTCGCTGAAATTGAATTGGAATACATCGTCCATGCCTTGCGCCGCCTGAGAGTCGAAGCGTGTCTGGAGTTTTTCGAGTACGTTGTCGGTCATGATGAATCCTTGGGGGCGATATCAGCGAAGGAAAAAGTCGAGGGCATTGATAGCCTCTATCCCGACTGAGGCTATTTAAAACGAATGTTTTGATCAAGACTTTATAGAATCATCCTGCCGAAAAGCTTTTCCGTTTGTCGGCAGGATGATGGAATCGGCAGGTTCGAGAACGCGCTCACCCAAGGAGACAGTAGTGAACGATTGGATATTGGACTATACGATGTTCTTGGCTCAGGCCCTTACGGTGTTGGCGGTGTTGGGTGTCATCATCGTTCTCATCACGAAAGGTCGTGGGCAGGGAGAAACACCCGCACAGCTTCGCATTGAGGAGCTCAACCTTCGCCAGCGCAAGCGGGTGCGTCGCCTGAAACTGGCGGCGACCGAGCCGTCAGGCCGTAAACGGTTGCTCAAGATCTTTCGCCGCGATGACAAGCAGGCACAAAAGCACGGTGGCGATAAGTCCGGGCGAAGCAGTGTCTGGGTGATCGACTTCCATGGTGATCTCAAGGCCTCGGGTACGGCGCACCTTGCGGAGGAGATTTCGGCGTTGCTGGACGTCGTGACCGAGGGCGATGAAGTGGTGGTGCGACTCGAATCTGCAGGTGGCCTGGTGCATGCCTATGGCCTTGCGGCCGCCCAACTCGACCGGTTACGTGAAGCTGGCATCAGTACCCGGATTTGTGTCGACAAGGTGGCCGCTAGCGGTGGTTACATGATGGCCTGTTGTGCGGATCGCCTTCAGGTCGCGCCCTTCGCCGTGCTGGGCTCGATAGGGGTGGTGGCGCAGGTGCCCAATGTTCACCGCCTGCTCAAGCGCCATGATGTCGATGTCGAGGTCCTGACTGCCGGGCGCTACAAGCGAACACTTACGGTGCTTGGCGAAAATACCGAAGAGGGGCGCGATAAGTTCCTTGCCGATATCGAGCATACTCATGACCTCTTCAAGCGCCATATCAGCGAGCGGCGTCCGTCGATGGATATCGAACAGTTGGCTACTGGTGAAATATGGTATGGGCAAGATGCCATCGAGAAGGGCTTGGCCGACGAGGTCATGACCAGCGATGCCTACCTCCTGAAGCGTATGCAGAGTGCTCGAGTGCTGACCGTGCGCCTGGAAGCACAGAAAGGGCTGCCAGAACGCCTGGGGCTTTCCCTGTCAGCGGGCATCGAGCGGGGCATGACCCGTATGCTGGAAGCCGTTGACGCCAGTCGGTGGCTCAAGCGCTAGGTCTTTGCTCCTGGCCAGGCACGCTGCGCTGAAGAGCCCACAGGTTCATGTGTGCCAGGCAACGTCCATGATCACAGCTGGGCAATACGCTGATGCCCTGCAAGCAAGCGCCTCGAGGCAACTCTCGAGGCGTTTGTCGTTGTATCGATGGGGAGGGAGGATCAATTCGACTGGTTCAGGTATAGACGGCTGATGGCGTCGATGATGCCCCTCGCCTGGTCACCCTTCAGCGAGTAATAAATGGTTTGAGACGCGCGCCGGGTGGTGACCATGCCTTCCCGGCGAAGAATGGCCAAATGCTGTGACAGGGCAGATTGGCTGAGACTCAGACGCGCGTTGAGCTCGGAAACAGAAAGTTCAGCCTCATCTAGCAGGCACAGAATGCGAAGCCGGTTTTCATTCGCCATAGCCTTGAGCAACGATGTCGCGGTGCTCAGGACAGGATCTCCGGCTTCGAGCAGTTGAATGGCGGATTGGCGCGAGCTCATGAAGTGGTCTCCTGACGGTTCTGGCGTGCGCTTGCCTGAAGGTCAGTGTTGAAGGCAAAACACGCCGGGTAGGGAAATGCGCGAGCATCACCCTCCTTGGCTGATTGCCGGCACCACGTTGTGTCTGTCATCACGATGCTCGTCGGACTGATGAGATACTGCCTACAGGGCAATCGGACGGATACTACTCGCTTCATTAAGCGAATCTTTTATATCGGTTTAGTAAAGTTTTATTAACACTGCAAGCATGAATCATTTAAGACCAACGCAGTATCAACGTCTGATAGGTCGCTCGTGAGGTCTGGCTGATATACGGGAAGCTTGATCGTTGTCAACAATATTGGCGGTTAGGTTGATGGTTAGCCCATTGTCGCAGAGAAAAACCTGAGAAAACCTCTAGAGTGTCAACAATCGTTTGTGCGGAGGCCGCCAAGGGTTGCACCCGCATCGAGGTCCAAGATGCTCATTTCCACTTAAGGTACTGCCATGAGCCGCTATCACGACACCTATCGCCATGCCATCGATCAGCCTGAATCCTTCTGGGCCGAACAGGCCCAGCGCATTCCCTGGTTCACGCCGCCGGCGACCATTCTCGACTATGACGAGCAGGGGCATGCGCGCTGGTTCGTCGATGGTGAGATGAATACCTGCCATGCCGCCCTGGATCATCACGTCGATCAGGGCCGCGGACAACAGGCTGCCGTGCTTTGGGACTCCCCCGTCACGGGGCAGCGTCGACGCCTGAGCTATCGTGAACTGCGTGATGAGGTAGCGGTGTTTGCCGGTGCGCTGGCGACGATGGGGGTTAGCAAGGGTGATCGTGTGGTGATCTACATGCCCATGGTGCCTGAAGCGTTGGTGGCGATGTACGCATGTGCACGACTCGGTGCCGTTCATTCCGTCGTGTTTGGTGGCTTTGCCCCTCACGAGCTTGCCATGCGCATCGACGATGCCGAGCCCAAGGTAGTGATTGCCGCCTCTTGCGGGATCGAGGTCGATCGCATCATTCCCTATAAGCCGATGCTGGATGAAGCACTGATGCAGAGCCGCCACCAGCCCGAAGGCTGCGTGATTCTTCAACGTGATCAGGCTCGCGGCGAGATGGGGGAGCGGGATCATGACTGGGCAGAGCTCGTCGCCAAGGCTGAACCGGCCGCTTGTGTGCCCGTCAAGGCCACTGACCCGCTGTATATACTCTATACGTCTGGCACTACCGGCAAACCGAAGGGGGTGGTGAGAGACAATGGCGGGCATGCCGTGGCGTTGCACTATTCCATGGATGTCATCTATGACATGGCACCCGGTGAGGTGTTCTTCTCGGCATCGGATGTCGGCTGGGTAGTGGGGCATTCCTACATCGTCTATGCCCCGCTACTACGTGGCTGCACCACGTTGGTCTATGAGGGCAAGCCTGTACGCACACCGGATGCCGGTGCTTTTTGGCGCTTGATCGCCGAGTACGGTGTCAAAACCTTCTTTACTGCACCTACGGCCTTCAGAGCAATAAAGAAGGAGGATCCGGACGGCAAGTGGCTTGAGAAGTACGATATTTCCTGCCTTAAAACGCTGTTTCTTGCCGGTGAGCGTCTCGACCCCCCGACCTATCATTGGCTGAACGATCTGCTGAATGTGCCTGTGATTGATCACTGGTGGCAGACCGAGACCGGCTGGGCAATTGCCGCCAATCTTCAGGGCTTGGAGCCTATGCCCAGCAAGGCCGGTTCGGCGACTTTTCCGGTCCCCGGTTTCAATGTCCAGGTTCTGGGACGGGATGGTGAGCCGGTTCCTGCAGGTGAAGAGGGCAGTGTGGTGATTCGCGAACCCATGCCGCCTGGTTGTTTGGCCGGGATATGGGGCGACCCGGTTCGTTTCCAGCAGGCCTATATGTCAGCCTTTCCGGGGTGTTACCTGACCGGTGACGGTGGCCACTTCGATGACGAGGGATATCTTTTCATCATGGGGCGCACCGATGATGTCATCAACGTGGCTGGGCACCGGCTTTCCACCGGCGAAATGGAAGAGGTTCTCGGTGGGCACCCGGCGGTAGCCGAGTGCGCGGTAATTGGCATACACGATGCGCTAAAAGGACAGGTACCAGTCGGCCTGGTCATTCCCAAGGATGGCTTTGATGGTGACGAGCCTAAGCTAGAAAGTGAGCTGGTCTCCCTGGTTCGCGAGCGGATTGGCGCCATCGCCAGCCTCAAGCAGGTCCTGGTGGTCAACCGCCTGCCCAAGACGCGGTCGGGGAAAATTCTGCGCAAGCTTTTGCGCACGATTGCCGACGGGAAAGAGTTCGCGATTCCCTCAACCATCGATGACCCGACCAGCTTGCAGGAAGTCCACGACTTGATGTGCGACCGCGACCTTGGCTTGGCAAATGAAGCTCAGCCGTTGGACTGACGCTCCCGGCTTGCATGGCGACATCATGCCAGGACTCGCGATTTACAAGGCTTGCCACTAAAGCCACAAAAAGAGGAGGCCACCTTGATGAGTAAGGTGGCCTCTTTTTATATTCTCTCGCGCAATGCTGTGCCTTGTATTTGGGTGGGTCGTCTAGCCGTCACGTGCGTACTTGACTAACACTTGGCGAGACCAGCCTGGCGTCTAGGCTCCTGGTTGGCTAGGTTGGAGGCGGTGTTGCCAGGCGACGGCGAGCGCCAGAACTGCCAGTGTCACCATCAAGCCGAGAGGCCCCGAGCCAGTGAGCCCCAGTGTCAGATAGCCGGCAAGGGTCGAGAGGGCACCCAGACCGGCATAGGGCAGCTGGGTGAGCACATGATCGATGTGATGGCAGGCAGCACCGGTGGAGGAGAGGATGGTCGTATCGGAGATTGGCGAGCAATGATCACCGAAGACGGCGCCAGCCAGAACCGCCCCCATCATGGGCAGCAGCATGGCGATGTCTGTTGCGGCAGCCATGTCGCCAGCGATGGGCAGCATGATGCCGAAGGTCCCCCAACTGGTGCCGGTGGCGAACGCCATGATGCCGGCCAGCACGAACAGCAGCATCGGCAGCCATTGGGCGGCCAGCACGCCCTCGACCAGGCTGGCCAGGTAGGCGCCGGTGCCCAGGTCCGAGATGATGCCGGTCAATAGCCAGGCAAGCACCAGGATATACACCGCCGGCAGCATGCTATGAATACCGCGCAGCAGCGCGAGTCCGGCGCGACGGCGAACCGTTGAGCGAGGCCATAGCAGCGCAAGCGTGGCGATCAGTGCCACTGCGCCGCCGGCCAGCAGTGACGTGGCGACATCGGTTTGTTCGAAGGCGCCGAGCAGGTTGAAGGCCTGGCCATCGGCACTCAGGGCTGAAGCGCCGGTATACAGGATCATCGCCACGGTGGCGGCCACCAGGGTAAGAATCGGCAGTAGCAGGTCGCGGATTCGACCGCCCTCGGCTTCTTCGATAGTCAAATTGCCCGGTGGTTCGCCTCGTGAGCCATCGAAGACGTCCCCTTTACGGGCCATGTCCGCATGACGGCGCATGGCACCGAGGTTCAGGTCCAGCCAGGCGCTTGAGATAACCAATACCAAGGCACTGATGGCATAGAAATTCAACGCCGACATCTCCAGGAAGGCCTGCAGGGCAGTGATGTCGGTCACCGCATGGGCGGCGAGCACTCCACCGACCAAGCTGATGATATAGGCGCCCCAGCTGGAGATTGGGGTGATTACACAGATGGGGGCGGCGGTGGAATCGATCAGGTAAGCCAGTTTGGCGCGGGATATGCCTTGGCGATCCGTCAGCGGTCGGCTGATGTTGCCAACGGCCAGGCTATTGAAGTAGTCATCGATGAAGATGATCGCGCCAAGCAGCACCGTGGTTAGCTGAGCGCCACGGCGCGTGCGGACATGCTCGCGAGCCCACTCACCGAAGGCTCTGGTGCCGCCGGATAGCGTGACCATCGCAACCATGGCCCCCAGCAGCAGCAGGAAGGCCAGAATCGACAGGTTCCAGCTATTCGCCTCTCCCCAGCCGGCATCGCTGCTCTCGGGCAGTGTCCAGAAGACGCCAATCAAGCGGCGGACAAGATCGGCGGCGGTGGCCAGTGGCTGGATGTCATTCAGCAACAGAGCGCCGACTATGCTGCCCACGGCCAACGAGATAAGAACGTGACGGGTGAGGACCGCAAGACCGATAGCCACCAGTGGCGCAAGCAGTGACAGGTATGAGGTGGCGTGCGAGGTCAGTTCCATGGTGATTGGTATCGTGTCGGGCGCAGGGCGCGATGGTTATGAAGAGCTATTGCTAGCAGGGCATTGGCGGCGCGGATTATGCCCCACTGCCAAGGTCGGAGAAAGGCGCGAAAGGGGTAAGGCAGGGAAATAGCGGGCAATCATGTAAAAGCCTGGCAAAAAGACGGTGAAAGACCCCCATTCCATGGGGATACTTGCGCAAAAGCCTATTGTATGAAGAATGTCGGGCGACAATTACTTCACAAAGGGTGCCCAGCATTACCATGGATACTTCATTTTCTGACCTTTTCACCAGTTTGGTCAGCGCCGGTAACGGCCTGATCTGGGGCAGCGTGCTGATATACCTGCTCATCGGGGCAGGGCTCTTATTTACTGTCATGACCCGTGGCGTGCAGTTCCGCTATTTCGGCCACATGTTCAAGCTGCTCAGGCGTTCTCGTGAAGGTGGGGAAGGCATTTCCTCCTTCCAGGCGCTGTCGACCAGTCTTGCCGCACGCGTGGGCACCGGCAACCTGGCAGGGGTAGCCGTGGCTATCTACTTCGGTGGTCCGGGTGCCGTGTTCTGGATGTGGATGACGGCCGTTGTCGGCATGTCAACAAGCTTTGTCGAGTCGACCCTGGCGCAGGCTTACAAGGTCAACCACGGGGACCAAACCTTCCGTGGTGGCCCGGCCTATTATATCGAGCGAGGGCTCGGTTCCCGCTGGTTGGCCACGGCCTTCTCGGTGTGTCTGATTATCGCCTTCGGCCTTGCCTTCAATAGTGTCCAGGCCAACTCCATTGCGCTGGCCATGGAGCAGGCCTTCGAAGTACCGCCCTGGATGGTGGGTATTGCCTTGGTAGCGGTGGTGACACCGATCATCTTCGGTGGCCTGAAATCGATCGCCAAGGTCGCGGAGTTGATTGTGCCGCTGATGGCAGTGCTCTACCTGGCGCTGGCGCTGGTCGTTGTGGCAATGAACGCGCCCGAACTGCCGGGTGCGATCATGACCATCCTGCGCAGCGCCTTCGGCATCGAGCAGGCCGCTGGCGGCGCCGTGGGTTATGCCGTGGCGCAGGCGATGATGCAAGGCATCAAGCGTGGCCTCTTCTCCAACGAAGCCGGCATGGGCTCGGCGCCGAACGCGGCCGCTACCGCCAGCACCAAACCGAATCACCCGGCGGCTCAGGGCTTTATCCAGATGCTGGGTGTCTTCCTCGATACGCTGGTGATCTGTACCGCCACGGCGGCCATCATCATCATTTCTGGCCCGATGATGGCCAGTGGCGATTCGCCCAATGGCATTCAGCTGACCCAGGCGGCGCTATCGTCTCATGTCGGTGACTGGGGCGGCATGTTCATTGCCATTGCCATCTTGTTGTTCGCCTTCACCTCGGTGATTGCCAACTACTCCTATGGCGAGAGCAACATCGAGTATCTGGCCGGACCTCGCCGCGCCCGTACCGTGGTGTTCATCTACCGCCTGGCGGTGCTGGCGATGGTGATGATCGGCTCGGTGAGCAGTCTCAAGGCCATCTGGGGTTTCGCCGATCTGTCGATGGGCATGATGGCGTTGATCAACCTGGTGGCTATTCTGCTGCTTTCGCCGCTCGCCGTGGCGCTGTTCAAGGATTACGATCGTCAACTGCGCGCTGGCGTCGAGCCTGTCTTCGATCCGCGCCGCTTTCCCAAGCTTGCGGGCAAGGTCGACCCCAATGCCTGGCCCGAGCGTGACGCATCGCTTGCCGCCGATACACCCAAGTCCGGCAAGGCGAACTAAGCGCGTTTCACCCTCCCCAGGGGAGCAGGTATACTGACGTATACGAGGAGCGCCACGGCTTAAGCCGTGGCGCTCTGTGTTTCGAGGGTTCCCTCACCCCTCCGCTTACCAAAAAAGGCGACCCATGTTTACGTTAACACCCGCCCAGACACGTCGCTGTCTGGGCATTCTGATGGCTTTTCACATTACCGTGATCGCCACCAGTAACTATCTTGTTCAGCTCCCCTTTACGCTGTTTGGCTTCCATACCACCTGGGGGGCGTTCAGCTTTCCGTTCATTTTTCTTGCTACCGATCTGACCGTACGACTATTCGGCAAGGGACCCGCGCGGATGATCATCGCCCGCGTGATGTTGCCCGCACTCCTGGTGTCCTATGTCGTCTCGGTAATCTTTCCGCAGGGCAGTTTCGCTGGATTCGGCGCGTTGACTGAATGGAACCTGTTCGTGGGGCGTATCGCCCTGGCAAGTTTCATGGCCTATGTGCTGGGCCAGCTAATGGATATTCAGATCTTCGACCGGTTGCGTCGACTGCGTGCCTGGTGGGTAGCACCAGCCGTATCGACACTGTTTGGCAATCTGGCGGATACCTTTGCCTTTTTCTCGATCGCCTTTCACAACAGTCCTGATGCCTTCATGGCCGCCAACTGGCCGGAGATTGCCTGGGTCGATTACGCCATCAAGCTCGGTATCAGTCTGCTTTTCTTCTTGCCTCTTTACGGCCTGTTGCTGGCCTGGCTGAGCCGGCGCTTAATGGCATGGACAGGCCAAAGCGATCGTGATCCAGCGCTGGCCGAAGGCTACTGAGTCGTTAGCTCGTTCTCATCTATGTTCACCGGCACTCATTTTCAGGAGATCTCATGACAGCTGAACTGCATACCCTCGATAGTGGTGGTGAAGGCACGCCATTGGTGGTGATCCATGGCCTGCTGGGCAGTGCCGACAACTGGCGGTCACTCGCCAAACAGTGGGAGCGTCGGCATCGAGTCGTGGTGCTGGACCTGCGCAATCATGGGCGCTCTCCGCATCTGGAGGGGATGGCCTACCAGGCCATGGCAGAGGACGTGTTAGCCGCGCTGGACCGGCTTGAAATCGCCCAATGTCATCTTCTGGGTCACTCGATGGGTGGCAAGGTGGCGATGACGGTGGCGCGGCTGGCGCCCGAGCGTGTGGCCTCTCTGATCATCGCCGACATAGCCCCGGTGACTTACGATCACGGTCATGATGAGATCTTCAAGGCATTGCGGCATGTGGAGGCCAATGCCCCCGCTAACCGCCGTGAGGTTGATGCCCTGATGGCCAAGCATGTCGATGAAAAGCCCATTCGCATGTTCCTGGCAACTAACCTGGAACGTGACGAGGCAGGTGGTATGCGCTGGCGTATCGGTCTCGATCACATCGAAGCAGGCTATGAAGACATCCGCGGCGAGCCGGCCGGGGAGGGTGCCTATGAGGGACCAAGCCTGTTACTCCGCGGTGGTCGCTCGCATTATGTGAGCGATGACATGTTGCCGGCCGTGAAGGACATCCTGCCATCTGCACAGATCGCGACGCTGGATGCTGGCCATTGGCTGCACGCCGAGCAGCCTAGCGCTTTCCAGCGAACGGTTACTGATTTCATCGAGTCACTGGATCAGCCTTCTACGTCCTGACAGGCACTGTCGGTGTCGAGTTGCCAGTGAGGCAGCGTCCAACGCCTTGACGCTGCCCAGGTAGCACCAGTGGTCGACCAGGTGCCAGGCTAAGCGTTTATGTCGCGCCAGGTTCCACGGCAAGGCGTTTGACCGATGCCGACTTGTCGATGAAGGAGTGTGCTTCCAGGAACTTCTCGAAGTCATCGTAGCGGCCGGCATTCAGCGTCCCGGGACTCGGTGCCATGCGCCGCAGAGTGGCCTCCCAGGCTTGCCGGTTGGCAGTGCTATCCAGACTCGGCTCCTCCTGAACGAGCAGCGCCCAGGCTTTATCCGGGTGATTGAGTGTCCAGTTGGTCGCCTCTTCTAGGGCGGTGAGAAAATGCTTGATGTCGTCGCGTTTGCCATCGAGGCGGTCTCGGTTGGCGATCAGTATCAAGCCATCATGAAGGGGCAGGCCGTGCTCTTCAGCCAGGAAGCGGCGGCTGGGCACCCCTTCCTGGGCGAGCAGTGCTGGGATGACATTGCGGGGCGCACCAATGACTGCATCGACGCGTTTTTCGGTGAGCGCGCGCACCATGTCAAAGTCTAGCTTCTCGAGCTTGACGTCATTCAGTGACATACCGTGATGATTCAGCATCGACGCCAGAATGGGGGTGATGCTGTCTTTGAAGGCATAACCGAGTGTCTTGCCCGCAAGGTCTGTGAAGGTAGTGATATCACTATCCTCACGTACGATCAGGGACGATAAGGGGGTGTCGATCAGTGTGGCGACACGCACCAGCGGCAGGCCCTCGTCGATCAGCATATGCAACTGTGGTTGGCGTCCCATCGCCAGATCGGCCCGCTCGGCGGCCACCAGCTTAGCCGGTACGCGAGGGTCGGCGGGAGAGGTGATGGTCAACGACACCCCTTGCCGCTTGAGTTCACCGTGTGCTTTCGCAATCAACACAGCGGCATGATGGAGAGACGGATACCAGTCGAGCACCAGGTGCAATTCGCGTGTGGGGGGAGGCTCGATGGGCTCGGGCGAGCCCTTAGCCACTGAGGGGACTTCGACGATCAACGCTTCTGCTTCTTCGCTACCAACCGCCGAGCCTTTTTCCTCAGGCCCCGTCTGTGGCGTGTCACTGGATGTTTCATCGGAACTGGATGGTGCCGGCACTTCCGCAGGCGCTTCACCCGTCTGTGACGATGCTTGCTCCTGCATCTGGTTCTCAGATGACTCGGCCCAGCCGGGAGCTGCCGCGAACAGGGAAAGAAGCAAACTGGTGGCTATCAGCCTCGTGAGCCGAGCGGTGCGCCATGCTGGCGGCATCGAACATCTTGTCATCTTGTAGGGACTCCCAAGGCAAAGAGGGGGCGTTGGGTTTATCGGCCAACACGGTAGTAGTTTATCCCTCTTGAGCATGAATGAGCCACCCAACACCATGGGCCTGCATCGCTGCTACACGGCGACTATGACATACTACGGTCTGGCTCGATTCGACTGCGGATGACCATGGATAGCATCAATACTCTCTTTCTGCTTAGTGGCTTCCTGATCGCCTTGAGCATCCTCGCAAGCCGACTTTCCACCCTGTTTGGCCTCCCGCTTCTGGTCATCTTTCTTGGCCTGGGCATGCTGGCAGGCGAGGAAGGGGTGCTGGGTATCGAGTTCGATGATTATTCCCTCGCCTTCTTGATCGGCCACCTGGCCTTGGCCATGATTCTGCTTGATGGTGGCCTGCGAACCCGCCTCAAAACCTTCCGAGTCGGCTTCAAGCCTGCTCTGTCACTTGCCACCCTGGGCGTCTTCATTACCAGCGGTGTGGTAGGGCTTCTCGCCATGTGGGTATTCGATCTGACCCTTGTTCAGGGCCTGCTGGTCGGCGCTATCGTTGGTTCCACCGATGCTGCCGCCGTATTCTCGATGCTGGGTGGGCAGGGCATCAACTTGAATGAAAGGGTAGGAGCCACTCTTGAGATTGAGTCCGGCACCAACGACCCGATGGCGATCTTTCTGACGCTGACCCTGGTTGAATTGCTGGTCGGTGATCTTGGCGGCATAGCAGGTACGCTGATCTTTCTGCTGTCTCAGTTCGGGTTGGGCCTGGCGATCGGGTTGGGCGCCGGATGGTGCATTGCCCGCTTGCTGCGGTGGCTGGATCTGGCACCGGGACTCTACTCATTGCTGGCGCTGGCGCTGGGTTTTTGTGTCTTCGGTGCTACCAGTTGGCTGGGGGGCAGTGGTTTTCTCGCCATCTATCTGACGGGCCTCATGATAGGCAATCAGCCTGGACGCCATCTCGATTATATTCTGCCGGTTCACGATGGACTGGCGTGGCTTAGTCAGATCGGGCTCTTTCTGGTGCTGGGCCTCCTGGTTAATCCCAGTGAGTTGCTCGATTTTGCCTTGCCGTCGCTCTTGGTTGCGCTGGCACTGATCTTTGTGGCACGCCCGCTGGCAGTAGTGATTGCCATCAAACCCTTCTTCAAATTTCGCTGGCGTGAGGTCGGTTTTATTGCCTGGGTGGGGTTACGTGGCGCGGTTCCGATCGTATTGGCCATTTTCCCGGTGATCGGTGGTGTCGAGAACGCCTCTCTGTACTTCAATATCGCCTTCGCAGTGGTGCTGTTGTCGCTGCTGATTCAGGGTGGCTCCTTGCCGTTGATGGCTCGCTTGATGAAGGTCGAAGTGCCCGCCACGGCCACACCGCACCGGCGAGGGCCGCTTGGCGTGTTACCGGAGAATGACTACGAGATGTTCGTCTATCATGTCGAGGATAAGGCTCTGGATGACATACCGATTCGGCTGTTGCGTTTCCCCTCGGGTTCCCTTATCTCGGCAATGTTTCGACAGCACGTAATGCTTCATCCCAAGGGCAGCACCCGATTGCGGCTAGGCGATGTGGTTTGCGTCATCGGGCGCAACGACGATCTTCCGGCACTCAATCGTCTCTTCAATGGGGACGCGCGCCTGGCTCGAGTGCGTGCCTTCTTCGGTACCTTTACCCTGGACGGCGATGCCTTGATGTCGGATGTAGCCGAGGCCTACGGCCTGACCCTGAGCCCGGGAGAACAGGAGATGACGCTTGGTGAATACGTTTCGCTGAGAGTTGGTGGGCACCCGGTAGTAGGCGACGACGTGGATTGGCATGGTTTTCACTGGGTGGTCAACGAAATGCGCGGCAACAAGATCACCCGGGTAGGGCTGCGCCTCTACTACTAGGGTTGAAGCGTTTCGTGATAGCGGCGTAACGTCTTGATCGCAAACTGCCTCTTGACGAATCCATCATGGCTGGTAATATACGCAGCCATAAGCCGGAGGGATGGCAGAGCGGTTTAATGCACCGGTCTTGAAAACCGGCGTAGGCTAATACCTACCCAGGGTTCGAATCCCTGTCCCTCCGCCACCCCGACTTCAAGGGCATGTTTTCGAGGCTTTTCAATAGCTTAGAGAACATGCCCTTTCGCTTTTTTACCACATGTGTTTACCACATGCCGCCTTCTAGTCCTTCGCTTATCATCGCTATCCTGTAGCCTCGGCATCAGCCCTTTCTAGCCAGGATGCCAACACCAAGGATGGCCACATGGATTCAGTCTTCTACCTACTGCATCAGTGCCAGGCTGCTCTCGCTACTACGAACGGTAATAGCACCTCTCTTGTGGAAGTTGGCATTGCCGCAGGTGCCACGTTGGGAGGAGCGGCTCTCGGCGCTTGGCTAGGTGCCAGAGGCGCTTATAGGGCGACAGCAAAGGCAGGGTTCGACCTGGTCCAACGCCAAAAACTGGAAGAGGCAATCACCGAACTTCATCGGATGCGTCAAGATGAGAGCCCCCGCATGGTGCAGGTTGTGGTTACTCTTCGCGAGAAAGGCTCTTACGCTGCATACGAGGCAGCAAAGGCAAATGGCATAGATCTTTCGTTCGGCTTCCATTTCCCCCTTCTGACAACAATCGAAATCTACTTTGAAGAAGGATACGACGACGCAGTCAGGATTCGAGATGCCATGATGGATTTTGGATCGGTAGTACACCAGTTGTCGGAATACGAGGAAGACGCAAAAAGCGAGATCAAGAAAATGGAAGATGCTTCTCGTAAGTTCAGAGACGCTCACTCTTGCCTTCTCGACAAGCTCATGTCTGCACTCAAGAAAACACCTTGAGCACCTGCAGCCAACAGAAACTACAACGCCCTCTTTTCGTTCAACTCCTGATGCAGCTTGACATAAGGAAAAAATAAGCCCCACCGCAAAGGTGAAGCCTATAAGTTCAGAACATCGAATCATGGTTTTCGATAGCCGACCATTATTAAAGGCTGGCACTCACCTTCGCTGCCCTACAGGCCCGCTTCACAGATGCCGGTGAGATGTCGAAGTGTTCCGCCGTGGCCTTGATGCTGGCGCTGTTCTCCTGGCGCCACTGAGCCACTTCCTTATCAATGATGACCTTCTCCCTGCCGAGGGCCTTCCCCTCAGCCTTGGCCCGCTTGATGCCAGCCAACTGGCGCTCCTTGATGTTCGAGCGTTCAAGCTCTGCCATCGCCGACAGCATGGTGAGCATTGCCTTGCCCATCGGCGTGCTCATGTCGAAGCCCTCACGGAGCGACAGCACCGCCACTCCCTTGGCGTTGAGCGCCTCGACCGTCTCCAGCACGTCGATGGTGTTACGCCCCAGACGGTCGATGGCATAGACGATGACGGTGTCGCCCTCGCGGACATAGCTCAGTAGCTCACCGAGCCCCTTCCTGTCCTTCGCCTTGATAGCCCCCGAGGTCGCCTCATCGACAAACCAGCGGTCGACCTTGTGGCGTTCCTCGATGGTGGCTCGCTGCGTGTCGGTGGACTGGTCCTCGGTGCTGACCCGGACGTAAGCGATGGTGGCTGACATGTCGGCTGCTCCTTCACCGTGGCTCATTGAGTATGGCTCACAATGTAGGAGATGGATCATTGAAAATCAACAGCTATGAGCCACTCTGAGCGCCAGCCCACAGCATGGGCCACAAGGTACACCTTTTGATCCAAGTGGTATTGGGCTGGGCTCAGAACTGAATGTTGCTCTGTATCCCTGATCCGTGATCATCTATAGCCAATCGCTGAAAAGCCAAGGGAGCTGCTATGAGTCAGGATTCATACCCAATTGAGGAAGGGGATCGAGTTGATCACAGACTTTTCGGCTTCGGGACGGTTGTTGGTGAGCCGATTCGCTCAGTCAGTGTCGAGGATTACAGATATAAGCGAGGACCGCGTGATACCCAACAGCAGCAGTGGAGCATTCAAGTTCGTTGGGATGATCCTGAAAGGCCTGACTCTGCCATTGCCTTCAAAAACAAGTTCGTTGGGATGATCCTGAAAGGCCTGACTCTGCCATTGCCTTCAAAAACGATGGTTCCATCATCCGTAAGGTGTCGTCTCCCGATTCTCGCCCCTTCACCTATTGGGACCGCCAGTGGCAGCCACTTCTACAGGCTTGGCTATCTGCCCGCCGAGAGGTTGAGCAAGTAGCATCCTCCTTCCGGCCGCTGCCGCATGACGCCGACTTGGGGAGGGCTATCGAAGTAGAGCGTGAAGCCTATCAGGCGATGCAAGAGTTCTGGTTGCAAGAGAAGGAGGGGAAGCACCCCTGACGCTCAGCCATGGGGGATGGGTGCCGGTGTTGTTCATCCCCCAGCGGGCACACCGAAGATCGACTTCCAGCCCCACCATGCGCCAGCTCGGGGCGGGTACGGGGAAGCGCGTTCCGTTTATACACTCAATCAGCGGCTCACATATTCGCCACAAAATGGCTTGGGGCTGAGCCGGTAGGAGTCCCGTTCCTCCAGCTCAGGGATGGACACACGGAGTCAGGCGAACACAGGTAGATCACGTCCCGGCGCGTCTACTGGCCGCGCCACCGTGGCGGTCCCTCGATGCGTCCCTGAAAGCGCCGTCATGTGAGCAAATCGGCAGTGCCAATGCCTTGATGGTCAGCCAGATTTTTCGAGAGCGGGCCATGCTGCCGAAGTTCTGCGTAGCCCTGCCGCCCCCGCTGCCTATGCCATGGCACACCCTCCATTGTGCCAAGTACACCAGCCAGGGAAGGCATAGCCTGACCGTCCACCTACTAGTCCATCGGGCGGACAGCTACTAGCCCCACCGGGATGTCTAGATCGTCCATGATCCACCTCACCCTCAGCTACTTCAGAAGTCGACCGCTTCCAGTTCCTCCGACTCCTCAAACTCCTCCGGTTCGTGGAGGATCGGGCCTAGCTCCTTGGCCAGACGCTCGGAATACAGTTCGAGCGCCCTCGCGGCGACTTCTGGCTGCTCCGCGAACTTGGTGCCGAACGCCTTGCCCAGGCGACGGCTCCACTCGGCTGCTTGCCGCTCCTGCCATGAATCGTCGTACTCCATCCCCTCACCCTTGCCGTATCGCTGCGCCTCACGCCAGGACATCCCCAGGGCCAGCGACTTCCAACCGTCCGGCTCGTCTTCCTGAATCTCCCGTAGCTGGGAGCGCATCCTGGCGACTGTTCTGGAGCCGATCTTGCAAGCCCCGGCGACAGCTCGCTTGGAGAGTTCGTCGTACAGCACCGTAAGCCGCCACGCCCGATTCATCTTCTCGTCCTTGGTCATCGAGAGATGGTCCTTCGAGTTCGTCCGCGTGGCTTCGATGAGCGCATCTTGCAGAGTCCCCCGGAAGCGGCGAACGGGCACCATCCACTGGCTGGTCTTGCTGCCGTCCGGTTGGTGCTGTTTGAAGCCGGTCTTCCTGACGCGGCCATAGGCCAGCAATCGGTGGTGGCCGTTCAGAACGGTCCAGTGCTTACCGCTCCACCAGACCGTCACTGCATCGAGCCGGTTCGATGGCTCCGCCTTGATGGCTTCGCTCAATGCGCGAACGTGATCTTCCGACCGTGCGGGGTTGTCGAACTCTCGCGGCTGAAATACCGAGTGCCGCATCTTGATGTCGTCGAGAGGCAGCTCCCTCGGCTCTTCATGGGGGCAGGATGTGCCATCCTCTAGCTCGCCCTGGACCCGCTGGAGGCCTTCCTCGAATGAAATCGTGTCGTTGTAAGACATGGATCGTGCTCCTATACCAGTTCTCTGACGGAGGGTTTCCCCCACTAGTGGGCTATATTCCCCTTCAGGTGGGTGGTAACCGCGGGAAGTGGCTCCCTCCCCTGTAGAGGGCCGTAATTGGTATGCAGCAGGAGCAACGTGTGCGGAGGTGTGGGCGTCTTCTACAACAGCCCACTATGGTCCATGGGCTTGGCTGGGAATGCGCCCACAGGAAGGTATGAGGGACTTCAGAAGGAAACGGCCAGGCATCAGCAAGGGTATCGGAGTAACTCTACCGCCTCCCGCTTGCTCTTCAGCGAATGGCCGCCAGAGTACAGCCCGTAGGTCACCCGTGGCTTCTCGTGGCCGACGATGTCCGCCGACAGGTTCTCCGACACGCCCGCATCTTCGAGCAGGGTCACCACCGTCTTACGGATGGAGTGGAAGACGTAGGGGGCGCCGAAGCCGTGGCGGGCCTTTAGCCGACCGAACCGTTTCCCGATGGCGTTGGACCTGTCCCCGTACTTGTTGAAGGTGAGCCCGGAGAGCAGATAGCCATCCCTGGACTCAGCTAAGAGACGCTCCACGGTGGGCTTCAACTCGGAGTGAACCGGAATCTCCCGAATCCCCGCGTCCGTCTTGCTGTCGGTAATCCTGAGCCTGTCCGTAGAGCTATCGTCCGTGCGCAGCGAGCACAGTTCCTCGATCCGCGCCCCGGTGTACATCCCGAGGTCTATCAAGTCCGCCAAGGCATCATCACCATCATCCATGGCTGCGCGGCGTAGCCTGACCACATCGACAGGCTCGAAGGCGATCCAGCCTTTCGCCCCGTTGCGGGCCTTGCTGGCGCTGGCTGCCCGCTCCTGACGCTGGACGAAGGATGGCAGCTTGAAGGGCTCGCGATCTGCTGGCGCCTTACCCGTCTCTTGGAGGTGGTGCCAGACACTCCGGGCCGCTGAGAAGCAGCGTTTGACCGAGGACACGCCATAGCCATAGCCGTCCTGATCCTTGGGCGCCATGAGCACCTTGGCCCACTCCCTGACGCTCTCCGGGCCGATGGCCTCGATGACCTCGAAGTGAGCCGCCATCCGCTTGGCGTCCTTCTCCATCTGCTCGGCAGTCTTGGGCTTGAGGTGGAGTCCGGCTCGCCATTCCTGAAGCTGGGGCTCGATGGGTGTCTCCTGGCCGAGCGCTACACCGGCAAGCCGCTGGGCCTCTTCAGCCTTACCTTGGGCATCGAGCTTCTCGGCCTTATCGAGGATGGCACCCGACAGAGCCTCATGGTGGAGCAGTTGGCCGCTACGTAGGAGGTGTTGGAGCTGATTACGTTGCTCTATCACTCCTTCGAGGAATGATCCTTCCTCCTGCTCACTCCCACGCGCCCTGGCGATCTGGTCTTTCCACTCAGCCACCAGCGCATAGGCTCGCGACTGAGCCACCCGCTTGTCAGCGGTCCCGGTGCTCTTCACGAAGCGAATCTTGCCGCCCAGCTTGGGGCGTGCGTCCTTGGGGATGGTCAGCACTGCGTACCAGCGGTTGGCACGTCTCTCAAGGTGGCTCATAGAGTGGCGTCCCGAGGGTGTTTTTACCACACCAATTTACCACATGAAATCGACGTAACGCATTGACTGACTTGGTTATCAGTGAGTTATGATCCCATGGCGGATTGTCCCTGTCCCTCCGCCACAACATCTAGCAAATCAGCCACCTACGGGTGGCTTTTTTGTGTCTGCGCGTTAGAGAAAGTCGATATGGGCCGATCTGTATAACGATTGGGAACATATTAGGTTATACAGGAACCTTTAGACCGGTGTATGGATTCAGGTTGATACACAGGGTGGGTGGCTCCGCCGCCAAAGGTAAGGAAGGCTGTTACGGAGGCGCCTTCAGAGAGTGGCAGCGATACCGAAGTAGAGTCGGAGGCCGATACCTAGCGGCCGACCTGTTACAGGGGCTGAATTGGTATGGCAGGATTGAGTAGAGCTGCTCATGCAGCAACAGGCAAATCCGCAGGCCGCAGAGTTCGCTGGGCTATATACCCCCATCTTCTAGAGGCACTGAACAGCACCCGCGTGGATGCTCAAGGTTGCTTTTCGGCAAAGCGAGCATAATGGGCGTTGCCATTGGTCAGCAGCACGTCCTTGAGGTGTTTCCTGGGTGTCTTTTGATATGCACCTTGGCCCACGACGGGGCTGATTCCGTCGTGGTTGCCGTACTGCTGGCAATAGCTACGCCTTTATTCAGTGATCGTTCGAATTTTGGCTGAACAGGTCATCGAAGAATGCCTTTCCGGCCTCGGCCAGCACCATGTTTCCCTTGGCGTTGTAGTAGGCGATGTCGCGATCCACCAAGGCCACCTTCACTGCCTCTGGCAGGGGCTGATCCATCTTGCACGCCTTGAGGATCTGGCCAAAGGTCGGGTCGCTGCCGATGCTCTCGAGGATTTCCCGAGAGATGCCGGCGTTGGGGTGCGTCAGCGCATCGAACATAAAGCCCTTCTCCAGTACGCCACGACCCAGTACCAGCAGCACCCCCTGAATCTGGCGGATAGACCCGCCGCTTTCCTGGTCGCGGCCTTCATCGTCGGCCTGTGCCTGCGTGAGCGTGCGGACGTAGAAGAAGCCTGGGCGCTGTACCAGCTCCATGCCCATATTGGCATAAGCCTCGACGTAGTAGCGGTCGCGCTCCTTGTAGAGTTCATCGAACAGGGGGTTGGGCGCCAGTTCACCGTTCACATACTCATACTGGTTAATCACCTGGCCTGATGTCAGCTTACGAAAGGCCTCTTGGCTCAAGCGCCGATTTACGACCGGCTGCCCGGTGTTCTGCTCGTGGGGGAAGGGCATGTCGCTCATGGGGTGGTCTCCTCGGCATGGGCCTCGCGTGGGATGAGGGGGTGATATGACAGCGCCAGCTCGCCATGGAGAATCTCGTGGTGTTGGAAGCGGGCGTGATAGCGGAAGTCTGGGAGTGCCATGACCCAGTCCAAGGCTTCGAGAAGATCGTTGAGGGTGTAGCCTTCCAAGTGGCTGCTGAGGTAATCATGTAGGGAGGCGTGGAGGTCCTGACAGTCGTCCGGTATCGCCCACGCTTCGAGTAGCTCCTGGATCTCGTGCTGGCGGAGTTGCTCGCGCAGCTCAGCTTCCGAGAGCCCCGCTCGTGCTGGGTCCACGGTGACAGTCCCGGTCTGGTCCAGCTGAGCGCGCAGCTCTTCTATTCGCCTGTCGGTGAACTCCTCGATGTCTGCCCGGTGGTCGATGTCATGCCACTCCAGGCGGGCAAAACGCACCCGCTTAATTCCCGCGAAGGTGCCAGGGGACTGGATGGCGGGGTGCCGTACCGGAATGTAGAGGTTGCGGAAGCTGTCGTCGTGGCGCTCCTCTGTGGCGAGCTGGATGGCATTGAAGGCGCGCTCGATGGCGTCGTACTGCCGGCGTTGCTGCCGATCCTGGCGGACGTAGCGTTCAAGCGAGAGGCGTAGTGCATCGATATCCTGGACGTAGCTTTGAATGGCATTGGCCGAGAACTGCAGCTCCTCATTCAGCGCCGGGTGGTCGCTTTCGGCGGCCAGCTTGGCGATGCGGCGTATGGCCGTGATCGCCGGGATGCCTTGCTTGAAGCGCGTCTTGGGATCGAGAAATTCGAGGGCCGGCAGGATGTAGCGTTGATAGATGTGGTTGATATGCTCCAGAGCCCGGCGGGTTTCCGCCGCGCCCTCGAGGCTCCCCACGTCCTGTTGCTCCACCAGATCCGCCAAGTGATCCCCCTGTGCTTCGAGCGCCGCGATGCTCTCCTGCATCTTGCCTAGGGTGTCTTGTATCCGGCGCCGGAGTAGGCGTAGTTCATCGGTGAAGTTGTCGTTCTCCAGGTCGATTGGTAGCTCTTGGAAGGCCGCGAGGCTCTGGTTGAGGCCGTCGCGCAGATCTTCGAGCTCGGCCTGGCTCAGCCCTCGCATGCGCCCGACATCGAAGTGACGCAGCATGTCCACGACGAAGGGCGCGAGCACCAGCGTGCCGCGGGCGGGATCTATGCGGATGATCAGCCGTTCACGCAGCAGGTTCTCTTCAGCGAGGGTGTAGCGAATTCGCTCGCACTCCCGGTCGTTGCCCTGGGCGGCTTCCGCCTTGATGGCCTGGCGCACGATGGAGCGGTAGAGCCGGGAGGGGATCTCCACGTCCCCGTCGTGCTCCTCGATGTAGGCCACCAGCTGGGTGAAGAGTTGTCGGTGCTCGATGATCTGCTTGAGCACAAAGGGTGATTTGATGTTCACCGATCGGCCTCCTCTTCAGGGAGGATCTCCCCTTCACGATCGGTATCTGCCGTCCGCACGGTGAGCATCCCTTTCCGGGTGAGGGACTCGCAGAGGCCGTGGTGAACGACAGTGCGATTCTCGGCATAGGCCCGGCTGGCGTGGAACAGACCCAGGTGGACGTAGTTGCTGAGTACCTGAGTGATCTTCGAGTCCCGGTTGGGGTTGGCCACGAAGAGGCAATAGCCGTGCTGCTCGGCCATCTGGCGGGCGGTGCGCATGTTGCGGGTGGCCAGGGAGCCGAATTCGTCCATGACCAGCGGCATGGTCACCTGGGCATCGCCGTCCATCAGTCGCGACATCAGCACCGAGAGCAGGTTGGTGGTGATCATCATGGTGGTGCCGTTGGACTGAGCATTCGTAGTCCAGCCGTCCTCGCCCCACTTGCGGTACTTGTAGTGCACGCCGGCGAGGATCTTGTCGAGGCTGAGTAGGATGCCGGTACGTCGGGCATCGGAGTTGAAGAAGTCGGCCTGAAACGCCTTGAGCTGCTCGTAGACCTTGGTGTCCTGCAGTTCGTCGCTGAGGAGGTCGGCCTTCTCAAGGTCAGCCAGCAGCTGCTCGAAGCGCGGGTGAAGCCGATAGTCCACCCGCACTTCCTCGAGGTCGGAGATCGAGAACTGCCCCATCTCCGCATTGATCCGGCTCATGAAGGCAGAGATCTGCTCCTTGGCGGTGCGCAGGATTTCAACCTGTGAGTGGGTCGTCTTGTTGTGGCGATCGACCTTATGGCGGAAGTTGGCCTCCTGGGTGTCGAGGTTGTCGAATACCGCCTTCAGCTGGTCGTGGAAGTCGGCCACCTGATCGCCGGTGAAGGATGTCAGGTGAGCCTGGCTATCGGCGTTGGGCAGGATGCTCATGGCGAGGAGCTTGCGGAGTTGTTCGTGGACCTTGTTGCGCAGGGCGCTCAGTTCATCGACATCCTGTTCGAGAGTCTCGATGTTCGCCTCGCTGACCTCGCAGGGGGTCGGCGCTAGCACCTTGTGGCGTCCTTCGAGGACGTTGTTTGCATCCCTGCCGATGCGGTCGAGCCGTTGTCGGATCAAGCGTATCTGCTGTGCCTGGCCCTGGAGGGCCTTCTGCTCCTGCCGCAAAGTCTTGCGCTTGCCATCGGCTTCGTTCCAGTCGGACTCTGCCTTCTCGTGCTCGTGCTGTTGCTTTTCCAGCTTGGCCTCGAGCTCACGTAGGTCGCCCTCCAGGGCCTCCAGCTTATGGTTGTTGGCATCGAGGGCATTGAGCGCGTTCTTGTCCTCCTTGGCCTTGCTCAGCGCCTTCTCGGCCTGCTTGCGGCGCCTGGCGATCTCCTCCGGACCCAGAGAGGCCTCTTCCATGAGCTTGTCGCGTCGGCTCTTGTCGCGGGCGATCGCCTCCTTCAGCTTGTCTAGGTTGTCCTGTATGGTCTGGCGGGTCTGCTCGGCGTCATACCTCTGATGGGGAATGTCCCGCAGGACAATTCGCTCTAGGGGCTGACCTAGCATCAGGTGGCCATCTTCCGAGTGGAATTGCTGGCTGAACTGGATGAATGCTTGCTTCTGTTCCGGGGTGAGCACTCCATGGGTGGTGCCCAGTGAGTTATTCAAGGAGAACAGGATGCTGGCGTCACGCACGGTGAGGTCGTCCAGCAGGGTGGGGGTGCGATTGGCCAGCCGTTCATCCAGATGCTTGGCCTGGCGCGTGTTCTCCTCCAGGCGCTGGCACACCTGGGCGTAGTCCTGCTGGGCCACGGCCTTATTGTCGTAACCCTCGATATCTTTGACCTGCTCGTCGATATGCTTCTCGAGGCTTTCGATGATTTCCTGGCGGTGGGTGCCGGACGGAAACTCGTTCAGGGTGGCATTGGCGGCGTTGATGTCCTTGCGCAGGCCGTCTGCCTGTTTGCCGTTCGCCCTGACGTCCGCCGCCGTGGTGGTGACCGCTTTGCCGCTGTCGCGCTTGATGCGCTCGAGGGTGTCTGCCCGGTTTTCGGCGTTAGTGAGGGTGTTGGAGGCAGTCTCCAGCGCCTCCGTCAGCCGCTCTTCCTCGACGGCAACGCTGACATCGAGTTCGGCATACGCCTTGGCCGCCTGGCCGCGCAGCTGCTGCTCGGACTGGAACTGCTCGTTGAACACCTCCCAGTGGCCGGAGGCGTTGCGGATGCGCGTGATGCGGTCGCCTTCCTCGCGGAGCTGGTTGGCCTCCTCCACGATGGCGTTGAGGTCGAGGTTCAGCTCCTCATTCTTGCGGCTTTTCTGGCCTTCGATGATGGTGGCTAGGGTGTCCGGCAGGGTGCGGTCGTCCGACGCCGAGATGTCGAAGGCGAGGTGCACCAGCTTGCGCCAGGCGTCCATCTCCCGCTTGCCGGCACCGTTGCGCAGGGGGAGCAGGCTGAACCGGCCGGCTTTCTTGTCGTAGGGCTGGTTGGTGAACAGGCGCTCCTGAATGGTCTTCCAGTCACTCAGCGGTTCACCATCCATCTCCCGCAATGCTGCTTTCACTCCCTGCAGAGTCATGCTCTCGACCGGGGCCCCGATCCCGCTGTCAGCGCCAGTCTCTACATCCCAGAACAACGGTTCGAGCTCTGCGTAAGGGCAGGGCACCACCATGCGCGCGTACTCCATCTTGTCGGTGGCGCCGCCACGGTGTAGGACAATGCAGAAGTCACCGTGGGGGTTCTCGGCTTCGAGGATGATGAAGGCGCGGTCTTCCGGGAAGTAGTAGCGAAAGCTCGCCATCCCGTCATAGAGCTTGCCGTTGGTGCCTCGGAAGTTGAATTTGTTGCCGCAGTTTCGGAAGTTGACTTCGGGAAGCAGGAACAGCTTGAGGGCATTGAGCATGGAGGTCTTGCCCAGGTTGTTCTCGCCGAACAGGGCCGTGTGCTGGTCGATGCGAATCTGGGTGTACGCGTAGGCAGCGCTGTTCACGAAGATCAGCTGCTTGAAACGGAAGGTGTCGAAGGTGTCAAAGCCCAGATTCATCGGGAGACTCCGCGGTAGAAGGTGACGAGATCAGGTAGGTTTCCTGTTCGAGGTGCTTGCCGGTCTTGAAGATCAGGCCGCCGACATGGGCACAGGGCGGTGAGCGGCGCATGTGCATGGCCAACTGCTCGCGCTGGCCCTTCTCGATCACGCGAGTCGAGGCAGCCAGCCGCTCTATAAGGTCGGCGGGCGCGAGGAAATGTAGCGGCGGGAGGTCGCCCCGCTGGTAGAGGGTATCGCACATGCGTATCCCGCCGGGATCAGGGTCGAACAAGCAGCCGATCTCCCGATACTGCTGGAAGGCCGGGGTCAGCAGGTGGTTGGTGATGCTGTTGCCGCTACCGTAGAGGATGTCCGCCTCTTGCCATTCTGGGCCGAGCCCACACTCGGGGAGCAGTGCCAGCGTCCCGGTGAGATCCAGGAAGTTCTCGAGGTTCTCCACGATCACGGCACGCTCAGCAGGTGGGGCGGCCGTGCCGGCGTCGATGGTGCCCTGTGCATCGACCAGCACCACCTGCGGATGAGGCTGGCGCCGGTTGCGCACCGTGAGCATTGCGCCGCTGACCCGCGCGTTGTGGCTGTTGCCCAGCGCGGCTTGATCGATCCGGGGTGAAGCGTGCTCAACACCGACTGCGGCTCGCCACTGGTCGATGACAGCGGAGCTTATGCCGGAGTAGATGACGAGGTCTCGTTTCACATGCTGGCGCTCGGCGCCGTCGAGCAGGTCACCGATCATCAGTCCGAATTGATAGGCGGCTTGGCGGAGCTTTGGCTCAGGTACAGGCAGCTCTTGTTCCAGTTTCGTCAGATACCCGAGGAACTGCGTGCGGTTGATTCGGCGATGTGAAACCAAAATGCCTTCCCTGGTGCGAAACGATGGTGCCCTCACATTAGCATGTGATCGGCTGCTGGTTTGACTCTACGTGTTGCTTCTAGCAGCTCAGGCAGTGCAGAACCGGGGAGCAGTGAGGTGGAACCATTCAGTTGGACAACCTGATGGCGTCCTTAAGCTATGATCCGGTTGTACCCCTGGCTTAGGCTGCCAAGGATAGGGGGTACCCGTAGTACACCTCATCGGGCGTTTGGTACTCAAGGGTTTGGTGGTATCGGGTCTGATTGTAATGCCGGAAGTACCGGTTGAGCCCCTCTTTCAGATGCTGTCCGTCTTCGAAGGCGGTGAGGTAGATGCACTCGTGCTTCACGCTGCGCCAGAGCCGTTCCACAAAGATGTTTTCATGGTAGCAACCCTTACCATCCATGCTGATCCGGATGCTGTGCTCTTTCAGTACCGCTGTAAAAGCGTCGCTAGTGAATTGAGCGCCTTGGTCGGTATTGAATATCTCCGGCGTCCCGTGGCGTTGTAGAGCCTCCTCTAGGGCATCAATGCAGAAGTCCGTGTCCGCAGAAGTCCGTGTCCATGGTGTTGGAGACCCGCCAAGACAGCATTTTTCGGCTATACCAGTCGATGATGGCGACCAGGTACATGAAGCCTCGGGCCAGCGGCACGTAGCTGATGTCAGTTGACCACACCTGGTTGGGGCGATCGATCCCCAGGCCCTTGAGCAGGTACGGATACACCTTGTGCCCGTCGGCCGGAATACTGGCTCTGGGTCGCGGATACACGGCCTGGATGCCCATCGTGCGCATCAACCGTTGTACCCGCTTCCGGTTGACCCGGTAGCCCTGGCGCTGCAAGTGGACCCGTATCTTGCGAGAGCCGTAGTACGGCGTTTCTAGGTGCTGCTGATCAATCATATACATCAGATCCAGATCCTCCTGACATTGCTCATGAGGGACGTAATACACCGAAGAGCGGCTCAACTTGAGCAGCTCACACTGGCGCGAAAGACTGACCTGAGGATGACCACGCTCGATCATCGCCAACCGGCGTTGACGGCTTACTGATCGAGCTTGCGCGACAAAAAATCGCGTTCCACCGTCAGCCGGCCGATCTCGCGGTATAGCTCATCAGTGTTGGGCTCGTCGGACTGCTTGCCAGGCTTCTTCTTGCCCTCGAAGAGGTCGGGAGCATTGTCCAGCAGTTCGCGTTTCCAGGTGCTGACCATGGTCGGGTGAATCTGGAACCGAGCAGCAATCTCAGAGGTGGTCTCGTCCCCTTTGAGGGCGGCCAAGGCGACTTTAGACTTGAACGATGCGCTGTACTGTTTACGTTTCTTGCTCATGATTCTCCTCCTTGTGGAGATGATGAATCAGAGCTTAGACACCTGTCCAAATTTCGGGGTCCACTTCACAGCTCACTTCTTCACCTTGAGGGTGGTATTCATGATGCTTCCTCCTTTATGTTCCTAACCGCTCCATTCTTGACCATGATGCTTGCACGGCCGCCTGGCCTATGCTGTTGGGGTAAGGTGGTAGCTCGGATCAACATGCGTCACCAGTGGAGCCGAGGAGGACGGTGTCATGCCGAAGAGCGTACGGCGTCAGCGTCAGGATACATTCGATTTTTTGTATCTGTGGCTGACAGGGCACGACATTAAGGTAGAGCTAGGAGTCCATCATCGTCTCAGAATGAATCCTCTATGGATTGATCTCGATACGCGCGTGATGAAGCTCGCACCGAGCTGGAGGTGAGGGGGAAGTGCTTTTATCCAGAGAGCGGAAAGGGGAAAAGCTCGTGCTCAGGCTAATGGGAGAGTCTTGTCCAGCTGATTTTTCCCATACTGTGGCCGACATTCAGCAACGCGATGCACATGGGGCGCCACGATACCGGACTTATCGTGGCTATCCCGTGCCAATCTTTGAGTGCCCGAAAGGAGTGGCGAGGTTGCGACGTGAGCATCGATCCGATGCCTGGAGCGCCAGGATACAGGTTCCCGCAGGTTATATCAGCGACTGCTTGTCAGTACTGAGCATCAATGCGGCACGGTACATTTACATCCACGAGCACATTGTCGAGAAGGAACGCTGGATCAACAGCTTCTCGATCCAGTCGAGCGATCCAACGGAATAGCTCCCGATGGCCCGGTATGCCGAGAAGATAGTCTCTGCTCCTTGCTGATACTCAGATGGGCCTATGCAGTGAGGGAAAAGCAGAAATGCTGAGGTCGCTGCTTCACGCAAGATAGTCTGCCCAGTCCTGCATCATCGCCCTCCGCTTCTCGAAAAGGTCGCCACGGCGGTAAGCTGCCTCCACCTTGTTCTCGATGGTGTGAGCAAGAGCCATCTCCGCGACGTCGCGGGGATAGCTGGTGACTTCGCCCGTCCAGTCGCGAAAGCTCGAGCGGAAGCCGTGGGGGACGTAGTCGCCCCGTTCGCCTCCGACGCCGTACCCCATGCCCGCATCAGCTGCAGCATGGCCATGTTGGAGAGGGGGCGACCCTGGCGAGCCCCGGGGAAGACGTGTGTATTGCCCTGTACCTTCGGCAGCTGGGCCAAGAGCTCTACCGCTTGCCGTGACAGCGGCACACGGTGTTCGCGGCGTGCCTTCATCCGGTCAGCTGGGATCGTCCAGGTTTCATTGTCGAGGTCGATCTCCAGCCAATCAGCGCGCAGGACCTCTGAAGTGCGCGTAGCTGTGAAGATCAGGAACTGCAGTGCCTTGGAGGAGATGCTGGTATAACCCTGAAGCTCGGCCATGAAGGCAGCGACATCGTCGTAGGGCATGGCGGGGTGGTGGGTCACCTTCTTGACCCTTGCCGGCTTGGCCAGCAGCTTGTCGAGGTGACCACGCCAGCGGGCAGGATTTACGGGGTCCCGGTAGCTGTGCGCTGCGGCGTAGTCGAGAACGTTCTCAATACGTCCTTGCACGCGCTTGGCCGTCTCGGTCTTGCTGGTCCAGATCGGCGACAAGATCTTCAGGACGTCCTGGGTGGTAACTTCATCGACCGGCATGGAACCAATAACCGGTCGGGCATACGCCTTGAGCGTGCTGACCCACTGCCGCGCGTGCTTGGCGTTCCGCCAGCTACGGCGGTGAGATTTGATGTAGCGCGCGGCACAGCTGGTAAAGGTGGGAGTCGTCACGTCTGCTTGTTCTGGCTCGACGTTGACTTCCATGGGGTCTTGGCCGTTCTTGACCAGTTTGCGGTGATCCCCAGCACGCTCACGTGCCAAAGCCAGGTGACGTCCGGATAGCTGCCGAGCCCTATGTAGCGCTGCTTGCCCTGTAGCTTGAAGCGATAGATCCAGCTTACAGATCCTCCGGTGGTGATCTGCAGGTATAGCCCCTGGCCATCGCCGGTCATGCCTTCCTTTGCGAGCTTCTGAACCGCCTTGCTGGTGAGCTTGCCCATGCGCTGCCCGCCATGTTCAATCAAGTCCTGCGGCCAATATACGCGAGCACCTCGGCGCCTTTTCCTGCCTGCTTCGCTACGAAGCCCAGCGCCTGCGCCTTTCCTTCGCTGTATGAGCCCACCACGCCCCGGTTCGCCGGGGCTTTTCCAGCATAATAGTATGTTAGCCATTAGTACCGGTGCGCGTAAAAAGATGCACGTCTAGTCCATACGCCTTAGCCTTCGAGACTCACACGGCTAAGAAGGTGCGCAAAATGGGTTCTTCGACGTTTCATGTGGATTTGGCCTGATCCAGCAGGCGGCCCACGGGGCTACCAATCAGGTAGATCATGGCGATGAAGTTGGCCTCGTTCCGGTAGCCGCGTGCGCGTGACCTGGCCGCCTGGAAGAGCCCGTTCATGCCTTCCAGGCGCGCGTTGGTCAGTCCCGATATCCAGCGCCTCACTACCTGCTCGGCATGCCGTTCAAGCGTCGTCAGGGCCTTCGCCATGGGCTTGAGCAGTGGCTGATCGGTGACCGCCTCCCGCATCACCTTG
>NZ_WWNB01000009.1 GCF_012062845.1 Halomonas salinarum
GAACCACCCGATCCCATGCCGAACTCGGAAGTGAAACCGCTTAGCGCCGATGGTAGTGTGGAGTCTCTCCATGCGAGAGTAGGTCATCGTCAGGCACTTACACTGAAGAAACCCCGGCCCTTACAGGTCGGGGTTTTTTTATGGCTGGACGAAACGTACGTTTTTGGCTGTGACCTTTCCCCTGACCTTTCGACCTTTCCCTTGACCTTCTTCAATCTCAATGCATGTCGCTTCTCGTCTTCCCCACCTGCCTTAAGCCCTCAAGAGACATCAAGCGCCTTCAACCTTAAGCATTCAGCCTGTCGGTGAGTGCGCCATGCGTTACGCTTCAGGATATAGAGTCTCTTGTCACGCGGATCGGTGGTGTCCATCGTCTGTGTAAAGAGCGCATCCTGTTATTGGCGGTATGTGTGATGCTTAGGAGAGTATTGAGCGCGCGCCGCTGACAGAAGGCGTGAGCCTCATGTCGCGCCGTCCCTCAGTTCCAAGGCGCCTCTCGGCGCGAGGAGAGTTTCATGTCCAAGGTGCCTGCGGCCTATCAGGCAAGCGAAGGGTCTATCCTCGATGTAGACAAGGCCTTCTATAGTGGGCTGAGTGCCGCTCAATCCGAGCGCCGCCTGGTGGCGACTCATACCGTGCCGATGCGTGATGGTTTGGCATGGGAGGTGCCGGCCGGTCATATCTTTCGCATCAAGGTGACCGAAGGCGCTCAGGTAGGCGATTTCAACATGTGGCACCTGCATAATCCCCGCGAGCGAATGTGGGCCTCTCGTACTCGTCAGCTGCAGCGCGCCCATGTCAGTACCTACGACCGGCTTTGGTCGACCTTGCCTTACCTTCGGCCCATGGCCACCATCATTGATGACACGCTCGCAGACTATGGCATCGATACGCAGGGTGGCCGCGTCCACGACCTGCTCGGTACGCGCTGCGATCCCTACGTCAATCGACTGCTGACCGGCGAGGACTTCGACTTTCACTGTCATTCGAACCTGGTCAGGGCCATCGAGCCCTGGGGGCTGACGGAGTTTGATGTGCACGACGTGCTCAACGTCTTCCAGTGCACCGGCCTTAACGAGGATGACCAGTACTTCATGAAGGCAAGCCCGGCACGGCAGGGGGATTATCTTGAATTCTTTGCCGAGATTGACCTGCTGTGCGCCCTTTCCTGTTGTCCCGGCGGTGACCTGTCGGTCGATCTGTGGGGCCCTGATGCTCGTGATCCACTGACGACTTGCCACCCCCTGGGTGTCGAGGTGTATGCGGTCGCAGAGAGCCTGCTCGCTGACTGGACGTCGCCTCGTCCTGCGCCCTACCGCGGACAACACGGGCGACAGGCGCTATCCGTCGATTGGGCCGACATCAAGCGTGGGCGCTGTTGCTGAGTGCTATCCAAACGCTGCGTGAGCCACTGGCTGCGGTGTTCAGGCCGATGCTGAAGTGATTTGGCGCTACGTTGCCGATAAATTGTCATCATTACATTCCATAGAAACGAGGCCTCGATGACGACATTGCTGCTTAATGCCGATATGGGGGAAAGCTTTGGTCCCTGGAAGATGGGGCTGGACCATGAGGTCATGCCGATCGTCGACTTGGCTAATGTCGCCTGCGGCTTCCATGCCTCGGACCCCGATACCATGCGTGCGACGGTCCGGCTGGCCGCTGAGCATGGCGTTACCGTGGGCGCACACCCTGCTTATCCCGACCTGGTCGGCTTCGGCCGACGCTCGATGGCTTGCTCAAGCGATGAAATCGAGAACCTGGTGCTTTACCAGATCGGTGCGCTGAGCGCGATGTGCCACGCCGAGGGCGCACGGCTGGGCTATGTGAAGCCCCATGGCGCCCTGTACAACGACATGATGCGTGATCCCGACAAGCTGGCGGCGGTCATGCGGGGGCTGCGTGCCTTCGATACACAACTGCCTCTGATGGTGATGGCGACCCGCGATCCCTCGATGGCGCGTGCCGTGGCGGCTGAACATGGCATCAGCCTGTGGCTCGAGGCCTTCGCCGATCGGGCTTACGATGCCGAGGGGCGTCTGGTCTCGCGTCGTGAAGCCGGCGCCGTCCACCACGACGCCGAGGTGATCATCGACCAGGCACGGCGTATCGCCACCGGCAAGCCGCTCACGGCGTTTGGTGGCAGTGAGCTGGTACTCGAGGCGGATACCCTCTGCGTGCACGGCGATAATCCGGAATCCATTGCCGCAGTCAAGGCCATCCGCCAGGCGCTACAGGATATCGAGGCCACCTCATGAAGCTGCCACGTCTCGAGAATGCCGGTGTCGAGGCCTGGCTGGTACGCCTTTTCGACACTATCGATGAGGCCAACATGCCCTGGCTGATGGCCCTGTGCCGTCGCTGTGAAGAGGCGTTTGGCCCGGCACTGATCGACCTGGTGCCGTCCTATACCACGCTGCTGGTTCACTACGACCCTGTGAGGCTCACCCCGGGAGAAGCCCGCGCGCGACTGGCAACCATTCTTGCCGACTTGCGCCCGGACGACGCCGCGGCTGAAGGCGCCGTCAAGGAACTGCCGGTCTGGTACGACGGTAGCGTGGGCCCTGAGCTTGAGCGCCTGATGGCTGCCGCTGATCTCGACCGGCAGGCGCTGATCGACTTGCATGCCGGCCAAGAGTATCGGGTCTTTGCGTTGGGCTTCGCTCCCGGTTTCGCCTTCATGGGGCGCCTGGATGAACGCCTTGAAATGCCCAGGCTCGATACGCCACGTCAGCGGGTGCCGGCCGGTAGTGTGGCGGTGGCCGGGCGCCAGACCTCGGCCTATCCGCGCCAGTCACCGGGGGGCTGGAACTTGATCGGTCGCACGCCGATCACGCTCTTCGATCAGCATCGCGACGAGCAGAGCTTTCTGCAGGTCGGCGACCGGGTACGTTTCCAACCGGTCGAGCGGGCCGAGTTCGAACGCCTGGGGGGAGATACGCGCCCAGTGGCGTCTCAACAGGAGGGACGCTCATGAATGAAGCCACCACGATCATGGGGAAGGACGCTCTGCGCGTAGAGAAAGCGGGGCCCATGGCCACCCTGCAGGATGCCGGGCGCTTCGGCGTGCGCCGCCTGGGGGTGACGCAGGGCGGTCCTGCTGACCTGCATGCTTTCGCCTGGGCCAACTATCTACTGGGCAACGCCTGGGGAGCGGCAGTGCTCGAAATTACCCTCGGCGGGTTGACCCTGATCGCAGAGCGCGACCTGCGCCTGGCGCTGTGCGGCGCAGACCTGAATGCGACCTGTGATGGCGAGCCCCTTGCCCCCTGGCAGGCGTTCACGCTGCACAAGGGGGTGCAGTTGGCTTTCGATTCGCCCAAGGCGGGGGTGCGCGCCTATCTGGCCGTTGCCGGCGGCTTTCGGGATGAGCCGGTCCTTGGCAGCCTTGCCTGCGTGACTCGCGAGGGGTTGGGCGGCCATACGGGGGAGGGCAAGCCGCTGGCCGAGGGTGAGATGCTGCATGTTGACGCCAATGTCGTTGATGCCATCGCCACCGGCGAGGGGAGAACAGTGCCCGAGCGGGAGTGCCTTGATTATATGGCGCCGGCAAAACTCGAGTTGATTCCCGGCGCGCAGATTGCTGATTTCACGGGCCCCAGCCTCTTCCGTGCCTTTCACGACAAATGGCGGGTCGATGCCCGCGCTGATCGCATGGGCGTGCGACTCACCGGTCCCAGGCTCGAATGCCGGCTAGGTAGCATGATTTCAGAGGGTATTGCGCTGGGGGCTGTGCAGGTACCGCCGGATGGCCAGCCCATCGCACTACTAAACGATCGTCAGACCGTAGGCGGCTACCCCAGGCTTGGCACTCTCACGCCGCTTGCCTGTGCGCGGCTTGCCCAGTGTCAGCCTGACCAGACCGTATATCTCGCGCCGGTCGCCATGGGGGCCGCGCAGGATGCCTACCGGCGCTTCCTCGCCGCCTTTGTTGATTGAAGCGTGAAGCCCTGAAGCTTCTCGAGTGGCGTCAGGTCGCCAGTGCCGCTGTTGGCTGCCTGACTGAAGCGAGGCTCGATGCTTCCCGTGGAGTACCAGCGGCAAGACCTGCCAGGAAGGGATCCAGGCGAGTCTCGCGGCGCAGTGCCTGGAATCGGCGTGCGGCCTCGGGGTCGCGGCTACGCATATGGTTGAGCCATTGTTTTAGCAGCGAGACCACGACACGCTCTGGGAGTGTGCTACGCTGCAATGCAGCGTAGGTGCAGAGTATCTCGGCGCGTGCCGCCCATTCGGTAACCGGCAGCCGCTCGTTGGTAGCTTGCCAGTGGCGGATACGCGGGGCCAGATAGGGGTCCGCCAGTGCGCCACGGCCAAGCATGACATCGGGACAACCGGAAAGCGTGCGCGCTTTCCAGTAGTCTTCAAGCGTCCAGATGTCGCCATTGGCGATTACCGGGATGCGCAAGGCATGGCGGATGCGACCGATCCACTCCCAGTGGGCCGGTGGGCGATAGCCCTCATCGCGGGTACGGGCGTGCACCACCAGGGAGGTGGCGCCGGCGCGTTCGGCGGCCAGCGCGCAATCCAGCGCCTTCAAGCGGTCCGAGAAGCCCAGGCGTATCTTGGCGGTAACGGGTACGGCGCCATCGACGGCTTGATGGACGGCGGATACGGCTCGCTCGAGTCGGTGCGGGTCGCGCAGCAGCGAGGCACCGCCGTCGTGACGATTGACCGTCTTGGCGGGGCAGCCAAAGTTGAGATCGATGCTCACGGCGCCGAGGCTCACTGCCTGACGCGCATTGGCCGCAAGGGCCGCGGGGTCCGAACCGAGTAGCTGCAGGTGCACCGGGATGCCGTGGGGAGTGATGACGCGGTCCCCGGCGAGTTCCGGGCAGTGCTTGTAGAAGACGCGCGGCGGCAAGCGCGCGTCAACCACGCGCACGAACTCGGTCACCGTCCAGTCGAAGCCTGGGTGCTCGGTGAGCAGAGCGCGGGTATGGACATCGATTACGCCCTCCATGGGCGCTAGGCCGATACGGCCTTCATGTAGTAAATTAACTACGTTCTGCTCAACCATGGTGTCATTGCATTATTGGTAGGTTCAGGCAGGTTATTGTACCAGTTGAATAGTATGCCCAGGCCAGTCGTGGTTGGGCGCGACCGAGCAAGGGGAGCTCACTATGCAAGACTCGCTAATGAACGAAGGCTTGATGCTGATGGTGTTCGGCATGGGCTTTGTCTTCGTCTTCCTGACGGTGCTGGTCATCGCTACCACCGGGATGTCGAAGCTGGTCTCTCGCTGGGCCCCGGTGCCGGCCAAGCCGGAGGCCGCACCGCGGGCGCAAGCGCCTGCCGCCCAGGATGATGACCTGATGGTGGTCATCAGTACCGCCGTGCACCGATACCGTCAGCGTCATCACCGCTAGTTGGACCGCTGCCACGCGACATTGCTTTCGGGCGTGAACATCGCCGTCCGTCAGCCAGCCAGAATTATCGAATAAGGATAAACCCTAATGAGTGAGACTCGACGCCCACTGGGCATCACCGATGTGGTGCTGCGTGACGCGCACCAGTCACTGTTCGCCACGCGCATGCGCCTTGATGACATGCTGCCGATCGCCGAGAAACTCGATCGGGTTGGTTTCTGGTCCTTGGAATCCTGGGGTGGAGCCACCTTCGATTCCTGTATCCGCTATCTGGGTGAGGATCCCTGGGCGCGCATTCGTGCCCTGAAGGAAGCGATGCCCAACACGCCGCAGCAGATGCTGTTGCGTGGCCAGAACCTGCTGGGCTACCGCCACTACGCCGACGATGTGGTCGACAAGTTCGTCGAGCGCGCTCGCACTAACGGCGTCGATGTCTTCCGTGTCTTCGATGCCATGAATGATCCGCGCAACCTCGAACGGGCCATCAAGGCCGTTCGCGCCAACGACGGTCATGCGCAGGGCACCATCTCCTACACGGTAAGCCCGGTACATACCGTCGATGGTTGGGTCGAGCTCGCCAAGCAGATCGCTGACATGGGGGCCGACTCTCTGGCGATCAAGGACATGGCGGGTCTGCTGGCCCCCTATACCGCCTATGAGTTGGTCTCCAAGCTCAAGAAGGAACTGTCGATCCCCATTCACATGCAGTGTCATGCCACCACCGGCATGTCCACGGCAACGGCACTCAAGGCCGTCGAAGCCGGCATCGACAATATCGACACCGCCATCTCCTCGATGTCGATGACCTACGGCCACAGCCCCACCGAATCCGTGGTGGCGATGCTCAAGGACACCGACCGCGACACGGGCCTTGATCTCGAGCTGCTCGAGGACATCGCTGCCTACTTCCGCGAGGTGCGCAAGAAATATGCCGCCTTCGAGGGCTCGCTGAAGGGCATCGACTCGCGGATCCTGATCGCCCAGGTGCCTGGCGGCATGCTCACCAACATGGAAGGCCAGCTCAAGGAGCAGGGCGCCGGCGACAAGCTGGATGACGTGCTCGGCGAGATCCCCAAGGTACGCGAGGATCTGGGCTTCATTCCGTTGGTCACCCCCACCTCGCAGATCGTCGGCACCCAGGCGGTGATGAACGTGATGATGGGCGAGCGCTACAAGTCGATCTCCAAGGAGGTCCAGGCGCTGCTCAGGGGTGAGTACGGCGCTGCGCCCTCGGCCTTTAACAAGGAACTGCAAGCGCGGGTACTGGAAGGCAAGGAACCGATTACCTGCCGGCCTGCCGACCGCCTGGAGCCCGAGATCGATCGCTTGACCAAGGAGCTCGAGTCCAAGGCCAAGGAAGAGGGCATTCGCCTTGAAGAGGGCGAGCGGCGCATCGACGATGTGCTGACCTATGCACTCTTCCCGCAGATCGGGCTCAAGTTTCTCAAGAACCGCGATAACCCCGAGGCCTTCGAGCCCGCGCCCGAAGCGCCAGAGGCTCAGTCTGCCGGCGTGCCGGCAAAGGCAGGAGGCGCCTCGGTGCCGGCTGCCGGTCCCGAGACCTACACCATTACCGTCAACGGCAAGCAGTATGTGGTCGAGGTCTCCGAGGGTGGCGAGATCGGCCAGGTGCAGGCCAAGGGGGATGCCGGACAGGCCGCCGCGCCAGCCGCGCCGGCACAGTCCAGCGGCGAGACCATCAGCGCACCGCTTGCGGGCAACATCTTCAAGGTCAACGTCAAACCGGGCGATCAGGTCGCCGAGGGTGAGATAGTCATCATTCTCGAGGCCATGAAGATGGAGACCGAAATCCGCGCGGCGAGCGCCGGTAGCGTCTCTGCAGTCAATGTCAAAGAAGGCGACAGCGTATCCGTGGGTGATACGCTGGTCGTCCTGTAAGGGCTCGGATTCATGGATAAACTGTTGACTCTCTGGTACGGCTCGGGTCTCTATAACCTGGGCCTGGGGCAAGCGGCGATGATCGTCATCGGTCTGCTGCTGCTCTATCTGGCGATCCACAAGAAGTTCGAGCCGCTATTGCTGGTGCCGATCGGCTTCGGTGGCATTCTCGCCAATATTCCCGAGGCCGGGCTTGCCTTGTCCGCCGCCGAGCAGGCGGCGCACCTGGCGAAAGCCGAAGTGCTCGCGCGCATGGCGGAGGTGCTGGGCATTAGCCTGGAGCCCGGTGCGTCGATCGAGTCCGTGCGTCATGCCATTGCCGAAGCCGTGCACGGCGATACCGCGCCGAACCTGGTGCGGGCCGCCGAGGACGTGGCCAAGGATGTGGGCTTTGCCAACGGCATGCTCTACAACTTCTACAGCGTGGCCATCGCTTCGGGCATCGCGCCGCTGGTGATCTTCATGGGCGTGGGTGCAATGACCGATTTCGGTCCGCTGCTCGCCAACCCACGCACGCTGTTCCTGGGCGCGGCGGCTCAGTTCGGCATCTTCGCCACCCTGATCGGTGCTGTGGGCATGACCTCGCTTGGCTGGATGGACTTCTCGCTCAAGCAGGCGGCCGCCATCGGCATCATCGGCGGCGCCGACGGCCCGACCTCGATCTATGTGTCGAGCATTCTGGCGCCAGAGTTGCTCGGCGCGATTGCCGTGGCCTCCTACTCCTACATGGCACTGGTACCGCTGATCCAGCCGCCGATCATGCGCCTGCTGACCAGCGAGAAGGAACGTAAGATCGTCATGACGCAGTTGCGTCCGGTGTCGAAGCTGGAGAAGATCTGCTTCCCGCTGGTGTTGCTGATTCTGGTGGTGCTCTTCCTGCCGGATGCCGCGCCGCTGCTTGGCATGTTCTGCTTCGGTAACCTGATGCGCGAGTGCGGCGTCGTCGAGCGCCTCTCGGATACCGCTCAGAATGCCTTGATCAACATTGTGACCATCTTCCTTGGCCTGTCTGTAGGCTCCAAGCTGGTCGCCGATCGCTTCTTGACCGTCGAGACCCTGGGCATTCTGAGCCTGGGTATCGTTGCCTTCGCGATCGGTACCGCCTGTGGTGTGCTGATGGCCAAGCTGATGAACACGGTCAGCAAGATGGAGATCAATCCGTTGATTGGTTCGGCCGGCGTGTCGGCCGTGCCGATGGCTGCGCGGGTGTCGAACAAGGTCGGCCTGGAGTACAACCCTCACAACTTCCTGCTCATGCACGCCATGGGTCCGAACGTGGCCGGTGTGATCGGCTCGGCGGTCGCCGCCGGCGTGATGATCAAGTACCTGGGTTGAGACCCTCAGGCTGCACTGTGGCCAGTAACAAGAACGGCGCCCCGCGGGGCGCCGTTTTGTTGTCTGGGGGCTTAAAGGCAGGAGTGATGCGCTTGGGTCGCGTCAGTCGGTGAGCTGTTCGAGCTGCCCCTTGAGGCGACTGTCCAGAGCGCTTAAATCCGCTTTTCGATCCGCGGGCCAGCCGACGGTCAGCACCACACCATCGGCGCCGTAATCAGCCTGCTCGACGGGGATGTCCTGGTCGGTAAGCCAGGCCCGGGCCTCGGCTTCGCCGGCAAAGCCTAGCTTCATGCGTAGCGGGGTGCGTTCGGTGAAGTCGCGAGTCGGTAGCGTCTCGATGGCCTGCGCCACAGCCTTGGCGTAGGCCCTGGCCAGGCCACCGGTGCCGAGCTTGGTACCACCGAAGTAGCGAATGACCACGCAGCCCACCTGGCCCATGCCGGCGCCCTCGAGTACCTGAAACATGGGGCGTCCGGCCGTGCCGCCAGGCTCACCGTCGTCCGAGAAGCCGATGGCCTGCTGCTCGCCGGGCGGGCCGGCAATGAAGGCGCTGCAATGATGGCTGGCGTTGGGATGGCGAGCGCGTGCCTCGGTCAGCAGAGCCTCGAAGCTTGCGGCATCGGGGGCATGGCAAGTCCAGGTCAAAAAGCGGCTCTTCTCGACCTCGAACTCGGTTTCACGCCAGTCGCCACTCGCCAGATCGGGAATCGGGTAGCGCATCAGGCCGCCTGAGCCGACTGTCGCACGACACCCATCACCAGGCCCAGCACCTGGATATCATCGTTCTTGAGAAAGATCGGGGCCATGGTTTCGTTGGCCGGCTGGAGCCGCACCCCCGACTTCTCGATATAGAGCTTCTTCAGGGTCACCTCCTGATCATTGATCATCACCACGGCCGTCTCGCCGTTTTCGGCACTCTCCTGGCGCTCGATGATGATCACATCGCCGTCGAAGATATTGCAGTCGATCATCGAATCGCCACATACCTTGAGGGCATAGGTATTGCGCCGCACCATGCGAGAGGGAATAAGAACGCTGGATTGCTCGGGGCAGGCCTCGATGGGCAGGCCAGCGGCGACCTTGCCGAGCAGTTCCACTTCGATCATGTCGTTGGCGGTGATCTCTTCCCAGGCATTGCTTAAGGGCAGATTGGGCAGGCGGTGCAGATAATGCGGTGCGGTGTGCGGCATGATCTTTCTCCCTTGCGCGGCGGGGCGAGCTGTGGGCTCAGAAGCTGTTATTATTTACAGTATTTTCGTCGATGCTTCTGCATCATAGCAAGGGCAGCGAGACTGGCAAGGGAATCCCTGTAAAACCGCGTCGAGACTGGCCGGTGCGACCCGCTGCCGCAAGGCCTTTGCTGGCGAGAAAAGGCCGTACCGTGTACAGTGCCGAGCGGATTATTGACCCTTGGAGACCCCTCGTGACTGCTCGCCTGCAAGCGCGAAACCTGAGCTGTGAACGCGACGGACGCATGCTGTTTCGTGACCTTGATCTGGCAATCGGCCCCGGCGAGCTGGTACGCATCGAGGGGCCCAACGGCAGTGGCAAGACCACGCTGTTGAAGATTCTCTCGGGGCAGCTCGGCGATTACGAGGGCGACCTTTACTGGGGTGATGCACCGCTTTCCCGCGTGCGCGAAGCCTTCCTGTCCAATCTTGTCTACCTGGGGCACGCGACCGGTATCAAGACCGCACTGACGGCGCTTGAGAATCTTGCCTGGTATCAGGCATTGGCTGGCGAGACGGGGAGTGAGGCGGCGCGCCTGGCGGCGCTTCGCGAGGTCGGCTTGGCCGGCTTCGAGGATCTGCCGGTCGCCCAACTGTCGGCGGGGCAGCAGCGTCGGGTAGCGCTGGCACGCCTGGAACTCACGCCGCGCCCGCTATGGGTGCTCGATGAGCCTTTCACCGCCATCGACAAGGCCGGTGTCATGGCGCTGGAGCAGCGCCTGCATGACCATGTTGCGCGGGGCGGCAGTGTGCTGCTGACCACCCATCATGATCTGTCGGCTCAGGGGACCTTGCGGTGCATCAGGCTCGGTGGAGGAGGTGAGTATGTCCCGCACTGATGCGGAAAGCGTGCGCGGCGTTGAGCCGGTGGAACCCTTGGGTGGCCTGGGGGTCGCAATGGCAGCCACCCTCAAGCGCGACCTGACGCTCGCCGCGCGCCGGCGCAGCGATATCATGAACCCGCTGGCCTTCTTCGCCCTGGTGATCACCCTGTTCCCGCTGGGGATCTCGCCGCAGCCAGCGCTGCTGGCGACCATTGCGCCAGGACTTTTGTGGGTGGCCGCCTTGCTGGCGACGCTGCTGTCACTTGAGGCGCTGTTTCGCGCCGACTATGAGGATGGCAGCCTGGAACAGCTACTGCTGGCGCCTCAGCCGCTGCCGGCGCTGGTGCTGGGCAAGGTCTGCGTGCATTGGCTGATGACCGGCTTGCCACTGGCGCTGATGGCGCCGCTGCTGGGGTTGTTGCTGGCGCTGCCGGCGGAGAGCTATCTGGTGCTGTCTTTGTCACTGGCGCTTGGCAGTATCAGTTTGAGCCTGATTGGTGCCATCGGTGCGGCCCTGACAGTGGGGCTGTCGCGGGGCGGCGTGCTGCTCTCGTTGCTGGTGCTGCCGCTGAACATTCCGGTGCTGATCTTCGGCACCGGTGCCGTCCAGGCGGCGATTATCGGCGACCCGGTGGGGCCGCATCTGGCGATTCTTGGCGCCCTGTGCTGCGCGGCGCTGATGATGGCACCCTTTGCCATCGCCGCGTCGCTGCGCATCAGTATCAACGGTTAAGGAATCTCAGGGTATGTGGGCGTTCATTCATAAGTTCGGATCTCCCAAGTGGTTCTACGGCATCAGCGCCAGGCTCTTGCCCTGGTGCTGGTCTCTGGCGGTGATGCTGATCCTTGTCGGCAGTGTCTGGGGGCTGGCGTTTGCACCCGCCGACTACCAGCAGGGCGACAGCTTTCGCATCATCTATGTCCATGTGCCGGCGGCCTTTCTCGCCCAGTCGATCTTCGTCTCCATGGCGGTGGCGGCACTGGTGTTCATGGTCTGGAAGATCAAGGTGGCCGATATGGCCGCCGCGGTGATGGCGCCACTGGGCGCGACCATGACCTTCGTGGCGCTGTTTACCGGCTCGGTGTGGGGCATGCCGACCTGGGGGACCTGGTGGATCTGGGACGCCCGTCTGACCTCGATGCTGATCCTCCTGTTCCTGTACGTGGGGGTGATCGCCCTGCGCGGCGCCTTCACCAGCCGCGACAGCGGGGCTCGGGCCGCCTCGGTGCTGTCCATGGTCGGCGTGATCAATATTCCGGTGATCAAGTATTCCGTCGACTGGTGGTACACCCTGCACCAGCCGGCCTCCTTCTCGATCACCTCGCGGCCCTCGATGCCGGTCGAAATGTGGTGGCCACTGCTGCTGATGGTGCTGGGCTTCTATGCCTTCTTCATCGCCATCACCCTGATGCGTACCCGCAATGAGATCTTGCGCCGCGAGGCCGGCAAGCACTGGGTGCGTGAACTCGCTGCTGGAGGTGCCTGATGGCCTTCGACTCCCTCGACGTCTTCTTCGCCATGGGCGGCCATGGCGCCTATGTATGGTCCGCCTGGGCGGTTGCCGCCCTCGCGATGGTGGGCAGCGTGGTCCATGCCCGGGCGGAGCATCATCGCCTGCTGCGTGATATTCAGCGCCGAGTACGCCGCGACACCGCCACCCCGAGGACTGACCACGATGCATCCTAAACGCAAGCAGAAGCTCTTTATCATTCTCGGGCTGGTGACGCTTTCCGCCATGGCGATCGGCCTGACCCTGTATGCCCTGCGCAGCAACATCAATCTATTCTTCAGCCCGGTGCAGATCGCCGCCGGCGAGGCGCCGGTGCAGCGCACCCTGCGTGCCGGCGGCATGGTCAAGGAAGGGAGTGTGGCCCGCGACCCCGAGAGCCTGGACGTCGGTTTCGTGATCACCGATTACGTCGAGGATCTCGAGGTGCGCTACAGCGGCATCCTGCCTGACCTGTTCCGCGAGGGTCAGGGCGTGGTGGTGGTCGGGCAACTCGATGGCAAGGGCCACCTGATGGCAAGCGAAGTGCTCGCCAAGCACGATGAGAACTACATGCCCAGCGAGGTTGCCGACGCTCTGGAAGCCGCCGGCTATTCCCCCGCCGACTACGGTGACGCCGCCAAGAACACCGAGAGTGCGGGCGGCGCCACCTACTAATCCGGAGTTGCCATGCTGATTGAGATGATTCCCGAACTCGGCCACTTCGCGTTGGTCCTGGCTCTGCTGATGGCCTTGGTACAGGCGGTGGTACCGCTGGCCGGGGCGGCGACGCGTCGCCCGCTATGGATGGCCTTCGCTCGGCCCATGGCGGCGGGGCAGCTTTTCTTCCTGCTGGTCGCCTACGCCTGCCTGACCGCAAGCTATTTGCTCGATGACTTCAGCGTCGCCAATGTCGCCAACAATTCCAATTCACTGCTGCCGTGGTACTACAAGGCCAGTGCCGTCTGGGGCAATCACGAGGGGTCGGTACTGCTTTGGAGCCTCATGCTCGGCGCCTGGGGGTTTGCTGCCAGCTGCTTCTCCCGTGACCTGCCAAGCGACATGCTGGCACGCGTGCTGGGCGTCATGGGGCTCGTTAGCTCAGGTTTTCTGACCTTCGTGCTGGTGACGTCGAATCCCTTCACGCGGCTGCTGCCGACGCCGCCCCAGGATGGCGCCGACCTGAACCCGCTGTTGCAGGATGTCGGCCTGATCATCCATCCGCCGATGCTCTACATGGGCTATGTGGGCTTCTCGGTGGTCTTTGCCTTCGCCATTGCCGCCTTGCTGGGCGGTCGGCTCGATGCTGCCTGGACCCGATGGGCACGCCCCTGGACCAACGTGGCCTGGGCCTTTCTGACCGTCGGCATTGCGCTGGGCAGCTGGTGGGCCTATTACGAGCTTGGCTGGGGCGGCTGGTGGTTCTGGGACCCGGTCGAGAACGCCTCCCTGCTGCCCTGGCTTGCCGGCACCGCGCTGATCCACTCGCTTGCGGTTACCGAAAAGCGCGGCTCCTTCAAGAGCTGGACGGTGCTGCTGGCCATCACCACCTTCTCGCTGTCATTGCTCGGTACCTTCCTGGTCCGCTCGGGCGTACTGACCTCGGTGCATGCCTTCGCCAACGACCCCTCGCGCGGCATGTTCATCCTCGCTCTGCTGGGCATCACCGTGGGGGCGTCGCTTTTCGTGTTCGCCCTGCGCGCGCCACGCGTCAGCCATGCGGTGAGCTTTAGCTGGCTGTCGCGGGATGCATTGCTGCTGGTCAACAACTTCTTGCTGGTGATCATGACCGTCACCGTGCTGCTCGGCACCCTCTACCCGCTGGTGCTGGATGCCATGGATCTGGGCAAGATCAGCGTCGGCCCGCCGTACTTCAATGCGCTCTTCGTGCCACTGACCGTGATCCTGTGCGTGTTCATGGGCCTTGGGCCGCTGTCGCGCTGGAAGGCCATGGCGGGCCGCGAGATGGCACGCCGCCTGGCGCTTTCCGGCGCACTGGCGCTCACGATCGGCCTGCTGGCGCCACTGGTCTATGGCGGTGAGTGGAACCTCTGGGTGTCGCTCGGCCTGGTCGCGGCGCTGTGGGTGGTGCTGCCGCTGGTACGTGATCTCATCGACAAGTCGCGTCGCTCGGGGTCGCCGGTCGCGGCCCTGAAGCGCCTGTCACCGGCCTACTGGGGCATGGTGCTCGGCCATCTGGGGCTTGCGGTGACCATCGTCGGTGTCACCGTGGTCTCGAACTATAACGTCGAGCGCAACGTGCGCCTTGCTGTGGGTGAAAGCGCCTCCGTGGCGGGCTATGACTTCACCCTGACCGACCTGGGTCAGCAGCGTGGCCCCAACTACATGGCCGATACCGCGACCATTGCGGTTAGCCGTGGCGGTGAGGAGAGTCTCTTCACCATGCACCCCGAGAAGCGCCTGTATATCGCCCGCGGCATGCCGATGACCCAGGTGGCCCTGCGCCCCGGCCTGTTGCGAGACCTCTACGTGGCGATGGGCGAGGAACTGGGCGATGGGTCCTGGGCGCTGCGCATTCAGTACAAGCCCTTCGTGCGCTGGCTGTGGCTGGGGGCGCTGCTGATGGCCGCCGGTGGTCTGGTGGCGGTCGTTGACCGGCGCTACCGCCGGCGGGTCAAGGCGCGCAGCGGTCAGTCTTCTGGGGATCAAGGTGCCGCGCACTTGGGTGCACCACGGGAGGCAAGCGCATGAAGCGTCGTCTATTGCTGGTCATTCCGCTGCTGGTCTTCATCGCCTTGGCAGGGCTTCTGTATCGCGGCCTGTCCCTGGATCCCTCGGCTCGGGATTCGGCATTGCTGGCCCGGGATTTTCCGGCCTTCTCGCTCTCGAGCCTCGAGAATCCCGGGGCGAGTTATGACGCCTCGCTGTTCAAAGGCGAGGTCACCCTGGTCAACGTCTGGGGCGAATGGTGTCCTACCTGCAAGCAGGAGATGCCGCAGCTTCTTGATCTCGCGGATCGCGGCGTACGGCTGGTCGGCGTCGATTACAAGGACAGCCGCGAGAAGGGCCGCGCCTTTCTCGAGGAGTTTGGTAATCCCTTCGAGGTCAATCTATTCGACCCTGAGGGCGAGCTTGGCTTCGAGCTTGGCGTCTATGGAGCACCGGAGACCTTCCTGGTCGATGCGAATGGGGTGATCCGCTATCACCACACCGGCTACATCACGCCAGAAGATGTCACCGAGACCATCATGCCGGAGGTGCGAAAATGGCAATAAGACGGCTTGGATTGCCGGCTTTCAGCCGACATGGCACCGCGACGCTGCGAGTATCGTTCGTTTTCTCAATACTGTTTTCACTGGCGCTTTCGCTGCTGGCGGGGCTTGCCGCTAACCAGGCCCAGGCCGCGGTCGAGGTGCGCGATTTCGACTCGCCGGTGACCGCCGAGCGCTATCGCTCATTGACCGATGGCCTGCGCTGCCCGAAGTGTGAGAACCAGGCGATCGGTGATTCCGACTCGCCGGTCGCCAAGGACATGCGCGAACGGGTCGCGGCGCTGCTGCGCGAAGGCCGCAGCGATCGCGAGATCCAGGATTTCATGGTCGCCCGCTTCGGCGACTATGTGCTCTATAACCCACGCCTCGAAGATCGCACCCTGCTGCTGTGGGGCCTGCCCGCCGCGCTGGTGCTGCTCGGCGGCGTGCTGGTGGCATTGATCGTGCGACGGCGTCGGCGTGCCTCGGCCCGTGCGCTCTCCGCGGAGGAGCGCGCGCGACTGGACGCCCTGGTCAATCGACACTCTGATGCATCGGGAGATCACTGAATGACCCTACTCTGGCTCGCCCTGGCCGTGTTGCTGCTGCCGGCGCTATGGCTGCTGGCTCTGCCCTTGCGCCGTGCCAGCGCCCTCGCCAAGGCCCAGCGCGCCTACGAGGATGCTGATCGCACCGTCGAACAGAATCTGGCTATCTATCATCGTCGCCTGGCGTCACTGGAGGCCGCCCGCGAGCGTGGTGAAATCAGCGACGCCCGCTTCGACGAGGACCGGCTGGAGCTCGAGCGCAGCCTGCTCGAGGACACCGAGACCCAGGCCAAGCGCCCGCTCAAGGCGGCGGGCGCCGGCCGGCTGATGGTACCGATCACCATGGTACTGGTGACCGTGGTGGCCTTCGTCTGGTACAGCCAGCAGGGCGCTACCGGCGATCTGGCACTCTATGGCGCGCAGCAGGACGTGCGACAGAATCCCCAGGGTTCGCCTGCGATGATGATCGATCGCCTGGAAGAGGAGGCCGCTCGCCAGCCCGAGAATCCCAATGTATGGGCCGCACTTTTCCCGCTTTATCGCGACCGCGGCCAGTCGGTTAAGGCCATCGACGCACTTGAGAGACTGATCGCGCTGGAAGGCCGTCAGCCATCGCTGCTCGCGCAGTTGGCACAGATCCAGTTTTTCGCCGCCAACCGTACGCTGACCGACAAGGTGCAGTCGCTGGTCGACGAGACCCTCGACAAGGATCCGCGCGAGCCGACCATTCTCGGCATGCTGGGTATCGATGCCTTCGATCATGGTCGCTATGAAGAGGCCATCGACTACTGGCGTCGTGCCGTGGCCGGCTTCAACAATCCTGCCGCCGCCGAGTCGCTGCGTCAGGGCATCGCCGTGGCGCAGTCGCGTCTGGGCCAGGCAGGCGACAATCAGGCAAGCGATAGTCAGGCAAGCGATAGCAAGAATGCCAATAGCCAGCAGGTCGGTAGCCAGCAGGTCGCTAGTGCCGGTCCCGGCATCCGCGTGCAGGTGAGCCTGGATGAGCGTCTCGCCGAGCGCGTCGGCCCCGATGCCAGCGTCTTCGTGGTGGCCCGTGATGTGGCCGGCGAGCGTCCGCCGCTGGCGATCGTGCGCGCCACTGTCCGCGATCTGCCCTTCACCGTGCGCCTCGATGATAATGATGCCATGAGCCCCATGGCCAAGCTCTCTCAGGTGGATGAGGCGCGCCTGGTGGTGCGGGTCTCCTCCAGCGGCCAGGCCGAGCCCCAGGCCGGCGACCTGGTCGGCGAGCATCAGGCGGTGCCGGTTGACGGCGAGAACGCCCCGGTTGCGGTGATCATTGACCGAGTGGTCGAGGCGGGCAGCAGCGAGACCGGCGAATAACCATGCAGCTCAAGTCCATCAAGCTGGTCGGCTTCAAGTCGTTCGTCGACCCGGTCACCGTGCCCTTCGACAGCAACATGACCGCCATCGTCGGTCCCAACGGGTGCGGCAAGTCCAACGTCATCGATGCCGTGCGCTGGGTCATGGGCGAGTCCTCGGCCAAGACGCTGCGCGGCGAGTCAATGACCGATGTCATCTTCAATGGCTCCACCGGGCGTAAGCCCGTCGGCCAGGCGTCCATCGAGCTCTTGTTCGACAACCGTGACGGCAGCATGGGCGGCGCCTACGCCCAGTACGCCGAGATCGCCGTCAAACGCGTGGTCACCCGCGATAGCCAGTCCAGTTACTTCTTCAACGGCCAGAAGTGTCGGCGCCGCGATATCTCCGACCTGTTCATGGGCACCGGCCTGGGCCCGCGCTCCTACGCCATCATCGGCCAGGGCATGATCTCGCGGCTGGTCGAGGCTCGCCCCGAGGAGTTGCGCTCGACCCTCGAGGAGGCCGCCGGCATCTCCAAGTACAAGGAGCGCCGTCGCGAGACCGAGAACCGCATGCGGCGCACCCAGGAGAATCTGGAGCGCCTCGACGACATCCGCGAGGAACTCGACAAGCAGCTCGAGCGCCTGAAGCGCCAGGCCGATGCCGCCAAGCGCTACCAGACCCTCAAGCAGGAGGAGTATCGCCTCAAGGGCGAGCTGGCGCTGCTGCGCGGTCGCGCCCTGCGCGCCGAGCAGACCGAGCAGGAGGGGCGCGTCCGTGAACTCGAGACCGGGGTCGAGCGTGAGGTGCTGGGTGCGCGCCAGTGCGAGACGCGCCTCGAGCAGGCGAGAAGCGAGCATGACCGCCTCGCCGAGGAACTCGAGGGCCATCAGGCCCGCTTCTACGAGACCACCACCGCCATCGCCCGCCTCGAGCAGAGCCTCGAGCATGCGCGGACTCGCGAGCAACAACTGACGCGGGATCTTGAGAGCGCCCGTGCCGAACTGGCCGAGCTCGACCGTGTGAACGAAAGCGACGGGGAGCGCCTTGCGGCCCTGGATGAGCGTCTCGAGACCCTGGGGCCCGAACAGGAAGAGGTCGCCGAGGAACTGGCGCAGCTCGAGGAGGCTCTTGAGGAAGCCGAGGCCGCCAACACCGAGCATAGCGAGCGTTGGGACGCCTTCAACGAGCGCCATCAGCAGTCAAGCCACGAGGCCGAGCGCACCCAGGACCGGGTGCGTAACCTCGAGCAGGGCGTGGAGTCGTTGGCCGCCGATGTGCAGCGCCGTCGCCAGCAGCAAGCGGAGCTTCCCGATGCTTCTGAGCTTCGTGAGCAGCGCGCCGAATATGCCGAGCGCCTGGCCGAGGCGGAGCTTGAGCGCGAGGCCCTGGAAGACAAGCGCCAGCAGACCCTGGACCGCCGCCAGCAGAACCGTGACGAACGCCGCGACGCCGAGGCGAAGCGGGAAGCCGAACGCCAGCGTCGTAACCGCTTGCAGGGCGAACTGGCCTCGCTGGATGCCCTGATCGAGGCGGCGCTTGCCGACCACGACGAGGCCCTGGAAGCGCATCTGGCCAGGCACGGGCTCAACGAGGCCCCCCGTCTCGGAGAGCGGCTGTCGGTGGACGCCGACTGGGAAGAGGTCGTGGGCTGGATTCTCGCCCCCTGGCTCAATACGCGCCTCGTCGATCTGGCGCATGCCCGACAGGCACTGGATGCTGACGCCAATACCGAGGCACTCGGTGACCTGGCGCTGCTGGATGCAACGCGCGAGGTCAGAGACGCCGCAGAGGGGCTGGCCGCCAAGGTAGAGGGCGCTGGCGCCGCGGCGCTGTTGCTCACGGGTATCCACTGCGCCGCTGACGAACAAGAGGCCTGGGCGCGTGTTGAAAGCCTTGCGCCGGGTGAGAGCCTGGTCACCCCGGCTGGCCTTTGGCTTGGCCCGGGCTTTGTGCGTCGACGCGGCGAGGCCCAGGGCAGCGACAGTCTGCTGACCAGCCGCCGTCGCCGTGACGAGGTGGCCGCGGAACTGGACGAGGTCGAAACCACGCTCTCCACCCTGGATGAGCAGCTGGCCACTCTCGAGGCCCGTGATCAGGAGATCGAAGCGAGCCTCGAACAATGTCGGCGCGACGAGGCACAGCAGCAGGAGCGCCATCAGCAGTGGACCCTCGCCGAATCCAACCTCGCCACTCGGCTCGAGCATCAGGAAGCGCGTGCCCGGGAGATCGACGAGGAGCTCGTGCGTCTCGAGGAGCAGCGCGAAGAGCGGGCCCTGGCGCTGGAGGAAGCCCGCGAGCAGTGGCAGGCGGCAATGGCGCAACTGGAAGACGATAGCGCCGAGCGCGAGCAGCTGGAACGTGCCCGCCGCGAGGCGCAGGAGCGACTCGCCTCCCTGCGGACTCGCCAGCGACCGCTGGCCCAGCGCGCCCAGCAGCTGGCACTGGATCATCAGCGTCTGACCACCGAGCGGGCCGGTCTCGGTCAGCAGCAGGGGCGGGCCGAGGAATCCCGTGCGAGGCTCGAGGAGAAGTGCGCCGAGCTCGAGGAAAATCTCGAGATGCTGCGCGAGCCCGACGAGGAGAATCGCGAGCGCCTTGAAGAGCTGTTGCACCAGCGCGATCGCGATGAGCGGGCCCTGACCGCCTGTCGCGACAAGACGGCCGAGTTCACCGAGCAGCTACGTGAGGACGAACTGGCTCGCCAGCAGCATGAGCGCAATCTGGAGGGCATACGCGAGCGTCTGCAGGAAGCGCGCATGCAGGTGCAGGCACTGGCCTTGAAGGCCGACGCACAGGACGAACAGCTCGCCGAGCTCAATCATGATGCCGATACCCTGGCCGAACACCTCGACCCCAATGCCACCGAATCCGCCTGGCGTGAGCGCCTCGACGGTCTGGGCGACAAGATTCGCCGACTCGGCGCCATCAACCTCGCCGCCATCGAGGAATACGACCAGCAGGCCGAACGGCGCGACTATCTCGAGGCCCAGCACGCCGAGCTGACCGAGGCCCTGGAGACCCTGGATCGGGCCATTCGCAAGATCGATCAGGAGACCCGTACCCGTTTCAAGGACACCTTCGATCGGGTCGATGCCGGTCTACAGACACTTTTTCCCAAAGTCTTCGGTGGTGGAACCGCATGGTTGACCCTCACGGGCGAGGATTTGCTGGAGACCGGGGTCGCCATCATGGCAAGACCTCCGGGCAAGAAGAACAGCACCATTCATCTGCTCTCGGGGGGCGAAAAGGCCCTGACTGCGCTATCGCTGGTATTTGCCATCTTCCAGCTCAACCCCGCCCCGTTCTGCATGCTGGATGAGGTCGATGCCCCTCTGGATGATGCCAACGTGGGGCGCTATGCCAACCTGGTGAAGGAAATGTCCGCGACCGTTCAGTTCATCTATATCACCCACAACAAGATCGCCATGGAAGCCGGTGAGCGTTTAATGGGGGTGACCATGCAGGAGCCCGGGGTTTCACGTCTGGTATCGGTGGGTGTTGAGGAAGCGGCAGTGCTTGCCGAAGCTTGAAGCAAGCAGCGCATGGCGAGAGTCGGTGAAATGCGACGCTTGCACCTGATCGCCAAAGCGGGTAACAAGATGGCTGATAAGAACGGTGTCGGTGAGCGCATACGTAGGGTGATTACGCAGGCCATTCGACATGCTGTCATGCAATGAATGCTGCTTGACAATCAAAAAAGACATGGCCCTTTTTTTGGTAATCGCGCTATGCTGATGGCTATTAATATTTCCGGCATGGTGCCCCTAGCAGACAGGCAAGACGACTCATGGAACTTAGAGAGTGGCTGATCATCCTGGGGTTGGCGCTGGTGACCATCATCGTGATCGATGGTGTACGTCGCTTGCAGCGTCAGCGTCGCGTCCCCCGCCTGGATCAGGTCGATGCTTCATCGACCGATGCAGCGTCGGGGGCAGACACCGACCCTGAGCAGGAAGCTCGGGACGCCCAAGTGCGCAGTGAGCTGCCCAATGGGGGCGCGCGGGTGGTTAAACCCGCTGCCTATGAAGTGCGCTCGAAACCCAAGCTCCAGCGCCAGGAGCACCCGGGGCCATCCAGGGTGCTTGCCAATTGGCGTCAGGAGAGCCAGTCCGAGGAAGCGCGCTCTCGAGCCGAGGCCCCTTCGCGGCAAGCCGATCTCGACACAGGTGCGCCGAGCACCACCAGGGCTACGTCAGCATCCGCCTTCGGGTCGCCCGCCGGGGCTGAGCACCCGGCTGAGCGTTCCTTTGAACATAGCCAGGAACCTCACGGTGCCCCCCGCGCCGATACGCGCCAGGCGCCATCCGGTGAGCGTCCACAGATGGCTCGGCCCGCTCAGGTTGACGATCAGATAGAAGATGAAGCGGCGGTCACCGCGAGAGCCGATAAAGCCATGGCTGATAAAGAGAGTGCCCATGGCAATATCGAGGCTGAGGAGCAAGACGCATTTCATGACGATACCCTCTCCGGGCTGGCTGCCGATCCGGCGGATCATGAGGGCTATCACGATGACGAGCGCTATCGGATAGTCGACTTCGATGGCGTCTCCGACTCGTTGCGTGAACGCTCAGCCAAGGTCGGCGACTCGGTGCAACGCTTGGGTTCCTCCCTCCAGCAGAAGATGGCCAGCCGTAAGGAGCAGCGCAAGAAGGACAAGTTGGAGCGCGAGCGCCAGAAGGCCGAACGCAAGGCCCGCGAGGCCAGCCGCCAGCAGCAGGAAAAAGCTGAGCGGGAGGCCGAGGCCCGCCGCGGATCGACTGCGCAAAGTGACGGCGGTGATCCGCTGTTCTCATCCCCTAGCGCCCCGCACCCGGCAGAGTCCCGCTACGGTGAAGCGCAAGAGTACGCACCCCAAGAAAGGGCTTATGCGCCGGATCATGAACCTGAGTATGCACAAGAGCCGATGGCCGCGACGGACAGCGACGTACCCATGGATCCGACGATCCAGAGTGCGCTACGCACCAGCGTCAGGGTCGATCACCCCCGTGAGACCCTGGGCAACGCCGAAGAGATCGTCGTCATCAGTGTAATGTCCCGTGATGAGGAAGGATTCTCCGGAACTGCCCTCTTGGATCTGATGTTGGTCTGTGGCCTGCGCTACTGCCGCGATATGCAGATATTCCATCGCTTCGAGACGCAGGATCCGCACAGCGAACTCCAGTTCTCGATGGTCAACGTGATCAAGCCGGGAACCTTCCCGATCGCTGACGGCGATGACTTCACCACGCCGGGTATCAGCTTTCTGATGCCGCTGCCGGGCGCGCACGATGGCTCGGCGGCCTTCGAGGCCATGGTGGAAACGGCCATGGTCGTCGTGCGCCATCTGGGCGGCGAGCTGAAGGACGAGAACCACAGCGTGATGACCGCGCAGACCGTCGGCTTCGCCCGTGAGCGGGTACAGGAGTTCGAACGCCGCCACCGGCTGCATCGTACCCAGGTCAACTGAATCGGCAACATCTGCCGTACGACCCTCTCACATGGGCTCCTTCGGGAGCCCATGTGTCGTTTGGGCCACGGCCCCAATACGCCTACAATAGCCGTTTGCTTACCAGACGTGATGCCGCCCCTTCATGAACCAGCCTGACGCCAAGATCCACGATGAGGTGGCCCAGCTGCGTGCCACCCTTGATGATGCCAACTACCGCTACTATGTGCTCGACGAGCCGCAGCTGACCGATGCGGACTACGACCTCAAGCTGCGCCGCCTGCAGGAAATCGAGGCCGAGTATCCAGCGCTGGTGACGCCGGACTCGCCGACCCAGCGGGTCGGTGCCTCGCCGGCGGATGGCTTTCCCGAGGTTCAGCACAACGTCCCCATGCTGTCGCTCAATAACGCTTTCGATGAGGATGAGCTGGCCGAGTTTGTGCACCGGGTGGCCGCTCGGCTCGAGGTCGAGCCAGATACGCTGTCTTTTTGCTGCGAACCCAAGCTCGATGGTGCGGCGGTGTCGCTTGTCTACCGCAAGGGGGAGCTTGATGCAGGCGTGACCCGCGGGGATGGCCATACCGGTGAGGGCATCACCTCCAACCTCAAGACCCTGAAATCCGTCCCGCTAAAACTGCGCGGCAAAGAGTGGCCGGAGCGACTCGAAGTGCGTGGCGAGGTCACCATGCGCCACGCCGACTTCGAGGCCATGAATGAGCGGGCCCGCGAAGAAGGCACCAAGGTATTTGCCAATCCGCGTAACGCCGCCGCCGGCAGCCTGCGTCAGCTCGACCCGCGTATTACCGACAAGCGCCCTCTGGAATTCAGTGCCTATCAGCTGGTTGGCCAGGATATGTCGAGCCTCGCCGATATCGATACCCCGACCCATAGTGAGCAGATGGCGCTGCTGCGGGAGTGGGGCTTTCGTGTTAGCCCGGAACTGGACGTGGTGCGCGGCGCAACGGGCATCATCGACTACTGCCGCCGCCTCGGCGAGAAGCGCGATCGCCTCGGTTATGACATCGACGGCGTGGTGATCAAGGTCGATGACCTGCGAGCGCAGCGTGAGCTGGGTTTCGTTGCCCGGGCACCACGCTGGGCAATTGCCTTCAAGTTCCCCGCCCAGGAGCAGCTCACCACCCTCGAGGATGTCGAGTTTCAGGTCGGGCGTACCGGCGCCATTACCCCTGTCGCACGGCTGGCGCCGGTCTCGGTGGCCGGCGTCACCGTGTCCAATGCCACCCTGCACAATCAGGATGAAATCGCGCGCTTGGGCGTGAAGATCGGTGATCGGGTCAGTATCCGTCGCGCCGGTGACGTCATTCCGCAGGTGGTGAGGGTAATCGAGGAAGAACGGCCTGCGGATGCCCGGGAGATCGTCTTTCCCGAGTGCTGCCCGGTCTGCGAGTCCCAGGTCGAGCGCCTGGAAGGCGAGGCCGTGGCCCGCTGTTCCGGTGGGCTCTACTGCCCGGCCCAGCGCAAGGAGGCCCTTAAGCACTTCGCCAGCCGTCGCGCCCTGGATATCGAGGGGCTCGGCGTGAAGCTGATCGATGCCTTGGTCGCGCGAGACTGGGTGAAAACGCCGGCGGATCTCTTCACCCTGACCGCCGCTGATCTGGCCGGCCTGCCGCGCATGGGCGAGAAGTCAGCGGCCAATCTGGTGGCGGCGCTCGAGAAGGCCAAGCGCACGACGCTGCCGCGCTTCATCTATGCGCTCGGCATCCGCGAGGTGGGCGAGGCCACTGCCAACAACCTGGCGCGCCACTTTGGCACTCTCGAGGCCTTGATGGCTGCCGAACAAGCCGATCTCGAGGGGGTCGAGGATGTGGGGCCGATCGTCGCCGCCCATCTGCACACCTTCTTTCGCCAGCCCCACAACCGCGAGACCATCGATGCGCTGATCGCCCAGGGCCTCACCTGGCAGGAAGAGGCGGTGGGCGAACGGCCCCAGCCGCTTGCGGGCGAGACCTGGGTGCTGACCGGCACCCTCGAGCAGCTGACCCGTGACGAAGGCAAGGCGCGGCTTCAGGCCCTGGGCGCCAAGGTCGCTGGCAGCGTCTCGAAGAAGACCGCCTGCCTGGTGGCCGGCGAAGCCGCCGGCAGCAAGCTTGCCAAGGCCAATGATCTCGGTGTGCCGGTGATCGATGAGTCCGAATTTCTGGAGCGCCTGGCCGCCTGGGAGCGCGGTGAATCCCCCGACCCGACAGCCAATGAGGAGGCCGAATGAGCCGTTTCGTGGAAGTTCCCTATCGCATGTTGCCCGGCGAGACCCTGGATGCTCTGCTCGAGGCCTTTGTCACCCGCCAGGGTTACGACACCACCGATACCGGCGAGGGCATGCGTGGCTGGTCCGCCGAGCTCAAGCGCCAGCTCGAGCACGGCGAGCTGCTGATCGCCCATGACCTGCAGACCGAGCTGACCGAGGTGATGACGCTTGCCCAGTGGCGCGCCTTTGGCCGCGAGCTTGCCGACGACGAAGAGGATTGATCGACAGCGTCGAGGCCCTGAAAACACGAAGGCCCCGCCCGGCGGGGCCTTCGTCGTTCAGCGACCGCTGCCTCGATCACCGGGTGCTAAGGGGCCTGGCTCTTGATCAGGTCGCTGATCAGTCGCCGTCCCGGATGAAGGTGATCGGCAAGTGCCCGCTCCACCGGCAGCGGTTCGTCGCAGATTCGTGAGGCGATCACCTCGGCGCAGAGCGGCGCGCTGGCGAGCCCCCGGGAGCCGTGGGCAGCGCTGATCCACAGCCCCGCATGATGGGGGCCGGGGACGTCCGGGACGCGCTTGGCATCCTTGGCAAGCACCGCATAGCTCTCGTGCCACTTTGCGGCGTCCGGCACCGGGCCTGCGTAAGGTGTCTTGTCGGGACTCGCGGCGCGCACCGCTACCCGCCCCGTGAGGTGCTCAGGTGTCAGGTCGGCGCCGGCCTTCTGCAGGGCATCGCGCAGTGCCTTGACCAGACTCGGCAGGCTCGCCTCCAGTTCGGCAATATTGGCCGCATGATCGGCGTCGCGCGGTGCCGTGTCGGTGTCATGGGGCGCGAAGGTGGCGCCAAAACTCAGCACGCCGTCTGTTGCCGGGGGCACATAGCCACCGGCGCAGACCACCCGCGAGAGCGTCGGCACATCAATGCCCTCAGGCAGGCGCAGGGCGCTGACCTGGCCACGAATCGGCTGCAGGGGTAGCGCCTCGGTCTGGACAAAGCGGTTGGCGAGTGCCGCCGTGGCCACCACCACCTGATCGGCATTAAGGGGCTCGCCATCGGCCAGTGTCAGCGTCCAGCCGTCTTGATCCGGGCCGAGCCGCGTGAGTTTGGTGACGTCGCCATGGTGCAGGCTAATGCCGGGTGTCGCGGCTAGGCGCGCGCATAACAGGTCGGGTCGTACCCAGCCGGCGCCGGAATAGTCGAGGCCCGGTGATTCTATGGCCACACCCGCCCGCGCCGAGGCCGTCTCGACGTCTACCCCTTCCACTACGTCATTGGGCAGCCCATGGTTGGCCAGGAAGCGCGCCTGACGCTTGGCCTCGCGCTCACCGGTTGCCAGTTGCAGCACGCCGCAGTCGTCCCACAGCGTGTGCTCGGGGTCCAGCGTCGACAGCCAGCGCCGGCTGTACATGAGCCCCGAGAGATAGACGCGGCTCTGCGGGTTGGTCTCGGCGGCAAGCTTCACATAGAGCGCGCCCTGACGATTACCCGAGCCGCCGGCCCCCGGTGCCTCGCGCTCGATCAGGGTCACGGTCACGCCGCGCCTTGCCAGGGCCTCGGCGACCGTGGTGCCGGCAAGGCCGGCGCCAATCACCGCCACATGCCGGCTGGGTGCCGCCGCGGGCGGAGTGAACCAGGGTGTCGTCGGGCGCGGATCATGGTGGGGTGGGGTGGCAATCTCGCCGGCGAGCATCTCGCGCTTGCGACCGTGGCCGGGCACCTTGCGCCAGACAAAGCCGGCGGCCTTGAGGCCGCGCTTGACCACGCCGGCGCAGGTGAAGGTCGCGAAGGTGGCGCCCGGGCGGCTGGCGCGGGCCATGGCGGTGAAAAGCTCAGGCTGCCACATCTCGGGGTTCTTGGCCGGCGCGAAGCCATCCAGAAACCAGGCATCGACCTTGCCATCGAGCTGGCCCAGTCGCTCGGCGCTGTCGCCGAAGTGCAGGTCCAGGGTCACGCGCTCATCGAGACGCAGCCGGTGGACGCCTGAGACCGGCGCCGGCCATTGGCCGATGAGACAGGCGGCCTTGTCGCGGAAATCGGGCCAGCCGGCCAGGGCCCTGGCCAGATCGTCCCGGGTCATCGGGAAGCGCTCGGTGGAGACCAGGTGCAGCCGCGCCTTGGGTGGAGCATGGCGCTCGAAGGCGGCCCAGGCACACAGCATGTTGAGCCCGGTGCCAAAGCCCGTCTCGCCGATCACGAAGGGCCGCGGCCCCTGCCAGGCCGCCAGCCGCTCGGGCAAATGGTTGGCATTGATGAAGACGTGCTCGGTCTCGGCACGACCGTCGTGGCGCGAGAAGTAGACATCATCGAAGGCGCTGGAGTGGGGCGCCTCGCTGTCGGTGTCGTCTCGCGGCCAATCGAGGCGCGCAACCTCGAGGGCGGCCAGGGGAGGCAGGGGCGCAGGGCGGTCGTCGGCGGCACTCAAGGTGGGCTCCGAAAAGCATCAGGATTGATCAAAAAATAACCAGTTTCGCCGCATGGGCGTCTTGGCTGGCTTATGGCAAGGCGTCCGCGGGCTTTCAACAAGCTTTTCCACAGCCACGGTGTAAAACTGGCTGTGGAAAACCCGTCTGGGGAAAACGTCTTCCGGCGGGCAGGCTCAGGCGGTGTTCATGCGCGGCTCAGGGTAGTGCTTTCTTGAATGGCTTTACGGTCACCTTGGCGTAGACGCCGGCGATCACGTAGGGGTCGGCATCGGCCCAGGCTTGCGCAGTGGGCAGATCCTCAAACTCGGCAACCACCAGGCTGCCGCTGAAACCGGCGTCGCCCGGGCTCTCGGCATCGACGGCCGGGTGCGGGCCCGCGAGCACCAGGCGGCCTTCGTCGCGCAGCTTCTCGAGGCGGGCCAGGTGGTCGGGGCGGGCGGCCATGCGCCATTCGAGGCTGTTATTCACATCTTCACTGATGATGGCGTAGAGCATCGCAGTTTCCTTCGCTGAGTGGGCAGGAAGGCGCCGTCGCACCTGAAATTGACCGCAACCGGCGCGGCGCGCACCATAGGAGGCCTATTCTGACAAAGACGCCTGCCGGCGTCATGCTGATGAACGAGACTCACGTGCCCCCCGCTACCGCTGATGCATCTGCCCCTCAGGCCAATAGTGCCTTCGACGAGGCGCCGGGCATCGACCTGCATATGCACTCTACCGCCTCGGATGGCGCCCTCTCGCCCGCCGCGCTGATGAAACTGTGCCATGAGCGTGGCCTCTCACGGGTATCACTTACCGATCATGACACCCTGGATGGCGTTGCCGAGGCGCAAGACGCCGCGGCGACGCTGGGGTTGACGCTGCTGCCGGGGCTCGAGCTGTCGTCTCAATGGCAGGGGTTGAACATTCATGTGGTGGGTCTGCTGCCAGAGGGTGCCCAGGGCAGCCTGGTGGCGGGGCTCGAGTCTCAGGCGCGCGCGCGGATCGCCCGCGGTGAAGAGATCGCCCGGCGCATGGAAAAGCTGGGGCTTGATGACGCCCTGGCTAAGGCACGCGCACAGGCCGGTAGCGAGCGTCCGCTGGGACGCCCCGACTTCGCCCGGGCGATGGTCGCCGATGGTCTGGTCAAGGACATGGGCACGGCCTTCAAGAAGTATCTGGGCAGCGGCAAGCGGGGAGACGTCAAGGCCGGTTGGCCGTATCTGTCTGAAGTGGTCGAGTGGATCAATGATGCCGGCGGCGTGGCGGTGCTGGCGCATCCGCTGCGCTATGGCCTGACCCGGCGCAAGCGCGGCCTGCTGCTCGACGCCTTCACCGCCGCGGGCGGTGAGGCCGCCGAGCTGGTCAGCGGCTTCCAGAACGCCGATGTGACCCGGGATCTTGCCCGCCAGCTAGACGAGCGGGGCCTTTATGGCTCGCTTGGCAGCGACTTTCACTTTCCCGGCGGGCCGGTGGCGCCGGGCAGCATGAGCGCGGTGCCGCGCACCGCGCTGCGCCCCATCTGGCAGCACCCCCGTCTCGCGGCAATCTTCGCCGAGGCGGCCTGACACGCCGCTTCCCTTCATGGATCACGCACACAGGAGTGAGCATGACGCAATTCTTCCAGATGCACCCCGAGACTCCCCAGAAGCGCCTGATCGACCAGGCGACCGAGATCATCCGCCGTGGCGGCGTGGTGGCCTATCCCACCGATTCCGGCTATGCGCTGGGCTGCCACCTGGGCGACAAGAAGGCCATCGAGAAGATCAAGTGGCTACGCTCGCTGAATGACAAGCACAACTTCACCCTGGTGTGTTCGGATCTGTCCGAGATCGGCACCTATGCCAAGGTCGATAATGCGGAGTTCAGGCTGCTCAAGACGCATACGCCGGGGGCCTACACCTTTATCCTCAATGCCACCAACGAAGTGCCACGCTTGCTTTTGCATCCCAAGCGCCGCTCGATCGGGGTGCGAGTGCCGGATCACCGCATCACCCACGCGTTGCTCAAGGCGCTCGGTGAGCCGCTGATGAGCGTGACGCTGATCCCGGTTGGTGAGGAATTGCCGATGACCGATGGCGAGGAAATCCGTGAGCGTTTCGGCGCTCACCTCGACCTGGTCATCGATGGTGGCGCCTGCCACCTGGAGCCGACCAGTGTGATCGATCTACGCGATCTGCCGCCGGTCATCCTGCGCGAAGGGCGCGGCGATCTGGCGCCCTTCAGGGGATGAATCTACCCTGCGACGGCGCCTTGGCCTGTGGGGCTCAGGCGTCGTCCTGCTCGTCGTCTGAGCCGTTATCTGAGTTGTCGCCCCCGCCTTTTCTCTGTTGATCCCGTTGAGCGTCGCGCGCGTTTCGCGACTGTTCCGCTTTTTCTCTCGCGTCTTCTGCCTGTTGCGCCTGGCGGCTGGACTCTTGCCGCTGTGCTTCTTCACGTTGTTCCGCCTTTCGCGGGTCCTCGGTGTTCTCGTCCAGCCAGGTGCCGCATTTCAGGCAATATTGCGCCTTGTGTTCGTGGCGGTCGTAGCCACAGCCGGGGCAGGCCTCGTCTGAATAGCGGTCGGCGCGAATCGAGCGGATCACCTCGGCAGAAAACACCCCGGTAGGGATGGCGATGATCGAGTAGCCCATCAGCATCACTGTCATCGAGATGAATTGACCCAATGGGGTAGTGGGGGTGATATCGCCATAGCCGACCGTGGTCAGCGTGACGATGCCCCAGTAGATCGAGACGGGAATGCTGGTGAATCCCGCCTCTGGCGGCTCGATCATGTAGACCAGCGAGCCGAAGATGGTCACCAGCATGAACACCGTGAACAGGAACAGCAGGATCTGATGCGAGCTACGCTTGAGGGCCTCGATCAGTAGACGTCCCTCACCGACGAACTGCATCAGCCTGAGCACCCTGAAGATGCGCAGCACCCGTAGCAGGCGGATCACCACCAGCGAATGTACCCCGGGCAGCAACAGCACCAGCCAGGTGGGCAGGATCGCCAACACATCGATGATGCCGTAGAAGCTTCTCAAATAACGGGTCGGGCGATCCAGGCAGTAAAGGCGTACCGCCAGTTCCAGCGTGAAGAGGCCGGTGAAGCCCCATTCCATCAGCCTGAACAGGCTGCCATAGGCGGCTTCATAGGCCGGGACGCTTTCCAGCATCACCACCCCGACGCTTGCCAGGATCATCACGATCAGAGCGATGTCGAAGCCCTTGGCCAGCCGGGTGTCCGATTCGAAGATGATCTGGAAGACGCGGGTCCGGAGTCCTTCCGCGGCGGGCTTGAGGTCGTGGTGGTTCACGGGCGTCATCCTTGTGGTGGCCGGGCTCAGCCGAGCGATACCTCGCCGGGGAGTCGCCGCGCCAAGGAAAGGGCGCGCTGGCCGAAGGTCGTGGTCAGCCAGGTCGGCGTCGCCAGGGCCTCGGCGAGGCGTTGGGCGTCGGCGCTCACGGCATCATCGCCCAGCTCGGCCAGGCGTTGGAAGGCCTGGTGGGCCTGGTGGCGCCAGGCGGCGTCGTCGGTGTCGGCCAGGGCATCCAGGGCCACCACGGCGCGATGCAGCCAGGTGGGCGCCGAATCGCCCTCGGGCAGTGTCCAGCCGCGACCCAGCAGGGCACTGCCGCGGGCCGCCTTGCTGGTGTCGGAGGGACGCAGCGGCACGTCTTCGGCCAGGCGCGCGGCCAACTCCACCAGGGCGGCCGGGTCGCCGGCCTTGAGTTCCAGTTCCAGCTCGCGGATCGGCGCCTTGCGCTCATCGGCGCGGATCTCGCCGAGATCCAGCGCTACCTCGATGGTGGCGTTGTTGTCTTCCAGCCACCAGGTCTCGCGTACGAAGTCGGTGGAGAAGCGCGGCATCAGGCGACCCAGCACGCCCTCACCGAGCGCCTCCATGGGAGGCAGGTCGGCGAGTCGGGTCAGGTCGAGCCCCGGGCCCATCACCTCCCATTCCCACTCGCCGCGGGTCGACAGGCCGCCGCTGCCTTCGCCGCGGGTCTTCAGTGTCTGCAGCAGGCGATCATCGACATGGCGCAGGCGCAGGGCCATGCGGGCGGCCTCGAGCTCCCCCTCGGGGGTATCGAAGTAGGTGTTGCCCAGGCGCGTGGTGCGGGGCGCCAGGCCGGCGAGCCGGGGATGGTGGCGCAGGGCCTCGGGGCCGGTGGGCCCCAGGGCCAGCTTGAGCTCGATCTCGTTTGCCATGTGTGGGCCCCTTGTCGGATGTCAGTGAAGGTTAGATGAATTGTAACTATTCAGTGCCGTGTGAGGCTCGCTAATCTGCCGTTTCCTCTGGCATATTTAGCCTCATCTTCCCTGCGTTAGCCTGGACATGACCATCAGCGACATCAACATCAACATCAACATCAACATCGACGAGGCCCTGGAACGGGGCCGCCAGCAGTCGCAATAGCAGCCAGCCGCCGTCCCCTTCACCACCAACCAGGGGGCGCGATCTGCGGATGACCAAGGTCCAGTAGACGATCTTGGGCTGTGTGCAATCCTGAGAGGGCGCCGAGATAGTGTGCCGGATGTGACGCTTCCTCTCGAGTTCCGTCAAGCAGGGCTTGGCGGCGGACACGGCATTGGAGCAACTGTGTGTCGGTGAAGTGCCTGCCTTCATGCGACAGGACAACCTAGGTCGGGTAGCGTGAGCTGAATAGTTACAAACAAACAGCGATATTCGGGGATCATGATGGAACTGACTGTCCAGGCGACGATTGATGCGTCGCAAATCGATAGCATTGAAAGTGGTGAATTTTCCGATATCTTCTCGGTTTTGGGGCTTCAGCAGAATCCTGTGGGCAACGGCCTGGTGGTCCGGGCCCTGCTGCCGGGGGCTCAGGAGGCGGCGGTCGTCGACCGGCGCAACGGCCGGACCATCACCAGGATGGTGCCTATCGGCGCGAACGGTCTGTTCGAGGCGGTCATGCCGCGGCGCAAGAACCGCTTCGATTACCGGCTGAAGGTACGTTACGCCGATGCCGAGGTGGTTCAGGAGGATCCCTACCGGTTTCCGTCGATGTTGAACGATGACGATCTCTATCTGTTCGGCGAGGGGACGCAGGAGCGCACCTATCGCTGGATGGGCGCCCATCCCCGCAGCGTCGACGGCATCGACGGCGTGCTGTTCGTGGTCTGGGCGCCCGCTGCCAGCCGGGTCTCGGTAGTCGGTGATTTCAACCTCTGGGACGGGCGCCGGCATATCATGCGCAAGCATCCGGCGTCCGGCGTCTGGGAGGTGTTCATTCCCGGCGTCGAGCCGCAGGCACTGTACAAGTATGAAATCCTCGATGCGCAGGGCAACCTGCTGCCGCTCAAGTCCGACCCCTATGCACTGTCGATGCAGCATCCACCGGAAACGGCGTCGCGGGTGATCGGCGAGTCCGAATTCGCCTGGTCCGACAAGACGTGGATGATGCAGCGCGCCGCGCGCCAGGGCAGCGATCAGCCAATCTCGATCTATGAAGTGCATGCCGGCTCCTGGCGCCGCCGCGCCGAGGACGGCAATCGCTATCTGAGCTATCGCGAGCTGGCCGACGAATTGATTCCCTATGTCCTCGAGATGGGCTTTACCCATATTCAGCTGATGCCGATCAGCGAGTATCCGTTCGATGGGTCCTGGGGGTATCAGCCGATCGGCCTTTACGCGCCGAGCATCCGCTTCGGCGCCCCCGACGACCTGCGTTATTTCGTCGATTGCTGTCACCGCAACGAGATCGGCGTGATGATCGACTGGGTGCCCGGCCACTTCCCGGCCGATGTTCACGGCCTCGCGCGCTTCGACGGCACCGCCCTGTACGAGCACGAGGACCTGCGCCAGGGCTTTCACCCGGACTGGAACACCCTGATCTACAACTACGGCCGCAACGAGGTTCTGAGCTTCCTGCTCAGCAATGCGCTGTTCTGGCTCGATCAGTTCCATATCGATGGCCTGCGCGTGGATGCCGTGGCTTCGATGCTCTACCTGGATTACAGCCGCGAGGACGGCGAGTGGATCCCGAACCGCGACGGCGGTCGGGAAAATCTCGAGGCCATCGAGTTCCTGAAGCGGGTCAACGCCAGCGTCGCCCGCCATTATCCCGGCGCGCTGATGATCGCCGAGGAATCGACCTCCTGGCCCGGCGTGACGGCGCCGGTCGAACAGGGTGGGCTGGGCTTCGACTTCAAGTGGAACATGGGCTGGATGAACGACAGCCTGGTGTACATGGGCCGGGACCCACTTTACCGGCAGTACCACCATGACCAGGTGACCTTCGGCCTGGTGTACGCCTTCAGCGAGCGCTTCGTACTGCCGCTCAGCCACGACGAGGTGGTGCACGGCAAGGGGTCGCTGCTGGCGCGCATGCCCGGTGATGAATGGCAACAGTTCGCCAACCTGCGCGCCTACCTCGGCCTGATGTGGGGCCATCCGGGCAAGAAGCTGCTGTTCATGGGCGGAGAGCTGGCGCAGCGCGGCGAGTGGAACCACAACCAGAGCTTGGACTGGTACCTGCTCGAGTATCCGGGGCATGCCGGGGTCAAGGCGCTGGTGCAGGATCTGAACCGGGTCTACCGCGATGTCCCGGCGCTGTACCGGAGCGACTGCGATAGCGAGGGTTTCGAGTGGGTGCAGGGCGACAACAGTCGGCAGTCGGTGTTCGCCTGGCTGCGCAGGAGCGAGGACGGCCGCTCGCTGGCGCTGGTGGTCAGCAACATGACGCCCGAAGTGCACTACAACTATCGTGTCGGGGTGCCCGTCGAGGGGGAGTACGTCGAACGCATCAATTCGGACAGCGCGCTTTATGGTGGCAGCAATGTCGGCAATCATGGCGGCGTCGAGGCCGAGCCCGAGGCGTGCAACGGTCGCCCGTTCTCGGTAGCGCTAACCTTGCCACCGCTGGCGACACTGGTGCTCGAATTGGGCGGCGTATGACAGGGACTGACGGAGGAGTCCGGTGATGATGGCAGGAAGCTTGACGCCGCTGGGCGCGACCTTCGATGGCGAGGGCACCAACTTCGCACTGTTTTCCGCGCATGCCGAGCGCGTCGAGCTGTGTCTTTACGATTCCTCCGGGCAACGGGAGCTGGCGCGCTACCCGCTGCCCGAGAAAACCCATGACATCTGGCACGGTTACCTGCCCGGGGTCACGCCCGGCAGCTGTTACGGCTACCGGGTCTACGGTCCCTACGACCCGTCCGCGGGCCACCGTTTCAATCACCACAAGCTGCTGCTCGACCCCTACGCCCGGCAACTGCAGGGGCGCTTCCGCTGGCATGACGCCCACTACGCCTACCGCCGGGATGATCCCCTTGAGGACGCCTCCTTCGACAGCCGCGACAACGCCGCCTGGATGCCCAAGTGCGTGGTCACGGCGCCGCCGGAAGTCGGGCCGCCGCAGCCGGGCCCCTGGCGCGCGGCACCCCAGGATACGTTGCTCTACGAGGCGCACCCGCGCGGCTTTACCCTACTGCACCCGGACGTGCCGGAATCGCTGCGCGGCAGCTTCGCCGGCCTGTCCGACGCCGCGGTCATCGACTACCTCAAGGCGCTGGGCATCACCAGTGTCGAGCTGATGCCGGTGCACGCCTTCATCGGCGAGCGCTTTCTGCACGACCGCGGCCTGACCAACTACTGGGGCTACAACAGTCTCAATTTCTTCTGCCCCCATGGCGGCTACCTGGCCAGCGGCGAAGTGCAGGAGTTTCGCCGCATGGTCGACCGCTTCCATGATGCCGGGCTGGAGGTGATCCTCGATGTGGTCTACAACCACACCGCCGAGGGCGACCGCCTGGGCCCGACGCTCTGTTACCGCGGCATCGACAATGCCTCCTACTACCGCTTGCAGCTCGAGTATCGGGGGCACTACGTCAACGACACTGGCTGCGGCAACGTCCTCAACCTGGATCATCCACGGGTGCTGCAGCTGGTGATGGACAGCCTGCGCTACTGGGCCGGCGTCATGGGCGTCGACGGTTTCCGCTTCGACCTGGCGACGATCCTCGGGCGCACGGCGCAGGGGTTCGACGGCCGACACGCCTTCTTCCAGGCGATCGCGCAGGACCCGCTGCTGTCGACGGTCAAGCTGATCGCCGAGCCCTGGGATATCGGCCCGGGGGGCTATCAGTTGGGCCAGTTCCCGGCGGGCTGGAGCGAGTGGAACGACAAGTACCGCGACTCGGTGCGCCGGTTCTGGCGTGGCGATGCCGGTGCAATGCCCGATTTCGCCCGTCGCCTGCACGGCTCCGCCGACTGCTTCGAGCACGACGGCCGCCGTCCCTGGGCAGGCGTCAACTTCATCACCAGTCACGACGGCTTCACGTTGCGTGACCTGGTCAGCTACCGGCAGCGCCACAACGCCGCCAACGGCGAGCAGAACCTCGACGGCCACCACGAGAACTTCAGCGACAATGGCGGCGTCGAGGGGCCGGCGGCGGATCCGTCCGTCAGGGCGCTGCGCCTGCGACAGCAGAAAAACTTCCTGGCCACGCTGCTGGTGTCCCAGGGCACGCCGATGCTGCTCGGCGGCGACGAGATCGGCCGCAGCCAGCAGGGCAACAACAACGCCTACTGCCAGGACAACGCCATCAACTGGGTCGACTGGTCCTGTCTCGAGGGAGGGGAGGGGGCCGGATTGCTGGCCTTCACCCGCGAGCTGATCGCGCTGCGCCGGCGCTGCCCGGCGTTCGGCTTCGCCCACTACGTGCACGCGGCCGAATCTCCGGACAGCCCAGGCATCCACTGGTACTCGGCGGCGGGTGAGCCGATGTGTCCGGACGAATGGCACGATCCGGAGAACAACCTGCTGGGCTACCTGCTGACGGCAGTAGTGGACGACGCCGACGGCAAGGAAGCCTTGCTGGTGATCTTCAACAACGGACTGCAGGCGGCCGATTTCCGGTTGCCGACGGTCGAGGGGTACGACGGCTGGGAACTGCTGCTCGACACCGCGGCCGATGCCGGCTCCGATTTAATCCCGATGGAGAGCGACGAGTGCCTCGAACGGCCGGAGCGCTCTTTGTGCATACTCTCGGCGATGCCGACGAGCACTGACATACAGGAAATCTGAGATGGACAAGGCAACACGCGGCTGTGTCGAGAAACCCGATTGGCTGGGCATGGACCCGGAGTCGGTCGCCGCCGACCTGAAACGGCATTTCGCCCTGACCTTGGGGCGCGACGAAGTGGGCGAGTCCCACCACTATCTGTATACCGCGCTGGCACTGACGGTGCGCGACCGGCTGGTCGAGCGCTGGCGCGCGACGCGCGACCGCTACCGGGATGAGAATCCGAAGCGCATCGCCTACCTGTCGCTGGAATTCCTGATGGGGCGGGCGCTGAGCAACGCCGCCCTCAATCTGGATATGGAACCGGTGGTGCGTGAGGCGCTGCAGCAGTACGGCTGCGACCTCGAAGCGCTGGTCGAGGAGGAGATGGACGCCGGGCTCGGCAACGGCGGTCTGGGTCGGCTCGCGGCCTGCTTCCTCGACAGCTGCGCCAGCCTCGATCTGCCGGTGACCGGTTACGGTCTCCGTTACGAGTACGGCATGTTCCACCAGATCGTGCGCAACGGCTACCAGGTCGAGAGCCCGGACAACTGGTTGCGCAACGGCAACCCCTGGGAGATCGAAAGCCCGGAAAACACCTGCCGCGTGCAGTTCTTCGGCGACACTGAATATTACCAGGACGACAACGGCACGGAGCGGGCGCGCTGGGTCGCCACCAGCGACGTGCTGGCGGTGCCCTACGATGTGCCGGTGCCGGGCTACCGCAACGGCACCGTCAACACCCTGCGGCTGTGGAAATCGGAGGCGACCGACGAGTTCAACCTCGACGAGTTCAACGCCGGCAGCTATACCGACGCCGTGGCGGCGAAGAACCTCGCCGAGCAGATCACCATGGTGCTCTATCCCAACGACGCCAGCGAAAACGGCAAGGCACTGCGCCTGCGCCAGCAGTATTTCCTGTCGTCGGCCAGCCTACAGGACGTGCTGCGCCGCTGGGTCAGGCACAATGGCCGGGATTTCAGCCAGTTCGCCGAGAAGAACGGCTTCCAGCTCAACGACACCCATCCGACGGTGGCGGTACCGGAGCTGATGCGCCTGCTGATGGACGAGTACCTGCTGTCCTGGGGGCAGGCCTGGGAGATCACCACCCAAACCATGGCCTACACCAACCACACCCTGCTGCCCGAGGCACTCGAGTGCTGGCCGGTGGGGCTGTTCCGCGAGCTGCTGCCGCGCCTGCTGGACATCATCTTCGAGATCAACGCCCGTTTCCTGGCCGAGGTGGCCGAGCACTATCCGGGCGACGTCGATCGCCAGCGCCGGATGTCAATCATCCAGGAAGGCGATCATCCACAGGTGCGCATGGCGTACCTGGCGATCGTCGGCAGCTTCTCGGTCAACGGCGTTGCGGTGTTGCACACCGAGCTGCTGAAGTCGGGCCTGTTCCGCGACTTCTGTGAACTCTGGCCGGAGAAATTCAACAACAAGACCAACGGCGTCACGCCGCGGCGCTGGCTCGCCCACTGCAACCCCGGGCTGCGCGACCTGCTCAGCGAGACGATCGGCGACGACTGGGTCGCCGACCTGGACGCTCTTGAGCGGTTGAAGCCGCTGGCCGACGATGCGGCCTTCCGGGCACGCTGGCGTGACGTCAAGCGCGATGCCAAGGTCCGCCTCGCCGAGCTGGTAGCGCGCAAATGCGACGTGCAGTTCGATCCGGACATGATGTTCGACGTCCAGGTCAAGCGCATCCACGAGTACAAGCGACAGTTGCTGAACGTGCTGCACGTCATTCACCTGTACGACCGCATCCGCCGTGGCGATACCGAGGGGCTGCAGCCGCGCTGCGTGCTGATCGGCGGCAAGGCCGCGCCCGGCTACGCCATGGCCAAGACCATCATCAAGCTGATCGGTAATGTCGCCGAGACGGTCAACCGGGATCCGCGCTGCCGCCCCTGGCTGCGGGTCGCCTTCCTGCCCGACTACAAGGTCTCCTTCATGGAACGGATCTGCCCGGCGGCGGACCTGTCGGAGCAGACCTCCACGGCCGGCAAGGAGGCGTCCGGCACCGGCAACATGAAGTTCATGATGAATGGTGCGCTGACCATCGGCACCCTGGACGGCGCCAACATCGAGATTCTCGAGGCGGTCGGCCAGGACAACTTCTTTCTTTTCGGTCTCGATGCCAGCGAAGTGCAGGAAACCCGCAAGCACTACGACCCGGATGCGATCATTAGCGGCGACCGCGACTTCGAGCGCGTCATGCAGCTGATCGAATCCGGTCATTTCAACCTGCTCGAGCCGGGCATCTTCGACTCGGTCAGCGCCTCCATTCGCAGCCCACACGACGCCTGGATGACCGCCGCGGATTTCCGCAGCTACGTCGATGCCCAGCGCCGGGTCGACCGCGTCTACCGGGACACGGAGCTCTGGAGCTGCAAGAGCATCCTCAACACCGCCTGCAGCGGCCGTTTCTCGAGTGACCGCACCATCCGCGCTTACGAACGCGATATCTGGAACAAACCCAAGGAGTGATTCAAAAGGACTGAACTTTTGCCGCATCGGCCCGTTTTCGCGTGCGATACGGGCCAAACTCGCAACTGATCCCGATCAGAACAACAACATCGAGAGAGAATGGCCATGGCTGATGATAATTTGCGTTACGCAAGTCTTCCGACCCGGGATACCTTCGCCCTGATTCTCGCCGGTGGGCGGGGGTCTCGGCTGTATGAGCTGACAAGCTGGCGCGCCAAGCCGGCGCTCTATTTCGGCGGCAAATACCGCATCATCGACTTCCCGCTGTCGAACTGCGTCAATTCCGGCATCCGCCGCATCGGCGTGCTGACCCAGTACAAGGCACACTCCCTGGTTCGGCACCTGGGGCGGGGCTGGAGTCACTTCAAGAGCGAACTGGGCGAGTCCGTTGAGATCCTGCCCGCTTCGCAGCGCTACTCGGAAGACTGGTACCAGGGCACTGCGGATGCTATCTACCAGAACCTGGACATTATCCGCGCCATGAACCCCAAATACGTGCTGGTGCTGTCGGGCGATCATGTCTACAAGATGGACTACGGTCCGATGCTGGCCGAGCACGTCAAGAACGGTGCGGAGATGACCGTGTCCTGCCTGGAGGTGCCGGTCGAGGAAGCCGCCCGCAGTTTTGGCGTGATGAAGGTCGACGCCGACAAGCGCGTGGTCGGGTTCGAGGAAAAGCCGGAGCAGCCGTCGCCGATTCCTGGCAACGACGATCTGACGCTGGCGTCCATGGGCAACTACATCTTCAACACCGAGTTCCTCCTCGAGCAGCTGCTCAAGGACGCGCAGAATCCCGATTCGTCGCACGACTTCGGCAACGATATCATTCCGTCGATCATCGACAGCCACAAGGTCTACGCCTACCCGTTCCGCGACCCCGAGACCGGTGGGCGCGCCTACTGGCGCGATGTCGGCACGCTGAACGCCTTCTGGGAGTCGAACATGGAGATGCTCGACGCCCAGGCGCCGCTCGACATGTACGATCCCGGCTGGCCGCTGTTGACCTATCAGGAGCAGCTGCCGCCGGCGAAGTTCGTCTGCGACAGCGAGGGGCGCCGCGGCATGGCGCTGGAATCCATGGTCTCGGGCGGCTGCATCGTCACCGGCGCCGAGGTGCGCTGCTCGGTACTTTTCAGCCAGGTTCATGTACATTCCCAGTCTGTCGTCGAGAGGTCGGTCATTCTGCCGAGCGTGGAGGTCGGGAGAGGATGTCGGCTGCGCAATGTCATCGCCGACCGGGCCTGCCAGATACCCGACGGCATGGTGATCGGCCATGACAACGAGCAGGACCGGAAAAACGGGTTCAGGGTCACGGACAAGGGCGTGGTGCTGGTGACACGCGCCATGCTGGGCCAGGGCGAAGGCTACTTTTCCTGACCGAGGTCGTTCCAGGAGCGGAATGCATGAATGTACTAAGAGTGGAAAGCCAGCCCTTCGAGGGACAGAAACCCGGTACGTCGGGGCTGCGCAAGAAGGTTCGGGTGTTCGAGACGCCCGGGTACTTGGAGAACTTCGTGCAGTCGATCTTCAATACCCTCGGCGACTGCAGCGGGCAGGCATTGGTCATTGGCGGTGACGGCCGCTATTACAACCGGGTGGCGATCCAGACCATCCTCCGCATGGCGGTCGCCAACGGCTTCACCCGGCTGATCGTCGGCCAGGGCGGCCTGCTGTCAACGCCGGCGGCGTCCTGCGTGATCCGCAAGTACGCTACCCGCGGCGGAATCGTCCTGTCCGCCAGCCACAACCCTGGCGGTCCCGACGAGGACTTCGGCATCAAGTTCAACGGTGACAACGGCGGGCCTGCGACCGAAGGGGTCACCGATGCGATCTGGCAGGCGTCCAAGGAGATCGACCACTACCTGACGCTGGAGTCGCTGGACGTCGATCTCGACCGGCTCGGCGAGAGCCGGCTGGAAGGGGCGGTGATCGAGGTGATCGACCCGGTCGCCGACTACGCCGACCAGATGGAAGCCCTGTTCGACTTCCCGAAGATGTCGGCGCTGGTACGCAACCCCAAGTTCAGACTCTGCTTCGACGCCATGCACGCAGTGACGGGGCCCTATGCGCGGGAAATTTTCGAGAACCGCCTCGGCGCCCGCCCGGGCAGCGTGGTCAACGCCGACCCGAAGGAGGACTTTGGCGGCGGTCACCCGGACCCGAACATGGTCCACGCCCACGAACTGGTCGCGCTGATGAACGGCGACGATCCGATGGACTTCGGCGCCGCCTCCGATGGTGACGGCGACCGCAACATGGTGATGGGTAGTGGTTTCTACATAAATCCCTGCGACAGTCTGGCGGTACTGGCGGCCAATGCGCACCTGGTGCCGGGGTATCGTGACGGCCTGGCGGGCGTGGCGCGTTCCATGCCGACCAGCCGGGCGGTCGACCGGGTGGCGCGGGAGCTGGGCATCGATTGCTATGAGACGCCGACTGGCTGGAAGTTCTTCGGCAACCTCATGGATGCCGGGCGCATCACGCTCTGTGGTGAGGAGAGCTTCGGCACCGGTTCTGACCACTTGCGCGAGAAGGACGGTCTCTGGGCGGTGCTGTTCTGGCTCAACATCGTTGCCGAGGAGGCCAAGCCGGCCAGCGAGATCGTCCGCGATCACTGGCAGCGCTTCGGTCGCGATTACTTCTCACGACACGATTTCGAGGGCATCGACAGCGACGCGGCGACGCGGATGATCGCTACGCTGGAGGAAAAGCTGGATACGCTGCCGGGCCAGACGTTCGCCGGTCTGACGGTCGAGTCGGCCGACAGCTTCAGCTACCGCGACCCGGTCGACGACAGCGTCAGCACCGGCCAGGGGCTGCGGCTGTTCTTCAACAACGGTGGCCGCGTGGTGATGCGCTTGTCCGGCACCGGCACCTCCGGAGCCGCGCTGCGCGTCTACTATGACCTCTATCAGGTGGACCCCGCGCTGCTGGGGCAGCCGGCGCAGGTGGCGCTGGCCGGGTTGATCGACGCCGCCGACGAGGTCGCCGGCATTCGCAAGTACACCGGCCGCGAAGCGCCCGATGTCATCACCTGATAAGCGGTAGACGCGAATGAATATACTGATGGTGGCCGCCGAGAACGACGCCCTCGAAAAGGGCAAGGTCGGCGGCATAGGAGATGTGGTCCGCGACATACCGCCGGCGCTGGCGGGGATCGGGCATCAGGTGCAGGTGGTGGTGCCTGGCTACCAGCTGTTCTCGCGGCAGCCCGGTGCCCGGCATCTGGGCGCCGTCAAGGTGCGTTTCGGCGGTCGGGAAGAGATGGTCAGCCTGTTCCAGGTGACCGGGCGCACGCCGGTGGAGGGTGTCACCCAGTGGGTACTGGAGCACCCGTTGTTCGGCGCCGGCGGCGCCGGCAGGATCTACTGCGATGACCCGGCCGACCGGCCGTTCGCCACGGATGCGAGCAAGTTCGCGCTGTTTTCCCTGGCGGTCGCCCAGAGCATTCGCGACGGCGCCTTCGGCCAGCTGGATGTGGTGCACCTGCATGACTGGCATGCGGCGCTAGTGGCGTTCCTGCGGCGCTTTCACCCTGAATACGGCGCGCTGGGCGATATCCGTTTCGCCTTCAGCATCCATAATATCGCGTTGCAGGGGATCCGTCCGCTGGACGGCGACGCCTCGTCGCTCGTCGCCTGGTACCCGGACCTGTCCTACGACGCCGATGCGGTGCGTGACCCCCGCTACCCCGAATGCATCAACGCCATGCGGGTGGGGATCAATCTCTGCGACCGGGTACACGCGGTTTCACCGACCTATGTGACGGAAATCGTTCGTCCGAGCGATCCCGGGCGTGGCTTTTTCGGTGGCGAGGGGCTGGAGCAGGATCTGCAGCGGGCCGGTGCCGAGCATCGCCTGTTCGGCATTCTCAACGGTGCCGACTATTCCGGGGAGCCTCCGGAGCCCTTGTCGGAAAGCGAACTGTTGCAGCGTTGCCAGCAGCAGGTGCTGGAGTGGATCGGCGCCAATCCGCTGACCGAAAGCGCCCACCTGATTGCCCATTTCCGCCTCTCGGAGTGGGCCGATCAGGCGTCGCCGGGTGTGCTGATGACGTCGGTGGGCCGCATCACGGATCAGAAGGTGCAGCTGTTGCGCCAGCCGCTGGAGAGCGGCCAGTCGGCGCTCGAGGAGCTGCTGGATCGCCTGGAGGGGCGCGGGCGGCTGATCCTGTTGGGCAGCGGCGATGCCGAGCAGGAGCGCTTCCTCACCCGGGTCGCGGCGCACAAGCGCAACTTCCTGTTCCTGCGGGGCTATGCGGAGTCGCTGTCGCAGCATCTGTACGCCGCGGGCGACCTCTTCCTGATGCCGAGCTCCTTCGAGCCCTGCGGTATCAGCCAGATGCTGGCGATGCGCGCTGGGCAGCCCTGCCTGGTGCACCGCGTCGGCGGGCTGGTCGATACGGTGCAGGACAACGTCGACGGCTTCTCGTTCGGTGGCGGCAGCCTGCAGGAGCAGGCCGCGAACCTGGTCGCGCGCCTTGATGAGGTACTGGCCATGGCCGCGGAGCGGCCGGAGGAATGGCAGGCGGTGGTAACCCGAGCCGCCGAGGCGCGCTTCCTCTGGTCCGATGCCGCGCACGCGTACGAGCGCCAGCTGTACGGCCGTGAAAAAAGTGATGAGGCGTAAAGCCTGAAGCCACAGGCGTCGAGCCGTGCTCCTGCGGCCGGCTCAATGCGGCATCAGGCGACCCAGCACGCCTACGCCCAACGCCTGTATGGGCGGGCAGAGCGGCCAGCCCCACGAGGCCGGGCCCCGGGCCCGGCACTTCCCATTCCCACTCGCTGCGGCTCGGGCCGCCCTGGCCGCTGCCGGTCGTCTTCAGGGGCTGCAGCCGCTCGGGCTCTGCGGCGGCAGGGCGAGGGTTAATTCGATTTCCTGGCTCATGACCGAAGCATCCTTATGACAAATTGGTGAATTCTTTATGACGTCAGTCGGTGCCATCACTATAATGTCCCCGCCATTTCCAACACGAATCGCTTACCTATTATGGTGACATCTAATCCGTTCTCAGCGATCTTCGGTCGCTCGCCCTTCCAGCCGCTGCTGGCGCATATCGTCAAGGTCAGTGAGTGTGCCGATGAGCTGCTTGCGTTCTTCGAGGCCACCCTGAGCGGTGACTGGAAGGCGGCAGAGCGTCATCGAGGCACCATCACCAACCTTGAACACGAGGCCGATGAGCTCAAGACCGAGCTGCGCCTCAACCTGCCGAACACCATGTTCCTGCCGGTCTCACGCTCTGACCTGCTGGACCTGATCAGCGTGCAGGACAAGATTGCCAACAAGGCTCGCGATATCACCGGCATCATGCTCGGTCGGCAGATGCAGGTCCCCGACGCGCTGGCGCCGATGATGCGCGATTATCTGCGGACCTCGGTGGCTGCCGTGTCTCAAGCTCGCAAGGCGCTCGAAGAACTCAAGGACCTGCTCGAATCCGGCTTTGGCAGCAACGTCGCCGATGTCATGCAGAACCTGATCCGTGAGTTGCATGTGCTTGAGCACCAGGCCGACGACCAGCAGGTCGCTGTTCGTCGCCAGCTGTTCCAGCTTGAGAGCGAGCTGCCGCCGGTCGATGTGATGTTCCTCTACAAGATCATCGACTGGGTCGGCGAGCTTTCCGACGGTGCCGAACGCGTGGGTAGCCGTCTGCAGGTGCTGACCGCTCGCTGATTCACGACCTCGAACTCTCCGCCCCACGACCACCGTGAGTGCTACGTGATGCACTCGCCAGGGATAGGCGCATCGAGGCGTGTCTAGGCGGACTTACAGTCATCCCTAAGGATGTAGTTTTTATGTCGATCATTGCGCAGTACGGCGACATCTTCATCATTCTGGCCTGTCTCTTCGGCTTCTTCATGGCCTGGGGCGTCGGAGCCAACGACGTCGCCAATGCCATGGGGACCTCGGTGGGCTCGCGGGCCATCACCATCAAACAGGCGATCTTCATCGCCGTGATCTTCGAGTTCCTGGGCGCCTGGCTCGCCGGCGGCCAGGTCACCGATACCATCCGCAAGGGCATCATCGACCCCACCCTGCTGCAGGATGACCCCCAGCTGCTGGTCTACGGCATGCTGGCATCCTTGCTGGCCGCCGGTACCTGGCTATTGATCGCCTCGATGCGTGGCTGGCCGGTCTCGACCACCCATTCCATCGTCGGTGCCATTGTCGGCTTCGCCATGGCCGGCCTCGGTCTCGACGCCATCGGCTGGGGCAAGGTCGGTCAGATCGCCGCCAGCTGGGTGGTGTCTCCGCTGATGTCGGGCTCGATCGCCTTCATGCTGTTCAAGTCCGTTCAGCATCTGATATTTGAGAACCGTGATCCCTTCGCGGCCGCCAAGCGCTATGTGCCGATGTACATCTTCCTGGTCGGCTTCATCGTCTCCATGGTGACCCTGACCAAGGGCCTCAAGCATGTGGGTCTCGATCTGAGCTTCGGCGTGAGCCTGTTCTACGCGGTCATTGTCGGCCTGGCCGTGATGGCGCTGGGGGGCCTCCTCGAGCGTCGCGTCAGCCGCAACCGCAGTGAGGATGACGCCTTTGGTTTCGGCGGTGTGGAGCGCGTCTTCGCGGTGTTGATGCTGTTCACCGCCTGTGCCATGGCCTTCGCCCATGGTTCCAACGACGTCGCCAACGCCGTCGGCCCGCTGGCCGCGGTGATCAGCGTGGTGTACAGCCACGGCGACGTCGACGGTGCTTCGATGGTGCCCTGGTGGGTGCTGGTACTGGGCGGCGGCGGCATCGTGGTCGGCCTGGTGACCTATGGCCACAAGGTCATCGCGACCGTCGGTACCGGCATTACCGAGTTGACGCCGAGCCGCGGCTTCGCCGCTACCCTGGCCGCCGCGACGACCGTGGTGCTGGCCTCGGGTACCGGCCTGCCGATCTCGACCACGCAGACCCTGGTCGGCGCGGTACTCGGCGTGGGCCTGGCGCGCGGCATGGCGGCGCTCAACCTGCGCGTGATCGGCACCATCGTCATGTCCTGGCTGATCACCCTGCCGGCCGGCGCCTTCCTGGCGATCATGTTCTTCTTCATGTTCAAGGGCATGTTCGGCTGATGCCTGCTGGCATGATGAAGTAAGCAGGGCCAGGGGCGCCCGACGCTTTCGAGCGTCTCCGTAAAAGGCGGCACCGCGCAGGCGGTGCCGCCTTTTTTCGCCCTCTGTTATAGTCAGAACATCGTGGGCACGCTGCCCGATTTCACTTTCCTGCTGCCGGAGTGCGGCCCTTGAATACGCGCTTTCCCTTCGTCGATTGGTTTCGTCAGTCATCGCCTTACATCAACGCCCACCGTGGGCGAACCTTCGTGGTGCTGATCGAAGGTGAGGCGATGGCGGCAGGTCATAGCGAGTCGCTGATTCAGGACCTGGCGCTGCTGCATACCCTGGGCGTCAGGCTGGTGCTGGTGTTCGGCATTCGCCCCCAGGTCAGTGCGGCGCTTGCGGAGGAGGGCATTACCCCGCGTCGCGAGGAGGGCCGCTGGGTAGCCGAAGATGCCATCATGGCGCGGGTCGAGCGCATTGCTGCCGAGCAGCGGCTGTGGTTCGAGGCGCGGCTGTCGCTTGGGCTGCCCAATACGCCGCTGCACGGTATCGAACTGACCGCGGTCTCCGGCAACCTGGTCATGGCCAAGCCTCTCGGGGTGCGCAACGGCCTCGACTTCGCCCGCAGCGGCGAGGTGCGTCGGGTGCGTGCGGAGGCAATCGACGCGCTGCTCGACCAGGGCTCGCTGGTGGTACTGCCGCCGCTTGGGTTCTCGAGTACCGGCGAAGTCTTCGATCTGGACGCCGCCGAAGTCGCTCAGCAGGCCGCAGTGGCGCTTGGCGCCGACAAGCTGGTGCTGCTGGGCGAGGCCGAGGGGCTACATGATGAAAGCGGCGCCTTGCAGCGCCAACTGACTCCGGCACAGGCGGAGCCGCTGATGCAGGCGGCGGAACCCGGCAGCGAACTGTCGCGCCACCTGGCGGCGGCCTGTGCGGCCGCCCGCCACGGGGTCGCCCGTACTCACTTGCTGTCCTGGCATGACGACGATGCGCTGCTTGGTGAGCTGTTTACCCGCGATGGTGTTGGCACCATGATTACCCAGCATCGCTACGAACAGCTACGCGACGCCGAACTGGGCGACGTCGGCGGCCTGCTCGAACTGCTCGAACCCCTTGAGAGGCGGGGCATGTTGGTGCCGCGCTCCCGGGAGCGTCTGGAACACGAGATCGATGATTACCTGGTCATCGAGCGTGACGGCATGATCATCGGCTGCGCCGCCCTGCATGAGTTCCCCGACGCCCAGATGGGCGAACTGGCCTGCGTGGCGGTGCATGGCGATTATCGCGGCGGCAATCGCGGCGAACGGCTGCTGGCCGACGTCGAGCGCCGTGCCCGGCGCCGGGGACTTACCGCGATGTTCGCACTGACGACCCATACGGCTCACTGGTTTATCGAGCAGGGTTTCGGGCTTGCCGAGATCGATGCTCTGCCGATCCTCAAGCGGGATGCCTACAACCATGCCCGCAAGTCAAAGATCCTGCTCAAGCACCTGGGCTGATAGCCAGTGCCATGCATCGGCTGGTGTGGCAGAAATGCGGGTCATGTCGCCAAACTGATACATGGTAAGAGATTGATTTTTAACAGTTTTTTATGAATGGCCGGCGCAGCGTCTCCGATTGGAGACAGAAAGCGCCGGCTGTCGCGGCTTTCATTGCCATACCGTGACGCGCATTAGCCCATTTGGCACTTTTGGGTTTTTCTAAGTCATTGATAAAAATGGAGTATTAAAGTTTTTGGCACGCTCCTCGCTATATAATAAGTGAGCAAGCAAGGGACTCGGTTCATTACGGCTCGAACCGTTTCCTGACCGGCCTGACAGGGCGCATTTACTACCCTGTGTATGCCACCCGATCGGGTCGGTCCGCGTCTGCTCCACGCGATGTGTGACTGATGTAGCGATGAGACGGGTACCGCCGACAGGCATGGAAAGGTACCGCTACGGGCAAGGATGCTCTCGGCAAGGATGCCTCGCCCTTTGGGGCTGAATTCGGCGGCGACGCTCAAGCGGCGCTGCCACCAGAACGAAGTGGGGATGCGTCCCCAGCACGGCGGCCAGCTTCTGGCGAGTGACGATACTGCCGTGTGACTTCGGGGCTTCGGCCCAGAAATAATGTCGAACAGTCCGGCCAGACGCGCCTGCCCCCCGACATTGTTTCACCCTTAAGTTCCCTGCGTATTGGGCCGGCTCTGCCGGCCTCTTTTTTTTGCCTGTTAATTAGCATGGCGCGGTATATCAAAGCCAAGATCATGTACTAAGCCAGACCCATGCACCCGACCACGCCCCTGACCCGTGAAAGGTCACGGCCGTTTCCGGCAACTCTGGTATCCTGCAGTGGTAAGCTCCATGACAGCGTCCCAACTCCTTCTGCAAAGAACCCTTGTCATGACCACTCAGGTCTCGCGCCGTTGGCGCCCACGTTCCCTGCTACAACTGGTGCTGCTGGCTTTTCTGGTGGTAATGCTGCCGCTGGGTGTCTTGATGTTTCAGGCAGGTCAGGCCCTTTCCGAATTGACTCGGCTCGCCGATGACAGCGCCCGTCAGGCGGTCGAGGAAACACGTCGCGCCCGGGCGTTGTCATCGCTTGCCGTAGAGATGGAGCGCAGCGCTCGCCAGTACGCGGTACTCGAGGAGTCTGGCCTGCGTGAGATTTATACCCAGCGAGCCAACGAGTTCGAAGCGATGCTGGCGCGCCAGCGGTTACTGTTGCCCGACAACCCTGACGTCAAGGCATTGGCCGAACGCATCGATAATCTCAAGAACCTGCTTGATGCCCCGGTACCCGAGATTAAATCCCGGCTAGATGACTTTGTGCCCTTTGCCGAGCGCACCGAGGCCGTGCGCCAGGCTACCAACCAGCACATCGATGCGCGGATTGAACGCATTCGCGCCCAGGCGGGTGGCGTGCAGACCCGCCTGTGGTTGCAGACCGCAGCACTGGTCTCGGCCAGTCTGGTGTTGATGCTGTTATTTACCTGGCTGATCATTCGCCCGATTCGCCAGCTCGAACGGCATATACTGAGCCTTGGCAGTACTGGTCACCCCGAGCCTTCGAAGGGTGTACAGGGGCCCGCTGAGCTGGTGCGTCTCGATGAGCGGCTGGACTGGCTGTCGTCGCGGCTTAGTGAGCTCGAGGCCCAGAAGCGCCAGTTCCTGCGCCATATGTCTCACGAACTCAAGACGCCACTGGCAAGCGTCAGGGAAGGCACCGCCCTGCTTTCCGATGGCGTGGCCGGCGAGCTGACATCGCGACAGCACGAGATTCTCGATTTGATCGAGGGCAGCGGAGAGGAGCTTCAGCGCCTCATCGAGCAGCTGCTCGACTATAATTTGCTCCAGCACCATGCCGAGATTAACGTCGAGCGTTTCGATGTCACGACGCTGATCAAGGAGTTACTGGCGAAGCACCAGCTGGCCCTGGATGCCAAGGGCATGCAGCTCAAGTGGCGCGACCGGCCGCTCGACTGGCAGGCCGATCGCACCGCTACCGGGCGGGTTGTCGATAATCTGCTGTCCAATGCCATCGCCTACGGTGAAGATGGCGGAGTGCTTGAGCTACGTGTCCAGCAACGTGGCGACGTCATGCTGCTGGAGGTCGCCAATAGCGGCGATGCGATCAGTGCCGAAGACCGCGAGCAGCTCTTCGATCCCTTTTATCAAGGCCACGCCCGCCGCAAGGGGCCGCTCAAGGGCTCCGGAATAGGCCTGTCGGTGGCTGCCGACTGTGCCAAGGCCCAACAGGGGCATCTCGAGTTGGTCGACGACCCGCGCCTGGCGGTGTGTTTCCGCCTGACACTGCCCTGGCAGTCACTGACCAAGCAGGATACCCAGGATAGCCAACAGCAAGACACGACGAGAATAGCGTCGCCGCCACGTCTCGCGGCAGACGCAGACGCAAGGAATTCATGAACCATGCTGTATCGCACCCTGATGGGGCTGGTCGCCATCTCTCTGCTGGCAGGTTGCCAGTGGCTGCCGGAGGAGCCCTTTTCCCATGAGCCGGCGGTCTCGGAGCTGCCGGCCGATTGCCAGAGCAAGTGGCCGAGCCTCACCGTCAGCACCTGCCAGACCGAGGCCTGGGTGGCCTTCGGCCTCGAGTCGCAGCGTGGCGACCGCGAGTGGCGCGACCGCCAGCTGGCCCTTCTCGACGGCAACGACACCCACGAACGGCTGGTCCGTGCCGTGGTGCTTGCCTGGGGGAACGAGAGCGAATGGAACAAGGCCTCAGAGCTTTACAAGGCCGATATTTCCAAGGCCCCGGAAGAACTGGAGCCGCTGCTGCGCTACTGGCTTAACGAACTCGAGGGCCGCCGTTCCCTGGCCGGGCGGCTGGCAGAGCAACGCCAGAAAAGTCAGGCGCTGGCCGCCGAGAACGCCGACCAGGCCGGCAAGCTCGAGGAGCTGACGAACAAGCTCGACGCCCTGGGCGATATCGAGAAAAGCATGAACCTGCGACAACAGTCTCCCTGAAACGCGCTGAGCAGGGGCCTGTCCAGGCTTCGTCTGATAAAGAAAGGACATCATCGTGAAAGACGCTGCGCAACTGACCGGCGCCCTGAAGGGCGGAAAATCCATCGCGCATATCCTGCTGGTCGATGACGATGCCAGCCTGCTGAGGCTATTGGGCATGCGCCTGGAAAGCCGCGGCTTTCGTGTCACCACGGCTGATAGTGGCCGCATGGCGCTGGATCGTTTGGCGATTGAACGCCCGGATCTGGTGCTTTCGGATCTTCGCATGGACGAGATGGACGGCCTGGCACTGTTTCAGGAGATCCAGCGTCAGGCCCCGGGTCTGCCGGTGATCATTCTTACCGCCCATGGCTCGATCCCCGAGGCGGTCAATGCCACACGCCAGGGGGTGTTCAGCTTCTTGACCAAGCCCGTTGACCGCGATGAGCTGTTCACGGCCATCGACGAGGCCCTGCTACAGGCACCCGCCGCCGGTGACGGCGATGACGCCTGGCGGTCGGCGATCATCACTCGCAGCCCGCAAATGGAACGCATCCTCGATCAGGCGCGGATGGTCGCCGGTGCCGATGTCAGTGTGCTGGTCAGTGGCCCTTCGGGCTCGGGCAAGGAGTTGCTGGCGCGCGCCCTGCACAACGCAAGCCCGCGGTCCGGCAAGCCGTTTATCGCCATCAACTGTGGTGCGCTGCCCGAGCAGTTGTTGGAAAGCGAGCTTTTCGGCCACGCCAAGGGCGCCTTCACCGGCGCGATCACCCAGTACGAAGGTCTCTTCCAGGCCGCCGAGGGAGGCAGCCTGTTCCTCGATGAAATCGGCGACATGCCCCTGGCGCTGCAGGTGAAACTGCTGCGCGTATTACAGGAGCGTCAGGTACGCCCGCTGGGCTCGACGGCTTCCATTCCCGTCGATGTGCGCATCATCTCGGCGACTCACCGCGACCTGGATCAGGCCATGCAGGAAGGCGACTTCCGCGAGGATCTCTACTACCGCCTCAACGTGGTCAACCTGCGCCTGCCGCCGCTCAAGGAGCGCGCTGAAGACGTGCCGCTGTTGGCCAAGCATCTGGTCACTCAGGCTGCGGCGCGCCACAAGCCTTTCGTCAAGGGCTTCTCCGCCGAGGCGCTCAACCTGCTGGCGGCCTCGGCCTGGCCGGGCAATGTCCGCCAACTGGTCAACGTGGTCGAGCAGTGCGTGGCGCTGACCAGCGCGCCGATCATTCCCGAGGCCATGGTCTCCCAGGCGTTGGTTGCCGAAGAGAATGCGCTGCCGTCATTCAATGATGCCCGGGCGGAGTTCGAACGGGGGTATCTGATCAAGGTGCTGAAGATCACCGATGGCAACGTCACCCAGGCGGCGCGCATCGCCGGGCGCAACCGCACCGACTTCTACAAGCTGCTGGGGCGTCATGACCTTGAGCCAAGCAGCTTCAAGGCCGTGGCCAAGCAAGAAGACTGAGGGGCTAGGCCTCTCCCGGCGCTTGGGGTGCTGGCTTGAAGCGCCGCTTCACCTCCACCTTGAGCCTGCCTTCCCCCAGCCTGGCGGTAAGCTGCTGCCCCGGCTGGGTGTCCTGACTGCGCCGGATCACCCGGCCTTCATCATCAGAAAGAATCGAATAGCCACGCCCGAGTACCGCCAGTGGGCTGACCGCCTGCAGTTCCCGCGCCAGCGATGCGAGTCGCTTGCGCTTCTCCGCGAGCTGGCGGGGCAGGCTGGCCTGCAAGCGGCTGTCGGCCTGCGCGAGTCGCTGGCGGGCATTGTGCAACTGCTGGCGCGGATCAAAGGCATTAAGGCGGGCGGTGGCGTGGCGCTCACGGGTGCGGGCTTCGACAAGCCGTGTCTGCATGGCGCGCCGCAGGCGAGCCTCGAGCTGGCCAAGATGCGTCCGCTGCTGAGCGAGCCGCTCACCGGGATGGCGCAGCCGAGCACGCAGATGATCCAGGCGCTGGGTGTCGGCATCCAGGCGGCTGCGCTGGGCGCGAGCGAGGCGAGACAGGGCGTTATCGAGCCGCTGACGCAGCGCCACCTGGTCGGGCACCAGCCGTTCCGCCGCTGCCGAGGGGGTCGGTGCGCGACCATCGGCGGCGAAGTCGGAAAGCGTGACATCGGTCTCGTGGCCCACCGCCGAGAGCACCGGCAGTCGAGAATGGAAGATCGCCCGAGCCAGGTGCTCGTCGTTGAAGGCCCACAGGTCCTCGAGGCTGCCGCCGCCGCGGGTCACCAGGATGGCGTCTCGGTCCGCCTCGAAGCGGCTGTCGCGGTTGGCAAGCGCCAGGGCACGGATCATCGCCGGCGCGGCTTCCTTGCCCTGCACCGGCACCGGCAGCACGCTGACGCGCGAAAGCGGCCAGCGTGCGGCGAGCACCGCTAACACATCGCGGATCGCCGCGCCGCTGGGAGACGTCAGCACGATGAGATGACGCGGCGGGCTCGGCAGCGGCCGTGCATTGGCGAACACCCCCTGTGCATCGAGCTGGTGCTTCAAGCGCTCGAAGGCGGCCAGCAGTTCGCCCTGGCCCGACGGCTGCACCGCCTCGACGATCATCTGGTAATCACCGCGGGGCTCGAAGATCGATACCTTGCCGCGCAGGCGTACCCGGTCGCCGTCCTTGAGTGGCGTGGCCACGAAGCGCGCGCGGTTGCGAAACAGCGCGCACTTCAGCTGGGCTCGGTCGTCCTTCAGGGTGAAGTAGACGTGCCCCGAGGCCGGCCGCGACACACCGGAAAGCTCGCCCTCGACCCAGCAATCGCCGAAGTCGCGCTCCAGCATCAGCCGGGCACGGCGGTTGAGTTCGCTGACGGAAAAGGTCGGGGTATCGGCCTGGTTCATGGCGGCGGCATCCTTGATCGAAACGCCGCTCAGCCTAACATGCTGCCGACCCTTGGCCCTGCCTCGTCAGGGGAATTAGCTGAAACGCCGCATCAGGCGCTCAAGCGGGACCCGGCTAAACTCATCTGGTGAGCAAGGCATCGGCGGGTGTGCTTGGCTTAAGCATGACGGGTGCTCCGTACTGTAGCCTTAGCCAACTTGGTGAGGCAGTACTACGCTGCTAAGTGTCGTCGCAGGAAGTCGGGGCCATGCTCCGACCATCACGCCAGCACAAGAGGGCTGTCATGTCGGGACTACGCTCACCTCAGATCGGGCCCATCATTGGACACACCGCCCACGACCGTTGCCGGATCTGGATTCGTGGTCACGCGACACGGGACGAGGGGGTGGATCTCGGCTCAGAGATGCGCACGCTGGGCTTGCTGGCAGTGGTCGACAAACGTGGCCGGCCGCTCATCGATGAGGCTAGCGGTGAGCCCTGGGCCTACTACTTCCGCCTGCACCGCGAGTTTGATCGCACCGGCACCTTTGTGCTCGGTCAGGCGTCCTCCCTCGGCGGCCATAACGGCCCCGGCCCCTTTCCTCTCGAACCGGATACCGACTACCGGGTGCGCCTGGCGACCCTGACCGTCGACGACCCCCTGCCGGATGCCGCGTCGCTCTCCGACGCGGACCTGGCCGAGCGCCTGCCGCCTCTCGCCAGCATGGTGCCGCTCCTCAAAGAGCTCGACCCGGCTGATTGCGAGGCGTGCTTTCGCACCTTCCCCGACCCCGCTGCGGGCCCAGCAGACGAGCTGAGCTTTTTGATCGGCTCCTGCCGCTATCCTGGCCTGCTGTGGAAGGTCAAGGAAGCGGATCGCATCTTCGGGCCGATGGCGGCGCATTTCCAGCGCCAGGGTGGGCGCAAGGCGGCGCGCTTCACGCTGATGATGGGAGATCAGATCTACGCCGATAAGCTCAATCGACACCTGCCCCTCGGGCGGGCAGACACCTTCGATGAGATGCAGTCGCGCTACCACGAGGCCTTCGGTGCTCCCAATATGCGCCGCCTGCTGAGCCAGTCCCCCGTCTACATGATCCTTGATGATCATGAGATCGAGGACAACTGGAGTCAGGACCGGCTGCGGGACAACCTCCACCTCTTCAATATCGCCATTGGCGCCTATATGAGCTACCAGTGGAGTCATGGTCCACGCAGCTTTGGCCGTCGGCTCTACTATCGTTTTGAATGCGCCGGCTATCCGTTCTTCGTGGTCGACACCCGGACCCAGCGCTATCGCCAGCGGTCGGGGCTGGACGACAATCACCTGCTGGGGCGACCGACCATCGATTCGGCCCATCCCGGCCAGCTCGACCGCCTGCGCGACTGGCTGAGCGAGCAGCAGCGCGAGCACGGCAACGTGCCCAAGTTTCTGGTCGTCTCCAGCGTCTTCGCGCCCAGCCCCATCGACGAGCGCCTCGGCGACGAGTTTCACGACGCTCCTGAGAGGCAGATCTTCGAGGCGAACCTCGAGCAGCGCGAGCGCAGCGACAGCTGGCCGGCCTATCCGGCCACTCGCCGAGCGATCCTCGAACACATCTTCGACGAGGGCATCCAGAACGTGGTGTTCCTGAGCGGCGACGTGCATTGCGCCAACATCGCCCGGCTGCGCTTCCAGGCCGGGCAGGGCGATAGCGACCTCTGCGCCTACGACATCACCTCCTCGGCACTCTATTGGCCCTTTCCCTTTGCCGACGGTGATCCCAACGGCTTCGTCCATGACTCAACTGCACCGGGACAGTTCGATGGCTTCCCATTACCTGGGCGCGACGCCGTGGTGCATTACAGGACCTGGGGGTTCAGCCAGGAGGACAACTTCTGTCGCCTTGAGATCGACAAGACCCGGCATCGACTGCGCGTGCGGGTGCTCGATGCCGAGGGGCAGACGGTGAGAGTGACCGATGACGGCGGGCGGCTGGTGGAGGCCAACGACCTGCCGCTCGAGCCCTGGGACTGAGAGAGGACGACATCATGACCGCGGGCATCGCCTTCGAAGAGACCATGCAGGGCTGCTTTGCTCTGGGCGAGACAGATCCGGTTTCCGGCGCGGAAGCAGGACGCCGCACCGGTACCCGACTGGCCATGCACGCTGAGGTGTTCATCGATGATCTCTCGCGCTTTGTCGCCGACCCTGACCATCCCGGGGAGCTGACGGGTCGGATCGACTTCGCGCCCCTGGGCGTCGATCTCGCGGCGCCTTCCGGCGTTTTCAAGCTTTTCTCGCCGGCCCAGGCGGACGGAGCGGGGCGCCGCATGGTCTACGAGCTGGGCTTCACGGCCGGCGGCTCCGCTTATTACCTGGCCGGCGAGAAACGGGTGCGCAATGATCCCGGCCCCGACTTGTGGCGTGATACCACCACTCTCTATACCCGTCTGCACCGGGGCGAGGATGCCGGCGGCGAAGTGATCGGCGCCGGCATCCTCGAGCTCGGTGTGCCCCAACTGATGGCGCTGCTTTCGACCCTGCACACCACCGGCGACGGTGATGTGCGCACCCTGGCCACCTTCGGCGGCTTCTTCTTCGGTGAGCTCTGGGATCTCTACGCCCCCCTGGCAGGAGGAGGCCGCTCATGAGTTTCACCTATGATGCCATCGTCATTGGCTCCGGCTTCGGCGGCTCGGTGTCGGCCTGCCGCCTGGCCGAGGCCGGCGAGCGTGTGCTGGTGCTGGAGCGCGGTCGGCGCTGGAAGACCGAAGACCTGCCCCGCGGCGCCGGCGACGACTGGATCTTCGACGTGGAGGACCCCGAGCACCACCACGGCTGGCTCGATCTGCGGCTCTTCCCCCGCGTCGGGGTGGCTCAGGGCGCCGGCGTCGGCGGAGGGTCGCTGATTTATGCCAACATTTTCGTCGAGGCCGAGCGCTTCGTCTTCGATCACGGCTGGCCCGAGGAGATCAGTTTCGAGGCACTCGCGCCGCACTATGCCACCACCGGCCGCATGCTCGAGGTCCAGACCCTGCCCGACGGCCAGCTCACCGAACGCTATGCCCTGATGCGCGACGCTGCCTCACGAACCGGCGATGCGTCGCGTTTCCGCAAGCTACCCATGGCGGTGCGCTTCGACGAGTCCTGGCACTATGGCCTCGACGCGCCCCACGATCCGCGTCACAGCCGTGACGAGACCAACGCCTTCGGCCGGCCTCAGGGCACCTGCGTGCACTGCGGCGAGTGCGACCTGGGGTGCCCGGTAGGCGCCCGCAATACCCTCGATCTCAACTATCTGGCCCGCGCCGAGGATCAGGGCGCCGAGATTCGCCCGCTATGCCTGGTGCGGTCCATCGAGGTGGAAGGGCAGGGATACCGGGTACGCTACCGGCGCCTGGACGGCGGTGGTGAGGAAAGCGAGACCGCCCGACGAGTGGTGGTGGCAGCAGGGTCGCTGGGCTCCACTGAGCTATTGCTGCGCTGTCGTGACCAGTATCGCACCCTGCCGGCGCTATCGCCCCGGCTCGGCCATGGCTGGTGTGCCAACGGCGACTTCCTGACCCCGGCGTTCTATGCCGATCGCAAGGTGTCGCCGACTCGGGGGCCGACCATCACCTGCGCCATCGATTATCTGGATGGCGCGGACGGCGGCGAGCGCTACTTCGTGGAGGACGGTGGCTTCCCCGATGTGGTCGGCAATGCCCTGCACGCCGCCCTGGCACGCAACGGCGCCGGCGAACGGCTCTACGAAGGCTGGCGGCTGCTACTCGACGGGTTACTGCGCAGCCACGATCCTCACGCCCACCTGATGCCCTGGTTCGGCCAGGGCGTCGATGCCAGCGACGGGGTCATGCGCCTCGACCGCTCCTGGCTCGGTCGCGATCTGGACCTGATGCTGGACTACGACGTACAGCGTTCGCGGCCCACCATCCAGGCGCTGATCGAGCGCCACAAGCGTCTTTCCGAGGCCACCGGTGGGCTGGCGCTGGAGCCGCTGTCCTGGACGCTGTTCGATTACCTGCTGACGCCGCATCCGCTGGGCGGCTGCAACATGGGCACGAGTGCCGAGGACGGGGTGGTGGACCACAAGGGCGAGGCGTTCGGCTATCCGGGACTGTACGTGTTGGATGGCGCCATCGTGCCCCGGGCCCTGGGGCTCAACCCCTCGCGAACCATCGCCGCCCTGGCCGAGCGCGCGATGAGCGAGATCCTCGCTTAGCGGTTCCTCAAGACCGTTGATGTCTCATCTCCAAGGAGGGCTCCATGTCACGCGAGATTCCGCTCTACACTTTAGAAGGCGTCCGCGACGCCGAGACCAGCACCCACCACTTCACCACGGAGGACGGCCTGGGGCTGTCGCTGCTTCGCTTCTGCCGGGCGCCGTGCCGCGACGTGGTGATGATCATCCATGGCCTGACCACCTCCTCGGACATGTTCATCCAGCCTGAGCACGAGAACCTGGTCAGCTACCTGCTGGACGCGGGCTTCAGCGACGTCTGGACTCTGGACTTTCGCATGAGTAACCGCCATCCCTACAACCTCCAGCCCAGCGACTGGTCGATGGACGACTGTGCACTCTTTGATCACCCGGCGGCGATTGCCAAACTCCGTGAGGTGGCAGGCGCCGATGTCAATATTCACGTCATCTGTCATTGCCTGGGAGCCATGAGCTTCACCATGGCGTTGTTCGCTGGCACCGTGACCGGCATTCGCTCCTGCATCGCCAACAGCGTGGCACTGACGCCTCACGTGCCGACCTGGTCGCGGATCAAGGGGCATGTCTTCCCTTTCATCCTCGAGCGCATCTTCCAACAGCCTTATGTCAGTCCGGGCTGGAGTGAGGACCCTCGGCTGACGCTTGGCAAGTTGCTGTCGAAGATGGTCTCGTTATTTCATCGCGAGTGCGATGTGCCCGCCTGCCACATGCTCTCGCTGATGTGGGGTACCGGCTGGCCGGCGTTGTACCTGCACGAGAACCTCGATGAGATCACCCACCGCCGTGGCGGCGACCTCTATGGCCCGGTGGGGCTCAACTACCACAAGCATGTGCTGAAGATGCTGGGTCGTGGCCATCGCACGGTGCGCATGAAACCCGATGATCCACGCTATGCCGACCTGCCCGACGACTATATTCGGGGCGCGGCCGGCGTGGAGACGCCCTGCCTGTTCATGACCGGCGACACCAACCGCGTCTTCACCGACAGCAATCTCCATTGCCACCGGATGCTGGAAGAGGTCGCGCCAGGGCGCCATCAACTGGCGGTCTTCGAGGGCTATGGCCACCAGGATGTATTCATGGGCAACCGGGTCCACGAGGACATCTTCCCGCGCCTGGTGGACTTCCTGCGCCAGCAGCGCGATGAGCCACGGCCGGCCACTGGCGCTGCCGCATCAGGCGCTCAAGCGGCGCCCGATACTCAGTAGCAGCGGCAGGCAGAGCACCAGCAGGCTGATGCGTAGCAGGTGGTGGGCGGTGACAAAGGCCGGGTCGATACCCAACGACAGCGCCACCAGGCTCAGCTCCGGGGCGCCACCGGGCATGTAGGCGAGCAGTGCCGCGGCAAGCGAGGTGCCGGTCATTACCTGTGCGCCCCAGGCGGCCAGGCCAGCGATCACCACCAGCCCCAGCGCCTGCAGAACACTCATCACCAGGCTGTAGCCGACCGAGGCCAGCGAGGTACCGGTAAAGCGCACGCCCACCGAGATGCCGATCAGGATTTGCGCCAGCGCAATCAGTGACGGGGGCACCGCGGCCTCACTGAGCCCCGACAGATGCAGCGCCGCCGAGGCCAGCGCGGGGCCGAACAGCAGGGCGCTTGGCAGCCGCAGCCACTGACCCAGCCAGGCACCAACAAGCCCCGCGGCGGTAAGCCAGGCGGCATCCGCCGCGCCGGGAAGCCATAGCCAGTGCTCAAGTGTCGTGTTGGTCGGTGGCAGGCTGACATGGCCCAGTAGCGGCAATGCCAGTGGAATGGCCAGCAGCAGGATCAGGATGCGCACTGCATGGGTCATGCCGACTACCCGCAGGTCGGCGCCGGACTCCAGCGCCATCAGCGTTACCGTCGACACACCACCGGGCACCCCGCCGTATAGCGCGGTCTCCAGCGAATAGCCGGCGACGCGACGCGAGAACCACACCGAGAACGCCATCATCACCGCCGTTGCCACGAGCATGATGCCAAGGCTCGCGCTCCAGGCGGCGACATCGATATTAACCCCCGGATGAAAGGCCGAGCCGAGCATCACCCCGATCACCACCAGCACGCCCTTGCGCCCACGCCCCGGCGAACGCAGCCGTGTCCCACCGAGGCTTGCCACCGTGGTGGCGATCATCGCGCCCAGCAGCCAGGGCAAGGGAAGGTCGAGCCAGAAGCCAATGGCGCCGCCGACAAGCCCCAGACCAAGGGTGGGGAGGAAGCGGGCGAGGGCGGTAAGCCGTGGGGTGGGGGTGTCAATCAAACTGGCGTGATCTCCTGTCGTGTGTCCGGGCTTACAAGACGAAATGGATGGATGAGGTAAGAAAGCAGTGTATTAGCCTGGCACGATTTCAGCCGGGGAGCAGGCTTTCCGGCATCACTTGGATTGATGGAGGGTAGGGCTCGGCGTTATAATGGCTGATTAATTTCCCCTCACCACATCCTCCATCTGCTCAACATTGGGTGTTGCCGATATGTTACGTATGGCGCAAGAAGCTCTTACGTTCGATGACGTATTACTCGTTCCCGGCTACTCGGATGTCCTCCCCAAGGACGTCAGCCTCAAGTCACGCCTGACCCGCAATCTCGAACTGAACATCCCACTTTGTTCTTCCGCCATGGATACCGTGACCGAGGCTCGCCTGGCAATCGCCATGGCGCAGGAAGGCGGTATCGGCATCATCCACAAGAGCATGACCATCGCTGGCCAGGCCGCCGAAGTGCGCAAGGTCAAGAAGCATGAAAGTGTGATCGTCAAGGACCCGGTGACCGTTGGCCCCAAGGCCAAGCTTACCGATCTGCTGGCGATGGCCCAAGAGCATGGCTATTCCGGCTTCCCGGTGGTCGAGGGTGAGGCACTGGTGGGTATCGTCACGGGTCGTGACATGCGCTTCCAGCCGGACCACAGCGACAGCGTCGAGGCGATCATGACGCCGCGCGAAAAGCTGGTGACGGTCCCGGTCGGCACCCCGTTGAGCGAGATCAAGACCAAGCTGCAGGAAAACCGCATCGAGAAGATCCTGATCGTCGATGACGAGTTCCACCTGCAGGGCCTGGTCACCGTGCGCGATATCGAGAAGGCGCGCACCTACCCCAGTGCCGCCAAGGACAGCGACGGTCGCCTGCTGGTGGGTGCCGCCGTCGGTACCGGCCCCGAGACACCGGATCGCATCGCCGCCCTGGTCGAGGCTGGCGTCGACGTATTGGTCGTCGATACCGCTCACGGCCACTCCAAGGGCGTCATCGAGCGCGTGCGCTGGGTCAAGGAACACTTCCCCGAGGTGCAGGTGATCGGCGGTAACATCGCCACCGCCGATGCCGCGGTCGCCCTGGCCGAAGCTGGCGCAGACGCCGTCAAGGTCGGTATCGGCCCCGGTTCCATCTGCACCACGCGCGTTGTCACAGGCGTCGGCGTGCTGCAGATCACCGCAGTGGCCAACGTGTCCGAAGCGCTCGAGCCCTACAACATCCCGCTGATCGCCGATGGCGGCGTGCGCTTCTCTGGTGATATCGCCAAGGCCATCGTCGCCGGTGCCAGCACCGTGATGATCGGCAGCATGCTGGCCGGTACCGAAGAAGCCCCGGGCGAAGTCGAGCTTTTCCAGGGCCGTACCTACAAGGCCTACCGCGGAATGGGCTCCATGGGCGCCATGTCCCAGACCCAGGGCTCCTCGGATCGCTACTTCCAGAGCAAGGATGAAGGCGTCGAGAAGCTGGTGCCGGAAGGCATCGAAGGCCGCGTGCCCTACAAGGGCCAGATGAGCGCCATCGTGCACCAGATGATGGGCGGTCTGCGCGCCTCCATGGGCTACACCGGCTGCCACACCATCGAAGAGATGCGTACCAAGCCGGAGTTCGTGAAGATCACCGGCGCGGGGATCACCGAATCTCACGTGCACGATGTGCAGATCACCAAGGAAGCCCCGAACTACCGGGCTGGCTGATCACAGCATGCGCTAGACGGCGGCGGGGCTTATCCCCGCCGCTTGTGTTTTTGGACTGGCTAGCTTTTGGACCGGCTTGCGGCCTCACAGAGATGTTTTCTTCATGACCGATATTCACGCCCACAAGATCCTGATCCTCGACTTCGGCTCCCAGTACACCCAGCTGATCGCCCGCCGCGTGCGCGAGATCGGGGTGTACTCGGAAGTGCGCGCCTTCGACATTACCGAAGACGAGATCCGCGAGTACAACCCCAACGGCATCATCCTCGCCGGTGGCCCGGAGTCCGTTACCGAGCTTGGCTCGCCTCGTGCGCCCCAGTGCGTGTTCGAGATGGGTCTGCCGGTACTCGGCATCTGCTATGGCATGCAGACCATGGCCGAGCAGCTCGGTGGCAAGGTGGCCGGCTCCAATCAGCGCGAGTTCGGCTACGCCCAGATTCGCCTCGATGCCGAGACCGCGCTGTTCAAGAACATCTCCGATCACATCGACCACGACAGCGGCAAGCGACTGCTCGACGTGTGGATGAGCCACGGTGACAAGGTCGCCGAGGTGCCGGACACCTTCACCGTGACCGCCTCCACCCCGAGCTGCCCGATCGCCGCCATGAGCTGGGAAGAGAAGCGCTTCTTCGGCGTGCAGTTCCACCCCGAGGTGACGCACACCCTGCAGGGCCTGCGCATTCTCGAGCACTTCGTGCTGGATATCTGCCAGTCCGAGCGCCTGTGGACCCCGGCGCAGATCATCGAGGACCAGGTTGCCCGTGTGCGCGAGCAGGTCGGCGACAGCCACGTGCTGCTCGGCCTCTCCGGCGGCGTCGACTCCTCCGTGGTCGCCGCCCTGCTGCACAAGGCCATCGGCGACCAGCTGACCTGCGTGTTCGTCGACAACGGCCTGCTGCGCAAGGCGGAAGGCGACCAGGTAATGGAGACCTTCGGCCAGCACATGGGCGTCAAAGTGATCCGCGTTGATGCCGAAGACCAGTTCCTTAGCAAGCTCGAAGGCGTCAACGACCCTGAAGCCAAGCGCAAGATCATCGGCAACACCTTCATCGATGTCTTCGACAGCGAGGCCGGCAAGATCGAAGGCGTCGATTACCTGGCCCAGGGCACCATCTACCCGGACGTGATCGAATCCGCGGCCAGCAAGACCGGCAAGGCGCACGTCATCAAGTCGCACCACAACGTTGGTGGCCTGCCCGAGACCATGAAGCTCAAGCTCGTCGAGCCGCTGCGTGAGCTGTTCAAGGACGAAGTGCGCAAGCTCGGCGTCGAGCTCGGCCTGCCCTACGACATGGTTTACCGTCACCCCTTCCCGGGGCCGGGCCTTGGCGTGCGCATCCTCGGCGAAGTGAAGAAGGAATACGCCGACATCCTGCGCGAGGCCGATGCCATCTTCATCCAGGAGCTGCACAACGCCGGCTGGTATCAAAAGACCAGCCAGGCGTTTGCCGTCTTCCTGCCGGTGAAGTCCGTCGGTGTGGTCGGCGACGGCCGCCGCTACGAGTGGGTGATCGCCTTGCGCGCCGTCGAGACCATCGACTTCATGACCGCCCGCTGGGCGCACCTGCCGTATGAGCTCTTGGAGAAGGTGTCCAACCGCATCATCAACGAGCTGGAGGGCGTCTCCCGCGTCACCTACGACGTGAGCAGCAAGCCGCCCGCGACGATCGAGTGGGAGTGATCACGCTTGTGTTTGCTAATACTAAGAAACCCGCCGCAAGGCGGGTTTTTTCTGAGTGGTAACAATGACACCCAGCGCGCGGCTGAAGTAGCATAATCCAATGATTTAATTCAAGTGAGTCATGAATGCAAAGCACCGAACAGCAATTTTTGAAAGAGCTTGAAGACAAGCTCTGGAAAGCCGCCGACAAGTTACGCAACAACCTCGATGCCGCCAACTACAAGCACGTGGTGCTCGGGCTGATCTTCCTGAAGTACGTCTCCGACGCCTTCGAGGAGCGCCAGCGCGAGCTGCTCGGACTGTTCAAGAACGACGCCGACGACAACATCTACTACCTGCCACGCGAGGATTACGATTGCGACGCCGAGTACGAGAAGGCGCTTGAGGATGAGCTTGAGATCCTCGACTACTACCGCGAGGCCAACGTGTTCTGGGTGCCGAAGGAGGCGCGCTGGAGCACGCTGAAAGAGAGCGCCGCGCTGCCCACTGGCTCGGTGCTTTGGCAGGACAATAAAGGCGAAGACGTGCGCCTGCGTTCGGTCGGCTGGCTGATCGACAACGCCCTGGAGGCCATCGAAAAAAGCAACGACAAGCTCAAGGGCGTGCTGGAAGGCATCAGCCGCTTTCAGGTCGATAACGACAAGCTGATCGGGCTGATCAACTCCTTCTCGGACACCTCCTTTACTCAGCCGACGCTCGATGGCGAGCCGCTCAGCTTGCGCAGCAAGGACATTCTCGGCCACGTTTACGAGTATTTCCTCGGCCAGTTCGCCCTTGCCGAAGGCAAGCAGGGCGGGCAGTACTACACGCCCAAGAGCATCGTCTCGCTGATCGTCGAGATGCTGGAGCCCTATAAGGGACGCGTGTATGACCCGGCCATGGGCTCAGGTGGCTTCTTTGTCTCGTCTGACAAGTTCATCGAAGAGCATGCCCGCGAGCACCACTACGACCCCGCCGAGCAGAAAAAGCACGTTTCCATCTACGGGCAGGAGTCGAACCCCACCACCTGGCGGCTGGCCGCGATGAACATGGCCATTCGCGGCATCGACTTCAACTTCGGCAAGAAAAACGCCGACAGTTTCCTCGATGACCAGCACCCGGACCTGCGCGCCGATTTCGTGATGGCCAACCCGCCGTTCAACGTCAAGGACTGGTGGCACGAATCGCTCGCTGACGACGTGCGATGGAAGGATTTCTGTACGCCGCCTAAGGGTAACGCCAACTTCGCCTGGCTACTTCACATGCTGCACCACCTCGCCCCGGTGGGCAGTATGGCGCTGCTGCTCGCCAACGGCTCAATGAGCTCCAATAGCGGCGGCGAGGGTGAAATTCGCCGCCGCCTGATCGAGAAGGATCTGGTCGAGTGCATCGTCGCCCTGCCGGGCCAGCTCTTTACCAATACCCAGATTCCCGCCTGTATCTGGTTCTTGACCAAGGACAAAACCGGCGGCCTTTCGCCCAACGGCGTCGAAAAACGTAAGCGTCAAGGCGAAGTGCTGTTTATCGATGCCCGCCAGCAGGGCTATATGCGCGACCGTGTGCTGCGTGATTTCACCAGTGAAGATATCGCGAAGATCACCGACACCTTCCATAGCTGGCAACGCACTGATGCGTTTGAAGACGTGCCCGGCTTTTGTGCCTCCGCCGATCTCGCCGCCATCGAAAAGCACGACTTCGTACTGACACCGGGGCGCTATGTGGGCACGGCGGTTCAGGAAGAGGACGATGAACCTTTTGCCGACAAGATGGCGCGGCTGACCGCGCAGCTGAAAGACCAGTTCGAGGAAAGCGACCGGCTGGAAAGCGAGATCAAGCGGAATCTTGGGGGGCTGGGTTATGAGTGCTGAGTGGCCAGAGGTTACTATCGAAGACATCGCAGCGGACCAACCAAATGCTCTTTCTACAGGCCCCTTTGGATCAGCAATTAGCTCAAAATTTTTTGTTGAAAAAGGTGTTCCCGTTATTCGTGGCTCTAATTTGAGTGCTGATCCAGGTGTTAAGTTGAGCGATGAAGGGGGCGTTTTTCTATCTAGAGAAAAGGCAAATGAATTTGTGCGGTCTACCGTTAGGTACGGGGATTTGATATTTACTTGCTGGGGGACAATCAATCAAGTTGGTTTGGTCGATGAAGATGCCTTTTGGTCTGAATATATTATATCTAATAAGCAGATGAAGCTGACCGTAAATAGAGAGAAGGTTGAGCCTAAGTTTTTATACTATGTATTTTCAAGTCCTGAGAAGCAAAATGAAATCCTTGCCAATGGTATTGGGGCTGCTGTGCCGGGGTTTAATCTAGGCCAGCTTAAAAAGCAAAAGGTGAAACTGCCTGAGCTTTCAGTTCAAAGATGGATAGTGCGTAATTTAGAGTCCTTAGATAAAAAAATTAATCACAACTATCGCATCAATCAAACCCTCGAACAGATGGCTCAGGCTATTTTCAAAAGCTGGTTTGTCGATTTCGAGCCGGTCAAGGCCAAGATCGCCGCGCGTCAGCGTTGGCAGGCGCTACAGCCAGAAAATGAACCCGCATCTCCCGTCTGCTACGCCGCAGAGTTTGACGAGCCGCCCGCGGTGGGCGATCTGGAATCCTACATGAACCGCGCCGCGATGCAGGCGATTGCCGGCAAGACGGCGGCTCAGCTCGACGCGCTACGCGCGGAAGATCCAGAGCGCTACCAAGAGCTGTATGAGACCGCCGCGCTGTTTCCCTCGGCGATGCAGGAAAGTGAGCTGGGGGAGATTCCGGAGGGGTGGGAAGTAACACCGTTCGAGAAACTCGCCAAGTTAGATTCCAGCTCTATCAAGCCTTCAGAAAATCCAGAAAAGATATGGGAGCATTACAGCATTCCGGCCTTTGATGCAGGAAAAGCACCAGCTTTAGATGCGGGTGCGAGCATTAAAAGTGGAAAATATAAGGTTAAAAAGACTTCCGTGCTTACTTCAAAGCTCAATCCGAGCACCTCTCGGGTATGGTGGCCTGAACCTATTGATAATGAAGCTGCTATTTGTTCAACCGAGTTTATGCAATTTGTCCCAAGGTCCGAGAAGCTGAGAGCTTTCGTCGCCGGGATGATCTCGTCTGCTCCTTTTCAGGCAGGTGTTATAGCTAGCGTCACTGGATCTACAGGCAGTAGACAAAGGGCGCAGCCTAAGCAGGTTGCAAAAATGGATGTGGTGGCGCCTTGCGAAGCATTGGCACTACGTTACGCGCGCCAAGTGAGACCACTTTTTACCGCGCAAGCTAAAAATATTAGCCAGTCTCAAAAACTAGCCGAATTACGCGATACCCTCCTGCCTAAACTCCTTTCTGGCGAGATAATACCTGTAGCAACTGAAAAGTAAAAATATTTTAAAGTATTTGGCTAATCTTTATTTAGGAGTTCTTGATGCCAGATGAGTTCAATTGGGGAAAGGTGCCAACTTGGCAGAGTGACAGTCCTGAAAAAAGTTTTGAGATTTTGTCGGATGAGTTTAGTGGTCGAATACCCGCTACAAAAATAGAAGGCTGGAAGGATTTCGTCGAGCTGCTAGAAAGCCCTTTCTTTGATGCCCTAGGCACGGAATGGGTGTTTCGTGGACATCGCCGGTTTGACTGGAGTATGACGCCGACGCTTGGGCGCCTTACGGACGATGGTATCGTTACAGAAGAACTTGCCAGTCAACAGTTGGGGCTATTCCGAAAAGCAATAAGAGGTAGAACAACGGATCACTCGTTGCTGGAAGATGGCGTTGATGATGATGAACTTTGGTCCATCGGGCAACATCACGGGCTAATGACGCCGTTGCTTGATTGGACATACTCTCCTTATGTTGCTCTCTTCTTCGCGTTTTCTAAAGAAAATAGGAAAGATGAAAAAGAAAATTCCTACAGGGCTGTCTATGCCTTAAACAAAACTTTTGTATCAAATGATGAGTTTTGCCCTGATATACGAGTTTTTGAACCTAGAAAAGACGATCATGGTAGGTTAGTCAGCCAGGCCGGGCTTTTTACATTTTCTCCTTTCGACTCGACCATTGAAAATAAGCTGGCAGAAGTGCTCTGGAGCGAAGAGTTTCCTATTGATGCGCTCAAAGATGCAGATGAGTCTGAAGAGGCATCTATTCTAGCGCGCTATATATGTAAGATTTATATAAAAAATGAAGGTCAAAAAGAGTGTCTCAGGCATTTAAGGCGTATGAATGTTCATCATGCCAGTTTGTTTCCTGATCTCATAGGTGCTGCGGATTATTGCAATACATATATGGAGGATCATAACTCATCAACGAGTCAAGACTCTCTAAAAATAAGTGGTCATGATCAAAGCCCAGGTGCTGATGATCATCTTGAATCCAAGGAAGTCCTTGAAAGTAATGTTTCTGACGCTTTTGTTGAGTCGGGTAAGGTTGATTTAAAAGATTCTGGTTTTGACGAAGAAATAGCCAAGACTTTCATGGACGGAGTGTTTGGAGATAAGAGTAAGCCAGAAAAGTCGACACCTAGACCTAGGAAATTTAAATCAGTTGAATCCCTTTTGCTAACGCCAGATTCCGCAAGATCAATCAGTGTAGAAAGCATAGACAAGCTGTCAAAAGAGCTATCAAAGGTCGTTGCAAGCGGGAAATTAGTGGATTGGATGGAACGGGAGTCTTTACAAGCAGAGATAAAAGCAAAGACCCGGGCACTTCTACGTCGCCATAGTTATCCCGAAGAAGCTAGAGAGTATATCGTTTCACATATTCTTGATGTGTCGTCCGAACCAGATAATGACTAATTTTGTAATTTAGATATGCTGAGTGGGTGATTTAATGACCGAAGATCAACTGGAGCAGCTCTGTCTTGAGTGGTTTGGCGTTACAGGCTGGGAAATTGCGCACGGGCCGGACATCGCCCACGATGGCGCCTCGCCCGAGCGAGACGATTACAAGCAGGTGCTGCTGCGCGGCGATCTCGAAAAAGCCATCACCCGGCTCAACCCGCAGCTACCCGATGACGCCGTTCAGCAGGCCGTGGCGCAGATCAGCAAACCGCAAAGCCCTGATTTGACCATCAGTAACCGCGCTTTCCACCAGTGGCTGCTCGACGGCGTGCCGGTGCAGTACAAGCGCGATGATGAGGTCATCTATGACCACGCCTTTCTGGTCGATTTCGAGCGCGTCGAGGCCAACCGCTTCCGCGCCATCAATCAGTTCACGATTCAGGGGAGCAAGCAGCCCCGCCGCCCGGATATCGTCTGCTTCGTCAACGGCCTGCCGCTGGCGGTGATCGAGCTAAAAAGCCCGAGCAGCGAAACCGCCGATACCTCCGGCGCCTTCAATCAGCTACAGACCTACAAGACGGAAATCCCCGATCTGTTCGTCACCAACGAAGCGCTGGTGGTGAGCGACGGCTACACCGCGCGGGTCGGTTCATTAACGGCAGATCAGGAGCGCTTCATGCCGTGGCGCACCATCAAGAATGAAGACGACAAACCGTTGCTGGAGTGGCAGCTCGAAACCCTGGTGCGAGGCTTTTTCGACCGCGAACTGTTTTTGGATTACCTGCGCTACTTCGTGCTGTTCGAGACCGACGCCGAGCGGGTGATCAAGAAGATTGCTGGTTACCACCAGTTTCACGCTGTACGCGAGGCGGTGAAGGCGACAGTGATTGCTGCCGAGGAACCTGCGGCGGGCTTGGGCGAGAAACGCGCGACTTATGGCGACGAGGTCAAACCCGGCAGTAAGAAAGCTGGGGTTATATGGCATACCCAGGGCTCGGGCAAGAGTATTTCAATGGTCTGCTACGCGGGCAAGCTGTTGCAGCAACCGGCGATGCACAACCCGACGCTGGTCGTGGTGACCGATCGTATTGATCTCGATGGTCAACTATTCGGCACCTTCAGCAGCGCTCGCGATCTGCTCAAGCAGGACCCGGTACAGGCCGAGGGCCGCGAGAGCCTGCGCCAAAAGCTCGCCGAGCGCGAATCCGGCGGCATCCTCTTCACCACTGTTCAGAGATTTGCTTTGCTGGACGGCGAGAGCGGCCACCCAGTTCTTAATGACCGCCACAACATCGTAGTGATCTCGGATGAGGCTCACCGCAGCCAGTACGGCCTGAAAGCCACCCTCAAGCAGGATGGCTCCTACCAGTTCGGCTTTGCTAAGCACATGCGCGACGCCCTGCCCAACGCGTCGTTTATCGGCTTTACCGGCACGCCGATTGCCAATGAAGACAAGGACACCCGCGCCGTTTTTGGCGATTACGTCTCGATCTACGACATTCAGGACGCCGTCGACGATGGTGCCACCGTGCCGATCTTCTACGAATCGCGCCTGGCACGGCTCGACATCAACCGCGAGGAAATCAACCAGCTCTCCGAGCAGGTCGATGATGTCATCGAGGATGAAGAGGATACCGGCGCACGGGAGCGCACCAAGGGCGAGTGGAGCCGTCTGGAAAAGTTGATGGGCACTGAGCCGCGGCTCAAACGCATCGCGTCGGACCTTGTCGAGCACTTCGAGACACGCAATCAGGCGATTGAGGGCAAGGCGATGATCGTCGCCATGAGCCGCAGCATCTGCGCGCAGCTCTACAATGAGATCATCAACCTGCGCCCCGAGTGGCACGACGACGACCCGGAAAAAGGCGCAATCAAGGTCATCATGACCGGTTCGGCGGCCGATAGTGCGTTGCTGACGCCCCACATCTACAACAAGAAGACCAAGAAGCGGCTGGAGACGCGCTTCAAGAGCCCGGCGGACCCGCTTAAGCTGGTGATCGTCCGCGATATGTGGCTGACCGGCTTCGACGCGCCGTGCTGCCACACCATGTACGTCGACAAGCCCATGAAAGGGCACAACCTGATGCAGGCCATTGCCCGCGTGAACAGGGTATTCAAGGACAAGCCCGGCGGGCTGGTGGTGGACTACATCGGCATCGCCAACGAGCTGAAAAACGCCCTCAAGACCTACACCGACTCCCGCGGCAAGGGCCAGCCTACCTACAGCGCCGAGGAAGCCTTCGCGGTGCTGGAAGAAAAGCTCGATGTTATTCACGGCATGTTTGCCAGCGGCCCCAACCGCGATGGCTTCGACTACAGCGGTTTTGAAGAGGCGCCGCACAAACTGCTGCCGCCAGCGGCCAACTATATTCTGAGCCTGGACAAGGGCAAGCAGCGCTTTCTCGATACCGTGCTACAACTCAACAAGGCGTATTCGCTGTGCAGTACGCTGGATGAAGCAAAAGCGCTGCACAAGGAGATCGCGTTTCTCTCGGCGATCAAGGCGGCACTGGTCAAACATACCAGCTTGAACCGCTCACTGAGCGAAGAGCAGAAAAACTCCGCGCTCAAGCAGATCCTCGATAACGCCGTAGTGGCCGAGGACGTGACGGACGTGTTCGCGCTCTGCGGGCTCGACAAGCCCAATATCGGGCTGCTCTCCGATGAGTTTCTCGAAGACGTGCGCCAGATGCCGTATCGCAACCTGGCCGTCGAGCTATTGGAGAAACTGCTCAAGGACGACATCAAGGCCAAAACGCGCACTAACGCCGTGCAGGAGAAAAAGTACTCGGATCGCTTGCAGGAGACGCTGCGCAAGTACAACAACCGCGGCATCGAGACGGCGCAGGTGATCGAAGAGCTGATTGAGATGGCCAAGCAGTTCAAGGCCGATATGGAACGCAACGAGGCGCTGGGCCTGAACCCCGACGAGATCGCTTTTTACGACGCCTTGATCACCAACGAAAGCGCGGTACGAGAGCTGGGTGATGATAAGTTGCGGGCACTGGCGGTTGAAGTAACCAACAAGCTGCGCGGCTCGACCACCGTCGATTGGCAGGTGCGCGAAAGCGTGCGCGCCAAGCTGCGGATACTGGTACGCCGGACGCTCCAGCGTTACAAGTACCCGCCGGATAAATCGCCGGATGTCATAGAGTTGATTCTTCGGCAAGCGGAGCTGCTGTCCAATCAGTGGTCTTCTTAACTACCTTCGACTTGGAGCCCGAATGGCTCACAGCCAAGCCGGCTCCATTTCCAGGCACATCTTCCTTACTGGCAGTACGTCCGAAGGCCCTGCGCGCCGTCGAGACCATCGATTTCATGACCGCTCGCTGGGCGCACCTGCCGTATGAGCTGCTGGAGAAGGTCTCCAACCGCATCATCAACGAGCTGGAAGGCGTCTCCCGCGTCACCTACGACGTGAGCAGCAAGCCGCCCGCGACCATCGAGTGGGAGTGATCGTCTGACGATCTCTCATCGCTGAGTTGACGCAGCGCCGGTTGCACTTCAGTGACATGAACTGAGCGCCGCGTGTGCAAAAAAGCCCTTCTGGCCATCAGACCGGAAGGGCTTTTTCGTGTGAGTGGTAGCTACCGGCGGGAAGCTCCCATAGTGCGAACAGTCCGGCGTCGTTCAGCTCAACCTCCCTAGGCCGTCGTCAGGTTCCATTGGTGACGACCAGCATGCAAGAGCCGAGATGAGCATCGTGGTCCGGCTCGAGACGCGCTACGGAGAGCAAAGGATAGGGGAGTGATGGCGCCGCGCTAGTTAAGCTCCAGGTCGCCATCGTATTCAATGCACCTAGGCTCATTTGTCACGGGATCAATGAACTCGAAGCCCTTGGAGAGCAACTGCAAGGGACGCGTGTAGTCATCCGAGGAGAGCGGCTGCAGTACCGGGTAGTAGCGGTCATTCAAAATCGGCCAGCCCAGTGACTGCATATGCAGGCGCAACTGGTGGCGGCGCCCGCTGACGGGGTGTAATTCGAACAGCGCCTGCGTGTCGGTTTGCTGCACGCAGCGGATCACCGAGTGGCTGTTAGCGTCGCCTTCGGTGACCTGCATGCGAAAGCGCTGCTCGCTTTGCTCGATGCGGTTCTTTACGTCCCACTGCTGACCCACCAATGACGTATCGCCGTCTATCTCGGCGATGGCCTGATAGGTCTTGTGGATATGTCGTGACTTGAACAGCTGGTGATACAGCGCGCGGGTCTCGGGATTGAGCGAGCACAACACCAGTCCCGCCGTGACTCTATCCAGACGATGCACTGCCTGCAGGGCCTCGATTCCCGTGCTCTTGCGCAGACGCTGTTGCAGACACTCGTTTACGTAGCGCCCGCCGGGCGTGACGGGCAGAAAGTGCGGTTTGTAGGCCACCAGAATGTGCTCATCTCGATAGACAGTCTGCTCTGCGAAGGGAATGCTCGGCTCGCTTGCCACTTCGCGGTAATAGAACACGCGAAGATGTGGCTTGAAGGGCGACGCCGGCGTAATACAGGAGCCGTCATCGCGATGCACCTTGCCGGTGGCCATGCGCTCACGCCATGTCGCCTCACCGATGGCCGGAAACTTGAGCAGCAGATACTCCAGCACCGTCGACACACCGGGATTGACCTGAGGCAGGCTCAGCTTCGAAGGGCGTGCGGAAATGGACATGGAATGCATCACAGGTTGGTATGGGCTGGGTGAACAAGGGGTGAGAAAGCCTCACCCTCTCGGCGGTCGCCTAGTGTAACCGAGAGAGGAATTCTTGTCGGGCAAGGCATCATAGGGCTGAGTGATGTCATTCGAGAAACACAGCCCGGTAACTCAAGCCCTCGACTATTCTCTCAAGCGTTATTCCTTCAAAGATATGACGACACACACGGGAGGCCATTGAATGTCCTGGGTCGTGATGTTTACCCAAGTGTTTTTGCCTGTGTTGCTGCTGGTTTGGCTGGCGCTGTTCCCGGCGGCGGGCTGGCTCGCCTGGGGGCTTCAGGTGGTGTCGGTCGGGGGCATTTGGGTGGGTCTCTGGCTGACGGCGTTGTGGACAATGCCGCCGTTCTGGGTGCCTTACGTGTACGGGCTGGTCTTGGTGATTATCGTCATCAGGCACTGGGCGAGAGGAGCCGTCATGGATCAGCGGCTGTGGCAGGCATCGGCGGCACAATCGGTCGCGATCGTGCTGGTGTGTGGTCTGGGTCTGGTGGCTGCCTACATGGGCTATCAGGCGATACAGGGGCAAAGACTGCCGGAGGGCGCGGTTGCAGATATTGCGGCCCCATTTCCGCCAGGGCATTACCTCGTTGCCCACGGGGGCGCCACCCCGATGGTCAACGTTCATCTGAAGACACTCGATGAGTCCGTTGAACGCTTTCGGCCATGGCGTGGGCAGAGCAAGGCGCTGGATATTTTCCGTACGTCGTCCCTGGGGCTGCACAAGGATGGGTGGCAGCCGGCAGATCCGGCCATGTACGTGACATTTGGCACTGCCGTCCTGTCGCCGTGCCGAGGTGAGGTGGCCAAGGTGGTCGATGCACACCCGGACATGACCGTGCCGGACATGGATCGAGACACTTTGCCCGGCAACTATGTTGCCATCGATTGTGGCGACTTTTTCGTGATTCTGGCCCATCTGCGCCGGGGAAGCATCAGCGTGGCGGCGAGTGAACAGGTGGACGTGGGTGATGCCTTGGGGCAAATGGGCAATTCGGGGAACAGCTCAGAACCGCATCTGCACCTGCATGCCCAGCGGCGTCTGCCAGCGCATGAACCCCTGAGTGGTGAGCCCCTGTGGCTGACCGTTGATGGGCGATTCCTTACGCGAAATGATCGTATTCACATAGAGTGAAAGGGCTTGGATGAATGTTGCGGAGATCATGACCACCACCCTTGCACGCAAAGCACTCATTCTCTGGCTTGCCATTCTCGTGCTGGCCGTTGCAAATGGCCTGCTGCGTGAGTCGGTGCTGATGCCCCTATTGGGCACTCCCGCTGCACTGATATGCAGTGGGGTGCTGTTGTCGATGTTGATTCTCAGTGTGGTCTATCTGTCTCTGCCGTGGCTTCAGCCAATGGCCTCGGCTCAATACTGGCTGGTGGGCTTCGGTTGGCTGGTGCTGACGCTGGTGTTCGAGTTTTCGTTCGGGCTCTGGCAGGGCACGTCATGGGCGACGATGCTGGCGCCCTATGCCTTCAAAGGGGGCAATATCTGGCCCGTGGTGCTGGCTGTTACGGCATTGGCGCCGTACTTGGCCGCCAAGATGCGGGGCTGGCGCTGAATGAGGGTAGGGGGCGTAAAGAGCGGCCCATACAGTAGGGCCGCTGAAAGTATGAGGAGGCTTACCGCTACAGCGTTTCTTCCAGCAGCGTTTCTTCCAGTAGCGTGGCCAAGCGCTTGTGATGCAGGGCGTCGGCGGTCGCGTCGTAGGAGGGGGCATCCTTGGCGGTGAAGCCGTGGGCGGCACCCTTGTAGAGCTCGGTAGTGAAGTGCACGCCGGCCGCTGCCAGCGCTTCGTCCATGCGGGCGATTTGCTCAGGGGGCAGTAACTCGTCCTGGTCGGCGTGGCCGAAATAGACGCGCGCCTCAATGCTCTCGACCTGGTGCACGGGGCTGCTCTCGTCGTCGGCCTGCGCCAGTTTGGCTGAGTGGAAACCGGCCGCGGCGGTCACGCGGTTGGGGTGTTCGGCTGCCATGCGCAGCGCGAAGGCACCGGTCATGCAGTAGCCGACCACGCCTATCTTGCCGCCTGCGAACTCGGCCTCGTTATCGATGCCGCTCAGCAGGGCGGCACAATCGCGGATCTGTGCCTCGGGTGTCAGGCGTGTGGCGTACTCGACTAGGGTTGGCCGCACGTCCGGGTCGCGGAAGGACTTGCCCGCCGGCACGATGGTGCCCACCGCATCGCGATAATAGACGTTGGGCATCAATACGGCATAACCATTGTCGGCGATCCGTTGTGCCTTCTCGTGGTAGCAGGGGCGTAAGCCGCCGATATCGGTGAGCAGCACCACGGCCGGAAGAGGGCCGCTCGCGTTTTCTGGCGTGAACACAAGGGCGTCGATGGTGCCGTCGGCAGCAGGGATTTCGATAGCACGAGACATGAAGGGGCTCCAGAGTATCGATGACGGAGGATGCAGGAGGTGCGGCTCTTCCGGGCAACGGCTTTCGCCTGACCAGGGGGCCAGTACACCTAGTGTACGGATGATACTACGTGACTCCCCACCCGGTGGTCAGCCGCCGCGCTACGTTTCCCTGCCGGTGACGTTGGTGATGCGAGGCGGCTGTCACGGGGCTCCGTTCTTTACGCTATCCCTTGAGAGTGACGCCGCAGTCGAATCAGTCGCTGTTTTTGGACTCGGACTCGGACTCGGGGGCGGCCGGGCGTCGCGCCACTAGGGTGATCTCCACGTTGGCGCCGCTGAGCAGCCTGGGAGCCTCGGTGCAGGTGCGCGCCGGGTAGTCCGGCGCCGTGAAGAATTCCGCGTAGGCCGCGTTCATCTCATCAACCCGATCCAGGTCGGTGAGGTGTACATCGACGCGGACCGTGTCCTCCACTCGGCAGTCCACCTGTTCGAGGATATGCACGAGGCGGCGCATCACCCAGCGGGTCTCCTCGGCGATATCGCCAAGAATGGCCCCGCCGCCCTGGATATCCGCTGCGGTGAGGCCCGATAGGTGCACGTAGTCCTCATCGAGCACCATGTGGCTGCCGGGGAAGGCGGGGGTGGGCAGGGTTGAATCGTTGTGAAACGTCGGCATCTGGACGTCCTCCGTGTCGTATGGCCGTCAGCTCCTGTGACATGCCAGGTGCCGGCGATGTTCCAGGCATGAACACGTGGGTCATCGCCGAGCTGGAGTGATGGCGTCTGGTGGTTGCCCTTCGCTGCATGTAACGCGCCGCTCGCTGGCTTCCCTTTCGGTTCATGCGATCAAGGAGGCTGAGCCTCTTTATTAAATAACATTTTAAAGTGCTATAAACACTGTAAGGTGGAAAATAGCGAAGAAGGTGTCACCCATTTCTTTAATTACTATGTTATTGAAGCGTTATGAGCACTCAAAAATCGACAAAGCTGAAGGGAGTGTTGGAAGCCGTGCCAGCCGGCTTTCTGGTCGATGCCCGCTGGCTGACAGCACAGGGGGTCGCCTACGAGACCTTTCGCGACTACGTCAAGCGCGGCTGGTTGCAGCGCGTTAACCGCGGTGTCTTTCGACGCCCAGCACCACAGGGAGCGCTATCGGAGTCGATCGACTGGAAGACCTGCCTGCTGTCCATGCAGCAGATCATGGGCTACGACGTTCACATCGGTGGCACGACGGCGCTCGATCAGCAGGGCCATGCGCATTATCTGCGCCTGGGCCGTCAGGCATCGGTCTGGGTCTATGGTGATGTGATACCCAACTGGCTTGGTAAGCTGCCACTCAATGCCCCGGTCGCGACCCGCCGCCGATCGTTATTCGACGATGCCTCGCTTGGCATGGTCAGTGGTTCGGTGAACGCCGGCGCCTTGCCATGGGACTGGACAATGACCATGTCGGCACCCGAACGAGCGATTCTCGAGGCCATGGACGAACTGCCCGATCACGAGAGCTTCCACAACCTCGACATGGTGTTCCAGAGCCTGACGACGCTGCGTCCCAAGCTTCTGACGGCACTGCTGCACAGCTGCAGGAAGGTCAAGGTTCGGCGCCTGTTCTTCGTGTTTGCCGATCGTCACGATCACCCCTGGCGCAAGCGCCTCGACCACACGGCATTCAATCTCGGCAGTGGTGATCGCGCACTGGTCAGTGGCGGCAGAATACATCCGCGCTATCGCATCATGGTGCCTGATGACTTTATCAGTGCGGAGATCCGTGATGGCGGGTGAGTGCTACGAGGCCCAGGTCGCGTTGCTGGTGCGCCTGCTGCCGCACGTTGCCAACGAGACAATCTTCGCCCTGAAGGGTGGCACGGCGATCAACCTGTTCTATCGCGATCTGCCGCGGCTATCGGTTGATATCGACCTGACCTACCTGCCGATCAAGGGACGGCACGAGAGTCTTATCGAGATCAACGCGGCGATGGACCGAATCGCTGCCAGCATTGAAGGTGGTATCGCGGGTGCCAATACTCAGCGTATTCAAGGCGGCGGAGGTGGCGCCACTCGTCTTCTTGCCCGTTTGAATGGTGTCGAAATCAAGATCGAAACGTCGCCGGTTACCCGCGGCGCCGTGCATGAACCGGAAATTCGCAGCGTCTCGGACTCGGTTGAGGATGCCTTTGGCTATGCAGAAATGCAGATCGTTGCCTTCGAGGATCTATTCGGTGGCAAGTTGAATGCGTGCCTGGACCGGCAGCATCCGCGCGATCTCTTCGACGTTAAACTGCTCTACGAGAACGAGGGGCTGACGGATGGCCTGTTCCGTACCTTGCTTGTCTACATCGCGGGCTCGCCGCGTCCTGCCCATGAGCTTCTGAACCCGAACTTGCTCAATCTCGACCAGCCTTTTACCCAGGAATTCGAAGGCATGACCCGGACGCCGGTTAGCCTTGATGCGCTTCTGTATACCCGCACACGGCTGGTGGCAGACATTCAGTCCCGCTTCAATGGCAGCACCAGGCAGTTTCTCTTGAGCCTTCACGACGGCATGCCCGATTTCACTGCCATCGACCGCTCCCACGCTGCGAATTTACCCGCCGTGCGCTGGAAGCTCGTCAATCTTGCAAAGCTGAAGAACGACAACGCCGCCAAGCACGCTGAACAGCGCGATGCGCTGGAAGCATTGCTCGGTTAACCGGAAGTGCGTGGTCGGCAACGCCAGTGTTTGCCGGGATCAACTCGTCTTCAAGCCTTCGCGCAGCGTTCAGGCTAGTTCCGCTGCCATCTCAAGAGGCTAGGTGGAACATGCTGGCGCCAGCGGCTGGATCATTCCCCTAAAAACCTGCAGGTGACCCCTGTCGTCGAGGCTTATGGCTGCATTCGTGATACTGCAAGTTTTCCCGCCACGCGGCATGACGGCGGCGCTGCGCTTCCCGTATCCCGTATCGTGGCTACACTGAAAGGCACATTCATCGCCGGGAGGACGCCATATGGCTCGCGCGTTACGCGGTGTGATGGCCGGGTTCACGGCCACCCTGGTCATCTCGTTGATTCTGATCCTGCGCTTGGCGGCAGGAATCATCCCTTGGTACAACCCCATCGAAGTCATGAACCTGGCCGCTCAGGACCTGCTCAGCACGCCTGACAGTATGATGCTGGCCTGGGGTATCCATTTCGTGGTGGGAACGGTGGTCTGGGGCCTGCTGTTCGCGCTGCTGGTGCCCCACCTGCCCGGCCGTACACCGACCCGGCGCGGCCTGGAGTTCGGCGTGGCCAGCTGGCTGTTGGTGATGCTCACGGTTTTTCCCCTGGCGGGTTCCGGCTTCTTCGGTCTGGGCCTGGGGCTGGTGGCACCGCTCTCCATGCTGATTGCCCACCTCATCTTCGGTGCGGTGATCGGGGCCGTCTATGGCTGGGGCAAAGGCGTGGTCTAGCCACCTAGGCAATGTCTGAAAAGTACTGCGCTCGCCCATACGGCGTTAAAAATCGGCTCAAGATGCTCATTTACACTCCGTAAACACCGCTCTTTCGCCAATTTTTGCCTTGTCTGGCCTTCGCTCGTCGACTTTTCAGACAAAGCCTAAGAAGTGCACGGCAGGGCAGCGGCCATGCCGTGATCATTGCCCGGTTGTTCGCATTGGTCGGTCTAAAGCGGGTGACGCCGATATTCATCGAGAAGTGAAATACGCATCAAGACGTAAAGGAGGGCTGATGCCTCTGATCGCACCTTGGCGATCTGGCCCAGCAGTGGCCAGTCCTTTGTTAGCCCGAATTCGCCGACCTGCCCCAAGAAGCCCCCAGGCCGTACCGCTCGATGAGGCACGGTCAACGCACGCCCGATGCATGGCGAGCCGATCTGGTCGAGGCGTTGCTGGCCAGTCGATAGCCTGCCCAGGTGGCGGCTCTCCTGGCTCGAGAGGGTATACTGCGCGGCACGAGCGCTCGTGAGCCGGGCGCGAAGAGTATGCATGACGGGCGATGAGATCCTATATGAACACCACCTCCTTTCAGGCGCTGGCCTGCCCGCTGGATGGCGACGTGCTGCAAAAGAACGGCAGCACCTGGCGTTGCGGCGTCGGTCACAGTTTCGATATCGCCAAGCAGGGCTACGTGAACCTGTTGCCGGTGCAGAACAAGCGCTCGCAGGACCCCGGCGACAGCAAGGAGATGGTGGCGGCGCGTCAGCGCTTCCTGAATGCCGGCCACTACCAACCCATCGCCGACGCCGTCAGCCAGGCCGCGCTCACGCAAGTACCAGATGCGGTTGATGATGCCTCCCTAAGCTGCCTGGATGCCGGCTGCGGTGAGGGCTATTACCTGCGCGAGCTTTCCAAGGTCAGTGATCAAGCGGCAGGCGAGGAGCAGGCGCTGTCGCTACTGGGAGTGGATATCTCCAAGTGGGCAGTGCTTTCTGCCGCCAAGCGGGGCAAGCAGGGCAAGCAGGCAGGAATGCATGCCAGCTGGGTGGTGGCCAGCAACGCCAACCTGCCCGTGCAGCCGGGCACGCTTGACCTGGTGCTGTGCATGTTCGGCTTCCCCGTCTACCCGGAGTTCGCCCGGGTGCTGAAGCCCGGCGGCGTGCTGCTGATGGTCGAGGCCGGGCCGGATCACCTGCGGGAGCTACGCGAGATCATCTATCCCACGCTTAAGCCCGAACGCACCGAGCAAGCCCAGGCACCTGAGGGCTTTACGCCTCTGGGCACTGATAGCCTTCGCTATTCGCTCACACTCGATGGCGCCGAGGCCATTGCCGATCTGCTGGCCATGACCCCGCACCTTTACCGCGCCAGCGCCGAGGGCCGCGAGAAGGCCGCAGCGCTGGCATCGCTGAGCGTGACGGTGGATGTGCGGATGACGCGGTGGGGTCGCGAGAACGAGGACTAAAGTAGGCTTGTGCACAATATTATCGTGAGCGATCGTCTGTCTCAGGTTGATAGCACGCTAACCTGCCCCCACCTTGGCAGGTAGCTATATGCCTCTACAGGAGAGCTTCATGAGCCAAGGCAACGAGTACGTTCCCCCGAAGGTCTGGACCTGGGATCAGGCCAGCGGCGGCACCTTCGCCAGCACCAACCGCCCCATCGCCGGGCCCACCCATGACAAGGAGCTGCCGGTCGGCAGGCATCCGTTCCAGCTCTACTCCATGGGCACGCCCAATGGCGTGAAGGCCACGGTGATGTTCGAGGAGTTGCTGGCGCTTGGCCACAAGGATGCCGAGTACGATGCCTGGTTGATCAACATCGGTGATGGGGATCAGTTCGGCAGCGGTTTCGTGGAGATCAACCCGAACTCGAAGATTCCGGCGATGCTGGATCACAGCACCACGCCGGCGACGCGGGTCTTCGAATCCGGCGCCATCCTTCTGTACCTTGCCGAACGCTTCGGCGAGTTTCTGCCGGATAGCCTGGCCGTTCGCACCGAGACCCTGAACTGGCTGTTCTGGCAGATGGGCAGCGCGCCCTTCCTGGGCGGCGGTTTCGGTCACTTCTACGCCTATGCACCGGAGAAACTCGAGTATCCGATCAACCGCTACGCGATGGAGACCAAGCGCCAGCTCGACGTGCTCGACCGCCGCCTGGCGGAGTCCGAGTACCTGGCCGGGGATGCGTACACCATCGCCGATATCGCCAACTGGTCCTGGTACGGTCAACTGGTGCTGGGCCGGCTCTATGATGCCGCCGAGTTCCTGCAGGTGCAGGAATACACGCACGTGCTGCGCTGGGCGAAACAGATCGATGCGCGTCCGGCGGTCACCCGCGGTCGCATGGTCAATCGCACCTTCGGCGAGCCGGAGATGCAGCTGCACGAACGCCACGATGCCAGCGACTTCGAGCTGAAGACCCAGGACAAGTTAGACACCCAGAGCTAACGGTTCAGCGCCGCCGGCTACGCTGATCGTGCTGGCGGCTGAGCCTCTGTTGATCACCCAGCGCCCATGAGGACTCTCTCGTGGGCGCTGTCCTTTGGTTGGCCTACAGGCCGGGAGCAAGGTTGTGAAGGGAGAAACGTCATGAAAGCACTATTACGCACCTACATGGAGGCGTCGCTGATCCTGCGTGTCAGCATCGCGCTGGTGCTCGGCGTAGCCGTCGGGTTGCTGGGTGGTCAGGAGGCGGCGAACTGGCTGGCCCCGTTCGGCGAGCTATTGCTGCGGTTGCTGAAGTTCCTGATCGTGCCGATCGTGCTGTTCACGCTGATGGTCGGTATCAACCAGGCGCCGCTCGGCAGCACCGGGCGCCTGGGTCGCAAGCTGTTTGGCTATTACGTGGTGAGCTCGGCGCTGGCGATTGTGGTCGGCCTCGCCGTGGCGACGTTCTTTGCCCCAGGCACCGGCATGACGCTGGATGAAAGTGCCCAGATCAGCGTGCCGGATAACCCGGGCATCGCCAACGTCCTGTTGAGCGTGGTGCCAGATAACATCGTCTCGGCGTTCGTCGAGGGCAACCTGCTGGGCATCATCTTCACGGCGGTGGTATTCGGCATCGCGCTGTTGATGCTGCGTCAGTCAGATAGCCATTCAGTGCTTGGCGAGCGGCTTTATGGCGTCATCGAGGCGCTGAACGAGGTGACCCTCAAGGTGATGTCGGGGGTGCTGCATTACGTGCCGATTGGCGTGTTCGCGATCGTCGCCAAGACGGCGGGCGAGCAGGGCATGGAGACACTATTGTCGCTTGGCGACATGGTCGCGGTGCTGTATATCGCGCTGGCGGTTCAGGTGGTTATCTACGGCGTGCTGATGAAGCTGTTCGGCGTGCGACTGAGGGCGTTCTTCCGCGAGGCACGCACGCCGATGGCGACGGCCTTCGCGACCCAGAGCAGCTCGGGCACACTGCCACTAACGCTGAATGCTGCTCGGCGCCTGGGTATTTCGCAGAGCCTTTACGGTTTCAGTCTGCCGCTGGGCGCGACCATCAACATGGATGGGGCGGCGATTCGCATCGCGATCTCGGCGGTCTTCGCGGCCAATGTGATCGGGGCGCCGCTGGATCTGGCCAGCATGATCCAGATCGTGCTGATCGGCACCTTGACCTCGATCGGTACCGCCGGAGTGCCCGGGGCCGGTATCGTGATGATCGCGACGGTCTTTGCCCAGGTGGGTCTGCCGATCGAGACGGTGGCGCTACTGGCCTCGATCGATGCGCTGGTCGGCATGGGCTGCACCGCGCTCAACGTCACGGGGGATCTGGTCGGCACCTCGATCATCGACCGTAGCGAAGACGAGCGGGTCGACCCGCAGGGTGTGTCGCAAGCAGAAAGCGCTTGAAGCCTTGGGGCTGACGCATGTCTTCCCCCGGATGCGCCACGTCAGCGTGATGCTGACGCGGCGCCATGCGAAAAATCAGAGTGAAGAAGCGCTCCTTCGGTATTGAACTACCGGTCAGGCCGGTTCGGGCCTGAGGGGGTGTTGCGCTTCTTGTGCTTATCCAGCCACTTGTTGGCGGTCTGTTTGACCTTCTCTCGGTTCTCCGGCTTGCGCAGCCAGTTGGCGATCGCCATGCCTATCGCTTTTTTCATCGGATGTTGTCGCGAGCGCTGCCACTGCCTTGAGTGAGGGGGAGAACGCCCAGTGAGCGTGGGGTGTGTGTCCCTCCGTCGTGCTCGCTGCCTCCTTTCTGAGATTGTGGAGTCGTTACGCTTCGCCGAATCTACGGGCATCTCGGTGTACCCGGCTAGGGTATGGGCCACCAGAACGCCACCTTCCTCTCTGTATGATGCCAAGCAGCGCACCCTGTCAAGACGCTGGCACGGCTCACTTCCAGCCCATCCGCCAGGTCGCTTCATCCTTGAGCGCTTGCCAGGGCAGGGTGAATTCGCGATGGGTGAGCACGGCTTCCAGCACTACCTGCACCACGTTTTCCTCCTCGTCGCGCACAAGCTTGGTGACCATAAAGTGTTTTTCCTTGTGCTCAGGCGCAACGGCCGTCCACTTGCTGTGATGCAGCGTGTTGGGGTTGATGGCGTGCATGGGGGTCTCGCTCCTTTGCTTTAACAGCATGGCAACGGCATGCAAAACGCCCCCGGAGATCAGGTCTCGGGGGGCGTTTTGCGTTCCAGTATCACCGCTTATGACGGTCTCAGGCGGATGTCGAGAGATGATCTTATACCGAAGGTCCAGCGTTTGTTGCCGGTTGGCCAAGCGGTCGGGAAGGAAAATGCCGATTAAGCTTGCCGATCTGATAGAGGTCATTCATGTAGTTGTCGAGCTTGGCAATCACGTGGGTGAAGAGGATCAATGCGTAGATCAACACCATCAGCGTCGCTTCATCGTTCATCCAGGCGGCCGGCACGTCGTAGCCGATGGAATAAACACTCAAGCCACCCAGGAAGAGGGCCAGCAGGCAGTTGATGATGATAACGGCGATTGCCATGCCCCGCGTGTCTTTCGTGGGGGGCCGGGTCTTTAAGCCAAAGGCATGACGAATACGGATCTTGCCGTTGCAGATGATGTTGTTCTTGCGACGCAGCAGCGGTTCCACGTTGGGAAGCGCGTCACCTTGGGAGAAGGCGGCCAGCGCAACCCGGGGGTCGAAACCGCTGCCGAAGAAGGCGTTAACGCCTTTTACGAAACCAGCAGATGCGCCCGTTTCCCGGTAGGTCTTTGCCTTTAGCGCCAGGTCTTCAAGCTCCTGCTTACCGGCGCGAGCGCGCTTTTCTTCATCGGCGAAGTTCTGGCTATGGTAGATGTCATAGAGCTGATAAACGGCGATGGAAACGCCGGCATAAATCAGAAAAAAGATCAGAATACTCAGCACGTCACTTGGCTCCTTCTAGGTTGGTCCATCAAGGCGGTGCGCTCTGTCTGTTCTCGCCACTGTCTCTTGTCACTTTTCTTGTCACTGTCTCTTTCAACAGTCGGCCTGATGCCATTTGAGTCGACAATGATGTATTAGAGCGACCCCGAGGGATGTGCCGCAGACATCGGGCATGAGCGGGGCTTTGATGAAGAATGTTGCGCCACCGCCTGATGAGGATCAACCGCCAGGGTTCTTGGTGCGCTCATTTACCACACCCGATAGCTCCTGCCCTGATCCCCCGACGCCAGTGCGCTGACGGGTCATGCGGCTGGTGGTGAGTCGTACGTGGTGCTGGTTTTACTCAGTCTCTTGCCCTGTATCGCGCTCTTAAGGTGGAGCGCTGCGGGAGGCTCGTCTTGACTGAATAGGGCAGAGCCCGGTGCGCCGTCACCGAGTGCCGGCAGGACCGGACTTGTCGTGGGACGTCGCTCTGATCTATCTGGAAGCGATGTAATGGGGGAGTTATACCTGCAAGAGGACAAATGGGATGAAGACTTACATGAACGGGCGTAAAGGCATTAACCGTTGTGCGATCAGCGGCAGGTGTGTCGGAGAGGCGCGCACCGGCCAATGGGCCATTGGCGGCGTCCTGCTGGCTCTGGCGTTGGTCTGGGCGAGCCCGTCGCAGGCGCAATCGACCCTGCTGGAGGATGCCTTGAGCGCGACCTGGCCGGGGATGGTCGAGGGCGCCACGGTGGTGGATTGGGAGGGCAAGGTGCTCAAGGAAGGTAGCAACGGCTATACCTGTATGCCGACGCCACCGATGCTGACCGGCACCGCGCCGATGTGCCTGGATGAAACCTGGCTTTCCTGGGCCGAGGCTTGGCAGGCCAAGGAGTCCTTCACCGCCGAGACGCTGGGCATTGCCTACATGCTGGCGGGGGATGAGGGGGCCAGCAACATCGACCCCTATGCCGAAGGGCCCAGCGAGGACAATCAGTGGATCGAGGAGGGGCCACACCTGATGGTCATCGCGCCACCGGCGCTGGTCGAGACCTTCCCCACCGATCCGGACAACGGCGGGCCTTACCTGATGTGGAAGGGCACCGACTACCAGCACCTGATGATTCCGGTCGGGGCTCGGTGAGGACGATACGATGAGATCTTGGCGTATGGCGATGTTGTTGGCTCTGCCCGCGCTTTGGGCGGGGAGCGGCGAGCCTGTTTCTGCGGCCAATAGTGTCAATATGCAGGGAGGTAGCGCGGTGTCTATCTCAAGCATGAGCACGGCTTCCGGCGGCAGCGTCGAGGCGGTGGTCTCGGGCGCCAACGCGGTGATTGACGTGAACGCCGACCACGTCGAGATCGATGATGGGTGGCTGACCCTGAACGGAGTCTCTTATGGCCGTGTCGGTGAGCGCTCGACGGTGACCTATCGGGTCAGCGGTGGTGAGAAGACGTTGCTGGTCGATGGCCGGGTACGGCGCCCCGTGGAGGACAGATAGCCTTACATGAGAACACCCCATCCAGTTTGACTGAATGGGGTGCGGCAGCGGTCTATCATCTAGCGTTCCAACGCTTGGCTTCAGACATCTGTGGTGCGTGAATTCGTCTATTTTCTGGAGAATCCAGCGCCTCTAACGTGCCGGGAGGCAACGTTATCGCCACGCTTGTCTGTTAGTGCTGAACGTTTTCTTCGTAAAGCTCTGCTTTGGCGTCACGCATGACATCCTCGCAGGCAGCTTGATGCGCAAGCTGGGTGAGCAGGCTATGGGTCACTTCGAAGCCTTTGCCCAGGCAAACATCAATATCTTCCTGGCTCACTCGAGGGGTCATATTGCAGTCAATCTGGATCGTACGTCCGCCACCATCCAACCTGTTGGCCAGCGCCCTGATACGCCAGGCGATGCGCTCCCGCCAACCGGCTTTTTCTTCCGCGCCTTCGTTTACGTTAAACGTGCACTGCCATTCAGGTCGATATACCTTCATGAGAATCTCCGTGCTGGCTTGGTAAGAATGATCGATCGTGATGCCTACTCCGTTGACTGACGATAGTGCTCGATCAGCATACAGGGTTTTGTGGCTTGATCCAGTGATATGAGCGCTGCGTTTTATTGCCGGGACTTTAGTGGCATGCCTTTAATGGTGAGCAAGCACTTCCTCGCGAGCTTTTTTCGTTATCTGTGGTCTGGCAAGTGTTGCCCAGCGCAAGCGGCTTGTCCGGGGCCTGACGGCTGGGCCTCTGATATCGCGCGGACTCGGCTGTTGAGTGCAGGGTAAAAAGCCCACTACCCCTAAGGAATGTGCCGACTTGTTAGTGGTCATGGTATCCCTACAATTGGTCGTCAAGACATTCAAAGATAGAGGACATCACCATGAAAGCCGTCGGTTATCAGCGCTCGCTGCCGGTCACAGCCCCCCAGTCGCTCGAGGACATCGAACTGCCCACCCCCGAGGTTCAGGGGCACGATCTGCTGGTGCGAATCGAGGCCGTTTCGGTCAACCCGGTCGATACCAAGATCCGCCAGAACGTCTCGCCCGAGGGCGGTGATTATAAGGTGCTGGGCTGGGATGCCGCCGGCGTTGTCGAGGCGGTCGGCAATGAGGTGACGCTGTTCCAGCCTGGCGACAAGGTCTGGTATGCCGGTGCGGTGGATCGTAGCGGCACGAATGCCGAGTTCCATCAGGTCGATGAGCGTATCGTGTCCAGGATGCCGACATCGCTCGGCTTTGCCGAGGCGGCGGCGCTGCCACTGACCACGATCACAGCCTGGGAAATGCTCTTTGATCGCTTGCAGGTGCCCACGGAAAATGCAGGCTCATTGCTAATCATCGGCGCCGCGGGTGGCGTGGGATCGATCATGATTCAGCTCGCCAAGCGGCTCACCGATCTGACCGTGGTGGCGACCGCCTCGCGGCCCGAAACCCGTGCCTGGGCGCAGGAGCTGGGTGCCGATCACGTGATAGATCACCGTCAGTCACTGGTGGAAGAGCTGAAAGCCACGGGGCTTGCATCGGTTGAGTATGTGGCGAGCCTTTCGCATACCGATCAGCATCTGGCCGAGATCGCCGAGTTGATCGCCCCGCAGGGACGGCTCGCGGTGATCGATGACCCCGTGTCGCTCGATATCACACCGTTCAAGCGCAAGAGCGTATCGGTGCATTGGGAATTCATGTTCACTCGCTCGCTCTTCCAGACGACAGACATGATCGAACAGCACCACCTGCTTGAACGGGTGGCCGAGATGGTCGATCGAGGCGAGTTGGTGACGACCCTCGCCGAGGAATTTGGCACCATCAATGCCGATAACCTGCTGCGTGCCCATGCGCTGCTGGAATCCGGCAAGGGCCGGGGCAAGCTGGTGCTGAAAGGGTTCTGAGGTCTTGGACATGAAGGCGCGCCCGTGGCGAGTACGCCTGAAGCCGGAACCGTACCGTTATCAATGAGCTGAACCTGGTTGGCCTGGCATCTGCTCTGGCTCAACGGAGAGACGCGAATCCTTGCCGGTCTGCTATGTTGCAGGTAACACAGGACCAGGCGACGAGCTGGCCCTTAGCTGGCTTGGCGCTTGAGCCAGAGACCTTAGGAGATTCGCCATGAACGATCCAGTCCGTGTCACGGTTACGGGAGCGGCAGGCCAAGTCGCTTATAGCCTGCTGTTCTCCATCGCATCCGGCGACATGCTGGGTGACGATCAGCCCGTCATTTTGCAGCTGCTCGATATTCCCGAGACCTTTTCGGTGCTGGAAGGGGTGTCGATGGAGCTTGAGGACGCCGCCTATCCGTTATTGGCCGGGGTCACGCTACATGACGACGCCGAGCGGGCCTTCGCTGGCGCGGACTATGCGTTGCTGGTGGGTGCCAAGCCCCGTGGCCCTGGCATGGAGCGCAAGGATCTGCTGGAAGACAATGCGGCGATCTTCGTCGCCAACGGGCAGGCCCTTGAGGCGGTAGCAAGCCATGATGTGCGGGTGGTGGTGGTCGGTAATCCGGCCAATACCAACGCCTTGATTGTCCTGGGCAATGCGCCGCGCCTGGCGGCGCATCAGGTCACGGCGATGACTCGGCTGGACCATAACCGCGCGCTGGCGCAGTTGGCTCGCCACACCGGCGAGGCCGTGGCACGGATTCGCCGTCTGACGGTCTGGGGCAATCACTCGGCGACGCTCTACCCCGACCTCAGTCATGCCCTGGTCGGCGACCGGGCGGCAGTTGAGCTGGCATCTCCAGAGTGGCGTACGGCACAGTTCGAGCCGGCAGTGCAGCAGCGTGGCGCCGCTGTCATCAAGGCCCGCGGCAAGTCCAGTGCCGGGTCGGCGGCGCAAGCCATTGTCGACCATATGCGCGACTGGGTGCTTGGCACGCCACCGGATGAGTGGGTGAGCATGTCGGTCCTCTCCGATGGCAGTTATGGCATTGCCGAAGGCATCTTCTATTCCTTCCCCTGTCGTTGCGCCAACGGGCGCTTTGAGATCGTTCAGGGGTTGTCGATTGATGAGATGTCTCGTCAGCGCATGACGGCGACCGAGCAGGAGCTTCTCGATGAGCGAAGCGTGGTCGCGCATCTGCTGCCCTGAGCCAGTTTCCTCGAGCCAGTTTATTCGTCCTCTGTCGCGTCTGGTATCAGCGCAACCTCTGAAGCCTCCAATGGCGCGACAGCGGGCGAGATGACATCCATGTAGTTGCGGATGCGGCGCACGTAATGCACCGGCTCATAGCCGCGCGCGTAGCCATAGCGTGTCTGTGGGTAGTAGCGCTTGTCGGCCTTGAGCGGCAGTACCTCCTTCATGTCTTCCCAGGAGTCCGGATCCTTGCCCAGCTTGCGGGCCAGTTGACGCGCGTCCAGAACGTGACCGCGGCCGATGTTGTAACTGGCGAGGGCCAGATAGGTGCGGTCTGGTTCGGGGATGTCGTCGGGCAGTCGCGCATGGCGGTCGGCCAGGTAGCGGGCGCCGCCATCAATGGCGGCCTCGGGGTCCAGGCGGTTGGTCACGCCAAGCGACGTGGCGGTATTGCGGGTTAGCATCATGATGCCGCGAACGCCCGTGGGGGAAACGGCTTCGGGGTCCCAATGGGACTCCTGGTAGGCCAGCGCAGCCAACAGGTCGGCCGGCATGCCGGTGTTATTCTCGGCCTCCAGGAAAAGATCGAGATAGTTCGGCAGACGATCGTCGATACGACGATTCAGTGCACGCAGGTCGACGAAGTCGAATTCGCCGATATAGGCGTAGTAGCGCTCATGTACCGCCTCGATAGTGGCGACCCCTTCCTCGCTTGCCATCCAGCCTTGCGCCTGGTCGGCCAGCGCCTGCTGGCCGTTCGCCAGATACCAGCCCAGGTTGCTGCCGGCGGTCAGGTTCATGGCGACTTCCAGATGCGGGAAGTGGCGACGCACCACCTTGACGATGTTGGAGTCGGCCACGGTGCAGTCCAGTGTCTGGTTGGCCACTGCCTCCAGCAGCACCTCGGTGGTGCGCGGGTCCTCCGCAAAGGAAATGCCGGTGTGGTCATTGACCAGCGACGTGAGCTGCTGTGAATAGCTAGAGGCCTCGGTGACACGAATATCCACGTTGGCGAGATCTTCAATCTGGCGGGGCAGGGGGCGCATGTCACGATGACAGACCAGCTGCTCAACGATATCGGTATGGGCGGGCCCTTCGATGAAGCGCTCATTCCGAGTGGGAAGAAGGGTCAGTCCGGCAGCGGCCATGTGAACGTCCCCGGATGCCAGGGCATCCAGTACCTCAGAGGTGGAGTCAAAGAGCGACCATTCGATCTCCCAGCCCTGGGTGTCGGCGAAGTTGCGCGCCATGTCGTACTCGGGCCCGGCGGGTGCTTCATGACGATTAAAATAGTAGGTGGTCGCGCCATTACGGGTGGCCACCTTGAGAACGCCACTTTCATCGGGCGCGGCAAGAGTCGGGGCTGAAGACTCGCCACAGCCCGTGAGCATGGACAGGACAGCCACAAGCAGAATTCCCTGCAAGGATCTGTGCATGGAGTTGCTCCTTGGTCGAGCACATTCGCGGCGACGCTCAGGTGCGGCGAGTGCCTGGAGAGAGAATCTCTACCCTAACAGTATCAGCACAAGGGCTTATCAACGCGGCATATGCCCGCCTCTTGCGACGTCCATCGGGCTTGACGAATACGCTCAGGTGTTCCGGACCGGCTATGTGGCGAGGAAAATCAAGCAGGGCTTCCTTGGGCCTAGGCGAGCATGTGCTGATGTCGTTCTGCAACGCGGTCCAACAACGTTGGCCAACAACGCTGCTCAGCGACTCTGCGAAAGTCGGCGTGTGCGGTATGCTCATTCAACATCCTTCACACACGCTTGGGAGCCATGATGCCGGTTATTCTCTATGTATTGCTGACGCTTGCCCTGCTGCCATTTCTGCTGACCTGGCTGGGGGCTTTCTTGCGGATACGCCAGTTCGGTCATCTGGATAATAATACCCCGCGTCTCCAGCAGGCGGCCCTTACCGGTGTGGGAGCTCGTGTGCAGGGAGCTCAGGCCAATGCCTGGGAAGCCTTGCTGACCTTCACGGTGGTCACCTTTATCGCCTTCGCTGCGGGGGTTCCGCTGGCCTCTCTGAGTAGCGTTGCGCTGGTTTTCCTGGCGCTGCGACTGTTGCATGCTGTGCTTTATATGGCTGACTTTGCCTGGTCGCGCTCCCTGGTGTTCGTGGCCGGTATCCTGTGTTGTCTGTACATCGTCTATCTGGCGGTGCAGGTGTCGGGCTGATCCGTCACGGTCACTGATCTTCCTTTCACGCCTGGGTGGGATTTTGACATGCCGGTGCCTGACGCTTGCGTCGGTTTTTGCACTCTACGCCGAGCCCATCTCTGCCTTCGCTTATCTCTGTCGTGTACTATCGCCGCCTGACCTAATAAGGCGGCATCATGACGCTATCTTGCAGGTTCGCATGCCAACTATTCATTGCCGAAGTGGGTGCTTATTACGGCGAAGGCGGTCGAGGCGAGGACATGATGCAACAGACGCAGATGGGGCCGTGGCATAGGGAGAGAGGGCAAATGCGGATGTGGTTCAGAAAGCTCGCTCAGGTCGCGGCACTGATGTTGGGCCTTGTTTGTCTGTCGGTCGAAGCGTCGCCCAGTGTGGCGACGCAGGGGTATCTGCTCATCGACGAATACGTGGATCGCCATCCCGAACAGCGTGCACTGATGACGCAGTTTGCGGCTCAGGTTCAGGCGCCCGCCGAGCCATTGGCCTCGCCGCCCGAACGCGCCCTCCGCATTGCGGTGGTCTACCCCGGCAAGCAGGTCTCGGGGTATTGGCGGCGAAGTGACATGGCGCTGGCCCGTCGCCTGGAGCGGTTGGATATTCCCTTTGAAATCAAGGCATTCTTCTCTCGCCCCGGTGAGGATCTGGACCTGCAGGAGCAGCAGCTTGCCGATGCTCTGGCGTGGCAACCGGACTACCTGGCTTTCACACTGGACGCGCTGCCTCATCGCCGGATGATCGAGCGCATTCTGGCCAAGCAGCAAACGCGTCTGATCCTGCAGAATATCACCACGCCGCTGGCGGATTGGCATCAAACGCCGCCTTTTCTGTATGTGGGCTTTGATCATGTAGAGGGCACCAAGCTGCTTGCCGAACGCATGTTTGAAATCATCGACTACCATGGCAAGTATCTGATGCTTTACGCCGCGCAGGGGTATGTCAGCGAGATGCGTGGTGGCACCTTCGAAGCGGCTGCTGCTGAGCATCCGGGCATCGATCAGGTCGAGGCCTTCTATACTTACGCCGATGCCAGCAGGGCCTATCGAGCCACGCATGTCGCACTCAAGCAACATCCAGACCTCAAGATGATCTTTGCCAGCGCGACAGATACGGCCCTTGGCGCCCTGCGTGCCCTTCGCGAAGCCGATCGTCTGGATGTGCTGATTAACGGTTGGGGAGGCGGTAAGGCAGAACTGGCCGCGCTTCAGAAAGGGGAGCTCGACCTGACGGTGATGCGGATGAACGATGACAGTGGCATCGCCATGGCCGAAGCCATCAAGCTCGACCTGATGCAGGCGCCGTCTCAGGTGCCGCACATCTTTTCCGGCCGGCTCGAGCTGGTCGAGCACTCGGTCTCACCGGGCGTCCTTGAGCATCTGGAGCGCCGGGCGTTCCGGCTCAGTGACCTCGCCATCGATAGTGAAGAAAAGAGTGGCGAAGAGGGTGATGTAAAGAGTGACGAAGGGGGTAGTGGCGACCTCGAAGGTGATCACGACCTAGAGGAAGATGGCATATGAAAAAGAATGCGAACCGCCGCGTAAACGATGGCGACGATCAGGAAGGTGTTGACCCCGGAGCCCTCAAATGAGGACCTGGCGCTTCTCGAGGCTCCTGCTGGTGTTGGTGCTGCTGATGCTGGCGGGGGTATCGCTGACGTTGCTCACCACTGCCTATATGGGGGCGGAAAACGCCCTGCAGCAGGAAGCAAAGAGAGCCTTTGAGCGCGATCAGCGCATGCTCAATAGCATCGTCGAGAGTCATTTCCGCAACATTCGTCAGTACAGCGAGGAAGTCAGTCAGTCTGAATCGCTGCAGCGCGCTCTGACCCGTGATGACAGCCGGTTGCTGGAAGAGGCCATGCAGGGCCTGATGCGAGACAGCTATTCCCGCTATATCGATGCCATGGTGATCGAGCACGAAGGTGAGTTCGATGCCGTACGCAATGTCAGCTTGCTGAACCTGGAGCTGCCGCTCAATGCGCTCAGCCAGCAAGCGCCCTGGCTGGGGCATTGGGTCACGGTCGACGCTGATACCGGCAGTGATGCGCAAAGTCGACACTACAGTCTGCTGCGCCTGACGCTGCCGGTGGTTGAGCCGACACTTGGCGAGGTGGTCGGCCGGCTGCATACCTTCGTCATGCTTAACGACAACTTCTGGATACTCAACGAACTGCAGTCGCTGTTCGGCGCGCGCGCGATCGCACTGAAACACGAGGGCGCAACGCTTGATGCGCTGCAGCGCGGTGAAAGCTCGTTGCCGGAACACGAGGAACTAAAGGACGCCGATGAGGTGCGTATCACCGCGGCGGGCATCCTGCGCGAGCATGTGCTCAAGGTCGGCAGAAGCGATGACTATCGGGTCTACACGATGTTGCCAAGCGATAGCTATGACGCCCTGCGTGATGCCTATATCACCAACCTTGGCTACGCCACCCTGATGGTGGTGGCGCTTGGCATCATCATGATGGTCGTGATCAACCGCTTGACGGCCAGTGCGCTGGGTAACCTGACGCGCTATGCCGAGCAAGTGCCGGAGGGTGGCACGCCCAAGCCCTTTACCGGCGGGCGTTTCGAGGAGTTTACCCGCGTCGGTCGGGCCTTCGAGAAGATGCTGCATCGCATCCGCGAACGCGACCGGTACCTGGAGGAGATCATCGACCACTCCCCCGACCTGATCTTTCTCAAGGACTTGGATCACCACTACTGCCTGGTTAACCAGCAATATGCCAAGGTGGTGAACACGACACCGCAGCAGCTGGTGGGGAGGCCGATGTGGGAGGTGCTCGATAGCGATAGCATGGAGCATGCGCTGGCGATGGATAATCAAGTGCTGCGAAGTGGTGAGCCGGTCAAATACAGGCACGTCCTCAAGACGCGCTCGGGAGCAAGGAGCTTTCTTTTCAGCAAGTTCCCGATCACCGATGATCACGGCAAACCTTACCTGATCGGCGGTATCGCCACCGATATCACCGACACGGAGCAGACCGTGGAGGCACTAGGCCTGGCCAAGGAGGTACTGGCCGAGACGCGCGATGCGGCCATCGTGCTCGATGAGCACCAGCAGGTATTGATCTCCAACAGCGCCTTTGCGGAGATGAGTGGCTTCCCCAGAGAGCAGGCCGGCTCGGCCATGCGGCTGTTCCTGATGATGCAGCCCGACCTGATTGACGTGCTCGACCAGGGGCAGCGCCTGGAAAGGGAATGCGCGTTTGAGCGACGTGACGGCCAGATGTGCAACGTGCAGATGACAGCGCACGGCGTCTGCCGCGATGACAAGACGCGCTATGTGATCCTGTTTCGCGAATTCACCTAGCCGCTGTCAGTTCGCTAGCCGCTGTTAGCTCAAGAGTGTAGCTCGAGAGAGGTGGAGAAAAAGCGGGAGAAAGCGCCGGGTCGCAAGCCCGGCGCCAACGGTTTAAAGCTCGGCGTTGTGGTAGATGTTCTGCACGTCATCCAGGTCGTTGAGCATGTCGAGCAGTTTCTCGAACGGTGCCACGTCATCGCCCTCGACCGGCGTATGGGTCTGGGGCAGGAACTGAATGTCATCGACTTCGAATTCGATCTCGCCGTAAGCGTCGATCAGTGCCTGCTTGGCCTTGGCATACTCGGTGTGCGGGGCGAAGACGGTGATGTGGCCGTCTTCGTTTTCGATATCGGTCACATCGACATCGGCCTCCATCAGCGACTCCAGCACGCTTTCCTCGTCCTCGGCAGCAAAACGCAGGATCGCACAGTGGTCGAACATGTGGCTGACGCTGCCCGGTGTGCCGATCTTGCCCTTGCCCTTGTTGAAGGCGTTGCGAACGTCGCCGAAGGTGCGGTTGGGGTTATCGGTGAGGCACTCGACGATGATCATGCAGCTGGCTGGCCCGAAGCCTTCGTAGCGGGCCGCGGCAAAGTCCTCGCCACCGGCGCCGGCGGCCTTGTCCAGTGCCTTGTCGATCACGTGCGAGGGTACCTGATCCTTCTTGGCACGCTCGATCAGGCCGCGCAGCGTCAAGTTGCTGCTGGGGTCGGTACCGCCCGACTTGGCGACCACGTAAATTTCCCGGCCGTACTTGCTGTAGACCTTGGTTTTCGCGTCGGCCGTCTTGGCCATGGATTCCTTGCGGTTCTGGAAGGCCCTGCCCATCGTGTCATCCTGTTGCGTCGTGGTCGAAGCTGAAATCTTACTGAACAACCGAAATGGGTAACAGGGGTATTTCCTGTTGCGAGAAGCGGCTTGGTTTCCAGACGATCACGGCAAGGGTCTGGTATCCTGCCCGCTCGCTATTATCCCGCTTTCAAGGACCGCCCACCGTGTCTGATGCCACCTCCTTTGCGCGCTTGCCGTTAGCCGATGCGCTGCTGACCAATCTCGACGCGCTGGGCTACCACGCCATGACGCCGATCCAGGCCCAGAGCCTGCCGCCAATGCTTGAAGGGCGTGACGTGATCGGACGTGGCAAGACCGGCTCAGGCAAGACCGCGGCTTTCGGCCTTTGCCTGCTGTCCAGGCTCTCGGTTGCGCGCCTGGACGTGCAGGGGCTGGTGCTGTGCCCGACGCGTGAGCTTGCCGATCAGGTGGCCGGTGAGCTGCGACGCCTGGCCCGCGGCCTGCCCAACGTCAAGGTGCTGACCCTGTGCGGTGGTGCTCCCTTCGGTCCGCAGCGCGGCTCGCTGGAGCACGGTGCTCACTTGATTGTCGGTACCCCCGGCCGCGTAGAGGAGCACCTGCGCAAGGGCACGCTCACGCTCGACGCGCTCTCGACGCTGGTGCTCGATGAAGCCGATCGCATGCTCGACATGGGCTTCAAGGACGCGCTGGAAGCGATCATCGGCGACACCCCCAGCAATCGCCAGACGCTGCTGTTCAGCGCCACCTATACCGATGCCATTCGCCCGATCGCCGAGTCGCTGATGCGCGAGCCTGTCACCGTCGAGGTCGAATCGACCCATGACAGCACGAGCATTCGTCAGCATTTCTACCGGGTCGATGACGAGGATGCACGTTTCGAGGCCCTACAGCTGTTGCTGTTGACCCATCGCCCCGCCACCAGCGTGGTGTTCTGCAATACCAAGCGCGAGGCTCGCGATATCGCCGAGGCGCTCTGCGATCACGGCTTCAGTGCCCTGGCGCTGCATGGCGATCTCGAGCAACGCGACCGGGATCGCACCCTGGTGCTGTTTGCCAACCAGAGCGCCTCCATTCTGGTCGCCACCGATGTGGCCGCTCGTGGCCTGGATATCGACGCCCTGGACGCGGTCTTCAACTATGGCATCGCCCGTGAGCTTGAAGTACACGTGCACCGTATCGGCCGTACAGGCCGGGCCGGGGGTAGCGGCATGGCCTGCACGCTCTATGGGCCGCGGGAAGCCTTTCGCCTGGAGAAGCTCGGCGAGCGGCTTGGCGAAACCTTTGCGCCCGAGACGCTGCCGCCGCGTCAGGCCCTCGCCGAGGCACCTGCCCCGGCGCCGATGGTGACGCTGCAGATCGACGGGGGGCGCAAGCAGAAGGTGCGCCCTGGCGATATCCTCGGTGCCCTGACCGGTGAAGGGGGCCTCAAGGGTGATGCGGTGGGCAAGATCAAGGTGCTTGAGCGCAGCACCTTCGTGGCGGTGCGCCGCGAACAGGCCAAGGCGGCCCTTGCGCAGCTCGCCAACGGCAAGCTGAAGGGGCGCTCATTCCGCGCTCGGCGGGTCAATTACTAGTCACCCGAGCTTTCATACTCACTCTCATACCTCCGCTATCAGGAGTACGCATGGCCGAGCAAGCGCCCGACAACTCGCTCACCCTGCACCTGGGGCATGAGGAACTGATCATCCGTCAGCGCTACGAGGTGCTGAGCATCTTGAATGATGTGCTGATCGGTATATGGTTCCTGTTGGGCAGTATTCTGTTCCTGTATCCCTCACAGGAACATCTGGCGATCTGGATGTTCATCATCGGCAGTTTCCAATTCCTGGTACGCCCGGCGATCCGCCTGGTCCGCCACCTCCATCTGCAGCGCATGCCTGACAACCGCTGAGACGATATTCACGGCGAGGGCTGAAGGTCCCCAGCGTTTCCACGCTGGGGTTGAAGGCTGGGTGTGAATAACGGGATATGAAGCATCAGTGAGGCGCCCTGGCAGGTTCAGTGTCACTGCCTGGCGCATTGCCTTGGGGCGCCCGGGAAAACTCAAGCTTCAATGGTCGAGCTTCAATGACAGGGCGATCGAGTCGGCCCCCTCTTCCAGTGGCTGTTCCTTGAAGCCGAGCTCTCTGGCCATGCGCCGCATGGCCTGGTTCTCCAGCATGACCTCGCCTTCAACCCAGGTGATGCCCATGCGGCGTGCATGGTCGAGTATCGCCTGCATCAGGCAGTAGCCCAGCCCCGAGTGTTTCGTGTCGCTTCTCACCATCACCGCGAATTCGGCCCGCTCCAGGTCGGGGTCGGCGATCAGGTGCACGGCACCGAGAATGCTCTCGGCGTCCTGCGGCAGGGCGACGAAGGCCATCTCGCGATCATAGTCGAGCTGGGTCAGGCGCGCGGCGAAGGCATGATCGAAGCGCTGGATCGCGGCAAAGAAGCGCAGTCGCACGTCATGGTGCTCGGAGCGCTTGAGCATTTCCACCAGCGCATTCTCGTCCTCGGGGCGAATCGGGCGCAGGTGATAGTGTTGGCCCGCCTGAGTGACGATGTCGTGCGCAAGCTCCCGTGGATAGGGGCGGATGGTCATGGGGACGCGCGGCTCGCTGGCCTCGCGCACCACCACGCGGGCATCCAGGGCGATCACGCCGCCTGAATCGGCCAGTAGCGGGTTGATGTCCAACGACACGACCCGCGGTAGGCGGATGACCAGCTGCGACAGCTTGACCAGTGCCAGCACGATGGCCTCGATATCGACGGAAGGGCGGTCGCGGTAGCCCTTGAGCAGCCGCGCTATCTGGGTGCGTTCGATCATTTCCCGGGCCAGCAGGGGATTCAGAGGCGGCAGGCCGATCACCCGGTCGCCGATGACTTCCACCGCGGTGCCGCCCTGACCGAACAGGATCACCGGGCCGAAGATCGGGTCCTCGGCGACGCCCAGGATCAGCTCGAAGGCGCCAGGGCGGCGGATCATCGGCTGCATGTTGACGCCTTCAATGCGTGCCTCGGGCATCGACTGGCGTATCCGCTCCAGCATGTCGTCGGTTGCCTGGCGCACGGCCTCGGCCGACGTCAGGTCCGTTTTTACGCCGCCAACATCCGACTTGTGACTGATGTCTTTCGAGAGGATCTTCACCACCGCGGGAAAGCCCATCTCGGCAGCAAAGGCAGCGGCGTCGTCGCCGTTCTGGGCCTGACGGGCGGGCACCACCGGCAGGCTGAAAGCGGCCAGCAGGGCGCTGGCTTCTGGCTCGGTGAGCACCTCGCGGCCGTCGGCGAGAACCGTATCGATGATCGCGTTGGCCTTGGCCGGCGCGTCTTCGGGCAGGTCCGTCACCGCTGGAGGTGTCTCCATCAGCAGCTCATGGTTGCGCTGGTACTGCCACAGGTGGGCGAAGGCCTGCACCGCTTGTTCGGGGGTGTCATAGAAGGGCAGGCGGCGGTCGGCGAAGAGCTGACGTGCCCTGGCCCCGGCGGCCTCGCCAAGCCAGCAGCTGAGTACCGGCAGGTGGCGGGTATGCAGCGTGTTGATCACCGTCTGGGCGGCCTCGTAGCTATCGGCCACGGCGGTCGGGCAGTTGATGATCAGAATGGCATCGGCGTCATTGGCCTCAATCAGCGCCTCCAGCGCCACCACATAACGCTCGCCGGGGGCATCGCCGAGGATGTCCACCGGGTTGCCGTGGGACCAGGTGGCCGGCAAGCGAGCGTCCAGGCGCGCAAGGGTCTTGGGGGAAAGCTCGGCCAGCCGGCCGTTGCCCTCGGCGAGCTCATCCACCGCCAGCACGCCGATGCCACCGCCGTTGGTCAGCACCGCCAGTCGGTCGCCCTTGATCTTCACGCCTGAGGCGAGGGTCCCGACGGCCTGGAACAGTTCGTCGAGGGTCTTGACCCTTAACATGCCGGCGCGGCGAAAGGCGGCATCATAGACCGCATCGGCCCCGGCCAGCGCACCGGTATGCGACATCGCCGCTTTGGCGCCGGCATCGCTGCGGCCGGCCTTGACCACCACAACTGGCTTGTTGCGGGAGGCCATGCGCGCCGCTGACAGGAATTTGCGCGCCTCGCTCACCGCCTCGACATACAAAAGAATCGCGTGGGTATTCGGATCGAGCGCCAGGTAATAGAGCATGTCGCCGAAGTCGACATCGCTCATCGCGCCCAATGACGCCATGTGCGAAAAGCCGATGCCGCGGCTTTCTGCCCAGTCGAGTACCGAGGTGGCGACGGCGCCGGACTGGGTGACGAAGGCCAGATGGCCCGACGACGGCGCGACATGGGCGAAGCTCGCGTTGATGCCGGCATGGGGGGCCATGATGCCCAGGCAGTTGGGGCCGACGATGCGCATCAGGTAAGGCCGCGCGGCATCCAGCACCGCCTGCTTGAGCGCCTGGCCCTCGGCATGATCACCCTCGCCAAAGCCCGCCGTGATCACGACCGCGGCGCGACAGCCGCGCTCGCCGAGCTCCTTGACCAGCCCCGGCACCGTATTCGGTGGGGTGCAGATCACGGCAAGATCCGGGGCGATCGGCAGCTCGGCGACCGAGTGATAGTTGAGGGTAGAGCGGATCGCCGTCTCGTGGGGATTCACGGTCATCACCGGCCCGGCGAATCCTCCCTCGAACAGGTTCTTGGCAAGCACCGCGCCCACCGAGCCTGGGCGGTTGCTGGCGCCGATCAAGGCGATGGAGGAGGGGGTGAACAGGGCATCAAGATTACGAATCGACACGGTATTTCCTCTTGGCGGTCAGGGCTGGGCCTTCGCTAGACGCATCCCTCATGCTAGGCGATGCTGACCGATAGTGACCTGATCGGCGTCAAGGCAGCGCCATGCCGTTAGGCGCGGAGCCGGCCGGGGTTCTCGATCAGGCGACCGATCCAGACGGAGGTATCCTCATGTGGCTTGAAGGTTCATGTCACTGCCAAGCCGTCACCTTCGGGGTGATGGCTCGGCAGCCCTATCCTTTCAATCGCTGCTATTGCTCGGTGTGTCGCAAGACCGCGGGCGCTGGCGGCTATGCGATCAATCTTGGCGCCGACGCCGATAGCCTCAAGGTCCGCGGCGAGGAGCACGTCCACGTTTACCAGGCGGTGATCGATGGCGCGCAGAGCCCCGGCGAGCGTCACTTTTGCAAGCACTGCGCGTCGACCCTGTGAGTCTATGACCCACTCTGGCCTGAGCTCGTCCACCCCTTCGCCTCGGCAATCGACACCCCGCTGCCTGTGCCGCCGGAGCACGTGCACCTGATGCTGGCAGCCAAACCCGACTGGGTCGAGCTCGCTCCCGACCCGGCGGATCGCTGCTTCGAGGGTTACCCGGACGAGAGCCTCGCTGATTGGCACCGGCGGTTGGGGCTTGAAGATGAGCCACCGGCCTAGGCATCAGCTGGCAGAAACATCGCTCAAGTCACGGGGCCGGCGGCGATCCTTGAGGGGGCTCAGGCCGAAGGTGCGCTTGTAGTCGCGGCTGAACTGGGCAACGCTGCGATAGCCGACGGCCTCGGCGGTCTGGTTAACGTTCAGGTCATCGTGACTCAAAAGCTGGCGCGCCTTGATCAGCCTCAGGCGCTTCAGGTATTGCAGCGGTGTGGCGCGGGTCACCTGCTTGAAGTGCTGATGAAACGACGAGACGCTCATGTTGGCATCCCGCGCCAGCTCTTCAATCGAGGTGGTCTGGGCGACATCGGCATGCATCTGGGTCAGCGCCTGAATGATCTGTGAATAGTGCCCCTGATGATTGACCAGCGCGCGCAGTGCCGCTCCCTGTTCGCCCTTGAGGGCCTCGAAGATCACTTCGCGTACTCGGGCTTGCCCCATCACCTGCGCATCCAGGGGATCGTTCAGGGCGCGCAGCAGTCTCACCACGGCTTCCTGCATGCTGGCGGTCATCGCCACCGAGGCCATCGGCAGCGGGTCGCTTGAGGGCGCCTTGGCGTTGAAGCGGGGCTCGGTGCCTTTTCCACGCCCGGTTTCAGTTCCTGTCTCGAGCCCTTTCTCAAGCCCTTTCTCAAGCCCTGTTTCAAGCCCCGTCTCGGCGACCAGTTCACTGAGTACCGCAGGGTCGATACGCACGGAAAGCCCAAGCAATGGCTCCTCTGGCGTGGCGAAGGTCTCGCACTCGAAGGGCAGCGGCAGTGTCTGCACCAGATACTGCCCCGGGTCGTAGTGGATTTCGCGGTCGCCGAGATAGCCGATCTTGCGGCCCTGAACGACAATCACCAGGCTCGGCTCGTACATCAATGGTGTACGCGGCACCTGGTGATGACAGGCCATCAGCGAGACGGCAGGTATGGCGCTTGGCGTATAGCCATCGCGCTCGATCATCGGCTCGATCAGCGCCAACAGGCGGGAAGAAAGTGGCATGGGGGGTCCTGTCGGTGAGGGTGAGTCGGTGATATCGAGTCGTTCATTGCGATGAAGTCATCATGGGCTGAAGCAGGGTCGGCCAGAGGCGTCGAGCCCGGCAGTACCGCTCGCAGCGATGGCCACATGATGACCGAATCAGGTGGTTTTTGGCGAGAAAACCCGCTTCAGGGCAAGGCAGTTTGTAGGAATGAGCAAAAATGGCGCAGGATCGTTGGTCGTAGTGGCACTGTCACAGGAGCACAATGCCTGCATATCATCATTCATATGAGCCCAACTCTCTCAGGAGGATGCGTCACACATGAGTCATCAAGCCAACGCTTATGCCGCACATTCAGCCGAGACGGACCTTGCGCCGTTCAGCTTTGAGCGTCGCACGCCGCGCGCGGACGATGTGTCCATCGAGATCGACTACTGCGGCGTCTGCCACTCGGACCTGCACTTTGCCCGTAACGACTGGGGCATGAGCCAGTATCCGCTGGTGCCGGGGCACGAGATCGTCGGGCGCGTGACCGCTGTCGGCAGCGATGTCACCAAGTACAAGGTCGGCGATGTGGTCGGCGTGGGTTGCATGGTGGATTCCTGCCGCCATTGCAGCGCCTGCAAGGACGATCTGGAGCAGTACTGCCTCGAAGGCATGACCATGACCTACGGCAGCCCGGACCGTCACGATGGCACCATGACCCAGGGTGGCTACTCCGATTCGGTCGTGGTCAGCGAGCACTTCGTGGTCTCGATTCCCGACAAGCTGGACCCGGCAGTGGCAGCACCGCTGCTCTGTGCCGGCATCACCACCTATTCACCGCTGCGCCACTATGGCGTCAAGGCCGGTGACAAGGTCGGCGTCATCGGCATGGGCGGCCTGGGCCACATGGGCCTCAAGTTCGCCAAGGCGATGGGCTGTGAAGTCACGCTGTTTACGCGCTCGGAGGCCAAGGTCGGCGAAGCCAAGAAGCAGGGCGCCGATCATGTCATCGTCTCAAGCGACGAGGAGCAGATGGCGGCCGCCGCCGAGCACTTCGACTTCCTGCTCGACACCGTGCCGGTACCCCATGACCTCAACCCGTACCTCGGGACGCTCAAGTACGACGGTACGCACATCCTGGTCGGCCTGATCCAGGAAGTGGACCCGGCGCTGATGGGGGGCAACCTGGTGATGAAGCGTCGTGTGTTGGCCGGCTCCTTGATCGGCGGCATGGCGGAAACCCAGGAAGTGCTGGATTTCTGCGCCGAACACGACATCACCTGCGATATCGAGATGCTCGATATCAAGAATATCAATGAAGGGTTTGAGCGCATGCAGAAGGGCGACGTGAAGTATCGCTTCGTCATCGACATGGCAACGCTCAAGGACGACAAGGCGGCCTAAACCACGTCTCTGCACGCCTTGCGCCCGCCCTCGGCCTCGCCGTGGGCGGGCGTTTTCATGTCGGGCCGGAAAGCATCGGTGCGCCGCGGGTGTCGGGAGCGGTGCGCGCTTCCGGGATGAATTTTGCCTGCGCTGGTTTACCCTTAGCCCCGTTTATCATGCGATGATACGCACAGCGCCTGACTCGTGGGCGTGCAACCGGCAAGGCAGGGCCCAGACCAGGCGTTATGAAGATACCCAAGAGACTGCAACCGCTCGTCGAAGACGGCATGATCGATGCCGTGGAAGGTCAGCTAATGAGCGGCAAGGAAGCCAATGTCTATGTGGTGCGCTGCGGCGACACCTTGCGCTGTGCCAAGGTCTTCAAGGAGGCGAGCCAGCGTAGCTTCAAACAGGCCGTGCAGTACCAGGAAGGTCGCAAGGTGCGTAACACCCGCCGTGCCCGTGCGATGTCAAAGAAGACCCGCTATGGCCAACAGGAGCAGGAATCCGCCTGGTTGAACGCCGAGGTAGATGCGCTCTATCGCCTGGCGTCGGCTGGCGTGCGGGTGCCCGAGCCGCATGGTTTCATCGATGGCGTGCTGCTGATGGAACTGGTGGCCGACGCCGACGGGGATGCCGCACCGCGCCTGGATGATTGTGAATTGAGCGAGGACGAAGCCCTTGCCTATCACGATCAGGTGATCCGTGAAGTGGTGCGCATGCTGTGTGCTGGCCTGGTGCACGGCGATTTGTCGGAGTTCAACGTGCTGCTCGACGCTACGGGACCGGTGATCATCGATCTGCCGCAGGCGGTGGACGCTGCCGGCAACAACAGCGCGGCGATGATGCTACGCCGCGATGTGGATCGCATGCGCGCCTATTTCGGCCGTTTCGCGCCGTCCTTGCTCGACACCGAATACGGCCACGAGATATGGGCGCGTTTCGAGGCCGGCGAGCTGACGCCTGACAGCCAATTGACTGGCCGCTTCGTTCACGACACCCAGCAGGTCGATGTCGACGACCTGATGGCGGTGATCGATGACGTCATCGAGGAAGAAAGCGAGCGCCGCGAGCGCGCCCAGGACGAGGAGCTCGATTAGCCCTGCCCGGCATTCGAGGTGCCTGTTTTACTCCGCCATGAGCCTGCGCGACGCTCAACAGATTGCTCACCACTGACTATGCTGAAGGGAGCCGCCATGCATTGTGCATAGCCAGTTAGCCAGTCCAAGGGTGATCGCCATGTCCATGGAACACGTGACACGCTATCTCGATGAACACGACGTCAAGTACGTCATCATGCAGCATTCCCCCGCCTTCACCGCGCAGGAGATCGCCGAGGCCGTCCATGTCTCCGGCCGCCACTTTGCCAAGAGCGTGGTAGTGAAGATCGATGGCCGGCTGGCGCTGGCCGTCCTGCCGGCCAGCGATCAGGTCGACCTGCCTCGTCTGACCCAGTCCGTCGGCGCCAGCACCATCGAACTGGCGACGGAGGATGAGTTCAAGGACCGTCTGCCGGATTGCGACGTCGGGGCGATGCCGCCCTTCGGCAACCTCTTCGATATGGAGGTCTTCGTCTCTCCTCACCTGACCGCCAGCGACCTGATCGCCTTCAATGCCTGCACGCATACCGACGTCCTGCAACTGCCCTACGCGACATTCGCGCGGCTGGTGAATCCCATCGAGGTGGCCTTGTGACGAAGTGGCGCCCGGACGCCGGGTGAGCCGCCGTTGGGGGGAACCTACAGCAGCCAGGCCACTGCGAGCCCCGCCAACAGTGATATGACCATCGGTCCTGCCACGCGCCAGCCCACGTCCTTGGTGCCGATGATGCCCGCCATCCCCGTCTTGACCAGGTTATTGACCGAGGCCGCCAGCACGATGCCGATCACCGCCGTGGGAATCGCCAGGCCTTGTTCGGCCATGCGCGTCAGCGCCAGGGTGGCGGCACCTACGTCGGCAATGCCCGAGACCGCAGACAGCAGATAGATACCGGCATCACCCAGCCACTCGCCAAGCCACTCACCCAGCAGCATCACCGCCGTCAACATGGCACCGAACAGCAACGCCGAGCTGAGTTCCAGCGGGTTCTGGGTGGGAATCTTTTCCTCCAGGTCGGCGCAACCATGATGGGTGCGCCACAGCCATAGCGCCGGCAGCAGCAGCAGCGTTGCCATGACCAACACCGGCGCGAGCAGCGTCGGCAGCAGAGCCGGGTAGAGCACCAGGCAATAGAGCAGAATGCGCGGAAACATGGTGCCGCAGGCCATCAGGATGCCGGCGGCCAGCAGCGGGCTTAGCCCCGGCGAGCGTTGCGACAGACGAGCGAAGTGCAGGGTCAGGGCAGTGGAGGAACTCAGCCCGGCAAACAGGCTGGTGAAGAGGATGCCGCGGCGAGTGCCGCCCAGGCGCATGGCGAAATAGCCGACGAAGGAGATCGTGGCGATCATGATCACCAGCCACCAGATGGTCGTTGGGTTGATGGCACCACCCGGCCCCAGGTCCTGATTAGGCAGCAGCGGCAGGATCACCACCGTGATCAGCAGGAGCTTGAAACCGGCATCCAGCTCATGGCGCTGCAACTTGTGCAGCAGGCCATGAATCTCGCGCTTGCTGTCGAGGATCATCGCCGTGATCACGGCCGCCGCACCGGCAAGGGCCGGGTCGACGGCCATCGCCAGGGCGCCATAGCAGAAGGTCAGCAGCATGCCGACCAGGCCGGTGATGCCGTAGTTGGGCACCTCGCGAACCCGCGCCTGATAGGCGATCAGGCTGGTGACGGTGATCCCCAGGAAGATCGCCGGAAAGGCCCAGACGGTGAGGCGCTCGGCGAGCAAGGCGGCGACGCCGCCGAGCAGGCCCACCAGGGCGAAGGTGCGAATACCGGCGACTCGCTGGCCCTTGGCCTCGTGGCGGGAGTCCCAACCGCGCTCCAGGCCGATCAGCGCGCCCAGCAGCAAGGCCACCCCCAGGCGGATGGCCAGGTGATGACTGGTCAGAAATTGTTGGGTGACCTCGTCCATTGGCACGCCTCCTTGCCTGCCCGCCACCGCTTGAGCCTGCCGCTGACTTCAGCATGGCCAGCCCAAGCCTTTGGGTTCGGCCAGGGCCGATAAGCTCATGCTTGCATCGGCACAGGGCGGTGCGCGGTTACCTAATGTAACTATCAGAAATGACCTGAGTCAGCATCGGGTCTTTTCAACGCTGGTTGTCCCGACCGTTCTTGTATTAGCAAAGCCGTTCGCTCTACTGTTCATTCAAGCTGTGGAAAAAGTATGAGACGTTTGCTTACTGGATGTCGCCCTCCACAGTCGGCCATGACCATTGCAGCAAAATAATCACAATCACAATAACGGCGACGCACAGGAACCCGGCATGACCCAACCTCTCGCAGCAGCGGCCAGTGCTCCGGCCGAGTCCGAGGATGAATCGCTATTTGCCCGTTTCATCGATGTACAGAAGAGCTATGACGGTGTGGAACTGGTCGTCAAAGGCTTCAATCTCGATATACGTCGGGGCGAATTCGTGACCCTCTTGGGGCCATCCGGCTCGGGCAAGACGACCTGTCTGATGATGATGGCGGGGTTCGAGACGCCTACCCATGGCGAGATTCTGCTCAAGGGCACACCGATCAATGGGCTGCCACCCCACAAGCGTGGCATCGGCATGGTGTTCCAGAACTATGCCCTCTTTCCGCACATGACCGTTGCCGAGAACCTGGCCTTTCCCCTTGAAGTGCGCGGCCTGTCCAAGGACGAGATCAATCAGAAGGTCAGACAGACACTCGAGAAGGTACAGCTCGGGGACTTCGGTGACCGTCGTCCCGCCCAGCTCTCCGGTGGCCAGCAGCAGCGTGTGGCGCTGGCGCGAGCGCTGGTTTTCGAACCCGACCTGGTGCTGATGGACGAACCGCTGGGCGCATTGGACAAGAACCTTCGCGAGGAAATGCAGTACGAGATCAAGCGCATCCACGCCGACCTTGGCGTGACCATGATCTACGTGACCCACGATCAGACCGAGGCGCTGACCATGTCGGATCGCATCGCGGTGTTCAACGATGGCGTGGTGCAGCAGCTGGCAAGCCCCGAGACCCTCTACGAGGAGCCTGAGAACGCCTTCGTGGCTTACTTTATCGGCGAGAACAATCGGCTGGTCGGCGAAGTGACCGAACAGCAGGGCGAGACCTGCACGGTACGCCTGGACAGCGGCGAGACGGTGATGGCCAAGCCGGTCGCCGTCGAGGGGCCGGGGTCGCGTACGACGCTTTCGCTGCGTCCGGAGCGGGTCTCGATCCTTGGCGAGGATGACGCCGCACGCTTCGACAACGTCTTCACTGCTCGCGTCAAGGAAGTGATTTACCTGGGTGATCACCTACGCACCCGTCTGTCGGTATGCGGCAGCGATGAATTCATTCTCAAGACGCCCAATGCCTCCGGCCATCACAGCCTGCGCCCGGGGCAGGACATCCAGGTCGGCTGGTGCAGCGCCGACTGCCGCGCGCTGGATGCCTAGGCAAGAGTGCTAAAAAGCGTACTTAAAAAGGGGGGGGCAACAGGATACGAAACAGGGGGTTAGAAGGGCAGGGCGTACTCTCTCCTCGCAGGGAGATGGTTGGCCACACGGGATGGCGTAGCGCGACATGACGCTCAGTCTCTCCATCGCTCAACCAGGTAACACTCAGTTCGACACGATTCAGAACAACACAGAAAAGCACTAGCAAGCACAACACAACCAAGCACAACAATAAGTGGAGAGTGTGATGTACAACGTCATCAAGCAGGTAGCCGGTCGTCGTTCGATGCGAATCAAGCGCACCTCGTTGGCCCTGGTCGGCCTCAGTGCTCTGGCCGCGGCGGTCAGCGCTCAGGCGGAAACCCTCAATATCGTCTCCTGGGGCGGGGCCTACAGTGAGAGCCAGCAGAAGGCCTACCACGAGCCCTGGATGGAGAAGACCGGTGATGAGATCGTCAACATCGATCGCAGCGCCAATGGTCTGGCCGGGCTGCGCGCCCAGTCGCAGGCCGGCAACGTGACCTGGGATCTGGTCGACATGCTGCCTGCCGATGCCCTGATCGCCTGTGCCGAGGGCCTGATCGAGCCGCTTGACCACGATGCCCTGTTGGCGGATGCGCCGGATGGCACGCCGCCCAGCGAAGACTTCGTCGACGGCGCGCTGGATGAGTGCTTCGTTGCCTCGATCGTCTATTCCAATATCGTCGCCTTCAATACCGAGATGTTCCCCGAGGACAACCAGCCGAGCACCATCGCCGATGTCTTCGATCTGGAGAACTTCCCGGGCAAGCGCACCCTGATGCGCAAGCCGATCAACAACCTCGAATGGGCCCTGGTGGCTGACGGTGTGGCGCCGGAAGATGTCTATGACGTGCTCTCCACCGATGAAGGCGTGCAGCGTGCCTTCGCCAAGCTCGATACCATCAAGGATCAGGTCATCTGGTGGCAGGAAGGCGCTCAGCCGCCCCAGCTGCTGGCGGACCAGGAAGTCGCCTTCGGCTCGGCCTACAACGGGCGCATCTTCAACGCCATGACGAGCGAAGGCCAGCCCTTCGAGATCATCTGGGACGCTCAGGTCTTCGAGCTCGATGGTTGGGTAGTGCCGACCGGCAAGCTCGACAAGGTCAAGGACTACCTCCACTTCGCCACCGATACCCAGCGTCTCGCCGATCAGGCTCGCTATATCTCCTACGGTCCGGCCCGTAAATCATCCTCGGGTATGGTCACCACCCATGCCGAGACTGGCATCGAGATGACCCCGCATATGCCGACCTACCCGCCCAACTTTGCCACCGCCATTCCCAAGAATGACGAGTTCTGGGCCGACAACATCGATGAGCTAAGCCGCCGCTTCGACGCCTGGCTGGCCATGTAAGATTCAGCACCGCCTTCGGGCGGTGCTCTGCTTTCCCCGTGCCTCGCCTGTGCCACGGCTGCCGTGACGCAAGGCGGGGTTGCGAACGACCGGTGAGCCACTCACCGGTGACCCGAATGGAGAGGCACGCGTGTCTGATTCCCCCTCTGCTCCGCTGACCACCGCCGACGGCGTGCCGCTGAAAGTTAGTCTGCGCCGCGCCTCGCGTCGCTTGAAAATCAAGGCCCTGTTGCTGGTCTCGCCGCTGCTGGCCTTCCTGGTCATTGCCTTCGTCATGCCGATCTTCGACATGCTCTGGCGCAGCGTCGACAACCCCGAAGTCTCCAATGCCCTGCCGCATACCGTGGAGGCACTCGAGGGCTGGGATGGCGAGAGCTTGCCTAGTGAGCCGGTCTTCGCTGCGCTGGCGCAAGACTTAAAGACCGGTCAGGAGGCTCGCAACCTGGGCCTGGTGTCGAGCCGCCTGAACTATGAAAAATCGGGCATGCGCTCGGCGGTGATGGGCACCGCCCGTCGTCTGTCGCGTATCGAGCCGCCCTACAAGGCGGCACTGATCGACGCCAACGACGCCTGGGGCGAGCTCGATACCTGGCAGTTGATCAAGCGTGAATCGTCGCCCTATACCCTGTCGTACTACCTGGCAGCGGTCGATATGCAGTACACCCCTTCTGGTGAGATCGTCGAGGTGCCTGATTACCTGCAGATCCATCTGGCGCTGTTCTGGCGAACCTTCTGGATGAGCGGGCTGATCACGCTGTTGACGCTGGTGCTTGGCTATCCGATCGCCTTCCTGCTCGCCAACCTGCCGGCGCGGCGCGCCAACCTGCTGATGATCCTGGTGCTGCTGCCGTTCTGGACCTCGCTGCTGGTGCGCACCACGACCTGGATTGCCATCCTGCAGTCGCAGGGGGTACTCAACGACGTCATGGTGTCGCTTGGGGTGATCGCGGACGAGATGCGATGGCAGATGATCTACAACAAGACCGGCACCATCACGGCCATGACGCATATCTTGCTGCCGTTCATGATCCTGCCGCTGTATTCGGTGATGAAGACGATTCCCCCAAGCTACATGCGGGCCGCGCGATCCCTTGGCGGCAAGCCGTTCCTGTCGTTTCGGCGCGTCTATTTCCCGCTGACCATTCCGGGCATCGCCGCTGGCGGCATCCTTGTATTCATCCTCTCGATCGGCTACTACATCACGCCGGCGCTGGTGGGTGGCCAGTCGGGACGCTTCATCACCAACTACATAGCCTATCACATGCAGACCTCGCTGAACTGGGGCCTGGCCGCGGCGATCGCCTCGATCCTGCTGTTTGTGGTCATCGTGTTCTACATGATCTTTAACCGCCTGATTGGCGTCGACAAAGTCAAACTGGGGTAATGTGATGGCGATTCCTTCCTATGCCACCCGTGGCGAACGCATCTGGCACTACGTCTTTCTCGGGCTGTGTGCGCTGATCTTTCTGTTCCTGGTCGGCCCGCTGCTGGTGATCATCCCGCTGTCGTTCAATGCCGAGCCGTACTTCACCTTCTCGGAGGCGATGCTGAGCTTTGATCCGGCGGGCTACTCGCTGCGCTGGTATGAGGACTTCTTTACCTCGAGTGAATGGCTGAACTCGATCAAGAACAGCTTTATCATCGGCATCTCCTCGACGGTGCTTGCCACGGTGCTCGGCACCATTGCCGCGCTTGGCCTGTCGAGCCGGCACATGCCGGCCCGCGGGCTGATCATGGCGCTTCTGATCTCGCCGATGATCGTGCCGTTGATCATTTCGGCGGCCGCGATGTTCTTCTTCTTCTCGAAGATTCAGCTGGCCCAGACCTACCTGGGGGTGATCCTCGCCCACACGGCGCTGGGTATTCCCTTCGTGGTGATCACGGTAACGGCGACCCTGTCGAGCTTCGATACCACTCTGATCCGGGCCGCGCACAGCCTGGGTGCCAGCCCAACCCGCACCTTTTTCAAGGTGGTGCTGCCGCTGGTCACGCCGGGGGTGGTGTCGGGGGCGCTGTTCGCCTTCATTACCTCCTTCGACGAGGTGGTGGTGGTGCTGTTCATCGCCGGGCCCGAGCAGCGCACCATGCCGATCCAGATGTGGTCGGGCATTCGCGAGCAGATCAGCCCGACCATCCTCGCGGTGGCAACGATGCTGGTGCTGCTGTCGATGCTGCTGCTGGCAACGCTTGAAATGCTGCGGCGGCGCAGCGAGCGGCTGCGCGGCATGAGCCCTGGTTGATGCCACCGCCACGGGTCGCATTCAGGGCCCGTGGTATGTCCCTCCCTTGGACGCCGACGCGGTTGCGCGCGGCGTCGTTCTTTCTCAACGGCATCTTCCTGTGGCCAAGCCCATCGAGCGCGCTGTACCGGGCTTTCGCCACCTCTTCGTGTAGGTAGGCGTAGTAAGTGAGCGTGGCGGGTGGGAGTCTCGGCCCAGCACATTAGTGTTTGCCTAAGACGGCTCTTATGGCTAATACTGTATAGATAGACAGTATTCGACAAGAGGCACCGCCATGCGAGCTTGCGAGATCTTCCAGGCACACGCGACACCGCCCGCGCAGGACCTGCCCCACCCGCAGACCACCATCCGCGCCGGCATATCCGGGTTCCCCTCGCCAGCGGAGGACTACGTGGGCCGCACGCTGGATCTCAATGAGCGTCTGGTGAAGCGCCCCTCGGCGACCTTCTTCATGACCGTGACCGGCGACAGCATGGAAGGCTTCGGTATCCAGGATGGCGACACCCTGGTGGTCGATCGCTCGGTGAATGCCAAGCCCGGCCATATTCTGGTGGCGCTGGTGGATGGCGAGGTGATCGTCAAACGCTACGAGATCCTCGGCAAGCGGCCCTACCTGTGCTCCGGCAACGAGCGCTATGCGCCGATCCCGGTCACGGACCTGGATTGCCAGGTGTGGGGCGTGGTGCGCTCGGTGATTCACGAGTACCCGGTATGAGCCACCCGATGATCGGCCTGGTCGACTGCAACAACTTCTACGTGAGCTGCGAGCGGGTCTTCCAGCCGCGCCTGGAAGGCGTGCCCGTGGGGGTGATGTCCAACAACGATGGCTGTGTGATCGCCCGCTCCAGCGAGCTTAAGACGCTGGGTGTGGAGATGGGCACCCCGGCCTTTCAGTTGCAGCAGTGGGTCAACCAGGGGCGCATCCACCTGCTCTCGTCGAACTACGAGCTGTATGGCGATATGTCGGCCCGGGTACGCGAGGTGCTCGAGGAGTTCTCGGCTGGCGTCGAGCCTTACTCCATCGACGAGATGTTCGTGCGCTTCGACGGCTTCGATGCCGCCACCACGCTTGCCCTGTCGCGCACCCTCTACCGCAATGTCCGCCAGTTCACCGGCATACCCGTCTGCGTGGGCGTGGCCCCCACCCGCACCCTGGCCAAGCTCGCCAACCGTGCCGCCAAGAAGCTGCCCGAATACGCCGGCGTTTGCGTGCTCCACGGCGAGAGCGACGAGACGCGCCGCCTGCTCGAGTGCACCCCTCTGGGCAATGTATGGGGCGTGGGCCGCCGGCTGGTCGAGCGGCTGGCCCTGCAAGGCATCGAGACTGCCTGGGACCTGCGCTGCGCCGACCCTAAAACCATTCGCCGGCGCTTCTCGGTGACACTCGAGCGCACCGCCCGCGAGCTGCAGGGCACGCCCTGCATCGATATGAACGACACTGACGAGCCCCGCCAGCGCATCATGACTTCGCGCTCCTTCGGTCGCCTGACCGGCGAGATGAGCGAGCTGCAGGAGGCCATTCGCCAGCACGCCCAACGCGGCGCCGAGAAGCTGCGCGAGCAGGCAAGCCACGCCCGCGCCGTGCTGGTGTTCTTGAAGACCAACCGCCACCGGCAAGACCTGGCCCAGTATTCCCCCAGCATCGTCGCTGAATTGACCGAGCCCACCGACGACAGCCGTCCGATCGTTGCCGCCGCACAGCAGGCCCTGGCCGAGATCTACCGGCCCGGCTACCGGTTCATGAAGGCCGGCGTGATGCTGCTCGACCTGGTGGACGCCAACCGCGAACAGCTCTCGCTGCTGGATACCCCCGACAGCGCCGCCGATCGCGAGCGCAGCGAACGCCTGATGAGCACGCTGGACGAGCTTAACCAGAAGATGGGCCGCGGCACCGTGCGCCTGGGTGTGCGCCGCCATGACGCCGCCTGGCAGCTGCGCTGTGCGCATCGCACGCCGAGGTGGACAACGCAGTGGGAAGAACTGCTCAGCGCCAAGGCTTGAGCCGCAAAAAAACGATTACAGCACAGCCTTTGCCTACTATTTCCTACATTCCAGCCATGACACCTTGCTTATAGTTACCCTTCTGCGAGGAGGCGTGAACCATGGACGAAATAGATATGTACCCAGAGCCATCCGGCGGCTGGATCATGGCCTGCCCCTGCGGCGCTACAGAAATTCGCGGCAGGAAGTCAAATCACTGGACAGCATTCGACTTAGGCTGGCTGGATAAGCAGAACTACCGATTGTCTTGTCTGGACTGTGGGCATACGACCGAGCGAACGGCTCAGGAAATGGCGGCTGGGGTTTAGCACCCAAGGAGAGCGTCATCGCCGGGAGCACCAACACGACCTAGGTGCCAAGCGCCACGTTGTAGCGTGGCGTCAGCTCCCGAGGCTCTAGCGGTAATCTCAGAGCCTCGGGAGGGTTTTTGTTAAGGGGCTATAGAAAGCGAAGCAGCCATACATACAAAAACTTGAATTTTTTGACAATTCGATCAAGAAGCCTTGCCTTGTACCATATCGAGCGCAGGGCGATAAATGAATGGAACCCAGTATGAAGCTTCTCCTTTGGATTCTCTTTTCTGGAAAAAACCAATTTCGATTAAGCGATTTGCGATGGAGAGAGCCTCATCTTCGCTAACGCTCCAAAGCTCAGAAAGAGTTTTTAAAAACTGCTCGGTCTTTTGTTCAGAGAGTTCCAAAATCCATTTTTTCATGTCACTATATTCAGCAAATATTGTCTTGTTTAGTCTCTCCCTTGAGACTTCTTCATGTGCGGTCTTGAAAGACTTTTCAGAGAAAAGTCTTACTCCAGAAATATCCAGGTCGCCTACTTCTATGCGATCAATTTCTGCACGTTTTGCTTCCTCTAAGAGATGTATTAACTCTCTAGGAGCATGAATACCATTTCCGTCTCTAATCCGCGAAAGCATCCAGTCGAAAGATGTCCCCTTCTTTTGGCCGACATCAACTTGGTCTGGGAAAGCTGAGTAGTAAAGATCTTGCTGCTTGATAATATCAGAAAGGATTTCGGCTATGTTGCAATCATATAGATCCACAATGACATTGTTACTTAAGAAACGCCGTATAACTAGGTTCATTAGGCCTGTAGAGTCCCAGTCAATTGTAAGTGACCGGGTTATATGGCTAGCCTCTCTAAATCCGTCAGCAACAATTCTCTCCCAGATGTCATCTCGGATGAAAATTTTAAGGACGATGTTTTTGTAAGCAGCAAAGTCCAAATAAACCTTAAAAAGAGCCCTTAGCGCTTTAGATTCGAGGGCCATGTTTTCCGCAAAAGCGACATCAAGTCGATCGAGAAGAATCCAGACGTCATAGCCATAATTATCTAAAGCATTGTTAGCATCATCAAGAAGCTCATCAATGGAATGGAAGCCTTGGTCAGCTTGGTACGAATCAGGCTCTTTGAAAACGATCCTCCCAACTACACCCGTAACATTGCCGGCTGGATCGTATTTCAATTCAGTTTCAGCAGCTTCCCATGCAGCCAATCTCTTCACATAATCTAGCGAAGAAGAAAGTAAGCGCGACAAGCTAAATTTTCTCTGCATCAAGCCGGCTTTTTCTAGCTGTTTGATGACTAGCTTTGCTCCTGAGTTATCAATCCCATAGTCTCTAAACACCATTCCTAGCAAGGATAAAAAATACAGTTTCCATAAGTTCCCAAGCTCGCGTTCAGAAATGTCATCATGAGACTCTAAGCTTTTGAATGCCGGAGCGCCTTGTGGCCTTTCAGCGCTAGTTATTACAGTTCCGCAATCTAGTAGATAGTCTTCCTTTTGGAGCATCAAAGAGTATATAGCACTTTTTCCAGTCCCTTTGGCACCATATACAATATCAACTTCGCCCCCAATGATTCGCTCCCACTGATCTGTCTCAACAAAATATCCAGCCAGTTCTGAGCTTTCTTCCTCAGCAATCCTCTTGCCAAAGGAAACCTGTTGAAGAATTTTTTTCTTGTCCAGTTGAGAATCGATCAAAGCTTTATACCCCCTGCATCCATTGCATAAAAATATTAATAGCCCTATTTCAAAGAGGGGTATTTAAAAGCAACTTTGCTGCTCAGTCCAAATCCCATTCCTCCCCAAAAGCTCAAGGTCCTTCGGCTTGGGATAGCGGCCGCCGCGACCCTCCTGCACGCAGTCGCCGCCGGCGAGGGTATCGTACATCGAACCATCGCGCACCTTGATATTGGCACATGAGCTGGGTCGAGCCTCCGACGTGAGAGTGGCTCTTTAGGGCGATACAGCGTTGGCTTCAATTATCATAAGGAGAGCCTAACTGAAGAGGGTAGACGACACCATTGCATTGCGAGTTGATGACGCGTTCAGCCACTTGTGCCGATCAACAAAAACGGCCAAGCCAGGCTATCTGGCTTGGCCGCTGCTATCGCGGTAAGGCGGTGGTTAACCGCTATTTATGACGGGAAGGAGAACTGGGCACCCTCACGGATACCGGCCGATGGCCAGCGTTGGGTGACGGTCTTGCGCTTGGTGTAGAAGCGCACGGCATCCGGGCCGTAGGCGCCGAGGTCGCCGAACAGCGAGCGCTTCCAGCCGCCGAAGCTGTGGTAGGAAACCGGCACCGGCAGCGGTACGTTGATGCCGACCATGCCCACCTGAATATGGTCGCTGAAGTAGCGGGCCGCTTCGCCATCGCGGGTATAGATGCAGGTGCCGTTGCCGTACTCGTGCTCATCGATCAGCTGCATGGCCTCCTGCATGGAGCCGGCGCGGACCACCAGCAGCACCGGGCCGAAGATCTCCTCGAGGTAGCAGGTCATGTCCGGGGTCACGCGATCGATCAGGGTGCCGCCGACATAGAAGCCGTTTTCAAAGCCCGGCACCTGGACGCCGCGGCCGTCGACCACGATCTCGGCGCCTTGCTGCTCGGCGCTTTGGATGTAACCGCAGACCTTCTCCTGATGCGCCTTTGTGATGACCGGGCCGAAGTCGTTGTCGGCGTCGTGGAAGGGGCCGACCTTGAGGGTCTTCATCGCTGCCTGCATCTTGGCGATCAGGGCATCGGCGGCTTCGTCACCCACGGCCACAGCCACGGACAGCGCCATGCAGCGCTCGCCGGAGGAGCCGAAGGCGGCGCCGGTCAGCGAGTTGACGACGTTTTCCATGTCGGCATCTGGCATCACGATGGCGTGATTCTTGGCGCCACCCAGCGCCTGGCAGCGCTTGCCGTTGGCACTGGCGCGGCGGTAGATATATTCGGCGATCGGCGTGGAGCCGACAAAGCTCACGGCCTTCACGCGGGAGTCATCGAGCAGGGTGTCGACGGCTTCCTTGTCACCGTTGACGACGTTGATCACGCCGGCAGGCAGGCCAGCCTCTATCGCCAGCTCGGCGATGTAGAGCGCTGAAGTTGGGTCACGCTCGGAGGGCTTCAGCACGAAGGTGTTGCCGCAGGCGATGGCCATGGGATACATCCATAGCGGCACCATGGCCGGGAAGTTGAACGGCGTGATGCCGGCGACCACGCCGAGCGGCTGGAACTCGCTCCAGGAATCGATGCCAGGGCCGGTGTTCTTGCTGTGCTCGCCCTTGAGCAGTTCCGGGGCGCCGCAGGCATATTCGACGTTCTCGATGCCGCGGGCGAGCTCGCCTCTGGCATCGTGGACGATCTTGCCGTGTTCCTGGCCGATCAGTCGGCAGATCTCGTCGGCATGCTGCTCCAGCAGCTGCTGGAAGCGGAACATTACCCGCGCCCGCTTGGCGGGCGGGGTGTCGCGCCAGGCCGGGAAGGCGGCCTGGGCGGCAGCGATGGCTTCCTCGACGGTGGCCTGGCTGGCCAGGCTGACCTGGCTGCCCACTTCACCGGTGGAGGGGTTATAGATGTCCTGGGTGCGACCCTCGCGGTCGACGCGGGCGCCGTTGATCAGATGGCCAAGCGTGGTCATATGCTTCCTCTCGAATAGGGTATGTAGCGTGCTTTCTTTCCGCTTTGGGTCGGTCGCCGTGGATAGCGTCAGTAGGGGCGGATGCCTCGGCGGGGCGACGAGGAGGCGCCGTAAACCCATCCCTGGGGGCTACTTTTGCCATCCATGGCAAAAGACCTCCTCTTTCGCCCCGTCCTCGGCGCCCCCTCAGGCGTCACATCGGTGGCCCTGTTCAGTCCAGTTCGCCGATGGCGTCACCGAGCGCGTTGATGACGCTGTCGATCTCCTCGCGTTCGACGATGAAGGGCAGACCGAGCTGGATGGTGTCGCCGCCGTAGCGCACGTAAAAGCCTTTCTCCCAGCACTTCATGGCGATCTCGTAGGGGCGGCGGGCCGGTTCATTGGGGTAGGGCTCGATCTGCAGGGCGCCGGCCAGGCCGTAGTTGCGGATATCGCTTACGTAGCGACTGCCCTTGAGAGAATGCAGGCCGTCCTCGAAGAGCGGGCTCATCTCGCGGACGCGCTCGATCAGGCGCTCCTGCTCGAGCACGTCCAGCGCGGCCAGGGCCGCGGCACAGGCCACCGGGTGGCCCGAGTAGGTGTAGCCATGGGGCAGCTCCATCATGTAATCGGGGCCGCCCTGCTCCATGAAGGTGTGGTAGATATCGCCCTTGACGATGACCCCGCCCATGGGCACCGCGCCGTTGGTCAGCTGCTTGGCGATGTTCATGATGTCCGGCACTACGCCGAATTCCTCGGCGCCGGTCATCGAGCCCATGCGTCCGAAGCCGGTGATCACCTCATCGAAGATCAAGAGGATGTCGTTGGCATCGCAGATCTCGCGCAGCCGCTTCAAGTAGCCCACGGGCGGCGGAATCACCCCGGCGGAGCCGGCCATGGGCTCGACGATCACCGCGGCGATGTTGGAGGCGTCGTGCAGGGCGATCAGCTCCAGCAGTTCCTCGGCGCGCTCGGCGCCGCGCTTTGGCATGCCGCGGGTGAAGGCGTTTTCCTTGAGCAGGGTGTGGGGCAGATGGTCGGCATCGATGCCCTGACCGAACAGGGCGCGGTTGGCGCCGATGCCGCCGAGGCTGATGCCGCCGAAGTTGACGCCGTGATAGCCCTTGGCGCGGCCGATCAGCTTGGTCTTGGTCGGCTTGCCCTTCTTGCGCCAGTAGGCGCGGGCGATCTTCAGCGAGGTATCGGCGCTCTCGGAGCCGGAGCCGGTGAAGAAGACATGGTCGAGCCCCGGCGGGGTCAGCCCACGGATGCGGTGCGCCAGCTCGAAGGCCTTGGGATGGCCGTACTGGAAGGCCGGGGCGTAATCGAGTTGACGCAGTTGCCGGGAGACCGCCTCGGCGATCTCGGGGCGGCAATGACCGGCGCCGCAGGTCCACAGGCCGGAGAGCCCATCGAAGATGCGCCGCCCGTCGGCCGCGGTGTAGTAGCTGCCCTCGGCCCCGACGATGATCCGCGGATCGCGCTTGAACTGGCGATTGCCGGAATAGGGCATCCAGTAGGCATCCAGTTGCTCGGCACTCAGGCCCGCGGTCTGCTGGTGGGAACGATCTGACATGGCAGCACCCTCATGGTGGTCATCGTCGTATGGGTGACGGTGGCGTATTAACCCCTGTATTGAGAAAGCCTGGTTCAGGGCGGCGATAAGTTAAATCTCGTCTTGTTGAATCTCATGTAACCAAACGCTTAACTTTACTCGGGGGCGGGCGTAGGCTGCGAAGAGGCATCGCGAGAAGGGAGGAAAGCGTCATGTCACGTCGCAAGGAGGCCCTGACAGGGCAGCTCAGCGATACCGACCTGCGCCTGTTGCGGATCTATCGCAAGGTGGTGGAGTGCGGGGGCTTCTCGGCGGCCGAGGTGGAGCTGAACATCAGCCGTGCCGCCATCAGCATGGCGATGAATGATCTGGAGACACGCCTAGCGCTGCGGCTTTGCCAGCGGGGGCGCAGCGGCTTCGCGCTGACCGACGAGGGCGCCGAGGTCTATGAGGCCACGCTGCAGTTGCTGGCGGCGACGGAGGGCTTTCGTACCCGGGTCAATAGCCTGCATGCCTGGCTCAAGGGCGAGCTCAACATCGGCATCACCGATAACCTGGTGACCATGCCACAGATGCACATCACCGATTCGCTCAGCGCGCTCAAGGAGCGTGGGCCTGACGTGCAGATCAACATTCGCATGATTCCGCCCAACGACATCGAGCTTGCCGTGCTGGATGGACGCCTGCATACCGGCGTGGTGCCTGAGCTCAAGACCCTGCCCGGCCTGCATTATCGTTCGCTCTACGAGGAGGCCTCGCAGCTCTATTGCGCTTCCGGCCATCCGCTATTCGACGTCGAGAACGTGACGGACGGGCAGCTGGCGAGCGCGGATGCCGTCATGCCTGCCTATGCCCAGGCCCCGGAGATCAAGGCGATGCACGAACCCTTAAGGGCCACCGCCACGGCCACGGACCGGGAGGGCATCGCCTTTCTGATTCTCTCCGGGCGTTATATCGGTTATCTGCCGACGCACTATGCCGAGCGCTGGGTTCGCGATGGCCAGATGCGTGCCCTGAATCCACAGAAGTGGCACTACCTGACCCGCTACAGTGCCATTACCCGTAAGGGCGCCCCTCCCAATCTGGTACTGGAAAGCTACCTTGAAGAATTGAAAAGCCGCATTGCGCCATAACACGGCTCCGCTGGCCGGGCAGTGTGCGGGTAGGGTCCTGCCAGGCTATATGCCTTGGCCAGCAGCACCTTTACCATCCTGAACCTAACGCATGGCGCCTGCTCTTGGCGTAGCCCTTCGACCACGGAGCCCTCATGACCCTACCCGAGATACGACTCAAGCAGGGCCTTTCCCTGGCGGCACGCGCCGGCTATATCGCCAAGGGCATCGTCTATCTGCTGATCGGTGGACTCGCCTGCCTGGCGGTGGTGGGTCTTGGCGGGGATAACGTGGGGTCGAAGGAGGCGATCAATCAGCTGGTCCGTCGGCCTTTCGGCGACGTCATGCTGGGCCTGCTCGGCATCGGGCTGTTCGCTTACGCCTTGTGGCGCCTGTTGCAGGCCCTGCTGGATGCCGAGGGGGTCGGCCTTGGTCTCAAGGGCATCGGCACACGGCTGGGCTTTCTCGTCAGTAGCCTCATGCACAGCAGCCTGGGGATCTACTGCTTCGATCTGTTGCGCAACCTGGCGATGTCGTCGGGCGAGGCCGCCGCCGAGGATCGTACCGCCCTGTTGATGAGCCACCGGGGCGGCGTCCTCCTGGTCTTCGCCGTCGGCCTGGTGTTCCTGGGCGTCGGCCTGCGTCAGCTGTGGCGGGCCATCAGCCGCTCCTACCTCAAGAACTGGCACCACCAGGAGATGTCCGCGGCGCAGCAGCACTTCTTCGAGGGCATCACTCGCTGGGGGTTATCGGCTCGCGGGGTGGTCTTCATGATCATCGGCCTCTTTCTGTGCATCGCTGCATGGCGCACCGATCCAAGCAAGGCTCAGGGGCTCGGCGGGGCGCTGAACGTGCTGGCCGCCCAGCCCTTCGGTCCCTGGTTGCTGGGCATCGTGGCCCTCGGCCTCTTCGGCTACGGGCTTTACTGCCTCATCAACGCCGCCTTTCGGGATACCAGTGTCGACTGAAGGCGCATGCACCACGCGCAGAGATACGCCGGGATCAGCGGCGATGGTGAGCCCCGATGGTGAGCCCCGTTGCCCATAAGTGGCGCTATGATGGGGATGACGCCTGCGGTCGTGTGATGCCCTGGTGCGCGTCGGTAGTATCGGCTGCTTGGCTGGAAGCGCGCTGCCAGGCGGCCCTTTCGGCTGCTGGCGGCATACCCGTGGAACAAGTCGGGGCCTTGGGTGGTCGATACGGGCCGGATCCATAGCCCCCAAGACACATATTCCCCCATACAAGGAGTTATTTCATGGATGTCATTCGCATTATACTCGCGATACTGCTGCCCCCGGTGGGTGTCTTTCTGCAAGTCGGCATCGGCCTGCACTTCTGGATCAACATCCTGCTGACGATTCTGGGCTATGTGCCGGGCATTGTGCATGCGGTGTGGATCATCGCGCGGCGGTGAGGTAATGGCAGGGGGCCATCGCCCCTAAGCGCTCTCGGGCGCTGCGCCGACCTGGGCGCCTACGGGGTAGGCGCCCATTTTATGTGTACGGGTTCTGTGTACGGGTTTTGTGTACTGATCCTGTGTAGTGGCTCAGCTCTCGAGGTCGCGCACGCGTGTAAGCCCCTCCTGGGCGGAGGAGGCGACCAGCCGACCCTTTCGATCATAAAGGCTGCCGCGGGCGAAGCCGCGGGCGCCACCGGCCCAGGGGCTGTCCATTTCGTAGCGCAGCCAGTCATTGACGGTGACGTCCTGATGAAACCAGAGCGAGTGATCGAGGCTCGCGATCTGCAGCCGGGGGTCACCGAAGGCAATGTCGTGGGAGACGAGCGAGGTAGTCAGCAGGTGGAAGTCCGTGCTGTAGGCCAGCAAGTAGCGGTGCAGGGCGGGGTCGTCGGGTAATTCGCCTGCCAGGCGGAACCATAGGCGTTTGCGCGGTGCGCCGTTCTCGCCGGGTGCCTCATCGTCTAGGTGCAGGAATTCGATAGGGTGGCCGTTGAAGCGCTGAACCTTGGCACCGTCCTGAATCAGCTGTTCCGGGTCGGCGACGTCAGGCATGGAGAGCTGGTGGTGGAAGCCGTGCTCGTCACCCTGAAAGGAGGCGCTGCAGAAAAATATCGGCTTGCCTTTCTGTATGGCGGTCACCCGGCGGGTGGTGAAACTGCCGCCGTCGCGGACCCGGTCGACCTGGTAGACCACCGGCAACCGGGGGTCGCCCGGACGCAGAAAGTAGCCGTGCAGGGAATGCACGCGACGCTCGGCGGGTACGGTGTGGGTGGCCGCCGAGAGTGCCTGGCCGAGTACCTGGCCGCCGAACAGCTGGGGAAAGCCCAGATCCTGGCTATGGCCTCGAAAGAGGTTTTCCTCGATCATTTCCAGCCCCAGCAGGGCCACCAGATCGTCCAGTGCTTGAGACATGATGTGATCCTCTGACATGGCGCCAAAACGCCATACGCTCGTTTCAATTTTCCACAGCATACCCGAGAGGCTCGCCGATGCGCAGCGATGAATTCTACATGCACCGCGCTCTGGATCAGGCGCGGCTTGGTCTTGCGGCGGGTGAGGTGCCGGTGGGGGCGGTCGTCGTCGATGATGCCGGTGAGATCATCGGTGAAGGCTTCAATGCGCCGATAAGCGGCCACGACCCCAGCGCGCATGCCGAAGTGCGCGCACTTCGTGACGCGGCCGCTCGGTGTGCCAACTATCGCCTCGATGGCTGCACGCTCTATATCACCCTCGAGCCTTGCCTGATGTGCACCGGGGCGATCATTCATGCGCGCGTGAGGCGTGTTGTCTACGGCGCTGCCGAGCCCAAGACCGGGATGGTGGAGTCCCGTGCCAATCTTTTCGTTCAGCCCTGGTACAACCATCGCGTCGAGGTGGAAGGCGGTCTGCTGGCCGTTCAGGCCAAGCGCTTGCTGAAGGACTTCTTTTCCGACCGCCGAGCCTGACTGACGGCGAGCATCGCTAGCCCGGCAGTGGAGCGCTGACCACCCGGTTGCGCCCCAGCTCCTTTGCCCGGTAGAGGGCGTCGTCGGCCACCTGCATCAGGCTTGCGATATTCAGTTCTCCCCGCTCAAGCACGGTCAGGCCGATGCTCATGGTCAGTGGGGTGCCATCGTGATGCATGAGCTTGGCATCCTTAAGGGCGGTCATGAGCTCGTCGGCCACCTGTCGGCCGCTGACGCTGTCGTAGCCTGGCAGCAACACCACGAATTCCTCGCCCCCGTAGCGTGCAAACATTCCGCCGGCCCGGGTCGCCACGGCATGGCCCAGCTCGCCCAGGCGTTGCAGACACTCATCGCCTGCCAGATGACCCAGGTTGTCGTTGATGCGCTTGAAGTGGTCGAGGTCACAGATCATCACGCACAGCGGGCGGACATCGTAGCGTGACTTGAGGTCGTCCATCAGCATCCGCCGATTGGGCAGGCTGGTCAGTTCGTCGTGGCGGGCAAGCCACTCCACCTCTTTCTGTAAGCGGGTCCGGGCCTCGATTTCCTGGTGCAGCTGGGTATGAGAGCGATGCAGAAGCTGGTGCTGTATGCCCAGGTGGCGGTGGGCGTAGAGGACCAGGAACAGCAGGTAGGCGAGACCAAGGCCGGTGGTCAGGCTGACGGCCGGCAGTCGCGCGTGGGAGGCCTGAAGTCGTTGTTGCGTGGGCAGGGTCGTCAGCATCAGCGGATGGTTGCCGATCTCGATCTGGGACCTGTGAGCCCAATCACGAACGCCCTCGGCGGCGCCCAGGGTGGCCAGGGGAGCCGAGGTCTGGCGCAGCTCGACCCGGGTTCGCTGGGCATCGAGCGTATCCTGCAGCGTATCGGTCAGGGTCTGCAGGCTGAGCACCATGGCGCTGGCGCCGATGAAATCGCCGCTGGCGACCTGGGTCGGCAGGTAGTAGATGATGCCGTATTGACCCTGTAGCAGCTTGAGTACGCCGGTAGTGGATTCCTGATGGTCGTCCAGAGCCTGCCGCTGAGCCGGGCGGCCGGCTGGCTGGCTCTCGTAAAGCCGCGTGCCGATGATGCGCCGATTGACCTCACTCATGGGATGGACGTGGCGAATGCGGGTATCCGGCGTGACCAGGGCGATATTCTCGAAGTAGCGGTAATCGTGGTACAGCGGCTCGGCCATCAGGGCCCAGGTGGCCGCATCCGGGGGCGCTTCGAGCAGCCGCCAGCTGTTGGCGAAGCGGCGGGTAGCCGCCAGCTGGTCGCCTACCTCCCGGGAGAGCTGTTCGGTCAGCCGCTGGTTTTCTGCGTCCAGCAGGCGGTGCAGCCGGCGATCCTCGATCGTCTGCTGATGCTGCGAGAAGGTCAGGGCCAGGATGCCGAGCGACATGGATTGCCAGAGAGGGCGCGACAGCAGTCGGCGCTCCTCGGCAGGCAAGCCGAAGAGGGACAGGCCGTGCGCCATCAGCAGGCAGCCCATGGCCGCCAGTGCGGCGGGGGATGCGGCATAGTCGAGGACCCAGCGGGTCGTCGCGCTCACGCCGAGGTCCAGTTGGGCAAGCCACATCAGCAGCGCCAGGCCGAGCAGCATGGGGCTTCCCAGCGCGGCCTGGCGCCCGCAAAGCTGGGTGCCGCCTAGCAGGATCAGGCACAGGGTGGCGAATAGCGGCGGCCGCCAGTCATCGAGGCTCGACCCGGAAGCCAGCCAGGAGGCGAGTGCGTGCCAAGCCTCGGTGCCGATCCAGTATTCGGGCAGCAGGTAGCTTGCGAGCCCAAGTGCCAGACAGCCAAGCGTCACTGCCGCGAGGCCACGCGCCAGGCGTGGCATGTGGGCTAGCCAGACCAGTTTGGCGAGCGTGAGTGCCAGCACGGCGAGCAGGCTGGGCTTTACGATCGTGTGGGTCTCGGACAGACCGGCTACTGTCAGGATGATAAGCGCTAGGGCGCACAGCAGCAGGGCGGCTGATGAGAGCAGTCGCGGCTTCATAATATGGGGGGAATCCGGTCGTAGTCCGGTCCGTCGTCACCATCTTCGCCTTCCGCGCGTTCGTTGAGCTGGAAGAACTGCTGTTGGCTGCGGTCGACGTAGTTGAGAATCTCGTAGTAGCGGCGGATGTTGCGGACATAGATCACGGGTTCGCCGCCGCGGGCATAGCCGTGACGCACCTTGGAATACCAGGCGCGCTTCTGTAGCAAGGGCAGTGCCTCGCGGACGTCTGGCCAGGCATAGGGGTCGCCGCCGCGCATCTCGGCGATCTTCTGGGCATCATACAGATGGCCAAGGCCGACATTGTAGGCTGCAAGCGCCATCCACAGCCGGTCGTCGCCGGTAATCTCCTCCTGCAGACGGTCCATGGTCTGGCGCAGGTAGCGCGCGCCGCCATCAATGCTCTGGGCCGGGTCGAGCCGGTTAGGAACGTTCATCTCCGCCGCCGTGGCGTTGGTCAGCATCATCAGGCCTCGCACACCGGTCGGTGAGGTGGCGCGGGGTTCCCAATGCGATTCCTGATAGCCGAGTGCCGCCAACAGCTTCCAGTCGAAGCCGGTCTCGCGAGCGGCCTTGCGAAACAGGGCATCATAGTCGTCGAGCTTCTCTTGCAGCTGGCGGATGAAGGTGCGGGCACCGACATATTCCAGATAGTCTTCCTGGCCGAAATACTGCTCGGTCAGCTCGCTTAGGGTGCCGTCACGACGCAAGGAGGCCAGGAAGGCGTTGGCCTTGCGCTGCAGGCCCAGGCCGTAGCTTGCGGGAAAGGCCCAGACCATGCTCAGGGGCTCGCCGAGGGTGACGCCAGCATCGACGCCTGTAAAAAAAAGACGATTGAGCGTGAACTGGTGAGTGAAAATGACGGCGGCATCCAGGTCGCCATCCTCGACGCGTTGCAACAGATCGGCGACTTCGAGATCGGCGGCTTCGCGCCAGCTCAGCTCGGGGAATTGGTCCTGCAGGCGGCGCAGTACTTCACCGATGCCGGAATCGCGGATAGTGGCAATCTCGAGCCCGATCAGGTCCTGGGTGCTATCCACTGGTGAAAGCCCACGGCGGTAGACGACCTGAGGCTGCAGGTCGAGGATCGCGGTGCTGTAATTGATATCGGTGCGGTCAGGCGTCAGGGTCAGGGCGGCAGCGCCGACATCGGCGTTGCCGCTGGCGACCGTGTCCAGCACGCCGGCGATATCGCTCTGGGTCTCCATCGACAGGCTGACACCCAGTTGCTCGGCGAAGCGGCGTGCCAGTTCGTACTCGAAACCGGTCGGCCCGCGGCGGCCTTCATAATAGCTGGTCGGGGTGTTGCGACTGACCACCGTCAGGAAGTCCCGGTCACGGACGTCTTCTAGATGGCGGTTGGGTGCCTGACTCTCGCGGTGGGGTAGCAGGGCCAGGGTCACGGCAACGCTCAGCGACAGGTACCAGCGATGGTAGTGCAGAAGATGTCGGGCGAAGGCCTTGAGCATTGGCAAAATCAGCAGCCTGTAGGAAAGCTCACCTTAACGGCCCATCTGCAGGCTGTCACCTCGCGGATTTCGGTGGCGCGGCCTTTCCAGTATCATAGTGTGCTCGTTGCCGCAGGCCGCGGCCCCATTTCATGCTTTGTTCCCGAGGCTCGAACGACATGCTCGAACTGCGAGGTGCTCCCGCCCTCTCTGACTTCCGTCATGCCAAGCTGATGGCCGCCCTGCGTACCCAGGTACCGGAGGTCGCCTCCCTCACGGCCGACTACGTCCATTTCATCGACCATGACGGCGATCTGTCCGCCGAGGAAACCGCGACCCTCGAGCGTCTGCTGGATTACGGGAGTCAAACCCCGGCCGGCACGCCCGATGGTCATTTCTTTCTGGTGGTGCCGCGAATCGGCACCCAGTCGCCCTGGTCCTCCAAGGCAACCGACATCGTGCGCAACTGTGGGCTGGACAAGATCCAGCGCCTCGAGCGCGGCGTCGCCTATCGGGTGAAGCTCGATGGAACACTCTCCAAGGATGCCTTCGAGGCCATCGTCGATGTGATCCACGACCGCATGACCGAGTCGGTGCTGACCAACTCGACCGATGCGGCCAAGTTGTTCTCTCATCAGGCGCCGGCGCCGCTGGGTCAGGTCGATGTGCTGGCGAAGGGCCGTGCGGCCCTGGTCGAGGCCAATCAGGCTCTCGGGCTGGCGCTCGCCGAGGACGAGATCGACTATCTGCTCGAGTCCTTCGAGGGACTGGGTCGCAACCCGGCCGACGTCGAGCTGATGATGTTTGCCCAGGCCAACTCCGAGCACTGCCGGCACAAGATCTTCAATGCCGACTGGGTGATTGATGGCGAAGCGCGGCCGCGCTCGCTGTTCAAGATGATCAAGAACACCCATGAGTGCTCGCCCACGGATACCCTCTCGGCCTACAGCGACAACGCCGCGGTGATCCGGGGCAGTGAGGCAGGGCGTTTCTTCGCTGCGCCGCTGACCGGCAAGGCGGGCGAGCGGGCGACCTATGCAAGCCATCAGGAACCGATCCAGATCCTGATGAAGGTCGAGACGCATAACCACCCGACGGCCATCGCCCCGCATCCCGGCGCGGCGACCGGCGCCGGTGGCGAGATCCGCGACGAAGGCGCCACCGGTCTCGGTGGCAAGCCCAAGGCCGGCCTGACCGGTTTTTCCGTCTCGAATCTGCGTATTCCCGAGTTCGTGCAGCCCTGGGAAGCCTTCGACTACGGCAAGCCAGGACGCATTCAGTCGGCGCTCTCGATCATGCTCGAGGGCCCGATCGGCGGCGCCGCCTTCAACAACGAATTTGGCCGCCCGAATCTTGCCGGCTACTTCCGCACCTATGAACAGGACGCCCTGGGCGCCGGCGGCATCGAACGCCGCGGCTATCACAAGCCGATCATGCTGGCCGGCGGTTATGGCAACGTGCGTGCCGGCCACGTCGAGAAGGGCGAGATCCCGGTCGGCGCCAAGCTGATCGTGATGGGCGGCCCGGCCATGCTGATCGGCCTGGGCGGCGGGGCGGCCTCTTCCATGGCGTCCGGCAGCTCGAGCGAGGATCTCGACTTCGCCTCGGTGCAGCGCGACAACCCCGAGATCGAACGCCGCTCCCAGGAAGTCATCGACCGCTGCTGGTCGCTGGGTGAGCAAAACCCGATCTGCTTCATTCATGATGTCGGTGCCGGCGGTCTCTCCAACGCCCTACCGGAGCTGGTCAAGGACGGGGGGCGCGGCGGTGTCTTCGAGCTGCGCGCGGTGCCCAACGCCGAGCCGGGCATGAGCCCGCTGGAAATCTGGTGCAACGAGGCTCAGGAGCGCTACGTGCTGGCGGTACCGCCCGAGCAGCTCGAGACCTTCGAGGCCTTGTGCGAGCGTGAGCGCTGCCCCTTCTCGGTGGTTGGCGAGGCCAGTGAGGCACACCACCTCGAGGTCCGCGACGGCCACTTCGATACCAAGCCGGTCGATCTGCCGATGAGTGTGCTGTTCGGCAAGCCGCCCAAGATGCAGCGCGAGTTTCACCGCGAGACGCGCGAGATGCCGGGCATCATGCTCGACAACCTGGATCTGCGCGAGGCGCTGGATCGGGTGCTGCGCCTGCCGGCGGTGGCCTCCAAGAGCTTTCTGATCACCATCGGCGACCGCTCGATCACCGGGCAAGTGGCCCGTGACCAGATGGTCGGTCCCTGGCAGGTGCCGGTGGCGGATGTCGCCGTGACCACTGCAAGCTTCGACACCCACCAGGGCGAAGCCATGGCGATGGGCGAGCGGCCGCCGGTGGCGTTGATCAATCCCGCTGCCAGCGCGCGCCTGGCGGTGGCCGAGGCGATCACCAACCTGGCTGCCTCGCCGATCGAGAAGCTCTCCGATATCAAGCTGTCCGCGAACTGGATGAGTGCCGCTGACCATACCGGCGAGAACCAGGCGCTGTATGACGCCGTTCACGCCGTGGGCATGGAGTTGTGCCCGGCGCTGGGGATCGCCATTCCGGTAGGCAAGGACTCGATGTCCATGCGCACCGCCTGGCAGGACGAGGACGGCGAGGACAAGAGCGTTACCGCGCCGCTGTCGCTTGCCATCACCGGTTTTGCACCGGTCACCGATGCGATGCGCACCCTGACCCCGCAGATCAATCTGGAGCAGGACGAGTCCGATCTGATCCTGATCGACCTTGGCGCTGGCCGGAATCGCCTTGGCGGCTCGGCGCTGGCCCAGGTCTATGGCCAGGTCGGCAACGATTGCCCGGACGTCGACGATCCCGAGGATCTGAGGGCCTTCTTCAGTGTCATCCAGGGGCTGAACGCCGATGGCCAGCTGCTGGCCTATCACGACCGCAGTGATGGCGGCCTGATCACCACCCTGCTGGAGATGGCGTTCGCTTCTCACTCAGGCCTCGAGATCAAGCTCGACTGGCTGGTCGATGAGCCGGTTGAAGCAGTGAATGCGCTGTTCAGTGAGGAGCTCGGCGCGGTGATCCAGGTCAACCGCCGCGACACTGAAGCGGTGCTTGCCCAGTTCGCGGCCGCCGGCATCGACACCTGCGGTGTCATCGCGCGTCCGCGCTACGACGACCAGGTGCGTGTCACCCTGTTCGAGGAGCCGCTGCTCGAGACTACCCGCCAGCTCACGCAGCGTGCCTGGAGTGAGACCAGCTACCGCATGCAGGCGCTGCGTGACAATCCGGAGTGTGCCAAGGACGAGTTCGACAGCTTGCTCGATGCCCGCGACCCGGGCCTGTCGGCGACGCCGAGCTTCGATGTCGATGAGGACGTAAGCGCCCCATACGTCAACCTGGCTCGCCCGCCCATGGCCATCCTGCGTGAGCAGGGCGTCAACGGCCATGTCGAGATGGCAGCGGCCTTCGACCGCGCCGGCTTCGAGGCGGTGGACGTGCACATGAGTGATATCCTCGCCGGTCGCGTGGGTCTCGATGAGTTCAAGGGGCTGGTCGCCTGTGGCGGCTTCTCCTATGGCGATGTGCTGGGCGCCGGCGGTGGCTGGGCCAAGTCGGTGCTGTTCAACGAGCGTGCCCGCGAGCAGTTCGCGAGCTTCTTTGCGCGCGAGGACAGCTTCTCGCTGGGCGTGTGCAACGGCTGCCAGATGCTCTCCCAGCTCAAGGAACTGATCCCCGGCGCCGAGAACTGGCCGCGCTTCGTGCGCAACGAGTCCGAGCAGTTCGAGGCCAGGGTGTCGATGGTGCAGGTCGAGAAGAGCCCCTCCATCCTGCTTGCGGGCATGGAAGGCTCGCGGCTGCCGATCGCCGTGGCTCACGGCGAGGGCAGGGCCGAGTTCCGCGACGCGGGCCACCTGCGCAGCATGCAGGGTAGCGATCAGATCGCGATGCGCTACGTCGACAACTACGGCCAGGTCACCAGCCGCTATCCGGCCAACCCCAACGGCTCCGCCGCGGGGATCACCGGCCTGACCACCCCGGGCGGACGCGTCACCATCATGATGCCGCACCCGGAGCGGGTGGCTCGCGCGGTGACCAACTCCTGGCGGCCGGCCGAGTGGACCCAGGACGGTGCCTGGCTGCGCCTGTTCCGCAACGCCCGCGCCTGGCTTGGTTGAGTGAAGATCGGCCCGACCTAGAGGCCCACGCAAGACCAGAAAGCGCCGCCCCGAGGGCGTAATGCCAGTCAGTTAAGCCTACCTTCAATAAGCTGATCATGAGACCTTTCCCTGTCAGGTACACTGACACGGGAAGGTCCATGCATTTCAGCAACGCCATCGATGCCATTGCCAAGGCGGTGCCCG